>NZ_JAINZZ010000055.1 GCF_019890725.1 Actinacidiphila acidipaludis
GCGAAGCCGGTCATGTCGGGGAGCATCACGTCCAGCACGACCAGGTCGGGGCGTTCCCTGGCGACCGCGGCCAGGGCCTCGGCGCCGGTCGCGGCGGAGACCACCTTGAAGCCGACGAACCGCAGCGAGGCGGAGAGCAGCTCGCGGATGTTGGGTTCGTCGTCGACGACCAGCAGGCTGGCCTCGGGCGTGTCCATGGCGTTCTCCTGGCCTGCGGGGGCGGTGCGGTCGTACGGTGCGGCGCGGGCGGGTCCGCGCGGGGGCCTGCTGCCGCACCGTACGGCCTGTTGCTGTGAAGGCCGGACGGGTCAGTCCCGCCGTCAGTTCCCGCCGGTGCCGCCGCCCGCGCCGCCACCGCCGAAGCCGCCGAATCCCCCGAACCCGCCGAAGCCGCCGGCCGAGCCCTGGGTGACGGTGGTCGCGGCGATGTCGCCGTTGGACTTCTGGTCGCCGCGGATGGTCACGCTCTGGCCCGGCTGCAGGTCGGAGACCTTGCCGTCCTTGTTCTCGGTGACCTTGGTGGACGAGCCGGTGGTCACCTTGACGATGTTGCCCTGGGCGTCGGTCACGTAGATCGTGTCGCCGTCGACGAGCTTGACGGTGCCCATGGTCACGCCCGAGCCGCCGGCTCCGCCGGGCGCCCCGGTGCCTGCGCCGGTGCCCGTTCCCGTCCCGGCGCCCGCGCCCGTGCGGCCCGTGCCCGTGCCGCCGAAGCCGCCACCGCCGCCGTAGCTCCGGCCGGAACCGGTGCCGGTCCCGGTGCGGCCGCCGGCCGCTGCGGCGAACGCCGCGGCCCGGCCGCTGCCGCCGCCCGACGTGCCGTGCAGATGGTTCTTCTCCACCAGCGCACCGCCCGCGAAGGCGCCGGCGGCCACCACGCACGCCGCGAGCACCAGCGTCACCCACGGCAGCTTCCGCCGCGGCGGCGCGGCCAGTTCCGCCGTGATGTCCCGGGTGTCCGGCGGTACGGCCAGGACGTCCTCGGGCCGCTCGGCGGGCTCCCCGAGGGGCCCCTGCATGATCTCGCCGGGTCCTTCGAAGATCTCGATCGTGGCGGGTTCTGGGACCAGCAGATCCGTGTCGGCGGCTGCCTTGACCAGCTCGCCTCGGCGTCGCGCCATCTCCGCTTCTCCCTTGGCTGTGTGCGTACGGATGGTGTGCCTGTGCTGCGTGGAACGCATGTCGGTCGGGGGTCTCACTCGTGCCGCAGGGCCTCGATGGGCCGCAGGCTCGCCGCTCGGTTGGCCGGGTAGCTGCCGAAGAACAGCCCGATGGCGACCGCGATCACGAACGCGCCGACCACCGACTCCGGGATGACCACCGGTTTGATGCCGACGATCGTGAACCGCGAGCCGATCAGCCCGCCGATCACCCCGAGCCCGCCGCCGACCAGCGACAGCAGCGTCGACTCGGCGAGGAACTGGCCGAGGATGACGCCCTTGGGGGCGCCGATCGCCTTGCGGATGCCGATCTCCCGGGTCCGCTCGGTGACGGTGACGAGCATGATGTTGGTGATGCCGATCCCGCCGACCAGCAGCGAGATCGCGGCGACCGCGCCGAGCAGGACGGTGAACGTCTTGTTCGTCGAGGCCTGCGTGTCCAGCAGGGACGCCTGGCTGCTCACCCGGAAGTCCAGCGCGCTGGAGTCCTTGATGCCGTGCTGGGACATCAGCACGGTCGTGATCTCGTTCTGCGCGGGCGTGGTGGCGTCGGCGGACTTCGCCTCGACCAGGATCTGGCTGACCGGGCCGAAGCCGGTGAAGGCGTTCTGCACGGTCGGCAGCGGCGCGATCACCGTGTCGTCCGGGTCCTGGAAGCCGGTGCCGCCCTTGGTGTCGAGCACGCCGACCACGGTGAACGGCGTGCCGCCGATGACGATCTTCCTGCCGACCGGGCTCGCCGTGCCGAACAGGTCGGTGGCCGTGGTCGAGCCGATCACCGCCACCTTGCGGGAGTTGAGCACGTCGTCGGCGCTGAAGTAGTCGCCCTTGGCGACCTTGCTGTTGGACGCCTTGAAGTACGCCGGGTAGGTGCCGACGACCTGGTTCACGCTGTGCGAGGTGCCGTCGTAGAGCGCGGTCTGCGACGTGGTGACCTCCGGGGCCACCGACTCGACGTCCGGCGCGGACGCAGGGTCGGCCAGCGCCCGGGCGTCGTCCACCGTCAGCGGCTTGGTGCTGGTCGCGGCGGAGCTGCCGCCGAAACCGCCGCCGGAGCTCACGGTCAGCGCGTTCGTGCCGAGCTTCTCGATGGAGTCCTTGACCGCCTGCGACGAGCCGTTGCCGACCGCCAGCAGGATGATCACCGCGGCCACGCCGATGAGCACGCCGAGCATGGTCAGCCCCGAGCGGACCTTGTTCGCCGCGAGCCCGCCGACGGCGAAGCGCAGGGTCTCGAAGGGGTTCATGGTCAGGAGCCTCCGCTCGTCAGGGCGTGCGGGGCGTGGGCCGCGAACACCGCGGGATCGCGCAGCGCGGGCGGCGGGCCGTCGACCGGCGCCTGCCGGACGTCGGCGACGACCTGGCCGTCGACCAGCCGCAGCACCCGCTTGGCGTGCCGGGCGACCTCGTCCTCGTGTGTGATCAGCACGACGGTGCGGCCCGACGCGTTCAGCCGGTCGATGATGGCCAGCACGTCCTCCGTGCTGTGGCTGTCGAGGTTGCCGGTCGGCTCGTCGGCGAGCAGCATCGCCGGCGCGGTGACCAGGGCGCGGGCCACGGCCACACGCTGCTGCTGGCCGCCGGACAGCTCGTTGGGACGGTGGTCCACACGGTCGGCGAGACCGACCAGCGACAGCGCGGCCAGCGCCCGCCGCCGCCGCTCGGCGGCCTTCACCCCGGCGTAGGCGAGCGGGAGTTCCACCTGCGCCAGCGCGGGGGTGCGCGGCACCAGGTTGAACGACTGGAAGACGAACCCGATCTTGCGGTTGCGGACCAGGGAGAGCTGGTGCTCGTCCAGGCCGCCGACGTCGATGCCGTCGAGCAGGTAGCGGCCGTCCGAGGGGACGTCCAGGCAGCCGAGGATGTTCATCAGGGTGGACTTGCCGGAGCCGGAGCTGCCCATCACCGCGACCATGTCGCCCTGCTCGACCACCAGGTCCACGCCCGGCGAGACCCCGGTGACCGGGTCGGGCGGGCCGCCGAGCGCGCGGACGGCGGCGTCGCCGTGCCCGTACGTCTTCAGCAGCGACCGCACCTCGATCACCGGGGACGGACCCCAGAGGTTCTCCTCCTCCACCGGGGCGGCGGCCCCGTCCGGGCCGGCGGCCCGGTGGGCCCCCGTCCGGACGCGGCCGAGCCGCCCGCTCAGGAGCTGCCTCATCGGCGGGCACCCCCGCCGGCGCTGGTGCCGCGGAAGCCGCCGGCGCCCGTTCCGCCGAACCGTCCGCTGCCGCCGCCGAGGCCGCCGGGGAACGCGCCGCTCGGGAAGCCGCCGTTGCTCGACGAGGCGACCTGCGGGATCTGCACCTGCTGACCTTCGGTGAGGCCGCTGGTGATCTGGTCCGCGGAGTCGCCCTCGACGCCGACGGTGACGTTGGTGCGGGTGGTCGAGCCGTCCGTGCCGACGACCAGGACCGTGCGGTTGGTGCCGGTGCCGGAGACCGCGGCGGTCGGCACGCTCAGCGCGCCCGACGCCTCGCCGGTGACGACCTGGATGCTCGCGCTCAGACCGGTCCGCAGGTTCGCGGTGCTGCTGGTGATGGTCAGCGTGGCCTCGTACTGCACGGCGCTGCCCGACGAACTGCCGCCGCCGCCCGAGCCGGAGGAACTGCTCACCGGCAGCGAACTGATCGACAGCACCTTGGCGTTGAGCGATGTGCCGGACTCGGCGTTCAGCGTGACGGTGGCCGCCTGGCCGGCCTTGATCTTCAGCGCGTCGGTCTCCGAGAAGTCCGCCTTGACCTGCATCCCCGACGGGTTGGTCAGCACGACGAACCCGCTCGGCGTGGAGCCGGAGGACGCCGAGGAGCTGCCCGAGGAGCCGGAGCCGCCGGACGAGCCGGAGCCGGAGCCCGAGGACGAGCCGCTGCCGGACGTGCCGGAGACCGTGTCGCCCTTCGCGGAGGCGACCGAGGCGACCGTGCCGGACACCGGAGCGGTCAGCACGCAGCCGTCCACCGCGCGCTGCGCCGCGTCCACCGCGTTCTGCGCCTGCGTCAGCTGCGCCTGAGCCTGCGCGAGTTGCGCCGGGTCGACGGTGGGCGTGGGCGTGGGGGTGGGCGTCGCGGCGACCTGGCCGCGGCCGGACGAGCCGCTGGACGACGAGCCGCTGCCGGAGCCGGTGGACGCGGGCAGTTCGCCCTCCTCCACCTTCGTCAGGTTCGCCTGCGCGGCCTCCAGCGACGCCTCGTCCTGCTGCAGCGTCTCCTTCGCCTGCGTCGGGTCGACCTTCGCGAGCACCTCGCCCTTCGTCACCGTGTCGCCCGGCTTGACGTCGACCTCGGTGAGGGTGCCGCCGGTGGTGAAGTTCAGTCCGGCGTCGCTCGGGGAGGACAGCGACCCGGACCCGGACACCGTGGCGAGCACCGTGCCCTTGGTGACGGTCGCCACCCGGGCGGTTCCGGCGCCCGTCGAGGAGTTGCCGTCGCCGCTGTGGACGGCCGCGTAGGCACCGCCGGCGCCCGCGAGGACCACCACGCCGAGCACCGAGTTGATCAGGGCGGCCCTGCGCCGCCGTGGAAGCACCTTCATGCGCGCATACTCGCCGCCCACGCCTTTGAACCCCTGGGAGAACCCTGGGAGTTCGCTGGGAGCCGGGAGCCCCGCCGGAGCGGCGCAGGTCGGGGCGATCCGGAATCCTCCCGGCGAAACGGCGCGGATTCCGGTGTCCGGCCGGTGGCCGAGGGTGGTGTTTCCCCGGGAACTCACAGGCCGGTCCCCGACAGTCCCCACGTGCGTGCGGTTCAGTCCCATGCGTCGCCTGTGTGTCCGCCGTGTCCCACGCGGGCGTGACCTGCCGCCACCTGTCCGCGCCGCGCCCGCGGCGCCCTTCCAGAGGAGACCTTCGGACATGACCTGGAACCCCACCCGGCCTTCCGCCGCGCGGCGCGCGGGCGTCTCCGTCGCCGCGCTCGCCGCGTCGGGGGCGCTGCTGCTGACCGCCTGCTCGTCCTCGTCGTCCGGCACGTCCGCCGACGCCAAGCCGTCTGGCTCGGCGTCCGGCTCGCCCGCGGCGTCCGGGAACAACGGGACCCAGGCGATGGAGGCGTACCGGCAGTGCCTGCAGCAGCACGGCGTCAACCTGCCGACGTTCCAGCGCCGTTCTCCCGGCGCCGGGCGGCCCAGCGGGGCCCCGAGCGGCCGGCCCGGCGGCGCCGGCGGGCGCGGCTACGGCGGCTTCCCGGGCTTCGGCGGGGCGTCCCCGGACGCGGCCACGCAGAAGGCCCTGGACGCGTGCAAGTCGCTGCGGCCGCAGTTCAACGGACAGGGGCGCGGGGGCAACGGGAACAGCAGTGCCTTCCAGGCGTTCGCGAGCTGTCTGAAGGACCACGGCGTGGCGCTGGCCACCCCGTCGCCCGGGGCGACCAACCGCGGCGGCGGCTTCGGCGCGCTGCGCGGCCTGAACACCTCCGACCCCAAGACCGCCAAGGCCTACGACACCTGCAAGGCGCTCCTCCCGCAGCGCCCGTCCGGGGCCCCCACGACCAGCCCCTCCGCCACCGTCTGAACCCCCCTCCGGCCGCCCTCCCGCCCGGCCGAGGACACCGGCCGGGGGGAGCCCGGAGGCGAGCGGGCGGCATAAAAGGTAAGAAAGGAAGGTGACCAGGCGGCGCAGGCGTCGGAGCGAGCGCGCCGACCGCGACGGCCCGGCCTCTCGCGAGTACGGCGGCGTGCGCTCGCTGCTGAACGTACGCAGCCTGGCCGGCAGGGTCTTCCTGCTGGAGATCGTGATCGTCCTGCTGCTCATCGGCATCGGGGCGACCGCGCTGGTCCTCCAGTCGGAGACCGCCAACACCAACGACGCGCGCCGTGTCACCCGCGCCGTCGCGGAGTCCTTCGCGCACTCCCCCGGCATGGTGGACGCCATCAACAGCCCCGACCCGTCCAAAGTGCTGCAGCCGGAGACCGAGACCATCCGGGCGACCACCGGCGTCGACGCGGTCAACGTCTTCAACAACTCCAGCGTCCAGCTCACCTCCCCGGACCCCACCCGGATCGGCCAGGTGTACCACCAGCCGGAGTACGTCCGGACGAACGTCATCCCGCAGCTCCTGCAGGGACACACCGTCACCTTCACCCTCCACGAGCCCGGCTACTCGGCCATCGCCACCGCCGTGCCCGTCTTCGCCCCCGACGGGACCGCCGAGGGCGTCGTCTCGGTGAACATCACCGTCCAGCGGGTCAACAGCGTCGGCGGCAACCTCCCGCTGCTGCTCGGCGGCGCGGCTGCCGCCGTCGCGCTGGCCGCCGCCGGTACCGCCCTGGTCTCACGGCGCCTGCTGCGGCAGACCCGCGGCCTCGGGCCCGAGGACATCACCCGGATGTACGAACACCACGACGCGGTGCTGCACGCGGTCCGCGAGGGCGTGGTGGTGATCGGCACCGACGACCGGCTGATCCTCGCCAACGACGAGGCCAGGCGGGTGCTGGGCCTGCCGGCCGGCGTCGAGCGCAAACCGGTCTCCGAGCTGGGCCTGGACCCCGGCACCGTCGCGCTGCTGACCTCGGACGACATGGTCACCGACGCCGTGCACCGGGCCGGTGACCGGATGCTGGTGGTCAACAAGCGGCCCACCGCCCCCTACGGCGGCCTCCCCGGCAGCGTGGTGACGCTGCGGGACTCCACCGAGCTGTACGCGCTGACCGGCCGCGTCGAGGTCGCCCGCCAGCGGCTGCAGCTCCTCTACGACGCCGGAGTCGGCATCGGCACCACGCTCGACATGGGCGTCACCTCGCAGGAACTGGCCCAGGTCGCCGTCCCCCGGTTCGCCGACATCGTCTCCGTCGATCTGATCGAGGCGGTGACCCGCGGCGAGGAGCCCGACGCCGGCGGGCGGCGGCTGCGGCGCACCGCGCTGGCCGGCGACACCGTGGGCTCGCCGCTGCACCCGGTCGGCTCCGCCCTCACCCTGGAGGCGGCGACCCCGCAGGCGCAGTCCCTGGAGACCGGCCGCCCGTTCCTCGTCGACGACCTGGCCGCGAGCCAGGACTGGCGGGCGCTGGACCCGGTCGGCGCGACGCAGATCGTCGACCAGGGGGTCCACTCCCTGCTCGCGGTGCCGCTGCGGGCGCGCGGCGTGGTGCTCGGGCTGGCCGGATTCTGGCGGGCCGAGGGATCGCCGCCGTTCGACCCCGACGACGTGTCGTTCGCCGAGGAACTGGCCGCGCGCGCCGCCGTCAGCATCGACAACGCCCGCCGCTACACACGCGAGCACAGCATGGCGATGAGCCTGCAGCGCAGCCTGCTGCCCAGCACCCTGCCCGAGCACACCGCCCTCGACGTGGCCTTCCGCTACCTGCCCGCGCACGCCGGGGTCGGCGGCGACTGGTTCGACGTGATCGCCCTGCCCGGATTCCGCACCGCGCTGGTCGTCGGCGACGTCGTCGGCCACGGGATCACCGCCGCCGTCGCGATGGGCCGGCTGCGGACCGCCGTGCACAACTTCTCCGCCCTCGACCTGCCCCCCGAGGAGGTGCTCGGCCGGCTGGACGAACTGGTCACCCGGCTGGACAGCGAGGCCAGCGGCACCGAGATCACCGGCTCGACCTGCCTGTACGCGGTCTACGACCCGGTCGCCGGCCGGTGCGCGATCGCGCTGGCCGGCCACCCCGGCCCGGCCCTGGTGTCCCCGGACGGCACCGTCGAGTTCCCCGACGTCCCGGTGTCGCTGCCGCTGGGCGTCGGGGGGCATCCGGTGCGGACCACGGAGCTCTCCCTGCGGGAGGGCTCCAAGCTCGTGCTCTTCACCAACGGGCTGGTGGAGAACCGCGAGCAGGACCTGGGAGCCGGCCTCAGCCGGCTGCGGCACGTCCTCGCCGAGGACACCACGCGCAGCCCCGACGAGATCTGCCAGGCCGTGACCGCCGAGATGCTGGCGTCCCGGCCGGCCGACGACGTGGCGCTGCTGGTGGCCAGGACCCACCTGCTGGAGCGGGAGCAGATCGCCGAATGGGACGTCGAGCCGGTGCCCTCCGCGGTCTCGCCGATCCGCGCCGCCTGCGGCCGCAAGCTGACCGAATGGGGCCTGGAGGACATCGGCTTCACCACCGAGCTCATCCTCAGCGAGCTGATCACCAACGCGATCCGGCACGGCAGCCCGCCGATCAAGGTGCGCCTGCTGCGCGCCAGCACGCTGGTGTGCGAGGTGTCCGACGGCAGCAGCACCTCTCCCCACCTGCGCTGGGCCGCCACCACCGACGAGGGGGGCCGCGGCATCTTCCTGGTCTCCCAGCTCGCCCACCGCTGGGGCACGCGCTACACCCCCGGCGGCAAGGTCATCTGGTCCGAGCAGCTCCTGCACTCCGGTCCGGACGGGCCCGGACCCGATCTGGGTCCCGGCCTGGGGCCGGACCTCGCGGACACCCTGCTGGAGGCGGAGGACCTGTGAGGGCGGATCCGTGCCGCGGGCCTCACCAGGCGAAGGCCTCCGGGGAGGGCCCGGGGCCCGGGAAGATCTCGTCGAGGCCGGCCAGCAGCTCCTCCGGCAGCTTCAGGTCCGCGGCCCGCAGCGCCGACGCGAGGTGCCCGGCGGTGCGCGGGCCGACGATCGGGCCGGACACCCCCGGCCGCGTGAGCAGCCAGGCCAGCGCGACCTCGCCCGGCTCCAGCCCGTGCTCGGCGCACAGGTCCTCGTACGCCTGCACCCGGGCGCGGACCGCCGGGTCGGCCAGCCCGCGCGCGGAGCGGCCGGTGGAGGTCCGGGAACCGCCGCCCTCGCGCTCCTTGCGCAGCGCCCCGCCCAGCAGGCCCTGGTGCAGCGGCGACCACGGGATCACGCCCATGCCGTACTCCCGCGCAGCCGGAAGGACGTCCATCTCGGCGCGCCGCTCGGCCAGGTTGTACAGGCACTGCTCGCTGACCAGGCCGAGCATGCCGTGCCGGGCGGCGGCCTCGTTGGCCTGCGCGAGGTGCCAGCCGGCGAAGTTGCTGGAGGCCGCGTAGAGGATCTTGCCCTGCCGGACGAGGACGTCGACCGCCTGCCAGATCTCGTCCCACGGGGTCGCCCGGTCGATGTGGTGGAACTGGTAGACGTCGATGTGGTCGGTGTTCAGCCGGCGCAGGCTCGCCTCGACCTCGCGGCGGATGTTGAGCGCGCTGAGCTTGTCGTGGTTGGGCCAGGACTGCTCGTACCAGGGGCGGCCGTCGTTGGTGACGTTGCCGTAGAGCTTGGTGGCCAGCACGACCTTGTCGCGGCGGCCGCCGCCCTGCGCGAACCAGCGGCCGAGGATCTCCTCGGTGAGCCCCTTGTGCTCGTCGCGGCCGTAGATGTTGGCCGTGTCGAAGAAGTTGACGCCCGCGGCGAGGGCCGCGTCCATGAGGGAGTGGCTGGTGGGCTCGTCGGTCTCGGCGCCGAAGTTCATCGTGCCGAGGACGAGTCGTGAGGTGCTGAGGCCGGTGCGGCCGAGCTGGGTGTACTCCATGGCGTTCAGCGAACACCTTGGAGTGCGCTCGATGGCAAGGGCTCCTGCCGCCCCGGGCGCGCGGGCGCGCGTGCGGGCCGCCCGGCTGACGGGCGCTCAGCCCCGCCGCCGGGCGGGGAGGTCAGGGGGCCAGGCGGTAGCCGCGGGGGGTGAGCTGGTGGCGCACGTGGCTGGTCGTCGAGACGAGTTCGAGCAGTGTCACCCGCTGGCCGGGGGTGAGGTCACCCGCGAGGTCCTTGTCGTGGACGTGTGCCCGCAGCATCAGCTCGTAGCTGTCCAGTGCCGTCATGCCGGGCACGGCGTGCAGCAGGGCCGACACGGGGATCGCGGCGGCCTCCTCGTCGGAAGCCGCGCGGCGCAGGGCCCTGCACAGGCCCACCGTCCCCTCCGCGGCCACTTCGCTGAGGACCAGGGCCCGCCGGTGCCGGGCCTCTTCCGTCGATGACGTCGTCATCGGACCACCTCGTTCGGACGATGTTGTCCGCTCCAAGAATCGAGCGTACGCCCGGTGTACGGAGTGCCCAATCGTGTGCGGAGCGTGACGACCAGGGCACCCCGGGTCGCCCGCAATCGCCGGTTTGCCCGTCAAGGGTCGGGTTATCCGTCCGGTATGAGTCATTCGCGCGAGACGGATGTCCAGTCCGGCCCTGGCATCGCCGGCCGGCGGCGACGGAGGTGAGCCACCGTGGCGCAGGTGAACGGGAAAGTCAACGGCCACGTCGACGGTCACAGGGCCGGCGAGCGCTCGGTCGGCACCTTGGTGAAACAGGGCACGGAACAGCTGTCCACGCTGGTCCGCCAGGAGATGAAACTCGCCCAGGCCGAACTGACCAAGAAGGGCAAGAAGGCGGGGATCGGCGGCGGCCTCTTCGGCGCCGCGGCCCTGCTGGCCTTCTTCGGCCTCGCGGCGCTCATCACGGCGGCGATCGTGGCGATCGCCATCCCGCTGCCGCTGTGGGCGTCGGCCCTCATCGTGGGCGGCGGCCTGCTGCTGTTCGCCGGGCTGCTGGCCCTCGCCGGCCGGTCCCAGGTCAAACGGGCCGTGCCGCCGACACCCGATGAGGCGGTCGACAGCATGAAGGACGACCTGGCGACGATCAAGGAAAGGGCGAAGCGATGAGCCGTGCCGAGCACCGCACCGATCCGACGCTGGCCGAACTGGAACGGCAGATCGCCGAAACCCGCGAGCAACTCGGCCAGACTGTCGAGGAGTTGGCCGCCAAGGCCGACGTGCCGAGCCGGGCCAAGGCCAAGGCGGCGGAGACGATGTCCCGCTTTCGGCTGGGCGCGCACCGGGCCGAGGACCGGACGAAGGAGGCGGCCGCACAGGCTGCCGACCGGGTGAAGCAGACCACCGGCCGCGGGGACCACCGCGGCGGCCACGGCCGCCACGCGGGCGGCGGCAAGGGCCCGGACGAGATCACCGGAGCGGCCGCGGCGGCCGTCGCCGAGGACGGTTCCGGAGCCCATCTGGCAGGCGGCGCACCGGGGGCCGCCGAACCCGAGGTCGTCGCCGTCAGCAGGACGCACGACCGGGAGCGGATGGCCTACGGCGCCGCCGCGATCGGCCTGACCGCGGCCACCGCGGGAGCGGTCGTCTGGGCCGCCCGGCACCCGTGACGGCCGGGTGCCGCCGGGCACCCTGACGCCGGGCCGTTGCGGCCGTCAGGCGGCCGGAGGACGGCCGCGGGTGCCGCGCGGGCCGGCGCCGTCCCCTGTCGTCGGCAAGCCCGTCGCGCCTACGCTGGGCTCTCATGAGCGCCGACCCGCCGATCCTCACCGTCAGGCCCGAACCCGGGGCGTACGCCTGGACGTTCGGCGGCGCCCCGCCGATCGCCCGGATCACGCCAGGCACCGTGCTCGACCTCTACACCGAGGACTGCTTCGCCGGGCGAGTGCGCTCGGACAAGGACCTGGTCTCCGAGGTCTGCGAGTTCCCGTTCCTCAATCCGCAGACCGGGCCCTTCCATGTCGAGGGCGCCGAGCCGGGCGACACCGTCGCGGTGCACTTCGTCTCGGTCGAACCCGCCCGGGACTGGGCCGCGTCCACCACCGTGCCGCTGTTCGGCGCGCTGACCTCCACCCACACCACGGCCACCCTGCAGCCGCCGCTGCCCGAGGTGGTGTGGATGTGGGAACTGGACCGCGAACGCCGGACCTGCGCGTTCACCACGCGTGAGGGCGGCCTGCGCATCGAGCTGCCGATGGACCCGATGCACGGCACCGTCGGGGTCGCCCCGGCCAACCTCGAGGTGCGCTCGGCCCTGGTGCCCGACGCGCACGGCGGCAACATGGACACCCCCGAGATGCGCGCCGGCACCACCTGCTACCTGGGCGTCAACGTCGAGGGCGCGCTGCTCAGCCTCGGCGACGGGCACGCCCGCCAGGGCGAGGGCGAGACCTGCGGGGTCGCGGTGGAGTGCGCGATGAACACCGTCGTGATCGTCGAACTCCTCAAGGGCGTCGCCACGCCCTGGCCGCGCCTGGAGTCCGACACCCACATCATCACCACGGGTTCGGCCCGGCCGCTCGAGGACGCGTTCCGGATCGCCCAGCTCGACATGGTCCGCTGGCTGGAACGGGACTACGGGCTCGCTGAACTCGACGCCTACCAGTTCCTCACGCAGGCCGGGGAGTCGCCGCTGGCCAACGTGTGCGACACCAACTACACGGCAGTGTCGAAGATCCGCAAGGACTGGCTGCCGCCCGGCACTCCGCACCGCGACCTGCACCGCCACCTGCGTGCGACCGCGGCCGCGCTCACCGGCTGAACGCCCCGCGGCGGCACGCGCCGGGCGACGGGATACCGTCGGGACGTGACGACCTTCAGCGAGAACCACGCCGAACTGCCGGGCGCCACCGGCCCGTACGCCACCACCGAGGCCGACCCGCGTGACGTGGGCCGGGTGCGTACCGAGTACGCCCCCGCGCACGACGGCGACCCGGACCCCGGCGAGATCGTGTGGACCTGGGTGCCCTTCGAGGAACACGACGGACGCGGCAAGGACCGGCCCGTCCTGGTGGTGGCGCGCGAGCCCGGAGGCACCGTGCTCGCCGTCCGGTTGTCGAGCAAGCGGCACGACCACGACCGGGAGTGGGTCGCGATCGGCGCGGGCCCGTGGGACCGCGAGGGCCGCGACTCCTGGGTGGACGTCGACCGGGTGATGCGGCTGCACGAGCAGGGCATGCGGCGCGAGGCGTGCGCGCTGGACCGCGGGCGGTTCAACCTGGTGGTCAACCGCCTCAAGGAGCTGTACGGCTGGTCGTGAGACGCGGCGACCGGTGACGTGCCCGGGTGGGCGGGTCACCGGTCGCGGGGCGTTCGGCGGACGGCCCGCCGGCGCCGTCAGGCGTCGGCGGAGTCCTTGTCCTCCGCGGCGGCCTCGGCCTTGTCCCCGGCCTTGTCGTCGGCCTTCTCTGCCGTCTTGTCCTCAGACCCGTCCGCGTCCTCGGCGGTCACGGCCGTGCTGTCGGCCTCGGCCTGGGGCTCTTCGGCCTCGGGCTTCTCGTCCTCGAAACGGGCGTCCAGGACGGCGTCGAGCTCGGCGGTCCACGCCTTGAGCTCGGACCGCGAGGAGGCCTCCACGTCGCACTGGAACCAGCGGCGGGTGGACGTGTAGACGGTCACACCGAAGCGCTTGCCGAAGCGCGGCGTGTCGATCTCCACCGCGCCGATCTCGTCCCAGCCGAACTCGGCGGTCTCCTCGTCCAGCGTGAAGGTGACGCCGTGGCGGTCGGCGACGATCCCGGCGCGGCGGTCGGACGCCTCGAAGACGGGCTTGCCGTCGTCGGCGTCCTCGTCGTCCGCACGGTCGTCCTGGCCGAGCGCGTCGTCCGGGGTGCTCGCGGTGTCCTCCGCGGCCGCGTCGTCGCCGGACTCGGCGGCTTCGGGCTGGGCGGATTCGGGCTGGGATTCGGGCTGGGCCTCCGGTTCCGGAGCCTCGGCGGCGGGCTTCCGCGCGGCCGACCCCTTCAGGGCGGCCGGGATCGCGTCCTCGGCCGCGTTCGTGCTCCCGGGCTTCCCGGGCTCGCCGGCCTGCGGCGGGACGAGGCCGGGGAAGAAGGCCGGGTCCGTCCCGGCGGCGGGCGTCGTCGGTGTCACGTTCTGACCTATGGGCTGCTCCACGGCCGTCAGTATGGCCGACGAAGCTGTGGCGGCAACCGTCGTAAGGCGACGGGTCCGCGTCCGATACCGAGTTGTGCCGTTTCTCGGGCCCTCAGCGCGTCAGCTTCCGTTCTGGATACCCCGCCCGGGTATCGTCCCCCGTACGGCCCACTTCGGCCGGCCGGGGGACGAGAAGCAGGGAGCCCAGCAATGCCGGATGGCCTCGCGGCCCGCAGCGCCGCCGACGATCGCGCCCCCGGTCGTCGGGGTGCCGGGCGCCGCCCCGGGCGGCGTGCCGGAGTCCTGGGCGGTGCGGCCGTCCTCGCCGTGCTGCTGGCTGGCTGCGGGTCGGCCCGCGGCACCGCGCACTCCGCCATGCCCGGCATGGGCGGGGGCACCGCGTCCGCGCGGGGTGCGTCCTCCGTGTCGGCGCCGACGGCGTCCTCGGGCATGCCGACGACCGCGGGCATGCCCGGGATGCCCGGCATGGCGGCCGGGCCCCCCGGCGACGGCCTCGCCGACACCCGGGACGGGTACCGCCTGGTGGCCGCCGCGGCGACGCTGCCCGCGGGCGTCGCCACCCGCTACCGCTTCGACATCACCGCGCCCGACGGCATGCCCGTCACCGACTTCGCCGTCGACCAGACGCGGAAGCTGCATTTCTACGCGGTGCGTTCGGATCTGAGCGGCTTTCAGCATGTGCACCCGGTGATGGCGCAGGACGGCGGCTGGACCGCGGCGCTGGGGGCGCTGACGCCCGGGCGGTGGCGGCTCTACGCGACCTTCAGCCCGGCCTCCGGGCCCGGGGCCGGGCGGGACTTCGTGCTGTCGCGCCTCGTCACGGTGCCGGGGCGCGCGGTCGCCGTGCCGCTGCCCGCGGCGGCACCCGCCGTGGGGGCGGACGGGTACACCGTCACGGTGAGCGGGGATCCCGGGGGTGGGGCGGTGCGGCCGCTCACCGTCCGGTTCACCCGTGCGGGCGAGGCGGTCTCCGGCCTGGAGCCGTATCTCGGCGCGTACGCGCATCTCACGGCGATCCACGCGGGGGATATGGCGTTCGCCCACGTCCACCCCGTGGCCGCGGCCGGCGCGTCCCACGGTGGACCCGAACTGGCCTTCCACTCCACGTTGCGGGAGTCCGGCGACTGGCGTCTCTTCCTCCAGTTCCAGGTGCGGGGCGCCCTCCACGTCGCCGCCGTGACCCTCCACATCACCTGACGGCTTCCAGCCCGGTAGAGCGGTACGGATTCGGGGGTGCCCCCGGGTGCGCGTTCCCGGCCTCCGCCCGGGAGGTGCCCCCAACGCGACAAGCCACGACGGCGCAGCAGTCGGCAACGCACCGCAAGGGGCAGGTCGTGACCCGAAGGGGGCGCGAGGTCCCCCCGGGTGGACAGGGCAGCTAGGGAACGACCCGAAGAAGGCGGCGAAGGTGCGACGCGTCGTCGGGGGAGAGGGCGTCGAGGAAACGCAGCAGCACCGTCGCGTGGTCCGGCTCCTTCTCCAGCGCCTCCCGCATCCGCCGTGCGGCCAGCCCTGCCGCGTCCGCCGCCGGGGCGTACGCGAACGCCCGCCCGCGAGGCGCCCGCACGAGTACGTCCTTGGCGTAAAGCCGTGAGAGGGTCGTCACCACAGTGCTGTAGGCGAGGGCTTCCGGAAGGCGGCCCATCACCTCGGCGGGTGTGAGCGGAACACCGGCGGACTGCAGGACGTCGAGGACCTCGGCGGCCAGGACGCCGTTGGCCTTCCTGCGCTGCGGGGGGCCGTTCGCTGGGCGCGACGCGTCCGACGTCACGGCTTGGCCTCCCGTCCACACCTCGTCTACAGTCTCGTAGACCATCTACGCGAGTGTAGACGGACTGTTCCTCCACGAGTGTGCCGCAGGGCTCACCCGCCACACCGCCCGCCGGAAGCCCGGGCCGGGCGCGAGATCCCCCGGGACGGACGCATTGAGCGCGATCAGCATCGGACAGGCCGCGGTGCTCGGCGTGGTCGAGGGCGTGACCGAGTTCCTGCCGGTCTCCTCCACCGGTCACCTGAAGATCGCCGAAGGTCTGATGAACATCCCGGTCGACGACAAGGGGGTGGTCGGCTTCACCGCCGTCATCCAGGTCGGCGCGATCGCGGCGGTGCTCGTCTACTTCTTCAAGGACATCACGCGGATCGTCTCCGCGTTCTCGCGCGGGCTGCTCCACAAGGAAGAGCGGTACCACCACGACTACAAGTTCGCGTGGTGGGTGATCTACGCCACGATCCCGATCGTGCTGGTCGGCCTGGCGGCCAAGCCGCTCATCGACGGGCCGCTGGCGTCGTTGTGGGTGGTCGCGGCGTCGCTGATCGTGGGCAGCGGGTTCATGTGGGCGGCGGACCAGATGGGCCGGCACAAGCGCGGTGAGGACGACACGGACCTCAAGGACGCGATGATCGTGGGGTCTTCGCAGATTCTGGCGCTGCTGTTCCCCGGGTTCTCCCGTTCGGGCGCGACCATCTCCACGGCGCTGATCCGGGACCTCGATCGGCTGGCGGCCACCCGGCTCTCCTTCTTCCTCGGGATTCCCGCGTTGACCGGGGCGGGGTTGTACGAGCTGAAGGATGCGTTGGGGACCGGCGCGGGGGCGGCGCCACTGGTCGTGGGGACGCTGATCTCGTTCGTCGTCGCGTATGCGTCGATCGCGTGGCTGCTCAAGTTCGTTGCGAACCATTCGCTCAACGCGTTCGTGGGGTACCGCGTTCTGATCGGTGTTGCCCTCATGGGCATGCTGGCCACGGGCGTTCTCTCTGCCTGACGCCCCCTCTCTCGAGGGTTCAGCCCTTGCGGGCTCGCACGTCCCGCCCGCGCCCCTGTTATCGCTTGCCGCTCGTCCGTCTGTCGGAGGCAGCCCGGATGCCGGGTGGTGGGACCCGGCGGGAGGCCGTCAGGCGTGGATCACTGCGTGGCCGCGGCCGCGGGCGATGAGCCAGTGGTTGACCGGGGTGGTCACGAGGAAGGCCAGCGCCAGCGAAGCCACCAGCGCACCCCAGAACAACGCGTCGGCCAGGCCCGCGTCCATCGCTCCGGGGATGCCGACCACGACCGTGTTGTCGATCAGCTCCATCACCGCGATGGACACCGTGTCCGCGGCCAGCGCCACCTTGAGCGCCTGCGCGACGGGCAGGCCGCCCCGGCGGACGCCCCGCATCGTCAGCGCGTAGCCGAACGCGAACGCGAGCACGATGGAGAGCGCCACCGTCGCGCCGTTGTGCAGCCCGGCGGCCGTGCCGATCACCATGCCCAGGACCTCGCCGATCGCACAGCCGGTGAGGCAGTGCAGGGTGGCCTGTGCGGCGCCGCGCCAGCCCCCGCCGCCATGACCGTGGTGCCCGGTGTGCCCGGTGTGCGTCTCCATCGTTCCCCTCCGTACCCGATCGGAAGCTCCGTACGAAGAGGGGAACCACATACCCCCTGGGGGTATTCCCGTACGCCGGTCGGAGCAGCGGCGGGCGGCACCGGTTGCGGGGTCGACCGGGTGCACCTTGACTCATGGGGACTCTTCATGCCCTGACGGTCGACCTCGAAGGAGCCACGCGATGTTGTCTCCCCGCAGCCTGTTCACGGAGATCCTGGACGACGACGACTCCTTCCAGCTCTTCTGCTCGATCGCGGCGAGCGGCGAGTCGCAGGGCGGGTGGGAGAACGGGCGGATCTCCGCCCTCGTGCCCGAGTCGCAGCGCGAACTCGCCCCCAAGATCGCCCGCCACGGCGCGGACGAGGACAAGCACGGCCGGATCTTCACCCAGCTCATCCGCAAGCGGGGCCTGGAGTCCGTTCCGGTGCCGCCGGAGACCGACTACACGATGCTGCTGGAGCGGCACGGCATCGGCCTGGCGCACTCCCGGCTCCGTGAGGACACCGCGCTGACCGAGGCCGACATCGTCACCTACCTGGCCCACAGCCGGGTGACCGAGCAGCGCGCCTCGGAGCAGATGGCGATGCTGCTCAAGTACTTCGCCGGCCACCCGGAGATCGGCAAGGCGGTCCGGGCGATCGCCCGCGACGAGGACAACCACCTCGCCTACTGCCACGAGGAGTTGCTCCGGCTGTCCGCGCTGGGCCACGGCCGCACCATCAACCGGATCCTGCGCGAGTGCGCGCTGGCCGAGATCCGGATCTACCGGGACGTGAGCCTGGCGGTGATGGCCAACATGGGCCGCATCCTGGGCTGGCCGGCCCCCAAGGCCGCGGCGCTCAGGGCCGGCATCCACGCGGTCTACCTCTACGAGCGGGCGTACGGCTGGCGCCGCATGGTGACCCTGGCCATGCCCGCCCGCCGCAACGCGCTCGGCGGACCGGCGGTCGCCGTGGCCTGAACCGCCGCCGCCGAACCGACCCCTCGTCCGGGCGCCTCCCCCGCGGACGCCCGGAGCGGAAGGGCGGTGGTCACGGGAGGGTGGCCAGCACCGTCCCGCTCGTGTCGTACACGGTCACCTTCAGCTCGGTGAACGCCGGCAGTCGTTCGCCCGGCCCACGGGCCGGCGCCGGGGCGGTCCCGTAGCCGGTGGCGTAGCCGGGGTGGCCGGGCAGCGTCACGACCTGCAGCGGGTACTCGTGGCCCGCGACGGTGACGCTCATCCGCGCGGCCGTGCCGCCGCCGATGTACAGGGGCGTGTAGAGGGCGCCGGTCGTGCCGCCCTGGGACTGGAGGCTGACCGTGCCCGCGGCCTGGTTGCCGTCCGTGACGCTCTTGCACGACCAGTCGCCCGGGGTCCCGACGCAGCGCTGCCCGGCTTCGAGCTTCAGCCGCGGGCCGTGGCCCATGACGACGACCCGGCCGGGTGCCACCACGCGGACCGTGGGCCAGGTCAGGGCCGGGGTCGGCGGGGAGGTGGGAACGTGCGACGCCGTGGGTGTGCCGTGGCCCGGTGCGGCGGGCGCCGCCGCGGGCGCTGCCTGCGGGCCGCCGGACCCGCCCGCGCGGTTCTCCGTCAGCACGATCCCGCTGCCGGCGGCGGCCACCACCGCGACGGCCGACAAGGTGACGGTCAGCCGCCGGTTGCGGCGGCCGCGTCCGGCCCGTTCCATGACCGCGCGGGCCGGCCAGGGGGACGGCCGGATGCCCGTCGCGGCGTCCCGCAGCGCGCGGCGCAGACGGTCGGCGTCCGGGTCCGCGGCGGGAATCCCGCCCATGCCGGGGGCGCCGGGGCTCCCGTCGTCCGCGGCGAGGCCCGAAGTCCCTCGCGCCGCGTCGTCCTGATGCGTGCTCATCGTGCCGTCTCCTTCCCGCCGGGGGCCGTACCGGCCTGATCGCCGGCGCCCGGGCTGTCCGATCCGGCGTCGGGCGTGTCGCCCGGGACGCCGAGCCCCGCCAGCGCTGGGTGCGTGCGGAGTTTGCGCAGGCCGCGGCTGGCCTGGCTCTTGACGTTGCCGACGGTGCAGCCGAGCACGTCGGCGACCTGCTGCTCGCTCATGTCCTCCCAGTAGCGCAGCACCACGACCGCGCGCTGCCGGGCTGGCAGCGCGGCCAGCGCCGCCGTCAGCGAGGTGCGGTCCTCGACCTGGCCGGTGCCGCTGTCCCGTTCCCGGTCGGGCAGCCGGGGCGTCAGCAACTGGACGACGCGGCGCTTGCGGAACCGGCTCAGGTTGTTGTTGACCAGGGCGCGGCGGAGGTACGCGTCCGGCTCGCCGAGCCGGCTGATCCGGGGCCAGTGCAGATAGACCTTGGCCAGCGTGGCCTGCACCAGGTCCTCGGCCTCGTGGTGGTCACCGGTCAGCAGGTAGGCCGTGCACACCAGGCGCGACCAGCGCACGGCCGCGTACGCGCTGAAGTCCGGTGTGCCGTCGGCGGGCGGCGCCTGCGGGCCCGGGTGGTCGCCCGCGCGGACCGGCACGGTGAGCGACCATCCGTCAGAACTCGTCAACGGCCGGCCCTCCCGCGTCGCCGTCAGTGACCGTCATGGACGCGCTCCTCGGTGCATCGGTGTCCCCTTCCCGGACGACGGGCACGCCGGATTCCGCACGTGCGCCGTGCTCTCTCCCGGTATCACTCCGGTTCCGGTCCGGGGGGTTGCACGGCGCGTCGTCCCGGCGGGCGGCCCGGCTGGCCCGGACGGTCGCGGTCCGCTGCACCGGACGGGGGATCCGGCAAGCGTACGAGCACAAGATCGGCCGGTCTCAGGATGAAGATCGGATACGTTGAGTGCTCAGTTGCGGACGCCCAGTAACGGACGGCGTGACCTGAGCTCTTTCCCGTCCCATCCCCGTATCACCGAAGGAGAAGTCGTGAAGCTGATGCACAAGAGCGCCGCCCTGGCTGTGCTGGCCGGCGGGATCATCCTCGTGTCGGGCGGCGCGGCCGTCGCCGACTCCGGTGCGAACGGCAGCGCGTCCAACTCGCCGGGTGTGCTGTCCGGCGACGTCATCGAGGTCCCGATCGACCTCCCGATCAACCTCTGCGGTGACTCCGTGGACGTGATCGGCCTGCTGAACCCGGCCCTCGGGGACTCCTGCACCACCGACTGAGAACCGCCGCACCGTACGGCCGGGGCCCGCGGTACGGGGTCCCGGCCGTTGTGCGCCGCGGTCAGCCGGCGGCGTGCTCGGCCAGGCGGTCGAGGAAGGGGCGCTGGCCCTTCACGATCTTCTCCCGGGCCGGCGCCAGGCCGAACCAGCCGACCCGGTCCAGCTCGGGGAACTCCCGCAGCGTGCCGGAGCCCTTGGGCCACTCCAGGGTGAAGGTGCCCGGCACCACCGCGGCCGGGTCCAGGTCGCCCTCCAGCGCCCACACCGTGACCAGCTTGCCGCCCGACTGCCGCACCTCGCCGAGCGGGACGAGTTCCCCGTCCGGGACCGGCAGCCCCAGCTCCTCGGTGAACTCGCGCCGGGCCGCGGCCGCCGGGCCCTCGTCCTCCTCGTACTCCCCCTTGACGACCGACCAGGCCGCGGCGTCCTTGCGGGCCCAGAAGGGGCCGCCCATGTGGCCGAGGAGCACCTCGACGCCGCTGTCACCGCTGTCACCGTCCGTGCCGCCGCCCGTCCTGCGGAACAGCAGGATGCCGGCACTGCGCTTGCCCGCCATCCCCCCAGTCTGCCCGCCGCCGCCCCGGCCCTTGTCCCGGACGCGCTCGAAGGCGCCCCGGTCGGCCGCGTCAGCCCGGGTACGGGTGGAACGTGCGGCCGGGCGGCGCGAGTTCGGAGGACGACGTCGTGCCAGTCGGCCACCGCGGCCGCGCCGGCGGGCGGCGGGACCAGCCGGACCAGTCGGTCCAGGGGCGCCGCGGCCGGGCCGGTCATCCCTGCCGCGGCTCGAAGGTGTGGTCGGGCGGGGTGAGTTCGGAGGAGAGCATGGCTGAGTCGATGTCGCCGGCCAGCAGCCCGGCGAGGAACTCCGTGGCGGTGACCGGGTAGGTCTCCCACTCGGTCAGGTCGTCGTTGAGGACCATCACGGGCCACTCGTCGGGGGACGTGCCGGGACGCACCAGCCAGTTGAGGGTCTCGGCGTCCTTGGTGCGGGCCCAGACGACGAGGGTGGTGCCCTCCTCCTCGATCTCCTCCGGGGCCTCCTCGTTCATCTCCCAGATGTCCTCGAGCTCCTCGAAGTACCCGTCGTTCATGGCGATTAGACCGCGTCCGCCGTTCGGGCCCTCGGGCGCCCGCAGCCGGACGTGGCCGTCGAACTCGCCGGGCCCGTAGGCGTCGACGAGCTCCTTGTAGTCGCCGGGCAGCGGATGTCCGAGGCGGCTTTCGGCGTCGGCCCAGTCGGTCGGGCCCGGGCGGTCGGCCGGAGGCGCGAGGCGGGTCAGCCGCTCCAGGGGTGTGGTCATGACGTCGGCGCTCTCTCTTCGGGGATCTCAGGATGGCACAGCCGCCGGACAGGCCTCAGCGGCAGCTGTTGAGGATGGTGATGGCGTTGATGTCCGGGTTCTTCCGCCAGGCACGCCGCTCCTTCTTGTTCGGGCTGTGCGGGCTGAAGTGGAATCCCTGCGGACTGGTGGCGTGGATGGTCAGGCCCACCGGCCGCAGGTCGGAGGCGTTGCGGTAGATCGGCGTGACGGTGTACGTCACGACGTGGCCGTTGCGGACCGCGGCCGCCACCTGGTTCTCGTAGTGGCGCATGACGGGTGAGTTCGAGTACTCGTGCAGGGCCACGAAGTTCTCGGGGATCGTGTTGGAGCCGCCGAGCTGGGCGGCGAGCAGGTGTCCGCGTTCCAGGTTGTGGGCGTTGTCCCAGCCGGGTATCGCGTTCTTGTCGATCTTGGGGCCGGTGTTCTGCCCGAGCATGTCCTGGTGGATCACCGCGGTCACCTGACCGGGCCGGTTGTGGTCGCCCAGGGGGCTGTAGGTGACGCGCCCGCCCCACGTGGTGTCGATCGGCTCGCCGTCCTTCCAGCCGGGAAGGACCTTGTACTTGGGCTTCAGCCCCAGCGGGTCGATCCAGGCGAACGGGTTCGCCACGTACGTCTGCGCGTTGGGTGACGGGTCCAGGCCGAGCGGGTCGGGCGCGGTGTAGCGCGCGCTCTCCGGGTCGTAGTGGCGGAAGTAGTTGAAGTACCAGCCGGTCTCGGCGTCGGCGTACTGGCCGGGGAAGCGCAGCGGGCAGTCCACCGCGTCGTCCGCCGGATCGGTGACCGGCACGCCCCACAGGGTGGTGCGCTGCTGCCAGGCCAGTTCGCCGTCGAGGGAGACCAGTTCGGTGGGCCGGCCGGTCATGTCGGTGACGATGGCGTGGAAGCGGCCGTCGACCAGCGCCTGGTCGTCGTCGCGGGACAGGTCGTGGCCGGGGCCGTCCGTGCCATCGCCGCCGTCGCCGGGGCCGTGGGCGTGGGCGAGCTGGGCCAGTGGCCGGTAGGTGCCGGGGACGTACTCCCAGGTGGTGGTCCGCCCGCCGGCCGTGGTCTGCTCGGCGAGCTGCGCGCCGGACCAGGTGAAGCGGATCTCCTCGGCCACCGTGCCGTCGCCGTCGTGGCGGCGCTTGGCGATGCGGCGCCCGGCGGGGTCGTAGAGGTACGTCCAGCGGGTGCCGTCGGGGGTGACGGTGGCGGTGAGCTGGTCGTGCGCGTTCCAGGTGAACGTCCGCACCTGGCGCTGTCCGTTGAGCAGCCGGCGGGTGCTGCGCACGATCCTGCCCTGGGCGTCGTACTCGTACCCGGTGCGCCCGGACCGCCGGAGCCGGCCGTCGGTGAACTCGCGGGCGGTGTCCTCGGGCCGGTCCAGGGGCGTCGCCGAGCGCGTCAGATTGCCCAGCGCGTCGTAGGCGTAGTCCTCGGTCCAGCCGCGGGCCCGCACGGCGGTCACCCGGCCGGCCGCGTCGAGGTCGAACGTCCGCGTCCCGGTGGTCAGTTCGTGGATCTCGGTGAGCAGGTCGTCGGGGCGGTAGCGGTAGCCGCGCTCCTGGACGGGCACGCCGGGACCGGCCGGCCCCAGCACGGTCTGGCCGGTCAGCCGCCCGGTGCCGTCCCAGTCCTGGGTGAGGGTCAGCCCGGGACCGGCGGTGCGGGAGACCTCCCGGCCCAGCTCGTCGTGGCCGAACTCGGTGAGGTGGCCGCCGAGGCCGAGCGTGCGCGGCCGCCCGGCCGCGTCGTAGGTCCAGGTGGAGACGATCCCGGACGGGGTGCGGCGGCTGGTCGTGCGGCCCAGCGCGTCGTACGACCAGGTGGTGCGGCGGCCGTCGACGGTCTCGGAGACCATCCGGTCGAGCACGTCGTAGGCGTAGACGATCTCGGCGTCGGCGTTCGCGGTGCGGACCAGGTTGCCGGCCGCGTCGTAGGCGAAGGACGTGGTGCCGCCGGCGTCGGTGAACGCCGTGACGCGGCCCAGGACGTCCCGGGTGAAGGTGACGGTCTCGCCCGCGCCGTTGGAGCGCTCGGTGAGCTGCCCGGCCGCGTCGTAGCGGTAGCCGAGGGTGCGGCCGGAGAAGTCGGTCTCCTCGACGAGCCGCCCGGCCGCGTCGTAGGTGTAGGTCCAGCTCTGCCCGAGCGGGTTGGTGACCGCGGTGAGCCGCTGCTCGGTGTCGTGCGTGAAGGCGTAGGCGGCGCCGTCGGTCTCCGCGCTGCCGTCGGTCATACCGAAGGGGCCGGTGGTCTGCGACGACACCCGGCCGGTGGCGTCGGTGTGGGTGAGGGCGTTGCCCTCGGCGTCGTACGTCCACTCCTCGCGGCGGCCGTCCGAGCGCTCGGACCACAGCAACTGCCCCTCGACGGTGAAGCCGAACCGGACGGTGCCGCCGAGCGCGTCGGTGCTCTCCACGATGCGGCCGAACGCGTCACGGCGGGCGGTGGTGACGCGGCCGAGCTGGTCGGTGACGGCCACCGGCAGGCCGGCCGCGTCGTGGACGAGTTCCTGCCGGGCCCCGAGTGGATCGGTGACGGCGACCAGGTCGCCCGCCTCGTCGTAGGTGCTGACCGTGGTGGCGCCGGCCGGGTCGGTCGCCTCGACGACGTTGCCGCGGTCGTCGTACGCGGTGCGCCAGACGCGGCCGGCCGGGTCGGTCATCTCCACCGGGAGGCCGAGCCGGTCGTAGGTGACGGTGGTGCTGGTGCCGTCGGGGTAGGTGATCGTGGTCAGGTTGTCGCCCGCGTCGTAGGCGTAGCGGCTGACGCGGCCGAGCGGGTCGGTCGCGGCGAGGCGCAGCCGTCCGGCGGCGTCCCACTCCTGCGTGCTCACCGCACCGGCCGGGTCGGTGCTGCGCACCAGCCGGGCCTGGTCGTTGAACACGTAGGACGACACGTTGCCGAGCGCGTCGGTGAACGTGGTGGTGTGCGTCTCGTCGTCGTAGGCGAAGGTGTTGGACAGCACGCCGCCGCTGCCCTCGGTGCGCACCACGCGGCCGGCGGTGTCGTAGGTGTAGGCGTAATCGGTGCCGGTCCTGTCGGTCCAGCCGGTGATCCGGTGCTGGTCGTCGTAGCGGAACAGGCCGGGAAGACCGGAGGAGTTGACGACCTCCACCAGGTCGCCGCGCGCGTCGTAGCCGTAGCGCGCGAGCACGGTCCCGGTGCCGGGGCCGTCGGTGTCCAGCAGGCGGAAGCCGGTGATGCGCGGCAGTCGCGGGTGGCGGTCCACGGCGATCCGGTAGCCGCCGTGGTGGGTGATCAGGGCGGGCGCGTCGTCCTCGCCCCAGGTGATGTCGATGCGGCGGCCGTTGCGGTCCTCCACGCCGGTCAGCCGCAGGACGACGGCGCCTTCGAGGCCGGCCGCCGGGCGCGGGTGGTGGAACTCCAGCACCTGCCCGGTGGCGGGGTCCCTGATCTGCATCGGCTGGTTGGGGACGCCGCTCCACATCAGCCCGAGCTGCGGGCCGGACTCCGGCAGCACGGCGACGCCCGGGCGCGGCGGCGGGAAGCGCAGTCGCATGCCGTCGGCGGCGGCGAACACCACGCCCTGGGTGTCCAGTTGCAGGCGCTGGTCGAGCGTCGAAGCCCAGGTGGGCCCGAACCACACACCGTGCCGGTACGACGACAGATGCGTGCGTTCCAGCAGCAGCGGCAGCGCGCCCGGCAGGTGGACGTCGGTGACCGGCAGCAGCATCGCGCCCGAGGCGGTGTCGACGGGGTCGCTCAGGCAGTGCCGGTGGTGCCCGGGTATGGAGTCGTCGGGGCCGTGGGGGAAGCGCAGGTCGCCGTTGCCGGCGCTGTGCTCGGCGTCCTTGACCGCGTCCGACGCGGCCTTGCCGCCGCGGTCCGCGCCCGCCTTCGTGGCGGCCGAGGCGCCGGTGCCCTCGGGCACATGCGGGTCGTGGTGGTTCCCGCTGCCGTGGTGGTGGCTCTTGGCCTTGTTCGCGAGGTCGTCCTCGACCTTGTCGAAGTGGTCGGCGGCCTTGTGGACGTGGTCGGCGATCCGGTGGTGGCCGTGGCCGAGGCCCTTGGGCACCTTCTGGGCGATGTGGTCGATGATCTCGACGACGGGCTTGGCGAGCTTGTCGGCGATGCTCACGGCGCGGCTCAGCCCCCGGTCTTGTAGGTCAGGTGACCGACCTCGGAGTAGAAGGTGTGACCGTGGGCGATGTTCGCCTCGGCCTGGTCCTTGATGGTGTTGGCGTGGCCGCGCATCATCGCGGTGTCCAGCTTCAGGCCGGGCGCGGGGGCGCCGACGGCGACGTGCGCGACCTCCTCCAGCAGGAGCTGGCCGACGGCGTGCTCGATCTGCTCCTTGAGCGGGCCGATGGTCTTGTCGACCAGGATGCCGATGACCTCCTGCTCGAAGCGCTTGAGGATGCCGTCCATGAGCTTGTTCTGCAGCTCGATCTCGGCGACCGCGGCCGCTTCCGACAGGCCCAGGGTGAAGACCGCGGCGGCCTGGTCACCGATCAGTTCGGCGGCGGCGATGCCGAGTTGGACGATGCACTCGTCCTTCATCGCCTCGACGCCGATCGCGGCCACGTCCAGGGCGTCGGCCAGCAGGTGGCAGCCCTCGATGAGGGTCTTCATGTGGCCCTGGGTCTGCGAGCCCCACACCTCGGCGAGCGCCGTGTAGGACTGGGCCGCGTAGGTCTCCTGCAGCCCGCCGGTCACCACGCCGTGGGTGACGTCGTGCGAGCTCTGCGCCGAATCGGCGTACCGGCGCAGGCCTTTGGCCGCGTCGCGCAGCTGGTCCTCGTCGATCTCGGGCCAGTTGAACCCGAGGATGTTCACGACCTCCGCCAGCCAGTGCGGCAGGTTGATCGACACGAGTCTGCCCCCCCCCGATCCGTCGTCGCAGACACCATCGAACGATGAGAACACCATCCGAACACAGGACGTCAAGAAGGGGCGAGCGGGTTCCGGCCCAGGGACGCGCGCGAAGTAAAGACCGCACCGGCCCGTGGTCATGTATCGGTCATGCACGGGTCATGTACAGACCATGGCGAGGTCAGGCGGCGGTCATGTCAACGCGAGAGAGATCTCGGTGGACTTGATGAGCGCGGTCACCTCGGTGCCCTCGGCGAGGGCGAGTTCGTCGGCGGCGGCCCTCGTGACGGCGGCGGTCAGTTCGCCGCCCGCGACGGCGATCCTGACGACGGACATGGCGGCGCCGTTGCTGACCGCGCTGACCGTGCCCGGGATCCGGTTGCGGATGCTCATCGTGCCGACCCGCCCGGTCGCGAGGGCGACCTCGGTGGACTTCACCAGCACGCGGACCGGGGTGCCGGGTGCGAGCGCGAGGTCGTCGACGGCGTCGCGGGTGACCGCCGCCGTGACGTCGTGGCCGCCGTCGAGCCGCACCGCGACCGCGGCCATGGCCTCGCCGGTGGTGACGGAGGCGACCGTGCCGGCGATCTGGTTGCGGATGCTCAGGAACACGGGGAATCCACCTCTTGGTCCGGTTTCACCTGATGTGCACCAGCACTCTAACGCGGCGTCCGGTCCGGAAACGCGGAGGACCCGGCGGGGGAGCGGTCCCCGCCGGGTCCTCGGGTGCGGCCGGTGCGGCCGCGGAACGGCTTACCGGAAGGAGTTCAGGAAGGACTCGGTCGGCGAGCCGACGCCCGTGGCGTTGTCGTAGCCGTGGACGGCGTTGAGCGAGGTGTCCTGGCCGAAGGCGACCAGGCGGACCCGCAGCGCGCCGCTGATGACGCCGAAGTCGGCGACGTTGCTCAGCGGGGTGCTGGTGTGCAGGGCCTGACGGTCCACCACGTCACGGAACAGCTTGGACTTGTCGTAGATCGTCGGGTTGGCGAACCCGAGCGCACGACCGTGACGGGCCTGCAGGATGTCGGCCTGGACGGCGGCGAACTCCGGGCAGGAGACGCTGGTGCCGCCGTAGCCGCCCTCGCTGTACGGGGCGCCGTCGCTGATGCCGACGAGCACCGAGGTGTACAGGTCGCCGTTCATGGAGACGTCCGGCGTCACACGCTGGGCGGTCTTGCTGTTCGCCCCGGTCATCAGGGTGTGCGACAGCATGGTCGGGACGACACCGCGCTGGTAGCCCGGCTGCGCGAAGTCCTCGCTGGTGCCGCCGCCGCCGCCGAAGTAGAACGGCGCCGGCACGGCCGGCTCCCAGCTCTTGCCGTCGGCGGACAGGTTGGACCGCAGGGTGCCCATGTCCGTCTCGAAGCCGTAGCCGCCGGTCTTGTCCTTCAGGCCGAGTGCGGTACCGCCGACCGAGGTCACCCACGGGTCGGAGTCCGGCCAGTTGGCCTGAGCACGGGCGGTGTCGGCCTGGCAGTTGGCGCCGGTGGCGGCCGCCACCGGGCTGCTGTCACCGCAGTCGCCCGCGGAGAAGCTGACGCCGATGCCCTCGATCGCGGCCTGCTTGAAGACCTGCTCGTAGGCGGCGATCTCCGACGCGGTCACGTCCGCGTTGTCGGTGGTGTGCATGACCTCGCCCCACGAGTTCGAGATCACGTCCGCGAGGTGGTTGTCGACGACGGTGCTGATCGCGCCCAGCAGGTCGTCGTCGGTGCAGGAGTTCGCGCCGACGTAGACGACGTTGGCGTCCGGGGCGAGCCCGTGCACCATCTCGACGTCCAGGGCCTCCTCCGGTGCCCAGCCCGCGGGGCCGCCGCACAGGTCCTGGTACTCCCACTTGGAGGAGTCGATGACCTCGTTGTACTGGCCGGACTTGAAGGCCTTGTCGCCGTGGGCCGTCGAGTACTGGTTGGCGTCCTGCAGCATGGTGGAGCTGCCGTACGCGTCGATGATGGCGACCGT
The DNA here is from genome assembly GCF_019890725.1 of Actinacidiphila acidipaludis. Taxonomy (GTDB): domain Bacteria; phylum Actinomycetota; class Actinomycetes; order Streptomycetales; family Streptomycetaceae; genus Actinacidiphila; species Actinacidiphila acidipaludis. Next base: position 28,282 of record NZ_JAINZZ010000055.1, read on the forward strand.
GGCGCCCTTGCCCGTCAGGCCCGAGGCGGTGATGCCGTAGGCCTTGCGCAGCTGCGACGGGTAGAAGGAGCACTGGTCGAACGGCACGGCCTTGTTGGTGTAACCGGCCGGCGCGCCCGTGGCGGTCTTCTGGCCCCAGTAGTCCGAGCAGGTCGGGTCGGTCGGCAGACCGGCGGCGGGCTTGGAGCCCTTGTCCGACAGCGCGTCCGTGCGGTGCGAGTCCGGCTTGGCCGCCGTGGTGGCGCCCGTGGTCAGGCCCGTCACGCCGAGGATCGCCGAGGAGACCTTGGCCGGGATGACGACGTTCTTCGCCGGGGCGCGGCGCACCTTGCCGGCCACCTTGTACTGGTGGATGCCGGTGCCGAACGCCTTGGTGACGGCCGCGTTGGTGCCCTTGACGGTGATGGCGTGGTCCGTGGTGGAGACCACGGTCAGGCCGGCGTCGCGGGCCCACTTCTGCACGGCGGCGACCTGGTCGGCGGTGGCGCCGAACCGGGCCTTGTACTGGGCCGGGCTGAGGTACTTGCCGTAGCCGGCGCTGGCCGGGTCGGAGACCGCGGTCGCGTAAGCGGTGAGCCCCGCGGGGTCCTGACCCGCCAGGTAGACCGTGCCGGTGACCTCGGTCGAGGAGGGCACCGCGCCGGCGTCGGCGGAGGCGGTGGCCCACGTCGGGTGGCTGCCGGTGATGGTCTTGGCGGCCGGCGCCGGCCCGGAGGCCTGCGACGGGACGGCGAGCAGCAGCGAGCCGGACACCAGGGCCAGTGAGGCCCCTGCGACCACGGCTACGCGGGCCCGCCGAACACGGGGTTTGCGTATGTCGGTAATGACGACTCCAACATGAAGGTCGGTGGGATACGTGTTGCGTGGGGGTGGTGTGTCAGCTGTGCAACGGCGAACGCCCATGGCGCGCGCTGGGCTGTAGTGTGCCCCTCCGCACGTTTCCGTGGAATAGCCAACCATCACCGCGCGTTCGGGCTTTACCTAAAGCAGAGATTCGACACGCGGGTCAATTCCCCCTAAAATTGGGCGAGATGGGCGAGTCAGGCGTGCCGCGCACCGCTCAGACGGCCGCCGGGTCCTCCAAGCGGACGGCCTCCGCGCGCGCCAGCTCCACTTCGGCGTCCACGTCGATGGTCCGGGCCAGCCACCAGTACAGGGCGCCGGAGACGGGGAGTCCGATGAAGAGGGAGATGTCCGCGCCGTCCAGCGCCTTGGCGGCGACACCGGTGAACAGCGTGCCGACGGAGAAGAACGGGACCATCGCGGCGAAGCCCACCAGGTAGGCGGTGATCCCCCGCCATCCCCAACGCCCGTAGATGCCATGCGGGTTGAAGATCTCCGCGATGGCGTAGTGGCCGCGGCGCACCACGTAGTAGTCCATCAGATTCACCGCGGTCCACGGGATGAACAGATAGAGCACCAGCAGCAGGAAGTTGTTGAAGTTCTCCAGGAAGTGCGAGGTCGCGGCGAGCGCGCCGACCAGCGACAGTCCCGCGGTCACCGCCAGCGTCACCAGTCGCGCGCCGACGGTCGGGCGGACCTTGCGCAGCGAGTCGGCGGCGCTGATGAGGGTGAGGGAGCCGCCGTACATGTTGAGCGCCGTCACCGAGACCAGGCCCAGGGCTGCGAAGACCAGCACGATCGCGCCGAAGCCGCTGAACACCTTGTCGCCGGCCGCGTTGATCGAGGCGATGGTGTCGAAGTCCTTGCCGGCCCACGCCGCGAGCAGCGCGCCGAGCACCATCAGCCAGGCGCCGCCCAGCGCCGACCCGAAGTACGTCCAGTAGAAGGTCCGGCGGACCGTCACGTCCGGCGGCAGGTAGCGCGAGTAGTCCGAGACGTAGATCGCCCAGCTGATCTGGTAGCCCGCCACCACGCCGAACTGCGCGAGGAACGGCGTCCACTTGAAGCCGCCGAGGTCGAACGACCCGGCCGGGTAGTGCAAGGTGGCCAGCACACCGACCGTGAAGACGCCGAAGACCACGAGGAACGTGTAGGTGAGGACCTGCTCGGCGCGGTGGATGACGTCGTACCCGACGAGCGCGACCACCAGGGCCAGCACGGTCACCCCGGCCACCCACCACTTCACCGGGCCGTGCGCGGTGGTGCTCATCGCCTGCCCGGCGAGGATGGTGTTGAAGACGTTGAACCCGGCGTACTGCACATAGGCGAACAGCCAGACCAGCAGGGCGCCGACGTAGCCGAACTGCGGGCGGGACTGGATCATCTGGGGCAGTCCCAGTTGCGGGCCCTGCGCCGAGTGGAACGCCATGAAGAACGTGCCGAGCACGGTCCCGGCGACGATCGAGATCAGCGACCAGATCAGGTTCCCGCCGCCGGTGATGCTGATCAGCCCCACCGCCAGCGTGGCGATCTGGGCGTTCGACATGAACCACAGCGGGCCCAGGTGCCAGAGTTTCCCGTGCCGCTCACGCAACGGGACGTAGTCGATGGAACGGACTTCCATGCCGGGCACCCGAGCCTGCGTCGACGCCACACCGCCTCCTGGGGTCACAGGCGTATCCGTTGGCCACGGATACGCCGGACCCACATTGACGCGGTGGCCGGCGCCATGGGTCAACCCCTCGAACGGTCATGGACAAGTCATAAATGACCTGGTGTCACCGCCGGGGGCCGGCCCGGACCCCGCGCCGCACGGTTCCGTCGGGCGGACCGTGCGGCGGGGGGACGGCGTGCTCAGGTGTTGTCGGCGAGGTTGCGCAGCCCGCTCAGCGGACCGTTGAAGTAGTCCTGGTCACCGGGGAACGTCCCGGAGTCCGCGTGCTGCCAGAAGGTGTAGAACGGCCAGCCGGCCGGGAGCGTCCCGGCCGTCGAGGCGTACCGGGCGATGAACAGCGGGTCGTGCTTGGAGTAGGCCGCGGTGTTGCCGGTGCAGGTCTTCCACCAGTCGGTGGTGGTGTAGATCGTCGCCCAGCGGCCGGTCCTGGTGTGGACCCGGTTGACGAACGCGGTGATCCAGCCGCGCATCGCGCTCTGACTCAGGCCGTAGCAGGCCGCGCCGTCCGGGTACTCGATGTCCAGCAGCGGCGGGAGGGTCTTCCCGTCCTTGGACCAGCTGCCGCCGTGCGAGACGAACCAGTCCGCCTGTGCCGTGCCGCTGGAGGTGTTCGGGGTGGCGAAGTGGTAGGCGCCGCGGATGAAGCCGGCGTAGTAGGAGTTGGTGTAGTTCGCGTCGAAGTACGGGTCCTTGTAGGTCGTGCCCTCGGTGGCCTTGATGTACGCGAACTTCGCGCCCTTGGCGTAGGCCGCCGGCCAGTTGATCGTGCCCTGCCAGTTGCTCACGTCGAAGCCGGGGGTCCGGGTGACGCGGGTGGACGGCTGGGCCGCCGCCCTGGCGGACCGGCCCTCGTGGGCCCTGACGGACGATCCCATCCAGTCGCGGTTCGGATGGGACAGGCGCTCATGGCCCCTGACGGTCGAACCCAGCCAGTCGCGGCCGGGATGGGGCAGGCGCTCATGGGCCTTGACGGACGATCCCATCCAGTCGCGGTCGGGGTGCGGCAGACGTTCGTGGCCTGATGCGGCCGGTGGGACGGGTGCGGCGGACGCGGACGATGCGGACGTCCCTGTGACAGCGGTCAGCAGGGCGGTGAGGGCGATCAGTACGCCGCCGAGTCTCCGGAGCATGCAGGCCTCCAAGGGGCGGGGGACAGGGTCTGATAAGCGTCATTTGACCAGTTGGTCGGATTGATGCGGTGCTGGACGCGCCCGGGGACCCGGATGCTGTCGGCCGCCTGGGGGCCTGGACAGGCGTGCGGGCGTGGTCCAGGCTTCTCGTCCATGACCGCCGCCCCCGCGCCCGCGCCCGCCCTCACCCCGCAGCTCGCGGACGCCCTGGAGCTGGTCGCCGAACGCACCGCCGGACTGCTGCGCGGCTGCGCCGACGCGTCCGTGCCGATACCCGGCGCCGAGTGGACCGTCGCCGAGGCCGCGGCCCACCTGGCCCTCGCCAACGAGCTGATGGCCGGCCTGGCCACCGGCCGCGCGCTGCCCTACGGGGACGGCACCCCCGGCAGCCTGGCCGCGGCCAACGCCGCCTCGCTCGCGGCCTTCCCCGAGCGCGACCCGGCCGTGCTCGCCGACGCCGTGGTCCGCCATGCCCGGGCCTTCACCGAGGCCGCCGCCACGCGCTCCGCCGACGAGCCCGTGGTCAGCCCGCTGGGCCCGATGGACCTGGCCCTGCTCGGCAGCTACCTGCTCACCCACATGCTCGGCCACGCCTACGACATGGCGGTCGCGCTGCGCCGCACGCCCCCGGTCGACGCGGAGCTGGTCGCGCTGACCATGCCGTTCCTGCGGTGGGGCATGCCCCGGGTGGTCGACGCACGGGCCGCCGCCGGGCACGGCGGCTGCTACCTGCTGCGGGTCCGCGGCGGCGGCCGGTTCGCGGTGACCTTCACCGACGGGACCGCGCGGGTCGACGCGGAGCCCCCGCGCCGCCCCGACTGCACGATCCTCACCGAGCCGGTGACGTTCTTCCTCATCGCGCTCGGGCGCTGCTCGCCCACCGCGGCCATCGCCCGCGGCAAGGTCCTGGCCTGGGGCCGCAAGCCCTGGCTCGCACCGCGGTTCGCCGGGCTCTTCACGGCGCCGTGACCCGGGAGCCTCAGCCGACGTGCACGCGCGGGCGGCGCCCGGGGTCGGGCTCGGCCTCGCGCAGCACCTCCCGGGTGACCGGCGCGACCTCCCCGTGGCCGAAGAGGAAGAACCGCAGGAAGTTGGCGAACGGGCCGCCCTCGGTCCACTCGAAGTAGATGTGCGGGATGCCGCCCGTGGTGTCCCGCACGTGCAGCAGCATCGCCGCCAGGGCGTTCGGCACCGACGTGCCCTCCAGGGTCAGCACCCGGTAGCGGCCGTGCATGACCTCGCCCCGCACCGCGACCGCCGACTCGAAGTCCGAGGCGTCCCGCACGGTGACCTCGACGAAGACCACGTCGTCCTCCGGCGTCAGGTCGTTGTCGAAGCGGATCTGGTGGGACTTCTCCCGGTACTCGGCGACGTCCCGGTTGTCGGGCTCGTTGGCGATGAACCGTATGCGGCGGCTGGCGATGTCCCGCACGAAACGCGTGGCCATGGCGTCCATCTCCACCCCGGTCACCCGCAGCTCGAACGACCGGGCCAGCCGGGACAGCAGCGAGATCAGGACGATGCCGGCGATGAAGCAGGCGCCGATCTTCACACCGTCCGGGCGCTCCAGCACGTTGACCACGGTGGTGTAGAGGAAGACGAGCGCGATGATCCCGAAGGTGATCGTCCAGCGCCGGTCCCGGCTGCGGCGGGCGGAGATCGTCACCGCGACCGCGGCCGAGCTCATCAGCACCAGGACTCCGGTGGCGTAGGCGCCGCCCTGCTTGTCGACGTTCGCGTCGAAGATCCAGGTGACCAGGAACGCCACGATGATGAAGACCAGCACCATCGGCCGCACCGCGCGCGCCCAGTGCGGCGCCATGCCGTACCGCGGCAGATAGCGCGGCATCAGATTGAGCAGGCCCGCCATCGCCGAGGCGCCGGCGAACCACAGGATCGCGATCGTCGAGAGGTCGTAGACCGTACCGAAGCCCGACCCCAGGTACTGGTGCGCGAGGTAGGCCAGCGCGCGGCCGTTGGCCTGCCCGCCGGGCTGGAACTCCTGCTTGGGGATCAGGACGGTCGTGATGAAGCTGGTCGTGATCAGGAAGCAGCTCATGATCAGCGCCGCGGTGGTGAGCAGCTTCTTGGTGCCGCGGATCCTGCCCGCCGGCTCGGCCTCGGTGTCGGTGTCGGCGCCCTTGACGTGCGGCATCACCGCGACACCGGTCTCGAAGCCGGACATGCCCAGCGCCAGCTTGGGGAAGATCAGCAGGGACACGCCGATCATCACGGCGACGTTGCCGCGCTCGGCGGTCAGCCCGCTCGTCCAGTCGGTGACCAGATGCGGCGCCGACAGCACGTGGTAGAGACCGTCGACGACCACCACCACGTTGAGCAGCAGATAGATCCCGACCAGCACCACCGCGACGCCGATCGCCTCCAGGAAGCCCTTGAGGAACACCGCGCCGAGCAGCGCCACCAGCAGCAGCGTGACCAGCATCTGCTTGCCCTGCAGGGAACTGGAGAAGTGCGGGTTCTCCACCAGGTGGGTGGAGGCGTCGGCGGCCGACAGGGTGATGGTGATCAGGAAGTCCGTCGCCGCGAAGCCCAGCAGCGTCAGCACGAACAGCTTGCCCTTCCAGAAGGACAGCAGCCGTTCGAGCATCGCGATGGAACCCGCGCCGTGCGGGCTCTCCTCCGACACCCGCCGGTAGACCGGCAGCGCGCCCGCCAGCGTCACGATGACGAGCACGATCGTCGCGATCGGCGACAGCAGCCCGGCGGCCAGCGCGGCGATGCCCGGCTGGTAGCCGAGGGTGGAGAAGTAGTCGACACCGGTCAGGCACATCACCCGGTACCAGCGCTGGCCGCGGTGCTCCGGCTCGGCCGCGTCACCCGCGCCCTGCTGGTGCTTGCCCATGTCGGCCAAGCCCTCCAGCAGCCACGAGCGGAACCGGCCCGGGGGCTGGTCCGTGGCCGTCGCGGGGTGCGGTGCCATGGCCATCCGTCATCTGCTCCTGTGTCCTCGTAGGGCGGTATGGCGGAACCGGCCATCGCGGTGCGGGGGTCGAGGGAAATCGACGGAAATCAGCCTATGCGCGGCACACCGCGGCGGCCTGCCGCCCCGGTGTGTACACACGGGCCGCTCCGCCGCACCGCGGAAGGTCTCGGGCGCACCGCCGACGGGTCGTTCGCGCCTCGGACAGCCTGCGCGACGCGGACCGCCGCGGGGCCGCCGGGCGGTGAGTCCATACGGATTCTTAACGCGTCGCTACGGTCTTCGCGCACGTGGGACGGTCGGCCCCGGCCGGCCGTCCCGCCGTCAGGCGCCCGCCGAGGGCGGTCCTGGCGACGGCGTGGGGCCGGGAGAGGGGCCGGAGTGCCTCGTTCGGTGCCCAGCGGGTGCGGGACGCCCGCCTCCGCGTACACGATCACTGCACGATCCGCGTGCCGCACCGACGAGAGGCGAGCGCCGTATGCGACCCCTCCGCACCACCGCCCTCGCCGGCGGCCTCGGCCTGGCCCTGCTCGCGGGGGTGACCGGGGCCGTGCCCGCCCACGCCCGCACCGCTCCCGCGGCCTTCTCCACCGCCGCCGCGCGCGGCGTGGTCGCCCGGGTGGTGCCGGCCTGGTCGTCCCGGATCGCCCTCGGCACCTGCGCCCCCGCCGCCTCCGGCGCCGAACGCTACGCCGTCGCCCGCGACGGCGGCCGGGTGCTGATCTCCGGCAGCTCCCCGAGCGCCCTGCTGACCGGCGTCGGCGCCTACCTGAAGTACACCGCCCACGTGGACGTCTCGTGGTCCTCGGACGCCTCCGCCGAGCCCGTCGCGGTCCGCGGCCGCCCGCCGCTGCCGTCCGCCCCCGTCACCCGCACCGCGAACGTCCCCCGCCGCGTGCTGTCCAACGACACCGCCGACGGCTACACCAACGCCTACTGGGACTGGAACCGCTGGCAGCGCGAGATCGACGTCGCCGCCCTGCACGGCGTCAACGCGTTCTTCCTGCCGGTGGGCGCGGAGGCGGTGTACCAGCGGACGATGCGGGCCTTCGGCTACACCGGCGCGGAGATGCGCGCCTGGATCCCGATGCCCGCCCACCAGCCGTGGTGGCTGCTGCAGAACATGGCGAACACCACCGCCGACACCGAGAGCCAGGGCCTGATCGACGCCCGGGCCGCGCTCGGGCGCCGCATCGCCGACCGCATGCGCGAGGTGGGCATCGCACCGGTGCTGCCCGGCTACTTCGGCACCGTCCCCGGCGGCTTCACCGCCCGCAACCCCGGCGCGTCCGTCGTCCCGCAGGGCCGGTGGAGCGGCACGCCGCGGCCCGACTGGCTCGACCCCCGCACGCCCGTCTTCAGCCGGGTCGCCGCCGCCTTCTACCGCACCCAGCGGCAGCTCCTCGGCCCCTCGGACGCGTTCAAGATGGACCTGCTGCACGAGGGCGGCAACCCCGGCACCGTGCCCGTCCCCGCGGCCGCCCACGCCGTGCAGAGCGCCCTGGAGACCGCTCACCCCGGCGCCACCTGGGTCATCCTCGGCTGGCAGCACAACCCCACCGCCACCCTGCTCGCCGGCGTCGACCGCTCCCGGATGCTCGTCGTCGACGGCCTCACCGACCGCTACCCCGACGCCGACCCGTCGTCCGACCCCGCCACCCGCTTCTCCGGCACCCCCTACGCCTTCGGCTCGATCTGGAACTTCGGCGGGCACACCGCGATCGGCGCGAACGCCGCCGTCTGGAGCAGCCGGTTCTTCGCCCAGCTCGCCCGGCCCGCGAGCCCGCTGACCGGCATCGCGGTGCTGCCCGAGGCCGACGACAACAACGACGCCGCCTTCGAGTACCTGACCGAACTGGCCTGGCAGCCCCCGCCCGCGGACCCCGGGCCCGCGGCCTTCGCCGCCTGGTTCCGGCAGTTCGCCGACGCCCGCTACGGAGTGGCCGACCCGGACGCCGAGGCCGCCTGGCAGACGATTGCGCGGACCGCCTACGCGATGCCGCCCGACGGCTGGAGCGAGGCGCCCGACGGCCTGTTCGCCGCGCGGCCGAGCCTCACCGCCGTCCGCGCCTCACCGACGTCGCCCGGCCGGACCCGCTACGACACCGCCGCGTTCGCGCCCGCGCTGGCCGAACTCCTGCGGGCCGCACCCCGCCTGGGCGCGAACCCCCTCTACCGGTACGACCTCGTCGACGTCGCCCGGCAGGTGCTGTCCAACAGCAGCAGGGACTGGCTGCCGCGGATCAGGGCCGCCTACCAGGCCCAGGACCGGCCGCTCTTCCAGCAGTTGTCCGCCCAGTGGCTCGACGCGATGCGCACGATGGACGCACTGCTCGCCACGCGCCCGGAGTTCCTGCTCGGCCGCTGGCTCCGGTACGGGACGCGGGCGGCGGCCGCGGCGGGCGCGGACGACGGCGCGGTGCAGCGGGACCTGCGCACCCTCGTCACGTCGTGGGAGGACGACGCGGGGGTCGCCGCCCGGCTCTCCGACTACGCGAACCGCGAGTGGTCCGGGCTGGTCGGGACCTACTACCTCGACCGCTGGAGCCGCTACTTCCAGTCCCTCGACACCGCGCTCGCCTCCCACACGGCCCCCGCCCCCATCGACTGGTTCGCCCTGTCCCACACCTGGACCCACACCCCCACGTCTTTCCCCACCACCCCCCACGGCACCCCTCTCCCCCTCGCGGCCCACATCCTCACCCTGACGAGTGCGTAGAAGGCGTCGGTGCAGTACGTGCCCCGAAGGGGCGCGGGGTCCCCCAGACTTCGTCCGGGAGGTGCCCCCAGCGCGACAAGCCACATGGGCGCCGCACACGGCAATGGCGCCTCGGGGCCACCCCGGAGGCCGAGGGGCGCAAGCCCCACCGCGCCGTCAGGCGGCGATGACGCACCCGGGGGCAGTCCGCCCCCCGGGCCCCCGGGCAACCGAGAACCCGGGGACGTCAACCGCCCGAACCCCCCAGTGGGAACGCTCACGCATCGGAATCCGGCTTCGTCCGCGCCGCCGCGTACGCCTGGCTCGGCGTCATCGGCACGCCGTTGATCTCCACGGTCCGGTACCGGCTCACCTTGGCGCAGGTACCGGACTGGTCCGCCGTCTCCGCGTGGGAGTTGTTCAGCGCCGCCTGGGTGTCGGCCGGCGCCGGCTTCCCCGCACCGCCCGGGAACGCCTCCCCGCTCGGCCAGTCCGTGCCGACCACCAGGGTCAGCCCCTTGAGCGTGCCCTGCTTGAGGTGCGACGCGGGCAGGCCCAGCGACGTGGCGACGGTCTGCGCCTCGCCCTTCTGCCCGGGCCCGTACGTCAGCGTCGTGCCGGCCGCCCGCGCCGGCGCGTTGCCCGCGCTCACGGCCTGGGTGAAGCCCTTGCCCACCAGAGCCGTCGCGACGGTCGACGCGCGCCCGGGCAGTCCGTTGCCGTTCTGCACCTGGACGGTGATCTGCGAGGCGGGGACGGGAGGCGTCGTCGGCTTGCCCGTGGCGGAGGCGGCCGCGGACTTGCCGCCGGTCGCGGTGGTCAGCGCCTGGTCGTTGGCGATCGTCGAGAAGAGGGTGGTGGCGCCCGGGCCGGGGACCACGCGGTTCACGTTGGTCGGGTCGGGGCCCGTCTGCATCGTGGTGAACGTGATCCGCTTGGACGGCACCTTGTTGAGGTCGTCGGCCAGGCCGATCAGCTTGCTGACGCTGCCGAGCCCGGTGTCCACGGTGAGCGCCTTGGTGGCGGCGTCCGCGAGGTGGTAGACGGCGCTCGGGTTCGTCAGGGTGCCCGAACTCTTGAACTTGCGGATCAGGGAGCTGAGGTAGAGGTGCTGGGCGTAGGTGCGGCCCAGGTCGCTGCCGTCGCCGAAGCCGTGCCGGGAACGCAGGAACTCCAGGGCGGCGACGCCCTTGAGGGTGTGGTCGCCCTTCGACAGCTTCAGGTGCGAGTAGGTGTCGTAGACGTCGGAGTCGACGCACACCGGCACGCCGCCGACCGCGTCGGACATCTGGACCACGCCGGAGAAGTCGACCTGCACGAAGTGGTCGATGGGTATGCCGGTCAGCTTGTGCACGGTGGCGACCTGGCAGGCCTGCCCGTACGCCAGCGCGCTGTTGATCATGCCGTGGTAACCGGGCGTCGACGCACCGGACTTGGGGTTGCTGCACGACGGGACGTCGGTGACGGTGTCGCGCGGGATGCTCATCACGGTCGCGTTGGAGCGGTCGGCGGATATGTGCACGACCATCTCGACGTCGGCGTTCTGGCCGGTCTGGACACCGGTCTTGGAGCAGCCGCCGCCCAGCTTGCAGTCCTCCTGGCTGGTGCGGCCGTCGCTGCCCATCACCAGGATGTTGATCGGGGTGCGGCCGAAGGCGTCGGCCTTCTCGTGGCCCGCGCTGTCCTTACCGGCGCCGTCGGTCAGCGAGACGCTGGTGATGTTGCCGTTGAGGTGCTGCCAGAGCCAGTAGCCGCCGCCCGCGGTGACCAGCACCAGGACGGCCGTGCAGATGCCGGCGATACGGAGGAACCGGCGTATGCCCGCGGGCTTGGCCCGGCGGCTGCCCCTGCGGCGGGCGGCGGCCCGTCCACCCTGGTTGCGCGCCGCGGCACGGGCCGCGGCCCGGCCGCCGGTGACCGGGGCCTGGGTGTCGCCGGAGTGGCCGGTGTCGTACGCGTCACGGGTGTCGTGGCCGTCGTGGCCGTGCCCGGCGTAGTCCGTGCCGCCGCGACGGCCGGACCCGGAGTCCGGGCGGCCGTAGCCCGAGTCGTCGTAGCCCGGGGCGTCGTACGGCGAGCCGCCGCGGCGCCCGCCGCCGTAGCCCGAGCCGTCATGACCCGAGCCGCCGTAACCCGCGCCGTCCGGACCGGTGCGCGGGCGCGGTGCGCGGGGCGCCTGGTCGTGCGGCGCCCGCCCCGCGGGGCCGCCCCAGGGGTCCGTCATCTCCACTCCCTTGACCGAGCAGCCCGTGTGAGGCGTGCCACTGGATTCTGGCGGGCGGAGCGGTGGCTCCGCCCTGAGGGTCACGCTTGCGCGACGGCGCAAGCGTAGGTCATACGGCTGTGGGCACCCTGAGAGCCGGCCTGCCTTCGCCGGTCCTCGATGCCCCCGCGACACCCCCGGCCGCCCTCCGCGGCGGGGCCCGCCCACCGAGGATGACTACAGTCGCGTAGACGGGTGGACGGCCTCGATGGTTCCTGGATTACGCAACCTCTAAAGTGTTCGCCATGTCCGAAGCGGTGGAGCAAGCAGGTGGGCTCTCGGTGGCCTGGGAGACCGCTGAGCTGGAGGGCGGGCCGGCGGACGGGGCGAAGATCCGGGTGACCGGGCGGCCTCGTGTGCTTCAGGTCACGGCGGAGTGCCCGGTCGAGGAGGGGTCCGCGCAGGCGCTGCGCGTGGCGGCGGTCTATGTGTACCGGCGCAAGCATCAGGAGCCGTTGCGGTATGCGTGGGACTGGGCCAGCCCCTGAGGGGTCCGCGGCTCTCGCCGCTTATGTGGGGCATCTCACATCCCCCCGGGTTTCCCCGGGCCCCCCTCGGGCCTCGTCCTGCCCCTTGCGGTGCTTTGCCGTCTGCAGGTCGGCCTGTGGTTGCTCGCGCAGTTCCCCGCGCCCCTGTTTCACGTGCCGTTTGTCCGCACGTTGGGGGCAGTCCGGAAGCGTCTCCTCGGACTTGTGCGTGACTGTTCATACGGAGGGGCTGGGCGGGTGTGTGCACAAGTCCTTGCGGGGAGCGCTTCCTCCCCACCCCCTTGGCAGCCCATGGAGCCGCCTGGGCGCGACAAGTCAGCGCGGCGGCGCAGACGGCAATGGCGGCGCGGGGGCAGCCCTGAGGCCGGAGGGGCGGGCAGCGGCGGGTCAGGAGGGGGAGGGGTCGGAAGGGCTGCTGAAGCCCGGACTCGTGTACCCCAGCTTCGGCCGCTGCCGAATCAAGCTGACCCCGGCCGACCCGAACCCCGGACTCGTGTACCCCAGCTTCGGCCTCTTCCGGACCAGGCTCACCCCGGCCGACCCTCCACTCGCGCCCCGCGCCTCCCCCACGCACCGCCGGAGATACGGCAGAACCCCCTCGACCAGCAGCGCCCGCCGCCACTCCTGCCGCGCGGTGGCCAGCTCCAGCGCGGCCCGCGCCGCCGCGGCGTCCCGCCGGGCCGTCAGGACCAGCCCGGCCAGGCCGACCAGCAGCGCGGCCCCGAACACGGCGGCGGTGGTGAAGCCGACACCGGTCAGCGACGTCGTGACGCGGTGCCCGCTGCCCGCGGCCCGCAGCCCGAAGCCGAGCGCGAGGAACGTCACCGCCGCGATACCGCTCAGCATCGGCACCAGCACCGCGAGCGTCGCGGTCACGCCCGGGCCGTCCGAGCCCGCGAGCCCCCCGCCGCCCGTGCCGGAACCGCCGCGGGCGCGACGTGCCCGCCCGCCGGCCGAGGGCGCGTCCCGCAGCGCGGTGTACCGCGCGTACTCGTCCGCGGCCGCCTCGGCGATGACGTCGGCGGCCTGGACCGCGCGCGCCCGCAGCAGCTCCACGCCGAGCGGCGGTTCGGGCGAACCTGAGCCCGCGCCGGCCTCCCGCAACGCCCGCCTGATCTCCTCGCTGTGCAGCGCCTCGTCGAGGACCGCGAGGAACTCCGCGCGGTAAGTGCCGTCCTGGTGACTGCCGTTCACGTCCGCCCCCCGATACGCCGACAGGCAGGGCGGGACCGCCTTCGCCCGCCCCCGGTGCCGCACCACGATAGTCAGCCGGGTTGCGTGATTGCTGAATCATGCAACTCTGTGGCGGAATCCGTACCACTCCGCGACGTGGGAAGCGGCCGCGGGCCGGGGGGCCGCCGTACGGGGTGCGTACCCTGGTCCCTGACAAGGCGGCACCCCAGGGAGGTTCACGTGGCGAGGTCGGCCGAACGGCTCGGCGACCCCAGTGCGGAGGTGCTCCAGGGCGCGGCGGCCGCTTTCGGCCTGCTGGCCTCCCCGATGCGCCTGCACATCGTGTGGATCCTGTCCCAGGGCGACTGCGACGTGACGGGCCTGGCCGAACGCGTCGGCGCCACCCTGCCCGCGGTCAGCCAGCACCTGGCGAAGCTCAAACTGGCCGGCCTGGTGCACGCGCGGCGCGAGGGACGCCGCCAGGTCTACCTCGTGGACGACCCGGACCTGGTGACGGTGGTCCGGCTGATGGTCGATCAGCTCGCCGACGCACCGGTCGTGTCACGGGGCGCCCGTGGCCTGGGCGCCTGAGGGCCCGACGGCGGAGCGCGGCCCGGCGGCAGGCGGCCCGCGGGTGCTCCCGGATGCCAGGAACGCGGTGTCCGTCGCCGATCTCACCGACCTCGCCGACGCCGGGGCCCTGGAGGTGCTGCGCCGGCTCGGCACCGGCCCGCGCGGGCTGACCGAGGCCGAGGCCGAGGAGCGTCTGGCGCTCCACGGCGAGAACACCGTGCCGGGGCAGCGTCCGGCGTCCTGGCCGCGTCGTTTCCTGGCCAGCGTGCGCGACCCGTTCACCGCGGTGCTGCTGTGCCTCGGTGTGGTGTCCGCGCTGGTCGCCTCCTGGGGTACGGCGTGTGTGATCACCGTGCTGATACTGGTCAGTTGCGGGCTGCGGGTCCGCGCCGAGCACCGGGCGGACCGGTCGGCGGCGGGGCTGCGGCAGCTCGTCGCCGCGACCGCGACCGTCCAGCGCCGGGCCGCGGCGGGGTCCGCGCCGCGGCTGCGGGAGCTGCCCGTCGCCCTGCTGGTGCCGGGGGACGTGATCCGGCTCGGACCCGGCGACGTCGTCCCGGCGGACGTGCGGCTGCTGCGCGCCCGGCACCTCACGGTCCACCAGGCCGTGCTCACCGGGGAGTCCGCGGCCGCGACGAAGGAAGCCACTCAGGTGCCGCTGACCCTGACGGGCGCCGGGGACTTCGAACGCCCCCATCTGTGCTTCCAGGGCAGCAGCGTGGGGTCGGGCAGCGGCACCGCGGTCGTCACCGCGACGGGACCGCACACCCGGTTCGCCCGCGCCCACCACGAGCGGGGAGCGCACGGCGGGCGGCGGGTGTCGGCGTTCGACCGCGCGGTGAACGGCATCTCGTGGATCCTCGTGCGGTTCATGCTGCTCATCCCGCCGCTGGTGCTGGCGGCCGACGCGGCCGTGCGCGGGCGGGGTCTGGCCACGCTGCCGTTCGCGGTGGCCGTGGCGGTCGGGCTGACGCCGGAGATGCTGCCGGTGGTGGTGGCCACGGTGCTGGCCCGGCGGGCCGCGGTGCTGGCCCGCGACCACCGGGTCATCGTGCGGTGGCTGCCGGCGCTGCACAACCTCGGCGCGATGGACGTGCTGTGCACCGACAAGACGGGCACCCTCACCCTCGACCGTCCGGTCGTCGACGCCTGCCTCGATCCGGCGGGGCGGCCCGACGAGGAGGTGCTGCGCTGGGCGGCCGTCAACAGCCTGTGGACACTGCAGCTCGCGGACCTGCCGGTGGCCGACGCCCTGGACGAGGCGATCCTCGACGCCGCGGGCGGCCGCCCGGACCCGCCGGCGGGGCGGTCGGCCTCCGCGGCTCCGGCGGGCGGGGCCGCCGGGAGCGGGACGGTCGGCGTGCGGGCCGTGGCGGCCGGCGGCCGGGAGAACGGCTCCTGGGAGCAGCAGCGTTGGGAGATCGGCGGCTGGGAGGGGGTCGCGGCCCTGCCCTTCGACCCGGCCCGGCGCGTGTCCACCGCCGTCGTCCGCCGCCCCGGCCGCCGCGGCCGGCACACCCTGGTGGTCAAGGGCGCGGTGGAGGACGTCCTGGACCGGTGCACCCGGGTACGGGTCACGGGTGGGGGCGCGGGCGAGAGCGGCGGGACCCCGTCCGGCGGGGACGCATCATGTGCGGAGGCCGGCATGGGTTCGGGGGCCGCCGCGGGTCGGGCGGGCGGCCCCGGCGCCCCGGCCGCCGTGGACGGCACCCGTCCGCTCACCGCCGCCGAACGCGAACGGCTGTCGGCGATGGCCGCGGCCCGCGCCGAGGAGGGCCTGCGGCTGCTCGCGGTGGCCGTCGCCGAACGGCCCGCGCGGCTGGGCGGCTACCGGACGGCGGACGAACAGGGCCTGGTCCTCGCCGGGTTCGTCGCCCTCCGCGACACCCTCGCCCCGACGGCGACGGCCGCGCTGTCCGGCCTCGCCGACCGCGGGATCACCGTGAAGGTCGTCACCGGCGACCACCCGGGGACCGCCGCGCGGGTCTGCCGCGACCTCGGCCTCGACCCCGGTGAGGTGGTCGGCGCCGGCCGCATCGAAGCCCTGGACGACCCGGCGCTGGCCGAACTGGCGATGCGCACCACGGTGTTCGCCCGCTGCACGCCGGAGCACAAGGCCCGCATCGTGCGGGTGCTGCGGCAGGCGGGACACGTCACCGGTTTCCTCGGCGACGGCGTCAACGACCTGCCCGCGCTGCACGCCGCGGACGTCGGGATCTGTCCGGGCGACGCCGTGGACGTCACCCGGGACGCCGCCGACACCGTCCTGGCCGGCCGGGACCTGACCGCCATCGGCCACGCGGTGGCCGCGGGCCGGCACTGCACCGGCACCCTCGGCACGTACCTGCGGATCACGCTGTCGTCCAACTTCGGCAACGTCATCGCGATGCTCGCGGCCGGGCTGCTGCTGCCGTTCCTGCCGATGCTGCCCGCGCAGGTCCTGCTCCAGAACCTGTGTTTCGACGCGGCCCAACTCGCCTTCGCCGCCGACCGTCCCGCACCCGAGGCGCTGCGCCGGCCGGCCGTGCTGCGGCCCCCGGACTTCCTGCGTTTCGTCGCGGCGTTCGGCGTGCTCAACGCGGCCGCCGACTTGACGATCTTCGCGGTGCTCGTCGGCACCGTCCCCGCGGTTCACCACAGCGGGGGTCAAGTCGCCTTTCACGCGGGGTGGTTCACCGAGAACCTGATCACGCAGGCCCTGGTGATGCTGCTGCTGCGCCCGGGACGCGGCCGGTCCCGCGGCACCCCCGCGGTCATCCGCGCCGCCGCCGCGGCGCTGGCCGCCACCGGCGTGCTGCTGCCGCTCTCGCCGCTCGCCCCGGCGCTGGGCATGACGGCGCTGCCGTCGGCCTACTACCTCCTGCTGGGCGCGGTGCTCGCCCTCTACGCGGCCACCCTCCATCTGACCGTCCGGCCGCAGGTCCGGCGCCCGGCCCGTCCGGCGTAGGACGGGCGTGGCACCCGGCCCGGCCCGGTGTAACAGCGGGCCTGGTCCCGGCATCGGCGGGGAAGCGGGTCAGCGCGGCGGGGCGCCGTCGTCGTGGGACGCCTGCCGCTCGGCGGCCTGGTGCTCGACGACCCGGCGCAGCATCGCGGCGAACTGCTCGCGCTCGGCGGGGGACAGGGGAGCGAGCAGGGCGTCCTGGGCGGAGTCGACGAGTTTGTCGAGCCGCCGCAGATGGCGCCGGCCCTGGGCGGTGAGGGTGATGACGTTGCGGCGGCGGTCGGCGGGGTCGGGGGTGCGCTCGACGTGGCCCTGTTCGGCGAGTTCGTTGATGACGGCCACCAGGTCGCTGCGGTGGACGGCGGTCCGCGTGCTGAGCGAGGACTGGCTCGCCGGGCCGCCTTCGTGCAGCGCCACCAGCACGCCGTAGTGCCACTTGCGGGCGTCCGCGCCGGCCAGGGCCGCGCCCACCAGCCGGTCGGCGTGGCCGGACGCGCGGCCCAGCAGCCGGCTGGGCAGTCCGCGCAGCCGTTCCGGCGCCGCCCGGTCGTCCCAGATGCCGTCCATCGCCTCGTTCATGGCGGGCATCCTACCCGGTTGCGTTAGGCGGACTAACGACGTAGATTCGTGAGTGGCATAAACGTTAGTACGATAAATGTTCATTGACCCAACGAACTGGCGAGGAGCCGTCATGCCGACCGTCGACGTACTGGACTCGACCCTGCACTACCTGGACAGCGGAAGCGGGACGCCCGTGGTGCTGCTGCACGGGAACCCCGCGTCCTCCCATGTGTGGCGCGACGTGATGCCCGGCCTCGGCGGCGGGCGGCTGCTCGCGCCCGACCTGATCGGCATGGGCCGCTCGGGCAAGCCGGCCCTCGACTACTCCTTCGCCGACCACGCCCGCTACCTCGACGCCTGGTTCGACGCCCTCGGCCTCGACCGGGTGATCCTCGTCGGCCACGACTGGGGCGGCGCCCTGGCCTTCGACTGGGCCAGGCGTCACCCGGACCGCGTGCTCGGCGTCGCGTTCCTGGAGACCGTCGTCAAGTCCGTGACGTGGGAGGAGCTGTCCCCCCAGGCCCGGCAGCGCTCCCGGACGGTGCTCGGGCCGGAGGCCGAGGAGACGCTGATGGGCGCGGACACGCTGGTCCGGATGGCCTTCACCGGCGGCGGGGTGCTCACGCCGGTAGGCGACGAGGACCTCGCCGCCTACCTCGCGCCCTACCCCGACCGGGAGAGCCGCCGTCCGCTGCTGGCCTGGGCGCGGCAACTGCCCATCGGCGGCGAGCCGCCCGAGGTCGTCGCGCGGATCGAGGAGTACGACGCGTGGCTGGCGGCGAGCACGGAGGTGCCCAAGCTGCTGATGACGTTCGAGGGCGCGGGCTCACTGCTCATCGACGAGCGGATGACCGCCTGGTGCCGGGAGCACATCGCCGCCCTCGAGATCGTGCACTGCGGCCCGGCCGGGCACCACGCCCCGGAGGACCGTCCGGCCGAGATCGCCGCCGCCGTCTCCGCCTGGGCGGACCGCCACGGGCTGCGCGACGAGGTCCTCCGGAACGCGCGGTAGCCGGCGCCTCAGGTTCCGGTCCGGGTGCCGGTGGGGGAGACGTCCGCCCGGGAGTCCGCCGGACGGTCCTGCCCGGACCCGGACCCGGCTTGCGACTCGGACCCGGCCTGCGACTCGGCGCCGTCCTCCCCCTCGGGCGGCGGTGGCAGGTCCGGGGGGCTGGTGACCGCGACCGGGGCCGCCACCGCGGGAGGGCTCTCCGCCGGTGGGGCGATGCCGTCGCGCCACGGGATCTCGGGCGTCGAGGTGGCCGCGTCCCGGGTGTCCGCGTCCTCCCGCAGCTGCTCGTCCTCGGGGTGGTGCAGCGTGCCGTCGCGCTGCTGCCGGGACTGCCGGGTCAGGATCCACACGAAGAACACGCACGTCACGGCGATCGCGACGATGGTGAGCCAGGTGTTCATGGCACGACCTCCAGGCCCCCGGCGCACTGCGCCGGGTCTCCTCCGCCTGACCGCGGGAGACACCGGCCGCACCGCCGGGAAGGCCGTCATACGCTCGGCCCCCGGTTCTTCCACCGTACTCCGCGGCCGACCCACCGGCGCGGCGCGCGCACCCCCGACCAGGAGGCCCGTCCGGCTCGGACCAGGACGCCGCCCCGGCCCTTGGCGCGGCCCTGCTCAGGCCCCCGATCAGGCCCCTGACCAGGACACGCGTCCGCCGCTGCGGGAGGATGGGCCCGACCGGCGGGGTGGACGCGGCGGAGGAACACGACGAAAGGCGCGGCCCATGGACGTACGGCGGCGATGAGCGAGCCCCCCGGCGCCGCGGGGCGCCCTCCCGCTGAACCCGCCCCCGCTCCCGAGGCCGCCGACCCCTTCGTGCGGGTGCGCGGGGCCCGGGAGCACAACCTGCGCCGGGTCGACCTCGACATCCCGCGCAACACCCTCGCCGTCTTCACCGGGGTCTCCGGCTCGGGCAAGTCGTCGCTGGCCTTCGGCACGCTGTACGCCGAGGCGCAGCGCCGCTACTTCGAGTCGGTCGCGCCGTACGCCCGGCGGCTGATCCACCAGATCGGCGCGCCGAAGGTCGACGGGATCACCGGGCTGCCGCCCGCGGTGGCGCTGCAGCAGCGCCGCGGCACCCCCGGGTCGCGGTCGACCGTCGGCACGGTCACCACCCTGTCGAACCTGTTGCGGATGCTCTACTCGCGGGCCGGCGACTATCCGCCGGGCACGGCCGAACGGCTGGACTCGGACGCGTTCTCCGCCAACACCGCGGTCGGCGCCTGCCCGGAGTGCCACGGCCTGGGCCGGGTGCACCGGGTCACCGAGGCCTCGCTGGTGCCCGACCCGTCGCTGAGCATCCGCGACCACGCGATCGCCGCCTGGCCCGGCGCCTGGCAGGGCAAGAACTTCCGCGACGTCGTCCAGGCCCTCGGCTACGACATCGACCGGCCCTGGCGGGAACTGCCGCAGGCGGACCGGGACTTCATCCTCTTCTCCGACGAGCAGCCCGTGGTGACCGTGCACCCGGTGCGCGAGGCCGGGCGCATCCAGCGGCCGTACCAGGGCACGTTCAGCAGTGCGCGGCGGTACGTGCTGCGGGCGTTCTCCGAGTCGAAGAGCGCGGCCACCCGGCGGCGCGTGCTGCGGCACCTGGAGAGCGCCACCTGCCCGGTGTGCGAGGGACGGCGGCTGCGGCCGGAGGCGCTGGCGGTCACCTTCGCCGGCCACGGCATCGCGGATCTGACCCGGCGTCCGCTGGCCGACCTGCCGGGCATCCTGGCCCCGGCCGCGCGCACCGGCGGCGCCGGTGACGGGAGCGGTGCCGGGAGCGGTGACGCGGGCGGCGGCGGCCGTGAGGGGACCGACGAGGCCGCCGCGGCGCTCGTCGAGGACCTGGTCGCCCGCATCGAGGTGCTCGTCGGTCTCGGACTCGGCTACCTCAGCATGGACCGCACCGCCCCGACCCTGTCCCCCGGGGAACTGCAGCGGCTGCGGCTCGCCACCCAGTTGCGGGCCGGGCTGTTCGGCGTCGTGTACGTGCTCGACGAACCGTCCGCCGGGCTGCACCCCGCCGACACCGAGCCGCTGCTCGACGTCCTGGACCGGCTGCGGGCCGAGGGCAACTCGCTGTTCGTGGTCGAGCACGACCTGGACGTGGTGCGGCGGGCCGGCTGGGTGGTCGACGTCGGTCCCGGCGCGGGCCGGTACGGCGGGCAGGTCCTCTACAGCGGGCCCGTCCCCGGGCTGCGGCAGGCCGCGGAGTCGGCCACCGGCAAGTACCTGTTCGGCGAGGACTCGCGGCCGCGGCCGCCCCGCACACCGCGCGAACCCGCCGGATGGCTGCGGCTGCGCGGGGTCACCCGGCACAACCTCCGCGACCTGGCCGTGGACCTGCCGCTCGGCGTGGTCACCGCGGTCACCGGCGTGTCCGGATCGGGGAAGTCGACCCTCGTCGACGAGGTCGCCCGCGCGGTGGCCGCGGGACTGCACCCCGATCCCGACTCCGACTCCGGCGCCGTGACCGAGGCCGCGGACGGCATGGAGGCCGAAGAGCCCGACGAGGCGGCGGAGTTCGGCGACGAGCGGACGCCGGGTCCGGCGGCCGCGATCGACGTCGAGGGCCTGGACGCGGTGGACCGGCTGGTCCGGGTCGACCAGAAGCCCATCGGGCGCACCCCGCGGTCCAACCTGGCCACGTACACCGGCCTGTTCGACGCCGTGCGGACCGCCTTCGCCGCCACCCCGGAGGCCCGGGCGCGCCGCTACACCCCCGGCCGGTTCTCGTTCAACGTCGCCGCGGGGCGCTGCCCGACCTGCCAGGGCGAGGGGTTCGTGGCCGTCGAACTCCTCTTCCTGCCGGGCACCTACGCGCCCTGCCCGACCTGTCACGGCGCCCGCTACAACCCGGAGACGCTGCAGATCACCTACCGGGACCGGACCATCGCCGACGTGCTGGCGATGTCGGTGGACGAGGCCGCCGGGTTCTTCGCCGACCTGCCCGCCGCGGCCCGCAGCCTCACCACGCTGCAGGACGTGGGCCTGGGCTACCTCTCCCTCGGCCAGCCCGCCACCGAGCTGTCCGGCGGCGAGGCGCAGCGCATCAAGCTCGCCGCGGAACTCCAGCGCGCCCGCCGCGGCCGCACCCTCTACCTGCTGGACGAGCCGACCACCGGGCTGCACCCGGCCGACGTCACCCTGCTCATGAGCCAGGTGCAGGGCCTGGCGGACGCCGGGAACTCCGTCGTCCTGGTCGAGCACGACATGTCCGTGGTGGCCGCCGCCGACTGGGTGCTGGACCTGGGTCCTGGCGCGGGCGATGCGGGCGGCCGGGTGGTGGCCGCCGGGCCCCCGCTCACCCTCGTCCGCGACCCGGTCGGCCGGACCGCGCCCTACCTGGCCCGCCATCTGGGCGACGCCGCCCTTCCGGGCGGCACCCGCCACCCGACCGGGGACTCAGCCGACCTCGGAGGTGGGAGTGGCGGCGGCTGACGGGACCAGAGTCGCGGCGGGTGTCGCGGCCGGTGCGGTGGCCGGCGCCCGACTGGGCGGCATCGGCGGCGCGGTCAGCAGCACCCGTCCGTAGGCGCCCATCGCGACGCCGGTGACGAGCAGGATCACCAGCCAGCGCAGGTGCAGGCGGGCGGGCAGGCTCAGCGTCCAGGCGAGCAGCCCGCCGGACGGTGCCCGCCGGGAACGGCGGCCACGGGGACCGGCGCCTCGGCTCAACGTCTCCTCCTCCTGCCCGCCGTCCGCGGGCGCGGACGGGAACGGCCGATCTCGTCGCGGTACTCCAGCAGTTCCAGCGGCATGTCGAAGGCGACGGCGCCCACGATCTGCGGCCCGAACGGCGTGGCCCGGGAGTAGCGGGCGACGAACCGCTCGGCGCGCAGCGACCCCTCGACGATCTCGACGTCCGTGCCCAGGGAAGGGATGCCGACGCCCTGGATGCGGGTGCCGTGCTGCTCCGACCAGAAGCGCGGCACGGGCGCGAAGCGGGCCGCCCGCGCCGGGCCGCGCAGCAGCGAGTCGGCGGCGTGCTGGCCCATCTCGACGGCGTGGATCAGGTGCTCGACCCGCCGGGGCCGGTCGTCGAAGCGCGGGTTGGGCCAGGCGGCGACGTCCCCCGCGGCGACGACGTGCGGCACGAGCCGGCCCCAGGCGTCGACGGCGTGGCAGGTGGGCCCGCACAGCACGCCGTCGCCGAGCGACAGCCCGCTGCCGCGCAGCCATTCCGTCCGCGGCTCGCCGCCCAGGCCCAGCACCACGACGTCGCAGTCGAGCAGGGTGCCGTCGTCCAGCCGCAGCCGCAGCAGGTCGCCGTGGTCCTGCCAGTCCGTCACCTGGGTGGCCAGCCGCACGTCCACCCCGGCCCGCCGCTGCAGGGCGGCCACCACCCCGCCCACCCGGCTGCCCAGGACGCGGCGCAGCAGCGGCGCGCTGTGCACCACGAGGGTGACGTCCATCCCGGCCTGGCGTGCGGTGCAGGCCAGTTCGCAGCCGACGAAGCCGCCGCCGAGGACCACCACGTGCCGGGCCCGCGCGGTGTGCAGGGCGCGCTGGACCGCGGCGGCGTCGTGCAGCGTGCGGACGGTGCGGACGCGGTCGCTGAAGACCGGCGCCTCGGGCAGCCGCTTGGCGTCGACCCCGGTGGCGACGACCAGGCCGTCGAACGGCAGCCGCTCGCCGCCGCGCAGCTCCAGCGCGGACCGGGCGAGGTCCAGGCCCAGGATGCGGGTGTCCAGCAGCCAGTGGGCGTCCAGGGACCGGTCCGCCCGGAAGGCGAGCTGCTCCGCGGTGAGCCCGCCGGTCAGGTACTGCTTCGACAGCGGCGGGCGGCTGTAGGGGCGGTGCGGTTCCTCGCCGACCAGGACCAGTTCCCCGTCGAAGCCGCGCTCGCGCAGCCGGGTGGCCGCGCTCAGCCCGGCCAGCCCCGCGCCGGCCACGACGATGCGCCTGCGGCCGGTCCGGGCGGCGGTTCCGCTGCGCAGCGGGCGCACCGGACGCCGGTCGCCCGGGCCGCCCGGGCCGCGGGTCGTGCCGGGCGGCCGGCCGCCGTGGATCTCGATGGCCTGCATGGGGCAGACGCGCACGGCCTGCCGTGCCTGGGCGGCGAACTCGGCCGGGACGGCGCGGGTGTAGTGCAGCGAGCCGCCCTCGGAGATCCGGAAGACCTCCGGGGCCTCCTGCTGGCAGATGCCGTAGATGTGGCAGCGGTTGTTGTCGACGCTGACCCGGACCGGTTCGTCCTCGGGCACGAGGACCGGGCGCGGCAGGTCGAAGGCGTCGGCGCGCACCGGCGCGCCCGCGGTGGACTGGAGTTCGATCGCCCGGGCCGGGGTGGCGGGTGCGATCCCCGGGTGAGGGTGCGTCACTCGGCGACCCCGGTGGTGCCGGGGAAGGCCCGCTGCCGGAGCCGGGAGCGGGAGGGGAAGAGCCGGATCAGGAAGGCCAGCAGAATCGTTCCGGCACCGGCCGCCACCCCGACCGCCACCAGGTCGGGATGGCGCGGTTCCGGGTGGACGAGGAAGACGTGCAGCCACACCAGGGCGAACGAGACGTAGGCGAACTGGTGGACCCGCAGCCAGCGGTGGTAGCCCAGCCGGCGCTGGAGCCACACCGCGCAGGCGACGGCGACGGCCAGCTCGGTCCCGACGATGCCCAGCCCCACCGGCACGCGCTGCGTCCCGCCGAGGAACGGGACGGCGAGCTGCGGCCACCCGATCCGCCAGACCGGCTGGTAGACGAAGGTCAGTCCGTGGATGCCGCCGAAGATCATCGCCGACAGTGCCAGGGTCATGTGGGCGCCGTAGAAGGTGGCCCGGTTCACCGAACGCTGCAGGAACCGCAGCCGCAGCATCACGCCCAGCACCATCGTGGCGACCATCAGCGCGTAGGCGACGAGGGCGGCCAGCCTTGCGATCCGGTGCACGCCCGTGTCGTAGGGCTCGTGGTGGTCGTAGGCGTCGAGCGGTGAGCCGGGGATGGGCGCGGCGTCGGCCCAGGCGCGGGGGGCCGCCAGCGCGCACCCGGCGGCGGCGAGCGCCAGGACGAGAACGGTCATCAGGACCACGAGGGTCCGGCGGCGGTCACGGACCGCCACCACGGTCGAGGCCATGCTGGACACTCCCTGCGTAGACGCGCTGGTGAGTCCGCAGCCGGCCCCGGGGGGCCGTCACCGGACCCGGCCGCCATTCCGTGAGGAATGGCCAGAACGCCCCCCGAGAAAGGCGCTCCGGCCGGTGAACCCACCGGTGGCGCGCCCTGCTTGGCGGCAGACGCTACACCAACGCACCCCACCGCGCCCATGGTTACCGGAGGTTCAGATGCGTCGGGCGGGAGTGGTGAAGTGCCAGCCGTGCGCGGCCAGTCGGGGGATGAGCCGGTCGACGGCCGCGACGGTCTGACCGCGGTCCCCGCCGCCGTCGTGGAGGAGCACGACCGCACCCGGGGTCAGCCCGGTCGTCAGGCGCCGGACGAGTTCGTCGGTGCCCGGGCGCTCCCAGTCGCCCGCGCTCAGCCGCCAGCCGAGCGCACGCATGCCGAGACCGCTCGCCACCTCGGGCGTGCGGCCCCACCGCCCGTACGGCGCGCGGAAGAACGGGACGGACGCGCCGGGCGCGGCGGCGCGGATGGCCGCGCTCGTCCGCGCCAGGTCG
This sequence comes from Actinacidiphila acidipaludis, assembly GCF_019890725.1. GTDB lineage: Bacteria > Actinomycetota > Actinomycetes > Streptomycetales > Streptomycetaceae > Actinacidiphila > Actinacidiphila acidipaludis. Next base: position 53,184 of record NZ_JAINZZ010000055.1, read on the forward strand.
TCGCGGACCCGGTCGTCGGGCCAGTCGCTCATGTCGTCGTGGTGCATGCCGTGGTTCCCCAGCAGATGCCCGTCCGCGACGATCGCCCGGACGATCTCCGGGTGCGCCAGCGCCTGGTCGCCGCGCAGGCAGAAGACCGCCGTGACCCCGTGCCCGCGCAGCACGGTCAGCAGGTGGGGGGTGTGGACCGGGTGTGGCCCGTCGTCGAAGGTCAGCGAGACATAACTGCCGACCAGGGTGGTGGACTCCACGACGGACGTGCTCCGGCCGAAGGGGCCGGCCGGTCCTGCTGCTGTGGTCACGGCGGTGCTCTCCTGTCCTGCGCGATGGCTCGTGGTGCGGTGGCGCGGCGATGCGGTGCGAGCACGGGTGCGGACGGTTCGGGTGGGTCTGCTGGGACGGGTGTTGGGGGGTGTGGGTCAGGTGGGCTGGCAGGTCATGGTGGGCGGGGTCGGGGGTGT
>NZ_JAINZZ010000056.1 GCF_019890725.1 Actinacidiphila acidipaludis
CGCGTACACCGTCCGGTCGTTCGCGTCACGCCACGTGTACTCCCCCTCGGCCGCGCTGTGCCCGCGCAGGCTCAGGCTCTGGAGGTTGGACGCCGAGGACCACGCAGAGGACCGGAAGTCGGCCAGCTCCGGCTCGACCAGCTGGTAGGCCAGCGGGTCCTCGTTGTCGCCGGACGCCCGGTCCCGCCCGGGGACCACCAGCATCTGCAGGTCGCTCCCGCTGTAGCGGAGCTGGTGCCGCCCGTTCTCCCCCGCCCGCGCCCAGCCGGTGTGCACGGCGACCGTGAAGCCCGCCGGGTCCTGGCGCATCGCGAAGTCCGTGCCGAGGTCCGGCGGCGCCCCGGCCGTGTGCTGGGCGGGCGGTGTGGTGGCCGCGTTCGTGGGCGCGGCGGAATGCGTCGGCGCGTGCGTCGTCGGCTTCGCGCCGCCGTCCCCGGCCCCGCCGGACATCGCGGCCGGCACCGAACGCGTCCCGTGCGCACCGCCGTTGGAGGTGTCGCGGTGCGGCATGGCCAGCAGCGCGTACAGCACCACGGCGACCAGCACCACCAGCACCGCGATCAGCAGCCGCGCTCCCAGGCGCCGCGGCGCGTCCTCGCCGCGCGCGGGCCGGCGCGAGACGACCTGCTCGCGGTGGTAGAGCTGCTCCTGCCGCATCGAGGCGCGCTCGGCCGTGGACTGCCGCGGAATGCGCGCCTTGGCCGGGGCCACCGCCACGGACGCGTGCGGCTGCCTGCCCGGCTTGGCCTGCTTCGGGATCCTGGCCGTCCTGGCCTGCTTGCCGCGGGCGTGCCGGCGGTGCTGCACACCGCCCTCGGCCGCCGCCGCGGCCTTCCGCCGCCGCCGGACGAGTTCGCCGCGGCGCCGTTTGACCGGCAGCCGCGTCGGGTCGGTCGGCACCTGCACGGTGTCCACGCCGAGTTCGGGCTCGGGCGCGGACCGGACGAGCGACCGCAGCCAGCCGCCCAGCTCCTCGGCCTCGGGCCGCTCCTCGGGGTCCGGACGGAGCAGCGACTCGACGACCGGCCGCAGCGGGCCGCAGTCCTCCGCGAACGCGGGCGGCTCGGCGCACACCAACTGCACCAGTTCCGCGGCGGATTCCTCGGGGTACGGCGGGTGCCCCTGGACGCTGCGGAACAGCAGCGAGCCGAGCGCCCACAGGTCGGCGGCCGGACCCACCGGCGGCGAGAGCCGCCAGTTCTCGTGCACCTCGTGGGCCTGCTCGGGTGCCCACCGTTCGGTGACGGCGCCGACGACGGTGATCCGGTTCTGCCGGGCCCGCTCCACCTCAAGCGCCGACTGCGGTCCGTGCCAGGCGTGTTCGGCACCGCCCTCGACGCCGGCCAGCACCTCCTCGGGCACCGGGTCGTACCCGCACACCGCCTCCTGCGCGGCGCCGGCCGCGAGCCCGGCGAGCATCGCCCGGCCGTCGTCGCAGACCAGCACGGTGGAGGCGGTGACGTTGCGGTGGACCCAGCCGTTGGCGTGCAGGGCGCGCAGCGCGGTGAGCACGTCGGCGGCCACCTCGGCCGCACGGAAGGCGTCCAGCGGGCGCTCGGCGAGTAACGCGGCCAGCGGGCGTCCCGGCACCAACTCGCTGGCGATCCACAGGCTGCCGCCCTCGACGAAGATGTCGAAGACCTGCACCAGGCGCGGGTGGTCCGGCACCGCCGCGGCGGCCCGCGCGGCCTCCAGGGCGCGCCGCGCGCTGTCCCCGGGCCCGTCGGGGTCGTCGGAACTCCCCGCGCCGTCCGGCAGTTCGGCGCTCACGACCTCCGGCAGCAGCACCTGGTGGACCAGGACCTCCTGCCCGCTGTACGTGTCGAAGGCGCGGGTCTCGACCAGTTCGAACTCGTCGGCCGGCGGCCTGGGCAGCCGGTAGCGGTCGGCGAGCACCCGCCCTGCGTATTCGTCCACGGTGCCCCCCTTCGGCCCGGTCGTTCTCCCGCCTGAACCGATCCGTTCCGGACACTTCCGGATGCGGACGGTCCACGCCTCCTCACGATACGTGCTAAGGGCGCCGCCGGTCAGTCCGTCGGCTCGAACGACGAGAAGAAGCCCTCACGGATCGCCGTGGCGGCGCCGCTGCCCCAGTCGGTCTGCGGTTGCGAGACCATGATCGCGTACCCGTGGGTGCTGTCCGTGACGAATCCGCGGTTCCTGACGTGGATCTTCTCCCCGCCACCGGTGCGCGTGAACTCCCAGTCGGCGGCGGTGGGGTAGTCGCGGTAGCTGACCGGCTTGATGAAGAGCAGCTTGTAGCCGGGAGTCGAGGCCGCCACGCCGGGCTCGGCGCTCCGCCAGTCCGCGGCGGCGTCCTTGTGGGGCGAGGACGTGAAGTCGACCTGCACCCGCGGATATCCGCCGCTCGCGCTGAAGATGGCACCGCCGCCGCCTTGCGTGGTACCGGTCCGACTCCAGCCGGGCGGCAGGGCGATGGAGAAGTGGTACTTCGCATCGGTGACCTTGTGCCACCCCGCCGGCACCGCCCCCGGACCCGAACGCGCCGGCGTCGAGGCCCCTCCGGTGGACGGCTGGGACGACGCCTTGGGGCTGCCGGAGTCCGCCGAGCCCCCCTGCCCGTCGTCCTTGCCCTTCTTGTCGCCCTTCCCGTTCTTGCCGTTGCCGTGAGTGGCGCTGGGCGAGGTGGACGACGACGTGGTGGTGCCGCCGGTGGAGCCGTTCTTGGTGTCCCCGGAGCCGCCGCCGCTGCCGCCGGAGTTGGCCACGACGACGCCTATGACCGTGCCGAGCACGGCGATCGCCAGCACCACGGCGGCGATGACGAGGGTGCGGCGCGGTACGACGTCGGTGATCGAGGAGGGCGCGGGCGGGCGGGCGACCTCGGGCGTGCCCGGCTCGGGCGCCGGTCTCGGCTTGGCCGCGGCCTTGCGCACCGACCGCAGCGCGTCGCGGACCTTCGTCTGGTCCGCGGGCGGGGTCAGCGGGGCGGGAGGCGTGTCGGAGGACAGCACGGAGGTGCGGCCGTCGGACGGCGGCGGGGTGTCCGCGGGCTCCGCGGGGGGCTCGACGGCCAGCACGGCGGTGCGCGCGTTCGCGGAGGCCGGGGGCGGGGTCGCGGGACGGTCCGGGGTGCTGGCGACGGAGACGAGCAGGGCGCGGGCGCCGGGCTCGTCGAGGCGCTGCGCCGGGTCCTTGACCAGCAGGCCCCGGATGACATCGGCGAGCGGGCCGGCGTTGGTCATCGGGCCGACCGGCTCGGTCATCACGGCGGTGAGCGTGGCGATCGCCGAGCCCTTGTCGTAGGGCGGGCGGCCCTCCACGGCGGCGTAGAGCAGGGCGCCCAGCGACCACAGGTCGGCCGGCGGCCCGGGCTTCTGGCCGCGGGCGCGCTCGGGCGAGATGTACGAGGGCGCGCCGACGAGCATGCCGGTGGAGGTCACCGACGGGTCGCCGTCGATCTGCGCGATGCCGAAGTCGCTGAGCACGACACGGCCGCCGCCGCCCGGGCCGTCCGAACGCCCGTCGGCGATCAGCACGTTGGACGGCTTGACGTCACGGTGCAGGATGCCCTCGGCGTGCGCGGCCTTGAGCACGTCCAGCAGCACCAGGCCGACCTCGGCGGCGCGGCGCGGGGTGAGCGGGCCGTCCTCGCGGATCACGTCGGACAGCGAGCGGCCCTCGACCAGTTCCATGACGATCCACGGCCGGTCGTCCTCCTTGACGACGTCGAAGACCGTGATGGCGCCGGTGTTGCGGATCCGCGCGGTGGCCTTGGCCTCGCGCAGGGTGCGGGTCACCAGCCGGCGCTTCTCGTCCTCGTCGACGTTGCCGGGGAAGCGCAGTTCCTTCACGGCGACCGTGCGGCCGAGCGTCTCGTCCACCGCGCGCCACACGGTGCCCATGCCGCCCTTGCCCAGCATGGCGCCGAGTCGGTACCGGCCGGCGAGTAGGCGTCCGTCGGTACGTTCGACCTCGGTCATGGCTTCCCTCTGCTGTGCCGGCATCTGTTCAGGCGATGGTGATGATCGTGTGGCGGTGCTGTGGCGGTCGCGGCGATGAGTCGGAGTGGTCGGCGGGGGGTCGGTGGGCGGCAGGTGTGAGTCCCCATCATCCCCGAAGCGGGGACGGCGATGCGAACCCGGCCTACCCGGCGAACATCTCCTACCCGGCGATCGCGTCCTATCCGGCGGAGAGCCGGAAACCGGCCACGGCGTTGTCGAAAACCGGCCGGTACTGCTCCCAGACGGCGTCCGGCGCCGACAGGTACACCGCGTACTCGGTGCCGCCCGGCTTGCCGAAACCGAGGTCGATCGCGTGGAACTTGCGCGACGTCCCCTGGAAGGTGAACTCCCAGATGGCCGCCGGCTCCCCGAACTGCTCGGTCGGGTCCAGGCGTTCGCGGTGGTACGTGGGCCCGACCTGGTGGCGGGTCTGCGGTTCCAGGTTCTTCCAGTGCTCCAGCGGGCTGGTGCTCCCGTACTCCAGGGCGCTGATCTTGAGGTCGACCTTGCCCGTCGGGTCGATGTAGTCCATCTGGTCGCCGCCCTCCGCGACCTGGCGGTGCCAGCCCTCGGGCACGGGCACGGAGTAGCCGCGGCTGGGCATGCTGACCAGGTGGTAGCCGTCGGGGACGGGAGGCGGCGGCGTGGTGAGCGGTGTCGTCGGGGTCGCCGGCGCCGTCGTGGTCGGGGTGGCCGCCGGGCCGCCGGTGGTGACGGGCCCGGTGGTGGGTCCGGCCTGCGGGTCCCCGGACGTGCCGACGTACTGCCGGACCGCGAAGGCCGCGCCCGCCGCCAGCACCACCACGACCGCCGCGGCCGCGAGCCACGGCGTCACCCGGCGCCTGCGCCGCGGCGGGTGCGGCTGCCGGCCGCTGCCGGTGTCGTAGGGCGGCGGGCCCCCGGCGCCGTACGGGGGCTGCACCGCCGTGCCGTGGGGCTGCTGCCGGCCTGTGCCGTACGGAGATTGCGGGCCCGTGCCGTAGGCGGGGTGACCGGCCGGGCCGTACGGGGACGGGGCCACCGGGCCCCGCGGATGGGGGACGACCGCGGTCGGGGCCTCCTGGCCGGCGGAGCCCTTGGTGTACCGGCCGACCAGCGCGGTGTCCTCGTCGGCGGCCAGGCTCCGCAGCATCCGCTCGGCCTGCTCCGCCGACAGCCGCTGCTCGGGCTCCTTGGCCAGCAGTCCGGCGATCACCTGCGTGAGCGCCCCCGCGTTGCGGGCCGGCGCCACCGGCTCCTCGGCGATCGCGTACGCGGTCTCGATGGCGGTGGGCCGGCGGAACGGCGAACTGCCCTCCACCGCCTGGTAGAGCGTGGCGCCCAGCGCCCACAGGTCGGCCTCCGGGCCGGGCATGGCGCCGCGGATCCGTTCCGGCGACAGGAAGTCGATGGAGCCGATGAGTTCGCCGGTGCGGGTCAGCGTGGAGGTGCCCGACGCCTGGGCGATGCCGAAGTCGGTGAGGACGACCCGGCCGCGGCCGGCGCCGTCCTGGTCCTGCCCGTCCCCGGCGGCCTCGCCCAGCAGCACGTTGCCGGGCTTGACGTCGCGGTGCAGCACCCCGGCGGCGTGCGCGGCCCGCAGCGCGGCGATCATGCCGCGGCCGATGCGGGCGACCTCGTCGACGGGCAGCGCCCCGCGCTCCTTGAGGAGTTCACCGAGGGTCATGGACGGGACGTACTCCATGACGATGGACGGCAGGCCCGCGTCGTCGACCACGTCGTGCACGACGATGACGTTCGGGTGGCTGATCCGGGCCGCGGCCCGGGCCTCGCGGCGGGTGCGCTCGAAGAGGGTGGCGAGTTCGTCGTCCTCCATGTGCGGCTGCGGCGGGTGCAGCTTCTTCACCGCGACCTGACGGCCGAGCAACTCGTCCTCGGCACGCCAGACCGTGCCCATCCCGCCGCGGCCTATCCGCTCCAGCAGCCGGTAGCGGCCCGCCACCAACCGTCCCTCGTCGACCTGCCCGACCATCTCGCGCCCCTCCGCCGGCTCCCCCGATCGCGCGTCCGTACCGCCGCGCCCAGGCAATCCGCCTAGAGAGGAACGATATCGGGAGCGCCCAGCCGGGCGGCATCCGCGGTCTGGTCGTCGGGCTGGAGTTGGGATTCGCGCTCGGCCTCGACGCGCTTGTCGTAGTACTCCACCTCGCGGTCGATCTGCGCCTGGTCCCAGCCCAGGACCGGTGCCATCAACTCCGCGGCGTCGCGCGAGCTGAGGGTGCCGCGGTCGAAGGTCTCGATGGAGATCCGGGTCCTGCGGGTCAGCGCGTCCTCCAGGTGGCGGGCGCCCTCGGCCTTGGCCGCGTACACGATCTCGGCCCGCAGGTAGTCGTCGGCGGCGGGCAGCGGCGCGCCCAGCGACGGGTCGTCCGCGATGAGGTCGAGGACCTCCTCGGCGAGCGAGCCGTACCGGTTCAGCAGGTGCTCCACGCGGGCCACGTGCACCCCGGTGCGGGCGGCCGTGCGGGCGCGGGCGTTCCACAGCGCCTGGTAGCCGTCGGCGCCGACCAGCGGCACCTCCTCGGTGCAGCAGGGCGCGACACGCTGGTTCAGGCCGTGCACCGCCTCGTCGACGGCGTCCTTGGCCATCACCCGGTACGTCGTGTACTTGCCGCCGGCCACCACGACCAGGCCCGGCACCGGGTGGGCGACGGTGTGCTCGCGGGACAGCTTGCTCGTGGCGTCGGACTCGCCGGCCAGCAGCGGCCGCAGCCCGGCGTACACGCCCTGGACGTCGTCCCGGGTGAGCGGTGTGGACAGCACCGAGTTGACGTGTTCGAGCACGTAGTCGATGTCCGCGCTGGAGGCGGCCGGATGGGCCTTGTCGAGGTCCCAGTCGGTGTCGGTGGTGCCGACGATCCAGTGCCGTCCCCAGGGGATGACGAACAGCACGCTCTTCTCGGTGCGCAGGATCAGGCCGGTGGTGGAGTGGATCCGGTCCTTGGGCACCACGAGGTGGACGCCCTTGGAGGCACGGACGTGGAACTGGCCGCGCTCGCCGATGAGGGCCTGCGTGTCGTCGGTCCACACACCGGTCGCGTTGACGATCTGGCGGGCCCTGACCTCGTACTCGCCACCCGCCTCCACGTCCTGGACCCGGGCGCCGACCACGCGTTCGCCCTCGCGCAGGAAGGCCACCACCTTCGCGCCGTTGGCGACGTGGGCGCCGTAGCCGGCCGCGGTACGCGCCAGGGAGACGACGAAACGTGCGTCGTCCATCTGGGCGTCGTAGTACTGCAGCGCTCCCACCAGGGCGTCCTTGCGCAGACAGGGCGCGACGCGCAGCGCGTGCTTGCGGGTCAGGTGGCGGTGCAGGGGCAGGCCGCGGCCGTGGCCCGAGGAGACGGACATCGCGTCGTACAGGGCCACGCCGGATCCGGCGTACAGCCGCTCCCAGCCGCGGTGCTCCAGCGGGTACAGGAAGGGCACCGGCCGCACGAGGTGCGGGGCCAGCTTCTCCAGCAGCAGGCCGCGTTCCTTGAGGGCCTCGCGGACCAGGGCGAAGTCGAGCATCTCGAGATAGCGCAGGCCGCCATGGATGAGCTTGCTCGACCTGCTGGACGTTCCGGACGCCCAGTCGCGGGCCTCGACCAGGCCGGTCGACAGGCCGCGGGTGGCCGCGTCCAGCGCGGTGCCGGCGCCGACGACGCCGCCGCCCACCACGAGGATGTCCAGTTCCCGCTCCGCCATCCGGGCCAGTGCTTCGGACCGGTTGGTCGGGCCGAGAGTTGTCGTTCGCATCCGTGCCTCCGTGACTGCGCCGCCCGCCAGCGGGCCGCTTTCCCTGAGTTTCCTGATGCTCTCTCGATAGTGACGGGGATGACGGCTACCCACCAGCCGAGGGCTGACGCGCGAGCTCGCGAAGTGGGCGGCCCCCGGGCTTCCCGCACGTGGCGGACAACCAGGGCAGGCCGCCCGCGGAGCGAGTGAGAAGGAAGACCGAGCGACAAAACCGAGGGCTGACGCGCGAGCTCGCGCAGTGGGCGGCCCCCGGGCTTCCCGCACGTGGCGGACAAGCAGGGCAGGCCGCCCGCGGAGTGAGTGAGAAGGAAGACCGAGCGACAAAACCGAGGGCTGACGCGCGAGCTCGCACGGCGCGCCGCTTGGTCATATCAGTGATTTGTCTGGTTAGCCTGTTTTAACGCTCTTTCTGGGGCCACTCGTGGAGGACCGACGCCATGCCCGCAGACCTCGCAGTGCTCGGACTCGGCCACACCGGACTCCCCCTCGCCCAGGCGGCCACCGCCGCGGGCGTCGGCGTCATCGGCTGGGACCCCGACCCCGTGGCGGTGGCCGACATCAACGCCGGTCGCGTCCCCCCGGGCGCCCTGGCCGCCGCCGACCTGCGCCGGATGCTCGCCTGCGGCTTCCGGGCGAGCTGCGACCCCACCGTCCTCGGCCGGGTGCGGACCGCGGTGATCTGCGCCCCCACCCCGCTCGGCGAGGCCGTCGACGGCGGCAGCCCCGACCTGACCGCGGTGGCCGCCGCCGCCCGCGCGCTGGCCGCCCATCTGCGCCCGCACACCACCGTCGTCCTGGAGTCCGCGGTCTACCCCGGCACCACCGAGCAGTTCCTGCGGCCGCTGCTGGAGGCGCACGGGCTGCGGGCCGGGCGCGACTTCCACCTCGCGTACTCCCCCAGCCGCCTCGACCCGGGCAACCGGGCCTTCCATCTGGCCAACACGCCGAAGGTGGTGGGCGGCTGCACCCCGGCCTGCACGGAGGCGGCGGCCGCGTTCTACGGCCGGTTCACCGAGCGGGTGGTACGGGCCCGCGGGCCGCGCGAGGCCGAGGCGGTCAAGCTGCTGGAGACCGACTACCGGCACGTCAACATCGCCTTCGCCAACGAGATGGCGGTGTTCTGCCACAGCCTCGGCATCGACGTCTGGGACGTCATCCGGTGCGCCGAGACCAAGCCGTTCGGCTTCCAGGCGTTCCGACCCGGCCCCGGCGTCGGCGGGCACGCGCCGGCCCTGGACCCGGGCGCGGCGCCGCTGTTCGCCACCGCAGCGGTCGACGGCCGCTCCCGGCTGCCCGGCCACCCGCTGCGGATGGTCGAGCTGGCCCAGGAGGTCAACGGCCGGATGCCCCGCTACGTGGTGCAGCGGGCCGCCGCCCTGCTCAACGAGCACGGCAAGTCGCTGCGCGGCGCCCGGGTGCTGCTGCTCGGCGTCACCTACAAGGCCGACCTCGCGGACCAGGAGGGCGCCCCCGCCCGGGAGATCGGCGCCCGGCTCATCGAACTCGGCGCCCAGCTCGGCTACCACGACCCCTATGTGCCGCAGTGGCGGGTCCTGGACCGGCCGGTGCCGCGCGCCGACTCCCTGTGGGAGGCCGCGGCGGACGCGGACCTGACGCTTCTTCTGCAGCACCACCGCACCTACGACTTGCAGGGGCTGGCGGTCAAGGCGCAGCTGCTGCTCGACACCCGGGGCGCGACCCCGGCAGGCGCCGCCGCCCGGCTCTGACGAGGGGGCTGGACGGGGGCTCGACGGGGGGGCGGCCGGCTTCCGGTACGCGGTGTAGTGGTCGTGTAACGACCGGATGAATCGTCTTGTCCGGATGTCGTTCCGCACTGCTAGATTTCGGCGTCATTCGTCGTACACCGCGATCGCGTGCGATTCCGTCACATGTCCCCGGGGGAACCTTCCATGAGCGCCAACTACCCGCCGCCGCAGCAGCCCGCGCCCGGCCAGAACCCGTACGGCCCGCCGCCGCAGGCGCCGTACGGCGCCCCGCCGCAGGGTGCCTGGGGCGCCCCGCCGCAGCAGCCCGGCTTCAACGGCGCCGCCTACCCGCCGCCGGCCCCGATGGCGCCGATGGCCCAGCGCGACAACGCCGGCCTCGGCATCCTCGCCGGGCTCGGCGCGGTCGTCGTCTCGGCGCTCCTGTACGGCCTGCTCATCAAGGGCACCAAACACGAGATCGGCTGGGCGGCCCTGGCCGTGGGCGCCCTGGTCGGGCTGGCGCTCGGCAAGGTCGGCGGCCGCAACCCGGTGCTGCCCTTCGTGGGGATCCCGCTCGCGCTGCTCGGCGTCTACCTCGGCCAGCTCTTCGGCCTCGCGCTGATCGCGGCGAGTGCCAACGACGTCGGCGTCGTCGACGTCTTCACCCAGCACTTCAGCTTCCTGCAGCACGCCTGGAAGGAGTCCCTGGGCGCCAAGGACTTCCTGTTCTTCGGCATCGCCGGCCTCGAGGGCTTCGTCTTCACCAAGCGTGTCGCGCGCTGACCGGCCACGACCGGTCACCGAACTAAAGGGCCCGTACCGCGGTGGCGGTACGGGCCCTCGTGCGTGACGCGCTCCGGTCGGACCGGGCGGCTCAGCGGTGGTGGGTCGGCGAGACGGTGACCTCGACGCGCTGGAACTCCTTGAGGTCCGAGTAGCCGGTGGTGGCCATCGAGCGGCGCAGCGCGCCGAAGAAGTTCATCGAACCGTCGGGGGCGTGGGAGGGGCCGAGCAGGATCTCCTCGGTGGTGCCCGCGGTGCCCAGGTTCATGCGCTTGCCGCGCGGCAGCTCGGTGTTGACCGCCTCCATGCCCCAGTGGAAGCCGCGGCCGGGGGCGTCGGTCGCCCGGGCCAGCGGCGAGCCCATCATCACCGCGTCCGCGCCGCAGGCGATCGCCTTGGGCAGGTCACCGCTGGAGCCGAAGCCGCCGTCGGCGATGACGTGCACGTAGCGGCCACCGGACTCGTCCATGTAGTCGCGGCGGGCCGCGGCGACGTCGGCCACCGCGGTGGCCATCGGGACCTGGATGCCGAGGACGTTGCGGGTGGTGTGCGCCGCGCCGCCGCCGAAGCCGACGAGGACGCCGGCCGCGCCGGTCCGCATCAGGTGCAGGGCCGCGGTGTACGTGGCGCAGCCGCCGACGATCACCGGGACGTCCAGCTCGTAGATGAACTGCTTGAGGTTCAGCGGCTCGTGCGAGCCCGAGACGTGCTCGGCCGAAACGGTGGTGCCGCGGATCACGAAGAGGTCCACGCCCGCGTCGACCACGGCCTTCGAGAACTGCGCGGTGCGCTGCGGGGAGAGCGCGGCGGCGGTCACCACACCGGCCTCGCGCACCTCCTTGATCCGCTGGCCGATGAGCTCCTCGCGGATCGGCTGGCTGTAGATCTCCTGCAGCCGGGCCGTGGCGCGGTGGTCGTCCAGCTCGGCGATCTCGGCGAGCAGCGACTCGGGGTCGTCGTAGCGGGTCCACAGGCCCTCGAGGTTCAGCACGCCCAGGCCGCCGAGCTTGCCGATGCGGATGGCCGTCTCCGGGGAGACGACGGAATCCATGGGGGCGGCCAGGAACGGCAGCTCGAAGCGGTAGGCGTCGATCTGCCAGGCGATCGAGACCTCCTTGGGGTCCCGGGTCCGCCTGCTCGGCACCACGGCGATGTCGTCGAAGGCGTAGGCCCTGCGGCCTCGCTTGCCCCGCCCGATCTCGATCTCAGTCACGTCCTGTGCCTCTCTTTTCCGGCTCCGCCCTCAGTATCCCGCACCCCCGTGGCGACGGTTCGCTCTGTCCGGCCTCCGTCCACCTGCGGTGTGCCCCGATTCGCCCTGTGCGGACGAAGGGCAACCATCAGGGGCGCGGGGTCCCCCAGGCTTCGCCCGGAAGGTGCCCCCAACGCGAGCAACCGGCCACCGGCCGGTGGTCCGGAGCGGACCGAACAGCCCCTTCGGGGCGGCAGACGGAGTGCGGCGCCGTCGTGGCTGGTCGCGCAGTTCCCCGCGCCCCTACGGGTTGCCCTCTCCCCAGAGAAATGGAACCCCAGCCCGGGGAGGCGAACCGTGGGACGGGTGGGGGACCCGTGGCCGGGGGGAGAGGGCCCGGCTCTTACGGGCTGTTCCGAGGCGAAGCCTCAGCCGTGATAGTTGGGCGCCTCGACCGTCATCTGGATGTCGTGCGGGTGCGACTCCTTCAGCCCGGCCGCGGTGATCCGCACGAACCGCCCCTTGGTCTGCATCTCCGGAACGGTCACCGCCCCGACGTACCCCATCGTCTGGCGCAGGCCGCCGACGAGCTGGTGCAGCACCGCGGACAGCGGGCCCCGGTAGGGCACCTGGCCCTCGACGCCCTCGGGCACGAGCTTGTCGTCGGAGGCGACCTCGGCCTGGAAGTAGCGGTCCTTGGAGTAGGACCGGCCCTGCCCGCGCGACTGCATCGCGCCGAGCGACCCCATGCCGCGGTAGGACTTGAACTGCTTGCCGTTGATGAAGAGCAGCTCGCCCGGCGACTCCTCGCAGCCGGCCAGCAGGCTGCCGAGCATGACGCTGTTCGCGCCCGCGGCCAGCGCCTTGCCGATGTCGCCGCTGTACTGCAGGCCGCCGTCGCCGATCACCGGCACCCCGGCGTCCTGGCAGGCCATCGCGGCCTCGTAGATCGCGGTGACCTGCGGGACGCCGATGCCCGCGACGACGCGGGTGGTGCAGATGGAGCCGGGGCCGACGCCGACCTTCACGCCGTCCACGCCCGCGTCGATCAGCGCCTTCGCGCCGTCCCGGGTGGCGATGTTCCCGCCGACGACGTCCACCGGGACGTTCGACTTGATCTTCGCCATCCAGTTCAGCGCGTTGCTGTTGTGGCCGTGGGAGGTGTCGACGACCAGGAAGTCGACGCCGGCGCCGACCAGCGCCTGGGCGCGGTCCAGCGCCTCGGGGCTCGCACCGACGGCCGCGCCCACCAGCAGCCGGCCGTCGGCGTCCTTGGCGGCGTGCGGGTACTGCTCGGCCTTCACGAAGTCCTTGACGGTGATCAGGCCGCGCAGCCGGCCGTCCTCGTCGACCAGCGGAAGCTTCTCGATCTTGTGGCGGCGCAGCAGCGCCATCGCGTCGACGCCGGAGATCCCGACCTTGCCGGTGACCAGCGGCATCGGGGTCATGACCTCGCGGACCTCGCGGGTGCGGTCGGTCTCGAAGGCCATGTCGCGGTTGGTGACGATGCCGAGCAGCCGCCCGGACTCGTCGGTGACGGGCACACCGCTGATGCGGAACCGGGCGCACAGGGCGTCGGCCTCGGCGAGGGTGGCGTCGGGGCGGACCGTGATCGGGTCGGTGACCATGCCGGACTCGGACCGCTTGACCAGGTCCACCTGACTGACCTGGTCCTCGATGGACAGGTTCCGGTGGAGGACGCCCACGCCGCCCTGGCGGGCCATCGCGATGGCCATCCGCGCCTCGGTGACCTTGTCCATCGCCGCCGAGAGCAGGGGGATGTTCACCCTGACGTTGCGGGAGATGAGCGAGGATGTGTCGACCTCGTTGGGCAGAACCTCGGACGCCCCCGGCAGGAGCAGCACATCGTCGTAGGTCAGTCCGAGCGTGGCGAACTTCTCGGCTACTCCGTCGGCGTTCAGCGACATGACACCTTCCCGAATGGTCTTGCCCGGCGAGATGTTCAATGGTAGTGGCTACGCCGGTATTCCCTTGACCGCCGGGTACGCCACTTACACCCCGTACACGGCTTGCGGGTGGTACACGGCGTACAGGCGGTACATCACGTACATCCCGTGCATCCCGGCAGCCATCCCGTACGTCCCGGCAGCACTGCGCGCCGTTCGCACGTTACGCGCTGAGCCCCGGGGCGTCCGTGGCCCGCGCTTCCGCCGTCTCCTCGGCGATCGCCCGCAGCCGGCTGAGCGCGCGGTGCTGCGCGACCCGTACCGCTCCGGGTGACATCCCGAGCACCTGTCCGGTCTCCTCGGCGCTGAGCCCGACCGCGACCCGCAGCAGCACCAGCTCGCGCAGGTGGTCCGGCAGCCGGTCGAGCAGCTTCTTGGCCCAGGCGGCGTCGCTGTTGAGCAGCGCCCGCTCCTCGGGACCCAGCGAGTCGTCCGGCTTCTCGGGCATCTCGTCGGACGGCACCGCGGTGCTGCCCGGTCCGCGCATGGCGGCCCGCTGCAGGTCGGCGACCTTGTGGGCGGCGATGGAGACGACGAACGCCTCGAACGGCCGCCCGAGGTCGCGGTACCGCGGCAGCGCGCACAGCACCGCCAGGCACACTTCCTGCGCCAGGTCGTCCACGAAGTGCCGGGCGTCACCGGGCAGCCGGGACAGCTTGGTGCGGCAGTAGCGCTCGGCGAGCGGGTGGACGTGCGCGAGGAGGTCGTGCGTGGCCCGCTGGTCGCCGTCGACGGCGCGACGGACGAGGGCACCGATGGCCGGAGTGTCGTCGTCGCGCATCCACCCATGGTGCCTCGCCCCGGGACGTTCCGCCGCATCGCGGCCGTACTTCTGCACCGAAGCGTTATGAGCCGTGTCGTCGCGGGCGCTTTCGTCCGTGCCCGACGCCCGCACTGTCACGGCCGCTGTCATCTCCACCATGTGCGGCCCCCGCCGATCCCCGAGGAAGTCCATACATCAAGCATGCGTCCTCCCCCGGGAAACCGAGGACTCGTGGGCGATGCCACCGTGGGCCGGGGTGCGTTCGGCCCGGCTCAGCGCACCAGGCCCCAGCGGAAGCCGAGTGCCACCGCGTGGGCCCGGTCCGAGGCGCCGAGCTTCTTGAACAGCCGCCTGGCGTGGGTTTTCACCGTGTCCTCGGAGAGGAACAGCTCGCGGCCGATCTCCGCGTTGGAGCGTCCGTGGCTCATCCCCTCCAGCACCTGGATCTCCCGGGCGGTGAGGGTGGGGGCCGCGCCCATCTCCGCCGACCGCAGCCGGCGCGGGGCGAGCCGCCAGGTGGGGTCCGCCAGCGCCTGCGTGACCGTGGCCCGCAGTTCGGCGCGCGAGGCGTCCTTGTGCAGGTAGCCGCGGGCGCCGGCGGCGACGGCGAGCGCCACACCGTCGAGGTCCTCGGCGACGGTCAGCATGATGATGCGGGCGCCGGGGTCGGCGGACAGCAGCCGCCGTACCGTCTCGACGCCGCCGAGACCGGGCATGCGGACATCCATCAGGATCAGGTCCGACCGGTCGGCGCCCCAGCGGCGGAGGACTTCCTCGCCGTTGGCGGCGGTGGTTACACGCTCG
This sequence comes from Actinacidiphila acidipaludis, assembly GCF_019890725.1. GTDB lineage: Bacteria > Actinomycetota > Actinomycetes > Streptomycetales > Streptomycetaceae > Actinacidiphila > Actinacidiphila acidipaludis. Next base: position 14,922 of record NZ_JAINZZ010000056.1, read on the forward strand.
ACGCCGGGCACGGTGGCAACCGCGCGGCGCAGGGCCTCTCGGGCGAGCGGGGAGTCGTCGCAGACGAGGACGGATGTCATGGCCGCCCCCCGCAGCTGAACCGCGTCACGTTGTGCCTCCAGGCTGTACGAAGTACGAATCTTCACCGTGTCTTCACCGAGGCGGTGGACGGCCTCGGGCAGATGCCCGATTCATGTGCCGCGCCAACCGCTTCCGCCAGACTCAACGACCCTCACCCGAAAGAGTTACGAAGTTTGGTCGTAGCTTTCGGCACTCTACGTGATCATGCACATACGGATCGCCCACGCCGCAGGTCGGAACGGGTGAGACAGCGCTTTCCCGGCGCCCGGAACCGGCTCGCGCGCCCCTCCGCAGCCCACCCCGATGCTGCCGATCAGCCGTTACGTGCTCGATGTCGGGGTTTGCACTGTTTGGCGGCTCTTTTCTGATGTGCGGGGTAATCGTCGCTAGATTGGCGATGAGTCATATTTACATCTACTACGACAGTAGATGTACGGTCGGAGGCGATCGGAAGATCGAGCTCCATGACCTTCCCGCACACTCTGAGGGGATGAGCAATGGCCGACTTCTCCCGCCTTCCCGGACCGAACGCGGATCTCTGGGACTGGCAGCTCGTTGCCGCCTGCCGCGGTGTCGACAGCTCGCTGTTCTTCCACCCCGAGGGCGAGCGGGGGGCCGCTCGCAGCGCACGTGAGGCCGCCGCCAAGGAGGTGTGCATGCGCTGCCCGGTACGCGCCGAGTGTGCGACGCACGCCCTGGCCGTCCGCGAGCCGTACGGGGTGTGGGGCGGACTCACCGAGGACGAGCGCGAGGCGATGATGGGCCGCTCGCGCAACCGGTCCGCCGACCGTGACGACGAGCACCTCGACCACGACCTGGACGGCGACCGCGAGCTGCAGCACGACCGGGAGCACCGCCACCGCCGGCGTGAGCACGCGTACGAGCACCGGGCCGAGTACCACCAGGAACACGAGTACCACGAGTACCACGACGAGTACCAGGGGCACGCGAGTTCGCTGTCGCCCTGAAGAATCGATTCTTCTGACGATCCCCCCGTTCGCCGCCATGACATCACCCAGGTGGGGCAACGGGGCCGGGGGAACGCCGTCGGGGCGGGATCAGGGCGACGGTCACGGCAGGAGGGGCGGGAGCGACCGGGAGCAGGGGGAGCAACGGGGAGGGGGGCGGGGGCGACGGGAGGGGCAGTGACGTCGGAGCGGCACAGGACGGCGCGGGCCGTCAGGCGGGGGCCGGCTGGGCGCTCTGGCGCAGGGCCGCGCGGGCGAGGCGGCCGAGCATGATGTCCACGGCCGGCACATGGGCCAGGTCCGGCAGCGTGAGGGCCACGATCTCCCGCTCCACCGCGGGCCGCATCTCCACCACGGCGACCCCCTTGGGGCGCACCGACTCCAGCGCGAGCTGCGGCAGCACCGCCACCCCGAGCCCGGCGGCGACGAGGCCCACGACGGCCGGGTAGTCGTCCGTCGCGAAATCGATCCGCGGGCTGAAACCGGCCCGCTCGCACACCTCGACCAGATGCCGCCGGCAGCGCGGGCAGCCGGCGATCCACTCCTCCTCGGCGAGTTCGCCGATGGCCACGGGTTCGGTGCGGCCGGCCAGCCGGTGGCCCGCCGGCACCAGGCCGACCAGCCGGTCGGTGAGCAGCGGGCGCACCACCAGGTCGGCCCACGACTCCTCGGCGGGCGTCGGCAGGTCCACGTACCGGAACGCGAGCGTGATGTCGACGTCACCGGCCCGCAGCAGGTCGACCGAGCGCGGCGGCTCGGCCTCCACCAGGGAGATCTTCGTGCCCGGGTGGTGGGCGCGCATGTCCGCGACGGCGCTGGGCACGAGCGTGGAGCTGCCGGACGGGAACGAGCCGAGGCGCACCCGCCCGGCCCTCAGCCCGGCGATCGCGGCGACCTCCTCCTCGGCGGCGGTGAGGCCGGCCAGGATGCCGGCCGCGTGCCGTACCAGCGCCTCGCCGGCCTGGGTCAGCCGCATCTCGCGGGCGCCGCGGACCAGCAGCGGGGTGCCCGCGCTCTGTTCCAGGGCCTTCATCTGCTGGCTGACCGCGGGCTGGGTGCAGCCGAGGTCGCGGGCGGCGGCGGAGAAGGAGCCGGTGCGGGCGACGGCGCGCAGCACGCGGAGATGACGGGCCTCGATCATGCCTCAACCATAAGCGGAGCTTAGGGGTATCGGACAGTTATCGGTGATGGACTTTGAGGTGGGGTGCGGTCAGGCTGAGGAGGCATGGACGCCATGGATGCGCACACGCCGGTCCCGTCGGTCCCCTCCCCGCCCGGGGCCGTTCCGCCCTCTCCCGTTCCCGCGGCCGGCCCGTCACCCGCCGCGGTGGCCGCGGCCGGCCCGTCACCCGCCGCGGTGGCCGCGGCTGAGTTCCCCGGGCTCGAACCCGGCTATCTGAACACCGCCACCCTCGGAGTGCCGCCGCGCCGCGCGGTCACGGCGATGCGGGAGGCGCTGGACGCGTGGGAGTCCGGGCGGTCGTACACCGACCGGTACGAGGCGGCCGTGGTGGCGGCGCGGGCCGCGTACGCGCGGATCACCGGCGTGGCGGTGGAGCGGGTGGCACTGGCGAGCACGGTCGCCGGAGCGGTCGGGCTGATCGCCGCGCAACTCCCTGAAGGCGCCGAAGTGGTGCTCGCCGAGGGCGACTTCAGCTCACTCGTGCAGCCCTTCGCCGGGGCGCCCGGCGTGCGCCCGCGCATCGTGCCGCTCGGGGAGGTCGCCGCCGCCGTGCGGCCGTCGACCGCGCTGGTCGCGGTCAGCACGGTGCAGTCGGCGGACGGGCGGGTCGGGGATCTGCCCGCGATCCGGCAGGCGGCGGCCGCACACGGCGCCCGGGTCCTGCTGGACGCCACCCAGTCGGCGGGATGGCTCCCGCTGGACGCCTCCCGCTACGACTACGTCGTCTGCCACGGCTACAAGTGGCTGCTCGGTCCGCACGGGGCCTGTTTCCTGACGGTGGCCGAGGGGGCGGAGGCGACGCTGTCCCCGGGGTTCGCCGGATGGTACGCGGGGGACGACCCGTGGGCGTCCTGCTACGGGCCGGTCCCGCGGCTCGCGCCCGGGGCCCGGCGATTCGACGCCCGCCCCGCGTACCTGTCCTTCGTCGGGGCCGCCGCCTCCCTCTCCCTGATCGAGGAGATCGGCGTGCCCGCCATCCACGCCCACGACGTCGCGGCGGCGGCGAGCCTGCGCGAGGGGCTGGCCGGGCTCGGCTACGCGCCGGTGCCCGGCGACTCGGCGATCGTCGCGGTCCCCGGTGTCCCGCCCGCCGCCGAGGCCCGCCTGGCCGCGGCCGGCGTCCGGTTCTCCTCCCGCGCGGGCAATCTCCGCCTCGCCCCGCACCTCTACACCGCCCCCGCCGACCTCGCCCTCGCCCTGGACGCCCTGGCGTGACCCGGCCCCACGCCCGCCTGCCCGCGCCCTACCGCGGCCGCGGCCCCGGCCCGGGGCCGCGGTAATCCGGTGGAGAGGGGGAGGCGGGGCGTGCTGGAATGCGCGGATGGATCGGGACGAGGTACTCGCGGAGTTCGACCGGCAGATGCGGCGAGAGGCGGTGTCGGACGACCTGGGCGCGCGGATGGAGCGGACGGAACGGCTCGTCCGGCAGGTGGGCGGCACCGCCCACACCTGGGCCGGCGTGCTCTGGTCCGGCCTCGACGACGGCACCGCCGACGAGGCGATCGCCGCCCAGACCGCCTGGCTGGCCGGCCCCGAGGGCCGCGGCCGCGAGTTCGAGTGGAAGCTGTACTCGCACGACCGCCCGGCCGACCTCGGTGACCGCCTGCGCCGCGCGGGTTTCGTGCCCGACCCCACGGAGACCCTGATGATCGCGGAGGTCGCCGCCCTCCCGACCGAGGTCCGCCTGCCGGACGGCGTCCGTCTGGAGCCGGTGACCGACGCCGCCGGCGTCGACCTCGTCGCCGCCGTGCACGAGCGGGCGTTCGGCGCGAGCGCCGCCCGCCTGCGCGACCGCCTCCTCGACCAGCTCGCGCAGACGGCCGACGGGTCCCTGACCATGACCGTGGCGATGGCCGGCGACGAGCCGGTGTGCGCGGCCCGCATGGAGATCACACCGGGCACGGACTTCGCCGGCCTGTGGGGCGGCGGTACCGTCGAGGAGTGGCGCGGCCGCGGCATCTACCGCGCGCTGGTCGCCCACCGGGCCGCGCTCGCCGCGGCCCGCGGCATCCGCTACCTCCAGGTCGACGCGACCGACGACAGCCGTCCCATCCTGCAGCGCCTCGGCTTCGCGGCGCTCAGCACCACCACGCCGTATCTCATCCAGGGGTGACCGTGCCGTACGTGCTCAGCGTCAACATAGGCCGCCCGCGGCCGAATCCGTGGAAGCGCCTGCCGGCCACCGGCATCGACAAGCAGCCGGTGAGCGGCCGCGTCGCCGTGACCGCGCCCGGCCCGAAGGGCACCGGGGCCGTCGGCCTGGCCGGTGACCGTGCCTACGACGTCAAGCACCACGGCGGCGACGACCAGGCGGTGTACGCCTACGCGCGTGAGGATCTCGACCACTGGGAGGGCGAGTTGGGCCGTACCTTCGCGCCCGGCTCCTTCGGCGAGAACCTCACCACCTGCGGCCTGGACCTCAACGCGGTGCTGATCGGCGAGCGCTGGCGGATCGGCACGGTGCTGCTGGAGGTCTCGGCCCCGCGCATCCCGTGCGCGACGTTCGCCGGGTGGCTGGACGAGAAGGGGTGGATGCGCACGTTCACGCGGGCCGCGCGGCCCGGCCCGTACCTGCGGGTCGTCGAGCCCGGGGAGCTCGCCGCCGGGGACGATCTCGTCGTCGAGCACCGGCCGCAGGACCGGCGGGTGACCGTCGCGGAGTGCTTCCGCGCCCTCACCACCGAGCCCGAACTGCTGCCGCTGCTGGCCGACTTGCCGGCCCTGCCCGCCGAGGACCGGGAGGCCGTCCGGCAGCGGCTGGCCCGCACCGGAACACCAACGGCGGCCGAAGGCCCGGGCGGCCCGTCCTAGGCTTCTGCCCATGACCACTTCACTCGTGACCGGCCCCACCGCGGGCATCGGCGCCGCCTTCGCCCGCCAACTGGCCGCGAAGGGCCATGCCCTGGTGCTGGTCGCCCGCGACGGGGAGCGGCTCGCGCGGACCGCTGGGGAGCTGCGGCAGCGCTACGGGGTCGAGGTCGAGGTGCTGGCCGCCGACCTCGCGGAGGACGCCGGCATCGCGGCCGTCGAGGAACGGCTGCGCGACGCCTCCCGCCCGGTCGACGTCCTGGTCAACAACGCCGGGTTCGGCAACCGCGGCACCTATCTGACCGCCCCCGTCGCCGACGAGCTGCGCATGCTGCGGCTGCACTGCGAGGCGGTGCTGCGGCTGACCACGGCCGCGGCCGAGGGCATGCGGGAGCGCGGTCGCGGCGCGGTGGTCAACGTCGCCTCGGTCGCGGCGTTCATGCCGCGCGGCACCTACGGGGCGAGCAAGGCGTGGGTGGTCCGCTTCACCGAGGGCGCCGCCCAGGAGCTGCGCGGCAGCGGCATCCGCTTCCTCGCCCTGTGTCCGGGCTTCGTGCGCACCGAGTTCCACGCCCGGGCGGGCATGAACGCCGACGCGCTGCCGTCGTGGGCGTGGCTCGACGCGGACAAGGTGGTGGCCGCGGCGCTGCGGGACCTGGCCCGCGGCCGTACCGTCAGCGTCCCCGACGCCCGGTACAAGGTGGCCGTCGCCCTCGCCCGCCACACGCCGACGCGGCTGTTCGCCGCCGCCTCGACCCGGACCGGCCGCCGCTACGACCCGAAGACCCCGAAGACCCCGAAGGACTCCTGAGCCCCCGAGACCCCCTGAGCCGGCTGAGCCCCCGAGACCCCGGCCTGGGCACGGGCCGGGGTCCGCTCGGGCGCCGCGGCGGGGTCAGGGCTTGCGGGCCACCCCCGCCCAGTAGTACGCGGAGTGCGGGTCGGCCGGCGGTTCGCCGTCGGGCCGCCAGCTCATGACCGGGACCAGGCCCGGCTCGGCCATCTCCCAGCCCTCGAAGAAGCGGGTGCACGCCGCACGGTCGCGCGGGACCAGCGTCATGTGACCCTGCTGCGCCGCCTGGACGACGTGTCCCATGGCCGCGGGGTCGAAGTCCGCGGTGGGGTGGCTGATGGCGACCAGGCTGCCGGAGGGCATCGCGTCCAGCAGGGTCCGGACCACCGTCCACGGGTCCTCGTCGTCGGCGACGAGCATGAGGATGGCGACCAGCAGCAGGCCGACCGGCCGGTCGAGATCGAGGGCGCCGGCGAGCTGCGGCGAGCGCAGCAGTTCGGCCGGCTTGCGGAGGTCCGCCTCCAGGTAGAGCGTCCGCTCGGCGTCCGGACCGGTGAGGGTGGTCCTGGCGTGCTCCTGCACGATCGGGTCGTTGTCGACGCAGACCACCCGGGCGTCGGGGGCGACGATCGCGGTCACCGAACCGGTGTCGCCGTCGGCGGGTATGCCGGTGCCGATGTCCAGGAACTGCCGGATCCCGGCCTCGGCCATGTACCGCACGGCCCGGCCGAGGAATCTGCGGTTCTCCAGGGCCATGGTCTTGATGCCGGGGATGGCCTGCTCGACGGCCTGCCCCATCGCCCGGTCCGCGGCGAAGTTGCTGCTGCCGCCCAGCCAGTAGTCGTACACGCGCGCGGAGTGCGGGACTCCGGTGTCGATACGGGGGCGGCCGTTCTGATCATGCGTCACCTCATGCGTCATGCGGCCAATCTGCCCGACCGGACCCGCCGGGACCACCACATCGGGCGAACTGCCGTTCGCCGCGCGTCCGCGGGTCGCACCCTGCCGGGCCGCCCACCCGCTCACCCACAGGAAGACATGGCGAATCGCCCTAAAATGGAACAGAAGGGGAAGGGCAACCGGCGGGCGACCCGAGGAGGCGCCATGACGTTCGTCCAGCTCATCGACTGCAGGACCAGCAAGTACGAGGACATGAACCGGCTCATGGACGACTGGGCGGAGGCGACGCAGGGCATCCGCACCGCGACGCACGCCGTCGTCGGCAAGGACCGGTCCGCCGAGGGCCACTACGTCGAGATCGTGGAGTTCCCCTCCTACGAACAGGCGATGAAGAACTCCGGGCTGCCCGAGACCGGCCGGATCTTCGAGGAGATGGTCGCGCTCTGCGACGAGCGGCCCACCTTCACCGACCTGGACGTGGTCCGTGACGAGCAGCTCAACAAGACCGCCGTGCGGAACTTCCTCACCGACCTGTGCGGGCGCGACGAGCCGGCCGCCTACCGCGCGCTGTTCGCACCGGACTACCGGGACCACGACGTGGCCAAGGGCTCGGAGACCCGCGGGGTCGACGCCTTCCGCGAGGAGACCCTCGGCTACCGCGACGCCTTCCCGGACTTCGCCTTCACCGTCGAGGACCAGATCGCCGAGGGCGACCGGGTGGTGACCCGCTGGACCTGGCACGGCACCAACACCGGCCCGCTGCGCGGCATCCCGGCCACCGGCAACACCGTGGACATGGAGGGCACCACGACGTTCGCCTTCCGTGACGGCCGGATCGCGGAGGGCTGGTGGCACTGGGACACGCTCGGGATGATGCGCGACCTCGGCGTCGTCACCCTGCCCACCGCTTGAGGAGCGGCGCCCGCGCAGGCCGAGAACGCCCGCGACCGCCGAGAAGCGGCGCCCGGGCACGGGTGAGGCCCGGCATCCCGAAGGACGCCGGGCCTCACCCGTCGTGCACCGCGGCCGGGGCGTCACCCGCGCCGGCGCGTCATCGCGTCAGTGCGAGTGGCCGTGGCCACCGTGCGCGGCCTCGGCCGGCTCCTCTTCCTTCTTCTCGACGACCAGGGTCTCGGTCGTGAGCAGCAGGGAGGCGATGGAGGCGGCGTTCTCCAGGGCGGAGCGGGTGACCTTGACCGGGTCGATGACGCCGGCCTTGACCAGGTCGCCGTACTCGCCGGTGGCCGCGTTGAAGCCGTGGCCCTTGTCGAGCTCGGCCACCTTGGAGGTGATCACGTAGCCCTCGAGGCCCGCGTTCTCGGCGATCCAGCGCAGCGGCTCGACCGCGGCGCGGCGGACGACGGCGACACCGGTGGCCTCGTCGCCCTCCTTGCCCAGGTTCTCGGACAGCACCTTGACGGCGTGGACCAGCGCGGAGCCACCGCCGGAGACGATGCCCTCCTCGACGGCCGCACGGGTCGCGGAGATCGCGTCCTCCAGGCGGTGCTTCTTCTCCTTCAGCTCGACCTCGGTGGCCGCGCCGACCTTGATGACGCAGACGCCGCCGGCCAGCTTGGCCAGGCGCTCCTGCAGCTTCTCGCGGTCCCAGTCGGAGTCGGTGGTGGAGATCTCGGCCTTGATCTGGCCGACCCGGCCCTCGATCTCGGACTTGTCGCCGGCACCGTCGACGATGGTGGTGTCGTCCTTGGTGACGGTCACGCGGCGGGCGCTGCCCAGCAGGTCCAGACCGGCCTGGTCGAGCTTGAGGCCGACCTCCTCGGCGATGACCGTGGCGCCGGTCAGCGTCGCGATGTCGCCCAGCATGGCCTTGCGGCGGTCACCGAAGCCCGGCGCCTTGACCGCGACGGCGTTGAACGTGCCGCGGATCTTGTTGACGACCAGGGTCGACAGGGCCTCGCCCTCGACGTCCTCGGCGATGATCAGCAGCGGCTTGGAGGCACCCGCCTGGATGATCTTCTCCAGCAGCGGCAGCATGTCCTGGATCGAGGAGATCTTGCCCTGGTGGATGAGGATGTACGGGTCGTCGAGGACGGCCTCCATCCGCTCCTGGTCGGTGACGAAGTAGGGCGACAGGTAGCCCTTGTCGAAGGCCATGCCCTCGGTGAAGTCCAGCTCCAGGCCGAAGGTGTTGGACTCCTCGACGGTGATGACGCCGTCCTTGCCGACCTTGTCCATCGCCTCGGCGATCAGCTCGCCGACCTGCTTGTCCTGCGCGGACAGCGCGGCGACGGCGGCGATGTCCTCCTTGCCCTCGATCGCGCGGGCGGAGGCGAGCAGCTCGTCGGAGACGGCCTTGACCGCGGCGTCGATGCCCTTCTTCAGGGCGGCCGGGGAGGCGCCGGCGGCGACGTTGCGCAGACCCTCGCGGACCAGCGCCTGGGCCAGGACGGTCGCGGTGGTGGTGCCGTCACCCGCGATGTCGTTGGTCTTGGTCGCCACCTCCTTGACGAGCTGGGCGCCCAGGTTCTCGTACGGGTCCTCGATCTCCACCTCACGGGCGATGGTCACGCCGTCGTTGGTGATGGTCGGGGCGCCGAACTTCTTGTCGATGACGACGTTGCGGCCCTTGGGGCCGATGGTCACCTTCACGGTGTCGGCGAGCTTGTTGACGCCGCGCTCAAGGGCGCGACGGGCGTCCTCGTCGAACTTCAGAATCTTGGCCATGCCTGCGAACTACCTCGTCTTGTCGTCGTGTGTCACGGAAACCGCCCCGGGCCCGGCCTCAACGACACGGAAAACCCGGGGCGGGATCACGGCTGCGCGGTGAAGCCGATGACTTACTTCTCGACGATCGCGAGGACGTCGCGAGCCGAGAGGACGAGGTACTCCTCGCCGTTGTACTTCACCTCGGTGCCGCCGTACTTGCTGTACAGCACGACGTCGCCGACGGCGACGTCGAGCGGCAGCCGGTTGCCGTCCTCGAAGCGGCCCGGGCCCACGGCCAGGACGACGCCCTCCTGGGGCTTCTCCTTGGCGGTGTCCGGGATGACCAGGCCCGAGGCCGTGGTCTGCTCGGCGTCGAGCGGCTGGACCACGATGCGGTCCTCAAGCGGCTTGATGGCAACCTTGGTGCTGGCGGTCGTCACGATCCGACCTCCCCCTTCAAAGGGCTCACGGGAGTGTCTGTCTGGGTCGGCGACCTGGTAGGCCCGTCGTCGCGGGTGCCGGACCTGCCCGTCGCTGAGTGCTGGCACTCAGCGGTGCCGAGTGCCAGGTCCGAGACTAGGACGCTCTTAGCACTCGGTCAAGCGGAGTGCCAGGCGCGCGCCGGGTGTCGCGCCGCGGCCCCCCGTGCCCGGCCGGAACGGACGGCCGCGCCGCACTTCCCCCGCCCGCGACCGAGGGGCCCGCCGATCGGGGAGAATGGCGGCGTGGACGTGGAGGTGTTCGGGGAACTGATCGGCGCGCGCGGGCAGGAACTGCTCGCCCAGGTGCGGGAGTACGACCCGGCGGACGAGCTGGCGACGGCGACCCGGCTGCGCCGCGACCATCCGGCGCCGCTGGTGTCCGCCGCCCTGGAGCAGGCCCGCCTGCGCGGGCGCGCCGCCGCCAAGTTCGCCCCGGACGACGCCGCCCGCATGTACTTCACGCCCAACGGCGTCGAGCAGGCGACCCGCGCCTCGGTCGCCGCCCACCGCGCCGGGCGCTTCCGGGCCGCCGGTGTCAGCCGGGTGGCCGACCTCTGCGGCGGCATCGGCGGCGACGCCGTCGCGCTGGCCCGGGCCGGCATCTCCGTGCTCGCGGTGGACCGCGACCCGCTGACCTGCGCGGTCGCCCGCGCCAACGCCGAGGCGCTGGGCCTGGCCGACCGGATCGAGGTGCGCTGCGCGGACGTCGCCGACGTGCCCACCGCCGGCTTCGACGCCGTGTTCGTGGACCCGGCCCGCCGGACCGGGCGCGGCCGGACCTTCGATCCCGAGGCGTACTCCCCGCCGCTGTCCTGGGCGGTGACCGCCGCCCGTACCGTGCCGGTCGCCGCGGTGAAGGTCGCGCCGGGCATCCCGCACGAGGCGGTGCCCGCGGACGCCGAGGCCGAGTGGGTCTCGGACCGCGGGGACGTGAAGGAGGCCGCGCTGTGGTTCGGCACCGCACCGGGCGGCGTCACCGCGACCCTGCTGCCCTCCGGCGCCGCGCTGAGCGGCACCGGCCGGCTGCCCGACCCGCCGGTGCGGGCGCCGGGCCGGTACCTGTACGAGCCGGACGGCGCGGTCATCCGCGCCCATCTGGTGGCCGCGGTCGCCGAGCAGCTGGGCGGCGGCCTGATCGATCCGACCATCGCCTATGTGACGGCGGACGAGGCCCGGCCGACGCCGTATGCGACCGCCTACGAGATCACCGACGTCCTGCCGTTCAACCTCAAGCGGCTCAAGGCGCTGCTGCGCGAGCGAGCGGTGGGGACGCTCACGGTCAAGAAGCGCGGTTCCGCGGTCGAGCCGGAGGAGGTGCGGCGCCGGGTGAAGGTGCAGGGCCCGAAGGCGGCGACGGTCTTCCTGACCCGGGTGGCCGGCGCGCCCTCGATGCTCATCGGGCAGCCCGCCGACACCGCCTGACGTCCGGTCACCCGCTCTCGGGGCCACGGGCACCCGGCAGCGGCGCCAGGCGCCCGCACGCACCGGCCGTCAGACGTAGTCCTCCAGCGGCGCCACCGTGTACCCCTGACGGGCGATCTCCCGCAGCATGTTCCGCACCATCACCGTCATCGTCTCGCCCTTGAGTTCGGAGGGGCCGCGGAAGTGGGCGAGGATGATGTCGCCGGGGTGGAAGTGCTTGGCAGGGTCCTGGAAGGCCACGTTCTTGATCTGCATCGACTCGCGCCACAGGATGATCGCCCGCAGGCCCCCGCAGGCCTTCACTGCCGCCCGGGTGGCGGAGTCGTAGGCGCCGTACGGCGGGCGGAACAGGCCGGGGCGGGTGCCGTACTCGTGGGTGAGCCGGGCCTGCTGACCGCATATCTCGGTGTGCTGCTGGGCGAACGTCCTGGTGCGCAGGTCGGGGTGGGTGAGGGTGTGGTCCTCTATCGGATTGCCCAGCGCCTGCAGCGGTTTGAAGAAGCCGTAGTCGTTCTTGATGATGCTGTCGGTCAGGAACATGGTGAACGGGACCTTCAGGTCCCTCATCATCGCCACGAAGCGCGGATCCTTCTCGGCGCCGTCGTCGAAGGTGACGAAGACGATCTTGCGCGTGGTGGGGACGCGGCTGACCACCGGTATCACCCCGCCGCCGGTCCGCACCGGCTTGACGGCCGGGGGCGGCGGGGGCGGTGCGAGCAGCGGGACGCCCCACCGGCGGAACGCGGCGGCGCGGTCGGCGCCGGACTTCCCCGGACCGCCGCTGCCCGGCGCGGCGGTTCCGCTCGCCGACGGGCCGCCGGAGGCCGTCCCGGTCGGCCGGGGCGCGGCGTGCGAGGACGGCGCGCAGCCGCCGAGGGCCAGCACCCCGCTCACCGCCAGGGCCGGGACCACGGCCCTGAACCGCCGTATGTGGGCACGCTTGACTCTGACACTGACACGCATGACGGGAGCGCCTACCTCGAAGCCGGACCGCGCGGAGGAGAAGGAACGAGTGCGCGGCCCGGCTGAGGGGTGACGCTCGAGCTCCCGTAGTGGCCGGCCGAGGTACGAGGCCGTCCGCGCAGGGAGGGAGGAGGAAGCCCGGGCGAACACGGGACCGGTCAGCCGGGCCGCGCACTCATTCACGGTGATGCGCGATTCAGTCCCCGGGTTCCACCGAGACGGACACGAACCGCCAGCGGTGCACCTCGCGGCGGACCAGCGCGGCCGGGGCGTCGGCCAGATCGGGCAGGTCGGCGGAGTACGGGGCGTCCCACCAGGTGAGCACCAGGACCCGGTCGCCGGGCGCGGTCAGGAACTCGCGGCGGCGCGGCTCACCGGGCAGCGTGGCGGCCTGCTCCCGTGCCCAGGACAGGAGTTCGGCGCCGCGGCCGTCGGCCGCGGCGGCCTCCCACATCAGGGTGACGGTCATCCGTAGAGGTTGTCCTTGCTGACCTCGTGCACATGGTCGTGCCCGTGACTGTGACTGTGGCCGTGGCCGTGGCCGTGCCCGTGGCCCGCGCCGCCGCCGGTCGGCACGGGCGCCGGGAGCTGGGCGTAGCCCGGCACGGAGACGTCGGTGACGGGCAGCGAGGAGTCGGCCGGCAGGTCCAGGGTGGAGGCGGCACGGCCGCGGGCGACCATCTCCGCGCCGAGCGCGGCGACCATCGCGCCGTTGTCCGTGCACAGGCCGGGCCGCGGCACCCGCAGCCGGATCCCGGCGTCGGTGCAGCGCTGCTCGGCGAGCGCGCGCAGCCGGGAGTTGGCGGCCACTCCCCCGCCGATCATCAGATGGTCGACGCCGTTGTCGCGGCAGGCGCGGACCGCCTTGCGGGTGAGCACGTCCACCACGGCCTCCTGGAACGAGGCGGCCACGTCGGCGACCGGCACGTCCTGGCCGTCCCGGCGGCGGGCCTCCACCCAGCGGGCGACCGCGGTCTTCAGGCCGGAGAAGGAGAAGTCGTAGATCGGGTCGCGGCCGCCGCTCAGGCCGCGCGGGAACGCGATCGCCTCCGGGTCGCCCTCACGCGCGTACCGGTCGATGACCGGGCCGCCGGGGAAGCCGAGGCCGAGTACGCGGGCGACCTTGTCGAACGCCTCGCCGGCCGCGTCGTCGATGGTGGCGCCGAGCGGGCGGACGTCGCTGGTGATGTCCGGCGCGAGCAGCAGCGAGGAGTGGCCGCCGGAGACCAGCAGGGCCATCGTCGGCTCGGGCAGCGCGCCGTGCTCCAGCTGGTCGACGCAGATGTGCGAGGCCAGGTGGTTGACGCCGTACAGCGGCTTGCCGAGCGCGTACGCGTACGCCTTGGCCGCCGACACCCCGACCAGCAGCGCGCCGGCCAGCCCCGGCCCCGCGGTGACGGCGATGCCGTCGAGGTCGCGGGCGGAGACGCCGGCCTGCTTCAGCGCCCGCTGGATGGTCGGGACCATCGCCTCCAGATGGGCGCGGCTGGCGACCTCGGGGACGACCCCGCCGTAGCGGGCGTGCTCGTCGACGCTGGAGGCGACCGCGTCGGCGAGCAGGGTGTGCCCGCGCACGATGCCGACGCCGGTCTCGTCGCACGAGGTCTCGATACCGAGCACTAGGGGTTCGTCAGCCATGGATGTCCTCAACGGTGTTCTGTGCCGGATCGGCGAGCCGCATGACGACCGCGTCCACGTTGCCGGGCTGGTAGTAGCCCTTGCGGACGCCGATCGCCGCGAAACCGAACCGCTCGTACAGGCGCTGCGCGCGGGGGTTGTCGACCCGGACCTCCAGCAGCACCTCGTGGCACTCGGCGGCGGTCGCGGCCCGGAGCAGTGTGGTCAGCAGGAGGGCACCCAGGCCGGTGCCCCAGTGGTCGCGGGCGGCGGCGATGGTCTGCACGTCGGCGGTGCCGGCCACCGCGGCGAGCCCGGCGTACCCGACGATCCGCCCGTCGCCCTGTTCGGCGACGACGTATGTCCGGGTCGCGGCCGGGTGCCGGGCGTCGGCGAGCTCGGACCAGAACATGCCGCGCGACCAGGCGTCCTCGGGGAAGAGGTCGTGTTCGAGGGCGAGCACCGCGTCCAGGTCCCACCAGCGCATGTCCCGCAGGACGGCTCCGGTCACGTCGGCAGGACCGCCTTGTAGCCCGCCGGCACCTGCGCGTCCGGCCGCCGCAGGTACAGCGGCAGCGCGGGCTCGAACGGCTCGCCCGCGGCGAGGCGGCGGGCGGCGAGCGCGGCCAGCGCCCCGGCGGACTGGTGGGCGGGGTCCGGGCGGTGGTCGGTGAAGACGTCGGGGTAGAGCGCGGCGCCGGCGCCGACCGACGGCAGGATGGTGACGTCCTCCGGCAGCGCGCCCGGGCGGTCCACGGCGGGCTCGGTGACCCGCTGCGCGGGGCCGTCGTACCGCGCCCAGTAGACCTCCTTGCGGCGGGCGTCGGTGGCCACGGTGAACGGGCCCTCCAGACCGGCCTCGCCGGCGGCCCAGGCCAGGCCGTCGAGGGTGCAGACGCCGTGCACGGGGACGTCGAGCGCGTCGCCGAACGCCGCCGCGGTCACCAGGCCCACCCGCAGGCCCGTGTAGGGGCCGGGACCGACGCCGACGACGACGCCGGTGAGCTCGGCCAGGGTGCGCCCGGCGGTGGCCATCACACGGTCGACGGCGGGGACCAGCAGCTCGCCGTGCCTGCGCGCGTCGACGACCGTGGACTCGGCGAGCACCCGCTCCCCGTCATGAAGGGCGGCGGTCACGGCGGGAGTGGCGGTGTCGAAGGCAAGCAGCAGCACGCCCCCAGAGTACGGCGCGCGCCGCGGCCACACGGGTGGCGGGCGGGATCACCGTACCCGCCGGGCGGGCGCATTTCCGGACAGAACGGTTCACAGAGGACACCGCCGGGGAAGGGCCGTGCCAACCGGACGGCTGGGACGGCCCCGCCGGGCGCGCCCGCCGACCGTCCTCATGTCGGCAACGGCGCCGGAGCAGGCGCGGACCCCGAGGGAGCTCCCTTGCCACGGTTCACCTCCGGCACCCTGGTGGCCGGCATCGTCACCGCGGCCCTGGCCACCGTCTGCGGACTGACCGCGGCCGCCACCGGGTCAGCACCCGCCGGACGCTACTCCGCCGGGCACGGCGCGGCCGGCGCCTCGGACGGCGCGTGCCGGCACGCCGGGCTGCCGGCCGACTGCGGCTCGGGGATGCGCGTGGTCTACAGCGTCAGCCGGCACCGGGTGTGGCTGGTCAGGAACGACGAACGCGTGCTGCGCAGTTACGAGGTGACGGCCGGCGACCCGCCGCCGGCGCTCGGCACCCATCAGGTCTTCGCCCGTGGGGCGCGCGGCCAGGGCGGCGACGGCGCCCCCGTCGAGCACGTGGTGCTCTTCGCGCAGACCGGCGGCAGCAACATCGGCTTCAGCGCGGCAGTCGGCCGCGCGAGGAAGGGGCACACCGCGGAGCCGACGCCGGCGATCCGGGAGACCCGGCCGGACGGCGCCGCGCTCTGGCAGTTCGCGACGATCGGCACCACCGTCGAGGTGGTGGAGTGACGCCGCGGCCGTCCCCGCCGGAGGTCCCGGCGGGGGACGCACAATCCGGCGGTCCCGCAACTCGTGGCGAGAATCACTCGTACGGGTGAAGGAGGACGCGGCCTGACGGATCCGGTGCGCCGGACCGGATCCGTCAGGCCGCGTCCTGCCCGCGGGAGGCAGGCCGGGGCGCCGGCGTGTCGGCGGGCGGCGTGGAGACGGTGCGGGCGGCTTCGCAGGACGCCAGCAGATCCCGGACCGACGGGGTCGCGTCCCCGGGGGCACCGGGGCTGACCTGCGGACGGCCGGGCGGGACAGGAGCGTCGTGGTGCTGGTCCTGCGGGTCGTGGGCCGACATGCGCGCCTCCCCAAGCGGACGAAGTTAGGCAGCCCTAAGTAGGTGCCCGTATCCAGCACACCACGGGCGCCCGTCCCTGCGCAACATCTTCCCGACACACTGTCGGCGCATTCGCCCCGGCGCGGGGGGAGCACTCACCGCGCCAGCGCCGTCAGGTCCTCCTGGGCCCAGCGCGAGCCGACGCCGGTGACCGTCACCTCGCGCACGTCGTCCGCGGTCACGGCGCCGTTCCCGCCGCCGGCGGCGGGCGTGTGCGTGCCGTCCTCCGCCCCCGGGGCCGCGCCCTGCGCGGTGCCGTGGGGGCCGCCGATGGTGCGGGAGATGACCACCTGCAGCCGGGCCTCGGAGAGCTCCTCGACCTTGCCCTCGCCCCACTCGACGACCACCACCGACTCCGGCAGCGACACGTCCAGGTCGAGGTCCTCCATCTCGTCGAGGCCGCCGACGAGCCGGTAGGCGTCCACGTGCACGAGCGCGGGACCGCCGGTCAGCGACGGGTGGACGCGGGCTATGACGAACGTCGGCGAGGTGACCGCGCCACGGACGTTGAGGCCTTCGCCCAGCCCCCGGGTCAGCGTGGTCTTCCCGGCGCCCAGCTCACCGCTGAGCAGGACCAGGTCGCCGGGGGCCAGCAGGGCCGCCAGCCGCCGGCCCAGCTCCCGCATGCGTTCGGCGGTGCGGACGGTGATACGGACGGCCGGAGCGTCTTCGGCGGTACCCGCGGGGTACCGGTCGTGCGGTGTGCCCATATCGGCGAATGCTACGCGTCGACCGCGGCGGTCAGCTCACGCAGGCGCGGCGGGACCGGTGCGCGGACGGCGTCGGCGGCCTCCGCGATCACCCGGGCGAGCGCCGCGTTCACCACTTCGGGTTGCTCCATGAGGACCAGATGGCCCGCGCCGGGAACCAGCACCAGCTCGGCGCCGGGCAGCCGCTCGGCGATCTCGGTGCTGTGCGCGCTCGGCGTCAGCAGATCCTTCTCGCCGGCGAGCACCAGGGCCGGCAGCCCGTCCAGCACGGCCAGCGCCTCGCCCTTCTCGTGCTCGGTGAAGGCCGGGTAGAACTCGGCGACCACGTCGATCGGGGTGCCCTCGATGAGCCGCTCGGCGAACCGCGCCACGCCGGGGTCGACGTCCTCGGAGCCGAAGGAGTAGCGCTTGATGACCCCGGCGAAGAGGTCCGCGGTCGCCCGGCGTGTCCGCTCCACCAGGTCCACCTGGCTGCCGAGTATCCGCAGCAGCCCGGGCGCGACCGCCCGGAAGGCCCGGGCGCCGGCGGCCGGCAGCCCGAGGGTCACCGCGGCGAGCTTGCCGGCCGAGGTCGACACCAGGGCCACGCCCGCGACCCGTTCGGCGACGTACTCGCGGAACTGGTCGGCGAAGGCCATCACCGTCATGCCGCCCATCGAGTGGCCGACCAGGACGACCGGCCCCTCGGGCACGGCCGCGTCGAGCACCGCCTTCAGGTCCCGGCCGAGCTGGTCGATGCTGACCGGACCGCCCTCGGCCTGGTCGCGGCCGTGCCCGCTGCGGCCGTGGCTGCGCTGGTCCCAGTAGACCGCCCGGACGGTGCCGCGCAGCGCGGCCCGCTGGAAGTGCCAGGAGTCCTGGGTCAGGCAGTAGCCGTGCGAGAAGACGACGGTGACCGGCAGCGGCTCCGGGCGGCTGCGGCCGCGCCGCCAGCCGCGCTTGGTGCGCTGGCGCGGCGGCTCGGCCGGCGGCGCCCCCTCCTCGACCTCGAAGTACAGCTCGGTGCCGTCCTCGGCGATCACCGTGCCGGGCGTGCCGCGCAGACTGCCGTAGGAGCCGGCGGCGTCCAGCGCCAGCCGCGCCTTGCGGCGCACCCCGCGGCCCACGGTGGCCCGCTCTATGGCCACGCCCGCCGCCGCGCCCGCGGCGACCACGCCGATCGCGGCGCCGACGAGCCCGGCGCGCTCCCACTTCACGTCGGCCATCAGCGGGCGCCGGCGTACACGCGGGGCACCCGGGGGCCGATCCGGGTGACGATCTCGTAGGCGATGGTGCCGCAGGCCCGGGCCCAGTCCTCGGCGGTCGGCTCGCCGCGGTCGCCGGGACCGAAGAGCACCGCCTCGTCACCGGGGGACGCGGTGTCCCCGCCGAGGTCCACCACGAACTGGTCCATCGCCACCCGTCCCGCCACCGTCCGCCACTTCCCGGCCACCAGTACGGGGCCCGCACCGGACGCGTGCCGGGGCACACCGTCTGCGTACCCCAGGGGAATCAGCGCAAGCGTGGTCTCGCCGGGAGTGACGTACTGGTGGCCGTAGCTGACGCCGTGTCCGCCGGGCACCCGCTTGACCGAGGCCAGCCGGCCGGCCAGCGTCATCACCGGGCGCAGCCCGAAGTCCGCCGGCCCTCCGGTCTGCGGCACCGGCGAGATGCCGTACATCGCCACGCCGGGCCGGACCAGGTCGAAGTGCGCCTCGGGCAGCGTGAGGGTGCCCGGCGAGTTGGCGATGTGCCGCACCTCGGGGGTCAGCCCGGCGTCCTCGGCCTGCGCCACGGCGGTGCGGAAGACGTCCAGCTCGCGCTCGGTCGACGGGTGGCCGGGCTCGTCGGCGCAGGAGAAGTGCGCCCACACGCCGGTGACCCGGACCAGGCCGTCGCGCTCGGCCCGCCGGGCGGCCCGCACGAGGTCGGGCCAGTCGGCCGGCTGGGCGCCGTTGCGGCCCAGGCCCGCGTCGATCTTGAGCTGCACACGGGCCTGCCGGCCGGCGTCCCGGGCGGCGGCCGCCGCCTCGTGCAGCGCCCAGCGCCCGCTGACGGTCACGTCGATGTCGGCCTCGACGCACTCGCGCCAGGGGCCGCCGGGCGTCCACAGCCAGCACAGCACCCGGCCGCCGAGGCCCGCCGCCCGCAGGGCCAGCGCCTCGTGGGGTGTCGCCGCCCCCAGCCACGTCGCACCGGCCTCCAGCGCGGCGCGGGCGCACGGCACCATGCCGTGGCCGTAGCCGTCCGCCTTCACCACGGCCATGAACGCGGCGCCGGGGGCCTTCGCCCGCAGTGCCGTGACGTTCGCCCGCAGTGCCGCCAGGTCGATGCGCGCCCAGGCGCGCGTACAGGTGTCGTTCGCGTCCACGTCGTTCCGTTCGCTCGTTCCCGCCCAGTCTCTCAGGCGAGCGGCGGGAAATCGGCGGTCGGACCGCCGGAAGGTCTTGCGCCCGCGATTGATATGCGCGCATACTAAATGCCATGACGACGATCGCACAGGCGCATGTGACCTCCTCCGCCTCCCCCGCCGCGTTCTTCGCCCGCTGGGCCGACATGGCCACCTGGCCGCAGTGGAACACCGACACCGCGTGGGTGCGGCTCGACGGCCCGTTCGCCCAGGGCGCCACTGGCGCGCTGAAACCCAAGGGCGGCCCGAAGGTGCCGTTCGAGGTGGCCGTGCTGGTGCCCGGCCGGGAGTTCACCGACGTCTCCCGGCTGCCCGGCGCACGGCTGACGTTCCGTCACCTCGTCAGCCGGGACGCGGCGGGCGCCACCCGGGTCGACGTCGAGGTCACCCTCACCGGGCCGCTGGCCTTCTTCTGGAACCTGCCCCTGGGCAAGGGCATCACGGCGAGCCTCCCGGCCGACCTCGACCGGCTGGCGGCGGCCGCCGCGGAGCACGAGGCCGGGGCCGGGGCGGGGACCGGAACCGGGGCTGGGGCTGGGGCTGGGGCTGGGGCTGGAGCCGGGACCGAGGCCGGCGCCGGGACCGTGGCGTGACCGGGCTCTCCACCGGGTTCGGGGCGGCCGAGGAGAGTCCCGGGCTGCTGCTGTGGCAGGTCACCAACCGGTGGCAGGCCGCCCAGCGGGCCGCGCTCAAGCCGTACGGCCTGACGCACGTGCAGTTCGTCCTGCTGGCGTCGCTGACCTGGCTGGAGGGGATGTCGGACGAGCCGGTCACCCAGCGGGCGCTGGCGGACCACGCGGTCACGGACCCCATGATGACGTCACAGGTGCTGCGGGCCCTGGAGGACCGCGGGCTGCTGGTGCGCGGCCCGCACCCGCACGACGCGCGGGCGCGGGCGCTGACCGCCACCGCGGAGGGCAGGGACCTGGCGAACCGGGCGGTGGCCTCGGTCGAGGCCTGCGACGGGGACTTCTTCGCCGCCCTCGGGGACGGCCTCCCCTCCTTCGCCCGGGCACTGCGGACCCTCCGGGGCTGAGCTCGCCCCTGCACTTGGCGACGGCGACCGGCGCCAAGTCCAGGGGCGTCGGGCCGCCGCGGCGTCCGGCACTCGCCCTGCAGGGAGTGCCGGACGCCGCGGGTCCGGCCGTGCGGGCCGGCCCGGAGAGCCGGCCCGGACCTCAGTACCGCAGCGACGCGAGGCCGTCGGGCGAGCCGAGGCCGGTGGGGGCGTCGTAGCCCGGGAGCGCGGCGCACATGGTGCTGCTGGCCGGGCACTCGTGGCCGCTGCCGGGGATGCTGACACTCGCCCCGCCGGCCACGTCGTCGAGGTGGTCGCGGTGGGTGTACAGCCCCGCGGCACCCTTGACGCCCGCCGCCGGTCCCGCCATCACGTACATCGCCGAGACGAGCGGGGTGGCCGCGCTGGTGCCGCCCGCCCGCAGCCAGCCGCCGGGCAGGCCGTCGGCCGGGTCAGGGGTGCTGTCGTACACGGCGAGCCCGGTGTAGGGATCGGCGTCCGCGGAGATGTCGGCGACGGTCCGCCCGGGGCACGCGGCGTCGTGCTGCCAGGACGGCTTGTCCACGTGCGCCGAGCAGGCCGCTCCCGCGCCCGAGGGCCGCTGCACCGGGCCCCACGCGGTCTCGGTCCAGCCGCGCGGGGCGTCGCTGCGGCTGAGCGAGGTGCCGCCGACCGCGATGACCGAGGTGAGGTCGGCGGGGTAGGGGGCGTCCAGCTGGAAGCCGGAGTCGCCGGACGCGGCGAGGATCGGCACGCCCGGGTGGGCGTACGAGGCGGCGCTCGCGGGCAGGCCGCCCTTCGCCGTCAGGTCGTTGTCCGTGACCGCGGACTCCGCGGCGCTGTAGCTGTTGGAGACGGCGGCGGCGCCGAGCCGCACCGCGGTGTCCACGCTCTCCGCGAGCGCCGCCGCGGCGGGCATGTCCCCTTCGACCAGCAGGATGTCGCAGTCGGGACAGGCCGCCGAGACGGCGTCCACGTCCAGGCTGATCTCCACCGCCCAGCTCGGGTCGGCCTGCGGCAGCGGCGCCGCGTCGCCCCGCTGGTTGACCTTGCGGAAGCAGCCGTTGGCCGTGGTGCAGGCCGGCAGCCCGTAGGTGGCGCGGTAGACCGCGAGGTCGGCCTCGGCCGTCGGCGCGTCGTAGGCGTCGACGATGGCGACGGTCCGGCCCTTCCCGGCATGCGCCCGCACGTCGGCCGCGACCGCGTACGCGGACTGGATGTCCGCCGGGCCGTAGCCCGCGGGCAGCGCCGCGCCGCTCCTGGCGGTGAAGGACCGCGCCCCCGGCACCGAATGGTCCGGCATCACCTCGGCCTGGCAGGCGAGTTGCCCGGGCGGCGGCGTCGAGCAGACGCTGACCGGCGCGGCGGCGCCGGCGGTGTCGTCGCCGGCCCCGAAGGACGTGGGCGAGACGGCGGTGACCAGGCCGACGACTGTCCCGGCGACCGCGACCGCGCCGGCCAGCGGCCGGATGAGGTGGTTCTTCGTCACGGAGGTCTTCGTCACGGAGGTCTTCGTCACGGAGGGCTCCTGGGAAGCTGAGGTGGTCACGGTCACCGCACCCGGTAGGCGCGCGGCAGCACCTGGTCGATCCGGTTGCCCCGGCTGTCCCAGGCGGCGAGCCGGAACGAGACGGTGCTGCCGGCCGCGGCGGCCGGGACGGTGTAGGCGGCCCGGTAGGAGCCGTGGTCACCGGTCACCCGCAGGCTCTGCCAGCTCGTGCCGCCGTCGTACGACACCTGCAGCGAGGCACCGGCCACGGCCGCGGCGGCGGCGTACTGCTGCCGCGTCACGGTGAGGCCGAGGGTGTGCGGGCCGGGCGTGACCTGGTGCTGGAGGTCGGCGTCGGTGCTGGTCGAGGCGAACAGCAGCGGCAGCGCGGCGCAGGAGTCCACGGGCCCGGCGCAGTGCACCCGGTCCGGCAGGGCCGCGCCCTTGCCCGGGTCGGCGGTGAAGGTCCAGGTCGTGTCGGTGCCCGGCGACAGGTCCTGCCCGTTGCGGGCGGTCCGCTGCTCCAGGCGGTAGGTCGCGCGGCCCGCCGGGACGGGGACGCTCGCCTCGAACAGGCCGTCGTCGCCGGTGGCCAGCAGCGTGCCGTCGCGGGTCAGGCTGACGGAGTTCGTCTCGTCGAAGCCCAGGCCGATCGTGCCGGGCGAGCTGTCGCCGTCGGAGCCGATGGCGAAGACCATGGTGTCCGCGCTCGCGCACGCGCCGCAGTAGACGGCCGCGTTGCCGATGTCGAGCTGCACGCTCGGATGCGGGGCGCCGGCCTCCCAGGTCTCGGACAGCCGGGCGCCGGGGCGGTAGACGGTGTCGGCGCCGGTGAGCGTGTTCGCGGTCTGCTCGTCCTCCACCTGGGTCCGCCAGTTGAGGCCGGTGGACGAGCCGATGTACTCGGTGCGGACCGTGCCGGGCGTCAGGAACTCGAAGCCGGTGGCGGTCTGCATGCCCGCCGTCGACGCCCACAGCGGCGTCACGTTCTCCACCAGCAGGTCGGTGCCGGTGGCCCCGGCGGGCGCGGAGTACGTCCGGGTGACCGTGGCCAGCGACGACTGCGCGACCGAGGCCGGGTACGAACTCGGCAGGTGGTCGTAGGAGTTGGCGAGGTGGTACGCGTACGGCTGCGTGCCGTCCGGCGAGGCGAGGTCGGTGGTGGTCACCGCGGCGAACCGGCCGTGACTAACGGGCGCCGTGGTGTTGAGGGTGAGGCCGGACGGCGAGGAGCCCATGTTCTGGATCTGCAGGACCGGGCCGGCGTCGTCGCCGCTCGGCGTGCCGTCGCTGCGGTACAGGGACAGCTCGGTGTTGGTGAGCGTCGCCGGGCGGGGCGTGGCCGGCACCGGGATCTCGTGCGTGGAGGTGCGGGCGTCCAGCGTGATGCTGGTGCCGTCGCCGACCGTCACGTCGGGCGCGACGGTGATGTGCGAGGTGTCGACGTACACGGCCGCGTAGTGGCCGGTCGGCACGGCCATCCTCAGGCTGCCGTTGACCACGCCGAAGAGCTGGTTCGCATAGGTGGTGTGGTCCGCGTCGACGAGGAAGAGCAGCCCCTGGAAGGCGGGCCGCCCCTGGTCGTTGATCAGGTGCGTGGTCAACCGGCCCATCGTGTAAGGCCGGTGGGCGGCGGCCGCCGCCGCGGGCCGCGCGGCGGGCGCGAGCCAGTCGCCGGCGCAGGTCCGCGCCGCGAGCGCGGTGGTGTCGTACGCGGCCAGGCTCCTCGTCGCGGCGTGCACGGCGACGTCCTGCGGGACGAGGTACTGGTGGCCCTCGTCGCGGAAGCCGAGCATCGTCCGGCCGGCGGCCGCGGCCGGGTCGGTGAGGCGGGTGCCGTCGGAGGTGACGGTCGCCTGGAGCCCGCCGGGCAGCGTGACGCGGCAGTGCGCGGCGGCGGTGTGCGCGGCGGCGGTCGGGGTGAAGGCCGCGGGCGGCGCGCCCTGGGCGTGGGACGCCGGCACGACGAACAGGCCGCAGGCGGCGGCGAGTCCGAGGGCCAGCAGCGGGCGCCTGCGGTGCCCGGGCAGGGGTATGCGTCGATTCACTGCGGTGGTCGCCTTTCGGTGGTCGGGATCCCGGAGCGTCCGCTTCACACGGGCTCGTAGCCGGTGAAGGGGTCGTCGTCCGGGTCCGTCGGGGGCCGGGTGGCTTCGGGAGGGTTCTGCTCCTCCTCGGACGGCGCGGGGCCGTCCGGAGGGCGTGGTCCGGCCGGACGCCCGTCGTTCGGGGCGTCCTCACCAGAACGGGTCACGATGCTGGTCTCCGTTGACTGTCGGGGGAGGCGGTGCGCGCGACGTGAGTATCGCCACCTCCGCGACTGCGGAGCGATCAGTCACCTGACCTAAAGTTCACCGCCCCGCCGCCTGAAAGCCCCCGGCCCGGGCCGCGCAGGCCCCGCAGGGGCGCGAGGAACCGCGCGACAAGCCACAACGCACCGTCAGACGCCGACGAGCAGCCCGGGGGGCACCCCGGAAGCCGCACAGGGGCACGGGAACCTACCCGAGCTCAGGACAGGGCGTTGCGCCACGCAGTGGGCACCGCATCGGCCACGTCCAGCGCCGACAGCGGCCCCTCGGCCAGCCGCGCGGCCAGCCCGTGCAGATACGCCCCGACGGACGCCGCGTCGACCGGCGCGAGCCCCGCCGCCAGCAGCGACCCGGTGAGCCCGGACAGCACGTCCCCGCTGCCCGCCGTGGCCAGCCACGGCGTCCCCGTCGCGTTCACCCGTACCGCCCGGCCCTCGTCGGGCCCGGCCACCACCGTGGTGGACCCCTTGAGCAAGACGGTCGCCCCGAAGCGCCGCGCCAACTCCCGTACCGCGTCGAGGCGTCGGGCCTCGACCTCCTCCCGGGCGCGCCCGAGCAGCGCCGCCGCCTCCCCGGCGTGAGGGGTCAGCACCGTCGGCGCCTGCCGCCTCCGCAGCGTCTCGGCGTCGAGCAGCCGCAGTCCGTCCGCGTCGACCAGCACCGGCACGTCGGAGGCCAGCACCTGCTCCACCGCCGTGCGGGCGTCCGCCGTGTCGCCGAGCCCGGGCCCGACCACCCAGGCCTGGACGCGGCCCGCGGCGTGCGGCGGGCCCGCGGAGACCAGCGTCTCCGGGTGCGCGGCGAGCACCGCGTCCCCGCCCGGCCCCGCGTACCGCACGGCCCCCGCACCCGCGCGCAGCGCACCGGACACGGCGAGCACCGCCGCGCCGGGGTACCGCTGCGAACCGGCGGCGATGCCCACGACACCCCGCCGGTACTTGTCGCTCTCCCCCGTCGGCCGCGGCAGCAGCGCCGCGACGTCCGCGTGCTGGAGCGCTTCGAGCGCCGGGGCGCCGAGGTCGGGGCCGAGGCCGATGTCGATGAGCCGCAGCGCGCCGACCGATGCGGCCGCCGGGTCGACGAGCAGGCCCGGCTTGTACGTGCCGAAGGTGACGGTGACGTCCGCGTGGACGGCCGGGCCCTGCACCTCGCCGGTGTCGGCGTCCACGCCGCTGGGCAAGTCCACGGCGACGACGGCCGCCCGTGCCTCGTGGGCCGCCTCCGCCAGTGGGACGGCCTCCGGGCGGAGCCCGCCCTTGCCGCCGATGCCGGTGATGCCGTCCAGGACGAGGTCGGCGCGGGCGATCGCCGCCGCGCCGTCGCGGGCCTCGACGACCCGGCCGCCGGTGGCCCGCAGCGCGGCCAGCCCCTCCTGGTGGGCGCGGTCGGGGACGAGCAGCACCGCGGTGGCCTGCGCGCCGCGCCGGGCGAGCCGGGCGGCGGCGTAGAGGGCGTCGCCGCCATTGGAGCCGCTGCCGGTGAGGACCACGATCCGGGTGCCGTACACCCGGCCGAGGGCGTCCGCGCAGACCGCGGCGAGTCCGGCGGCGGCCCGCTGCATCAGCGCGCCCTCGGGGAGCCGCGCCATCAGGGCCTGTTCCGCGGCCCGGACGGTCTCGACGGTGTGCCCGTACCTCATCGTGATCCTCCCGCGCTCGGTGCGCCCGAGCTTACGGACGCCGTACCCCCCTTGCCAGGCAGCACAACATCACGTCACCCGCCCCCGTCGCGGACGGCCTCTTACCTGACCCGGCCGCTCCGGGAGCCCGAGCGTCAGCCCTCCGCCTTTTCGGTCGGGCTTCCTCCTCCCTCCCTCCGCGGACGGCCTCT
The DNA here is from genome assembly GCF_019890725.1 of Actinacidiphila acidipaludis. Classification (GTDB taxonomy): domain Bacteria; phylum Actinomycetota; class Actinomycetes; order Streptomycetales; family Streptomycetaceae; genus Actinacidiphila; species Actinacidiphila acidipaludis. The sequence continues at coordinate 40,856 of NZ_JAINZZ010000056.1, forward strand.
CCCTCCTTGCCCGCCATCGGGCAGGAGGGGCCCATCAGCCGGCCACTCCGGGAGCTCGAGCGTCAGCCCTCCGCTATCACCACCGCCGAGGCCACCCCCGCGTCGTGGCTCAGGGAGACGTGCCAGTGGCGGACGCCCAAGGTGTCGGCGCGGGCGGCGACGGTGCCCGTGACGGTGAGGTGGGGGCGGCCGTTGTCGGAGACGGTGACCTCGGCGTCGAGCCAGGACAGGCCGGGCGGGGCGCCGAGGGCCTTGGCGAGCGCCTCCTTCGCCGCGAACCGGGCCGCGAGCGAGGCGATACCCCGCGGTTCACCGGAGGGCAGCAGCAGTTCGGCCGGGGTGAACAGGCGCTCGGCCATGCCCGGGGTGCGGTCCAGCGCGGCCTGGAACCGCTCGATCTCGGCCACGTCGATGCCGATGCCGACGATCACTCGACGGTCACCGACTTGGCCAGGTTCCGGGGCTGGTCCACCTCGTTGCCGCGGGCGGTCGCCAACTCGCACGCGAACACCTGCAGCGGCACGGTGGTGACCATCGGCTGCAGCAGCACCGGGGTCTGCGGGACCCGCACGAGGTGGTCGGCGAACGGGACGACCGCCTCGTCCCCCTCCTCCGCGATGACGATCGTGCGGGCGCCGCGCGCCCTGATCTCCTGGATGTTGGACACGATCTTGTCGTGCAGCACCGAGCGCCCGCGCGGGGACGGCACCACCACGACCACCGGCACGCCCTCCTCGACCAGCGCGATCGGGCCGTGCTTCAGCTCGCCCGCCGCGAAGCCCTCGGCGTGCATGTAGGCGAGCTCCTTGAGCTTGAGCGCGCCCTCCAGCGCCACCGGGTATCCCACGTGACGGCCCAGGAACAGCACGGTGTTGCGGTCGGACAGCGACCGCGCCAGCTTCCGGACCGGCTCCATCGTGGTGAGGACCTGCTCGACCTTGCCGGAGATCTCGGCGAGTTCGCGGATCACGACCTGGATCTCGTCGCCCCACTGGGTGCCGCGGGTCTGGCCGAACCACAGGGCGACGAGGTAGCACGCCACGAGCTGGGTCAGGAAGGCCTTGGTGGAGGCGACGGCGACCTCCGGCCCGGCCCGGGTGTAGAGGACCGCGTCGGACTCGCGGGGGATCGTGGAGCCGTTGGTGTTGCACACGGCCAGCACCTTGGCGCCCTGTTCGCGGGCGTGCCGCAGCGCCATCAGGGTGTCCATCGTCTCGCCCGACTGGCTCACCGCGATGACCAGGGTGCGCCGGTCCAGGATCGGGTCCCGGTAGCGGAACTCGCTGGCCAGCTCCACCTCGCAGGGCACCCGCGTCCAGTGCTCGATGGCGTACTTGGCGATCATCCCGGCGTGGAACGCCGTCCCGCACGCCACGATGACGATCTTCTGGATCTCGCGCAGCACCGCGTCGGGGATGCGCACCTCGTCCAGGGTGAGGCGGCCGGAGGCGTCGATCCGGCCGAGCAGGGTGTCGGCGACCGCCTTGGGCTGCTCGGCGATCTCCTTGAGCATGAAGTAGTCGTAGCCGCCCTTCTCGGCGGCGGAGACGTCCCAGTCGACGTTGTAGGGGCGGATCTCGGCCGGGCTGCCGTCGAAGCAGGTGACGGTGATGCCGTCCCTGCGCAGCTCCACCACCTGGTCCTGGCCGAGCTCGACGGCCTCGCGGGTGTGCGCGATGAACGCCGAGACGTCGGAGGCGAGGAAGTTCTCGCCCCGACCGACGCCGACCACCAGCGGGGAGTTGCGCCGGGCGCCGACGACCACGTCCGGGTCGTCGGCGTGCACGGCGACCAGGGTGAACGCGCCGTCGAGCCGGAGGCACACCTGCCGCATCGCCTCGCCGAGGTCGCCGCACGACGAGAACTGCTCGGCCAGCAGGTGCCCGACGACCTCGGTGTCGGTCTCAGACCCCAGGTCGTGACCGCGCTCGGCCAGCTCGGTGCGCAGGTCCGCGAAGTTCTCGATGATGCCGTTGTGGACCACCGCGACCCGGCCGGCGTTGTCCAGGTGCGGGTGGGCGTTGCCGTCGGTGGGTGCGCCGTGGGTGGCCCAGCGGGTGTGCCCGATGCCGGTACGGCCGTCCGGCAGCGGCTGCCGGGCGAGTTCCTCGCGCAGGTTCGCCAGTTTGCCCGCCCGTTTGGCGACGGCCAGCCCGCCGTCGGCCAGCACGGCGACCCCGGCGGAGTCGTAACCGCGGTACTCCAGGCGTTCCAGACCTGCCATCACGACGTCCAGCGCGCTCTGCCCGCCGACGTACCCCACGATGCCGCACATGGCCGTCAGCTTAGGGCGTGGTGGCCGGGCAGTGACGCAGACCACCCGGTCTTCGACGGGAAACGCAGGCCGTCGCGCAGGACAATGAGGCCCGTGCCGACGACGACGATCACCCCCACCAGCCCGTACGTCGATCTGACCCGGGACCAGTGGAGCGCCCTGCGCGACCGCACCCCGCTGCCGCTGACCGCCGAGGAGGTCGAGCGGCTGCGCGGGCTCGGGGACGTGGTGGACCTCGACGAGGTGGTGGACGTCTACCTGCCGCTGTCGCGGCTGCTCAACCTCTACGTCGGCGCGCACAGCGGACTGCGCGGCGCCCTCAACACGTTCCTGGGCGAGGGCGCGCAGCCCGGGACGCCGTTCGTGATCGGCGTCGCCGGCAGTGTCGCGGTCGGCAAGTCCACGACCGCCCGCCTGCTGCAGGCGCTGCTGGCCCGCTGGCCGGAGCACCCCCGGGTGGAGCTGGTGACCACCGACGGCTTCCTGCTGCCCAACGCCGAGCTGCACCGGCGCGGCCTGATGTCCCGCAAGGGCTTCCCCGAGTCCTACGACCGCCGCGCCCTGACCCGCTTCGTCGCCGATGTGAAGGCCGGGAAGCCCGAGGTCAGCGCGCCGGTGTACTCGCACCTGATCTACGACATCGTGCCCGGCGAGCGGCTGGTGGTGCGCCGCCCGGACATCCTCATCGTGGAGGGCCTCAACGTCCTGCAGCCCGCGCTGCCCGGCAAGGACGGCCGCACCCGGATCGGCCTCGCCGACTACTTCGACTTCAGCGTGTACGTGGACGCGCGGACCGAGGACATCGAGCAGTGGTACCTGGGCCGGTTCCGCAAGCTGCGGCAGACCGCGTTCCAGGACCCCGACTCCTATTTCCGCCGGTACACCCAGGTGCCGGAGGACGAGGCACTGGACTACGCCCGGCTGATGTGGCGCACGATCAACCGTCCCAACCTCCAGCAGAACGTGGAGCCGACCCGCAGCCGGGCCACCCTGGTCCTGCGCAAGGGCCCGCAGCACAAGGTGCAGCGGCTCTCGCTGCGCAAGCTGTGAACGGGAGCGCCGAGTGCTTCACCTGCGGATGATCGTGCCGTCCGACCGGACCGACGACGTCGCCACGCTGCTCGCGAACAGCGTCGGCACCACCCATCTGACGCTGCTCAGAGGCGCCGCGCTCGACCCGCCCGGCGACGTGCTGACCTGCGATGTGGCCAGGGAGGCGGCCGACGGTCTGCTGGAGCGGCTGCGCGCCGACGGGATCGCCGACGCCGGCGCGATCACCGTGGAGGACGTCGACCTGACGCTGTCCGCGAGCGCCGACCGCGCCGAGGCGGCAGCTCCGGGTGAGGGCACCGACGCCGTGCTGTGGGAGTCCCTGGTCGAGGAGACCCACGAGGAGTCCACTCTCACCTTCACCTATCTGGGCTTCCTCACCGTGGCCACCATGCTCGCCGCCTACGGCGTGATGCTGGACAGCTCGATCCTCATCGTCGGCGCGATGGTCGTCGGCCCGGAGTTCGGGCCGCTCGCCGGAGTCTGCACGTCGCTGGTGCGGCGCGACCGCGGCCTGCTCGCGCGCTCCGTCGTCGCGCTCGCCGTGGGCTTTCTGGTGGCGATGCTGCTGACGGGCGCGTTCAGCGGCCTGATGGACGTGTTCGGGCTGTTCACGCGGGCACGGTTCGACGCGCCGCACCCGGCGACCGGCTTCATCTGGCAGCCGACCTGGGACTCCTTCGTGGTCGCCCTGCTGGCCGGCGTGGCCGGGATTCTTTCGCTGACGTCGGCCAAGTCCGGCGCGCTCGTCGGCGTCGCGATCTCGGTGACGACGGTGCCGGCCGCGGCCAACGCCGCGCTGGCCCTCAGTTTCGGCAACTGGCACGAGGTCCGCGGCTCGACCGCGCAACTGGCGGTCAACCTGGCCGGCATCGTGCTCGCCGGCACGCTCACGCTGCTCGCCCAGCAGTGGTTCTGGGCGAGGCAGCGCGACGGCGCGTGAGCCGGGAAGGGATCAGGGCGGTCAGCCGAGGGTGGACTTCACCACGTCGGCGAGGCGGCCGGCCACCGCACGGGCGTGGTCGATGTCCGCGGCCTCGACCATGACCCGCACCAGCGGCTCGGTGCCCGAGGGGCGCAGCAGCACCCGTCCGGTGGTGCCCAGCTCGGCCTCGGCCTCGGCGATCGCGGCGGACAGCTCGGGGGTGCTCGCCACCCGGCTCTTGTCCACGTCCGGGACGTTGATCAGGACCTGCGGCAACCGGTCCATCACGGCGGCCAGTTCGGCCAGCGGGCGCTTGGTGGCCGCGACCCGGGCGGCCAGCAGCAGGCCGGTCAGGGTGCCGTCGCCGGTGGTGGCGTGGTCGAGCACGATGACGTGCCCCGACTGCTCGCCGCCGAGCGCGTAGCCGTACTCCTTCAGGGACTCCAGCACGTAGCGGTCGCCGACGGCGGTCTGCACCACGTGGATGCCCTCGCGCTCCATCGCCAGCTTGAAGCCGAGGTTGGACATCACGGTGCCGACGACGGTGTTCTCCCGCAGCGCGTCGCGCTCGCGCAGCGACAGGGCGAGGATGGCGAGGATCTGGTCGCCGTCCACCTCCGCGCCGCTGCCGTCCACGGCCAGGCAGCGGTCGGCGTCACCGTCGTGGGCGATGCCGAAGTCCGCGCCGTGCTCGACGACCGCGGACTTCAGCAGGTCCAGGTGGGTCGAGCCGCAGTCCTCGTTGATGTTGAGGCCGTCGGGCTGGGCGCCGATGGTGATCACCTGGGCGCCGGCCCGGGAGAACGCCTCGGGCGAGACGTGGGACGCGGCGCCGTGCGCCTCGTCCAGGACGATCTTCAGACCGTCGAGGCGGTTCGGCAGCACGCCGATGAGGTGGGCGACGTACTGGTCGAAGCCCTCGTCGTAGTCCTTGACCCGGCCGACGCCCGCCCCGGTGGGACGGTTCCAGGGGGCGCCGGTGCGGTGCTCGCCGTAGACCTCCTCGATGCGGTCCTCCAGGACGTCGTCGAGCTTGTGGCCGCCGCGGGCGAAGAACTTGATCCCGTTGTCCGGCATCGCGTTGTGGCTGGCGGACAGCATCACGCCGAGGTCGGCACCCAGCGCACCGGTGAGATACGCCACCGCCGGGGTGGGCAGCACACCGACCCGCAGGACGTCCACGCCCGCGCTCGCCAGGCCGGCCACGACGGCGGCCTCCAGGAACTCGCCCGAGGCCCGGGGGTCACGGCCGACCACGGCGACCGGCCGGTGCCCGGCGAAGCTGCCCGCCTCGGCCAGCACGTGTGCCGCCGCGACCGACAGGCCCAGTGCCAGCTCGGCGGTCAGGTCCGCGTTGGCGATACCCCGCACTCCGTCGGTGCCGAAGAGTCGTCCCACAGTATTTCCTCCGATGATCTGTGCGGTGGTGCAGCCGTACGGCGGCGCTGCGCTCTGGTGACACCCGGCGTCGTCCGCGGCCACGTCCCCGCTCGGGGACCTGCCTCAACCATCCAGCACGCAGGGGCATATCAACAGACATATACGCCGGTTCCCGGTAATGCGAACGCCTCGGAGGCACCAGAGTGTCTCCGAGGCGTTCGATGCGCCGGGCGCGGGATCGGTTCCCGCGCAGGAGGCGACTTTGTCGGGCTTTAGCGCTTGCTGAACTGCGGCGCCTTGCGCGCCTTCTTCAGACCGGCCTTCTTCCGCTCGACCGCGCGGTCGTCACGGGTCAGGAAGCCGGCCTTCTTCAGCGGGCCGCGGTTGTTGTCGACGTCCGCCTCGTTCAGGGCGCGGGCCACGCCCAGGCGCAGCGCACCGGCCTGGCCGGAGATGCCGCCACCGCTGATGCGGGCGATCACGTCGTAACGGCCGTCCAGCTCGAGCACCTTGAAGGGCTCGTTGACTTCCTGCTGGTGCACCTTGTTCGGGAAGTAGCCCTCGAGGGTGCGGCCGTTGATCTTCCACTTGCCGGAGCCCGGGACGATCCGGACGCGGGCGATGGACTGCTTGCGACGGCCGGTACCGGCGGCCGGCTGCGGGTCACCGAAGCGCGAGGCGAGGGACTCGGAGGTGTACTCCGACTCCACGGCCTCGGACTCGAAGGTGGTGATCTCGTCGTAGGACTCTTCGCCCTCGAGCGGGGTCTCGGCGGTGGTCTCAGCCACGATTCTCCTCAGGTTCTTTCTGGTAGCTGGTGGCCGGGACTACTGCGCGACCTGGGTGATCTCGAACGGGACCGGCTGCTGCGCAGCGTGCGGGTGCTGGTCGCCCGCGTAGACCTTCAGCTTCGAGAGCATCTGACGGCCCAGGGAGTTCTTCGGGAGCATGCCCTTGACGGCCTTCTCGATGGCCTTCTCGGGGCTCTTGGCGAGCAGCTCGTCGTACCGCACCGAACGCAGACCGCCCGGGTACCCGGAGTGGCGGTACGCCATCTTCTGGGTCTTCTTGTTCCCGGAGAGGTGGATCTTGTCGGCGTTGATGACGATGACGAAGTCGCCGGTGTCGACGTGGGGCGCGTAGATGGGCTTGTGCTTGCCCCTCAGGAGGCTGGCGGCCTGGGAGGCCAGACGGCCCAGGACGACGTCCTGCGCGTCGATAATGTGCCACTGGCGCTGGACATCGCCGGGCTTGGGGCTGAACGTACGCACGGTCGTAGCCTTCGCTTCTTCTCAGTAGTGGTTTCCCCCCGGCCGCTCGGACCAGGAGGAGGGGTCCTGGCAAGGCCACCCGGACGATCACGACAGCCCTGGCGACGCACGGGGACGCAACCCGTTCGCCTGCCGCTGGTCATCGGCCCGGTGGACCGGCGTAAGGGCCCCTCACGTGAGATAGAGCAAGCCAATACGCATAACGAACCGCAAGAATACCCGTGCGGGCGCGGGCGGGTCAAAACGCCGGGCCTCCGGGCCGCGGGACCGCCCCGCGGGTGTCGCCGCGGGGCGGTGGGACGGGCCGCAGCCGGCCCGCCCGTTCAGCGCTCGCGCTCGACCCGGCGCTCGTCCCAGACCGGCTCGCTCGTCTCCCTGACCAGGCCGTCCGAGCCGAAGACCAGATAGCGGTCGAAGGAGCGGGCGAACCAGCGGTCGTGCGTGACCGCCAGCACCGTGCCCTCGTACGACTCCAGGCCGTCCTGCAGCGCCTCGGCGCTCTCCAGGTCCAGGTTGTCGGTCGGCTCGTCGAGCAGCAGGGCGGTGGTGCCCTCCAGCTCCATCAGCAGGATCTGGAAACGGGCCTGCTGGCCGCCGGAGAGCTTGTCGAAGGGCTGGTCGCCCTGCCGCTCCAGCTCGTAGCGGCGCAGCACGGACATCGCCCGGCCGCGATCCCGGGCGTGCTCGGTCCACAGGATGTCCACCAGGGTGCGGCCGACCAGCTCCGGGTGCGCGTGGGTCTGCGCGAAGTGGCCGGGGACCACCCGGGCGCCCAGCTTCCAGGTGCCGCTGTGCGCGACCGACGGATCGCCGGCCAGCAGCCGCAGGAAGTGGGACTTGCCGGAGCCGTTGGAGCCCAGCACCGCGACCCGCTCGCCGTAGAAGACCTCCAGGTCGAACGGCTTCATCAGGCCGGTGAGCTCCAGCTTCTCGCAGGTCACCGCCCGTACGCCGGTCCGGCCGCCGTGCAGCCGCATCCGGATGTCCTGCTCGCGCGGCGGTTCCTGCGGGGCGCCGGCCTCCTCGAACCGCTTCAGCCGGGTCTGCGCCGCGTGGTACCGCGAGGCCATGTCGGGGCTGATCGCCGCCTGCTGCCGCAGCCGCAGCACCATCGCCTTGAGCTTGGCGTGCTCCTCGTCCCACCGGCGGCGCAGCTCCTCGAAGCGGGCGAACCGCTCCTTGCGCGCCTCGTGGAAGGTGTCGAAGCCGCCACCGTGCACCCAGGCCGTCGAGCCGGCCGGGCCGGTCTCCACGCTGACGATCTTCTCGGCGGTGCGGGCCAGCAGCTCGCGGTCGTGGCTGACGAACAGCACCGTCTTCTTCGTCTGCGCGATCTGGTCCTCGAGCCAGCGCTTGCCCGGCACGTCCAGGTAGTTGTCCGGCTCGTCGAGCAGCAGCACCTCGTCGGGGCCGCGCAGCAGCGCCTCCAGCACCAGCCGCTTCTGCTCGCCGCCGGACAGCGTCTTCACCTCGCGCCACTGCGCCCGCTCGTACGGGACGCCGAGGGCGGCCATCGTGCACATGTCCCACAGCGTCTCGGCCTCGTAGCCGCGGGCCTCGGCCCACTCGCTCAGCGCGTGCGCGTACGCCATCTGCGCCGGCTCGTCGTCCTGCGCCATGATCGCCAGCTCCGCCGCGTCCACCGCCTCGGCGGCGACCCGCAGCCGCGGGTGCGCGACCGAGACCAGCAGGTCCCGGACGGTGCGGTCGTCCCGCACGCTGCCGACGAACTGCGGCATGACACCCAGGCCGCCGCTGACCGTGACCGTCCCGCCGTGCGGCTTGATCTCGCCCGCGATCAGCCGCATCAAGGTGGTCTTGCCGGCGCCGTTGGGGCCGACCAGGGCCACCGCGGCGCCGTCGCCCACCCGGAACGAGACGTCGCCGAGCAGCGCCCGCCCGTCCGGCAGGTAGTACTCCACGTGCGCTGCTTCCACATGACCCATGTCCTGAATTCTCCCCGCCGCCGCCGGAGGCCCCAAGTCGTTTTCCCGGGGCCGCTTCCTCCGGTCCTCCTGTGAGGATTCGCCGTGGGCTTCCCGCGATAGGTGGCGGGCCGCGACGGCCCTATGATGCGCCCCATGACTGAAGGCCCCGGGCAGCAGCCATCGCAGCGTCCCCGCCCCAGCGCCCCCGAAGGGCGCGAGGTCCTGGAGGGACGCGTCATCCCCTCCAGCCGGCAGCAGCAGCGCTCGTTCGAGGCGCACCAGCAGCAACCGGCCCCGCAGGACCCGCGCGAGCAGTTCGCCGGGCCCGGCCCGCAGGGCGAGCCGTGGTCGTCACCGCAGGCCCCGGCGACGGCGGGCCGGGCGCCGCAGATCCCGCAGGGCCAGGCGCCGCAGATCCCCCAGGGCTCTGTCCCGCAGGCCGCCCAGGCCGGCCAGGGCGGGTCGGGCGGCCAGAGCGGGTCGGGGGGTCAGGGCGGCCAGACCGGTCAGCCGCCGCTGCCGCACCGCGAGGGGCCCGCCTCGGAGCGGCCCGGCCCGCACCAGCAGGGCCAGGCCCGCCCGCCGCAGACCCAGCTTCCGGAACCGCAGGGCCCCGGCGGGCAGCAGCCGGGCGCCGGGGAACCGCAGGCGTGGGGCGGCGCACCCCAGCAGGGCGGTGGCCCGCAGCACGGCGGCATCCCCCCGCAGGGCTTCCCGCAGCAGGGGCCGCCCCCGCAGGGCCCGGGCGCGGGACTCCCCCGCCAGAGTCCCTCCCCCGCGTCCACCGGGTCCTCGGGGTCCTCCGGGTCCTTCCCCATGGGCACGGGCACGACCGGCCGCCGCCCGGCGCCGTCGTCGGCCTCGGGTACGCCGGACTGGGGCGCGCTGGCCGAGCAGCAGGAGGCCAGCGGCGCCCGCCGCCGCAAGGTGATGATGCTCACCGGCGGCATCGTGGCGATCGCCGTCATCGCGGGCGGTGTGGCCACCGCGGTGGTGATGTCCGGCAAGAGCTCCAAGCCGACCATCGCCGGGCCGAGCAGCTCCGGCACGGCCGGCACCTCCGCGCTGCCGCCGGCGCCGTCGTTCTCCTCGGTCGCCCCGCCGCCGCCCGCGAACCCGCTGGACTACCTGTCGACGGCCGGGAAGGACACGGCCCCGCTCACCGCGAACTCGCTCTTCCCCGGGAAGCAGTTCCTGATGGACGGCCGGGTGTACGTCAAGACCGCGATCACGTCGACGAACGCGTGCGCGGGCGCCGCGCGCGCGAACCTGTCGGTGGCGCTGGGCAAGAGCGCCTGCCGCAAGCTCATCCGCGTCACGTACACCAACGGCGGCACCGCGGTCACCGTGGGCGTGGCCGTCTTCGACGACAAGGCGCACGCGCAGAAGGTGCAGAAGGTCGCGCAGTACCTGGCGCCGCTCAACGGCGGCGGAGTGGCGGACTTCTGCCACGCGGTGGCCTGCCGGATGACGTCCAACGCGGTCGGCCGGTACGCCTACTTCGCGATCGCCGGACTGAAGAACGGCAAGACCATCACGGCGTCCGACACGGTGGCGCTCCAGTCCGCCAACGACGCCTCGAACTTCGCGTTCCAGCGGATCATCCAGCGCGGGCGCGACGCCGCCGCGGCGGACCCGTCCCGCAACTGACCTGCCGGCGCCCCGCCCGTGCGCGGGCGGGGCGCCGTCGCGGAGACCTCCGCCCGGGGCGGGCGACACCTACCGGCAGAGGGTGCGCAGGTTGCGGGCCTGGAGGTTGCGGGCGGCGAGCTGGTCGTCCGGCGGGTAGCCGACCTCTTCCAGGGTCAGGCCGTGCGGCCGCACCACGTTGACCGCGGAGTGCCGGACCCGTCCGGCCAGCACCTCCGCCGGAAAGCCGAGCGCGCGGTGCCCGTCGCCCACCAGGAGCATCGCGCCGACCAGCGCGCGGACCATGTTGTGGCAGAACGCGTCGGCCCGCACGGTCGCCACCGCGAGGCCCTCGGGGGTGCGCTCCCAGTGCAGGTCGAGCAGGGTGCGGATGGTCGTCGCACCCTCCCGCTTCTTGCAGTACGCCGCGAAGTCGTGCTCGCCGAGCATCAGGGCGGCCGCGGTGTTCATCGCATCCACGTCCACCGGACGGTCGTGCCAGAGCACGTGCCCGCGCAGCAGCGGGTCGACGCCGCCGGGGTGGTCGCCGACGCGGTAGGCGTAGCGGCGCCAGATCGCCGAGAACCGCGCGTTGAAGCCCGCCGGGGCCTCGCCGACCTGCCAGACCCGTACGTCCCACGGCAGCCGCCCGGCCAGCCGCCGGCGGAGCTTCTCCCCCTCCGCGGCCCACACCTCGGCCGGCAGGTCGACATGCGCGACCTGCCCGCGGGCGTGCACACCGGCGTCGGTGCGGCCCGCCACCGTCAGCTCCACCGGCTCCGGCAGCCGCAGCACCGTGCGGATCGCCGACTCCAGCTCGCCCTGCACGGTGCGCCGGCTGCGCTGCTTGGCCCAGCCGGAGAACTCCGCCCCGTCGTACGACAGGTCCAGCCGGACCCGGACCTGCCCGGGCGCGGGATCGTCGCTCACGCCTGCCTCCTCACCACTCGCTGCCCATACGGAACGGGCCCGCACCCCCAGGGGTACGGGCCCGCTCACCGGTCTCGGGACGCTCAGGCGTCCTTGGACTCCTCGTCCGCGGCCTCGGCGGGGGCCGCGTCCTCCGTGGTCTCCTCGGACTTGGCGTCCTTGACCTCGGCCAGAGCCTCGTCACCGGCGCGGTCCTTGGCGGAACGCTTGGTGGCGGCCTCGGCCTCGCCGACCGCGGACTGCTGCACGGTCAGGGCCTCGACCAGCTCGATCACGGCCATCGGGGCGTTGTCGCCACGACGGTTGCCGATCTTGGTGATGCGGGTGTAACCACCGGGGCGGTTCTCGTACCGCGGCGCGATCTCGGTGAAGAGCGTGTGGACGACGCCCTTGTCCGTGATCTGCTGCAGCACCTGGCGACGGTTGTGGATGTCGCCCTTCTTCGCCTTGGTGATCAGACGCTCCGCGACCGGGCGCAGACGCCGCGCCTTGGCCTCGGTGGTGGTGATGCGGCCGTGCTCGAAGAGCGACTTCGCGAGGTTCGCGAGGAGCAGCTTCTCGTGCGCGGCGCTGCCGCCCAGACGGGCACCCTTGGCGGGCTGAGGCATGTCTTTCTCCTTCTACGCTGCACCGGCCGTGTCAGGTACCGATGTCAGTGCGAACTGGCGGCTGCCAGCTCGTGGGTTCCGGGCTCGCCCCGGACTGCCAGGGCTCACGCCCCTGGGTACTCCGGGCCCGCCGCACTACGCGACGGACCCTCGGAGAGTTCAGTACTGCTCGGTCTCCACGAAACCGGCGTCGACGTCGTCGTCGGCGCCGAACGCGTCGGCCGCGGCAGTGGGGTCGAATCCGGGCGGGCTGTCCTTGAGGGCCAGGCCCATGCCGGCCAGCTTCGCCTTGACCTCGTCGATCGACTTCGCACCGAAGTTGCGGATGTCGAGCAGGTCGGCCTCGGAACGGGCGACGAGCTCACCCACGGAGTGGATGCCCTCGCGCTTGAGGCAGTTGTAGGAGCGGACCGTGAGT
>NZ_JAINZZ010000057.1 GCF_019890725.1 Actinacidiphila acidipaludis
TCGGTGACCCAGGAGCTCATGGTGTGCGGCGCGTGGGCGTGCAGGTAGCCGTACTGGACGCCGCCCCCGGCACGGCCCGTAGTCCGGGCAGCTCCGGCGCCCCGGCGACGACGCCGACGAGGCGCACGCACACCAGCGCGTGCGCCTCGTCCGCGTCGTCGCCGAGCGCCGCCCGCAGGGCGTCCTCCGCCTCGTCGCGGCCGGCCCGCGAGCCCGCGGTGAGCAGGGCCCGCAGCGCCGTCCCGGCGCCGGATCCGGCGCGGGACGCGGCGGCGAGCCGCGCGCCGATCCTCGCGGCGACCGCCATCGCCGCGGCGAGCTGCGCCTCGGTGTGCTCGGCCTCGTCCAGCAGCCACACGTAGCCGTAGACCACGCCGCCGTGGCGCACCGGCAGGCACAGCCGCCCGCGGAAGACCCCCGCGGAGGGCACCGCCGGGATGCGCACCGGGCCGGTGGCGCGGGCGATGCCGAACCGCTCGAACCACGCGCGGACCTCGGCCGTGGAGCGGCGGGTCAGAATGGACCGGGTCCGCACGGGGTCCATGGCCGCGTCGTCCTCGCTGTCGTGCACCCCGAACGCGATCAGCCGGAAGTCCCGGTCCTCCAGGGTCGCGGGCGCGCCGAGCAGCGCCGACACCTCGTCGACGAGCTCCTGGAAGTCCCCGTACTCACCGGCCACGCGCCCATTGTCGCGCACCTCCCTCATACATCTGTATGAGGGACCGCACCCGGATGCGTGACAGCTGTCGGTGGTCCCGCGGGGTAGCCGCTCCTTAGATTCACGGTGACGGCGCGCGTCCGCCGCACCGTTCCGCCGAACCCGCATGTCCGAAGGAGCCACCGTGCTCGGTCCCGTGTTGCTCGCCGCCTCGCGCAGCGACCGTATGCGCCGCGTCGTCGCCGCCGCACCCGTCACCCGTCCCGTGGTGAAGCGTTTCATCGCCGGTGACGAGCTGCACCCCGCGATGGACACCGTGCGCGGCCTGACCACCGCCGGTCTGGACGTCACCCTGGACCACCTCGGCGAGGACGTCACCGACCGGGCCACCGCCCAGGCCACCCGCGACGCCTACCTGCGTCTGCTGGAGACCCTGCGCAAGGACGACCTCGGCCCGCGCGCCGAGGTGTCGGTGAAGCTCTCCGCCTTCGGCCAGGCGCTGCCCGACGGCGGCCACGACATCGCGCTGGCAGGAGTCCGCGAGGTCGCCGAGCTGGCCACCGAGATCGGCACCACGGTCACCCTGGACATGGAGGACCACACCACGATCGACTCCACCCTGGCCATCCTGCACGAGCTGCGCCGCGAGCACCCGGGGACCGGCGCGGTGCTGCAGTCCTACCTGTTCAGGACCGAGGAGGACGCCCGCGCGCTGGCGGTGTCCGGCTCGCGCGTCCGCCTGGTGAAGGGCGCCTACAAGGAGCCCGCGCGCGTGGCCTTCCAGGACAAGAAGGACGTGGACCGCGCGTACGTGCGTGTGCTGCGCACCCTCTTCGAGGGCCAGGGCTACCCGATGGTCGGCTCGCACGACCCGCGCATGATCGCCATCGCCCAGGACCTCGCCGCCCGCAACCACCGGTCAGCCGGCTCCTACGAGTTCCAGATGCTCTACGGCATCCGCACCGCCGAGCAGCGGCGCCTCGCGGACGAGGGCGAGCGCATGCGCATCTACGTGCCCTACGGCGCAGACTGGTACGGGTACTTCATGCGCCGCCTGGCGGAGCGACCGGCCAACCTCGCCTTCTTCCTCCGCTCCTTCCTCCCCGCCCGCTGACCCGAATCCCACGAGGAGAACGCTCCATGGACGCTGTGACCCAGGTCCCCGCGCCGGTCAACGAGCCGGTGCACAGCTACGCGCCCGGCAGCCCGGAACGCGCCCGGCTGGAGGCCAAGCTCAAGGAGCTGGCCGGCAACCCGGTCGACCTGCCGATGTTCATCGGCGGCGAGGAGCGCATGGGCGGGGGAGAGCGCTTCGACGTCGTCCAGCCGCACAACCACGGCGCGCGCCTGGGCACATACGCCAACGCCACCACCCAGGACGCGCAGGACGCGATCGACGCGGCGCTGGCCGCGGCGCCGGCCTGGCGTGCCATGTCCTTCGACGACCGCGCCGCGATCATCCTGCGGGCCGCGGAGCTGCTGGCCGGTCCCTGGCGGGAGACGGTGGCGGCGTCCACCATGCTCGGCCAGTCCAAGACCGCGCAGCAGGCGGAGATCGACAGCCCCTGCGAGCTGGTCGACTTCTGGCGGTTCAACGTGCACTACGCCCGGCAGATCCTCGCCGAGCAGCCGGTCGCCAACGCGCCCGGCGTGTGGAACCGGCTGGACCACCGTCCGCTCGAGGGCTTCGTCTACGCCATCACGCCGTTCAACTTCACCGCGATCGCCGGCAACCTGCCCACCGCGCCCGCGCTGATGGGCAACGTCGTGGTCTGGAAGCCGTCCCCGACGCAGACGCACTCGGCCGTGCTGCTGATGAAGCTGCTGAAGGAGGCAGGCCTCCCGGACGGCGTCATCAACCTCGTCACCGGCGACGGCATCGCCGTCTCCGACGTGGCGCTGCAGCACCCGGAGCTGGCCGGCATCCACTTCACCGGCTCGACCCGCACCTTCCAGTACCTGTGGCGCACGGTCGGCGAGAACATCGAGCGGTACCGCTCCTACCCGCGGATCGTCGGCGAGACCGGCGGCAAGGACTTCGTGGTCGCGCACCCCTCCGCCGACCCCGCGGTGCTCAAGACCGCGCTGACCCGCGGCTCCTTCGAGTACCAGGGCCAGAAGTGCTCGGCCTCCTCCCGCGCGTACATCCCGCGCTCGATCTGGGAGAACGGCTTCAAGGAGGAGTTCGCCGCCGAGGTCGACGGGCTCACCATGGGCGACGTCACCGACCTCACCAACTTCCTCGGCGCCGTCATCGACGAGCGGGCCTTCGCCAAGAACAAGGCCGCCATCGACCGTGCCGCGGCCGACCCGACCGTCGAGGTCGTGGCCGGCGGCACCTACGACGACTCGGTCGGCTGGTTCGTCCGCCCGACGGTCCTGGTCTCCACCGACCCGGAGAACGAGATCTTCCGCGAGGAGTACTTCGGCCCGGTCCTGGGCGTGTACGTCTACGACGACGCCGACTTCGAGGCGATGCTCACGCAGATGGAGTCGGTGTCGGCGTACGGCCTCACCGGTGCGGTCATCGCCCGGGACCGTGCCGCGGCGGCGCACGTGATGGAGCGGCTGCGGTTCGCGGCCGGCAACTTCTACATCAACGACAAGTCCACCGGCGCGGTCGTCGGCCAGCAGCCGTTCGGCGGCGGCCGTGCCTCCGGCACCAACGACAAGGCCGGTGCCGCGCAGAACCTGATGCGCTGGACGTCGACCCGCGCCATCAAGGAGACGCTGGTCCCGCCGACCGACTACCACTACCCGCACCAGGGCTGACCGCCCCGGTCGCTCCTTCCGGGGCCCGCCCTTCGGGCGCGGGCCCCGGCCCCCCGGCCACCGCCCCCGCCTCCGGTCTCCCCCTCCGGACACGGGGGCGGTTTCCATGTCCCGGGGGCCGCGTCCGCCCTCGCGCGGACGTCTCCGGGGCCCCCGAGGGTGATCGTCGTCTCAGATAGTAGGAAGTCCGAGTAATTGTGGAGACAGGACGAAGCCGCTGACCTAGCGTGGTAACAAGCCGAACGTTCCACGCTCGACCGAGCGAGCGGCGGATGCGCGCAAGGCGCCCTCTTCAGCGGGTCACCCCCCGCGGCGCCGGCCCACCGCCCGCGTTCCATGGCAGCCCCATCTCCTCCGATTTCCCAGTGGAGTTGATCCCCATGGACGAGACCGCACGCCAGAACGCCCTCCGTGCCCTGCAGCGCTCGATGGACCGCCGCGACAACGGCGGCAGCACCGGTCACGAGCGCGGCTGAACCCGCCCCGGCAGGTGCCGCCGGTCCCGCACGCAGCCGCGCCCCGACACGCATGTCCGGCATGCGGACGGGCCGTGTCAGGGGATGGGACGGGGAGTAGGGTGCGGACATGTCTCGCAGCCTCAGCCTCGCAGTCATTCCCGGCGACGGAATCGGCCAGGAAGTCGTCACCGAAGGTCTCAAGGTCCTCTCCGCCGCGCTTCCGCAGGACGTGAAGCTGGAGACCAAGGAGTACGACTTCGGCGCGAAGCGGTACCACGCGACCGGCCAGACCCTCACCGACGACGACCTCGCCGAGCTGAAGGTCCACGACGCGATCCTGCTCGGTGCCATCGGCGACCCCTCCGTGCCCTCCGGGGTGCTGGAGCGCGGCTTCCTGCTGAAGCTCCGCTTCGCCTTCGACCACCACGTCAACCTGCGCCCGAGCAAGCTCTTCCCGGGCGTGGGGACGCCGCTGGCCGGCAGCCCGGCCATCGACTTCGTGGTGGTCCGCGAGGGCACCGAGGGCCCGTACACCGGCAACGGCGGCACCATCAGGACCGGTACCCCGCAGGAGGTCGCCACCGAGGTCAGCCTGAACACCGCGTACGGCATCGAGCGCGTGGTGCGGGACGCCTACGCCCGCGCGCAGGCCCGCCCGCGCAAGAAGCTGACCCTGGTGCACAAGAACAACGTCCTGGTGCACGCCGGCCGGCTGTGGACCCGGATCTTCGAGGCGGTCGGCGCGGAGTACCCGGACGTCACCACCGACTACCTGCACGTGGACGCGGCGACGATCTTCCTCGTCACGCAGCCCGAGCGGTTCGACGTGATCGTCACCGACAACCTGTTCGGCGACATCATCACCGACCTCGCCGCGGCCGTCTCCGGCGGCATCGGCGTGGCGGCCAGCGGCAACATCAACCCCGGCCGCGCGTTCCCCTCGATGTTCGAGCCGGTGCACGGCTCCGCGCCGGACATCGCGGGCCAGTCCAAGGCCGACCCCACCGCGACCGTGCTCTCCGTCGCCCTGCTCCTGCGGCACCTCGGCTACGACACGGAGGCCGACCGGATCGACGCGGCGGTCCAGACCGACCTCGCCGAGCGTTCCGGCAGGCCGGCGCGCAGCACGGTGGAGATCGGCGACGCGCTGGCGGCCCGGGTCGCAGGCTGACCCCCGCCCGGAGGTAGGTCCCCGGCCCCGCCGCTGCGATAATCGGTGGCGGGGCCGCAGCGCGGCGGGAAACTAGGACGTCCTAGCAGTCGGACGGCAGCAGACGGTGAAGGAACACATATGACGACGCCCACGATCGAGCTCAAGCCCTCGTCCCACCCCCTGGCCGACGCCGAACGCAACGCGATCCTCGGCAGCCCCGGGTTCGGCCGCCACTTCACCGACCACATGGTCACCATCAAGTGGACCGAGGGCCGCGGCTGGCACGACGCGCAGCTCGTCCCGTACGCGCCGCTGTCGATCGACCCGGCGAACATGACGCTGCACTACGCGCAGACGATCTTCGAGGGCCTCAAGGCGTACCGCCAGCCCGACGGCAGCGTCGCCACGTTCCGGCCGGAGGCCAACGCCCGCCGCTTCCAGGCCTCGGCCCGCCGGCTGGCGATGCCCGAGCTGCCGGTCGAGACGTTCATCGAGGCGTGCGACGTGCTGGTGCGGCAGGACAAGGCGTGGGTGCCGACCGAGGGCGAGGCGTCGCTCTACCTGCGGCCTTTCATGTTCGCCTCCGAGGTGGGCCTCGGGGTGCGGCCGGCCAACGAGTACCTGTTCCTGGTGATCGCGTCCCCCGCCGGCGCGTACTTCTCCGGCGGCGTCAAGCCGGTGTCGGTGTGGCTGTCCGAGGAGTACGTGCGCGCCGCGCCCGGCGGCACCGGCGCCGCCAAGACCGGCGGCAACTACGCCGCCTCCCTCGTCGCCCAGGCGCAGGCCATCGAGCACGGCTGCGACCAGGTGGTGTGGCTGGACGCGATCGAGCGGCGCTGGATCGAGGAGATGGGCGGGATGAACCTGTACTTCGTGTACGGGAACCGCATCGTCACCCCGGAGCTGTCCGGCTCGCTGCTGCCCGGGATCACCCGCGACTCGCTGCTGAACATCGCCGCGGACCTCGGCTACGAGGTGGCCGAGGGCCGGATCAGCGTGGACGACTGGAAGCGGGGGAACGAGGACGGCTCGCTGACCGAGGTGTTCGCCTGCGGCACGGCCGCGGTGATCACCCCCGTCGGCTCGGTGAAGTCCACCCGGGCGGACTGGTCCGTCGCGGACGGCCGGCCGGGCGAGGTCACCATGCGGTTGCGTGAGGCGCTGCTGGACATCCAGACCGGGCGGGCGGCCGACGCGCACCACTGGATGCACCCCCTCGGCGACTAGAGCCGCCGCTCTCCCCGCGGTCCGCGGAGGGCCGCGGGGGGTGTTCGGATGGTGAGACCGGGGTCTCGCTGGACCCCGAGGTGTGGCACACTGCCAATCATGTCCGCCCGCGTCATGATTATTGGCCGCAGGCACGCCGGTCCGCAGTGACGCCCCACTGACCCCAGTGGAACGCCACCGTGTCCCAGACCCGCGTGCAGACCTCTCGCATCCGCGAGGGGTTTTTTCGTTTCCCGGCCCATCCGCGCCGGAGGCGAAACCGCACGCGGTGGCTGGGGGCAAGTGGAGTCGGTCCACCGGGCGACTTCAGGATCGCCCGGAGGAAACCCACCCACCTGACAGGAGTTAGACAGCTATGACCGCGGAACTGGACGACAGCTTCCATGTCTTCGACACCACGCTGCGCGACGGAGCACAGCGTGAGGGGATCAACCTCACCGTCGCCGACAAGCTGACGATCGCCCGGCACCTGGACGACTTCGGGGTGGGCTTCATCGAGGGCGGCTGGCCCGGCGCCAACCCCCGCGACACCGAGTTCTTCGCCCGCGCCCGCACCGAGCTCGAACTGCGCCACGCGGTGCTGGTCGCCTTCGGCGCCACCCGCCGCGCGGGCGCCACGGCGGCGGAGGACCCCCAGGTCAACGCGCTGCTGGAGTCCGGCGCCCCCGTCATCACGCTGGTCGCCAAGTCCCACGACCGGCACGTGGAGCTGGCTCTGCGCACCACGCTGGAGGAGAACCTGGCGATGGTCCGGGACACCGTCTCCTACCTCGTGGAGCAGGGCCGCCGGGTCTTCGTCGACTGCGAGCACTTCTTCGACGGGTACCGGGCGAACGCCGACTACGCCACGCAGGTCGTCCGCGCCGCGCACGAGGCGGGCGCCTCCGTGGTGGTGCTCTGTGACACCAACGGCGGCATGCTGCCCGCCCAGGTGCAGGCCGTCACCGGTCTGGTGCTCGCCGACACCGGGGCCCGGCTCGGCATCCACGCGCAGGACGACACCGGCTGCGCGGTCGCCAACACCCTGGCCGCGGTGGACGCCGGTGCCACGCACGTGCAGTGCACCGCGAACGGCTACGGCGAGCGGGTCGGCAACTCCAACCTCTTCCCGGTCGTCGCGGCGCTGGAGCTCAAGCACGGCCGCCGGGTGCTGCCCGAGGGCGCGCTCGGCGAGATGACCCGGATCTCGCACGCCATCGCCGAGGTCGTCAACCTCCCGCCGTCCACCCACCAGCCCTATGTGGGGGTCTCCGCCTTCGCCCACAAGGCCGGGCTGCACGCCTCGGCCATCAAGGTCGACCCCGACCTGTACCAGCACATCGACCCGCAGCGCGTGGGCAACACGATGCGGATGCTGGTCTCGGACATGGCCGGCCGCGCCTCGATCGAGCTCAAGGGCAAGGAGCTCGGCATCGACCTCGGTGGCGACCGCGACCTGGTCCAGCGGATCGTCGACCGGGTCAAGGAACGCGAACTCCAGGGCTACACCTACGAGGCCGCCGACGCCTCGTTCGCCCTGCTCATGCGGGCGGAGCTGGACAGCATCGGCGGCAAGGAGCCCCGCCGCTTCTTCCGCACCGAGTCCTGGCGGGCCATCATCGAGGACCGTCCCGACGGCACCCACGCCAACGAGGCCACCGTCAAGCTGTGGGCCAAGGGCGAGCGGATCGTCGCCACCGCCGAGGGCAACGGCCCGGTCAACGCCCTCGACCGCGCCCTGCGGGTGGGCCTGGAACAGATCTACCCCCAGCTGGCCGGCTTCGCGCTGGTCGACTACAAGGTCCGCATCCTGGAAGGGCGTTCGGGCACCGACTCGACCACCCGCGTGCTGATCACCACCACCGACGGCACCGGCGAGTGGTCCACGGTGGGAGTCGCGGACAACGTCATCGCCGCGTCCTGGCAGGCGCTGGACGACGCCTGCGCCTACGGTCTGCTGCGGGCCGGGCTCGACCCCCAGGAGTAGGACCGGCGGCACGACGCCCCGATGAACTCGGGGTGTTCGCCGAGGGCCCGCCGCAGGTCGCGCGCGGGCCCGGCCGGCGATCCCGCCGAAACCCTGTCCCAAAGCTGCCGGAACCCTGGCGGACGCGCGTAGACCTCGGGCACACTCCTCCTGCGCCACCTGCACACCCCCATTCACGGCGGCCACGGCCGCCCCCGCAGGAGGAGATCGCATGAGCAGCACCACCCTTGTGTCCCCCGTTGCGTCACCCCTTGTGTCACCCCTTGTGTCGCCGTCCCCCGCGCGCCCGCGGACCCGGATGCGGGCCGTCGTCAGCGCTCTCACGCTCCTGCTCACCGTGCTCTTCGCGCCGGGCGTCGGCCTCGCGGCGAGCCATGACGCGTTCGCCGTCACCAAGCTGACGCAGGCCCAGGCCGAGAGCATGTTCCGCGGTGCGGGCATCACCTGGTCGTCGTCCGGCGGCTGCACCAACCGCAACAACTCCACCTGCACGTCCTTCGACGGCCTCAACCTGGCCACCGCCCAGGGCGCCGTGACCCTCAAGCACGCGAGCGGCTGCGCCCTGAACATCACCGGCGGCACCGAGGTCGGCCACGCCAGCGGCACCTACTCCCACTACAACGGCTACAAGCTCGACTTCGGCAAGAACACCTGCCTGAACAACTACGTGCACAACACGTTCGCGTACATCGGCCTGCGCGGCGACGGCTACCCCATGTGGCAGTCCGGCGCGGGCAACGTCTACACCGACGAGGGCAGCCACTGGGACGTCCTCTACTACAACTGCGGCGGCTGCTGACCCCGTTGCCTCCGCACGGCGGCGCGCCGCCGTGACGGTCCCGCCGGCCCGGCCTCCGGAAAACCGTTCGGCCGGGCGGGCGGGTGACCCCTAGGGTGCCCCGGTGACCGCAACCCCTTCGCCGCAGACCACCCCGCAGACCTCCCCGCCGCCCGCCCTGGTACGGCGAGCCCTGGCCGCAGACGCCGCCGCGATCGCCCAGGTGCACATCAGGTCCCGCGAGGCGACCATGCCCTTCCTCCCGCCCCGCACCCGCTCCGACGCCCAGGTCGAGGCGTGGGTGCGGGACGTCGTGCTGCCCGGCGCCACCGTGTGGGTGGCCGAACTCGACGGCGCCGTCGTCGGGTACGCGGCCGTCGCGGGCGACGTCCTCGACGCCCTCTACCTGCTGGCCGACGTGCGCAGGCGCGGCATCGGCACCCTCCTGCTGGACGCGGCCAGGGCCCACCGGCCGCAGGGGCTGAGCCTGTTCGTGTTCCAGAAGAACACCGACGCACGGGCTTTCTACCTCCGCCACGGCTTCGCCGTCACCGCCGCGACCGACGGCTCGGGCAACATGGAACGCGAACCCGATCTCGCGATGCGCTGGTCACCGGTGACGAACGGCACACGTACTGTCGGGTAACCGGCGAGGGGCCGCCCCCGTAAGGTGAGCGCCACACCCTCACCCCGACCGACAACCGGGAGATCGCATGCGCTCGGCGAAGGACTTCTTCCGCCCG
The DNA here is from genome assembly GCF_019890725.1 of Actinacidiphila acidipaludis. Lineage (GTDB taxonomy): Bacteria > Actinomycetota > Actinomycetes > Streptomycetales > Streptomycetaceae > Actinacidiphila > Actinacidiphila acidipaludis. The sequence continues at coordinate 9,756 of NZ_JAINZZ010000057.1, forward strand.
CTGGCCGTGGGGGCGCCCGCCCCCGTGCGGGAGGTGCCGCTCCGGCCCTCGCGGATGATCCACTTCTTCGACCCCGGCAACGAGAAGATGGCGGCCAAGGTCCCGTCGCTCGCCCCCCAGGTGGACGTGCTGCTCGGCAACCTGGAGGACGCCGTCCCCGCCGACCGCAAGGAGGCGGCCCGGCTCGGACTGGTGAAGACCGCGCGGGCCACGGACTTCGGCGACACCCAGCTGTGGACCCGGATCAACAGCCTCGACTCGCCCTGGGTCCTGGACGACCTGCTCACCCTCGTCCCCGAGATCGGCGACAAGCTCGACGTCGTCATGGTGCCCAAGGTCGAGGGCGCGCAGGACATCCACTATGTGGACCGTCTGCTCGCCCAGTTGGAGGCCAAGGCCGGGCTCGGCCGGCCGATCCTGGTGCACGCCATCCTGGAGACGGCCACGGGCGTGGCGAACGTCGAGGAGATCGCGGGGGCCAGCCCCCGGATGCAGGGCATCTCGCTCGGTCCGGCCGACCTGGCGGCCAGCCGCCGGATGAAGACCACCCGGGTCGGCGGCGGCCATCCCGGCTACCTGGTCCGCGCCGATCCGGCGCCGGCCGCGGACGGCGGCGCCGACGCGCCGCGGCCCACGTTCCAGCAGGACCTCTGGCACTACACGATCGCCCGGATGGTCGACGCCTGCGCGGCGCACGGCATCCTGCCGTACTACGGGCCGTTCGGGGACATCCAGGACGTCACCGCCTGCGAGGACCAGTTCCGCAACGCCTTCCTGCTGGGCTGCGTCGGCGCGTGGTCGCTGCACCCGGCGCAGATCGCCATCGCCAAGCGCGTGTTCTCCCCGTCCCCGCAGGACGTTGCGTGGGCCCGCCGGGTCATCGCGGCGATGGGCGACGGCACCGGCGCGGTGATGATCGACGGCAAGATGCAGGACGACGCCACGTACAAGCAGTGCCTGGTCGTCGCCGACCTCGCGGACGCGCTCGCCGCCCGGGACCCCGAACTCGCCGAGGTCTACGCCGCGGCCACCCGTGAGGAGGACGCCCGATGAGCGGCGACCTGCGGCCCCGGCGTTCCGTCCTCTACATGCCCGGCGCCAACGAGCGCGCCCTGGAGAAGGCGAAGTCGCTGCCCACCGACGCGCTCATCCTCGACCTGGAGGACTCCGTCGCCCCCGACGCCAAGGCGGAGGCCCGCGACCGGGTCGCGGCCGCCGCCGCGAGCGGCGAGTACGGCTACCGCGAGGTGACGATCCGGGTCAACGCGCCGGGCACGCCGTGGCACGACGACGACCTGCGGGCCGCCGCCGCGGCCGGCCCGGACGCCGTCGTGGTGCCCAAGGTCGACTCGCCGGACACCGTCCGCGCGGTCGAGGCGGCGCTGGAGGCCGCCGGGGCGCCGGACCGCACCGCGATCTGGGCGATGATCGAGACGCCGGTGGCGATGTTCGACGCCCGGCTGATCGCGGCCGCCTCCGAGCGCCTGACCGTCCTGGTGCTGGGCACCAACGACCTGGCGAAGGAACTGCACGCCGAGCACGTCCCCGGCCGGGCGCCGTTGCTCACCGGGCTGTCGCTGGCGCTGCTCGCGGCCCGCGCCACCGGCCGGGTCATCTTGGACGGTGTCTACAACGACGTGAAGGACGCCGCCGGCTTCGAGGCGGAGACGCTGCAGGGCCGCCGGCTCGGCTTCGACGGCAAGACGCTGATCCACCCGAGCCAGCTCGAACCGTGCAACCGGATCTTCGCGCCGGCCCAGGCCGACGTGGAACGCTCCCGGCGGATCATCGCCGCTTTCGAAGAGGCCACGTCACAGGGGCGGGGGGTGGTCACGGTGGACGGCAGGATGATCGAGAACCTGCACGTCGAGGAGGCCCGCCGGACGCTCGCGCTGGCCGACGCGGTGGCCGGTCGCTGACCCGGACGGAGCAACCGGAATCAATCATTCCGGGGGTGGCAGGTTGCTGACAGCGGTGTCCCGCCCCGCCGCGGCGGGACACCGCAGACCAGCGCGTCTGTCGGGTTCCACCATGAACAGCAACCGGACACTGTACGGAGTCGATGGCCCTTTATCGGGCCCTTCGCTCGTACTGTCGGTACATGACCACATCGGAAGAGGTGCCCGTCGCGGCGAACGACGCCCGCGGGCGCGTGGCAGAACTCCACGCCATCCGCGAGCAGGTCAGGCGCGGACCGAGTGAGAAGGCGACCGAGGCCCAGAAGGCCAAGGGCAAGCTCACCGCCCGCGAGCGGATCGACCTGCTGCTCGACGAGGGCTCCTTCCACGAGGTGGAGCCGCTGCGCAGGCACCGCGCGACCGGGTTCGGCCTGGAGGCCAAGCGCCCCTACACCGACGGCGTCATCACCGGCTGGGGCACCGTGCACGGCCGCACGGTCTTCGTCTACGCCCACGACTTCCGGATCTTCGGCGGCGCGCTGGGCGAGGCCCACGCCACCAAGATCCACAAGATCATGGACATGGCCATCTCGGCCGGCGCCCCGCTGATCTCCCTCAACGACGGTGCCGGCGCCCGTATCCAGGAGGGCGTCTCCGCGCTCGCCGGCTACGGCGGCATCTTCCAGCGCAACACTCGCGCCTCCGGCGTCATCCCGCAGATCTCGGTGATGCTCGGCCCGTGCGCCGGCGGTGCGGCCTACAGCCCCGCGCTGACCGACTTCGTCTTCATGGTCCGTGAGACCTCGCAGATGTTCATCACCGGCCCCGACGTCGTCAAGGCGGTCACCGGCGAGGACATCACCCAGAACGGCCTGGGCGGCGCCGACGTGCACGCCGGGATCTCCGGCGTCTCGCACTTCGTGTACGACGACGAGCAGACCTGCCTGGAGGAGGTCCGCTACCTGCTGTCGCTGCTCCCGCAGAACAACCGGGAGAACCCGCCGTCCGTCGAGTGCCACGACCCGGCCGACCGGCGCAGCGACGTGCTGCTCGACCTGGTGCCCGCCGACGGCAACCGCTCGTACGACATGCACAAGGTCATCGAGGAGATCGTCGACGACGGCGAGTACCTGGAGGTCCACGAGCGCTGGGCCACCAACATCATCTGCGCCCTGACCCGGCTCGACGGCCAGGTGGTCGGCATCATCGCCAACCAGCCGGCCTCGCTGGCGGGCGTGCTGGACATCGAGGCGTCCGAGAAGTCGGCCCGCTTCGTGCAGATGTGCGACGCCTTCAACATCCCGATCATCACCCTCCTGGACGTCCCCGGCTTCCTTCCGGGCGTCGCCCAGGAGCACGGTGGGATCATCCGGCACGGCGCCAAGCTGCTCTACGCGTACTGCAACGCCACCGTGCCGAGGATCTCGCTGATCCTGCGCAAGGCGTACGGCGGGGCCTACATCGTGATGGACAGCCAGTCCATCGGGGCCGACCTCACCTACGCCTGGCCGACCAACGAGATCGCCGTCATGGGAGCGGAAGGCGCGGCCAACGTGATCTTCCGCCGGCAGATCGCCGAGGCCGACGACCCCGACGCCATGCGGGCCAGCATGGTCAAGGAGTACAAGGCCGAGCTGATGCACCCGTACTACGCGGCCGAGCGCGGCCTGGTCGACGACGTGATCGACCCCGCGGAGACCCGCGAGGTGCTCATCGGCTCGCTGGCGATGCTCCGGACCAAGCACGCGGACCTGCCGTCCCGCAAGCACGGCAACCCCCCTCAGTAACTCTCCCTGGAGACCACCTTGAGTACTCCCGCCGACTCGATCGTGCGTGTCGAGCGGGGTCACGCCGACCCCGAGGAACTCGCCGCGCTGACCGCGATCCTGCTTGCCCGCGCCGCCGCGGGGGAGGGGACCGTCCCGGCCAAGCCGGCCCGGTCCACCGCCCGCTGGCGCCGGCTGGAGCGCACCCCGGGCTTCCGGGCGCCGCACTCCTGGCAGGGCTGACACCCCCGGGCAGCACGCCCCCGACACGCGAGAGGCCCCGCACCGTCCGGTGCGGGGCCTCTCGCGTTCTCTCGCGTCGCCGGGCGGCTAGCGCAGACGGGCCATCAGGGCGTGCTCGACCAGCGTGATGAGCGCGCTCTTGGCCTCGCCCCGGTGCCGGGCGTCGGTGATGATGATGGGCGCCTCCGGGCCGATCTGCAGCGCCTCGCGGACCTCCTCCGGCTGGTACGGCTGGTGGCCGTCGAAGCCGTTGAGGGCGATGACGAACGGCAGGCCGCTGTTCTCGAAGTAGTCGACCGCCGGGAAGCAGTCCGCGAGCCTGCGGGTGTCCACCAGGACGATCGCGCCGATCGCGCCGCGCACCAGGTCGTCCCACATGAACCAGAAGCGGTCCTGTCCGGGGGTGCCGAACAGGTAGAGGATGAGGTCCTCGTCCAGCGTGATACGGCCGAAGTCCATCGCCACGGTGGTCGTGGTCTTGTCCGGCGCGTGCGTCAGATCGTCGATCCCGGCCGAGGCCGAGGTCATCACTGCCTCCGTGCGCAGCGGGTTGATCTCCGACACGGCACCGACGAACGTGGTCTTGCCCACGCCGAATCCGCCCGCCACCACGATCTTCGCGGAGGTGGTGGCGCGGGTCGGGCCGCTAGAGCTTCCGAAGTCCACTGAGCACCCTTTCAAGCAATGTCACGTCAGGCTGGCCGCCGGCCGCCGCGTCGCCACCGGGCTGGTGGATGGCGACGAGACCCGCCTCGGCGAGGTCGGCCACGAGGATCCGGACCACACCGAGCGGGATGGTCAGCAGCGCGGAGATCTCCGCGACCGACTTGACCTCCCGGCACAGCAGGCAGATCCGCTGGTGCTCGGGCAGCTGTCCCCGCAGCCGCTCGGCATCGGCGGTGGTGCTGACCAGCGCTTCGATGGCCAGCTGATAGCGCGGCCGGGTCCGGCCGCCGGTCATGGCGTACGGGCGCACCAGGCCCGAGGGGGTACGCGAGCGGCCGGAGCCGGCACCCGAGCCACCCTGCGCACTTCCCGGCCCGCCGCGGGCGGTCTGCGGCGGCGGAGCCTGCGGCGGCGCGTACGGCTGTACGCGCGGCTGCCGGTACCCCGGCTCCGGAGAGGGCGCCGAGGGGAAGTTGTACGGGTTCAGAGGCGGCTGGTGCGGACCGCCGTACGGATCTCCGCCGGTGGGCGTGCTCACGGGTCCTCCTCGTGGTTCGGCTGCGGCGCCGTGCCCGGACCCCTGGCCGGTGTCCGGGCACGAGCCCGCGCCCGTGCGTTAGTTGAGCAGGCTGCCCTGCAGTTCGGCGCGCAGATCGGGAGTGAGTACGGAACCCGCCCGGTCGACGAGCAGGGCCATTTCGTAGCCGACGAGGCCGATGTCGCACTCGGGGTGGGCGAGTACGGCCAGGGAGGAGCCGTCGGACACGGACATGATGAAGAGGAAGCCGCGCTCCATCTCCACGACGGTCTGGTTGACGGTCCCGCCCTCGAAGATGCGGGACGCACCGGACGTGAGCGACGTCAGACCGGAGGCGACGGCTGCGAGCTGGTCTGCGCGGTCGCGGGGGAATCCGTCGGACATCGCGAGCAGCAGGCCGTCGGCGGAGACCACCACGGTGTGGGACACCCCGGGGGTGTTGTCCACGAAGTTGGTGATCAACCAGTTCAGGTTCTGTGCCGCCTGGCTCATCGGACTCAACTAGCGCTCCTGGTTCTGGGGGCCGCCGAATCGGCTGTCGGTGGCCTGTCCGTTCGTGTCAGTTCCAGCAGTGCGCCCTTGCTGGACGCCACGCCGCAGGTTACTCAACCTGCCGCGGACGTCCTCCGGTGCGCGGGAGACCTGTGGGCCGCCCTGCGGGGTCTGCGTCGCGGTACCCGGGACCAGGTTGGCCTGGGGCACTCGCCGTGGCAGGCCGGAGGGGGTCACTCCGCCTGCCTTGGGCTCACGGACCTGCTCGGCCCGCTGCCAGTGCTCGTCGTTGGTGGACCGCCAGCCGTCGTCGTCCGGCGAGGAGGCCGCCGGCTCGCCCGAAGGCTGACTGCTGGACTGGTGCTGCGGCTCGGAGGGCTCCGATGCGGACGGGGACGTGGGTGCGTGCGACTGCCGCCGGTCCCGGCGCGGCAGTCCGGCGTCCGTCAGCGAAGGCGAGACTACGCTGTCCTCCCCCTGCTCGGGGAGCGGCGGAACGGATTCCGTTACCTGGGCTTCAGCCGCCGGCCAGTCGTCCTGAGCTGCCCCGTAACCGGGGAACTCCGCCTGGTGACCGGCTCCTTCGTAGCCCGCGGCCGGCCGGCCGCCGTCGCCGAAGTCCTGGGCGGCCTCGTACGGCTGCTCGAAGAAACCGTTCTGCTCCCGGCCGTCGACCGGGTAGCCCGGGGTCCCCTGGCCGTCCTGGCCGTAGCCCTGCGACCCGTAGCCGTTCTGGTAGCCGTTCTGCGCGTAGGCGTCCGGTGCGGCGTAGCCGTCCTGCGGCCCGTAGCCCTGGTCGTACCCCTGCTGTGGGAAGCCCGCGTCGTATCCGCCCGGATAGCCCGGGTCCTGCGCCTGGCCGGGGACGGTGAAGTCGCCCTGCGCGAACGCCTGCTCCTGACCCGCCTCCGCCGGCTCCTGGCCGTCGTGGCGTTCGTGGACGGCGGCCTCGAGCTGCGCCCTGCGCTCCTCGCGCTGCAGCGAGCGGCCCACCGGGTCCAGCGGGCGCCCGCCCTCCGGCAGCACGCCGCCCTGCTCGTAGCGGGAGTCGTCGAAGCCCAGCTCGGCCGCGCTGCGGTGGTCCAGGGGGCGGCCGAACGCCGGCGCGTCCGCGGGCTCGGGGACCATCCGCGAGACGGTGAAGTCCTGGTCGTCGGGCAGCAGCTCCTCGCCGCCACCGCCGTGGGTGATCGGCTCGGGCAGCATCACCAGGGAGGTGGTGCCGGCCTGCTCACCGGAGGGCCTGAGCTGGACCCGGATGCCGTGCCGCTGGGACAGCCGGCCGACCACGAACAGGCCCATCCGCTTGGCGATCTCGACGTCCACCGTGGGCGGGTCGGCGAGCTTGCGGTTGATGTCCGCGAAGTCCTCGGCGGTCAGGCCGATGCCGCGGTCGTGGATCTCGATCATCACCCGGCCGTCCGGCAGCCGGGTCGCGGTGACCCGCACCTTGGTCTGCGGCGAGGAGAACGTGGTGGCGTTCTCCAGCAGCTCGGCCAGCAGGTGCACGAGGTCGGTGACCGCGCTGCCGTGGATGTCGGTCTCCGGGATGCCGACCAGCTCGATCCGGTCGTACGCCTCCACCTCGGACGCGGCCGCGCGCAGCACGTCCACCAGCGGAACCGGCTGGTTCCACTGCCGGCCCGGCTCCTCGCCGGCGAGGACCAGCAGGTTCTCGCCGTTGCGCCGCATACGGGTCGCGAGGTGGTCCATCTTGAACAGGTTCTCCAGCTGGTCCGGGTCAGCCTCGTTGTTCTCCAGCTCGGTGATCAGCTCGAGCTGGCGCTGGATGAGGCCCTGGTTGCGCTGGGAGAGGTTGGTGAAGATCGCGTTGACGTTGCCCCGCAGCAGCGCCTGCTCGGCGGCCAGCCGGACCGCCTCCCGGTGCACCTGGTCGAAGGCGCGGGCGACCTCGCCGATCTCGTCCTGGGTGTTGATCGGGATCGGCGCCACCTGGGTGTCCACCCGGCCCGGGTCCGTCCGCGACAACTGGTCGACCAGGCTGGGCAGACGGGTCTCGGCGATGTCGAACGCCGCCGAGCGCAGCCGCCGCATGCTGCGGGTCATCGTGCGGGCCATCATCGCGGCCACGATGAACGCCAGGATCAGGGCGACCACCACGATCGCCGAGTTGATGAAGACGTCCCGCTTGGCGGTCGAGGCCACCTTCGCGGCGTCCGAGGCGGCCTGGTCGGCCAGGGTCACCTCGATCGAGCGGTAGGCGTCGAAGGACAGCGTGGAGGCCGCCATGTACGACTCGGGGGTGACGCCCTCGGCCCGCAGCGTCGCGCTCGTCGACTGCGGGTTGGCGATGTCGGTGACCATCTTGGTCAGGTCCGGCGGCACGATGAACTTGGAGTGCGGGTCGGCCTCGGCCTTGCGCTGCGCGGCCGTGATCTGCTCCTGGCCCTTCTTCGCGGCCGCCTCCTGCGCGGCCCGGAGCCGGGCCTGGTCGGCCGCGGTGCCGCCGCCCTCGTACTCCTCGACGGCGATGCCCTGCAGGTACTCGTAGGAGCCCAGCGCGGTCTTCTGCAGCGCCAGTTCCTGCGCGGAGGCGGGCTTGCCGACCAGGATGTGCATGCCGATCGACCGGGTCAGGGACTCGGCCGCCTTGGACAGCGACAGGGCGTAGAGGGTGCGGCCGTAGGAGGCGCCGTTGCTGGTGCCGAATCCCAGTTCGTTGGCCAGCTCCATCAGCGGGTGCTGGATGGTGACGTAGCCCTCTTCGGTCTGCACGCCCGACAGCTGGCGGGTGAACGCGGCCTTGCGCAGGGCGGCCAGGCGCGGTTCGACGGCACGGAAGGTGGCCATCCGGCGCTTGAGGTCCGCCTCGTCCGGTACGTGCTGGGCCGCCTGGTCGAAGGCCCGGGCGGCCGCGTCGGTGGCCGCGTACGCGGCGCTGACCGACGAGTCGGCACGCTTTCCGGCGAGCAGGGGAACCACCGTGACGTCGCGTTCGTCCTCAAGGGCGTTGCTGTAGGTCGCCGCGGCCCGCACCATGTTCGCGGTACGCACCGCGTCGTCGGCCTGCTGCCAGGTGTCCACCGAGCTCTTCACCCGGAAACCACCGAAGACGAGAGCGACGAGCACCGGGATCAGGAGGATCACGTTCAGGCGGGTGGCCACCCGCCAGTTGCGCATGCTCAGCCGGCCGCCCGGATCGGGCAGCACGGGGACCTCGGCCTCGGCCGGCGCCGAAGGAGAACTCCCCGGGCGCTGCGGCGGGGTGAAGTTCCCCCGCGGGCCCGGTGGGGTACCCGCTTCTGCTCTGGTGTTCCTCACTGGACCAACAACCTCTCGGCGACGGCGCTACGACGACAGCCGTTCCTACTCTCGGGTTGTGCGAATTTCAGCATGTCGCGGGGGTGCTCGCCAAACGTCCGGCATATGGGAACTGACGTCCGGCGCCTGGGGATAAAAAAGACATAAGCCTGAGGCGCGGCCAAACCCTACGACAGACGTACACGTGGTGACACCGGCCGAGTGCGGGCCGTGTCGGCAGCGCTCCGAAACTCACCCGAAACGTTATGAAAACGGGGACCCCCGTGTCCTGTGACACAGCGGGTCCCCGTGGTTGTGGTCCTCACAACTTGCCGCAGGCACAGCCTACTTGAGGCGTGCCAGCAGCGCGTGCTCGACGAGCGTGATGAGCGCGCTCTTGGCCTCCGCCCGGTGCCGGGCGTCGGTCGTGATGATCGGTGCCTCCGGCCCGATCTGCAGTGCCTCGCGGACCTCCTCCGGCCGGTACGGCTGGTGGCCGTCGAAGCCGTTGAGGGCGATCACGAACGGCAGACCGCTGTTCTCGAAGTAGTCCACCGCCGGGAAGCAGTCCGCCAGCCGGCGGGTGTCGACCAGCACCACGGCGCCGATCGCGCCGCGCACCAGGTCGTCCCACATGAACCAGAAACGGTCCTGGCCGGGCGTGCCGAACAGGTAGAGGATGAGGTCGTCGTCCAGCGTGATGCGGCCGAAGTCCATCGCCACGGTGGTCGTGGTCTTGTCCTGCACATGGCTCAGGTCGTCGATGCCCGCCGACGCGGACGTCATGACGGCCTCGGTGCGCAGGGGGTTGATCTCCGACACCGCGCCGACGAACGTCGTCTTGCCGACGCCGAAGCCACCGGCGACCACGATCTTCGCGGAGGTCGTGGACCGCACCGGTGGCGCGCCGTACGCCTGTTGCGGCCTAGAGCTTCCGAAGTCCACTGAGCACCCTCTCAAGCAGTGTCACGTCAGGCTGGCCGCCCGCCTCGCCGCTGCCCGGCTGGTGGATCGCCACCATGCCGGCTTCGGCCAGGTCGGCCACAAGGATCCTGGCCACGCCGAGCGGAATGGCCAGGAGGGCGGAGATCTCGGCCACCGACTTGATCTCGCGGGTCAGATGGCAGATCCGCTGGTGTTCGGGCAGGAGCCCCGCGTACTGCGCCGGGTCCGCGGTGGTGCTCACCAGGGCCTCGATGGCCAGCTGGTAGCGCGGCCGGGTACGGCCACCGGTCATGGCGTAGGGCCGCACCAGCGGCTGGTCGCCTTCCACCCCGTACGGCGCGTGGTGGGACGCGCCGTACGGGCCCGGCGAGGCGGGTGGCGGGGTCATGAGGGTCCTCCGTGTCCGGGCAGTGCTGTCGCTGGTGCGGAATTACGGGAACGTGCTGGTGGTGCGGTGACTCGGTGCCGGCACCGGGTCTCAGTGCATGAGGCTGCCCTGGAGCTCCGCACGGAGGTCCGGGGTGAGCACGGCCCCTGCCCGGTCGACGAGCAGGGCCATTTCGTAGCCGACGAGGCCGATGTCGCACTCGGGGTGGGCGAGTACGGCCAGGGAGGAGCCGTCGGACACGGACATGATGAAGAGGAAGCCGCGCTCCATCTCCACGACGGTCTGGTTGACGCTGCCCCCCTCGAAGATGCGGGACGCTCCGGCGGTGAGCGAGGTCAAGCCGGAGGCCACGGCTGCGAGCTGGTCTGCGCGGTCGCGGGGGAATCCGTCGGACATCGCGAGCAGCAGGCCGTCGGCGGAGACCACCACGGTGTGGGACACCCCGGGGGTGTTGTCCACGAAGTTGGTGATCAACCAGTTCAGGTTCTGTGCCGCCTGGCTCATCGCACTCAACTAGCGCTCCTGGTGGTTCGTGCCGAAGCCGCGGCCGTCTGTGCCGCCGCCGGCTTGCCGGCCTTGCTGGATACCCCTGCGGAGGTTGGTCAGACGTCCGCGAACGTCGTCGGGAGACCGCGAGACCTGCGGTCCGTCCGTCGGCGCCTGCTGCTGGGCCGCGCCACCGGCGACCAGGTTGGCCCTGGGCACCCGGCGCGGCAGACCGGCCGGCGTGACGCCGCCGGCCGAGGGCTCCCTGACCTGCTCCGCGCGCTGGCGCAGGGCGTCGTTGGGAGAGGACCGCCAGTTCGGCGTCTCGCGCGGCAGCGGCTGCGCCACCGGCGCCGGAGGCGTCTGGACCGACGGCTGCGGACCCGTGGGGCGCTGGGCCCCCGGTCCGGCCGGACGGTTCGCCGGCGCGGGACGCTGCGGCGGCGCGGTGCGGCCCACCGGGCGCATCGGCGCCTGCTGGCCCCGCACACCGTGGCCGCCCTGCGCGCCCTGCAGACCCGGCTCGACGTGGATCTGCTGCATCCGCTCGGCCTGGCCGGTGCGGAACCAGTCGGACTCGATCGAGGAGAAGATCGGCGTCGGCTCGTCGCCGCGGGTCGGGGCCGGCGGCAGCGCCATCGGCTCGGCGGCCGGCGGCAGTTGCTGCTCGGGACGGCCGGCGGCCGGGCGCGGCGGCACCGGCTGCTGTCCGATGGCCTGGTGCTGCTGCTGGACCGGCTGCTGCTGGACCGGGTACTGACCGGTGCCCTGGCTGCCGAGGTCCGGCATCCGGTGCGAGCCGGTGCCGTACTGGTCCTGACCGCCCTGCTCCTGGCCGTTCGGGGTCCAGCCCGGGGTGCCCTGCGGGCCCCGCGGACCGCGCTGCGGCAGCCCGCCGGGCAGGCCGCCCTGCGGCGCCCGGAAGTCACCGAGGTCCTCGCCCCGGACCACCGGGATCTGCGCGGTGTCGCCGGGACCGCCCTGCGGGTTGTGCACGGGGTACTGGCCGGTGTCGCCGGGACCGCCCTGGACCGGGAACTGACCCGTGTCGCCCGGACCGCCCTGCGGGTTGTGGACGGGGTACTGACCCGTGTCACCGGGCCTGCCCTGCGGGTTGTGCACGGGGTACTGGCCGGTGTCGCCAGGACCGCCCTGGACCGGGAACTGGCCCGTGTCGCCGGGACCGCCCTGGACCGGGAACTGCCCGGTGCCGTACGGGTCCTGGACGCCGCGGTCCTGGCCGTTGGGGGCCCAGCCGCCGCGCGGGCCCTGCGGGCTCTGCGGGCCACGCGGGCCGCCCTGCGCCGGGAACTGACCGGTCTGGCCGGTCGGCGCGAAGTCGTCGTCCCGTACCGGCGGGAACTGCGCGGTGTCGCCGGGGCCGCCCTGCGGGGTGTGCGCCGGGAACTGGCCGGTGTCGCCGGGACCGCCCTGGCCACCCTGACGCGGGGTCGGGCCGGGTCGCCCGCCGAAGACGTCGGAGCGGAAACCGCCGGGGCCGGTGCTCTGCGGCTGCGGGGGCGGGAAGCCGCCGCCCTGCGGGCCGCCCTGGCGGCCGCCCATGCCGTTGGCGTTCGGCTGGCCGGGCCGGCCCGGCTGCTGCGCACCCGGTCCGCCGGGGCCGGGACGCCCGGGCTGCTGGTCCTGCCGGCCGCCGAACAGGTCGCCGTCGCGGCCGGTCTGCGGGAAGTCGTCCCGCCGTCCCGGGCCGCTCTCGAAGCCGTCGAACGCGGAGGCCGCCTCGACCTCCTCGTGACCGCGCGGGGTGTCCTGGCCGCGGTCCTCCGGGAAGCCGCCCTGCGGACCGTCCTGCGCCGCCCAGCGGGGGCCGTTCTGCTGCGGGCCGTTCTGCTGGGGGCCGTTCTGCTGGGGGCCGGGTCGCCCGCCGCCGGTGCCGATGGCCGGGCGCTGCGCCCCGCCGGCGACCTGGCCGCGCTGCTGTCCCGCGCCGACCCGGGGCGTGTTGCCGAAGGCGCCGGCGATGCCGGTGCCGCCCTGGGCGGGAGGAGCGGCTGCCGGACGGGCGCCCGCCGGGGTGTTCTTCTGGTTCGCGCCGCCCTGTGTGACGTCGACCGGCAGCATGACGAGCGCGGTCGTACCGCCGGAGTCCGACGGCCGGAGCTGGATGCGGATGCCGTGTCGCAGGGACAGCCGGCCGACCACGAACAGGCCCATGCGGCGGGAGACGGAGACGTCCACCGTCGGCGGGTTGGCCAGCCGCTCGTTGATGTCGGCGAGGTCCTCGGGCGACAGGCCGATGCCGGTGTCGTGGATCTCGATCAGCACGCGGCCGTCGGGCAGCGAGTGGCCGGTGACGCGCACCTTGGTCTGCGGGGAGGAGAACGACGTGGCGTTCTCCAGCAGCTCGGCGAGCAGGTGGACGAGGTCGTTGACGATGCGGCCGGTGACCTCGGCCGAGGGCACCGAGGTCAGTTCGATCCGCTCGTACTGCTCCACCTCGGACGCGGCGGCGCGGAGCACGTCGACCAGCGGGACCGGGCGGGTCCACCGGCGGCCCGGCTCCTCACCGGCGAGAACCAGCAGGTTCTCACCGTTGCGGCGCATACGGGTCGCGAGGTGGTCCAGCTTGAAGAGCGAGGAGAGCTGGTCCGGGTCGGCCTCGCGGGACTCCAGCTCCGAGATGAGCGAGAGCTGACGCTGGATGAGGCCCTGGCTGCGGCGCGAGAGGTTGGTGAACATCGCGTTGACGTTGCCCCGCAGAAGGGCCTGCTCGGCGGCCAGCCGGACCGCCTCACTGTGGACCTCGTCGAAGGCGCGGGCCACCTGGCCGATCTCGTCACGGCTGTTGATGCCGATCGACTCGACCGACGTGTCGACGTCCTGCGGGTCGGACTCCGACAGCTGCTTGACCAGCTCCGGCAGCCGCTTCTGGGCGACGTCCTGGGCGGTCTGCTGCAGCCGGCGCAGCGAGCGGATCATCGAACGGGCGACCACGAAGGCGCCGACGACGGCGACGCCGAGGACGAGCAGGATGATCGCACCGGAGATCAGCGCGGACTGCTTGGCCTCGCTCTGGAGCTTGAGCGCCCGCTGCTGCATCTCGTTGAGCAGCGACCGCTCGATCTGGTTCATCGCCTGGATCTTGGTCTTCGCCGCGTCGTCCCAGTCCGGATAGGACATCGGCACGCGCTTGATGCCGTCAGGCGACTGGTAGATCCGGTTCAGGACCGAGTCGTGCGACGTGATGGTGTCGTTGCCGCCGTAGATCGGCATGAGCAGTTCGCGGCTCGGCGCTTCGCCGTAGATCGCCTGGAAGCGGTTGAGCTCGAGCTTCTCGTCGTCGTGGCTCCAGTACACCGTCTGGTAGTCGTTCGCCGAGAGGGTGCCGCCGGTGGCGAACGCGGCACTGATGACCGCGCGCTGGATCGACTCGTACTCCTTGGCCGCGGAGAACGCGGCCAGGGCGCGGGTCGCCTGGATCATCTCGTGGTTGTTGGTCGCCTGCGCCATGTCCTGCGACAGCGACAGCAGCGACTGGATGAGGCCGTCGTACTGCGAGACGGTCTGGGCGATCCCCGACTGGGCCGTGTACGCCTGGTCGCGGATCTGGTTGAGGTTGCTCAGCTGGGTGCCGATGGACAGCAGCGTCGCCCGGACGCCCTTGTAGACCGAGTCGGTGGCCTGGACGTTGTCGCTGGCGTTCTTGTAGAGCGTGTACTCGCGGTCGGTGGTCTCCCGGGAGGCCGCGATCGCGTCGTTGTTCGTCTGCCCCGACTCCAGCGGGCCGGCCGAGCTGTCCCGCTCCTCCTGCAGCGCGGCGGCCAGGTCGGTCGCGTGCTCGGTGATGTCGGTCAGGGTCTTCATGTGCTCGAGCTGGTTGATGTTGTCCAACGAGCTCTTGATGCTCAGACCACCGAGCGCGCCGGCGGTGACCACCGGCAGGGCGAGCAGGGAGACGAGTCTGGTGCTGATGCGCCAGTTGCGCATCGCTATTCGGGGGCCGGGTTTCCCTTCGAGACCGGTGATCCGGCCCGCCTCGATACCGCTGGGCGTGCTGTTGCGTCCGGGGGCCGCAGCGGTCCCCGGCGTGGCGGATCCGGAGTCGGCTGCCGCTTGCGTCGAACCGCTGGCGGTCCCGCCGGGCTGCTGCTCCGGGTCACCCGCAGCGCCGCTGTCCCTCTTGAAACGTCCCTGCACTAGCGTCGCAACCTCTGGACCAGGCGTCCCCCGCAGTCACGCGGAGAGGACGGTGTCGAGTCATGGGGGCTCAGGACTTCCCGGATCTCGGGAAAGCCGATTGCCCTTCACCACCGCTCGGTGCTCGTACGCGCCCCCTGCGCGCCGGCTCGATGTGATGCGGCGGTCCGGGGAATTCCAGCACAGTGCTGGATCTCCCAACAAGGGCCGTAGCCGACCTGTTGGAATGTGTCACTCGACGCATCGGGCCATGCACACAGAGTGTAGTGGTGAAATGGTGAAACCCGGATGTTCCGGACACCGGGCGGGGTCATGGCCTGCGGTGCTCCCGTGTCCGGCGGGAGCAGGCGGCGGGGGGAATCTCCGAAGACGGGCAGGATGTCCGGATCCGGGATGGCTGGAAAATGTCGGGAATGGCCGATCCACAGCTCACATCGTGAGCAAAATCACAGTCCGTCAGGTGAGCGGCCCCCCGGGCGGAGGGAATGGGCCGCATTAGCCTGATGGTTTACAGAAACGAGACCCTGTCAAGCACTGTCACGCACCGGCGCATCCGCCGGTGCGACCGCTCGCGCCCCAGGTGGGCGCCCGACACCCGAGGTTCCGACGGCCCGATGAAGACCACCATGATGATCCGTCAGATCGCCAACCCGCGCCGCACCACGCTCGCGCACCTCAAGGACGTGAGTGAACTCGGCGCCGGCGAGGCCGCCGCGGAGATCAGGTCCGGCCTCGGCACCGACACCGGTGTGCTGCCGCAGCGCACGGCGAACCCCCGCCGCACGGTCCTCAGCAAGCTCCCGCAGGCCCCCGTCGCCTCCTGAACAGGCCCCGAACCCGCCTGTGACCTGCGGCGATGCGTGGGTCGGCGACGAGCCTGCCGCCAGCTAGGCTGAACCCATGCGCATCGCCAGGTTCTCCATCGACGGCAACGTCGCCTTCGGCGCGGTGGAGGGCGACCCCTCCGCGCCCGGCAGCTCCGAAGGGCTCGTCCTCGACATCATCAAGGGCGTGCCCTTCGCCGACTTCGAGCTGTCCGGCACCAAGGTCCCGCTGAGCAAGGTGCGGCTGCTGCCGCCGGTCCTGCCGAACAAGGTCGTGGCCATCGGCCGCAACTACGCGGCCCACGCCGCCGAACTGGGCAACGAGGTGCCGGCCGCGCCCTGGGCGTTCTTCAAGCCCTCCACGTCCGTGATCGGCCCCGGCGACCCGATCGTGTACCCGACGTTCTCCCGCGAGGTGCACCACGAGGCCGAACTGGCCGTCGTCATCGGCCGGCTGTGCCGCGAGGTGCCCCGCGAACGCGTCAAGGACGTCATCCTCGGCTACACCTGCGCCAACGACGTGACCGCCCGCGACACCCAGCAGACCGAGAAGCAGTGGGCCCGGGCCAAGGGCTTCGACTCCTCCTGCCCGCTGGGCCCGTGGATCGAGACCGGCCTCGACCTGGCGGCCGCCTCGGACCTCGCGGTCACCGCGACCGTCAACGGCGAACTGCGGCAGGCCGGCCGCACCAGCCAGATGATCAACTCGATCGAGGACCTGATCGTCAACATCACCGAGGCCATGACGCTGCTGCCCGGCGACGTGCTGCTCACCGGCACGCCGGCCGGCGTCGGCCCGCTCCACCCCGGCGACGAGGTCGCCGTCACCATCGAAGGCATCGGCACTCTCACCAACAAGGTGATCTCGCGTGGCTAGCGCTCCCCTGAATCCCGGCACCTCCGGCGTCCGCGTACGGTTCTGCCCCTCGCCGACCGGCAACCCCCACGTGGGCCTGGTC
This sequence comes from Actinacidiphila acidipaludis, assembly GCF_019890725.1. Classification (GTDB taxonomy): domain Bacteria; phylum Actinomycetota; class Actinomycetes; order Streptomycetales; family Streptomycetaceae; genus Actinacidiphila; species Actinacidiphila acidipaludis. The sequence goes on from NZ_JAINZZ010000057.1 coordinate 26,380, forward strand.
CGCACCGCCCTCTTCAACTGGGCCTTCGCCCGGCACCACCAGGGCACCCTGGTCTTCCGCATCGAGGACACCGACGCGGCGCGCGACTCCGAGGAGTCGTACCGCATGCTGCTGGACTCGCTGCGCTGGCTCGGCCTGGACTGGGACGAGGGCCCCGAGGTGGGCGGCCCGCACGCGCCCTACCGGCAGTCCGAGCGGATGGACGTCTACGCCGACGTCGCCCGCCGCCTCAAGGAGGCCGGGCACGCCTACGACTGCTACTGCACCAACGAGGAGCTGGAGGAGCGCCGGGCCGAGGCCCGCGCGGCCGGCCGCGCGTCCGGCTACGACGGACGGTGCCGGACCCTCACCCCGGAGCAGGTCGCGGCGTACCGGGCCGAGGGGCGTGCCTCCATCGTCCGCTTCCGGATGCCCGACCGGACCATCACCTTCACCGACCTGGTGCGCGGCGAGCTGACCTTCACCCCGGAGAACGTGCCGGACTTCGGCATCGTCCGGGCCAGCGGCGCCCCGCTGTACACCCTGGTCAACCCGGTCGACGACGCGCTGATGGGGATCACGCACGTGCTGCGCGGCGAGGACCTGCTGTCCTCCACGCCGCGGCAGATCGCGCTCTACGACGCGCTGATCGAGCTCGGAGTGGCCCAGGCGGTGCCGCAGTTCGGCCACCTGCCCTACGTCATGGGCGAGGGCAACAAGAAGCTCTCCAAGCGCGACCCGGAGTCCTCGCTCAACCTCTACCGCGAGCGCGGCTTCCTGCCCGAGGGCCTGCTCAACTACCTGTCGCTGCTGGGCTGGTCGTACTCCGCGGACCAGGACGTCTTCACCGTCGCCGAGATGGTCGAGCGCTTCGACATCACCGGCGTCAACGCCAACCCGGCCCGCTTCGACCTGAAGAAGGCCGAGGCCATCAACGCCGACCACATCCGGCGGCTGGACGAGAAGGCGTTCGCCCAGGCCTGCGAGCCGTGGCTGCGGGCCCCCTTCGCGCCCTGGCGGCCCGAGGACTTCGACGAGGCGGCCTGGCAGGCCATCGCGCCGCACGCGCAGACCCGGCTGACCGTGCTCTCCGACATCACCGCCAACGTCGACTTCCTGTTCCTGGCCGAGCCGGTCGACGACGAGGCCTCGTGGGCCAAGGCGATGAAGGAGGGCTCGGCGGACCTGCTGCGCACCGCGCGGGAGAAGCTGGAGGCGGCCGACTGGTCCTCGCCGGAGGCGCTGAAGGAGGCCGTCCTGGCCGCCGGTGAGGCGCACGGGCTCAAGCTCGGCAAGGCGCAGGCCCCGGTCCGCGTCGCGGTCACCGGCCGTACCGTCGGCCTGCCGCTCTTCGAGTCGCTCCAGGTACTCGGCCGCGACCGCACTCTGGCCAGGATCGGCGCGGCGCTGGCCAGGCTGGAGAGCTAGCCTGGCGGCATGACCATCCGAGCGGTGCTCTGGGACATCGACGACACGATCTTCGACTACGCGAGCGCCGACCGGATCGGCATGCGGAACCATCTGGACCACGAGGGCCTGCCCGACGGCTGCAGCAGCGTCGAGCAGGCCCTTCTCCTCTGGGAGCGGCTGACCGAGCGCCACTGGGCCCGGTTCGCGGCCGGCGTCTGCGACTTCCAGGGCCAGCGCAGGGACCGCGTGCGGGACTTCCTGCGGCAGGCCCTGAGCGACGGCGAGGCCGACGCCTGGTTCGGGCGGCACGTGGTGCACTACGAGGCCGCCTGGTCGCTGTTCCCGGACACCGTGCCGGCGCTGGACGGGCTGGCGGGGGAGTACCGGCACGCCGTGCTCTCCAACTCCGCCTTCGCGCACCAGGACCGCAAGCTGCGGACGCTGGGCGTGCGGGACCGGTTCGAGGTGCTGCTGTGCGCGGCCGAGCTGGGGGTCTCCAAGCCCGAGGCGGCCGCCTTCCACGCCGCCTGCGACGCCCTGGAGCTGGCCCCGGACGAGGTCGCCTACGTGGGCAACGAGCCGGACATCGACGCCCGCGGAGCGGCCGATGCTGGGCTGTTCGGGATCTGGCTGGACCGGCGCGGGAACGGCGGCCGGCCGGACCTCACCCGCATCACCTGTCTCGCGGAACTGCCCGATGTCCTGCGTGGGGATACTCGTTTTGGAGCGGTGACCAGCATCGGGTAATGTTCTTCCTGCGCCGCCGGAGAGGGCAAAAGCCCGGACCGGAGCGCACGCCGAACAAAGCCCCCCGCGGGGGGTTGAGTTTTGGTGGGGTATGGTGTAATTGGCAGCACGACTGATTCTGGTTCAGTTAGTCTAGGTTCGAGTCCTGGTACCCCAGCAGCACTTCGCAAGTGCGAGCCCCCGTTGTGTAGCGGCCTAGCACGCTGCCCTCTCAAGGCAGTAGCGCCGGTTCGAATCCGGTCGGGGGTACTGATCCTTCCTTCCGCTCCCTCCGGGTCGCACCCGGCCGGAACGACGTGAGGATCGCCAAGGGCCCCCGTTGTGTAGCGGCCTAGCACGCCGCCCTCTCAAGGCGGTAGCGCCGGTTCGAATCCGGTCGGGGGTACGCGAACCGAGCCCGTCGCTGACCAGCGGCGGGCTTCGTCGTGTTCGGGGTCGGCGGCCGGGACCGCGGCTCCACCTCCTGGGCGAACCGCCGCGGACTCGGCGGAACCGGCTCCCGCCCGGCGCCGGGCAGGGAAGCCGGTGGGATCTCAGCCGCTGCGCCGCAGCGCCTCGGTCAGCCGGGCCGCCGCGTCCACGACCGCCTGGGCGTGCATCCGGCCCGGGTGCCGGGTCAGCCGCTCGATCGGTCCGGAGACCGAGACGGCCGCCACCACGCGGTTGGACGGGCCGCGCACCGGAGCGGAGACCGACGCCACACCGGGCTCGCGTTCGCCGATCGACTGCGACCAGCCGCGGCGCCGCACACCGGACAGCGCGGTCGCGGTGAACCGCGCCCCCTGCAGGCCGCGGTGCAGCCGCTCCGGCTCCTCCCAGGCCATCAGGACCTGGGCCGCCGAGCCGGCCTTCATCGGGAGCGTCGACCCGACGGGCACGGTGTCCCGCAGTCCGGACAGCCGTTCCGCGGCGGCCACGCAGATGCGCATGTCGCCCTGGCGCCGGTAGAGCTGGGCGCTCTCGCCGGTGATGTCGCGCAGGTGCGTGAGCACCGGCCCCGCGGAGGCCAGCAGGCGGTCCTCGCCGGCCGCGGCGGCCAGCTCGGCCAGCCGCGGGCCCAGGATGAAGCGCCCCTGCATGTCCCGGGCGACCATGCGATGGTGTTCGAGCGCCACCGCCAGGCGGTGGGCTGTGGGGCGGGCGAGACCCGTGGCGCCGACGAGCCCGGCCAGGGTGGCCGGGCCGGACTCCAGCGCGCTGAGCACCAGAGCCGCCTTGTCGAGAACGCCGACGCCGCTAGAGTTGTCCATGCAACGATACTCGCGTCTCAGAGTGTGAAACGCAAGTTCAATTTTCCCGAGAACGCGTCAGGCTGGATGTTCAGCGCAGGCACGTTGCGCAGGACACACACCGAGCAGCCCGCGAGGGCGCGGGCCGGAGGGACAGCGATGGGTAGGACACTCGCGGAGAAAGTCTGGGACGACCATGTCGTCCGCCGCGCCGAAGGCGAGCCCGATCTGCTCTTCATCGATCTTCACCTGCTCCACGAGGTGACCAGCCCCCAGGCGTTCGACGGGCTGCGGATGAACGGCCGGACGGTCCGCCGGACCGACCTCACCATCGCCACCGAGGATCACAACACCCCGACCCTCGACATCGACAAGCCGATCGCCGACCCGGTCTCGCGCACCCAGCTGGAGACGCTGCGCAAGAACTGCGCGGAGTTCGGGGTGCGGCTGCACCCGCTGGGCGACGTCGAACAGGGTGTTGTCCACGTGGTGGGACCGCAACTGGGACTGACCCAGCCGGGGACCACCGTGGTCTGCGGCGACTCGCACACCTCCACCCACGGCGCGTTCGGCGCGCTGGCGTTCGGCATCGGCACCTCGCAGGTCGAGCACGTGCTGGCCACCCAGACGCTGCCGATGGCGCCGTTCCGGACCATGGCCGTCACCGTCGACGGCGAACTGCCCGACGGCGTCACGGCCAAGGACCTGATCCTCGCGGTGATCGCCCGGATCGGCACCGGCGGTGGCCAGGGCTACGTGATCGAGTACCGCGGCTCGGCCATCGAGAAGCTGTCGATGGAAGCCCGGATGACCGTCTGCAACATGTCGATCGAGGCGGGCGCCCGGGCGGGCATGATCGCCCCGGACCAGACCACGTTCGACTACCTTCAGGGCCGGGTCCACGCCCCGAAGGGCGAGGACTGGGAGGCGGCCGTCGCGTACTGGAAGACCCTGCGCACCGACGAGGACGCGGCGTTCGACCACGAGGTGGTCATCGACGCCTCCGCGCTGACGCCGTTCGTCACCTGGGGCACCAACCCCGGCCAGGGCGCTCCGCTGAGCGCGTCGGTGCCGGACCCGGCCTCGTTCGCCGACCCCAGCGACCGGCTGGCCGCGGAGAACGCGCTGACCTACATGGGCCTGACGGCCGGGCAGCCGCTGCGCGAGGTCGCGGTGGATACGGTCTTCGTCGGTTCGTGCACCAACGGCCGTATCGAGGACCTGCGGGCCGCCGCGTCCGTGGTCCAGGGCCGCAAGGTCGCCGACGGTGTCCGCATGCTGGTCGTCCCGGGTTCCGTACGGGTCGCGCTGCAGGCCGTCGAGGAGGGCCTGGACAAGGTGTTCACCGAGGCGGGCGCCGAATGGCGGCACGCGGGTTGCTCGATGTGCCTGGGTATGAATCCCGACCAACTCGCCCCCGGCGAGCGCTCCGCGTCCACCTCGAACCGCAACTTCGAAGGACGGCAGGGCAAGGGCGGCCGCACCCACCTGGTCTCGCCCCAGGTCGCCGCCGCCACCGCGGTGGTGGGCCGGCTCGCCTCGCCCGCCGACCTGTCCGACGTCCCTGCTCCCGCGGAGGTCTGAGCACCATGGAAGCCTTCACCACGCACACCGGCCGGGCCGTGCCGCTGCGCCGCAGCAACGTCGACACCGACCAGATCATCCCCGCGCACTGGCTGAAGAAGGTCACCCGCAACGGCTTCGAGGACGGGCTGTTCGAGGCCTGGCGCAAGGACGCGTCGTTCGTCCTCAACGCGCCCGAGCGCAAGGGCGCCACGGTGCTGGTGGCCGGACCCGACTTCGGCACCGGCTCGTCCCGCGAGCACGCCGTGTGGGCGCTGCAGAACTACGGGTTCAAGACCGTGATCTCCTCCCGGTTCGCCGACATCTTCCGCGGCAACTCGCTGAAGAACGGCCTGCTGACGGTGGTCCTGCCGCAGGAGACCGTCGAGCAGCTCTGGAAGCTCGTGGAGGCCGACCCGGCCGCGGAGATCACCGTGGACCTGGTGGCCCGCGAGGTCCGCGCCGAAGGCGTCACCGCGCCCTTCGAGCTGGACGACAACGCCCGCTGGCGGCTGCTGGAAGGCCTGGACGACATCAGCCTGACCCTCGGCAACGAGGCGGACATCGCCGCCTACGAGGCCCACCGGCCGTCCTGGAAGCCGAGCACCGTGCAGCTCTGACCCTCCCGGGCAACGCCCGTTCGTCACTCTCCGAAGCGCCCCTCGCCCCACCGTGCCCCCCCGGCACGCGCCGGCCGAGGGGCGCTTCGGCGTTCCCCGGGCGCTTTCCGGGCCTTCCCGGGGGACGCCCGTGCGACGGCCCGCGGGGCCGCATGGCGGCCGCACGAGCGGGCAAACGGGAGCAAGGAGGCACCCGGTTGGCCCTGTCGCCCCCGACAACTCGCCGCAGATGGCACAATCGACGCATGGGACGTGACGGCCAACTCGAGCTCTACGGGGTCCTGGCCGCGCGTCTGAAGCAGGCGCACACTCGCGTTGCGAATCCCGAAGTCCCTGATGAGACCAGGCGGGAGTTGAGTCGGCGGTTGCTCGCGGTGACCGCCGTGGCGAAGCACGATCTCGCCGACGCGGCACGGCGTCTGGACGTGTTGACGGCTGAGTTGGACGAGCTCGGAATCCCCGATCGCTGATCGCCGGAAGCCCCGAGTTCGTTGCGGCACAAGGGTGATTCGCCCGTTTCGTATTTGATTTGCGGTATATATCCGCCTAGCGTGCGAAATCAGCCCGCACTCATTCGCCGGGCAAGTTTCCGAAGGGGAAGACGTGAACAAGGCGCAGCTCGTAGAAGCGATTGCCGACAAGGTTGGCGGGCGTCAGGACGCCGCGGACGCGGTTGACGCGGTTCTCGACGCGATCGTCCGCGCGGTGGTCGCCGGCGACCGGGTGTCGGTCACCGGATTCGGTTCGTTCGAGAAGGTCGAGCGTCCCGCCCGTTACGCTCGCAACCCCCAGACCGGGGAGCGGGTCAGGGTCAAGAAGACCTCCGTGCCGCGGTTCCGCGCGGGCCAGGGCTTCAAGGACCTGGTCAGCGGGGCGAAGAAGCTTCCCCGCGGCGGCGAGGTCTCCGTCAAGAAGGCCCCCAAGGGCAGCCTGAGCGGCGGTGCGGCGACCACGGCCCGGACCACCACGAAGAAGGCCGCCGCCAAGAAGGCCACCGCCAAGACCGCCGCCGCGAAGAAGACCGTGGCGAAGAAGGCGGCCACCGCCAAGAAGACGGCGGCGAAGAAGACCAGCGCGGCGAAGAAGGCCACGGCGAAGAAGACCAGCGCCAAGAAGGCCCCGGCGAAGAAGGCCACCGCCAAGAAGGCCCCGGCCAAGCGATCCACCCGCAAGCGCGCCGCCGCCAGGTGATAGCCGGGCCGCGCAGCCCACGGCTCCCCGACGGTGGGGGCCGCCCCACCGGCACCGTCGACGGGCCGGGCCCCCCACCGGGAGCCCGGCCCGTCGGCTGTGCCGCCGCGGTCTCGCCTCCGGGCGAGATGGCCGCACGGCCCGCCCGTAGGCTTGGCCGCATGCAGGCCACCGCGTTCACCTTTGACCCCGCGACCCGGGCCGGCAGCGTGCTGCTGGACGACGGGACGCCGCTGCCGTTCGACGCCGCGGCCTTCGACGCCGGGGGTCTGCGGCTGCTGCGCTCGGGCCAGCGGGTGCGCATCCGCACCGAGGGGTCCGGCGACGCCCGGCGCGTGGTCTTCCTGACCCTGCCGACCTATCCGGACCCGGGCGCCTGAGCCGCCACCGAGGGCACCGCGCCCAGCAGCGCGGCCGTCCTCGGGCCGAGGCCCAGCGCCCCGGCCGCCCGCAGATCCTCGGCGGTGTCCACGTCCTGCCGCACGGACGGCACCCGGGCGAGCGTGATCTCGCGCGCGCCCGAGGCGAGATGGCGGGCCCGCGAGGGACCGCCGAAGGCGGGGGAGAGCGCGACACCCGGCGCGGCGGCGAGCAAGGTTGTCCCCACGCCCGCCGCATCGGCCAGGAACGCCCGCTCCGGCGCCCGCGCGGCCTCGTCGAGCACCAGGGACAGCTCCGCGGGCCGCAAGGCCGGGAGATCGCCGTTCAGCGCCGCGACCCCTCCCTCGGCCCTTCCGGCGGCTTTTGCGGCGGCCCTTCCCGCGTACCGTCCGCCGGCTCCGGCCCCGGTATCCGCCCCGCCGGGCTCCCGCCGCTCCCGGACCCGCTCCGCCCCGTACCGCAGCGCCGCGTTCAGGCCGGCCGCCGGCACGTCGGGCACCACGAACGCCCCGAGGCGTGCGAGCTCCCGGCCCGCGGTGGGGTCGTCGGTGACCACCGTGACGTCCGCCACCCGCGGACAGGCCAGCGCCGCCGCCACCGTGTCCAGGGCGAACGCCAGCGCCAGAGCCGGCCGCACCTCGCCCGTCGCCTGCGCCAGCCGGCTCTTCGCCAGCGCCAGCGGCTTCAACGGCACGACCAGTGACCACACGCCGCCGGTTCCCTCCGCCCGATCCACCCGTTCCACCCGTTGCACCAGCCCATTGTCACCGTGCTGTGCTCCTGAGGTGCCAGAGGTGCCCCCCGCCTGGCCCTGTCCTGGCGTTAGTCTCTGCTTGCCGCCATGCTGCGCGGCAAGTACGGGCGCTGCACACACGCAGTGCCGGCGCAACGTAGAGGAGTCCGGGTGTCCCGCCGCAGAATCGGTTTCTGGTACCGCCTGGCGGCCGTGATCGCGAAGCCGCCCCTCATCCTGCTCTTCAAGCGGGACTGGCGGGGAATCGAGAACATTCCGGCCGAGGGCGGATTCCTCACGGCGGTGAACCACAACTCGTACCTGGACCCGCTGGTCTATGCGCATTTCCAGTACAACACCGGCCGCGTCCCGCGCTTCCTCGCCAAGGCCTCGCTGTTCACGCCGTTCCTCGTCGGCCCCTTCATGCGCAACACCGGCCAGATCCCGGTGTTCCGCGCCACCGCGGACGCCGCCGCGGCCTACCGCGCCGCGGTGGAGGCGGTCAACAAGGGCGAGTGCGTGGCCTTCTACCCCGAGGGCACGCTCACCCGTGACCCCGACCTGTGGCCGATGGTCTCCAAGACCGGCATCGCCCGCGTCGCCATGCTCACCCAGGCGCCCGTCATCCCCGTCGCGCAGTGGGGCGCCAACGAACTGCTCGCGCCGTACGCGAAGAAGATGGACCTGTGGCCGCGCAAGACGCACAAGGTGCTGGCCGGCCCGCCGGTGGACCTCAGCGCGTACTACGGCAAGGAGCCGACCGCCGAGGTGCTGCGCGAGGTCACCGAGACCATCATGGAGGCGGTGAAGGACCTGCTGGCCGAACTGCGCGGCGAACCCGCCCCCGCGGGCCTGTACGACCCGCGCCAGGGCATGCGCGTGGAGAGCCCGGGCAGGGGAACCGGTAAGCCCGCCGCCGAGGAGGCCGCCGGTGCGTCCGGTGCCGCCGGGAACGGTTCCGTGGCTGCGGCCGGCGCGGGCGCCGGAGAGGGCTCCGGCGAGGCGGCGGAAGAGACGCGGGAGGGCGCATGACGGCACGCTGCGCGGTCTTCGGTACCGGTTCCTGGGGTACCGCGTTCGCGATGATCCTCGCGGACGCGGGGTGTGAGGTGTCGCTGTGGGGCCGGCGGCCCGAACTCGTCGACGCCATCAACACCACCCGCACCAACCCGGACTACTTCCCGGGGCTCGAACTGCCCGCCGCCGTCACGGCCACCGCCGATCCCGCGCGGGCCGCGGCCGGCGCGGAGTTCGTCATCCTCGCGGTCCCCTCGCAGTCGCTGCGCGCCAACCTCGCCGACTGGGCGCCGCTGATGCGCTCCGACGCGGTCCTGGTCAGCCTGATGAAGGGCGTCGAACTCGGCACCGCCAAGCGGATGAGCGAGGTCATCGAGGACGTCGCCAAGGCCGGCCCGGAGCGGATCGCCGTGCTGTCCGGCCCCAACCTCGCACCGGAGATCGCCGCGCGCCAGCCGGCCGCGTCCGTCGTCGCCTGCCAGGACGAGGAGGTCGCCCGGCGCATCCAGACCGCCTGCCACACCGCGTACTTCCGCCCCTACACCAACACCGACGTGGTCGGGGTCGAACTCGGCGGCGCGGTGAAGAACGTGATCGCGCTCGCCGTCGGCATCGCCGGCGGCATGGGCCTGGGCGACAACACCAAGGCGTCGCTGATCACCCGCGGCCTGGCCGAGACCACCCGGCTGGGGCTGGCGATGGGCGCCGACGCGCACACCTTCGCGGGCCTGGCCGGCATGGGCGACCTGGTCGCCACCTGCTCCTCGCCGCTGTCCCGCAACAACACCTTCGGGCACAACCTCGGCCGCGGCATGAGCCTGGCCGAGACCATCGCGGTCACCAGCCAGACCGCCGAGGGCGTCAAGTCCTGCGAGTCGGTGGCCGATCTGGCCCGCCGGCACGGCGTCGACATGCCGATCACCGAGACCGTGGTCGACATCGTGCACAACGGGAAGCCGCCCGTCGTGGCCGTCAAGGAGTTGATGTCACGTTCTGCGAAGCCGGAACGGTAAGGTCAACGCGACATGAGCAACCTGCCTTCTCCCCAGAGCCCCGAGCAGCGTCCCGACCAGGCCGAGGAGCCCCGCGCGGGGCGGCCCGGCTACGGTCGCAAGCCGCGCGTCGCCGTGGTCTTCGGCGGCCGCAGCTCCGAGCACGGCGTGTCCGTGGTGACCGCCGCCAGCGTGCTGCGCGCCATCGACCGCGACAAGTACGACGTGCTGCCCATCGGCATCACCACCGAGGGCCGCTGGGCGCTGACCGCGGACGCGCCCGACCGGATGGCCATCGCGGAGCGGCGCATGCCGACCGTCGAGCAGGTCACCGACCACGAGGGCGCGGTCGTGCTGCCGGTGGACCCCGCCAACCGCGAGGTGGTCTACACCGAGGCCGGCGCGGTGCCCAAGGCGCTCGGCGAGGTCGACGTCGTCTTCCCCATGCTGCACGGCCCGTACGGCGAGGACGGCACCCTGCAGGGCCTGCTGGAACTCTCCGGCGTCCCGTACGTCGGCGCGGGCGTACTCGCCTCGGCCGTCGGCATGGACAAGGAGTACATGAAGCGGATCTTCACCTCGTTCGGGCTCGCCGTGGGCCCCTACGTGGTGATCAGGCCGCGGGAGTGGGAGCAGGACCCGGCCGCCGCCCGTGACCGCGTGCTGGCGTTCGCCGCGCAGCACGGCTGGCCGCTGTTCGTGAAGCCGGCCCGGGCGGGCTCCTCGTTCGGCATCACCAAGGTCGACGGTCCCGACGGCCTCGACGCGGCGATCGAGGAGGCCCGCGGTCACGACCCGAAGGTCATCGTCGAGGCGGCGCTGAGCGGCCGCGAGATCGAGTGCGGGGTGCTCGAGTTCGAGGACGGCCCGCGCGCGTCGGCGCCGGCCGAGATCCCGCCGCCCACCACGCACTCCTTCTACGACTTCGAGGCGAAGTACATCGACTCCGCCGAAGGCGTCGTGCCGGCCCCGCTCACCCCCGAGCAGACCGCCGAGGTGCAGCGGCTGGCGGTGGCCGCGTTCGAGGCGGCGTCCTGCGAGGGACTGGTCCGGGCCGACTTCTTCCTGCTGGACAGCGGGGAGTTCGTGATCAACGAGATCAACACGATGCCCGGCTTCACGCCCATCTCGATGTACCCGCGGATGTGGCAGGAGAGCGGCATCGGCTACCCCGAGCTCGTCGACCGGCTCATCCAGGCGGCGCTGCGCCGCCCGACCGGCCTGCGCTGAGACCCGCGCGGAGCGCGCTCCCGGCCGGGAGCGCGCTCAGATCCCCTCGGGAACGGCCGCCTTGACGGCGCCCGCGAGATCGGTCAGCGGATCGAGATCGCGGGCGTACCTCTTGGGCAGCGTCACCTCCACGTACGCCTTGCGCAGCGTCGTGGTGAGCCGGAACACGCCGTCGCCCTGCGGCTCGATGGACCACCCCACACCGTCGACCTCCACGGCGTCGGTGTTCACGCTGTCGTCCGCGGCCGGCCGGGGCACACCGCAGCGCAGCACGATCGACGGATCGCCCCACCCGGCGGTCAGCTCGGAACTCGGCTTGAGATCATGCCGGGGGAGTCCGTCGACCTTCTCCGGCAGCCGCGCGTGCAGCGCGCTGCAGTAGCGGGCCACCTGGGCGTCAGGAACCGGCACGGCCACCGTCTCGTCCGTACCGGACGTGGCGGCGTAGACCGCCGCCGCTGACAGGCAGGCGACGGCGGACACGGCGATCAGCGCGGCCCGGCGGCGAATCCTCACCGGGCGAGCATAGTGGGGGACTAGATATGCACGACCGGGCAGGTCAGGGTTCGGGTGATGCCGTCCACTTGCTGGACCTTGGCGACCACCATGCGGCCGAGTTCGTCGACCGTGTCGGCCTGGGCCCGCACGATCACGTCGTAGGGACCGGTGACGTCCTCTGCCTGGATCACCCCGTCGATCTTGGAGATCACCTCCGCTACTGCCGAGGCCTTGCCGACCTCGGTCTGGATCAGGATGTACGCCTGTACCACGGAACCTCCAGGGCGGCTTCGAGGATCATGTGGGAAGGGGGACGCCACGGTATCGCGTTGCCGCCTGCGGCGGGGAGACCCGCGCGGTACCTGACCCCCGTATTGACGGGAAACACGCAGAACCGGCGGAAGCCGCGACCGGAGTCACGACCGAAGGGGACGACACTATGAAGGGGACTGTGGGCGAGCTGGGGGAGTTCGGTCTCATCAGGGAACTGACCTCCCGCCTCACCTCGACCCCCGCCGTGAAGATCGGCCCCGGGGACGACGCGGCGGTCGTCGCCGCGCCCGACCGCCGGGTGGTGGCCACCACCGACGTGCTGCTGGAGAACCGGCACTTCCGGCGCGACTGGTCCACCGCCTACGACGTCGGCCGCAAGGCCGCCGCGCAGAACCTCGCCGACGTCGCCGCCATGGGCGCGGTGCCCACCGCGGTGCTGGTCGGCCTGGTCGTGCCGACCGAACTGCCCGCGACCTGGCCGGTCGAGCTGATGGACGGCATCCGCGACGAGTGCCAGGTGGCCGGTGCCGCGGTGGTCGGCGGCGACGTGGTGCGCGGCGATCTGGTCACCGTCGCCGTCACCGCCCTGGGTGACCTGCGCAACCGCGCCCCTGTCACCCGATCGGGAGCCCGCCCCGGCAACCTGATCGCCGTGACCGGCTGGCTCGGCTGGTCGGCGGCCGGGTTCGCGGTGCTCTCGCGCGGCTTCCGGTCGCCGCGCGCCTTCGTCGAGGCCCACCGCCGGCCCGAACCGCCGTACCACGCGGGCCCCGCGGCCGCCGAGCTCGGCGCGACCGCCATGACCGACGTCAGCGACGGGCTGGTCGCGGATCTCGGCCACATCGCCGCGGCCAGTGGCGTCGACATCGACCTGCGGTCCGCCGACGTCGACGTGCCCGCGCAGATGTCGGACATCGGCCAGGCGGTCGGCGTCGACCCGCTGCACTGGGTGCTCACCGGCGGCGAGGACCACGCGATAGTCGCCGCGTTCCCGCGGGACGTGAAACTCCCGGCCCGCTGGCGGGTGATCGGCGAGGTCCGGACCCCGGCCGGCCGCACCCCGCAGGTCACCGTCGACGGCGCCCCCTGGGACAAGGCCGGCGGCTGGGACCACTTCGGGGACGACAAGTCCTGACCCGGGGGGATCACCATGACGTACGACGAGCCGCGCCCCGGGGACACCACCGGGACGCGGGACCCGGCGGCGGCGGCCGCCCCGGCCCGGGTGCTGACCGTCGCCGGCTCGGACTCCGGCGGCGGCGCCGGCATCCAGGCCGACCTCAAGACGATGCTCGCCCTGGGCGTGCACGGCATGAGCGTGGTCACCGCCGTCACCGCGCAGAACTCCCTGGGCGTCACGGCCTCCTGGGAACTGCCGGAGGAGGCGGTCCGCGCCCAGTTCCGCGCGGTCGCCGACGACATCGGGGTGCAGGCGGTGAAGACCGGCATGCTCGCCTCGGCGGCGCTGGCCGTCGTGGTCGCCGACCTGCTGGCCGATGTCGCGGCGCCCGTCGTCGTCGACCCCGTCGGCATCTCCAAGCACGGCGACGCCCTGCTCGCCGCGGAGGCCGTCGCGGTGGTGCGCGAGCGGCTGCTGCCGCGGGCGACCGTCGTCACACCCAATCTGGACGAGGTGGCCCTGCTCACCGGCGTCCGGGTCACCGGGGAGGACGGCATGCGGGCGGCCGCGGAGGCGGTGCTGGCGCACGGCCCCGCGTGGGCGCTCATCAAGGGCGGGCACCTGGACGCCGGTTCCGACGCGGTCGACCTGCTGACCGACGGCGCCCGCGAGCACTGGTACCGGGCCCCGAGGCACGGCAACCGGCACACCCACGGCACCGGTTGCACCCTGGCGAGCGCGGTGGCCGCGTACCTGGCGCTGGGCCACGACGTGCCGGACGCGGTGGGCCGGGCCAAGCGGTACGTCACCGGGGCGATCGCGGCCGGCTTCCCGCTGGGCGCCGGCATCGGCCCGGTCGATCACGGATGGCTCGCCCGCGGACACTGAAAAGCCGGCCCACCGCGAGGTGGACCGGCTTTCGGTAGCCGCAAGGCTGCGCTACTACGACGTACGCGTGCGTACGCGCTTGGATAACTAGCGCGAGACCTTGCCGGCCTTGATGCACGAGGTGCAGACATTGAGGCGCTTCGGCGTCTTCCCGACGACCGCACGCACGCGCTGGATGTTGGGGTTCCAACGACGCGGGGTACGGCGGTGCGAGTGGGAGATGCTGTTGCCGAAGCCCGGCCCCTTGCCGCAGACGTCGCAGTTGGCAGCCACGGGTCACTCCAAAGACTTCAGATGCATTTACGATGAAAAGTCCGAGAGAGCCCCGGACAACCGGAGCAGCATACAACGCCTGCTCCCGTACAACGAAACTACCATGGTCCGGGACCCGCCCCGACCCGCCCGCCCTGGGCGCGTGACGCGGCTCACGACTACCCTCACGGGCAGCCGCCCCGTTCGCCGTGTCCCAGGAGGACCTGTTGCCGCCCTCGCTCGACGCTTCCGCGGTGCGCGCCTGGTGCCGGCTCTCCCTGCGGGCGCTGGGCCGGGCGCGCGAGGAGATCGACGCGATCAACGTCTACCCGGTGGCCGACGGCGACACCGGGACCAACCTCTACCTGACCATGGAGTCCGCCGCGCAGTCCGTGGACGCGGCCTTCGACGGCCACGCGGCCACCAGTGACGCGGACGGCACCCGCCCCACGCTCGCCGAGGCGTTCCTCGCCATGTCCCACGGCGCCCTGATCGGGGCCCGCGGCAACTCCGGCACGATCCTGGCGCAGTTGCTGCGCGGCATGAACGAGTCGATCGCGGCGCCCGCGGTGACGCTCGGCGGATTCGCAGGGACCGGTGAAGCCCGCGCGGGCGGCGCCGGTGGCGGAGTCGCCGGGCCCGGCGTGCCCGACGCGGAGCACGCGGCCGCCGCCGTGGTGCGGCAGGCGCTGCGCACCGCCGCCGCGTCCGGGTACGAGGCGGTGTCCCGGCCGGTCGAGGGCACCATGCTGACCGTCGCCACCGGGGCCGCCGACGCCGCGCAGACGGCCGACGGCGGGCTCGCCGAGGTCGTCCGGGCCGCCCACGCGGGCGCGCTGGCCGCCCTGGCCGGCACCCCGGGGCAACTGGGCGTGCTGCGCCGGGCCGGTGTGGTGGACGCCGGCGGCCTGGGCCTGGTCGCCGTCCTCGGCGCGCTGTGCGAGGCCGTCACCGGCGAGGCCCCGCTCACGCCGCTGCCCGGAGCGGTGACCGGCGCGGGCACGTCGTTCCGCCACGCCCACCCTGTCGCCGGGTCGGCGACCACGCACACCGCGCGCCCGGGCGGTGCGGGTCCGGCCGCCGCTCCCGAGCCCGATTCCGATCCCGGAACCGAACCCATCCCGGTGCCGGAACCCGGCCCCGGCGCCGCTCTCACCCCCGGTCCCGGCGCTGTCCTCGACCCCGACCTGGGCCCAGCCCCGGCCCCCGGGGAGGACGCCTGCGAGCAGGACGGTCACACCGGGGAGGACGGCCCCGCCTTCGAGGTGATCTTCCTGCTGGAGGCGGCGGGCGACGCCCCCGTCGCCCGGCTGCGCACCCGCCTCGACGCCCTCGGCGACTCGCTGGTGGTCGTCGGCGGGGACGGCCTGTGGCACGTCCACGTCCACGTCGACGACGTCGGCGCGGCCATCGAGGCGGCGATCGAGGCCGGGCGGCCCTACCGGATCCGGGTGACCCACTTCGGCGCGCAGCACCGGGCGCCGGACCGCGAACGCGTCCTGCGGGGCGTCGTCGCCGTCGTCCAGGGCGACGGCCTGGCCGGGCTCTACGCCGAGGCCGGCGCGACCGTCGTCGCGGTGCGCCCCGGCGAGCCGCCCGCCAGCGGCGAGATCGCCGCGGCCGTCCGGCGGGCGCACGCCCACGAGGTGATACTGCTGCCCAACGACACCGAGCTGCGCGACGCCGCGGGCGCTGCCGCCGAACAGGCCCGCACCGACGGCGTGCGCGTCGCGCTGATCCCGACCCGCTCGGCGGTCCAGGGACTGGCCGCCCTCGCGGTGCACGAGCCGTCCCGCCGGTTCGACGAGGACGTGGTGGCCATGACCTCCGCGGCCGGTGCCACCCGGTACGCCGAACTCGCGGTCGCTGAGCACCGGTCGTGGACGATGGCCGGCGTGTGCCAGGCCGGGGACGTGCTCGGTCTGATCGACGGGGACGTGGCGGTCATCGGCGGCGACCTGGCGGAGACCGCCGTCGTCGTGCTCGACCGGATGCTGGCCGCGGGCGGTGAACTCGTCACCCTCGTGCTGGGCGAGGGGGCGCCGTCGGGCCTCGGCGAGCGGATCGAGGCGCACGTCCGCGAGGTGCACCTGGCGGTGGACACGATGACGTACCAGGGCGGCCAGAGCGCCGCCCCGCTCCTGATCGGCGTGGAGTAGCGCGTCCCCGGCGCGGTGGGTGCCGGGGAATTGTCGGTGGCGTGCGGGAAGATGGTGGGGATGAGCGCGAACCCCCTCGACGACCGGCTCCGCGACCTCGTCGGCGACCGTACGGCCAAGGTGCTCGGCGAGCACCTCGGGCTGCACACCACCGGCGACCTGCTGCACCACTACCCGCGGCGGTACGCCGAGCGCGGCGAGCTGACCCGGCTCGCCGACCTGCCCGTCGACGAGTACGTGACCGTCGTCGCCCAGATCGCCAAGGCCGACAAGCGGACCTACGGCGGCGGCAAAGGCGTCCGGCTGGAGGTCGTGGTCACCGACGGAAGCGGCTCGCTGACCCTGGTCTTCTTCAGCAAGGCCGCGCACGCCCACGCCCACCGGCTGATCCCCGGCCGCCGCGGGATGTTCTCCGGCAAGGTGTCCGTCTTCAACCGCGTACGCCAACTCGCCCACCCCGACTACCAGTTGCTGGACGCCGAGGACGGCGCCGAGGCCCGGGAGGCGGCGGACGCGTTCGCCAACCGGCTCATCCCGCTCTACCCGGCGTGCAAGCAGATCACCTCCTGGCGGATCGCCCAGGCCGTCGACACCGCGCTGAACTCCCTCGCCGCCACCGGCTGGGCGGGCGTCGGCGAACCGCTGCCGCACGAACTGCGCGCCCACCGCGGCCTCGCCCCGCTCCCGGAGGCGCTGGAGAAGATCCACCGGCCGCGGTCCAAGCAGGACATCGCCGCGGCCCGGCACCGGCTGAAGTGGGACGAGGCGTTCGTCCTGCAGGTCGCGCTGGCCCGCCGCCGGGCCGCCGACGCCGCCCTGCCCGCCGTGCCGCGGCGCCCGTCCGCGGACGGCCTGCTCACCGCGTTCGACGCCAAGCTGCCGTTCACCCTCACGGACGGCCAGCAGGCCGTCTCCGCCGAGATCTTCGCCGACCTGGCCACCGACCACCCCATGCACCGGCTGCTGCAGGGCGAGGTCGGCTCCGGCAAGACGATGGTCGCGCTGCGGGCCATGCTCGGGGTGGTGGACGCCGGCGGCCAGGCGGCGATGCTCGCGCCGACCGAGGTGCTCGCCCAGCAGCACCACCGCTCGATCACCGAGATGATGGGCGATCTCGCCGAGGCCGGGATGCTGGGCGGATCCGACGCCGGCACCAAGGTGGTGCTGCTCACCGGCTCGATGGGCACCCCCGCCCGCCGGGCCGCGCTGCTGGACCTGGCGACCGGCGAGGCCGGCATCGTGGTCGGCACCCACGCGTTGATCGAGGACAAGGTGCAGTTCCACGACCTCGGGCTGGTCGTGGTGGACGAGCAGCACCGCTTCGGCGTCGAGCAGCGCGACGCGCTGCGCGGCAAGGGCAAACAGCCGCCGCACCTGCTGGTCATGACCGCCACGCCCATCCCGCGCACGGTCGCCATGACGGTCTTCGGCGACCTCGACACCTCCGTGCTCGACCAGCTCCCCGCCGGCCGCTCGCCGATCGCCAGCCACGTCGTGCCGGCCGCCGAGAAGCCGCACTTCCTGGCCCGCGCCTGGGAGCGGGTGCGGGAGGAGGTGGAGAGCGGCCACCAGGCCTACGTGGTCTGCCCGCGGATCGGCGACGCCGAGGACGCGGCGGACGCCCCGGGCGGCGGCAGGTCCGGCAGCCGGTCGACGGCCGCGGCGCAGAAGCCGCCGGCGAAGGCGGAGAACGAGCCCGACGACGGGGAGCGCCGGCCGCCGCTGGCCGTCCTGGACGTCGCCGGGCAGCTCGCCGCCGGCCCCCTGCGCGGCCTGCGCGTCGAGGTGCTGCACGGCAGGATGGCGCCCGAGGCCAAGGACGAGGTCATGCGCGCCTTCGCGGCCGGCGAGGTGGACGTGCTGGTGGCCACCACCGTCATCGAGGTCGGCGTCAACGTGCCCAACGCGACGGCCATGGTGATCATGGACGCCGACCGGTTCGGCGTCTCCCAGCTCCACCAGCTCCGCGGCCGCGTCGGCCGCGGCTCCGCGCCGGGGCTGTGCCTGCTGGTCTCCGAGGCGTCCGAGGCGAGCCCGGCCCGCGCCCGGCTCGACGCCGTCGCCGGCACCCTCGACGGCTTCGCGCTCTCCGAGATCGACCTCCAGCAGCGCCGCGAGGGCGACGTCCTCGGCCAGGCGCAGTCCGGCGCCCGGTCCTCGCTGCGCGTCCTGGCGGTGATGGACGACCGCGACGTCATCGAGGCCGCCCGCGACGAGGCCACCGCGCTGGTCGCCGCCGACCCGGAGCTGACCGCCCACGCCGACCTGCGCAGCGCCCTGCAGAGCCTGCTGGACGCCGACCGCGAGGAGTTCCTCGACAAGGGGTGACCAGGTCGGCACGGGGTAGTGTCGTCGGCGTGAGCACCTCATGACCCGCGTGATCGCCGGTGCCGCCGGAGGGCGGCGCCTCACCGTGCCCCCCGGCACCGGGACCCGGCCCACCTCGGACCGGGCCAGGGAGGGCCTGTTCTCCACCTGGCAGTCGCTGCGCGGCACCCTGGAGGGCGCTCGCGTGGCCGACCTGTACGCCGGGTCGGGGGCCGTCGGCCTGGAGGCGCTGTCCCGCGGGGCGGCCCACGTGCTGCTGGTCGAGGCCGACCCCCGGGCGGCCCGGATCGTGCGCGAGAACGCCGCCGCGATCGGCCTGCCGGGCGCCGAGGTGCGGGCCGGCCGGGCCGAGAAGACCGCCGCGGGACCGGCGCCCGCCGAGCCCTACGACGTCCTCTTCCTGGACCCGCCCTACGACGTCGCCGACGCCGAACTGCGGGAGATCCTGCTCACACTCCGGACCAACCTCTGGCTCGCCGGGGACGCGCTGGTCACCGTGGAGCGCAGGACCCGCGGCGGCGAGTTCGGCTGGCCGCAGGGGTTCGAGGGCCTGCGTGCCCGCCGGTACGGCGAGGCGACTCTTTGGTACGGTCGCGCCGCCCACGTTACCGATGGGTCATGAGCCCGCCGAACGACATGAGCCCGCCATGACCAGCACCGGCCACCCCCGTACGCAGAGCGAGGAGACAGTCGTGCGCCGCGCAGTCTGTCCGGGGTCCTTCGACCCCATCACCAACGGACACCTCGACATCATCGCCCGTGCCTCCCGGCTGTACGACACGGTGCACGTCGCCGTGATGATCAACCAGTCCAAGAAGGGCCTGTTCCCCATCGAGGAGCGGATCGCGCTGATCGAGGAGGTGACCTCCGACCTCCCGAACGTCGTCGTGGAGTCCTTCCACGGCCTGCTCGTGGACTTCTGCAAGCAGCGCGACATCCCGGCCATCGTCAAGGGCCTGCGCGCGGTCAGCGACTTCGACTACGAGCTGCAGATGGCCCAGATGAACATCGGCCTGTCGGGCGTGGAGACCCTCTTCGTCCCCACCAACCCCGAGTACAGCTTCCTGTCGTCCAGCCTCGTCAAGGAAGTCGCCCAATGGGGCGGCGACATCTCGCACTTGGTGCCGGGGCCGGTCCTGGAGGCGCTCAACGCGAAGCTGAAGCAGCGCTAGGCTCTCCTGCGTGGACGTCCAGAAGAAGCTCGATGAGATCGTGACGACCGTGGCCAACGCCCGGTCCATGCCGATGTCGGCCTCCTGCGTGGTGAACCGGGCCGAGCTGCTGGCCATGCTCGACGAAGTGTCCGCGGCACTCCCCGGCTCCCTCGCGCAGGCCCAGGAACTGCTCGGCGGCCGCGAGCAGATGGTGCAGGAAGCCCGTGCCGAGGCGCAGCGGATCATCGAGTCCGCACACGCCGAACGCGGCTCGATGGTCTCCGACACCCAGATCGCCCGGCAGTCGCAGGACGAGGCCGACCGGATCCTCGCCGAGGCCCGCCGTGAGGCCGACGAGATCCGCGCCGAGGCCGACGACTACGTCGACAGCAAGCTGGCCAACTTCGAGGTCGTGCTCACCAAGACCATCGGCTCGGTCGACCGCGGCCGCGAGAAGCTGCTCGGCCGCAGCCCGTACGAGGCCGAGGGCGGCTACCCCGAGGGCGAGGACGACCCGGACGCCCCGGAGCGCAGCAGCGACCCCGAGACGCTGCGCCGGCTCGCGGACGAGTACGTCGACACCAAGCTCGGCGCCTTCGAGGCGGTGCTCAGCAAGACCCTGGAGGCGGTCGGCCGCGGGCGGCTCAAGCTCACCGGGCACAACCCGATCGACGACCTCGCCGCGCAGATCGCCGCCGCCGACGCGGCCGGCGGCGCGGACGTCCACCAGCAGTCCGACGCGGAGTACCTGGCCGGCCTCGCCGCCCCCGCGGCCCCCGAGCAGGCGGACCTGGCCCAGTACGGCTACGACCCGCAGCCGCAGCAGACCCCCGGGCAGCCCGAGCCGTACGACCAGGGCGGCTACGAGTACCAGCAGCAGGGCTACGACTACCAGCAGCAGGAGTACGCCCAGCCGGCCGCCGCCTACGCCGACCCGTACGGGCAGCAGCAGGGCGCCGACGCCTACGGCCAGCAGCAGGGGTACGACTACCAGCAGCAGGGCGCCGACCCGTACGGGCAGCAGCAGTACCCGCCGCAGATCCCGTACCAGCAGCAGGGCGGCCACCCGCAGGAGCAGGGCCACCACCAGGGGTACGGGCAGCAGCCCGCCGCCCTGGACGAGACCAGCTTCTTCGACACCGGGATGATCGACCTCAACCGGCTGCGGGAGCTGGAACAGGGCAGGTGAAAAGGGTCCGTTTGGGCGGGGGCGGCGCGTCCAGTATCCTGTCCACTCCAGCCGTGTGAATCGCCGGCGCTTCGGCCTGCCCGCTCTCGTCGAGCGGTGAGGGCCGTCACCGCGCAGCAGCGCCCGTTCGAAAGAGGAAGCCCTGAACACCCGCCTCGACCACCGCAACCCGCTCGTGTTCGACACACGCGAGCTGGGTCGGCGTCCTGGTGCGATGAAGAAGGTCTCCCGTTCCGTGCCGGCGCCGCCGGACCTGGGCCTGATCGGGGTCATCGGCGTGCCCGAGGGTGCGACGGTGGAGCTGGACCTCCGCCTGGAGTCGGTCATGGAGGGTGTGCTGGTCACCGGCACCGCCCATGCACCGGTCACGGGGGAGTGCGTAAGGTGTCTGGAGCCGGTCGGGCAGGAGCTCGACGCGGAGTTCCAGGAGATGTTCTCCTACCCCGACGCCGACACCCGGACCGCCCGCAGGGACGAAGCCGGTGACGACGCCGAGGACGAGGACACGCTTCAACTCGAGGACGACCTGTTCGACCTCGAACCCGTGCTGCGCGACGCGGTGGTGCTCGCACTGCCGATGCAGCCGGTGTGCCAGGACGACTGTCCGGGCCTGTGCTCCGAGTGCGGAGCGCGGCTCGCCGACGACCCGGACCACCACCACGAGGTCGCCGACATCCGTTGGGCGGCCCTGCAGGAATTCCAGCAGAACGGCGCCGGCGACGGCGCCGACGAGAACCAGGAGAAGTAGCCGTGGCTGTTCCGAAGCGGAAGATGTCGCGCAGCAACACGCGCCACCGCCGTTCGCAGTGGAAGGCTGCGCCCGTGAGCCTGGTGGCGTGCGAGCGCTGCCACGAGCCGAAGCTCCAGCACATCGCGTGCCCGAGCTGCGGCACCTACAACCGTCGTCAGGTCCTCGAGGTCTGATCGGCGGGTGACAGGCTCAATGTCCTCCACGTCATCGCAGCGCGACGTCCCGGCGTCGCAGAAGACCGCGACGGACAAGGCCTCGTCCCACACGATTCTGGAAGGGCGGCTCGGGTACACCCTCGAGCCCGCCCTTCTGGTGCGTGCGCTCACCCACCGTTCCTACGCCTACGAGAACGGCGGGCTGCCCACCAACGAGCGGCTGGAGTTCCTCGGGGACTCCGTGCTCGGCCTGGTGGTCACCGACACCCTCTACCGCACCCACCCCGACCTGCCCGAGGGCCAGCTGGCCAAGCTGCGGGCCGCGGTGGTCAACTCGCGGGCCCTGGCAGGGGTCAGCCGCGGGCTGGACCTGGGTGCGTTCATCCGGCTCGGCCGGGGTGAAGAGGGAACGGGCGGCAGGGACAAGGCGTCGATCCTCGCGGACACCCTCGAGGCGGTGATCGGGGCGGTCTATCTGGACCAGGGCCTCGACGCTGCTTCCGAACTCGTCCACCGGCTCTTCGACCCGCTGATCGAGGAGTCGTCCAACCTCGGCGCCGGCCTGGACTGGAAGACCTCGCTCCAGGAGCTCACCGCCACGGAAGGACTCGGCGTGCCCGAGTACGCCGTGACGGAGTCCGGCCCCGACCACGAGAAGACCTTCAGGGCTGCCGCCCGCGTCGGTGGTGTCGAGTACGGCACCGGCACCGGCCGCAGCAAGAAGGAAGCGGAGCAGCAGGCGGCCGAGGCGGCCTGGCGCTCCATCCGCAAATCCTCCACCCCGGCCTGACCGGGCAGGGGTTTCAGGGGCGCGAGATCTCCCGGGTGACGCCCGGGGGACCTCGCGCCCCTCATGGTTGACGTCCGCCCGTCCCGGGCGGACCCCACACGTCCAGGTGGAAGGAGAGGGCCGTGCCGGAGCTTCCGGAAGTGGAGGTGGTCAGGCGCGGCCTCGCCCGCTGGACCTCCGGCCGCACCGTCGCGGGGACCGTCGTCCTGCATCCCCGCGCGGTCCGCCGCCACCCGGCCGGCGCCCAGGACTTCGCCGACCGGCTCTCCGGCGCCGTCCTCGGCGAGGCCCACCGCCGGGGCAAGTACCTCTGGCTGCCCCTGACCGAGGGCACCGCCCTCGTCGCCCACCTGGGCATGAGCGGCCAGTTCCTGGTGCGCCCCCAGGACGAGTCCTACGAGACCCACCTGCGCGTCCGCATCACGTTCGACGACGACCAGGGCACCGACCTCCGCTTCGTCGACCAGCGCACCTTCGGCGGCCTGTCGCTGCACGAGACCGTCCCCGGCGACCCGGAGGGCCTGCCCGCGCCGCTGTCGCACATCGCACGCGACCCGATCGACCCGGCCTTCGACGACGACGCGTTCCACGCGGCCCTGCGCCGCAAGCGCACCACCGTCAAGCGCGCCCTGCTCGACCAGTCCCTGATCAGCGGCGTCGGCAACATCTACGCCGACGAGGCGCTGTGGCGCTCCAAGCTGCACTACGAGCGTCCGACGGCGACGATGACCCGCCCGCGCACCGCCGAACTCCTCACGCACATCCGCGAGGTGATGGGCGACGCGCTCGCGGCCGGCGGCACCAGCTTCGACAGCCTCTACGTCAACGTGAACGGCGAGTCGGGGTACTTCGACCGCTCGCTGGACGCCTACGGACGTGAGGACCAGCCCTGCCGCCGGTGCGGCACGCCGATCCGGCGCCGGGCGTGGATGAACCGCTCCAGCTACTTCTGCCCGCGCTGTCAGCCGGTGCCGCGCGCCGCGTCGTAGCGCTCCCGCGCCACCAGCACGTCGGGCATCCGCTCCTCGACCAGGCCGATCAGCGCCAGCAGCCGGTCGGCGGTGTCACGGCCCAGCGGGCTGAGCCGGTACTCGACGTGCGGCGGGTTGGTCGGCTGGGCGTCCCGGATGACCAGGCCGTCGCGTTCCAGTGCGTGCAGCGTCTGGGAGAGCATCTTCTCGCTCACGCCCTCGATCCGGCGCCGCAGTTCGTTGAAGCGCAGCGTCTCGTACGACAGCGCGCACATCGTCAGGCTGCCCCAGCGGCCCGTGACGTGCTCCAGCGTCTCGCGTGACGGGCAGCCCCGTTCGAAGACGTCGTACCCGTCCGAGTCCGGTTCGCCCGTGGACTGCTGGGTCTGGCTCATGCGACAAGCGTACTCGGCCACAGCGCTTTCCGTGGGGCCGCGCTTCCTTTTGGGGAACGCCGGCCTAGAGGTTGCGCTCTCCCTGAGAGAGCGCTTCCTTGTGGAGTGTGCTCACCTATGGGTTGCGCTTTCCAAAAGTTAGTGCTCAACTATGGGCGGCCCGCTCGGGCCCCGTCCCCACGAGGAGCACGTATGTCCACCCCCGTCATCGCCATCGCCTACCACTCGGGCTACGGCCACACCGCCGTCGTCGCCGAGGCCGTCCGGGCCGGCGCAGAGACCGAGGGCGCCACCGTCCACCTGATCAAGGTCGACGAGATCACCGAGGAGCAATGGGAGCTGCTCGACGGCGCGGACGCCATCGCGTTCGGTTCGCCCACCTACATGGGCACGGCCTCGGCCGCGTTCCACGCGTTCGCCGAGGAGAGCTCGAAGCGGTGGTTCACCCACTCCTGGCGGGACAAGCTCGCCGCCGGCTTCACCAACTCCGGCGCCAAGAGCGGCGACAAGCTGCACACGCTGCAGTTCTTCACGCTGCTGGCCGCGCAGCACGGCATGACCTGGGTCAACCTGGGCCTGCACCCGGGCTGGAACATGTCCGACGCGTCGGAGAACGACATCAACCGGCTGGGCTTCTTCCTCGGCGCGGGCGCGCAGACCAACAACGACGAGGGTCCGGAGGCCGTCCACAAGGCCGACCTGCAGACCGCCGAGCACCTCGGCGCCCGCCTCGCCCAGACCGCCCGCGTCCAGCGCGCCGGCCGCGCCGCTCTCTCCGCCGCCTGATCCCGTCCCCGATCCGCCCGCGACGCGACCGCCGGCCCCGCCCCGAACCGCGGGGGCGAGGCAGGCGGTCCGCGGGCCCGGTCCTTCAGGCCCGGCCACGGCCCCGGGCACGGTGACGCCGGTACAGACCGTGCAGGCTCAGCAGCGCCAGCACTCCGGCCGTCAGGGCCCACCACCACGAGGCGCCGTCGTGCTCGTGCATCACGACGCCCTTCACCGTCAGGGCCACGGTGAGCAGCAGAGCGAGGTAGCCGAGGGCGAGGTCCAGCGCCCCGCCGACTCTCCCCGGACTCCGCATGGACGACCCCTTCCGGTCCGCGCACCCTGGGCGGTGCCGGTCGGAGCGTAGCGGCATCGCGTCTCCGTGCCACCGGCCGTGGGGCGTTGCGCGTCCTGAGGCCGCCCGGTACAACCTTCGCGTGACAACCGCCCCCACGCCGAACGCCCGTTGGACCAAGGACAGGCTCGGCGCCGCCCTGGCCGCCACGACCGGCTTCTTCGTCACCTTGCCGCCCGCGCTCGAAGTGACGACCCACCTCTTCCCGGACTACGCCCACACGACCGCGACCTTCGTCGGCCTCGCCGTCGCCACCCTCGCCTACCGGCTGGGCCTGCGCGCCATGAGGAGGCTCCCGTAGCCGCGGTCGTCCACAACCGTCGCTGTGACGGCGGTCAGCGCGGGACCTCTCGTGCCGGGGGCCGGGCGGGCCTGGCCGGCGCACGCGCCGGTCGCGGGGAGCCGATCGGACCGGGGTCGACGGGCGGCCTCGGCCTCGCTTCCGGCAGGTGACAGGATGGCCCGCATGCCCCTGCCCGCTCCGAAGGATCTGACCTCGACGATCCTGCGCACCGACTTCCGCGATGAGGCGGCTTGGTCCGCGGTTCGGGCGGCCATCGCCGCCGCCGACGGATCCCCGCACGCCACGTACGTCAGCGATCCCCGCTTCACGGACGTGAGCATCCAGGCACTCATCGACGAGGAGGACGCCGCCGATGAGGACGACAAACTCACGTATGTGTTCCTCGCGGACGCGATCACGATGACCGACGCGTCGTCTCCCCTCCTGGCCGTCGATCTCTACGACGAACCCGGACGGACCTTCCGGGTCCCGGCTGACCGGTACGCGGAGATCTCCGCCAATCTGAGCATCGCCAACTCGGACTTCGCCGACTTCGCGGACGAGGCCGACGCTTCGGGGCCGGGCGCCGCACCGGTCCACCGGTAGGACGATCATGATCCGTACGGCCGGCCTCCTGACTCTGATCCCGGGGATCGCCCTTCTCGGCGTCGGCGCGGGAATGTGGCTCCTGGCGGATGGCCGCGCCGAGAGGGGCCTCGCCATCCCGGCGGCAGGGGCCGGCTTCGCGCTGATCTGCTGCTCGCAAGCCGTCACGGCGCTGACCAGGCGCAACCGGGAGACATCACCCGGGCCGCGGCTGCCTCGCCAGGGACTTCACCGGTGATCACCGGTGTGCGGCCATGAGTGTGCCTGACCTGATTCCCATCCGGTGGGAGCCCGACAACCGCACAGCCACGATCGGCCGCTGGGAGCGGGGCCAGTTCCTCGCGCACCTGTCCGGACTCCCCCAAGGGCGGCAGGACGGGGACGCCGGCACCGTCGTGCGGCGTTGGTACGCCGTCCTGCACGAGTTCGACCCGGCCGGTCGGCACATCGACACGACGATCGAGGCCACCGGGACCGTCCCGGACGGACCGGGTCGCCCAGACAACATGATCCCC
>NZ_JAINZZ010000058.1 GCF_019890725.1 Actinacidiphila acidipaludis
GCTCGTACGCCACCACGCCGGCCGAGCGCCGCACGCCGTCGACCTCGGTGAGGAGCTGGTCCAGGACGTAGAACTCGTTGAAGAACTCCACACCCTCCTTGACGCAGTTCTGATAAAGCGTCTGGAGGATCATGTGGCCGGTGCGGTCCGCGGCGTAGCACGAGCGACGCACCGCGGCCTCGCCGTGGTTGCGGGTGTGACCGCCGAAGCGGCGCTGGTCGATGCGGCCCTCGGGCGTCCGGTTGAACGGCAGGCCCATCTTCTCCAGGTCGAGGACCGCGTCGATGGCCTCCTTCGCCAGGATCTCGGCGGCGTCCTGGTCGACCAGGTAGTCACCGCCCTTGATCGTGTCGAAGGTGTGCCACTCCCAGTTGTCCTCCTCGACGTTCGCGAGGGCGGCGGCCATGCCGCCCTGCGCGGCGCCGGTGTGGGACCGGGTCGGGTAGAGCTTGGTCAGGACGGCGGTGCGGCTGCGCTTGGTGGCCTCGATGGCGGCGCGCATACCGGCGCCGCCCGCGCCGACGATGACGGTGTCGTACTTGTGGATCTGCATGGGGTCGCTTCCCTGTCCGGCCCTGGCCTAGCGGATGTTCGGGTCGAAGGTGAAGATCACCAGCGATCCGAGCACGATGGTGAACGCCACAGCGGTGAACAGCAGCGTCTTCAGCCAGAAGCGGGTGTTCGCCTGCTCGGCGTAGTCGTTGATCACGGTGCGCAGGCCGTTGCCGCCGTGCAGCATCGCCAGCCACAGCATGGCCAGGTCCCAGAACTGCCAGAACGGCGATGCCCAGCGGCCCGCCACGAACGCGAAGCCGACCTTGGTGACGCCGCCGTCCAGCACGAGCTGGATCAGCAGGTGGCCGATGACCAGGACCACCAGCACGACGCCGGACAGCCGCATGAACAGCCAGCCGTAGAGCTCGAAGTTCGTGCGGGCGGACCGTCCGGGGCTCTGTGTCCGCTTGGTGCGGGCGCGCGGCGGCTCGATCACCGGGGCCGGGTTCTCCGGGCTGTACGACACGCTGGAGCCGGTCAGCTCCACCTCGTCGACGGGGGTGACTTCAGTGGCCATGACGTTCAGCTCCCGAACAGGACTCGTGCGGCGTGGCCGAGGACGGGGTAGATCGCGCCGATCATCAGCACGATCCACAGGCCCATGACCGTCCAGAACATCTGCTTCTGGTAGCGGGGACCCTTGGTCCAGTAGTCGACGGCGATGATCCGCAGGCCGTTCAGCGCGTGGAAGAGGATCGCGGCGACGAGGCCGTACTCCAGCAGGCTGACGATCGGGGTCTTGTAGGTCGCGACGACCTTGTCGTAGTCCTCGGGGGAGACGCGCACCAGCGCGGTGTCGAGGACGTGGACGAACAGGAAGAAGAAAATGAGGACACCGGTGACTCGATGAGCCACCCATGACCACATGCCTTCCCGGCCGCGGTACAGCGTTCCAGCCGGCACGGAAAATACCCTCCGGGAGCGGGACGAGGGGTGCCGGCTGTCGTTCGCTTGCTAGTCGGTCACGCCCGGCCGGGTACGGTCCACCGGCCCCGGCCATCGTAGCGACGCCATGTCGGCTCGGTACCACGGGGTAGGTCAGGTGTGATCGATCCCGCACGGTCGGGTGAACCGGCCAGCCGGATCAGGCGGAGCCGGGCGGTCCGCCGGAGCTGCTCGGCGGTGACCGCGGCCTCCTCGTCCTCGTCGTGGTTCAGCCGCTGCCGCAGCGACGCCAGCGTCTGGTCGAGGACCTGGGCCGGGTCCTCCTCGTCCAGGGCCAGCACGAACGCGTGACCGAACCTGGCCTCGTAGGCGGCGTGCGCGGCCCGCAGCGCGGTGCGCGCGGTGAGGCTGCCGCGGTCGGGCAGCGGCGCGGTGGCCTCCGCGGCCAGCGCCTCGGCGACGTCACCGGACGTCAGGTCGTAGGCCGCCTCGTCGGCGGCGGCGAGCAGCGCCTCCACCGTCGGGTAGGGGCGGTGCGCGGCCATCCGGCGGGCCCAGCGGTGGGAACCGCAGGCGGTGCGGAACGCCGCCTCGGCGGCCAGGGACGGTGCCAGGTTGAGCGGGTTCAGCCCCTCGATCGGGGTGTCGCTGGACAGCGGACTGCTCCTGGGGACTGGCGGGGCGTACGGCGGGGTCACTCAACTGTACGGCCCGGCAGCGCACATGGGGCTGCGGTGACCGCTGTGGCGGCGGACTTCACCCGTACGGGACCAGGTGGCGGCATCGGGTTGACGCGCGGGGCGCGGCCGGGTTGAGCTGGAGTCCGCGCGGCGCCGTATTGAAACGTTCCGCTGGCCCTGAGCTGTGACGACGGCCGGGGTCCGCCTCCCCCCACAGGAGCGTCCCCGGCCGCCACTAGTAGGGCGTACGGTCGGCCGAAAGTGTCACCGGACGGCATGAGGCAGGATGGAACGGTGCTCGAAGGGGTGGGGCCGGACGTGGATCTCGATACCGCGGTGAGCGGCGCGCAGGGCGGTGACGAAGCCGCCTTCCGGGTCGTGTACCGCGCCGTGCAGCCGCAGTTGCTGCAGTACGTACGCAGCCTCGTCGGCCCGGTGGACGCCGAGGACGTCGCCTCCGAGGCGTGGCTGCAGATCGCCCGGGACCTGCCGTCCTTCCGCGGCGACGGCAACTCCATCCGCGGCTGGGCCGCCCGCATCGCCCGCAACCGGGCGCTCGACCACATCCGCGCCCGCAGCCGCCGGCCGATCGCCGGGGCGGGCGTCGACGAACTCGTGCAGCTCCCCGACCGGGCGGACACTGCGGGCGAGGCGCTCGACGCGGTCGCCACCGACCGCGCGCTCGCCGCCATCGCGGCCCTGCCGCGCGAACAGGCCGAGGCGGTCCTGCTGCGGGTGGTGATGGGCCTGGACTCCACGAGCGCGGCCCGGGTGCTGGGCAAACGGGCCGGTTCGGTTCGGATGGCCACCCACCGCGGGCTGCGGCGGCTCGCGGAGCTGCTGGAACAGGAGCAGGAGCAGGAACAGGAAAAGGAGCAGGAGCAGGGACAGGACCGCGAGCAGGGGAACGGCCCGGAGGCCGGCGGCCCGGGGCTGTTCCCGGAGCAGGCGCGGGAGAAGGAGCCGGAGCGGCAGGACGGACGCGGAGGGGCCGGCGGACAGGAGTACGGCCGGGGGCGGACGGCCCCGGGCCGGCGTGCGGATGTGACGTTTTCCGCGTCCCGGGCGCTGTGAGGAATTGACATGACCGAGAACCGACGCCACGACGGCGCCCCACCGCTGCCCGGGCACCGGTCCGCCCCCACGACGCGGTCCGGCGCGCGCCCTTCCGCGCGCGCCGCCCGCACCGACTGGCTCACCGGACAGGCCGCCGAACTCCTGCTCTCCGGCCACCGCGTCCCCACCGCGGACGCCGAGGCCGCTGCCGCCGCCGACCGGCTGGCCCGCCTGCTGTCCGCGGCCGCCGGCCGGCCCGACGGGGACGCCGGAGCCGAAGGCCCGCTGGCCGGACCCGGATTCGCCCTGGACCCCGCCCGCGAGGAGGCCGCGCTCGCCGCGTTCCGGGCCGCCCGCGCCGCCGGGCCTTCCTCCCGCCACGCCCAAGCCCCCGCTCCCGCCGTGCCCGCCGGACGCGACCGCAGGCCCGGCAAGGCCGTCCGGCTGCGCCTGCCCGGCCTGCGCTCGATCCGGGTGGCGAGCGCGGCGATGGCCGCGGTGCTCGCCCTGGGCGGCGTGGCCGCCGCGGTCGCGGCGGGCACCGGCCGGCTGCCGCTGCCCGGTGGCGGCTCCGGCGCGCCCGCGGTGAGCACCTCGCCGGGCACCCACGGCGGCGCCTCACCCGCGACCACCGGCTCGTCCCGGCGTGGTGACGGCCGGACGGACGGCACCGCGACGACCGGCCCGGGCCGGCAGTGCGCCGCCGCCCCCGGCCACGACACCGACCGCCGGTACGGCCCGGGCGCGGGCAACGGTGCCTGCACCGGGTCCGGCGACCGCTCCGGTGGCGAGGCCGGCAAGGGCAAGGACGGCGGCGAGGACCCGCGGACCGGCAGCGGCGAGGGCAGGAACGACGGCGCGGCCGAAGGCAACGGCCAGAACCAGAACGAGGGCCGGAACGACGGCAAGGGTGACGGGAAGGGCCAGGGCAAGGGACAGGGCAGCGGCAACGGCAAGGGCAAGGGCAAGGCCGACGGGAACGGCCAAGGCCAGGACCAAGGCCAGAACGCGAGCCCGAGCGCGAGCCAGAACCAGAACCAGAACCAGGGCAAGGGCAAGGGCAAGGGCAAGGGTCAGGGCAGGAACGCGGGCAAGGGCGGCGGCAAGGGCGTGAACGGCGGCTCCGGTGGCTCCGGCGGCTCCGCCAACGCGCAGACCGCGTCCGGCGCCCAGGGCGCCTCGGCGCGGAAGGCGTCCCCCGAGCCGTCCGCGGAACCCGCGGCCGAGCCGTCCGTGAAGCCGTCACCGAAGCCGTCCCCGAACGCGTCGGCCCGGAGCACGACGACGCCTGCGACGGCGAAGCCTGCGACGGCGAAGCCGGGCGCGGCCTGACGGACGCCGCGCCGGGCCGCCAGGACAGGGCGCCTGACAAGGGAGATCGGCCGCAGGGTGACACTTCCGGCGGCCGATGCGCTTTAGGTAGTGAACCGACTGGTCATCGGTTCCGGTGGACCCCGGTTCTCCCCGTACCGGGGTCTACGTACAGAGCGCGGCCGGGCGCATTCCCCCTGCCCGGCCGCGCTCGTCCGTCAGCGGTGTTGGCTGCCGCCGCGGACATCGGGAGCGGTCGTCACCAGTAGACGACGACCTTGTCGCCGACCTTCACCTCGTCGAAGAGCCTGGCGATCGCCGCCTTGTCCCTGACGTTCACGCAGCCGTGCGAGGCGCCGGCGTAGCCGCGGGCCGCGAAGTCCGACGAGTAGTGCACGGCTTCGCCGCCGCTGAAGAACATCGCGTACGGCATGGCCGTGTGGTAGATCGTCGACACGTGGTCGCGGCTCTTGAACGTGACGTGGAAGAGCCCCTCGCGGGTCGGGGTGTACTGCGAACCGAACCGCACGTCCATGGTGGCCAGCACCTTGCCGTTCACCACCCAGGACAGCGTCCGGGTGGTCTTGCTGATGCACATCGCGTGGCCGGTCATGCAGCGCGGGTCGAGCTTGGCCACCGGCTTCGGCGCGGCCGGCGGGTACATCTCGCCGTGCGTCGGCGGGCGGGTCAGTGCCCGCAGCCGGGTCCAGGTCGCCCGCGTCACCGTGCCGCTCGCGGTCAGGCCGTGGCGCTCCTGGAAGTCGCTCACCGCGTGCTGCGTCACGGTGCCGTAGTAGCCGGTCGGCGTACGGCTGAACAGGTGGAGCTGGCCGAGTCGCGCCTGGAGTTCCCGCACCTGTGCGCTGGAGGCGCCCGCCGTCATGACCACGGGCTCGGCCGGCGGCCTGGTGGTGGCCGGAGTGGCCGGGCCGGCCGGAGTGGTCGGCGGCCGTGTGGCAGGCGTGGTGGCGGGCGTCGTGGGCGGCGCCGTCGTCGCCGGCGCGGCCGGGGTCGTGCCGGTCGCCGGTGTGCCGGTGGTGGCCGGCGCCGCGGCCGGCTTGCTGTCGGCGGTGTCACCGCCCTGCGGCCCGCAGGCCGTGAGGACGACGGCGGACAGCGCCGCCGTCACCGCGGCAGCGGCCAGGGCCACCGGAGGTCTTCTGCGCACGGCTCTCACCTTCCCCGTTCTCTCTCCCCGTGGATTTCGGTCGATACCCCCTAGACACCGAATGGCGCCTGCGCGGTTGCGCCCCGTTCGGGGAGACTGTGAGGAAGGTCCCAGCCCGTCGCACTGCACGGCCGGCACAGCCGCCACTACAGTCCGTGGCTGGCCCCACCAGACAGTTCTTCAGCGGAGGCGCGAGCATGGCACGCGAGTCGGAATCCGGTCTGCCGATCGAGCCGGTCTACGGGCCGGACGCCCTGGACGGCTGGGATCCCGACGGCAAACTCGGGGCGCCGGGCGGTTACCCGTTCACCCGGGGCGTCTACCCGTCGATGTACACCGGGCGGCCGTGGACCATGCGGCAGTACGCCGGGTTCGGCACCGCCACCGAGTCCAACGCGCGCTACCAGCAGCTCATCGCCAACGGCACGATGGGCCTGTCGGTGGCCTTCGACCTGCCCACGCAGATGGGGCACGACTCCGACGCGGCGATCGCGCACGGTGAGGTCGGCAAGGTCGGGGTGGCCATCGACTCCGTCGAGGACATGAAGGTGCTGTTCGGCGGGATCCCGCTGGACAAGGTCTCCACCTCGATGACCATCAACGCGCCGGCCGCGCTGCTGCTGCTCCTCTACCAACTGGTCGGCGAGGAGCAGGGGGTGCCGGCCGACCAGCTCACCGGCACGATCCAGAACGACGTGCTGAAGGAGTACATCGCCCGCGGCACCTACATCTTCCCGCCGAAGCCGAGCCTGCGGCTGATCGCCGACATCTTCGCGTACTGCAGGACCGAGATCCCGAAGTGGAACACCATCTCGATCTCCGGTTACCACATGGCCGAGGCCGGTGCCTCGCCCGCGCAGGAGATCGCCTTCACCCTCGCCGACGGCATCGAGTACGTGCGGACGGCGATCGCGGCCGGCATGGACGTCGACGACTTCGCGCCGCGGCTGTCGTTCTTCTTCGTCTCCCGCACCACGATCCTGGAGGAGGTCGCCAAGTTCCGCGCGGCCCGCAGGATCTGGGCGCGGGTGATGCGGGAGGAGTTCGGGGCGAAGAACCCCAAGTCGCAGATGCTGCGGTTCCACACCCAGACCGCGGGCGTCCAGCTCACCGCCCAGCAGCCCGAGGTCAACCTGGTGCGGGTCGCCGTCCAGGGTCTGGCCGCGGTGCTCGGCGGCACGCAGTCGCTGCACACCAACAGCTTCGACGAGGCCATCGCGCTGCCCACCGACAAGTCCGCGCGGCTCGCGCTGCGCACCCAGCAGGTGCTGGCCTACGAGACGGACGTCACCGCGACCGTCGACCCGTTCGCCGGGTCGTACGTCGTGGAGAAGATGACGGACGAGGTCGAGGCGGCGGCCCTGGAGCTGATGGAGAAGGTCGAGGAGCTCGGGGGCGCGGTGGCCGCGATCGAGCGGGGCTTCCAGAAGACGGAGATCGAGCGGAACGCCTACCGGATCGCGCTGGAGACCGACGCCGGGGAGCGGACCGTGGTCGGCGTCAACCGGTTCAAGCTCGACGAGGAGGAGCCGTACGAGCCGCTGCGGGTCGACCCGGCGATCGAGGCGCAGCAGGCGCAGCGGCTGGCGGAGTTGCGGGCGGGCCGCGACCAGCAGGCGGTGGACGCGGCGCTGGCCGCACTCCGCAAGGCCGCCGAGGGCACGGACAACGTCCTCTACCCCATGAAGGAGGCGTTGCGGGCTCGCGCCACGGTGGGGGAGGTCTGCAACGCGCTGCGTGAGGTGTGGGGGACGTACGTGCCGACCGAGGCGTTCTAGCCTCCGGCTCGGCTCGGCGGTTTGCCCCCTCGGGGTGCGTTCTCCTTCGTGCGGGAGCTTCCCGAGCCTGGGCTAGTTCGCACCTCGCACCTCGCACCTCGCACCTCGCGCCTCGCATCTCGCGCCTCGCGGCGCTGCGGAGTCTGGGGTGCCCGTGGCGGTGCGTTGCCGGCTGGCCGCCGGGTGGTCGGTTGCTCGCGCTGGGGGCACCTCCCGGGCGAAACCTGGGGGACCCCGCGCCCCTTCGGGGCTCGTTCGGCGGGGGACTTAGCGGGTGGCGTAGGTGAGGAGGGTGGGGCTGAGGAGCGACTCGACGGTGTCGAGGAGGGCCAGGGCGGCTTCGGCCACGGTGCCGGGGGGCTGGCCCGCGCGGGTGCGGCGGCCGATCTCGCGGAACAACTCGGTCTGGGCCCAGCCCAGTTGTGAGGCGACCAGGTGCGGCGTCGGGTCGCCGGACGCAGCCCCCGTCTCGGCCGCCAGCACCGACCCGAGCGCCTCGACCATCTCGCGGCCTATCGCGTCGAGGCGGACCGACAGCGTCGGCTCGGCCCGCACCATCTCCAGGAAGCGGCCGAATCCCTGGGTCAGCCCGACCATGCGCTCGCCGTTGCGCAGTTCCCCGCGGAGCGCCGCCAGCACGGCGGCGGCCGCCGACTGCCCGGGTGCGCGGTCCTGGACCATCTGGACCATCCGCTGCGCCGACGCCTCCTCCGGGTAGAAGACCAGGTCCTCCTTGGAGGGGAAGTACGTGTAGACCGTGTTGACTGAGACCTCGGCGGTCCGCGCCACCTCGGCGATCGTGACCTGGGCGAACCCGCGTTCCAGGAAGAGGCCGGTGGCGACCTCGGCGATGTGCCGCCGGGTCTGCCGCCTCTTCTCGTCGCGCAGCCCGACCGCGAGGATCTCCTCCGCGCGGGTCGGATGGCCATGCCGGCTGCCGTGAGTGATGTCGGTCACGCTCCCATCGTAGGGCAGCCGACCTGGGGGTCGTCGGCAGCGCCGGTCCCGCCGGAGCCCCCGGCGGCGTGATCGGTCCGCGGCGCACGGCCGGTCCCGGGGACGGCGCGGCGCGACGGGCGTTCACCGTTCGGCAGCCGGGGATTCGTCTTCCCGTCCGGTCGGCGACGCCCGGCTCCGATGGGATGGCTCACCACCCGTGCGGTGTCTCTCGCAGCGGGCCACGCGCGTTCAGGCGCGGTACGCACCCTTCCCGGAGGACCCGTGTCCCCTGCAACCAAGGCCGCCCCCGACCAGGGCAATCCCGCGAGCACGGCGGGGGAGCGGCGGCCGCCCACCGGCGGTGCATGGGCACGCGGCCTGCGGGGAGCCGGCGGGCGGCTGCTCGCCCACGCCCGGCGCAGCGCCGCGACCCGCGCGGGGCTCGCCGCGGCCGTCCTGGCCTGCGTCGTCTTCTGCCTCGGGTCCCTGCTGGCGGGCAGCTATCCGCTCGGATCGCACACCCGCAACATCGTGGACCTCGGCAACCAGTACCTGCCGTACCACGCCTACTGGCGGAAGATGCTGCTCGGCGGCGCCGACGGCGACCTGTTCGTGAACTGGAACTCCGGGTTCGGCTCGAACTTCCTCGGCGACTTCGGCACCTACCTGAGCAGCCCCTTCGACCTGCTGGTGGTGCTGTTCCCGGCCGACCACGTCGAGCTGGCGCTGTACGTCATCACCACGCTGAAGATCACCGCGGCCGCCGCCGCGATGGCCGTGTTCCTGCTGCGGCTGCGGCGCGGGCCGTGGCAGGTCGCCGCCGTGCTGGGCGTGGCCTACGCGCTGTCGGGCTGGACGCTCGACAACGGCGCCACGGTGCCGATGTGGCTGGACGGCCTCACCGCGTTCCCGCTGCTGTGCCTGGTGGGGGAGTGGGCCCGGGCCGGACGGCGTCCGGTGCTGGGTCCGCTGGTCGTGGGCCTGGCTTGGGTGGCGAACTTCTACACCGCCTACATGGCCACCATCGGCGCGGCGATCGTGCTGCTGATCCGGCTGTTCACCGCGGACGAGTCGGGCCGGCGCCGGCTGCGCGGGCTGCTGCACGCCGCCCGCGGCGTACTCATCGGCATCGGCCTCGCCGCCCCGCTGGTGCTGGTCATCTTCAAGGCCACCAAGGTCGCCGACCCCACACCCGTGGTGGTCTTCGACCCGGTCGCCTGGCGCGACTTCGCCGCCCGGCTGCTGCCCGCCACGACCAGCACGGCCACGCCCGCGCTCTTCATCGGCACCCCGGCCCTCGTCCTGGCGCTGACGCTGCCCTTCAACCGGGCGGTCGCCGCCCGCACCAGGGCCGTGTGGTCGGCAGCCCTGGTGCTGGTCGCACTGTCGCTCAACTGGGAGCCCACCCACCTGATCTGGCACGCGGGCGCCTCGCCGAACGGCATCCCCTACCGGCAGACGTTCGTGCTGTGCGGCCTGCTGGTCATCGCGGCCTGGCTGTCCGGCGCCGACGGACTGCCCGCGCTGCCCGCGCTGCTCGCCGGCGGTGCGCTGGTCCTCGCGCTGGCCGCGGCCGGGCACGGGCGTGAGGTCGTCGACCGCTGGTCCTACCCGGCCTTCGCCGCCGCCCTGCTGCTCGGGATCCTCGCCGCGGCCGCGCTGCTGCTCGCCCGGCGCCGCGGCCCCGGGGCGCGGGTGCTGCCGGTGGTGGCGCTGGCCCTGTTCGTCCTGGCGCAGGGCGGCGAGACCGCCGTGACGGGGATGCGTGTCGCCCAGCTCCAGCTGAAGGAGGTGTCCTGGTCGCCGCGGCTCGGTCCGGCCCAGGACGACATGGCGGCGGCGGTGGCCGCCCGGGACGACTGGCCGCGGACGCGCACCGACCCCGGCAACGTGCCGGGCGGCAACGACGAGATGGTCGTGGGCGGGCAGGGCGCGGAGTACTACAGCAGCCTGACCGCGGACGACACCTCGTGGACGCTCTCCGAACTGGGCTTCGGCTACTAC
The DNA here is from genome assembly GCF_019890725.1 of Actinacidiphila acidipaludis. Lineage (GTDB taxonomy): Bacteria > Actinomycetota > Actinomycetes > Streptomycetales > Streptomycetaceae > Actinacidiphila > Actinacidiphila acidipaludis. The sequence continues at coordinate 10,377 of NZ_JAINZZ010000058.1, forward strand.
GCCAAGGGCCGGCACACCATGTCCCTCGACAACCCGGTGACCGACGCGATCTTCTCCATCGGCACCCGGATGCACTCCCAGCCGCTCGCCCCGCCGCGGACCGACCAGGTGCCGCGGGCCGTCACCACCTCCACCACCTCGGCGGTGCCGCCGCTGGTGACCGTGCGCGGCGGGCTCCGGCTCGTAGAAGCCAAGCAGCACTGGGACCCCTCGGCGTTCGTCAACCAGGAGACGGTGCTGGGCGCGAAGGTCTACGACCCGGCCGCCCCCATCGTGCGGACCGACCCGGCCAAGGGCTCCGCCGTCCTGACCACGACCTGCACGCCGGGCGCCCAGGTCTACTTCTGGGCGCCGCAGTACACGGGCGACGCCACGCTCGCCGGCGGCCGGCCGGTGGGCTTCGACGGCCATCTGCCCGCGGTCCGCGGCGCGATGCAGGCCGTCGGCACCGTCCCGGCGTCGGGCACCGTCAAGGTCGCGCTGAGCTTCGTCGGCCACCTGCGGCTGCCGCAGCAGTCGATCGGCTGCCTCGTCAGGAGCCGGCTGGACGCGGCGGTACGGCAGTTGACCGCGACCGGGGCGACCGACGTGCGCGTCGACGGCCACACCCTGACCGCCGACCTGCCGGCCGGCAGCACCGGCACGGCCGTCGTCGCCGTGCCGCGCATCAGCGGCTGGCGGTGCTCGGCCGGTGACGGGCACGCCACCTCCGCCCGCACCTACTGGGGCCTGATCGCCGTGCCGCTCGACGGCGGGGCGGACTCGATCAGCTGCTCCTTCCAGCCGCCCGGGCTCAGGCTCGGCGGAGCGGTGGGAGCGGGCGCGCTGGTCTGCCTCGTCGCGACCGGCTGGTGGTACCGCAGGGCCGGACGGCGGGCCGGTGCGCGCGCCGAGGCGGCCGTCGCCTGACGGCACACCGCACGATCCCTGCCGGGGCCATGACCGCCGCCGGTCGCCGTACCTGCCGCGGCGCCCGGACGGCGAAACGCCGGCCGGTGCAGCGCGCGTCGCGCTCCACCGGCCGGCGTCGGTGTCTCGGGCCTCCGGGGCTCCCCGGGGTCCCGGCCCCGGTCTCAGCCGATCGTGGCCTTCTTCAGCGCGCGGGCCCGGCGGGCCACCCGGCGGACCGTGCGGTTGCGCGGCACGAACGCCAGGCGGGCCGGGATCGCGCCGGGCATCCCCAGCGTCGTCAGCCGCCGCCGCTTGAAGTACGGCCAGGTCTCCGCCGTCAGGTGGGCGCTCAGCCAGGCCACCGCCTCGTCCCGCAGCCCGGGGTGGGCCTTGGACTGCATGCAGTAGCCGACGGTGTGCAGCAGCGGCGTCAGATCCGCGGCCACGCTCCGCGGCGACGGCGGCGCCCAGGCGCGGACTGCGGCCGGGTCGCCGAGGTCGGGCAGCATCGCGTGGACGATGGTGACGGGGATGCGGTTGCTGTTCTGGTACGGCGTCAGACGCTCCAGCAGCAGCCGGGTGCCGGTGCGCGCCACCGGGATGTCGTACAGCACGGACGCGGTGAGCAGCGCGGTGGAGAAGCAGCCCACGACCAGCGCGGGACGCATCTTCTGGTAGACGACCTCGGCCAGCACGGGCGTGTCGAGCACCGTCAACTCGGCGCCCAGCCGGGCGGCTTCGACCTTGAGCGGCTCCAGCCAGTGCGCCGGGGCCGTCGGGTGCGGCTTGAAGACGATCTGCCGGTGGCCGAGTGCGACGGCGCCGCGCACCATCGACAGGTGGAGTTCCTCCTCCTCGGCGGTGCTGAGGATGTTCAGCGCCGAGAGGTACTGGCCGAGCAGCAGCGCGGAGTCCGCCGGCATCCGGTCGAGGGCCTCGACCTCGGAGTCGTCGGCGGCCGCGGCCACTTCGGCGAGCACTTTGGTGAACGCGGAGCCCGGCACCACCTCGGAGGGCACCCCGAACTCGGTGAGCAGCATGGGCTCCAGGCCCGGCACGAGGTCCAGGTGCAGCAGCTTGTCGATCCGGGTGTCCACCAGCAGCCCGAGCTTGTTGCGGGTCGGGCCGTACGACATCAGGCCGTCGGCGTAGACGGTGATCGGGGCGTCGAGGAACACCTGGGCGGCCGAGAGGGCCGGCGGGACCTGCAGGGACTCCACGATCAGCTCGACGTCGTCGTCGCCGAGGTCCCAGAGCATCCGCAGGTGCCGTTCCCACAGGGGGACTTCGTTGGTGCGCGGGGTCCAGCCGCCGGGGTGCAGCGGGTGGACGAACGCGTTCCAGGACACCAGGCGGTCGAAGCGGCCGCGCAGCGGCTCGAAACCGGGTGCCTGGTCCAGGCTGGGGTTGGTCTCGGGGACCGAGGCGTTGTTGCAGACCACCAGGATGCGGCGGTCGGCCGGGCGGATCGCGCCGGCGTCCATCGCGGCGGCCAGCGTCGCCGCGCCGTACAGGGTGGAGGCGAGGAAGAGCTGCGTCGTGGCCATCAGGCGACCGCCGATCCGTTGTTGTCGACCGCGTCGTCGTCGTCATCGTCCGGCACCGCCGCCGATCCGTTCACGCCCGCGCCCTGTGCCGGTTCGGTGTCCGAGCCGTCGGGCCGGGCGCCCAGCCGCCGGCGCAACCGCCGGATCCGCGTGCTGCGTTCGAGGTCCATCGAGTCGAGCACGTCGTTGAGCACGTCCTTGGGCAGGCGCGAGAGCAGCGCGGCGCAGTTGGCCTTGAGGCGGCGGGCCATGGCCGGCTCGAACCGGTCGATCTGGTCCAGGTGGAAGACGATGAGCGCGCAGAACTGGCGGACGGCCTTGGGCAGGAAGCGGTCGCCGTCCGGGTCCTTGGCCAGCATGTCGAAGACCATCTCGCACGAGCGGATGAAGTCCAGCTGGCGCTCGTCGCCGATCTGCGTCAGCGACGTCGACACGCTGCGGCGGTAGTGCATGCCCAGCAGCCCGACCACGCCGACCGACTCGGCCTCCAGGTGCATCCGCCAGGACCACAGCCGGTCCTCTGCGGTGCGCAGCGTCTCCGGCATGCGCATCAGGCCGCGCTCCACCGCGCGGCGGTGGTAGGCGCCGAACGGCAGGTTGGGATAGTCGACGAGGGAGGGGCGGTCGGCCGGAAGAATGCAGGTACGCGGGTCGAGTGCGACATTACGGCGGCCGTGCGGGACCCGGATGATGTCGCGCTGGGCGCCGGTGCACTTGATGTGGTCGGTGCGCAGGAAGTCGACGTCGAGGTCGTCCATCGCCTTGACCAACCGGGGCAGATAATCCGGAGCCATCCAGTCGTCGCCGTCCATGAAGGTGAGGTATTCGCCTTCGGCCGCGTCCAGACCCGCGTTGCGCAGCGCGGAGACCCCGGCGTGCTCCCGGAGCAGGACGCGCGCGCCCGGCAGCGTGCGCGCCCCTTCTTCCAGCAGACGGGGCGTCTGGTCCGTGGACCCGTCGTCCATGAGCAGCATCTCGAAGTCCGAGCGGGCGTTGGCCCTGAGGCTGCGCAAGGCGTCTGGGACGTATTGCTGCACGTTGTAGAACGTCACGATGACGGAGAGCTTGACCACTCGCGGAATCCTAGGGTCTCGCCCGTCGGCTCAATTGGCGAGCAGGGAACGTTTGGGTTAACGGAGATCGACCGGAAGGTGGTCCGAGCCGAATATGGCCGCGTGGTGAATTGGCGGCATGTTGTTTACCTCTTGTTGGCCCGGGATTTGTCCCTCGAACCCAACCGCTTCCTACCGTCTCCATCGTGCCAAAACGCAAGTCCGGCCCGTTGCGGGTCACGGTGGTCGCCGATTCGGACACCCGGTGGAAGTGGGGTGCGCTGACCGCGCGCCGTATCGATCCCGAGGCCCGTCTGGACGCCCGCCTGCTCCGGGGCAGGGCCACACCCACCCCGCGGCAGCTCGCCGAACTCGGCATACCCGCCGACTCCATGGTCGAGGCGACCGCCGCCGAGATCCTGGCAGGCGTCAACGAGGAGAACTGCGACGTCGTCGTGGTCTCCTGCGTCGGCGGGACCGTCCAGGCGCTGCTGCACGGCTTCAACCGGGCCTGGGAGGGCCGCGGTTCGCGTCCCGTCGTGGTCACCGGGTACGTCGGCGTGGTCTACGAGAAGCTCGCCGACGGCCTGCTGCTGCGGGCCGGCGCGGACGTCGTCCTCGCCAACAGCGCCGACGACGCACAGCGGTTCACCGCGGTGTACGAAGGTGTCGGCCACCCGGCGGACGCGATCGTCGAGACGGCACTGCCCTTCCTCGGCGGCGAGCCCCACCGGCCCGACGACACCCGGCCGTTCACCGTCACCTTCGCCGTCCAGCCGTCCGCACCCGAGGGCCGCGCCGACCGGATGCACCTGCTGCGCCGCACCGTCGAGCACGCCCGGCGGCACCCCGAGCGCGCGGTCCTGGTCAAGCTGCGCAGCAAGCCGGGCGAGCACACCACGCACATCGAGGAGCACCCGTACCAGAAGCTGGTCGCCGGGCTGAACCCGCCGGACAACCTGAGCCTGGTCTACGGCAACATGGCGGAGGTCCTCGACCGCACCGACCTCCTGGTGACCGTCAGCTCCACCGCGGCCCTCGAGGCGCTGCACCGGGGAATCCCCACCGCGGTCCTCACCGACCTCGGGATCCGCGAGACCCTCGGCAACCACCACTTCCTCGGCTCGGGCTGCTACGCCTCCTGGGACGAACTGGACGACGGCCACCTGCCGCAGGCCGACCCGGGCTGGACCGCCGCGCACGGGGTGGCGAGCACCGACCCCTACGCGGCGCTGCGCACCCGCGTCCGCTCCCTGCTGGACGCCCCCGAACTCCCGCGGCTGGCCCCGTACTACACGGCCCGCACGGCACCCGGCTACCTGCCCGGTGTGCTGGCCCGGCACGGCCTCGACATCAAGGGCAAGCCGGTCGCCGGCCTCGCCCCCGCCGAACCCGGACCGCTGCGGCGCGCCGTGCGCGACCTGGTCCGCAACTCCGCGCGGACCGCGTACCGCCAGGGCGTCCAGCGCGTCGCCCCCACCATCCGCCGCCTGGGCCAGCTGTGACGGCGCCGCCCGGGACATCAGGATTCCGGCCCGAGCCCCGCCACCGGCCGGTGGCCGATCGCGGCGCCGCCGTGGCCGCCCGCGCGGTCACCCGCGCGGCGGCACAGGCCCCCGTCGGGCCGCACCCGACCGACACCGACGCCCCTTTCGTGGCGCACCCCGCCGTGGGAACGGCGACCCGAGAAGTGACAGGAGCCATCCGATGAACGACACGGCAAGTGCCGGCGCCCGCGTTCTGGCCGTCATCCCCGCCCGCGGCGGCTCCAAGGGCGTGCCCGGGAAGAACCTCGCACCGGTCGGCGGCATACCCCTGATCACCCGGGCGGTCCGCGCCTGCACCGGGGCCCGCCGCGTCGGCGCCGTCGTGGTGTCGACCGACGACCCGGTGATCGCCGAGGTCGCCCGCTCGGCCGGCGCCGAGGTCGTGCTGCGCCCGGCCGCCATCGCCGGCGACACCGCCACCAGCGAGGCCGCGGTCCTGCACGCCATGGACGCCCACACCGCGATGACCGGCGCCACCGCCGACGTCGTGCTGCTCGTGCAGTGCACCAGCCCGTTCATCACCACTGCGGAGGTCGACGGCGTCGTCGCCGCCGTCACCGAGGACGGCGCCGACACCGCCCTGACCGTCGCCCCCTTCCACGGCTTCGTCTGGCGGGAGACCGGCGCGTCCGGCGGCGGCACGGGCGTCAACCACGACAAGGCCACCCGGCCCCGCCGCCAGGACCGCCCGCGGGACCTGCTGGAGACCGGCGCCGTCTACGGCATGCGCGCCGACGGCTTCCGCGCCGCGGGCCACCGCTTCTTCGGCCGCACCGCGCTGGTGCACACCGACCCCGCCCGGGTGCTGGAGATCGACGAGCCCGCCGACCTCGAACGCGCCCGCGCCCTCGCGCCGCTGCTCGACCCGCAGGCGGCCACCCCGAGCGCCGACGACGTCGACGCGGTCGTCCTCGACTTCGACGGCACCCAGACCGACGACCGGGTGCTGATCGACGCCGACGGACACGAGTCCGTCACCGTGCACCGCGGCGACGGGCTCGGGGTGGCGGCGCTGCGCCGCGCGGGCATGCCCGTCCTCATCCTCTCCACCGAGACCAACCCGGTCGTCGCCGCACGCGCCCGCAAGCTGCAGGTTCCCGTGCTGCACGGCATCGACCGGAAGGACCTCGCACTCAAGCAGTGGTGCGAGGAGAACGGCATCGCGCCGGAACGGGTGCTCTACGCCGGCAACGACGTCAACGACCTGCCGTGCTTCGGCCTGGTCGGCTGGCCCGTCGCCGTCGCGGGCGCCCACGACGTGGTGCGTGCCGCCGCGCGCGCCGTCACCACGGCCCACGGCGGGCACGGTGCGATCCGCGAGATCGCCGCCTGGCTGCTCGGTCCCACGCTGGCCCGCTGACCCCCTCTCCGAAACCCCGATACCCGACGTACCCGACGTAACCGACGACGAAGGACCACCCCCGTGACCTCTCCGCAGAACACCCTCCCCGCCAACCTCCGGGCCGTCGGCAGCCGGCACATCGGCAACGGCCAGCCCGTGTACATCACCGGCGAGATCGGCATCAACCACAACGGCGACCTGGAGAACGCGTTCGCCCTGATCGACGCCGCGGTCGTCGCGGGCTGCGACGCGGTCAAGTTCCAGAAGCGCACCCCGGAGATCTGCACCCCGCGCGACCAGTGGGAGATCGAGCGCGACACCCCGTGGGGCCGCATGACCTACATCGACTACCGCCACCGCGTGGAGTTCGACGAGGACGGCTACCGCGCGATCGACGAGTACTGCCGCAAGCGGGGCATCGACTGGTTCGCGTCGCCGTGGGACGTGGAGTCCGTCGCCTTCCTGGAGAAGTTCGACGTGCCCGCGCACAAGGTGGCCTCGGCCTGCCTGACCGACGACGACCTGCTGCGCGCCCTGCGCGCCACCGGCCGCACGGTGATCCTGTCCACCGGCATGTCGACGCCCAAGCAGATCCGTCACGCCGTCGAGGTCCTCGGCAGCGAGAACATCGTGCTGTGCCACGCCACGTCGACGTACCCGGCGAAGCACGAGGAGCTCAACCTGCGCATGATCAACACGCTGCAGGCGGAGTACCCGAACGTCCCGGTCGGCTACTCCGGCCACGAGGTCGGCCTGCAGACCACGCTGGCCGCGGTCGCGCTCGGCGCCGTCTTCGTCGAGCGCCACATCACCCTCGACCGCGCCATGTGGGGCTCGGACCAGGCCGCGTCCGTGGAGTCGCAGGGCCTGGAGCGCCTGGTGCGCGACATCCGCATCATCGAGACCTCGCTCGGTGACGGCGTGAAGAAGGTCTACGAGGGCGAGCTCGGCCCGATGAAGAAGCTGCGCCGGGTGCCCGGTGTCGTCGCCGAGGCCGAGGCCGCCGAGCAGGAGACCGCCGCCGTCTGATCCCGGCGGGCGGCCGCCGGCCGGAACGACCACCGGCCGGCGGCCGCGCGCCGCGCAGGACCCGAGACCACATCACGAACAAGGGGACCAGGGATGACCGAAGGGCCCACGCCCGCGCCGGCCGGCGGACGCCGGCCCGCCCCGGGGCAGGGCGCCGTCGCCCTCGTCGAGTCGCCCGTCCAGCTGCTCAACGTCCTGGAGTGGGCACACGTGCACCCGCCGGCCGGCCTGGCGATCCCCGCCGCCCGCTCCGGCCCCGAGGGCGCCGCGGGCCGGGCCGCCGAGGAGGAGGAGCCCGCCGCACCGGAACCGGCGCACCCGCTGACCGTGGTGGTGCTCTCGCCGTCCGACCCGACCAGCCGCGGTCAGTTGCGCCGGATGGCCGAACTCGCCCGCGACGAGGGCGCGGTGGTCCGCTGGTTCGAGGCCCGCGGCGGCCGCGGCGGACTGCTGCGCACGGCCCTCGCCCTCGCCCCCCAACTGCTGCGGGTGCGGCGCCTGGTCATCGGCGACCCGTTCTCCCGGCTGGTGCAGGTGCTGCTGCCGCTGTGCCGTTCGGTCAAGGACGTCACGGTCGTCGACGACGGCACCGCCACCATGGAGTTCACCGAGATCCTCACCCGCGGCGGGCGGCTGGTGCGCTGGCACCGCAGCGGGCGCCGGATGTCCCCGGTGGACCTGGCGTTCGGGCTGTTCGCGTCCGCCGCACGCCGCAAGCTGACCCCCGGCGGCCGGCACCGGGTCGAGCTGTTCAGCGCGATGCCCGCGACACCGCCGCCGGGGATGGCGCTGCGCACCAACCGGTTCGCCTGGACCCGCAGCCGGTTCGGGCCGCCGCGCACCCTGCCCGGCACCGACCTGATCGGCACCTCGCTGGTCGAGACCGGCGTGGTGGACCCCGAGCGCTACTTCGCGGTGGTGCGGTCGCTGGCCGAACGGCACGGCGCCAAAAGGTACTTCGCCCACCGCAGAGAGGCCGCGGACAAGCTGCACCGGCTGGCCGCCGAGACCGGGCTGGAGATCGTCCGGCCGGACCTGCCGCTCGAACTCGTCGCCCGGCGCGGGCCGGTGGGCCGCTCGGTGCTGTCCTTCCCCTCGACGGTGGTGCACACGCTGCCGCTGGCACTGGCTGGCACCGGAGTGCACATCGTGGTGTGCGACATCGACCAGGAGTGGCTGACGGCGTCGGCCTCGCCGCGCGCCCACACCTTCCTGAGCGGCATCACGGACACCGCCCGCAACCTGCACGGACTGCCCGCGGCGGACTCGGCGAGCCCGGCGTGACCCCGGGGGGGCGGCCGCGCGCCGTGGCTCGCGGGCGGGTCCGGCGCGCTTCGATCGCGGCGTCGTACGGCCCCGACCACCGCCCCCACCAAGCCCGTTCGGTCCACGGCCAGGCATACTTAACCCTTTGATCATCTCGATCGGGTTGGGTACGGGGATGGCGGGGACTTTACGCGGCTCAGCCCGCGTCGCGGTCGTGTCGGGCGAGGTTCTCGACGGCGACTCACGGGCCCTCAGAGTGGCGGCCGCCGCACGGGCGGCCGGCTTCGAGGTGACCCTCATCGGGCGCGGACCGGCGACCGCGGTACCCGACGGCGTCGCCGTGCGCAGAGTGTCCGTGGCCGCCGTCCTCGGCACCCACCGCCTGCTGCGGCCCCGCCCGGGCCTGCGCTGGCCACTGGCCTACCGCAGCGCGGAGGCCTGCACCCACCGCACCACCCTGGTCGCCGCCGAGCGATCGCTGCTGGCCACCCGGGGCGCCGAACTCGCCCTCGTACACCGGCCGTTGCCGCTGCGCGCGGCGGCCCGCTGCGGCTATGCGCTGGCCTGGCTGCGGCACGGCGTCCGCGCGGCCTGGATCCGGGTGCGCGCCGCGCAGCACCGCGGTGCGGTCCACCGCAGGGAGCGGCCCGACACCCGGCTGGACAACTTCGTCACCGAGCTCGGGCGGCTGTTCCTGGGCCGCCGCGCCTGGCGCCGGCTGGACCCCGGCCTGCTCGACGAGGAGGTCGCCTACGGGCCGGTGCTGGACTCCGTGCGCCCGCACCTCATCCACGCGCTCGGGCACCGCTCGCTGGGCGTGGCGATCCGGTCGGCGCTGCGGGCCGAGGCGTCCGGTCACCGCGTCGAGGTCGTGTGGGACGCCCCGCCGCGGATCCCCGAACCCACCCGGCGCGCCACGGTCGCCGCCGACGCGCACGAGCGGACGTTCGCGGCCGAGGCCGACGCCGTGGTCACCGTCGGCGACCGGCTGGCCCGGGAACTGCGCGCCCGGCACGGCCTGTCCGCCACCCCGACGGTGTGCCGCAACGCCCCGCCGCTCACCGACGCGCCCCGCCACCCGGAGGGCGGCGTGCGGACGGCCTGCCGCCTGGCGGACGACATCCCGCTGCTGGTCCACCTCGGCCGGGCGCTGCCCGACCGGGGACCGGCCACCGTCATCGAGGCGCTGCCCAAGCTGTACGACCTGCACGCGGCCTTCGTCGTGCCCGACGCCGACGACCCGTACCTCGCCGAACTACGCGATCGTGCGGCCCAGTTGGGAGTGCACGCCCGGCTGCACCTGCTGCCGTACGTGCCCGTGGAGGAGATCCCGGCGTATCTGGCGTCGGCCGACATCGGGGTGCTGCCCGTGCACCAGCTCCCGCACCACCAGCCGGTGCTGTCCTCCCGCTACTTCGAGTACGCGCACGCCCGGCTGCCCGTGGTCGTCAGCGACGTGCGGGCGATGGCCGCGGCGACGCTGGAACTCGGCAACGGCGAGGTGTTCCGGGCCGGTGACACCGCCGACTTCGTCCGGGCGGTCGGCGCGATCCTGACCAACCCCAAGCGCTACCGGAAGGCGTACGAGCGCGAGGACGTCCTGCGCGAGTGGTCCTGGCAGACCGAGTCCGTCCCGCTCCTCGACCTCTATGCCCGGCTGCTCGGCCCCCGCCGCTGACCACCGGCAGGCGCCGGCGGTTCCGCGGCGGGTCGTGCGACACCGGCTGCGCCCACGTGAAGAGCGGTGCCGCCGGGAGGGTTGAGGCCCGGCGGCACCGCGAGGGAGGGTCCCCGGTCAGGGGGACGTCTCGGAGGGACGTCTCAGCGTGACGTCAGGAGTTCCACACCTGGAACTCGGAGAGCTGGCCGGCCGGCCAGCCCGTGTTGGCCGTGAACGTCGCGCGGACGTAGCGCTCGGTCGCGGCGCCGAAGGTGATCGTCACCTTGTTCTGGTTGGTGTTCGGGTCGAAGGTGTAGGACGCCGACGCCTTCAGGGTCGTGAAGTTCGACCCGTCCGTGCTGCCGGCCAGCGTCACCGTCTGGCTGCGCGCACCCCAGGACGCGGGCAGCTCCAGCACCACCCGGCTCGCGCTCTGCGCCGACCCGAGGTCCACCTGCACCCACTGCGGGAACGCGCTGTTGGCGCTCTCCCAGTAGCTGTTCTGGTCCCCGTCGGTGACGTGCGACGACGGGTACACGTCGGTGTGGCTGGACTCGCTGGTGGCCTTGCCGGCCGCCAGGTTCGTGCTGACCGTGCCGCTGCCGGTACCCGTCAGTGCCACCGTCAGCGGGTTGTTGGACGCGTTGCCGCTGACCGTCAGCGTCCCGGTCCGGGTGCCCGACGTGGTCGGCGTGAACGTCACGCTGACCGTGCAGCTGGCGCCCGCCGCGATCGACGACCCGCAGGTGTTGGTCTGCGCGAAGTCACCCGTCGCGGTCACGCCGGTCACGCCGGCCGCGGCCGTGCCGGTGTTGGTCACGGTCACCGCCTGCGCCGCGCTGGTCGTGCCGGGCGCCTGCGAGGCGAACGACAGGGACGCGGGGGCCGCGGTCAGCGTCGCCGACCCGTTGCCGCCGCCGCCGCTCGGGAAGACCTCGACGTCCGAGAGCTGCCCGGCCGGCCAGCCGGAGTTGGCCGTGATGTTCACCCGCACGTACCGCGCCGTGGCGGACGGGAAGGTGATGGTCACCGTGTTGTTGTTGGCGTTCGGGTCGAAGGTGTACGCGGCCGATCCGACGATCGTGGAGAACGACGAGCCGTCCGCCGAGCCCTGCACCGACAGCGTCTCCTGGCGGGTCGCCCACGCGGTGGACGGCGGCAGCTTCAGCACCACCTTGCCGATGCCGTAGCTCTGGCCGAGGTCGACCTGCGCCCACTGCGGGAAGGCGCTGTTGGCGCTCTCCCAGTACGAGGAGGCGTCCGCGTCGGTGAGGTTCGCCGGCGTGTAGGTGCCGTTGCTCGAACTCGCCGACGCCGGCTTGCCCGCCGCGATGTCGGTGGAGCTGTCGATGCCGGTTCCGGACAGCGCCACCGTGGTCGGGCTGTTGTTGGCGTTGCTGGTGACGGTCAGCGTGCCGGTGCGGGCGCCGCCCGCCGTCGGCTTGAACGACACGGTGACCGCGCAGGACGCGCCCACGGCGATCGTCGAGCAGTTGTTGGTCTGGCTGAAGTCGCCTCCGGCCGAGACGGCGGAGACCGTCGCGGACGTGGTGCCGGAGTTGGTGACCGTCACCGTCTGGGCGGCGGCCGTGGCGCCGACGACCGTGCCGCCGAAGGACAGCGACGCCGGGTTGGCGTTCAGCACCGGGCCGGGCGCGGTGCCGGTGCCGGACAGGCTGACGGTGCTGGTGGTGCCGCCCGCGTTGACGGTCAGCGTCCCGGTGCGGCTGCCGGTGGCCGTGGGCTTGAACGTCACGCTGACCGAGCACGAGCCGTTCGCCGCGATCGACGAGCCGCAGGTGTTGGTCTGCGCGAAGTCGCCGGTGGCCGCGATGGAGGAGACGGACGCGGCCGAGCCGGTCGGGTTGCTGACCGTGACGGTCTGCGCCGGGCTGGTCGCACCGGTCGCCACCGAACCGAAGTTGAGCGCGCTCGGGTTCGCGGACACGCCCTCGGACGGGTACGGCGGGAAGACCGGGGTGGGCCAGCCGCCGCACAGCGGCGTGCCGCTGATGCCGGAGTTGCCGCCGCCGTCGGTGACCACGAAGTTGCTGCCCTCGCAGCTGTACACCGGCGAGGAGGCGCCGATGCCGGACGCGGTGACGTTGGTGAACTTGGCGGCGCCGCCGGTCTGTTCCTGGAGCGCGAACGTGCCGGTGCCGGCGATCGTCACGTTGTCGAGGTTGACGCCGCTGACGGTGCCCTCGACCCACTGGACGGCCTCGTACGGGCTCTGCTCGATCAGCGCGTTGCTGACGTTGATCGGCCCGGTGATCGAGCCCTGGCTGCCGTCGAACCACAGCGCGCCGACGCCGAACTGCCAGTTCGGGTCGAGGCTGCCGTCGCGGATCAGGGTGTTGTTGGAGATGGTCGTGGTGCCGACCGGCGTGGAGGTGAACCGCTGGCCGACGTGGATGCCACCGCCCTGCGCCAGGCCGGTGTCCTTCACCAGGTTGCCGCTGACGGTGTTGTCGTGACCGCCGTAGATCGCGATGCCGTTCGCGAGGATCTGCAGGCTCACCGTGTTGTTGGAGATGGTGTCGTTGGCGTCCGCGCCGAGGCTGGAGTCGGCCCAGGTGGCGATGCCGTCGTCACCGGTGTTGCGGATGTCGCTGTTGGTCACCTTGGAGTTGGTGACCCCGCCGTGGAAGTTGATGCCGTCCGCGGTGGTGTCACGGATGCGCATGCCGCTGAACGTCAGCCCGTCCATCGGCCCGTCCATCCACGCGCCGACCTTCATGTGGTCGATCCACACGCTGGACACCGAGGAGTTGGACATCGCGCCGCCGATGCCGTTGACCTGCGCGCTGTCGTTGCGCTCCTGGACGTCGCCGAAGATGGCGAAGTTCTGCAGGTGCACGCCGGTGCTGGCGGAGGGCGCCGAGTTGCCGTAGAAGCCGGGCGCGGAACCGGTCACCGTCGAGTACCACATGCCGGCGCCGGCGATCGTCACGTTGTTGACCGCGATGTGGCCGGGGATCTTGAAGGTGCCCGGCGGTATCCACACCGTGCCGCCCGAACCGGCCGCGCTGATCGCGGCGTTGAAGGCGGCGGTGGAGTCCGCGGCGCCGGTGGCGTCGGCGCCCTTGCTCGTCACCGACACCGAGCCCGAGGGCTGGCCGAGTGCCGGCCCGACGTTCTCGAAGTCGGCGAAGTCGACGGTGGTGGCGGTGCCGCCGGACGGCACCTGCAGAGTGAAGGTGGTGCCCGCCGGATACGTCTGCGACAGCAGCCGGTGCGCCTCGTCGTAGAAGTGGTGCGGGTTGCTGCCCGGCGAGTTGGTGAACGGGTAGCTGCCGTAGTACCAGCTGTAGGCGTTGGTCAGCGTGAAGTCGGCCTGGGCGGCGCCGTTGACGGAGAAGGAGAGCGGGGCGGTGTAGACCGAGCCGCTGCCGGTGTCCGGGATGCTGTAGCGGAAGTCGATGGAGTTGGTCGCCACCGGCGTGGTGAAGGTGACGTACTTGCCGCTGCCCGACAGCGTGACCGCCTTGCGGTACGCCGCCTCGTCGGCGAGCTGGCCGGCGGCCCAACTCGGGCCGATGACCGTGCCGTTGGTCGCGGAGTTCTCGGCCTGCACCTCGACGTAGGGCAGGCTCGCCCCGGTGCCGCCGGTGGCCGCGGCCATGGCCTGCGGCGCTGCGAGGGCGACGACGCCCGCGGTCAGCAGGGCGGTGCCACCTCCCGCGGCGACCGCACGCCGGAGTTTTCTGAGTCTGGCGAACACGACTAGCTCCTTCCAAGGGGGAGGCGCGCCCGGGCACGGCGGACCGCCGCACCGGCTACCGGAGCAGGCGCGTGAGGTGACGTTCCGCGAAGTGGTGCGGGGACACCGGGTGGGGGGTTGGCGGGGGGAATCGGTGTGGGGGCTGGTGTGGGGGGCCGGCCGTGCGCCGGTCGCTGGACGGTGCAGGGGGACCGTAGCCTCCCCGACACACGCGTGCAATATCCGTATCCACTTTCGTTGAATACAGACTCAACTCTGCAAAAACATGCGTGCACTTACGGGCGGTGCCGGCGTGGAGGGTGGCCGGTCGGCCGCGCTCGGGTGCGGGCGACCGGTACGGGAGTTGTGCGAGGCTGAGCACGGCCCGGCTGGGCACACATACGACCGAGCGGAGGCAGCCCGACCGTGAACCATCCCCGAGTTACGTCGAGGCCGGGTACGCCTTCGCTCTCGGGCAGGCGGTGTACGACCGCCGGGCCGCGCTGAGCCTGTCGCAGTCCGAGGTGGCGCGCCGGGCCGGGATGACCCAGCCGCAGATCTCGACCATCGAGGGCGGCGACGACGCCCCGCACTTGGTGTTCACCGGCCACGGCGAACCCGGCCCCGACGACGCCCCTCCGGGCGGACCTCCCCGGCCGCCTGAGAGGCGCGGCGGATCACTCCCGGGGCCGCTGGAAGAGGGCGGTCCAGAGGAAGGGGTGGCCGAAGTGGGGGGAGGACGGGGGCTCGTGGCGCATGCGGCGCGACTCCCGCACGGTGAAGGCGGAGAAGATCGCGCGCAGCGACGCCGGGGTGTAGGCGAGACCGCCGTGGAGACGGCCCTCGCGGTAGAAGGCGGCGTCGGAAAGCTCCGAGCCCATGGCCCCGGAGGCGAAGCACGTCAGGGCGAGGTGGCCGCCCGGTGCCAGGACGCGGTCGAGGAGGGCGAGGTAGCTGATCCGGCGGTGCGGCGGCAGATGGTGGAAGCAGCCCGAGTCGCAGATCAGGTCGTAGGAGCCGGCCCGGCCCACGGCGTCCGGCGTGAAGGCGTCGCCGCGGTGGAAGTGGACGCGGCTCTCGACGCCGGCCGCCCGGGCCCGCTCCGCGGCCCACGCGATCGCCGAGGGGGAGAGGTCGACGGCGTCCACCTCGAAGCCCTGGGCGGCCAGGAACACGGCGTTGCGCCCCGGCCCGCACCCGAGGTCGAGGGCTCGGCCGCCCCGGGCGACCAGGCCGCGGTCGAGACAGCCGGCGAGGTTCTCGTCCGGCTTGTCCACGAAGAACGGCACCGGTTTCGCCGGGTCGGCGTAGAACCCGTCCCACCACGCGCTGCCCCCGCCCTCCGTCCAGCGGTCGGCCTCGGGCGCGAACAGCCCGTCCAGCAGCGCCAGTACGTCCTCGACGGTACGGATCGTCCGGTCCGGTTCCACCCGGCCCCCTCTCCCGCAGGAGCGGCCATCGTAACCGGGCGGGCCGGTAAAAGCCCAGGTCAGGCAGGGTGTGCTGAGCTCCTGGGGGACGCTGTGCGGGCCGAACGCGACACCATGAAGGCTCCCACCCGCGGCCGGGTGCGCGCGTCCGCGCGGGCGGCCCTGGGAGGCCGTCGTGGACCCGTTCTTCGATGCTCAGCCCGCGGAAATCGCGGCGGTCACGGCCGAGAGGTCGGGCTCGCGCAGGCCCACGCAGTCCTGTGCCCAGAATGTCTCGGAGTAGACGAACGTGCCCGTCATCCACTCCTCGTGGGCGGACAGCGCCGCCACCTGGAACGCGCCCGGCGGGTACCGCAACGACGGTGCCCGGAAGCCCAGTTGCTCGGCCGGACGGAACCCGCGGGCGCCGTAGTAGCGCGGCGAGCCCTCCAGGAACACCAGCGGGACGCCCGCCGCGTCGGCTGCCGCCAGCGCGTGCGCGACCAGCCGCGTGCCGATCCCGCGGCCCTGGTACTCCGGATGCACGCCGAGCGGGGACAGCGAGTACATGTCGACCAGCCGCGGCAGTGCGTCCAGCCGGCACGCGCTCAGCATCACGTGCCCGGCGACGCGGGTGCCGTCGACGGCGACGAAGGACAGCGGCGGCAGCGCCGCCGGCGCCGACCGCAGCGCGTCCACGAGCCCGGGCACCCGCTCCGGATCTCCGAAGGCCAGCGCCTGCAGCTCCCGTACCGCCGCCACGTCACCGGCCGTCTCGGCCCTGATCACCGCGTCTGCGGGCACGTCGGAGTGCCCCTCGGCTGCCGTCATGCGCGCGACGGTACGCTCCGCCCGCGTCCACGGGCCATCGATATTCGCGGGCTGCCGGCGTCAGGCGGACGGTTCCCCGGTCAGGGCGCCTGCCGGCCCCCGGTCGGCAGCGTCCGCGGCAGCTCCGGCGACTCGGTGTCCAGCGGCACCGCGGTCGACCGCACCATCCCGAGCTGCACCGCCTGCTTGGACAGCACCGCGTCGAGGAACCACTCGGCGGCGACCCGGGAGCGGTTCGCCGGCATCGCCCACAGGTGGTAGGCGCGGGTGACGGCCCCGGCGGCGACGCCGGACAGCGGCACGCCCAGCGGATTGGCCGCCGCCTGGGCCCCGCCGAGATCCACGACGAAGCCGAGGTCGTGGTGCTTGTAGGGGCGGGCCGTGCCGTAGCCGAGCGACGCCGCGACGTTCCGGGCGAGGGTCTTGCCCTGGCGGGTCGCGTGCTGCGCGGTCATCGGGGTGTACGACCCGGGGCGGGTCGCGTCCGGCACGGCGGCGGCGTCCCCGGCCGCGAACACCTCGGGGTGACCCGGGACCGTCAGATCCGGCCCGACCACCAGGCGGCCCTTGACGGTGGTCAGACCCACCCGGTCGACCAGCGGGTCCGGCCGCACACCGACGCACCAGATCAGGCTGCGGGTGGCGACCTCCTCGCCGGTGCTCAGCACCACGCCGTCGGCGGTGGCCTCCTGCACCGTCTGGCCGGTCCGCACCTCCACGCCGCGCCGGCGCAGCACCCGGTCGGCGGTCCGCGACAGGTGCGGGTCCAGCTCCGGCAGCACGCGCTCGGCGATGTCCAGCAGCAGCCACCGCGGCGGGTCCCGGTACCGCAGCACGCGGTGCCGCCTGACCAGCGCGTCGGTGAAGAGCTTGCCCTGGGCGGCCACCTCGGTGCCGGTGTAGCCCGCGCCGACCACGACGTACGTGCACCGGGCGACGCACTCCCGCGGGTCGTCCGTGGCGCCGGCCAGTTCGATCTGCCGGGTGATGTGGTCGCGCAGGTACAGGGCCTCGGGCATGCCGCGGTAGCCGTGCGCGTGCTCGGCGATCCCCGGGATCGGCAACAGCCGGTTGACGCTGCCCACGGTGAGTACGAGACGGTCGTACGACATGCTGCCCGTGTCGCCCTCGGGGCCGGTGTAGGAGACCGTGCGCTGGTCCAGGTCCACGCCGTGCGCCTCGCCGAGCACGAGCCGGGCCTGCGGCAGCGTGCCGGGCAGCGACACCGCGACCCGGCGGGGATCCAGCACCCCGGAGGAGACCTGCGGCAGCAGCGGCAGGTACAGGAAGTAGTCCGTGGGGTTGATCA
Source organism: Actinacidiphila acidipaludis (assembly GCF_019890725.1). GTDB lineage: Bacteria > Actinomycetota > Actinomycetes > Streptomycetales > Streptomycetaceae > Actinacidiphila > Actinacidiphila acidipaludis. Next base: position 27,963 of record NZ_JAINZZ010000058.1, read on the forward strand.
GGGCGACTTCGACGTGTCCGCGCAGACCGCGGTGCCTGAGCAGGGCGCGGGCGGCTTCGTATCCGGCGAATCCGGCGCCGACGACGAGTACACGGAGTCGGGACATGGACGCTCCCTTCCTCACGCGGCACTTGCCCGGCACCGAAGCGGGGCAAACCAGGAGAGAAGGGGCGAAGCGGTCGCCCGGTGCGGCAGCGCGAACGCGCCCGCGCATTATCCCAAAAGGGACGCTGCGCCGCCCTTCGAGGACGCCCGGAAGCGTGGTCCCTGCGCCCGCCCCGCGGCTCCCTGCGACACCGGCCCCTGACCGCATGTGACCGAATTCGGTTGCCTGCCTTCGCAGTTCGACCACGAAAGAGTGAATTCGCCCAAGCAGGACCGTTTTTGCGGATGGGTGTACCCGTACGTTCCCCTTCATGGTGGCAGCGGAGATCTGGAGGGACCTCATGGCCATCCCCACCTCGTTCTTCCGGTCCGTGACGGCGGAGAAGGTGCGCGAGGAGGGCCGCGTGCAGAGCCGGGCGGAGGACACGATCACCGTGCTGCAGCTGCGCGGGATCGAGGTCAGTGACGAGGTGCGGGAGCGGGTCGAGAGCTGCAAGGACTCGGACCTGGTCCGGCTGTGGTTCAACCGGGCCATCACCGTCGACCGTGCCGAGGACATCTTCGCCGAGTGACGCCGTCCCCCGGCGGCCGTCCCCCGGCGGCCGTCCGCCGGCCGCCGGGTTCCTCAGGTGAGGCGGGCGACGAGCCGGAAGCGTTCCAGGACGACGGGCGTCGCGTCCGTGATCGTGAAGCCGGGGTCGCCCAGGATCTCCCGCATCGGCTCGCTGGTGAAGAAGCGTTCGTGGGCGGCCCGCCAGGTGTCGAGGGACGTGTCGCCCTCGCCCTCGTCCACCGCATGGGCGAGATCCACCTCGCCGATCGGGACGACCCGCACCTCGTCGACCTCGATCACCGCGACCGGCCGCTCCTGCGAGTCCACGACCACGGACCGCGAGCCGGGCTCGGGCAGCGCCTCGCCCTCCGCCTCGTAGGCGGCCAGCAGCCCCGTCGTCGAGGTCTTCGCCCCGCTCAGGATCGCCGCCACCAGCTTGTCCCGCAGCGGCCCCGGAAACCCGAACTCGGCGACGGCCAGCCCCGTGATGTCCTGTGTCATGAGCGGAGGGTACGAGCTCCGGCCCTCACGGCGTCAGGGATTTCAGGTCCAGAGCGATCCCGAACGGCACCGTCGGCTGCGGGGCGGGGCGGCAGGTTGCGGCCAGAAGATCGCGGCGGGGTGCGGGGGCGGTCGTAAGGTGGGGGCCTGGCGCGGCCGGCGCGGGAAGCCCGGCGCCGCCGCACCGCGCCCCCGGCGTTCCGCGTTGCCTCGCGACGCGGCGCTCGTTGGGCAATGATGGGTTTCAGCGAGCCCGGACCCCAAAAGGGTGGGCATACCCTCGAGGAAGATCCGCTATGCGCCGATCGGGCGACTTCTTCTCCTCCCGTAGCACCTTATTTTTCCGATCATTCAAGAGGAGCCGGTCGTGGGGCATACCCTGACTGAGGTGAACGACTCACCCGCAGCGCCGTCAGAAGATCCTTCCGGCGCGTCGTCCGAGGCCGCCGGGTCGCCAGGTGCGGGCAGCCCGCAGGACGCCGCCCTTCCCCAGGGCGTCCTCCCGCAGGACCCCCCGGACCCGGACGACGCAGCCGTCCTCCCGCAGAGTGCGACCCTGGAGCCCGCCCTGCCGCCAGACCTCCGCGCCGAGCTGATCGCCTTTCGCCGCGACCTGCACCGCCACCCCGAACTCGGCCGCCAGGAGTTCCGCACCACCGAGAAGGTGCGGGCCCGCCTGGCCGCCGCCGGACTCAGCCCCCGCGTGCTGCCCAACGGCACCGGCCTGATCTGCGACATCGGCGCCGACGACCCGGCCCGCGGCCGGCTGGCACTGCGCGCCGACCTGGACGCCCTCCCGGTGCCGGACACGAAGCAGGTCGAGTACCGCTCCACCGTCGAGGGCCGCGCCCACGCCTGCGGTCACGACGTGCACACCAGCGTCGTACTCGGCACCGGCCTGGTGCTGGCCCGCCTCGCCGAGGAGGGGCGCCTGCCGCGGCCGGTCCGGCTGCTGTTCCAGGCCGCCGAGGAGGTCATGCCCGGCGGTGCCCTGGACGCGGTGAAGGCCGGTGTGCTGAACGGGGTGGAACGTATCCTCGCCGTGCACTGCGACCCCAAGGTCGAGGTCGGCCGGATCGGTCTGCGCCCCGGCCCGATCACCTCCGCCGCCGACCGGCTCAAGCTGGTGCTGGACGGCCCCGGCGGGCACAGCGCCCGCCCGCACCTGACGACCGACCTGGTGATGGCCGCCGCCAAGCTCGCCACCGAGCTGCCGGCCGCGCTGAGCCGGCGGGTCGACCCGCGCTCCGGCCTGAGCATCGTGTGGGGCCGTATGGAGGCCGGTCACGCGGCGAACGTCATCCCGCAGCACGCCGAGATCGAGGGCACGGTCCGCTGCCTGGACCTGGTGGCCTGGCACGAGGCACCGGACCTGGTGCACGAGGTGATCGACCAGATCGCCTCCATCTACCGCGCCAAGTGCGAGATCACCTACCAGCGCGGCGTGCCGCCGGTGGTCAACGAGGCCGGCTCGGTGGAGCTGCTGCGCGACGCGATGACCGCGAAGTTCGGCGCGCACACCGTCGAGGACACCGAGCAGAGCCTGGGCGGCGAGGACTTCTCGTGGTACCTGGAGCACGTTCCGGGCGCGCTGGCGCGACTCGGTGTGCGGCCGGTCGGCGACACCGCGAAGCGCGATCTGCACCAGGGCGACTTCGACGTGGACGAGGGCGCCATCGCGGTCGGTGTGGAACTCTTCACAGCGGCGGCGCTGCTCTCCTGAGCAGGCCCGCGGGCGTCGTCGATCGCCCTGTGGACTGGCGTTCTGACGCGGGGTGAGGCACCGGTCACCGGTGCTTCACCTGGCCGAAATGCGTCGATCCGATAACGGGTCTTCATTCGGTCTTTACCTGACATCTACGCGCGTTAAGCTCCGGGCTTAGCCAGCGCCGGACGGGGCGCTTCAGACTGAAGGGGACCCTCTTGCGCCGGGTATCCAAGATCGCCGCGGCCGGTGTCGTGTCCGCGGCTCTCGCGCTGACCGCTACCGCTTGCGGTAGCAGCTCGACCACTTCGTCGTCGTCGGGTGGCAAAGACGGCAACAAGGGCGTCGGCATGGCCTTCGACGTCGGCGGCCGTGGCGACCACTCCTTCAACGACTCCGCGGCCCGTGGCATGGACAAGGCCGACAAGGAGTTCAATATAGGCCACAAGGAGCAGACGGCCAGCAACGGCGAGACGGAGTCCGACCGCGAGCAGCGGCTGGACCTGCTGGCGGGCGCGGGCTACAACCCCGTCATCGCGGTCGGCTTCACCTACGGCGACGCGGTCAAGAAGATCGCCGCGAAGTACCCGAAGACCACCTTCGGCATCGTCGACTCCGTCGTCGACTCGTCCAACGTGGACAGCATGGTCTTCTCGACCGAGCAGAGCTCCTACCTCGCGGGTGTCGCCGCGGCCCTGAAGTCCAAGACCGGCAAGGTCGGCTTCATCGGCGGTGTGCACAACACCCTGATCGGCACCTTCCAGGCCGGCTTCGACCAGGGCGTGAAGGACACCAAGCCGTCCGACACGGTCACCGACCAGTACCTGTACGAGACCGACACCAAGGGCTTCAACGACCCGACGTCGGCGCAGGGCAAGGCCCAGGGCATGCTCGACAACGGTGTGGACGTCATCTACACCGCGGCCGGCCTCTCCGGTGACGGCTCGATCCAGGCGGTGGCGGGCAAGTCCGGCGCCTGGGCGATCGGCGTGGACTCCGACCAGTACCAGGACGCGGCGCTGGCCAAGTACAAGAACAGCATCCTCACCTCGGCGGTCAAGAACGTCGACGTGGCGGTCTACGACCTGATCAAGTCCGTCCACGACGGCAAGGCGAAGACCGGCACCAACGCCTACGACCTGAAGACCGGCGGTGTCTCGCTGGCGACCTCCGGCGGCTTCCTGACGGACATCCAGTCGCAGATCGACGCCGCCAAGGCGAAGATCGTCTCCGGTCAGATCAAGGTCAAGTCGACCCCGTGACCGGGCTGTACGAACAAGCATGACCGTGAGGCTCGGCGGGGGGTTGCTGAAGCACCCCCGCCGGGCCTCCGTTTGCGTGCCGATACGGTCACGCTACGCGCGTAGCGCAAGGTTTCCGCGATACCTTCGCCCCCACCGCCCGAACCGCCCCGCCCCGAGCCTTTCCCCCGAGGAGAGTGCGCCATCAACGCGTCCACGAGTCCACCCGCCGTCGAACTGCGCGGCATCACCAAGCGCTTCCCCGGCGTCGTCGCCAACCACGACATCGAGATCACCGTGCGCAGCGGCACCGTGCACGCCCTCGTGGGCGAGAACGGCGCCGGCAAGTCCACGCTGATGAAGATCCTCTACGGCATGCAGAAGCCGGACGAGGGCACCATCGCCGTCAACGGCGAGCAGGTGAGCTTCGGCGACCCCGGCGACGCGATCGCGCGCGGGATCGGCATGGTGCACCAGCACTTCATGCTCGCCGACAACCTGACCGTGCTGGAGAACGTCGTCCTGGGCAGCGAGAAGCTGCACGGGATCGGCGGCCGGGCGCGGGCCAGGATCAAGGAGATATCGGACTCCTACGGGCTCGGCGTCCGGCCGGACGTGCTGATCGAGGACCTGGGCGTCGCCGACCGGCAGCGCGTGGAGATCCTCAAGGTCCTCTACCGCGGCGCCCGCATCCTCATCCTCGACGAGCCGACCGCCGTGCTCGTCCCGCAGGAGGTCGACGCGCTCTTCGACAACCTGCGCGAGCTCAAGGCCGAGGGCCTGACCGTCATCTTCATCTCCCACAAGCTGGGCGAGGTGCTGTCGGTCGCGGACGAGATCACCGTCATCCGCCGCGGCACCACCGTCGGCAACGCGGACCCGAAGAGCACCACCACCAAGCAGCTCGCCGAGCTGATGGTCGGCAGCGAACTGCCCTCGCCGGAGACCCGCGAGTCCACCGTCACCACCCAGGCGATGCTGACGGTCCAGGCCCTGCGGATGGCCGAGGTCGACCTCGACGGCGTCGAGCGCGTCGTGCTGGACGACATCGACTTCACCATCCACAAGGGCGAGGTGCTGGGCATCGCCGGTGTGGAGGGCAACGGCCAGGCCGAACTGGTCGAGGCGATCATGGGCATGCGCGTTCCGGACGGCGGCACCGTGGTGCTGGACGGCCAGGACATCTCGCAGGACCCCACGCGCAAGCGGCGCGAGGACGGCATCGGCTACATCCCCGAGGACCGGCACCGGCATGGCCTGCTGCTGGAAGCCCCGCTGTGGGAGAACCGGATCCTCGGCCACGTCACCGAGCGGCCCAACAGCAAGGGCTTCCTCATCGACACCGCCGCGGCCCGCCGGGACACCGAGCGGATCGTCCGGGAGTACGACGTCCGCACCCCTGGTATCGAGGTCACCGCGGCCTCGCTGTCCGGCGGCAACCAGCAGAAGCTGATCGTCGGACGCGAGATGAGCCATCTGCCCAAGTTGCTGATCGCCGCGCACCCCACGCGCGGCGTGGACGTCGGCGCGCAGGCGCAGATCTGGGACCAGATACGCGAGGCCCGGCGCGAGGGCCTGGCCGTGCTGCTGATCTCCGCCGACCTCGACGAGCTGATCGGCCTGTCCGACACGCTGCGCGTGATGTACCGCGGGCGGCTCGTCGCCGACGCCGACCCCGCCACCATCACCCCGGAGGAGCTGGGCTCGGCCATGACCGGCGCGGCCAGCGGCCATCTGGAACACGACCGAGACCCCGCGGCCGCCGCGGCCACCGTGGGCTCCGAGGACACCGACGGGTCCGCGACGTCCGGGGGAGAGGACCGATGAAGAAGTTCGACAAGGACCGGCTGATCCTGGGGATCGCCGCGCCCGTGCTCGCCGTGGTCGGCGCGCTGATCGTCACCGCGCTGGTGATCGTGGCCACCGGGAAGGAGCCGTTCACGGCCTTCCACGTCATGATCAACTACGGTGACAAGACCGACAGCCAGGTCTACATCCTCAACAAGGCCACCACGTACTACCTGGCCGGTCTCGCGGTCGCGGTCGGGTTCCGGATGAACCTGTTCAACATCGGTGTGGACGGCCAGTACCGGCTCGCCGCGTTCTTCGCGGCCGCGGCCGGCGGCGCGGTGTCCCTGCCGGGGATCATCCAGATCCCGCTCGTCATCGTCACCGCCATGGTGGTCGGCGCCGTCTGGGCGGCGATCGCCGGCGTGCTGAAGGTGACCCGCGGGGTCAGCGAGGTCATCTCCACGATCATGCTGAACTCGATCGCGGGCATCGTGATCGGGTACTTCCTGCAGGGCGGCCGGCTCGGTGTGCTCGACAAGAGCGCCAACATGGTCTCCACCAAGCCGCTGCCGTCCTCCGGCCACCTGTTCAACTTCAACACCACCGGCGGCCCGGTCGACGGCTTCATCGTCCTCGCCGTCATCGCCGGCCTGGTCTACTGGTACGGCCTGTCCCGCACCCGCTTCGGCTTCGACCTGCGGGCGGTCGGCCGCTCGCAGTCGGCCGCCGAGGCGTCCGGCGTCAGCGTCAAGCGCATGGTGATCACCAGCATGCTGATCTCCGGCGCGATGGCCGGCCTGGTGGGCATGCCCACCCTGCTCAACGAGTCCTACGACTACGGCACCGACTTCCCCGTCGGCATCGGCTTCACCGGTATCGCGGTCGCCCTGCTCGGCCGCAACAACCCGATCGGCGTCGCGGTCGGCGCCGTGCTGTGGGCCTTCCTGGAGCGCGCCTCCAACGGCCTGGAGTTCGAGGGCTACGACAAGGAGATCGTCGGCGTCATCCAGGGCGTCATCGTCCTGGCCGTCGTCATCGCGTACGAGGTCGTCCGCCGCTACGGCATCACCCGGCAGCAACGCCAAGTCGGCGCGGAGCTCGCGGCCGCCGGCACCAAGGAAAAGCAGGAGGTTGCGGCGTGAGCGCCACGGCTACTCAGACTCCGCCGGCCGCCGCGCCGCGTGCCGGTGCCCCCAGGCGCGGCCGGGTCAGGTTCACCCCCGCGGTGGTCATGCTGGTCATCGCGGCCGCCCTGGTGCTGGTCGCCGCCGTCCGGGCGATCACCGGCGCCAACGACGTCACCTCCGCCGGCCAGATCGCCGGCGCCCTGTCCAGCGCGGTGCCGATCGGCCTCGCGGGCCTGGCCGGCCTGTGGTCGGAGCGGGCCGGCGTGGTCAACATCGGCCTCGAGGGCATGATGATCCTCGGCACCTTCTTCGGCGCCTGGGCGGGCTGGCAGACCAACCCGTGGCTCGCGGTGCTGGCCGGTGTGCTCGGCGGCGCGGCCGGCGGCCTGGTGCACGCGATCGTGACCGTCACCTTCGGCGTCGACCACATCATCGCCGGTGTCGCGATGAACATCCTGGCCTCGGGCGTCACCGCCTACCTGGCCAAGAAGCTGTTCACCGACGGGTCCGCGGCCGAGAAGGGCGGCACCCCCAAGCAGTCACCGCCGATGGGCGACATCAAGCACTTCACCGTGCCGGGCCTGTCGCACTGGCTGGACACCGTCGAGAAACACCACTGGTTCCTGCTCTCCGACCTGGCCGGGATCGTCGGCGGCTTCGTCACCAACATCTCGTCGCTGACCCTGCTGGCGATCGTGCTGTTCGCCGGGACGTTCTTCGTCCTGTGGCGCACCCCGTTCGGTCTGCGGCTGCGGTCCTGCGGTGAGAACCCGGTGGCCGCCGAGTCGCTGGGCGTCAACGTCTACACCTACAAGTACATCGCCGTGATCGTCTCCGGGGCGCTGGCCGGCCTCGGCGGTGTCTTCCTGGCGATCCAGACGCACTTCTACCTGGCCGGGCAGACCGGTGGCCGCGGCTACATCGGTCTGGCCGCCATGATCTTCGGCAACTGGCGGCCGGGCGGCCTCGCCATGGGCGCCGGCCTGTTCGGTTACGCCGACAGCCTCCAGCTGCGCAACGGCGGCCCCTCGGTGCACGCCCTGCTCCTGCTGCTGGCCGTGCTGCTGCTCGGCATGGCGATCTGGAAGTTCCTGCGCGGCGCCCGCATCGGCGCGGCGATCGCGCTGGCCTTCGCGGTGCTGCTGTCCGTGTGGTACCTGACCACCGACACGGTGCCGGACGAGGTCGTGCAGGCCACGCCGTACGTGGCCACACTGCTCGTGATGGGCCTGTCCGCGCAGCGGCTGCGGATGCCGAAGGCGGACGGCCTGCCGTACCGCAAGGGAGAAGGCAAGTGACCGACCCCGCTGACACTCCGCGTCCCGGCCCCGACGCCGGTGCCGTGGACTGGGAGGCGCTGCGCGGCGCCGCCCGGGAGGCCATGGAACGGGCCTACGCGCCCTACTCCGGCTTCCCGGTCGGCGCGGCGGCGCTGGCCGACGACGGACGGGTCGTCGTCGGCTGCAACGTCGAGAACGCGGCCTACGGCGTCGCCCTGTGCGCCGAGTGCGGCCTGGTCTCGGCGCTGCACGCCTCCGGCGGGGGCCGGCTCGTCGCCTTCACCTGCGTCGACCTGCGGGGCGACGTGCTGATGCCCTGCGGGCGGTGCCGGCAGCTGCTGTGGGAGCACGGCGGCCCCGGACTGCTGGTGGAGACGGTGCGCGGGGTGCGCACCATGAGCGAGGTGCTGCCCGACGCGTTCGGGCCGGACGACCTGGACCGCTGAACCGGCCCGCGACCGTCGCAGCGCGGCGCCCCACCCCGGCGCCGCGCCCGCGGCCCCACGCCGCCGCCCACCCGCGGCCGCCGGCCGCACCAACCCTTCGAGGAACCGAGATTCATGGACGCCATCTCCGTCATCCGTACCAAGCGCGACCGCGGCCGGCTCAGCGACGAGCAGATCGACTGGGTCATCGACGCCTACACCCGGGGCGTGGTCGCCGACGAGCAGATGTCGGCGCTCGCCATGGCGATCCTGCTCAACGGCATGGACCGGTCCGAGATCGCCCGCTGGACCGCCGCGATGATCGCCTCCGGCGAGCGGATGGACTTCTCCAGCCTGTCCCGGCCCACCGCGGACAAGCATTCCACCGGCGGCGTCGGCGACAAGATCACGCTGCCGCTGGCCCCGCTGGTGGCGGCCTGCGGCGCGGCGGTGCCGCAGCTCTCCGGGCGCGGCCTCGGCCACACCGGCGGCACCCTGGACAAGCTGGAGTCCATCCCCGGCTGGCGGGCGACGCTCTCGAACGCCGAGATGCTGTCGGTGCTGGACGAGGTGGGCGCGGTCATCTGCGCGGCGGGTGACGGACTGGCCCCGGCCGACAAGAAGCTCTACGCGCTGCGGGACGTGACCGCGACGGTGGAGGCGATCCCGCTGATCGCCTCGTCCATCATGTCCAAGAAGATCGCCGAGGGCACCGGCTCGCTCGTGCTCGACGTCAAGGTCGGTTCCGGCGCCTTCATGAAGTCCCTGGAGGACGCGCGGGAGCTGGCCGCGACGATGGTCGGGCTCGGCACCGACCACGGCGTGCGGACGGTCGCCCTGCTCACCGACATGTCGGTGCCGCTCGGCCTCACCGCCGGCAACGCGCTCGAGGTGCGCGAGTCGGTGGAGGTGCTGGCCGGCGGCGGTCCCGCGGACGTCGTCGAGCTGACCCTCGCCCTGGCCCGCGAGATGCTGGACGCGGCCGGCCTGACCGACGCGGACCCCGCGAAGGCGCTTGCCGACGGCTCCGCGATGGATGTGTGGCGGCGGATGATCCGGGCGCAGGGCGGCGACCCGGACGCCACGCTGCCGGTCGCCCGCGAGACCCACGTGGTGACCGCGCCGGCCACCGGTGTGCTCAGCGGGCTCGACGCGTACGCGGTCGGCCTGGCCGCCTGGCGGCTGGGCGCGGGCCGCGCGCGCAAGGAGGACGCGGTCCAGGCCGGCGCGGGCATCGAACTGCACGCCAAGCCCGGTGACGCGGTCACCGAAGGCGCGCCGCTGATGACCCTGCACACCGACACCCCGGAGCAGTTCGGCTACGCCCTCCAGGCGCTGGAGGACGCGGTGACCGTCGCCGCCCCCGGCTCGGCCCCCGCGCCCACCCCGATCGTCCTCGACCGCATCGCCTGACCCGTCCGCTCGCCCGACCGGGCAGCGGCCCGGTCAGGCGGCGGCGGTGCGCCGCCCGGACACGGCCCGCAGTGCGGGCCCCGCGGCCAGGACGACGGCCGCCAGGGCCACCGCCGCGGCACCGGCCCAGCCGGCCAGGTGGTAGGCGGACGCGGCGACGCTGCCGCCCGCGCTGTTGCCGATGTAGTAGGCCGTCAGATACAGCGCCGACGCCTGGGCCCGCCCGGTCGTCGCCGTCCGGCTGACCGCGCCCGAGGCGACCGAGTGCCCGGTGAAGAACCCGGCGGTGATCAGCACCAGGCCGAGCAGGATCAGCGGAAGCGGCCCGGCCAGCGTCAGCAGCAGCCCGGCCGCGCACAGCACGAGCGCCACCGTGAAGGCGCCCCGCCGGCCCAGGCGGCCCTGCAGTGCGCCGGACGCGGCCGAGGCCGCCGTGCCGACCAGGTACACCAGGAAGATCGCGCCGACCGCCGTCTGCGACAGGTGGTACGGCGCCGCCGTCAGCCGGTAGCCGAGGACCGTGTAGACCGCGCCGAACACCGCCATGAAGAGCAGCCCCAGCAGGTAGAGCCGGCGCAGCCGAACGTCGCGGACGTGACCGGTCACCGTGCGCCAGAGCGCGGCCGGGTGGACCGGGCCGGGCGTGAAGTGCCGTGCCCGCGGGGCCAGCAGCCGGAACGCCACCGCGCAGGCCAGCGCGGTCACGCCGACGGCCAGCAGCGCCGTCCGCCACCCGAAGGCCTGCGCCAGCACGCCGCCCGCGACCCGGCTGCTCATGCCGCCGATGGAGTTGCCCGCGACGTACAGGCCGATCGCGGAGGGGATCGCCGACGGGTGGACCTCCTCCGCCAGGTACGCCATCGCGGTCGCCGGCAGTCCCGCCAGCGCCACGCCCTGCACCGCGCGCAGCGCCACCAGCACGGCCAGGTTCGGGGCGAAGGGCACCGCGAGCGCCAGCAGGGACGCGCCGAAGACCGAGGCCGTCATCACCGGGGTGCGCCCGTACTTCTCGCTGAGCGCGCTGACCGGCAGCAGCGCCACCGCCAGCGCACCGGTCGACGCCGTCACCGTCAGGCTGGCCTGGGCGGGCGACAGGTGCAGCCCGGTGGACAGCGCGGGCAGCAGCGCCTGGGTGGAGTACAGCAGCGCGAACGTGGCCAGGCCGGCGGCGAACAGTGCGAGGTTCGCGCGGCGGTACGCCGAAGTGCCTTTGCGCAGACGGGAGTCGGGGGCGGCGGGAGCGGGGGCGGCGTCGTGGCGGCCGAGTGCCGCCGCCCCGGTGTCGGCGGAGGTCATGTCCCGAACGTAGGGCGGCGTTCTTCCATGCGTCCAATGCATGCAAGAGGCATGATTGATGCGGTGAAGCATCACCACAGGTGACGAGGGGGAGTCGTGGTCCACGAGGCGACCGAACACACACCGCCGGCTGGCACGGGAACGGCCGCGGACGGGTGGGCGGCGCTGCTCGCGCCGCGCCTGGCGCAGTTCGCCGCGGTCGCCCGGCACGAGCATGTGACGCGGGCGGCGCAGGAGTTGGGCATGCCGCAACCCACGCTCAGCCGTGCGCTGGCGCGGCTGGAGGCGGACCTCGGCGTCACCCTGTTCGCCCGGCAGGGCCGCGCGGTTCGGCTGACCCGGGCGGGCGTCACCTTCCGCGACGCCGCCGAGCGCGCGCTCGCGGAGGTGGAACGCGCGGCCGAGTCGGTGCGGCTGGAGGCGGACCCCGGCGGCGGCCGGGTGGCGTTCGGCTTCCTGCACACCCTCGGCTCCGAGACCGTGCCGGGCCTGCTGCGGGCCTTCCGTGCCGATCATCCGCGGGTGCGGTTCCAGCTCGTGCAGACCTACGGCGAGGCGATGCTGGAGCGGCTGCGGGCGGGCGAACTCGACCTGTGCCTGACGTCGCCGCTGCCGGACGAGCCGGGGCTGGTGGTGCGGCGGCTGGACGAGCAGCGGCTGCGGCTGGTGCTGCCGGCCGGGCACCGGCTCGCCGGACGGCGCCGGGTGCGGCTGGCCGAGGTGGCCGCCGACCCCTTCGTCACCCTCGAACCCGGGTACGGGCTGCGCCGGATCACCGACGCGCTCTGCGCCGAGGCCGGGTTCACACCGCGGGTGGCCTTCGAGGGGGAGGAGGCCGAGACCCTGCGCGGGCTGGTCGCGGCGGGACTCGGTGTGGCCCTGCTTCCGCCGCCTGCCGTGCCCCGGCCCGGCGTCGCCGAGCTGGAAGTGCTCGGTCAGCGGGCCGTGCGCGAGATCGGGGTGGCCTGGCAGGCGGGCCAGACCGACCCGCCGCCCGTCGCGGCCTTCAAGACGTTCCTGCTCTCCCGCAAGGGGCGTCTGCTGTGAGCGCCCAGTGGTGTGCCCGCCCGATGTGAGCCCTGGGTCGTGGTCCGCCTGCCAGGCCGTGCCCGTGGCGGCCGCCTGGCAGAGAGCGGCAGGCTGCCCGGCTCAGTCGCGCAGGGAGCGGCCGAAGCCGGAGGCCAGCGGCATCCGCAGGCCGAGCGGCGGGGGCGCGGCCAGCGCGTCCGCCACAGGCCGGGCGAACGGCCGGTCCAGCAGGTTGCCCAGGACGAAGTCCGCGGTGAGCGCGGACACCTCGGCGCGGTGCTGGTGCAGCCCGTGCCCGTCCGAGTGCACCTCGAACCGGCAGACGTCGCGGTTCACCTTCTTCGCCCGCTCGGCGAGCCGGTAGGACAGCTCGGGCACCGTCGAGTCGTCCTCCGTGCCGTGCACGAGCAGCACGCGCCGCCCGATGAGCTGCTTCACCGGCTCCGGCTCGGGTCCGCCGGGCAGCCAGGGCGCGAGGGCCACCACGGACGTCACCGCCGGGTGGCCGGCCGCGTGCAGCGCCGCCCGCCCGCCCATGTCCACGCCGACCAGGCACACCGGCACGTCGCCGTAGCGCCGCACGGCCTCGCCGACCGCCCACTCGGCGTCCTCGGCCGGATGCGCGTGACCGCCGTTCCAGCCGCGGAAGCGGTAGTGGACGACGTGCGCGGCCAGCCCGTCCGCCTGCCCCTCGCGCACCAGGTGCCGGGCCAGCGGCCAGATCATGGCGGCGGCCAGCGGGGAGCGGCGCCGGGTGCTGAGCGCGTCGCCGCCGGGCAGGGCGAGCACCACCGCGCGCACCGTCTCGCCGGTGTGCGGGTCACGCGACCGGGGCCCGGGGACCAGCCCGGGGACCACCTGGCGCCCGAGCCGTGCGCCGCGCGCCGGTAAAGCTTGCGAAGCCATGCGGCAACCTTGGCAGACGAGAGGGTGTGCTCTGTATGGCCCTGCGGAAAATAGTCGGCGCGTACGCGATATCTACGCGCGTAGGAGCTATTGTTCGACCATGCAGAACCCGACACCGAGCGTCCCGACCCCCGAACAGATCCGCCGCGCCCCCAAGGCCCTGCTGCACGATCACCTCGACGGCGGCCTGCGTCCCGCCACCATCGTCGAGATCGCGCGCGCGACCGGCTACACCGCGCTGCCCGAGACCGACCCGGAGAAGCTCGGCGCGTGGTTCCGCGAGGCGGCCGACTCCGGCTCGCTGGAGCGCTACCTGGAGACCTTCGCCCACACCTGCGCGGTGATGCAGACCCGCGACGCCCTGGTGCGGGTGGCCGCCGAGTGCGCCGAGGACCTGGCCGCCGACGGCGTGGTCTACGCCGAGGTGCGGTACGCCCCCGAGCAGCATCTGGAGGGCGGGCTGACGCTGGAGGAGGTCGTCGAGGCGGTCAACGAGGGCTTCCGGCTGGGCGAGCAGCGGGCCCGCGAGGCGGGCCACCGGATCCGCGTCGGCGCCCTGCTCACCGCGATGCGGCACGCCGCCCGCTCCCAGGAGATCGCCGAACTCGCCAACCGCTACCGGGACTCCGGCGTCGTCGGCTTCGACATCGCGGGCGCCGAGGCCGGCTACCCGCCCACCCGGCACCTGGACGCGTTCGACTACCTCAAGCGCGAGAACAACCACTTCACCATCCACGCGGGCGAGGCGTTCGGCCTGCCGTCGATCTGGCAGGCGCTGCAGTGGTGCGGCGCCGACCGGCTCGGCCACGGGGTGCGGATCATCGACGACATCGAGCGCAAGGGCGGCGAGGTGTCGCTCGGCCGCCTGGCCTCGTACGTGCGGGACAAGCGCGTCCCCCTGGAGATGTGCCCGACGTCGAACCTCCAGACGGGCGCCGCCGAGTCCTACGAGGAGCACCCGATCGGGCTGCTGCGGCGGCTGCACTTCCGGGTCACCGTCAACACCGACAACCGCCTGATGTCCGGCACCTCGATGAGCCGCGAGTTCGAGCACCTCGTCGACGCCTTCGGCTACACCCTGGACGACATGCAGTGGTTCACCGTCAATGCGATGAAGTCCGCCTTCATTCCTTTTGACGAACGTCTCGCGATGATCAACGAGGTCATCAAGCCCGGATACGCCGAGCTCAAGGCCGAGTGGCTGTTCACGCCCGGCCCCGGCACACCGCCCGTGGCCAGCGGGTCTGCCCGGTCCGGGAGCTGACCCCACGTCAGCCGGGGGACGGCGGGGGCGCGGGCCCGGCGGGCCCGCGCCGCTTGCACCGGCGGTGAAGGGATGGCTACGTTCCGCAGTTATGCAAACCCGAACCAAGAAGACCCTCACCACGGCTGCCCTGGGACTGGCGGCCGTCGCCGCGGCGGCCGGCTCCGCCTCCGCCGCCGACCTGGCCGGTGCCACCGGCGCGCTCGGCGGTCTGCCCGTGGGCCAGGCCACCGGCCTCGTGCCGGGTGCCGCCGACTCGGCGGCCGGCGCCGGCCACGCCGTGAGCAACGGCACCTCCGCGCTGCCCACCAACGGCCTGCTGCCGTCCGGGAACCACGTGTCGGGCAACCAGGTCGCCCCGGTCTCCGGCCTGCTCGGCGGCCTGCCGGCCGGCAGCGGCATCCTCGGCGGCTGACCGCACCCCGAACGCACCTTCCAGGCCGCGCCGCGCGGCGTACGGGACCCGCCCGGGCCCGGTGTCCGCACGGCGCGGCCCGACGACGTCCGAGGGCGGGAAACCGTCGGGGCGCGGCCGGGAGCTACGGCACCAGGCCCGCGGGCGCCGGGGCCGGCTGCGGGGCGGTGACGGCCGGCCGGCGCTGCCGCAGCCTGCGCCGGGCCCCCGGCACGACCAGCAGGTGGGCCGCCGCGACACCGGCGGTGTTCAGCAGCAGCGCGTCGACGTCGAAGAGCTGGCCCGGGACCAGGGTCTGGGTGAACTCCAGCGCCAGCGAGACCATCAGCCCGGCGAAGACCGTCCGCGCGAACGAGGTGAAGGCCGGCACGTCCACCCGTCCGCCCGCCATCGGCAGCAGCACGCCCAGCGGCGCGAGCAGCCCCAGGCCCTCGCTGAGCCGCCGCGCGGCGGGCAGCGGCCCGGACGCCAGGTCGGAACGGATCGTGGCCAGCGGGCGCAGATTGGGCGCGGGCACCCAGGCCGCGTAGTGGGGCCGCAGCAGCAGCCAGGCGACGAAGCAGAGATACGCCGCGGTGAGCAGCAGCCCGGCCGCGCGCACCCTGATCATGGAGCCACTGTGCCGCACGCTGTCCAGGACGCCGTGCGGCGCGCCGCGGTTCCGCTTTCCGTCCGGTGGGTCTGGTTCGGCACTCACGAGGTCCGCACCACCGTGCCCGCGTCGTCACCCGCGTCGGGCCGGGTGCGCAGGTCGGACGTGCAGGTGTAGCGGCGCAGCGGATCCCCCGGGGCCTGGCCGCCGAGGAGCACCGAGTGGTCCGGCGCCATTCCCGCGTCGGCGGTGAGCGTGCAGATGATCTGCGCGAGGGCGAACGACGGCAGGTCGTCGAGCTCCTGGTTCAGCCGCAGCGCGTCCGCGGGGTCCCCGGCGTGCAGCGGGGCGATCTCGGTGCTGGCCGGCACCGCGGTGGAGAAGCCGGCCTGCGACTCGGCGTTGCGGGGGCTCTGCTCGAGCTGGCGGATCAGCTGGGTCGCCTGCCCGGCGAGGCTGGTCCGCACGTTGCCGATGTCGCGCACCGGCACGTTCCGGGAGACCGGGGCGAGCTGCATGCTGCACACCAGGTAGACCTGGCGGCTCACGGTGTCGGGGCCCGGGTCCGCGGTGGCCTTCGGCGGGGCGCACGAGACCCGCGAGGGCGCGGGTCCGGCGTCTACCGGCACGGAGGTGGTGCGGATCCCGCAGCCCGCGAGTATCGGCAGCAGCAGGGCGCACGCGGTGGTGGTCAGCGCGGCGCCGGGGCGGCCGGCGCGGGCGCGGGTGGTGCGGCGTCTCATCGCCCACCGTCCGTGCTGCCGTGCCGGTCGCCGTCGCGGCCGGTGCCGGACGTGTCCTGTCCGGGGATGCCGGGAGCGGCGTCCGGCGAGCCCTCGGGGCCGTCGGCGCCGCGCGGCCGCACGGGCATGCGCAGGGTGAACACCGCGCCGCCGCCGGGCGCGTTCGCGGCGGTGATGTCGCCGCCGTGGATGTGCGCGTTCTCCATCGCGATCGACAGGCCGAGTCCGCTGCCCTCGGACCGGGCGCGGGAGGCGTCGGCCTTGTAGAAGCGGTCGAAGACGTGCGGCAGGACGTCCTCGGGGATGCCGGGGCCGTTGTCGGAGACCGCGATCACGATCTCGGCCGCGTCGCCGTTCCCGTCGTCGCCCTCCTTGCGCAGCGACACCCGGACCGGGGACTCGCCGTGCTTGAGCGCGTTGCCGATCAGGTTGGCCATGATGACGTCCAGCCGCCGCGGGTCGAGGGTGGCCAGCACTCCGCGCGGCGCGTCGAGTTCGACCGAGTCCAGCCAGGCCCGCGCGTCCATGCACGCCATGATCATGTCGGCGACGTCGACCTCGTCGACCCGCAGTTTGGCCGTCCCGGCGTCGAAGCGGGTGACCTCCATCAGCGTCTCCACCAGGTCGTTCAGCCGGCGGGTCTCGCTGACCACCAGCCGGACCGCGGGGGCGATCATCGGGTCCAGCGCCTCCGCCTCGTCCTCCAGCACGTCGGTCACCGCGGTGATCGCGGTCAGCGGGGTGCGCAGCTCGTGCGACATGTCGGCGACGAACCGGCGGCTGGCCGCCTCCCGCGCGCTCAGCTCCTCGACGCGCTTCTCCAGCGCCTCCGCGGCGTTGTTGAACGTCCGGGACATCTCGGCGAGCTCGTCGGTGCCGGACACCTTCAGCCGGGTGTCCAGGTGGCCCTCGCCGAGGCGCTGCGCCGCCTCGCCGAGACGCCGCACGGGCCGCAGCACCGTGGAACCGGCGGCCTGCGCCAGCAGTGCGGCGCCGATCAGCGCCAGCAGGGTCGCGATGCCCAGCGACCAGGCGAGGGAGTTGAGGTCCTTGCGCTCGGCGTCGAGCGACTTGAGCATGTAGCCGGTCGGGCCGCCGTCGTTGATCCGGGCCCCGGCCACCAGGTAGGGGTGGCCCTGCAGGGCGATCCGCTCCCAGTGCAGGTGGTAGCGGTTGTCGTCCGTGGTGTGCGGGGTGTTGACGGCGCGCTGCAGCGAGGCCGGCACGTCGTCGAGCGTGAACACGTCCCGGTTGGAGGGCGCCGCACACGGCGAGTCGTCCGGCGTGGTGTCGATCAGCACGACCTGGTAGGTGTCCGGGCCGCCTATCCGGTCCGCCGCGTTGTTCAGCGACGTGCAGGTGGGCTGTACCGGCAGCGAGGCGGCGTTGCGCTGCAGCGAGTCGCGGAAGTCGTTGAGCGCGCTGTTCTGCGCCCGGGTGAGCACCGCGTCACGGTTGAGCCAGTACGCGATGCCGGACACCGAGACGGCCGCGGTCAGCGCGACCACGGCGAACACCGCGACCAGCCGCAGCCGCAGGGACGACAGGCGCAGCATGCCGGACACCCGCCGCAGCAGGCCGTGAGCTCTCCCCGCCGGTGGTGGGGGAACGGTCATTGAGGCGTGTCCAGGCGGTAGCCGACGCCGCGGACGGTCCGGATCAGGGTGGGCGACGACGGCACGTCCTCGATCTTGGCGCGCAGCCGCTGCACGCAGGCGTCGACCAGACGCGAGTCCCCGAGGTAGTCGTGCTCCCACACCAGGCGCAGCAGCTGCTGGCGAGACAGTGCCTGCCCGGGCCGCCGGCTCAGCTCCAGCAGCAGCCGCAGCTCGGTCGGGGTGAGCTGCAGGTCCTGGCCGTCCTTGGTGACGGTCATGGCGTTGCGGTCGATGACGATCGCGCCGAAGGCGGCCGAGTCGGTGCTGTCCCGCTCGCCACGCCGCAGGACCGCGCGGATCCGGGCGTCCAGCACCCGCGGCTGCACCGGCTTGATCACGTAGTCGTCGGCACCGGACTCCAGGCCGACCACCACGTCGATGTCGTCGCTGCGGGCGGTGAGCAGGATGATCGGCAGCTGGTCGGTGCGGCGGATGCGGCGGCACACCTCGAAGCCGTCGATACCCGGCAGCATCACGTCCAGCACGATCAGGTCCGGCCGCTGCTCCTTGAGCAGCCGCAGGCCGTCCTCACCGGTCGCGGCGGAGACCACACGGTGGCCCTGGCGGGACAGGCCGAGCTCCAGACCGGTGCGGATGGCGTCGTCATCCTCGATTAGCAACAGGAAAGGCACGCCGGACATTGTTGCCTACCGTTCCTTCCTCTGCGAATGCCTGGGCGTCACCGCCCCCGCGGGGCCCGGCGCAGCCGTGGGTCACCGGCGCCCACCTGCCTCTGTGACGGGGCTGTGACACTTGGCGGACAGCCCCATGAAACTGGCCCGGCAGTCTTATGGCCATCGGATGAGCCGCACGCCACACCGGCTGCGACGCCGAACACCACGCTGACGGTTCCATCGACGGGGGCGCGACATGAACGCACTGCACAGCACCACCACCGCCGCAGTCCGATCCGCGCACGAGCACCCTTCGGCCAGGACCACCGAGAAGTCCGGCGCCGCGAGCGGACGGGGGTACGGTCGCGGCGCCGGACGCACGCCCCACCCGGCGGGTGTGGTGCGGCGGCCGGCCTGGATCACCCCGGTCGAGGGCAGCGTCGACGAGCGGATGCCCGCGCCGGTCGCGGGGGAGACGGCGCAGCGCACCGCCGGCGAGCGGGCCGAGGCCGAGGCGGCCTTCACCGCGTACGTGCAGGAGCGCCGGGCGTCCCTGTACGCGACGGCCTACCACCTGACCGGTGACCGGTACGCCGCCGAGGACCTGCTGCAGAGCGCGCTGTTCTCCACCTACCGCGCGTGGGACCGGATCAGCGACAAGGCGGCGGTCGGCGGCTACCTGCGCCGCACGATGACCAACCTGCACATCAGCGCCTGGCGCCGGCGCAAGCTCAGCGAGTACCCGACGGAGGAGCTGCCGGAGACCGTCGGCGACACCGACGAGATGGGCGGCACCGAACTGCGGGCCGTGCTGTGGCAGGCGCTGGCCCGGCTGCCCGAACAGCAGCGCACCATGCTGGTGCTCCGCTACTACGAGGGCCGTACCGACCCGGAGATCGCCGACATCCTGGGCATCAGCGTCGGCACCGTGAAGAGCAGCATCTGGCGCTCGCTGCGCCGCATGCGCGAGGACGAGGCGCTGAGCTTCGGCCGGGACGAGGAGGACGCCTTCGGCGAGCTCGTCGCCTGACGGGCGCGGCACCGCGGCTCGTGGGGGGCCGCGGTCACCGGACCGGGGGGACCGGGGGACGGGGGAAACAGGGGGGCGGGGGGAAGAGGGGGAAACGGGGACCACGGGGGACCACGGGGGAAACGACGGGACCGGACGGCGCGCACGATGCCGTCCGGTCCCGCCGTCCTGGCGCGTTCGAAGGGGGCCGCCCGGGTCCCGGTCGAGGCCTGAGGCCCCGGCCGGTACCGCGGCCTCAGGCCTCGACCGGCACCCGGGCTCCGGCAACCGCCCCGGAGATCCGCTGTCCCGCCTCGGTGTGCCCGCACGGGTGGCAGCCGAGCTGGATGTGCCGGGCCACGATGGCGCGTTCCGCGCGCATCAGGTGCCAGCCGCGGCGCATCAGGAACAGCACCGACTTGCGGCCCTCCCGCAGATCGCGGACGAACCGGCGGCGGGCGGTGGTGGCCGGCCGGCCGCGCAGGCACAACGCGTCCGCCACCAGGCCCAGTTCACGGCAGCGGCCGACGATCTCGGCGGCGAAGATGCCCTCGGCGACGAACACCGGGGCGCCCTGGAGGTCCAGCCGGGCGCGGCCGGTGGCCGCGCTGGCCGAGAGGTCGTACACCGGGGTCTCCGCGACGCCCTCCGCGCACAGCGCGGCGATGGCCGCCACGGCGGCGTCGGCGTTCCAGGAGCCCGGGGCGTCCCAGTCGACGGCCGAGCCGCCGGGCAGCAGGGGCAGCGCCGGGTCGTCGCCGTCCTTGTAGAAGTCGTCGAGGACCAGCACGGGAAGCCCGGTGCGGGCGGCGAGAGAGCTCTTCCCCGACCCGGAAGGGCCGGCCACCAGGATCACACGCGCAAGGGGTTCACTCACGGGATCCGATTCTCCCATGGGTTCACCCGCTGGTCACCGGCCGGTCCGCGGTCGTTGCGCAACCGAGCCCGGCCGGGCGGGCCCGGTCGGGGCCGTGTGGCGGGACCGGCGTGACCCCGGGCGGGCAGACCGCGTTGGACGGGTATGGCCTCACTCCGTACCGCCCTGGTCCTGACCCTCACCGGCGCCGCCGCCGTGGTCGTCCCCGCGGGGACCGCCGCCGCCGCGGGACCGGCCGACCCCATCGGCCCGCTGCCCGGGCAGGCGCTGCCCGACGCGCTGCCGGTCACCGGGCTGACCTCGATGGTGCCCACACAGTCCGTCACCGGTGCGCTCGGCGCCGGGATCGGGCCGGTCAAGCACCTCACCATCGACCCGCTGTCCAACACCAGCGCGGACCCGCTGGACAACGCGGTCGGCTCGCAGATCGCGGACTTCAAGCCGCTGTCGACGGCGGCCGCCACGGATCCGGTCACCCATGGCGGCTCGCTCGCGACCCTGCCCCTCGTCGGCACCGCCGCGGGGCTGCTGCCGGGCTGACGGCCCGGCAGCGGGGCCGGCGCGTCCCTACACCCCGATCGGGTGCCAGACCGTCTTGGTCTCCAGCCAGGCGGTCAGGCGCCCGATGCCGGGGTCGGCCGTCCAGTCCTCGGAAGACGGGCGGCGGACCCGCTTGAGGTTCTCCGCCGCGGCCGTCTCCAGCTCCACGGCCAGCTCGCCCGCCGCACCGGTCAGATCGATGCCGTTCACGTCCTGGTGGGAGGCGAGCGGCAGCGCGATCTCCGCGGTCCGGCCGGACAGGACGTTGACCACGCCGCCCGGCACGTCGGAGGTGGCCAGCACCTCGCCGAGCGACAGCGCGGGCAGCGGCGCCCGCTCGGACGCCACCACCACGGCGGTGTTGCCCGTCGCGATCACCGGCGCCACGACCGAGACCAGGCCCAGGAACGACGAGTCCTGCGGGGCCAGTACGGCCACCACGCCGGCCGGCTCGGGCGTCGAGAGGTTGAAGAACGGCCCGGCGACCGGGTTCGCGCCGCCCACCACCTGCGTGATCTTGTCCGTCCAGCCCGCGTACCAGACCCAGCGGTCCACCGCCGCGTCCACCACGGCCGCGGCCCTGGCCTTGGACAGCCCCTCGGCCTCGGCCACCTCACGGGCGAACTGCTCCCGGCGGCCCTCCAGCATCTCCGCGACGCGGTACAGCACCTGGCCGCGGTTGTAGGCCGTCGCCCCCGACCAGCCGGCCACCGCCTTGCGGGCGGCGACCACCGCGTCGCGGGCGTCCTTGCGGGAGGAGAGCGGGGCGTTGGCCAGCCAGGCGCCGCTCTTGGAGTCCGTCACCTCGTACACCCGGCCGCTCTCGGAACGGGGGAACTTCCCCCCGACGTACAGCTTGTAGGTCTTGAACACGCTCAGCCGCGTGCCCTGCTGCTCGGACTTCTCCGTCGCTTTCACTTGAGGTACCCCTCCAGGCCGTGGCGGCCGCCCTCCCGGCCGTAGCCGGACTCCTTGTAGCCGCCGAACGGCGAGGTCGGGTCGAACTTGTTGAACGTGTTGGCCCACACCACGCCGGCCCGGAGCTTGTTCGCCATCGACAGGATGCGCGACCCCTTCTCGGTCCAGATGCCCGCCGACAGCCCGTACGGGGTGTTGTTGGCCTTCTCCACCGCCTCGGCCGGAGTGCGGAAGGTCAGCACCGACAGCACCGGGCCGAAGATCTCCTCGCGGGCGATCCGGTGCGCCTGGGTGACACCGGTGAACAGCGTCGGCGCGAACCAGTAGCCGGACTCCGGCAGGTCGCAGGCCGGCGCCCAGCGCTCGGCGCCCTCGGCCTCGCCGGCCTCCGCGAGGGCGGTGATCCGGGCGAGCTGCTCGGCGGAGTTGATCGCGCCGATGTCGGTGTTCTTGTCCAGCGGGTCGCCGACCCGCAGCGTGCTCATCCGCCGCTTGAGGGCGTCCAGCAGCTCCTCCTGCACCGACTCCTGCACCAGCAGCCGGGAGCCCGCGCAGCACACGTGGCCCTGGTTGAAGAAGATGCCGTTGACGATGCCCTCGACGGCCTGGTCGATCGGGGCGTCGTCGAAGACGATGTTCGCCGCCTTGCCGCCGAGTTCGAGGGTGACCCGCTTACCGGTCCCGGCGACCGTGCGGGCGATGGCCTTGCCCACCTCGGTGCTGCCGGTGAACGCGACCTTGTCCACGCCCTCGTGCGCCACCAGGGCCGCGCCCGCGTCCCCGTAGCCGGTGAGGATGTTGACCACGCCGTGCGGCAGACCCGCCTGGCGGCACACGTCGGCGAAGAACAGCGCCGACAGGGGAGTGGTCTCGGCGGGCTTGAGCACCACCGTGTTGCCGGCGGCCAGCGCCGGGGCGATCTTCCACGCCAGCATCAGCAGCGGGAAGTTCCACGGGATGACCTGGCCGGCCACGCCCAGCGGGCGCGGCTCGGGTCCGAAGCCGGCGTGGGCGAGCTTGTCCGCCCAGCCCGCGTAGTAGAAGAAGTGCGCGGCCACCAGCGGCAGGTCGACGTCGCGGGTCTCGCGGATCGGCTTGCCGTTGTCCAGCGACTCCAGGACGGCCAGTTCGCGCGAACGCTCCTGCAGGATGCGTGCGATGCGGAACAGGTACTTGCCCCGCTCGGCGCCCGGCAGCGCGGACCACGAGGTGAACGCCTTGCGCGCGGCGCGCACCGCGCGGTCGACGTCCTCCTCACCGGCGCGGGCGACCTCGGCGAGCACCTCCTCGCTGGAGGGCGACACCGACTTGAAGACGCGCCCGTCGGCGGCCTCGGTGAACTCGCCGTCGATGAACAGCCCGTAGGAGGGGGCGAGATCGACGACGGCCCGGGACTCGGGCGCGGGGGCGTACTCGAACATCTGGTGCTTCACGGTCACGGGAATCAGTCCACCGTCACGTAGTCGGGACCGGAGTACCGGCCGGTGCGGAGCTTCTGCCGCTGCATCAGCAGGTCGTTGAGGAGGCTGGAGGCGCCGAAGCGGAACCAGTCGGGGGACAGCCAGTCGTCGCCGGCGGTCTCGTTGACCAGCACCAGGTACTTGATCGCGTCCTTGGCGGTGCGGATGCCGCCGGCCGGCTTCACGCCGACCTGGACGCCCACGGCGTCGCGGAAGTCGCGGACCGCCTCCAGCATCAGCAGGGTGTTCGCCGGGGTGGCGTTCACCGCGACCTTGCCGGTCGA
>NZ_JAINZZ010000059.1 GCF_019890725.1 Actinacidiphila acidipaludis
TCTTTCGGAAAACCCCGACTCCTGAGCTTCGGCTCAGGGGCCGGGGTTTTTCTGTTTTCCGTTACCTGATGTTCACGTCTTCCCGGGAACCTGGCGGCACCGACAGCCGGAGGTGTGGAGACGTGCAGCAGATGACGACTGCCGGACGACGGCACAGGATCGCCGCGGAGGCGACCGCCGCCTCGTTCCGCGACGCGCTGGTGGAACTGGGAATCGGCACCGGTGACGAGGTCATCGTGCCCTCGTTCGGACCGAGCGCGCCCGCCGACGGCGTCCGACTGGCCGGCGCCCTCCCGGTGTTCGCGGACATCGATCCGCGGACCTTCTGCCTCGACCCGGTAGCGGTCGCGGCGAGCATCACCTCGCGCACCGCCGCGATCATCCCGGTCGGCGTCTTCGGACACCCCGCGCCTCTCGCCCGCCTGGGCGAGCTGGCCGACCGCCGGTCCCTGGCCCTGGTCGAAGAGGGCGTTGAGAGCGAGGACATCGGGGCCGTGGCGCGGCGCCGCGCTCATGCGCGCTTCCTCGACTCGGCACTCAAGAGCGTCGTCGTCCCCTTCGCCGAGCCGGGCGTGCACCACCTCTACCACCAGTACACCGTGCGGATACCCGGCAACGGCCGGCCCGACCGGGACGCCTTCGCGCTGGCCCTGGCGAGGCGGGGCGTGCGGGCCACGGTCAGCGTCCCCGTGCCGGTCCACCGGATGCCGGCCCACCGGTCCGGCGCCGTCCTCCCGGAGACCGAGCGGGCGGCTGCCGACAGCCTCACGCTGCCGGTCCACTCGGCGCTCACCCAGCGGGAGTTGACCCACGTCGCCGACGCCTGCAACGCGCTCGGCGGACTGCTCTGAAAGACCTTCCGAACCTGCTCGGACAGGGTTTCGCCGCACACCCGTTCATGGGCTAATATCGTCCCGTCGACAGCGCCCCAATAGCTCAGTCGGTAGAGCGTCTCCATGGTAAGGAGAAGGTCTACGGTTCGATTCCGTATTGGGGCTCCGATGGAAGAGGCCCCCGCCGCGCCGGCGGGGGCCTCTTCGTTGCCCCGGCCGGTGCGTTGTCTCCACCGGTTCGGTGGTCTCCGCCGGACGGCCCAAAGAATTGTGGGCGCGGATGTCGAGAACCCGGGACCGGCTCCGTCCCAGGGGTGAGCGCGACCACAATGGGCCGCATCGCACGGAGGAGAGTCACCATGGCCAAGTACCTGCTGCTGAAGCACTACCGAGGCGCTCCGGCCGCCGTCAACGACGTCCCCATGGACCGGTGGACGCCGGAGGAGGTCTCCGCGCACATCCAGTACATGCGGGACTTCGCCGACCGGCTGGAGAAGAGCGGGGAGTTCGTCGACGGCCAGGCCCTGTCACCTGAGGGGACGTTCGTCCGCTACGACGGCGAGGGCCGGCCGCCGGTCACCGACGGCCCGTTCGCCGAGACCAAGGACCTCATCGCCGGCTGGATGGTCATCGACGTCGACACCTACGAGCGGGCCGTGGAGCTGGCCGGTGAGCTCTCGGCCGCCCCCGGCGCGGGCGGCAGGCCGATCCACGAATGGCTCGAACTGCGCCCGTTCCTCGTCGAGACGCCCCCGACCATCACGGAGTGACCGTTCCCATGGACGAGGCCCTGCTGCGGAGCCTCACGCCGAGCGTGCTCACCGTCCTCGTCCGCCGCGGAGCAGACTTCGCGGCCGCCGAGGACGCGGTGCAGGACGCGCTCGTCGAGGCGGTGCGCGTCTGGCCGGCCGACCCGCCGCGCGATCCCAAGGGCTGGCTGATCACCGTCGCGTGGCGCCGCTTCCTCGACGCCACGCGGGCCGACGCGGCACGCCGTCGCCGGGAGGACGTCGTCGAGGTCGAGCCGGCGCCCGGGCCCGCGCCGGAGCACGACGACACGCTCCAGCTCTACTTCCTGTGCGCCCACCCCTCGTTGACACCGTCGTCCGCGGTCGCCCTCACCCTGCGCGCGGTGGGCGGGCTGACCACCCGGCAGATCGCCCAGGCCTACCTGGTCCCGGAGGCGACCATGGCCCAGCGCATCAGCCGGGCCAAGCGGACCGTCTCGGGTGTGCGGTTCGAGCAGCCCGGCGACGTCGCGACCGTGCTGCGGGTCCTCTACCTGGTCTTCAACGAGGGGTACTCCGGGGACGTCGACCTCGCCGCGGAGGCCATCCGGCTCACCCGGCAGCTCGCGGCCACGTTCGACCACCCCGAGGTGGCCGGGCTGCTCGCCCTCATGCTGCTGCACCACGCCCGCCGTGCGGGCAGGACGGCGCCCGACGGCGGCCTGGTGCCGCTCGCCGAGCAGGACCGCGGCAGATGGGACACCGCGGCGATCGCCGAGGGCGTCGTGATCCTGCAGGCCGCGCTGGCCCGGGACCGGCTCGGCGAGTTCCAGGCCCAGGCCGCGATCGCGGCGCTCCACGCCGACGCGCCCACCGCGGCGGAGACCGACTGGGTGCAGATCGTCGAGTGGTACGACGAGCTCGTACGCCTGACCGACAGCCCGGTCGTCCGGCTCAACCGTGCCGTCGCGGTCGGCGAGGCCGACGGCCCGCGCGCTGGGCTTTCGGCCCTCGCCGAACTGCACGACACGCTGCCCCGCCACGCCGCCGTCGCCGCCTACCTCCACGAGCGCGACGGCAACCTTGCCACGGCGGCGCGGCTGTACGCGGAAGCCGCCCGGCAGGCATCCCATGTCGCCGAGCGCGACTACCTGACCCGGCAGGCCGCGCGCCTCAACACCCTCGGCGCACGCTGACGTCGGTGCCGCGCCCGTCTCGCCTCAGGAGGCGGGCGGGCTCAGGCGGGCAGCCTCACGCGGGCGGGCTCAGGCGGGCAGCCTCACGCGGGCAGGCTCGGCACCCGCATGGCCAGGATCGCCATGTCGTCGGACGGCGCGTCGGAGGCGAAGCGTTCCACTGCCCGCTGGATGCGCGCGGCGACCGCGCCCGCGGTCAGCCCGGTGCAGGTGGCGAGCACGTCCGCGAGCCCGTCGTCGCCGAGCATGCGGGTGCCCTCGCGGCGCTCGGTCACGCCGTCGGTGACGCACAGCAGCACGTCGCCGGGGTCGAGGGTGACGGACTGCTCGACGAGTTCGAGGTCCTCCATCACACCCAGCAGCGGCTGCGGTTCCGCGGCCGGCTCCACCGAGCCGTCCGGGCGCAGCCGCAGCGGCAGCGGATGGCCGGCGCACACCATGCGGAGCACCGCGCTGCCGTCGTGCTGCGGCCACAGCTCGCCGTAGAGCAGCGTCAGGAAGCGGCTGCGGGCGCCCTCGTCGAGGATGGCGGCGTTCAGGCGTTCCAGTACGGCAGGACCGCCGAAGCCCTCACGGGCCAGCAGCCGCAGCGCGTGCCGGGCGAGGCCGGTGACGGCCGCGGCCTCCGGCCCGGTGCCGCACACGTCGCCGATGGCGAAGCCCCAGCAGCCGTCGCGGATCGGGAACAGGTCGTAGAAGTCGCCGCCGACCTCGTTGCCCTCGCCGGCCGCCCGGTAGACGACCTCGACCTCGACGCCGGGGACCCGCGGCAGCTCGGGCGGCAGCAGGCTGCGCTGCAGCGCCTGGCTGATCGCGGTGCGTTCGCTGTAGAGGCGGGCGTTGTCCAGGGCGAGTGCGGCCCGGCGGGAGAGGTCCTCCGCGAGTTCGAGGATCTCCTGGCGGAACCGCTCGTCTGTGGGCTTGCCGAGGGTCAGCATGCCGATGACGCGGTTGCGGGCGACCAGCGGCAGGACGACGGTCTCGCCGCCGACGGCCGCCGCGGTCGCCAGCGCGAGGCCCGGCGCGCTCGCCGGGCGGCCGCCGCCCGTGGGCGCGGCGCCCAGCCCCAGGCTGCGCAGGGACGCGCGCAGCGCGCCGGAGTGCGCCGCGTCGGAGGGGGCGGTCCAGAACCGGGCGCCGGGCGTCGGGTCGGGGTCCGGCGCCCGCAGCTGGGAGAGCAGCGCCTTGATGCCGTCGATGCGGTCCTCGTCCTCGTGGAGGACGAAGGCCAGTTCGGGCTCGGACTGGTCGGCGATCGTGTAGACCGCGCACCAGCTCGCCAGGGTGGGGACCGTCATCTGCGCCATGAGGGCCAGCGTCTGGTCACGCTCCAGCGTGCCGGCCAGCAGGTCGGACGCCTCGACGAGGAAGGACAGCGAACCGCGGCGCAGCCGCTCCAGCTCGGTGAGCCGGGCGCTCTCCACGGCCAGCGCGATGCGGTCGGCGGCGAACTGGAGCCGCAGCGCCTCCTGGTTGGAGTAGCGGCCCGGGGCCTCGGCGGCCACGCCGATCGACCCGGTGAGGCGGCCCTCGACCTTCAGCGGCACGGTGACCACCGAGCGCATGCCGGTGCCGGACAGCAGCGGGACGGCGCCGGGGACCGCGGTGAGGTCCTCGTGGACCGCGGGCATGCGGGCGCTGCCGTAGCGGCCGGTGCCGGCCTCGACGGGGACGCGGGCGAAGCGCTGGCGGGCCGAGGGCAGACCGGTGGAGGCGCGGACCTCCAGCTCGGTCTCGTCGTCGGTGGCGAGCAGCAGGTAGGCGGCGTCGCCGTCGAGCATGTCGCGGGCGCGCTCCACAGTGCGCTGCAGCAGCCCGTCCAGGTCGTCGGGCGCGGGCGAGCCGATGAAGACCTCGAAGGCGTCGGAGCTCTTGTCGCGCTGGCTGAGGCTGTTGTCGATCTGGACGGCGCCGCGGGTGGGGCTCTGCAGGACCGCGCGCTCCTCGGCCCGCACCAGCAGACACACGGTCGAGGGCTCGCCCGAGCTGTCACGGACCCGCAGGTGGGAGCCGTAGACGGGCAGGACGCGGCCGGAGGAGTCCCGCAGGCCGTAGGTGCCCTCCCAGCGGGAGAGCTGGAGGGCCTCGGCGAGGCCGATGCCGGTGCCCGGCGTCTGCGGCCAGGCGGTGATGTCGGCGAGCGACTTGCCGACGACGTCGGAGGCCGCGTGGCCGAACAGATCGGCGGCGTCGTCGTTCCACCGGGTGATGCCGCCCTGGCGGTCGACCTGGACGACGGCGACCCTGACCCGTTCGTCGGCGACCGGGAGCGAGGAGGGCGGCAGCAGCGGGCCGGCGGACCGGGTGCCGGCGGGCCGCTCGGGAAGGTCGAGCTGGAACCAGACGTGCTTGCCCGCGGCTGTGTACTCCACGCCCCAGCGGCTGGCCAGGGCGGCGCACAGCATCAGTCCGCGGCCGCCCTCGTTGTCGGTCTCCCGGAACTGCCGGCCGCGGCTCTGCAGCGGGATCTCGCGATCGGGGTAGTGGTCGGCGACCTCGACCCGGACCGCGGTCTCGTAGCGCAGGCACTGCACGTCGGCGGCGGTGCCGGCGTGGACGACCGCGTTGGTGACGAGTTCACTGGTGAGGACGACGGCGTCGTCGACCACGTCGGCGAAACCCCAGCCCTGCAGGGTGTCGCGGACGAAGGCGCGGGCGCCCGCGACGGACCGCCCCACCGGTTCGAAGGTGGCCGCTGCCCGCGCCGTGATCACCGGTCTCCTCGCTGCTCCTGACAAGGCGGGCGCGCACCTCACGTCCGCAGGCCTGCCGCCGCGCTGCTCGACTGCCACCGGCGGCTCCTCAGAGGTGTATGCCCACCGCACACGGGCGGGCACCCGATACCAAGGGCCAGGTTACTGATCCGTGAGGACCGTCCGTGCGCCGGTTGCGGGTGTTTCCACCCTGAAGATGCCCGCCGGTCATATGCGATGCTGCCGAACTGTTATGGCCGGGCGGGGCCGGAGTGAAACACTGGGCATGCACTGCAGTCGGCAACATTGCACATCTGCGGGTCGGTCGACCCCCCAGGAGGGACACGGTGGAGTCTGGCGCATCGGCGCGGACCACGGTCGCGCGTACGAAGAACGGACGATCCCGTGGCAGCGGGACCGTCGAGGTCGACTCGGCATCGCTGACCAAGCTGCTGGCGGCGCTGGCCGCGATGCGGGACGGAAATTTCCGCAAGCGGCTGACGGTGACCGGCGAGGGGCCGATGGCGGAGATCGCCGCGGTCTTCAACGAGGTGGCGGACCGCAACCAGCATCTCACCGGTGAGCTGGCCCGGGTGCGCCGCGTCGTCGGCCGGGACGGCAAGCTGACCGAGCGGCTGGAGACCGGGGCCTGCGAGGGCGCCTGGGCGTCGGCCATCGAGGCGTCGAACGCCCTGGTGGACGACCTGGTGCGGCCGGTGTCCGAGGTGGGCCGGGTGCTGTCGGCGGTCGCCGAGGGCGACCTGGAACAGCGCATGGACCTGCGCGCGCAGAACGCCGACGGCTCGGCGCATCCGCTGCGCGGCGAGTTCCTGAAGGTCGGCCGGACGGTGAACGGCCTGGTGGACCAGCTGTCCGCGTTCACCGACGAGGTGACCCGGGTGGCCAGCGAGGTCGGCACCGAGGGCAAGCTCGGCGGCCAGGCGAAGGTGCGGGGGGTGTCGGGTTCGTGGAAGGACCTGACGGATTCCGTGAACACCATGGCCTACCGGCTGACCGCGCAGGTGCGGGACATCGCGCTGGTGACGACGGCGGTGGCCAAGGGCGACCTGTCCCGCAAGGTCACCGTGCACGTGGCCGGCGAGATGCTGGAGCTGAAGAACACCGTCAACACGATGGTCGACCAGCTGTCGTCCTTCTCCTCCGAGGTGACCCGTGTCGCCCGCGAGGTGGGGACCGAGGGCGAGCTGGGCGGCCAGGCGCAGGTGCCGGGCGTGGCCGGCGTGTGGAAGGACCTGACGGACTCCGTCAACCTGATGGCCGGGAACCTCACCGCCCAGGTGCGGGACATCGCGCAGGTGACCACCGCGGTCGCCAACGGCGACCTGACCCAGAAGATCACCATCGGCGCGCGCGGCGAGGTCGCGCAGCTCGCCGAGACCATCAACGCCATGACCGAGACGCTGCGGACCTTCGCCGACGAGGTGACCCGCGTCGCCGGTGAGGTCGGCGCCGAGGGCCAGCTGGGCGGTCAGGCGCAGGTGCCGGGCGCGGCGGGGACGTGGAAGGACCTGACGGACTCCGTCAACACCGCGTTCCGCAACCTCACCGCGCAGGTGCGCGACATCGCCCAGGTGACGACGGCGGTCGCCAACGGCGACCTGTCGCAGAAGGTCACGGTCGACGTCTCCGGCGAGATGCTGGAGCTGAAGAACACCGTCAACACGATGGTCGACCAGCTCTCGGCGTTCGGCGCCGAGGTGACGCGGGTGGCCCGCGAGGTCGGCGTCGAGGGCCAGCTCGGCGGCCAGGCGGCCGTGCCGGGCGCGGCGGGGACGTGGAAGGACCTGACGGACTCCGTCAACACCGCGTTCCGCAACCTCACCGGCCAGGTCCGCAACATCGCCCAGGTGACCACCGCGGTCGCCAACGGCGACCTGACGCAGAAGGTCACGGTCGACGTCTCCGGCGAGATGCTGGAGCTGAAGAACACCGTGAACCGCATGGTGGACCAGCTCGGCTCGTTCTCGGCCCAGGTGACCCGGATGGCCACGGACGTGGGGACCGAGGGCCGCCTCGGCGGTCAGGCCCGGGTGGACGGCGTCAGCGGCACCTGGAAGGACCTGACGGACTCCGTCAACTTCATGGCCGGCAACCTGACGTCCCAGGTGCGGCAGATCGCCCAGGTGACGACGGCGGTCGCCCGCGGTGACCTGTCGCAGAAGATCGACGTCGACGCGCGCGGCGAGATCCTGGAGCTGAAGAACACCATCAACACGATGGTCGACCAGCTCTCGTCGTTCGCCGAGCAGGTGACCCGGGTGGCCCGCGAGGTGGGCACCGACGGCCGCCTCGGCGGCCAGGCGCAGGTGCCCGGCGTGGCCGGCGTGTGGCGCGACCTGACCGACTCGGTGAACTTCATGGCCGGGAACCTCACGGCCCAGGTCCGCAACATCGCCCAGGTCGCCACCGCGGTCGCCCGCGGTGACCTGTCGCAGAAGATCGACGTGGACGCCAAGGGCGAGATCCTCGAGCTGAAGAACACCCTGAACACCATGGTCGACCAGCTCTCGTCGTTCGCCGAGGAGGTCACCCGGGTGGCCCGCGAGGTGGGCACCGAGGGCATCCTGGGCGGTCAGGCCGAGGTCAAGGGTGTCTCCGGCACCTGGAAGGACCTCACCCAGTCCGTCAACTTCATGGCGAACAACCTCACCAGCCAGGTCCGCAACATCGCCGACGTCACCGGTGCGGTCGCCAACGGCGACCTGTCCCGCAAGATCACCGTCGACGCCAAGGGCGAGATCCTCGCCCTGGTGACGACCGTGAACACGATGGTGGACACGCTGTCGGCGTTCGGTGACGAGGTGACCCGGGTGGCCCGCGAGGTGGGCACCGAGGGCCAGCTGGGCGGTCAGGCGCGGGTGCGCGACGTCTCGGGCATCTGGAAGGACCTGACCGAGTCCGTCAACGGCATGGCCTCCAACCTGACCAGCCAGGTGCGGTCCATCTCCTCCGTGGCGACCGCGGTCGCCAACGGCGACCTGACGAAGAAGATCGACGTCGACGCCCGGGGCGAGATCCTGGAGCTGAAGAACACCATCAACACGATGGTGGACACGCTGTCGGCGTTCGGTGACGAGGTCACCCGCGTGGCCCGCGAGGTGGGCACCGAGGGCATCCTCGGCGGCCAGGCGCGGGTGCCGGGCGTGGCGGGCACCTGGAAGGACCTGACCGAGTCCGTCAACGGCATGGCCTCCAACCTCACCGGCCAGGTGCGGCAGATCGCCCAGGTGACGACGGCGGTCGCGCGCGGCGACCTGTCGAAGAAGATCGACGTCGACGCGCGCGGCGAGATCCTGGAGCTCAAGACCACCATCAACACCATGGTCGGGCAGCTGTCAGCCTTCGGTGACGAGGTGACCCGGGTGGCCCGCGAGGTGGGCACCGAGGGCCGGCTGGGCGGTCAGGCGCGGGTGCCCGGTGTCTCGGGCATCTGGAAGGACCTCACCGAGTCGGTGAACCTGATGGCCAACAACCTGACCAGCCAGGTGCGCAACATCGCCCAGGTCGCCACCGCGGTGACCCGCGGCGACCTCAACCTGCGGATCGACGTGGACGCCGCGGGCGAGATCCTGGAACTGCAGGACTACATCAACACGATGATCGTCCGCCTGCGCGAGACCACGCTCGCCAACAAGGAACAGGACTGGCTGAAGGGCAACCTGGCCCGCATCTCCGGTCTGATGCAGGGCCGGCGCGACCTGCGGGACGTCGCCGCGCTCATCATGAGCGAGCTGACGCCGGTGGTCTCCGCGCAGCACGGCGCCTTCTTCCTCGCCGAGGACACCACCGAGGCGGGCGAGGACTTCGAGCTGCGGATGATCGGCAGTTACGGCTTCTCCCGGCAGACGCTGCAGATCGTCTTCATGCCGGGCGAGGGGCTGATCGGGCAGGCCGCGGTGGAGAAGCGCTCGATCCTCGTCGAGCAGGTCCCGCCGGGCTATCTGAAGATCACCTCGGGGCTCGGCGAGGCGCCGCCGTCCCATCTGATCGTGCTGCCGGTGCTGTTCGAGGGCCGGGTGCTGGGCGTCATCGAGCTGGCCGCCTTCCAGCCGTTCACCCAGATCCAGAAGGACTTCCTCAACCAGATCACCGACATCATCGCGATCAGCGTCAACACCATCTCGGTCAACACCAAGACGGAGTACCTGCTCAAGCAGTCCCAGGAGCTGACCGAGCAACTCCAGGAGCGTTCCGCGGAGTTGGAGAACCGGCAGCGGGCGCTGGAGCTGTCCAACGCCGAACTGGAGGAGAAGGCCGAGCTGCTGGCCCGGCAGAACCGCGACATCGAGGTGAAGAACACCGAGATCGAGGAGGCGCGGCAGGTCCTGGAGGAGCGCGCGGAACAGCTCGCGGTGTCCATGCGCTACAAGTCCGAGTTCCTGGCGAACATGTCGCACGAGCTGCGCACGCCGCTCAACTCCCTGCTGATCCTCGCGAAGCTGCTGGCCGACAACGCCGACCGCAATCTGTCGCCGAAGCAGGTCGAGTTCGCCGAGACCATCCACGGCGCGGGCTCCGACCTGCTGCAGCTGATCAACGACATCCTGGACCTGTCGAAGGTCGAGGCCGGCAAGATGGACGTCTCGCCGACCCGGATCGCGCTGGTCCAGCTGGTCGACTACGTGGAGGCCACCTTCCGGCCGCTGACCGCGGAGAAGGGCCTGGACTTCTCGGTGCGGGTCTCGCCCGAACTGCCGGTCACGCTGCACACCGACGAGCAGCGGCTGCTGCAGGTGCTGCGCAACCTGCTGTCCAATGCGGTGAAGTTCACCGACAGCGGTTCGGTGGAGCTGGTGATCCGCCCGGCCGGTGCCGAGGTGCCGCAGTCGATCCGCGAGCAGCTGCTGGAGGCCGGCAGCCTGCGCGACCCGGACCAGCCGCTCATCGCCTTCTCGGTGACCGACACCGGCATCGGCATCGCCGCCAGCAAGATGCGGGTGATCTTCGAGGCGTTCAAGCAGGCCGACGGCACGACCAGCCGCAAGTACGGCGGCACCGGCCTGGGCCTGTCGATCAGCCGTGAGATCGCCCGCCTGCTGGGCGGCGAGATCCACGCCGACAGCCAGACCGGCCGCGGCTCGACCTTCACCCTGTACCTGCCGATGACGCTCGGTGACGTTCCGCCCGCGGCTCCGCAGCTGCCGGCCGGCACGCAGGGCGAGGAGGGCGAGCAGCAGGGCGGCCGGACCCGCAGCCCCGGCAGCAGCCTCGCCCGGCTGCGCCGCCGGTCCGCCCAGCCCGCGCCGCAGCCGGCCGCGCTGAGCAACGGCCAGGGCGGCGGTCACGGCAGCGGCCAGGGCAGCGGCCACGGCAACGGGCAGAGCAACGGCCGGGCGCAGTCCAACGGTCAGGCGCCCGCCTCCGAGTCGTGGATCGACGACGCCCACTCGGACGCCTACACGGGCTTCTCCGGCGGTTTCAGCGGCGAGAAGGTGCTCATCGTCGACGACGACATCCGCAACGTCTTCGCGCTCACCAGCGTCCTGGAGCAGCACGGCCTGACCGTGCTGTACGCCGAGAACGGGCGCGAGGGCATCGAGGTCCTGGAGCAGTACGACGACATCGCCGTGGTGCTGATGGACATCATGATGCCGGAGATGGACGGCTACGCGACGACCTCGGCGATCCGCAAGATGCCGCAGTTCGCCGGGCTGCCGATCATCGCCCTCACCGCGAAGGCCATGAAGGGCGACCGGGAGAAGGCCATCGAGTCGGGGGCGTCGGATTATGTGACGAAGCCGGTCGACACCGACCATCTGCTGACACTCATGGAGCAGTGGATGCATGCCCGCTGATCCCGGCGTGGCGGCTTTGACGCCGGGGGCGCGCCTGCGGTACGAACTTTTGCCGACTCGTGTGTCTGGTGAGGTGTGAGGGCGCCGGATGCGGGGAACCTTCTGGACTCCGCCTGCGTTTCCGGTATGTGTTGAGTGACCTGGCGGTGACAGGGTGTGGCGAACGGCGGGGTGCGGCTACCATGACCGGCACAAGGACGGGCGGCATGACGGAGCTGTCCCCGGGGGCGGCGACCGGCACAGGACCGGGGCGAGGAGGGCGGGCCATGGTGCAGAAGGCCAAGATCCTCCTGGTCGATGACCGGCCGGAGAATCTGCTGGCGCTGGAGGCGATCCTCTCGGCGCTCGATCAGACCCTGGTGCGGGCATCGTCCGGGGAGGAGGCGCTGAAGGCGCTGCTCACCGACGACTTCGCGGTGATCCTGCTCGACGTGCAGATGCCGGGCATGGACGGGTTCGAGACCGCGGCCCACATCAAGCGGCGGGAGCGGACGCGGGACATCCCGATCATCTTCCTGACCGCGATCAACCACGGCCCGCACCACACCTTCCGCGGCTACGCGGCCGGCGCGGTGGACTACATCTCCAAGCCGTTCGACCCGTGGGTGCTGCGGGCCAAGGTGTCGGTCTTCGTCGACCTGTACATGAAGAACTGTCAGCTGCGTGAGCAGGCGGCGCTGCTGCGGCTCCAGTTGGACCAGGGCGCTAACGGCTCGGGCTCCAACGGCAGCAAGGAGTCCGCGGGGCTGCTCGCCGAGCTGTCCGCGCGGCTCGCCGCGGTCGAGGAGCAGGCCGAGGCGCTGAGCAAGCAGCTCGACGAGTCTGCGGACGCCGCGGCGGTGGCCACCGCCGCGCACCTGGAGCGCAAACTCAGCGGGCTGCGGCGGGCGCTGGACGCCCTGGAGCCGCCCCGCTCGGGCAGCGACGGCATCGTCAAGCAGCAGGGCCCGGAGTAAGTCGGGTACCGGCCGGGGGAGTTCCTCCGGGGGCGGCGCCATCAGCGTGCCGGTGACCAGGGTTGACGCGATGTCAATCATCTGATCGGCACGCCCCGACACGAACGGGCGTATGCACGGCCAGGCGTGTTCCCCGATCACAAGGGCGGTAGTGTCGGCACCATGGCCCCCCGTACGTCTGGCACCGCCAAGAAAGCCCCGGCGAAGCCTGCGGCGAAGAAGACCGCGGCGAAGAAGCCCGCGGCCAAGAGGCCTGCTCCCAGGCCGCCCGCGAAGAAGGCGGCGGCCAGACCCGCGCCCAAGCCGGTCCCGTCACCCACCAGCGGCCTGTACCGCATGGTGCGTGCCCTGTGGCTGGGACTGGCCCACGCCGTCGGGGCGGTCTTCCGGGGCATAGGGCGCGGCGCACGCGGCCTGGACCCCGCCCACCGCAAGGACGGACTGGCGCTGCTGCTGCTCGGCCTGACCCTGGTCGTGGCCGCCGGCACCTGGTCCAACCTGCACGGACCGGTCGGCGACCTCGTGCAGATGCTGGTGACCGGATCCTTCGGCCGCCTGGACCTGCTGGTGCCCTTCCTGCTCGGCGCGGTCGCGATCCGGCTGATGCGGCACCCGGAACAGCCCGAGGCCAACGGCCGGATCGTGATCGGCCTGTCCGCGCTGGTGATCGGCGCGCTCGGCCTGGTCCACCTGGCCTGCGGGGCGCCGAGCCGCGCCGAGGGCTCCCAGGCGCTCCGCGACGCCGGCGGCCTCATCGGCTGGGCGGCGGCCTCCCCGCTCACGTACACCGTCGGCGCGCCGCTGGCCGTGCCGCTGCTGCTGCTCTTCACCGTGTTCGGGCTGCTGGTCGTCACCGCCACCCCGGTCAACGCCATCCCGCAGCGGCTGCGCCAGGCCGGTACCCGCCTCGGGCTGTACGCGACCCCGCCGGACCCCGAGGCGGTGCCGCTGGAGGAGTTCTTCGACGAGGACGCCGCGGACGACCCGGGGACCGAGGAAGAGTCCCCGGTGCGCCGGGTCCCGCTGCGCTTCACCAAGTCCCCGGCGGAATCCGGCGCGGGGCCGTACGACGTCGACCGCGACGGCCCGATGGACGGCGACGCCGAGCCCAAGCCGCGCCGCCGCCCCAAGCGGCGGCCCGCGAACGCCGACGCCGGCGACGGCCCTGACGCGGTGGACGTGGCCGCCGCCGCGGCCGCGGCGCTCGACGGCGCGGTGCTGCACGGCGTGCAGCCCTCACCGCTGGTGGCCGACCTCACCAGCCGGATGAAGAAGCAGGTGCCCGCCGCCCGCGGCGAGGACACCGGCGGCGCCGAGGGCTCCGTCCCCGACCTCACCAAGGCCGCGCCCGAACCCTCCGGCCAGCCGCTGCCGCCGCGCGCCGAACAGCTCCAGCTGTCCGGCGACATCACCTACGCCCTGCCCTCCCTGGACCTGCTGGAGCGCGGCGGCCCCGGCCGCACCCGCAGCGCGGCCAACGACGCGGTGGTCGCCTCGCTCAGCCAGGTGTTCAAGGAGTTCAAGGTCGACGCCAGCGTCACCGGCTTCACCCGCGGGCCGACGGTCACCCGCTACGAGGTGGAGCTGGGCGCCGCGGTCAAGGTCGAGCGGATCACCGCCCTGGCCAAGAACATCGCCTACTCCGTCGCCAGCCCCGACGTGCGGATCATCAGCCCGATCCCCGGCAAGTCCGCGGTCGGCATCGAGATCCCCAACAGCGACCGCGAGATGGTCAACCTCGGTGACGTGCTGCGCTCGGCCGAGGCCGCGGGCGAGGAGCACCCGATGACCGTCGCGCTCGGCAAGGACGTCGAGGGCGGCTACGTTCTGGCCAACATCGCCAAGATGCCGCACGTGCTGGTGGCCGGCGCCACCGGCTCCGGCAAGTCGTCCTGCATCAACTGCCTCATCACCTCGGTGATGGCCCGGGCCACCCCGGACGAGGTGCGGATGGTGCTGATCGACCCCAAGCGCGTCGAGCTCACCGCCTACGAGGGCATCCCGCACCTGATCACGCCCATCATCACCAACCCCAAGCGGGCCGCGGAGGCCCTGCAGTGGGTGGTGCGCGAGATGGACCTGCGCTACGACGACCTCGCGGCCTACGGCTTCCGGCACATCGACGACTTCAACGCCGCGGTGCGCTCGGGGAAGGCCAAGACGCCCGAGGGCAGCGAACGCGAGCTGTCGCCGTACCCGTACCTGCTGGTCATCGTGGACGAGCTGGCCGACCTGATGATGGTCGCGCCGCGCGACGTGGAGGACTCCATCGTCCGCATCACCCAGCTCGCCCGGGCCGCCGGCATCCACCTGGTGCTCGCCACCCAGCGGCCCAGCGTCGACGTCGTCACCGGCCTGATCAAGGCCAATGTGCCCTCCCGGCTCGCCTTCGCCACCTCCTCGCTCGCCGACAGCCGCGTCATCCTCGACCAGCCCGGCGCCGAGAAGCTGATCGGCAAGGGCGACGGGCTGTTCCTGCCGATGGGCGCGAACAAGCCGATCCGCATGCAGGGCGCGTTCGTCACCGAGTCCGAGGTCGCCAAGGTCGTCGAGCACTGCAAGACCCAGCTGACCCCGACCTACCGCTCGGACGTCACCGTCGGCAGCGGGCCGAAGAAGGAGATCGACGAGGAGATCGGCGACGACCTGGACCTGCTGTGCCAGGCCGCGGAGCTGGTCGTCTCCACGCAGTTCGGCTCCACCTCCATGCTCCAGCGCAAGCTGCGGGTGGGCTTCGCCAAGGCCGGCCGGCTGATGGACCTGATGGAGTCGCGCGGCATCGTCGGTCCCAGCGAGGGCTCCAAGGCCCGCGACGTGCTGGTCAAGGCGGACGAGATCGACGGGGTCCTGGCCGTCATCCGCGGCGGCGAAGCGCCCGCCTGACCGCGCGGTCCTGAAGGCGCCCTCCGACCACCCGGCCGATGGCCGGACTGATAGTCGGAGGATCTGTCAGCAGGTGTGCCGGACGGGTACGCGGGGCAAGTTCTGGGGCAACCGTTTCTCCGGCTCATACGTCAAGTTGTTACAGGGGACGATCCCGTCTCCGCCGCGTGGCAGAGCCTCAGCCCGTGTGGCGGACAAAAACGGTCGCCCGCTTGCTCCCGCGTTTTCTCCCGCCCCTAGACTGAACTTCCAGCAGGTGGCTGCACGCTCGAAAGGCGCCCTCGTGTCCATCGGCAACTCGCCCTCCGACGACCGGCCTTCGGTCGGTCGCGCCCTCGCGCAGGCCCGCATCGAATCCGGGCTCTCCGTCGACGAGGTCAGCACCGTCACCAGGGTGCGCGTCCCGATCGTCCAGGCGATCGAGCAGGACGACTTCTCCCGGTGCGGCGGTGACGTGTATGCGCGCGGGCATATCCGATCGCTCGCCCGCGCCGTCGGACTCGATCCCGAGGACCTCGTCGAGCAGTACGCCGCCGAGCACGGCACGGCCACCCCGACCGTGACGGTGCCGCCGGTCTACCAGGCCGAGCGCCGCATCAGGTCCGAACCGCGCCGGCCCAACTGGACGGCCGCGATGATCGCGGCGATCGTCGCCGTGATCGGCTTCGTCGGCTACACCGCCTTCAGCGGCGGAGGCAACAGCAAGCCCACGGCCGGAGCCACGTCCACCCCGACCGCCACCAAGGCCACCCCGAGCCGGACGCCGCAGAGCAACGGCGTGCCCAAGCCCCCGCCGGCGACCAACAGCGCCATCGCCGCGGCCCCGCCCGGGAAGGTGACGGTCAAGGTCACCGCCGCCGGCGGCACCAGCTGGATCCAGGCCACCGACAGCAACGGCAAGCAGCTCTACCAGGACTCGCTGCGCAAGGGGCAGTCGATGACCTGGACCGACGACAAGAAGATCAAGCTCATCGTCGGCAACGCGGGCGCCGTGCAGCTCTTCGTGAACGGCAAGGACCTCGGCGCGGCCGGTACCGACGGCCAGGTCGTCCGCCTCACCTACACCCCCGGCGACCCGATCCAGGGGTGAAAGCCCGGGAATGAGCGCTCACGGGTGAACCTCGCTGCGAGACCCGCCGAGGTCCGCGAGCGTGGCCGCCCGGGAGTGATCTACGGCACTCGTGCCGACGCAGGGAGCTGAGCTTCGCCTGAGCCCGCCTGGAGCCCCCGCGCTCCGGGCGGGCTCAGGCGTGCCGGGGGGTCCGCGGCGCCGGGGGCGGTGACCAGGCACCCGGTAGTCTGGGCACCATGCCAGAACCCCGTACCGTCGCTCTCGTCACGCTCGGCTGCGCTCGCAATGAGGTGGACTCCGAGGAACTCGCCGGCCGGCTGGCGGCGGACGGCTGGCAGCTCGTCGACGACGCCTCCGACGCCGACGTGGCCGTGGTCAATACCTGCGGCTTCGTCGAAGCGGCCAAGAAGGACTCCGTCGACGCGCTGCTGGAGGCCAACGACCTCAAGAACCAGGGCCGTACACAGGCCGTGGTGGCCGTCGGCTGCATGGCCGAGCGGTACGGCAAGGAGCTCGCCGAGGCGCTGCCCGAAGCCGACGGCGTCCTCGGCTTCGACGACTACGCCGACATCTCCGACCGCCTGCGGACGATCCTCAGCGGCGGCGTCCACGCCCCGCACACCCCGCGCGACCGGCGCAAGCTGCTGCCGATCAGCCCGGCCGAGCGGCAGGGCGCCGCAGGGGTGGCGCTGCCCGGGCACGGGCAGGGAGTCGCGGGCTCGGCCGACCCCGCGGGGCTCATCCCCGACGCGGACGGCGGCGCCGGCGCGACGGAGTTCGTGGCGGCGCCGGTGGATCTGCCGGAGGGCGTCGCCCCCGCCTCGGGCCCGCGCGCGCCGCTGCGCCGCCGGCTGGAGTCGGGGCCGGTCGCCTCGGTGAAGCTCGCCTCCGGCTGCGACCGCCGTTGCAGCTTCTGCGCGATCCCGTCCTTCCGCGGCTCCTTCATCTCCCGCCGCCCCTCCGACGTCCTCGGCGAGACCCGCTGGCTCGCCGAGCAGGGCGTCCGCGAGGTCATGCTGGTCAGCGAGAACAACACCTCCTACGGCAAGGACCTCGGCGACCTGCGGCTGCTGGAGACGCTGCTGCCCGAGCTGGCCGCGGTCGACGGCATCGAGCGCGTGCGGGTCAGCTACCTGCAGCCCGCAGAGATGCGCCCCGGCCTGATCGACGCGCTGACCTCGACGCCCGGGGTCGTGCCCTACTTCGACCTGTCCTTCCAGCACTCCGCGCCCGCCGTGCTGCGCGCGATGCGCCGGTTCGGCGACACCGACCGCTTCCTGGAACTGCTCGACACCATCCGCGGCAAGGCCCCCGAGGCGGGCGTCCGGTCCAACTTCATCGTCGGCTTCCCCGGCGAGACGGAGGAGGACCTCGCCGAGCTGGAGCGCTTCCTGACCTCCGCGCGGCTCGACGCCATCGGTGTGTTCGGCTACTCCGACGAGGACGGCACCGAGGCCGCGACCTACGAGAACAAGCTCGACGAGGACGTGGTCGCCGCCCGCCTGGCCCGGGTCTCGCGGCTGGCCGAGGAGCTGACCGCCCAGCGGGCCGAGGAGCGCGTCGGCAGCACCGTGCGGGTCCTGGTCGAGGCCGTGGACGAGGAGACCGGCGAGGTCATCGGCCGCGCCGACCACCAGGCGCCGGAGACCGACGGCCAGGTCGTGCTGACGGACGCGGGCGGCTGGTGGGAGCCGGCGCCCGGCGTGTTCGTCACCGCCCGGGTCACCGGGACCGAGGGCGTGGACCTGATCGCCGAGCCGCTGGCCGTCGAAGAGGGCGGCAGGGACGCCGGTGACGGCGCCGCGGACGCCGCGGTGCTCGCGGCGGTAGTGCCGGCCGAGCGCGGCGAGGCAGCGGATCTGCCGGCGGGCGTCGGCGTCCCGGCGGGACCCGATGTGCCCGCGGGCACTGATGCGCCCGAGGGCGCCGAGGCGGTGGCCAGATGACGGAAGCCCCGGCCTCGCCCCCCTCGGCCCCCGGCCAGGTCGGCCGGCCCGAGGGGTCCGAGCCCGGACTGTGGAACGTCGCCAACCTGCTGACGATGATCAGGCTGCTGCTGGTCCCCGGCTTCGTGCTGCTGCTGGTCCACGGCGACGGTCACGACCCCGCCTGGCGGTCCTTCGCCTGGGCGGCGTTCGCCGTCGCCATGATCACCGACCTCTTCGACGGTGAGCTGGCCCGCCGGTACGGCCTGGTCACCGACTTCGGCAAGATCGCCGACCCGATCGCGGACAAGGCGATCATGGGCGCGGCCCTCATCGGCCTGTCCGGGCTGGGCGACCTGCCGTGGTGGGTCACCATCGTCATCCTGGTGCGCGAGGTCGGCATCACCCTGATGCGGTTCTGGGTGATCCGGCACGGGGTGATTCCGGCCAGCCGCGGCGGCAAGCTCAAGACGCTCACGCAGGGCGTGGCCGTCGGCATGTACATCCTGGCGCTCACCGGCCCGCTGGCTTCGATCCGGGCTTGGCTGATGGGGATCGCGGTCGTGCTGACCGTGGCCACCGGCCTGGACTACGTGCGGCAGGCCGTCGTGCTGCGGCGCGCCGGGCTGGCGGCCCAGGCGCGGATGCGGGTGGAGGCTCCGGCAGCCGAGGCAGCCAAGGAAGCCAAGGAAGCCAACGACGGCAAGGAAGCCCGGGATGCCCGGGAAGCCCGGGATGCCCGGGAGGCCCGGGAGCGGGCCCAGGGGCACGGGGTATGACCGACGGCGGGGAGACGGCGCCCGCGGCGCCGGAAGCCGGCAGCGGCGCCGCGGAGGTCCTGCGGCTGCTGGAGGACGCCGGATGGACACTCGCCGTCGCGGAGTCGCTCACCGGGGGACTGGTGGCCGCGGAGATCGCCTCGGTGCCGGGCGCGTCGCGCAGCTTCCGCGGGTCGGTGACGGCCTACGCGACCGACGTCAAGCATCTGGTGCTCGGGGTCGACGCCGGCTTGCTGGCCGCTCGCGGCGCGGTGGACCCGGACGTCGCCCGAAACATGGCCGAAGGCGTGCGGGATCGTCTGGTGGCCGACTGGGGCGTCTCCACCACCGGGGTGGCCGGACCGGACCCGCAGGACGGAAAGCCGGTGGGCACCGTGTTCGTCGCCGTCGCAGGTCCGGCCGGGACCGAGGTGCGGGCACTCGAACTGAGTGGTGACCGTGCCGCGATCCGTACCGCTTCCGTGGCCGCCGTTCTGGATCTGCTCACGGCGGAGCTGAGAAGGAGTACGGTGGCGGGTCCGGGGTCCGCCGAGGCTCCCGGACAACGTTCCTGGTAGGAGTCCGGGGGCGAGGCATAGGGAAGAAGACGGGGGGTAGCGATGTTTGCAGCCCTGAGTGAACACGTCTTTGCTCCCCGCACGGCCGGTGCCCGAGGCGGTACGGTGGGGCGAGAAGGATGCGGTTTCGCGGTCCGAGGAGGGAGCCACCGATGATCCTGCTCCGTCGCCTGCTTGGTGACGTGCTGCGTCGGCAGCGCCAGCGCCAGGGCCGCACCTTGCGT
Organism: Actinacidiphila acidipaludis; assembly: GCF_019890725.1. Classification (GTDB taxonomy): domain Bacteria; phylum Actinomycetota; class Actinomycetes; order Streptomycetales; family Streptomycetaceae; genus Actinacidiphila; species Actinacidiphila acidipaludis. The sequence goes on from NZ_JAINZZ010000059.1 coordinate 19,663, forward strand.
GAGGTCTCCTCGTCGGCTCGGGTCTCGCTCGGGTACCTCTCGGAGGTCGAGCGGGGGCAGAAGGAGGCGTCCTCCGAACTGCTGTCGGCCATCTGCGACGCGCTGGACGTGCCGATGTCCGAGGTGATGCGCGAGGTCAGCGACGACCTGTCGCTCGCTGAGCTCTCGCAGTCGGCTGCCGCCGAGACCGCTGCCGCCCCGATGCGGCCGCTGCTGGGCGCGGTCACCTCCGTCACCTCTGTGACGTCCACGCCGGACGAACGCATCACGATCAAGGCGCCCAAGAAGTCCGCCGAGGCGGTCGACGTCGTCGCTGCCTGATCGGTACGCGGCCTGACCTGCATGTGCGTGACGGCCCCGAACCGGGATTGCTCCCGGTTCGGGGCCGTTCTGCTGGTCCGCGCATTGGTCCCTCCGATGGACGTCTCTCTGCGTGCATCCATGGCCTGAGCTTGCTTTTGCCATGTGTACGCGACGGGGGCAGGGTAGGCGATGAAGGTCAGCGAAGATCGAACCGCCGCAGAGCGGGACGAACCCCCGGACCGATCACCCCGGGCGCCGGATCCGTCCCGCCGGTCGGCGGCCGAGCGCGAGGAGTGAAGCGCATGACCGTCGTCAAGAGCCCCCTGCACGATGCCGCCCGGAAGACCGTCGGAGATGCCCTGCAGGGCGCCCTGGTCGATCTGATCGATCTGTCCCTGCTGGCCAAGCAGGTGCACTGGAACGTCATCGGTCCGCGCTTCCGGTCCATCCACCTCCAGCTCGACGAAGTGGTGGACACCGCCCGCCTCGCCTCGGACACCGTGGCCGAGCGGGCCTCGGCGATAGGCGTCAGCCCCGACGGCCGGGCCGGAACCGTCTCCAAGAGCAGCGGCATCGACGCCGTGACGGACGGCTGGGTCAAGGACGCCGAGGTCGTGGAGGTCATGGTCACGGCGCTCGACGCGGTCATCACCCGAATGAGGGAACGTATCGCCGCCACCGACGAACCCGACCCCGTCACCCAGGACATCCTCATCGGCATCACGGCGGACCTGGAGAAGTTCCACTGGATGTTCCAGGCCGAGAACGTCTGACGGCGGACCGACCCGCGACGACCCGCACCCCACACCGGGCCGAATCCGCCGGCCGACGAGCCGGACCGCGTGGTGCGACCTTCTCGGGGACCCATGGAGGCGGCGATGCGTGCACGCGGTGCGGTGCGGACGAGGCGGGTGATATGCCACGGTCTCGCGGTCGCCTGCGGTGCGGCGTGGTGGTGGGCGGCGCTGCGGTACGCGTTGGTGCCCGGGTCGCGGCACGGGCTGGGCGAGGCCGCGGCGCTCGCCGGCTGGAGCCTCGGACTCATACCCCTGCACGCCGTCCCCGCGTATGCGCGGCGCGACTCCGGGGACGGCGGAGGGTTTTCGGTCCTCCGGCGCCGCAGGGCCGCGCGGACTCGTGCTGCCGAGACCGCTCCCGGGAGGGCGGCCGCCGATCTGCCGTCGGCCCTCACCGGGCCAGGACCCGAGGCGACGTCCGAGATACCGGGGCCGCCCGGGCCGCCCGCGTCAGACGTCTGACGGCACCGGGCCGCGCTGACAGCGGGGGCACCAGTAGGCCACCCTCGCCTGTTCCTTCTCACCGTGCTCAGCCCGCCGCACAGGAGTGCCGCAGCGCAGGCACGGCTCGTGCTCCCGGCCGTAGACCCAGTGCGTGCGTCCCCGCCGGGTGTCCCCGGTGGTGATGTGACCCGGACGGGCCTTGTTGGCCTCCAGCAGACGCTTCGCCAGCACCACCATCTTCGCCGGCGCGGTGATCTCCCCGAACGGCGTCCAGGGCGTCACCCCGCGCAGGAAGCACAGCTCCGAGACGTAGACGTTGCCGATCCCGGCGAGATTGCGCTGGTCCAGCAGGGCCTCGCCCACCGGCCGCTCCGGCCGGTCCGCGAGCCTCGCCAGCGCGCGCGCCGGCTCCCAGTCCGGCCCCAGCAGATCCGGCCCGAGGTGGCCGACCACCCCGTCCTCCTCCGCGGTGGGCAGCAGCTCCAGGACCGGCAGCCGGTACCCCACGGCCGTCCTCGCCTCGTTCTCCAGCACCGCCCGCACCTGGTGGCTGGGCCCGCCCCGCCAGCGGTCACCGGGCGCGTAGAGGTGCCAGGAGCCTTCCATCTTCAGGTGCGAGTGGAGGGTGGCGCCGCCGTCCAGCCGGGTCATGATGTGCTTGCCCCGCGGAACGACCTCCAGCACCTCCCGGCCCGCCAGATCCACGGTGGCCAGCTGCGGCACCCGCAGATCCGCCCGCAGCAGGGGCCGTCCGGCCAGGGCGGCGTGCAACCGGTGGGCGGTCAGCCAGACCGTGTCTCCTTCAGGCACCCGTCCATCATGACCGCATCGCGCAGCGTGCGGGGCGGCGGGCCCGGGGGATGGGCCTGCCCGCGCCCTCGCCGGTGGCCTCAGGCATGCCGGCGGCCACCGATCGCGTCCCGCCCGACGGCGGCGTGTCCGGCCGGCCGCGGCTACCCCTCGCGCAGGCGGAGGCCGCGCGGCGTCGCGTGGAAGCCGGCCGCCTCCAGCGCCTGGCCCAGCGGCGAGGTCAGGGCCGACTCACCGTTGGTGCGCTCCACCGTGAGCCGTCCCAGAGCGCCTTCCCTGACGGCCAGGGCGAGGGCGTCCGCCGCGGCCTGGATGCGTATGGGGTCGCCGGGCCAGGCCAGCACCGTCTTCCCGCCCCGCTCCACGTACAGGACGAGCTCCCCGTCGCTCAGGACGACCAGCGCCCCCGCCTTCCGCCCGGGCTTGTGCGTGACGCCGTCCGGCTGCTGGGGCCAGGGCAGGGCGGCCCCGTAGGGATTGGCCGGATCCGCCGCGGCCAGGACGACCGTACGGGACTTGCCGTGGTGGTCCTCCTCCGCGCTGCGCTCCCGCGAGGTGCTCAGGGCGCGCAGCCGGTCCACGGCGCCGTCCATCGCGAACTGGGCGGCGCCCAGCCCCTCGACGACGTAGCCGCGTCGCGCCTGCCCGGTCTCCTCGAAGGCCGACAGGACCCGGTAGGCGGCCGAGAAACCGCCCGCCACGCCCTCGGCCGCGACCGCACCGCGGGTGACCACGCCGTGCCGGTCGAGCAGGGTGTGCGTCAGAGCGTGGGCGCGCAGGGTCGGATCGGGCTCCGCGGCCGGCACCAGCGACCAGCGGCCCGCGGTCGTCGGCGGTCCGCTCCGGGACGCGGAGGCCCGCGGCGCCCGGGCGGCCAGCGAGCTGTACCGCCCGCGGGGGACGGACCTCGGCGCCCGGTGCGCAGTGGACCCTGCCGTCCGGCCCGATCCGAGCAGGGCCCGCAGCGGCGCGAGCGTGTCGTTGGTGAGCCGCCCGGACCAGGCGAGGTCCCACACCGCGTCGGCAAGTTGTGGATCGGTCGCCTCCGTCCCCGACGCCCGTACCTGTTCGGCCATCTGCCGGAAGAAGAGGCCGTACCCTCCCTCCAGCGTTGCCAGCACCGCCTGGTGGAGGGGCGTCAACTCCATGGGCTGCGACTCGGGGATCAACAGCGGTGCGCTGTCGGCCAGATAGAGCGAGACCCAGCCGTCCTTCCCGGGCAGCCCGCCGGCGCCCGCCCACACCACCTCCCCGGAGGAGGTCAGTTCGTCGAGCATCGCCGGGGTGTAGCCGATCACCCGGGACGGCAGCACGAGCTTCTCCAGCGCGGAGGCGGGCACCGCCGCACCCTGGAGCTGCTCGATCGCCCTGGCCAGACCGTCCATCCCGCGCAGGCTGTGGGTACCCACGTGCTGCCACTGCGGGAGGAACACCCCCAGCGTCGCGGGCGGCACCGGCTCCAGCTCCTGCCGGAGGGCGGCGAGGCTGCGGCGCCGCAGCCTGCGCAGCACCGCCGCGTCGCACCACTCCTGACCTGCCGCACCCGGGCGGAACTCGCCCTGCACCAGGCGCCCGGCCGCGGTCAGCCGGTGCAGGGCGCCGTCGGCGACCGCCGCCCCGAGCCCGAACCGCTCGGCCACGTCGCCGGTGGTGAACGGACCGTGCGTGCGGGCGTACCGGGCCAGCAGGTCGCCGAGCGGGTCTTTCACCGGCTCGGTGAACGCGACCGGCACACCGACCGGCAGAGCCGTGCCCAGAGCGTCCCGCAGCCGTCCGGCGTCCTCGACCGCCGCCCAGTGCTCCACGCCCGCGATCCGCACCCGGATCGTCCGCCGCGCCGACTCCAACTCCGCGGCCCAGGCCTCCTCGCCTCCCCGCTCGACCAGCTCCGCCATCGTCACCGGGCCGAGCACGCGCAGCAGGTCCGCGACCCCTTCGGCGTCCTTGACGTGCCGGTCCTCGGTGAGCCACTGCAACTCCCGGTCCAGCTCGGCGAGTACGTCGGCGTCCAGCAATTCCCGCAGCTCCGCCTGGCCCAGTAGCTCGGCGAGCAGCCGGGAGTCCAGCGACAGCGCGGCCGCCCGCCGTTCGGCCAGCGGCGAATCCCCCTCGTAGAGGAACTGCGCCACGTAGCCGAAGAGCAGCGACCGGGCGAAGGGGGACGCCTCGTGCGTGGTCACCTCCACCAGCCGCACCCGGCGGGCCTCGATGTCTCCCATCAGTTCCACCAGGCCGGGCACGTCGAACACGTCCTGCAGGCACTCGCGCACCGCCTCCAGGACGATCGGGAACGACCCGAACTCCGAGGCCACCTGGAGCAACTGCGAGGCGCGCTGCCGCTGTTGCCACAGCGGGGTGCGCTTCCCGGGGTTGCGGCGGGGCAGCAGCAGCGCCCGGGCCGCGCACTCGCGGAACCGTGAGGCGAACAGTGCCGAGCCGCCGACCTGATCGGTGACCAGCTGCTCGATCTCGCCCTTGTCGAACGCCACGTCGGCGGCGCCCACCGGTGACTGCTCGGGGTCGTACTCCGCGCCGTGGGACAGCGGGTCGGTGTCCAGCAGGTCCAGCCCCATGAGGTCGGCGTCGGGCAGCCGCAGCACGATCCCGTCGTCGGCGTGCATGGCCTGCGCGTCGAGCCCGTAGCGCTCCTGGAGCCGGGCGCCCAGCGCCAGCGCCCACGGGGCGTGGACCTGGGCACCGAAGGGGGAGTGGATGATCACCCGCCAGTCGCCGAGCTCGTCCCGGAACCGCTCCACGACGATGGTGCGGTCGTCCGGCACATGGCCGCACGCCTGCCGCTGCTCGGCGAGGTACGCCAGCACGTTGTCGGCAGCCCAGGTGTCGAGTCCCGCCGCCGAGAGCCGCTCCCGCGCGGCCTCGGGTGTCATTGCGCCGATCTCCCGCAGCCAGGCACCGAGCGCCCGGCCGAGTTCCAGCGGCCGGCCCAGCTGGTCGCCCTTCCAGAAGGGCAGGCGCCCCGGTACTCCCGGCGCGGGGGAGACCAGGACCCGGTCCCGGGTGATGTCCTCGATCCGCCACGAGGTCGTGCCCAGAGTGAAGACGTCCCCGACCCGCGACTCGTAGACCATCTCCTCGTCGAGCTCGCCGACCCGGCCGCCGCCCTTCTTGGGGTCCGAGCCGGCCAGGAAGACACCGAACAGCCCGCGGTCCGGGATGGTCCCGCCCGAGGTGACCGCCAGCCGCTGGGCCCCCGGCCGGCCCGTCAGGGTGTTGGCCACCCGGTCCCACACCAGCCGGGGCCGCAGCTCGGCGAAGGCGTCCGACGGGTAGCGGCCGGCCAGCATGTCCAGGACCGCGACATAGGCGGAGTGCGGCAGGGAGGCGAAAGGCGCGGCCCGCCGGATGACGCCGAGCAGCTCGTCCACGTCCCAGGTGTCCAGCGCCGTCATCGCGACGATCTGCTGGGCCAGGACGTCCAGCGGGTTGGCCGGCACGCGCAGCGCCTCGATGGCGCCTTCCCTCATGCGCTCGGTGACCACCGCTGACTGCACGAGGTCACCCCGGTACTTCGGGAAGACCACACCGGTCGACACCGCGCCGACCTGGTGCCCGGCCCGGCCCACGCGCTGCAGGCCGGAGGCCACCGACGGCGGTGACTCGACCTGGACGACGAGGTCGAGCGCGCCCATGTCGATGCCCAGCTCCAGGCTGGAGGTGGCGACCACCGCGGGCAGGCGGCCCGCTTTGAGGTCCTCCTCGACCAGCGCCCGCTGCTCCTTGGACACCGAGCCGTGGTGCGCCCGGGCCAGCACCGGCGGGGCGCCGCGGGCGGCACCCGACTGGGCCATGAGCTGCGCAGGCGTGTGGGCCTCGGGGAGCGGCTCTCCCTCGGCCCGTTCCTGGCCGATCTCGTTGAGCCGGTTGCACAGCCGCTCGGCGAGCCTGCGGGAGTTGGCGAAGACGATCGTCGAGCGGTGGGACTGCACCAGATCGGCGATCCGCTCCTCCACATGCGGCCAGATGGACGGCCGCTCCGCCGCCCCGGCCGCGGGACCCGTGTGCTCGGCCGCGTCCATCACCGGGGAGCCGCCCAGCTCGCCCAGATCCTCCACCGGTACGACGACCGAGAGGTCGAACGACTTCTCCGACGGCGGCTGCACGATCGTCACCCGCCGCTGAGGCGAGAGGTAGCGGGCGATCTCGTCGACCGGGCGGACCGTCGCGGACAGGCCGATCCGGCGGGCGGGCCGGTCCAGCAGCTGGTCCAGCCGCTCCAGGGAGAGCGCCAGGTGGGCGCCCCGCTTGGTGCCCGCCACCGCGTGCACCTCGTCCAGGATCACCGTCTCCACGCCGCTCAGAGCGTCCCGCGCGGCCGAGGTGAGCATGAGGAACAGCGACTCGGGTGTGGTGATGAGGATGTCCGGGGGCCGGCTGATCAGGGCGCGCCGCTCGGCGGGCGGCGTGTCGCCCGAACGGATGCCCACCCGGACCTCGGGCTCGGGCAGGCCGAGCCGCACCGACTCCTGCCGCAGACCCGCGAGCGGACTGCGCAGGTTCCGCTCGACGTCCACGGCGAGGGCCTTCAGGGGCGACACGTACAGCACCCGGCAGCGCCTGCGGGTCTCGGCCGGGGGCGGGACGCTGGCCAGCCGGTCCAAGGCGGCCAGGAACGCCGCGAGCGTCTTGCCCGAACCGGTCGGCGCCACGACCAGCACGTCGGAGCCCTCCGCGATGGCCGTCCACGCGCCCGACTGGGCGGCGGTGGGCTCGCGGAACGCCCCGGTGAACCACGCGCGGGTGGCCGGGGAGAAAGCCTCGAGGCTGCGATGACTGGACTGTTCGGACATGGCTCCCATCCTGCCTCGCCGCACCGACATGCCGCTGGCCCGAACGTCCAGCCTGTGGATAACCCCTGGCGCGAGCACACCGTCGTGTCGTCAGATGGTCGTCATGGCCGCGGGCGAGCAGGCACGACACTGGGAGCACCCGGGCCTGCCCGGCGTCGACCTGCTGCGCGCCCGCTACATCCGCCACACCTTCGCGCGCCACGCCCACGACGGCTACGTGATCGCCGCGGTGACGGGCGGGGTCGAGGGCATCGGGCTGCCGGGCGGCGCCGAGCGCGCCGGAGCCGGCGGCGTGGTGCTCATCAACCCCGGGACGCCCCACACGGCCTACGCCGGTACCGAGGGCGGCTGGAGCTACCGCGTCCTGTATCCCGAGCCCGGGGTCGTCGCCTCGGTCGCGGCCGAGACCTCCTCGCTGCGCGGCACCCCCGCCTTCACCACGACGGTGCTTCACGACCCCGCCACGGCGGGCATGATCGCCGACGTGCACCGGGCCGCCGAGCACGACAACCCGCTGGCCGCCGACACCGTCCTCCGCCTGGTCGTGGCCCGGCTGCTCGCCCGGCACGGCTCCGCTCCCACCGGCCCGGCAGTCACTCCGTCAGGCGGACCGGTCGCGGCGGCCCGTGCCCGCGACCTGCTCGCCGCCTCCCTCGCCGGGCCGCCCAGCCTGGAGCGGCTCGCCGCCGAGACCGGAGTGAGTCCCTTCGCCCTCCTTCGCGCCTTCAAGAAGGCCTACGGCCTGCCGCCGCACGCGTGGCTGACCGGAGAGAGGATCAGGGCCGCCCGACGGCTGCTGGAGGCCGGCGCCAGCCCGGCGGACACCGCGGCGGCCGTCGGGTTCTCCGACCAGCCGCACCTGAACCGGCACTTCACCCGCATCGTCGGCGTCCCGCCGGGGGCGTACCAGCGCGAGCGCAAGAACATACAAGACCGGACCGGTGGCCTGCTCCTACCGTCGGCCGTGTGACCGCACCACCCGTACCCGCACCCAGCTCCGCTCCCGACGTCCCCGACACGAGCCGGGCCGCGGTCGTCCGCGACGCCCTCGGCGTCGGGGTCGCCGTCGGCCTGTCCGGATTCGCCTTCGGCGTCACCTCGGCGGGGGCCGGGCTCTCGCTCGTCCAGACGTGCGCCCTGTCGCTCCTGGTCTTCACCGGCGCCTCGCAGTTCGCCCTGGTCGGGGCCCTCGGAGCGGGCGGCGGCCCCTTCACCGCGGCCGCCGGCGCGTTCTTCCTCGGAACGCGCAACGCCTTCTACGGCCTCAGGCTCTCCCAGCTCCTCAAGCTGCCGAGGCTGGTGCGCCCGCTGGCCGCGCAATGGGTGATCGACGAGACCTCCGCCATCGCCCTGGCCCAGCGCGGACGGGACGCCGCCCGGCTCGGTTTCACGGTCACCGGTGCGAGCCTGTACGCGCTGTGGAACCTGACCACGTTCGTCGGCGCGGTGGGCGCCTCGGCCCTGGGCGATCCCGCCGCCTGGGGCCTGGACGCCGCAGGTCCCGCGGTCTTCCTGGCGCTGCTGGCACCGATGGTGAAGGGGCGCACCGAGCGGACGGCGGCCGGCCTGGCCGTGGTGCTCGCCCTGCTCTTCCTGCCCCTGCTCCCTGCGGGAGTGCCGGTCCTGATGTCGGCGCTGGCCGCACCCGTCGCCCTGGCGTTCGCCCGCCGGCCTCGCACCTCCGGGCAGCAGGCGCCCGACGCACACACCGCACCGGACGGCCCGGCCGCCCGCACACCCGCGGACCGGGCGGCACGAGAGGAAGGAACGGCCGATGACCGGCACGGCTGACACCTGGATCGCCATCGGCATCACCGCCGCGGGCTGCTACGCGGTGAAACTGCTCGGCCTGGCCGTGCCCGCCGGTCTGCTGGAGCGCCCGGTCGTCAAACGCCTGGCGGCCCTGGTGCCCATCGCGCTGCTGGCGGCCCTGACCGCCCTGCAGACCTTCGGGACGGGCCGGCACCTCGCCTTCGACGCCCGGGCCGCCGGCCTCGCCGCCGCGGCCGTCGCACTGCTGCTGCGGGCGCCCTTCCTCCTCGTGGTCGCCGCGGCAGTGCTGGTCACCGCGGCGGTCCGGGCGGTGGCCGGGGGGTAGAGCCTCGGACAAGCGGCGGCGCCCTGGGCGGTCCGCCCGGCCCTCGACCGGTAAGGACCGCTCACCATGGCGAGCGGGGATGACATCGCCGGGCGCGCGATACTGGCACCCATGCGGTTGACGATTTTCTGGGAGCGCATGCGCGCCCACTTCGGCGAGACCTACGCCGACTCCTTCGCACGCGACCATGTGATGTCGGAACTGGGCGGCCGTACGGTCATCCAGGCGCTGGACGACGGCTGGGAGGCCAAGGACGTCTGGCGAGCGGTGTGCGCGGCCATGGACGTGCCCGCCTCCCACCGCTGAGCCGGGCGCTTCCCCGATCCGGGCAGTCCGTCGTGGCCGATAGTGCAAATGAGGTGAAATCAGGCCTTAGGGTGGCGTGCGCTCCAGACTGACTCTGTGGCCGCCCGCGAGGAGAACCCGGAACCGGGTGCCGCCGCGTCCGGTGGCGGGGGTTACGACGAGGGACGCAGTCGCCGGGACGGCATGCCGCCCTGGCTGCCGCGCGCGGTCCTCATCGTGCTGGCGCTCCTCGCCTGCTACCAGTTCGCGCACTGGGTGTTCTCGCGGCTCGTCGGGCTCCTGGTCAACATCCTGATCTCGTTCTTCTGCGCTGTCGCGATCGAGCCCGCGGTGGACTGGATGGCCCGCCGCCATGTCCGCCGCGGACTCGCCACCGGAATCGTCCTGCTCGTCGTCTTCGTCGCCGCGGCCGGGTTCGTCCTGGCCCTCGGCACGCTGCTCGTCGACCAGATCAGGATGATCGTCGAGAACCTCCCGCGCTACGCGGACGACGTGATCCGGTGGGTCAACCGCACCTTCCACACGCACTTCAAGACGGGCAACCTCCAGAACAAGGTCCTGCACTCCAACTGGGTGCGCACCTATCTGTCGCACGGTGCGAGCAACGTGTGGGGCATCTCGACCACCATCTTCGGCACGGTCTTCCAGCTCTTCACGGTGCTGCTCTTCACCTACTACCTGGCAGCGGACGGCCCGCGGCTGCGGCGCACCCTGTGCTCCATGCTTCCGCCGGCCCGCCAGGCGGAGGTGCTCCGGGCCTGGGACCTCGCCGTGGCCAAGACCGGCGGCTACCTGTACTCCCGCGCCCTCATGGCCGTCATCTCAGGAGTCGCGCACTACATCATCCTCCAGGTGCTGGGCGTGCCCTACGCGCCCGCCCTGGCCGTCTGGGTCGGTGTGGTCTCGCAGTTCGTGCCCACGGTGGGCACCTACCTCGCCGGTGCCCTGCCCGTCCTGATCGCCTTCACCAGGGATCCCTGGGACGCACTCTGGGTGCTGTGCTTCGTCGTGATCTACCAGCAGTTCGAGAACTACATCCTGCAGCCGCGGATCACCGCCCGGACGGTGGACATCCATCCGGCCGTCGCGTTCGGCTCGGTGGTGGCGGGCACGGCGCTGCTGGGGGCGGTCGGCGCACTCGTCGCGATCCCGGCCACCGCCACGCTGCAGGGGTTCTTCGCCACCTATGTGCGACGGTACGAGGTCAGCGACGAGCGGCCGTGATCTCTTCCAGCCGCGTCAGCGCCAGCGCGTGGGCGCGGTCCAGGGCGTCCTCCGCCGGGACGGCGACGTCCGGCAGCACCCCGGTGCCCTCCCAGTTGGTGCCGGAGACCGGGTTGACCGCGCGGCCCACCGGGATGGTCGCCTCGAGGTGCGGGTGCACCGTCCAGCCTTCCCTGGGATGCGCGCCGCCGCCCGTGGTCTCGCCCACGACGACCGCACGGCCCAGCTGCTGGAGGTCGTACGTCAGCTCCTCGCCGCCGGAGAACGTGCCCGCGCCGGTCAGCACGTACAGCGGCTTGGTGCCGCCGAACCTGGCGCCGGGCACGTGGGTCTGGCTCCACGACTGCTCCTGGGTCTCCTCGCCCCGCCAGACCTGTGTGTTCAGATGTGTGCGCCGGTCCAGGAGGTAGCTGCACACCAGGGCGACCGTCTCCGGGTCTCCGCCCCTGCAACGGCGCAGGTCGAGAAGCAGTGCGGGAGCGGGTGCCACCAGGGTGAGCGCCGCCGCCAGCGGCTCGGCGGCCCATTCGACCGGGAACAGCACGGGGGCGAGTTCCAGCACGGCCACCTTGCCGCCCAGGAGCTCGACGCGGGGCGCGCCGCCCAGGGAGGCGTCGAAGTCGCGGCGCAGGCTGGTCAGGGCGGCCTCGCCCTTCCCGGACGGAACCTCGTCGGGGTGGAAGACGAGCCGCAGGTGCCTGTCGCCGTTGACCGACTGCAGGTCATCGGTGACCAGCCGGGCGAGTTCCTCGGCGCTGTCGACGGCGTAGGCGCCGGCGTCGCGCCGCCGCCGGAGCACGGCGGCTATCTGCTCGGCGACGTCGGGGAAGACGTAGTGCTCGGCGAGGAGACCGATCGTCTCGTCGAGAGCGGCGGCCAGGGCGGGCTGTGTGGTGGTCGTCATGGCAGTGGAGTAGAGCACCGCGCTTGCGAAAGCGTCAAGAGAATTAGACACTTGATTCATGGCCGACGAGACGCAGCGCCCGCACCCGCCCGAGGACGTCCAGGAGGTCGGCTCGCCCCAGCAGTTCGCGGCGCTGGCCCATCCGCTGCGCCAGCGGATCCTGTTCGCCCTGGGCCACCGCCCGGCCACCATCAGCGGGCTGGCCGTCCAGCTGGACACCCGCAAGGGCAACGTCGCTCACCACCTGAAGGTCCTCCGCGAGGCCGGGCTGGTGTACGTCGCCGAGACGCGGCAGGTGCGCGGCGGGACCGAGCAGTACTACCAGCGGACCGCCCGCAGGATGCTGGTCGCAGAGCCGCAGGGCGCCGGCACGGCCGCGATGTTCGGTGCGTTCGCGCAGGAACTGGACCGGTCGCAGGCCGAGAGCGTCGTGACGCTGCGGCACCTGCGGCTGACCGCGGAGCAGGCCCGCCGACTCGGCGAGACCCTGGCCCGGCTGGTCGACGAGGCCGAGGAGGCGCCCGCGGGCGAGCCGGTGCACGGCGTGCTGGTCGCGCTGTACGAGCGGGCCCGGCCGGAGGCGGACGGCCCGGCGTGACGCCGCGGCGCCCGCTGCGGCGGGTCGCTTGACACGAAAATCGAACAGCCATTCTCATGGAAGAGCCGTGCGGTTTTTCCGCGGCGGCGACAGTGCGCGGCCTGGCCGCATCACGGCTTTCCGGTCGCGGGAGGCCGGAGTTATCCACAGGCCAGGCGGGACGTCCGGGCGCATTGTCAGTGGCAGGCGCTAGCGTCGTGGACGTGAAGCGATCGAACCAGACATCCCGGGTGGAACCCATGGCAGGAAACGACCGCGAGAAGGCGCTCGACGCCGCGCTCGCACAGATTGAACGGCAGTTCGGCAAGGGTGCGGTCATGCGCCTCGGCGACCGGCCGAATGAGCCCATCGAGGTCATTCCCACCGGGTCGACCGCCCTGGACGTGGCCCTCGGCGTCGGCGGCCTGCCGCGCGGCCGTGTGGTGGAGGTGTACGGTCCGGAGTCCTCCGGCAAGACGACCCTCACCCTGCACGCGGTGGCCAACGCCCAGCGGGCCGGCGGCACCGTGGCCTTCGTGGACGCCGAGCACGCTCTGGACCCCGAGTACGCCAAGGCCCTCGGCGTCGACACGGACAACCTGATCCTGTCCCAGCCGGACACCGGCGAGCAGGCTCTGGAGATCGTGGACATGCTGGTCCGCTCCGGCGCACTCGACCTCATCGTGATCGACTCCGTGGCAGCCCTCGTGCCGCGGGCCGAGATCGAGGGCGAGATGGGTGACTCGCACGTGGGTCTGCAGGCCCGGCTGATGAGCCAGGCCCTGCGCAAGATCACCAGTGCGCTCAACCAGTCGAAGACCACCGCCATCTTCATCAACCAGCTCCGCGAGAAGATCGGCGTGATGTTCGGCTCGCCGGAGACCACGACCGGTGGCCGCGCGCTGAAGTTCTACGCCTCCGTCCGGATCGACATCCGCCGGATCGAGACCCTCAAGGACGGCACGGAGGCGGTCGGCAACCGCACCCGCGTGAAGGTCGTCAAGAACAAGGTCGCGCCGCCCTTCAAGCAGGCCGAGTTCGACATCCTCTACGGTCAGGGCATCAGCCGTGAGGGCGGCCTGATCGACATGGGCGTGGAGCACGGTTTCGTCCGCAAGTCCGGTGCCTGGTACACCTATGAGGGCGACCAGCTCGGCCAGGGCAAGGAGAACGTCCGTAACTTCCTGAAGGACAACCCGGACCTGGCGGACGAGATCGAGAAGCGCATCAAGGAGAAGCTGGGCGTGGGCGTGCCGAAGGCCGAGACCCCCGCGGCGCAGCCCGAGACGGATGCGGCCGCCGCCCCGGCCGACGCCGTCAAGGCGGAGGTCCCCGCCCCCAAGAAGGCGACCAAGGCCACCGCCGCCAAGGGCTGAGGCCATGGCGCGCGGTTCCCAAGGACGCGGCGGCTCTTCCGAGTCGAGGGCCTCGCAAGAGCCGCCGCTCGATCCGGAGGAGCAGGCGCGGGCCCTGTGCCTGCGTCTGCTCACCGGAACCCCCCGCACCCGCAGGCAGCTGGCCGACGCCATGCGGAAGCGGGAGATCCCCGACGACGTCGCGGAACACGTCCTCGAGCGCTTCGAGGACGTGGGTCTGATCGACGACCAGGCCTTCGCCAACGCCTGGGTGGAGTCCCGCCATCGCGGACGCGGGCTTGCCCGCCGGGCCCTCGCCCGGGAACTCCACCACCGCGGTGTGGACGCCGAGATGGTGACGGAGGCGGTCGGCCTGCTCGACTCCGAGCAGGAGGAGGAGACGGCCCGCGAACTGGTGAGCCGCCGGCTTCGGTCGACGCGCGGGCTCGATCGCGACAAACGCATCAGGCGCCTTGCGGGCATGCTCGCCCGCAAGGGGTACTCGGAGGGCCTGGCCCTCAAAGTGGTCCGCGACGCCCTCGCGCAGGAGGGTGCCGCTGAGGAAGAGGGGGAGGACGAGCCATGGCTGTGGGAGTAGCGAACGCCGCGGCGCGCGACGCGATGGCCGTGTGGCACGCCGCCGCGACGACCGCCACCCGCATACCCGGCGTGGCTCGTCCGCCAGCTAGCGAGCCCGGCCGCTGACCCGCCGCCCGCCGGTGCCCCCGGCTCTGCCGGAGTCCTCGGTACCGGTGTCGCCATCGGTCGCGGCGTCGCTCGCCTCCGACGGTCCGTCCGCCACGTCGTCTCCGCCCCCGATCGCCGAGGGCGGGCCGCCGCGGGCCAGATCGGCGTAGGAGTACAGCTCCGCCGGCCGGCAGCCGGTCATCACCGTCACCAGGTGTCCGTCGGGCCGGACGAGCAGCACGCTGTGGGCGGTCGCGCCCGGGTAGGTCTCCGCGACGACCAGTTCGGCCGGAGTGGGCAGCGCGGCCACCGCCGAGGCCAACCGGGGCATCAGGCCGGCCGTCAGCCAGTGCCGGGACTCCCACACCCCGCTGCCCGGAGCCACCAGCACCACGACGAGACCTCGCCCGAGTCGGTCGCGCAGGCGCCCGGTCGTGCCGTCGAGGGTGATCACGGGCACGTCGTCGACGATGCCCCCGGGCGGGGTGTCGCACGCGGCCACCAGGGGCGAGGCGCCGGTCTTGCCCCCTGAACGCGGAGCGGGCAGCGACAGCGGCGACCGTGCGTACACCGAGGTCGCGGCGACCGCCCCCCGGCCGAGGTGGCTGTCGGTCAGCAGCTCGGCCTGTCCGCGCGCCGATCCGGACAGCAGCGACTGGCGCACCGCCTGCCAGGCGCCGCTCGCCCTCACCAGGGGGAGCGCCTGGTCGGTGGCCCGCAGCCGGGCGCCGACCGCACCACGGCGCTCGGCCTCGTAACTGTTCAGCAGAAGGGGGGAGGCTCCGTCATGCCAGGCGAGGGACAACTTCCAGGACAGGTTCTCCGCGTCCCGGATCCCTTCCTCGACGCCCTGCGCCCCCAGAGCGCCCATCAGGTGAGCGGCGTCCCCGGCGAGAAACACCCGCCCGACCCGCCAGCGCCGGGCGAGCCGCTGGTGCACGGGGTGATCGGCGGAGCCGACGAGCTCGTAGGGGACCACCTGGCCGCACCAGGCGGTGAGCGTCGAGCGGAGGCGTTCCACCAGGGCGTCCGAGGTCAACTGCCGCACCTGGGCGGGTAGCAGCCAGTCCAGCCGCCACAGCCCGTCCGGCAGCGGCCGCGCGGTGATCTCCTGTCCGGCGGGTGCGCCCGGTGGGTCCCGGTGCAGCAACGCCACACCCGGCTCGGGAAGTTCGGTGCGGACCACCACGACCGCCTGGCGGTCGACCGCGGTACGGCCCGGGAAACGCACACCGAGCAGTTTGCGGACGGTGGAACGCGAGCCGTCGGCGCCGGCCAGGAAGCTGCCGCGCCACCAGGTCTCCTCGGTGCCGCGGGTGTGCACGCTCACCCCGTGCCCGTCCTGCTCCAGGGCGTCGATGCGGCACCCCGGAACCAGGCGCACCGAGCCGCACCGCAGCAGTTCCCGGCGCAGCCCCTGCTCCAGTACGTGCTGAGCGATGTGGACGGGTGCATCGCCGGGCTCGGGGCCGAAGTCGATCCGCAGCACCTCGGTGCGCCGCCGCAGGGTCCGCCAGGCGGCCCATGTCGCGCCGTCGCGACGCAGCCCCTCGTACCCCAGGCGGTCCAGCAGGGCGGCGGTGTCAGGGCCGAGTACGGCAGTGCGCGGAAGCTGCAGTCCTTCGGGTCCGTGCGGCGCCTCCGCCCCGTCGAACACGATGACGGGGACGTCACGGCGGGCCAGCGCGAGAGCGAGGGTCAGGCCCACTGGGCCCGCCCCCGCGACGATCACCGGGTCCACGCAGCGGCCCCCGGAAGGATTGCGGTCACAAAGCGTATGCAACTCACTGCGACTGCCCACGTCAAGCGACGGTCTCCCCTCGGCGCGGTGCGCGGGGACCACGCCTCGGCGCACCGGGCGGACGGTGCGGGCGCCTGCGATGCGTACCGGCTCGGTAACGGTCCGGCGCGTGAGCCGGTACCCCCTTGACGCAACCCGCCCCGATCGGGGTGGATTCGGTCGGAGAAGACCATGACCCGGTCGCCAGGGAACAGTTCCGTGAACACGCGGCAGCGTCCGGGTGGCCAGGACCGGCCAGAGCCGACCCTGATGAGGAGGAGGTGACGCATGCGACTGCTGCTCGTGGAGGACGACGACCGGGTCGCCGCCGCCCTTTCCGCCGTACTCGGACGGCACGGTTTCGAGGTCAGGCACGCCCGCAGCGGCGAGGAGGCGATCCAGGCCCTGCTGCCCGCCGAAGGCCCCGGCTTCGACTGTGTGCTGCTGGACCTGGGCCTGCCCGACCAGGACGGCTTCGAGGTGTGCAGCCGCATCAGGCGCCGCACGGCCACCCCGGTGATCATGGTGACCGCCCGCGCCGACATCCGCTCGCGCATCCACGGCCTGAACCTGGGCGCCGACGACTACGTGGTCAAGCCGTACGACACCGGTGAGCTGCTGGCCCGCATACACGCCGTCAGCCGCCGCCCCCCGCTGCGCCCATCCACGCCCGCGGGCCAGGCCGCCGGCGCGGCGGCCGCACCCGCGGGGACCCTCGCCGCGGCCGAGCCGGCCGGTCAGGAGCGGGACACCGCGCTGCTGCTCGGCAGTGTCGCCATCGACCTGACGACCCGTCAGGTCACCGTGGGCGGCGACCCGGTGGCCCTCACCCGCAAGGAGTTCGACCTGCTGGCCCTGCTGGCGCAGCGGCCGGGCGTCGTCTTCCGCCGCGAACAGATCATCAGCGAGGTCTGGCGGACCGCCTGGGAGGGCACCGGCCGCACCCTGGAGGTGCATGTGGCGTCGCTGCGGTCCAAGCTCCGGACCCCGGCCATGATCGAGACGGTCCGGGGCGTCGGCTACCGGCTCGTCGTGCCGGTCGGCTGACCCGGGCACGCCCCGGACCCCGCCGTGCGCACTCGACTGCTGCCGCTGCTCCTGGTGCTGATGGCCGGCGTCCTGCTGGCCCTGGGCTTCCCGCTGGCCGCCAGCCAGGCGGCGGCGCAGCAGCAGCGGGTCGTCGTCGACCGCATCGACGACACGACGCGTTTCGCCGCGCTCGCCCAGTTCGTCACCGCGCGCGGGGAGGGCACCCCGATCGACAGCGCGGACGCCGAGCGGCTGCACACCCTGCGCACCGAGCTCGACCGCTACCAGCAGCTGTACGGCATCAAGGCCGGGGTCTTCTACCGGGACCGCACGGCCATGGCGGCGGCACCGGCCGGGTGGCGGGTACCGGCGCGCGGCGAGCTGTACGACGCCTACTACTCGGCGCTGCTCGGCCGCCGCGCCCACGACCCGGAGCAGATCTGGCCCTGGCAGCGGCGCGACCTGGCGATCGCCTCGCCGATCGTGCGGGACGGTGATGTGGTGGCCGTGGTCGTCACGGAATCGCCCACCGGTGCGCTGCGCTCCCGGATCCTGCACGGCTGGCTGCTGCTGGCGGCCGGCGAACTCGCCGCGATGGCCATCGCGGTCCTCTTCGCCGTCCGCCTGACCGCCTGGGTGCTGCTGCCGGTCGCCACTCTGGACCGGGTCACCCACGACATCGCCACCGGCCGCATGACCTCCAGGGTGCGGGCGTGGAGCGGGCCGCCCGAGCTGCGCCGGCTGGCCAAGTCCTTCAACGAGATGGCCGACAACGTCGAGGCCGTCCTGGAACAGCAGCGCGCCTTCGTGGCCGACGCCTCCCACCAGCTGCGCAACCCGCTGTCGGCCCTGCTGCTGCGCATCGAGCTCCTCGGCCTGGAGCTGCCGGAAGGCCACACCGAGGCGGAGTCGGTGAAGGAGGAGGGCCACCGGCTGGCGCAGGTGCTGGACGATCTGCTCGGTCTGGCCGTCGCGGAGCGCTCGGGGAGCCATCTGGCGGTCACCGACATCGCCTGCCTGACCCGGATCCGCACCCAGGCATGGGAGGCCACGGCGCGGCGCGCGGACGTGTGCCTGCTCTTCGAGGGCCCGGACGACGACGGCGCGGTCCGCGGCTGGGCGGACAAGGTCGCGCTGTCCAGCGCGCTGGACGCGGTCCTCGACAACGCGATCAAGTTCACGCCGGCGGGGGAGTCGGTGGTCGTGCGGGTCGAGGGCGGCCCGGATCAGGTGGCGGTGCGGGTCGCCGACAGCGGCCCGGGTCTGACCGACGACGAACTCGACCGGATCGGCGACCGGTTCTGGCGCAGCGCCCGTCACCAGAACGTGCACGGCTCGGGTCTGGGCCTGTCCATCGCCCGCGCCCTGCTCAGCCAGGGTGGCGGCGCCATCACCTACGCCAAGCGCGATCCGCACGGCCTCGAGGTCGTCCTCAGTGTGCCGCGCACCGCGCCCGTCCCCACGGGCTGAGCGCCACTCGCAGTGCGGGCCGCGGCACCGTCCGCCGCGCGGGGGCACCACGCCTGAGCGGGACCTTCGGGCAGAGCCGCGTCGTACGCCCGGTAAGGACCGCCGACGTCGTGCAGCGCCCCTTACGGTTTGACCGATTACGGCTCGACGATTACGGCTTGACCGAGCGGTAGTAGCGTTCCGCCCCCACGTGCAACGGCAGCGGATCGGTGAAGACAGCGGTCCGCAGGTCCACCAGCTGCGCGGCGTGCACTTCCTTGCCGATGGCGTCCCGGCTGTCGATCACGGCCCGGGTCAGCCGCTGCACCAGTCCGGTGTCGGCGCGATCGGTGGTGACCAGCAGGTTCGCCACGGCGATGGTGGCGACGGCCTGCCCGTCCTGCGCCTTGGGGTAGGCGTCGGCCGGCATGACGGCCTGCCGGTAGTACTGCATCTGGCTGCCCATGGTGTGCAGCTTCGCGACCAGGTCCCCGAGCTGCACCAGCTTGATGCGCGCCACCGGATTGGCCATCGCGGAGATGGTGGCCGTCGGCAGACCGCCGGACCAGAAGAACGCGTCGAGCTTCCCGCTCAGCAGCATCGCCGGCGCCTGGTCGATGCCAACGGGCACCGCTTTGACGTCCTTGGCGACGTTCAGGCCGGCGGCGGTCAGCAGTCGCCGGGCGATCAGGCTGACGCCCGAGTTCGCCTGGCCGATGCCGACCCTCTTGCCGCGCAGGTCACGGGCCGAGGTCACCGTGGAGTCCCGCGGCACCACCAGTTGCATGTAGTCGTCGTAGAGCCGCGCACAGGCCCGCAGATCCTTCTTGCCGGGGCCGTCGTAGCTGGCCACGGCGTCGGCGGCGGCAATGGTGAAGTCGGCCTTCCCCGAGACCACGCGCTTGATGTTGTCGACGGACCCCTCGGTCTGGACGAGGTTCACCCGGACCCCGGGCAGCGCCGTCCGCAGGTCGGTCTTGAGGAGCTTCCCGTAGGTCTCGTACACGCCGTTGGCCACGCCGGTGGCCAGGAAGATGGGGCGGTGCGGGTACGAGGGCCCGTCCGACGGCAGGAGCCACCACAGCAGCAGCGCGAGCGCGGACGCCGCCGCGAGCACCGCCTGCAGGGCACGCCTGCGGCCACCGGTCCCGCGCAGGAAGGCACGGAACCGGCCGCGTATGCGCCCGCGCAGGCCGGAGAGGTTCATGCAGCGGGATCCTGCCAGGCAGAACCGGTCCGCGGAAGGCCGTCCCGAGTGATGCTGGAAGGGGGGCACACAGGAGGAGGCGGACATGCCGAATCTGGGAGTCGCCGTCGTGCGGCAGTACGAGCGCGGTGTGGTGTTCCGGCTGGGGCGGCTGCACGGAGTCCGCAAGCCAGGCTTCCACCTCATGATTCCTCTCACCGACCGCATGTGGAAGGTCAGCCTGCGCACGGTCACCATGCCGGTGCCGTCGCAGCAGGTGATCACGCAGGACAACGTCTCCATCGGGGTGGCGGCGGTGGCCTACTACCGGCGGGTCGACGCGGTGAAGTCCATCGTGGAGATCGAGAACGTCTCCGCGGCGGTCGGGCAGATCGCCCAGACGACCGTCCGCAACATCGTGGGCCGTTCGATGCTGGACCAGGTGCTCACCGACACGCAGACGCTCAACCTGGCCATCCGGGAGATCCTCGACCGCACCACGCAGCAGTGGGGCGTGTACGTCTCCCTGGTCGAGCTGAAGGACATCGAGCTGCCGGTGACCATGCAGCGGGCCATGGCCCGCCAGGCCGAGGCGGAGCGGGAGAAGCGCGCCAAGATCATCGCGGCCGAGGGCGAGGCGCTGAGCGCCGACCGGCTGGCCGAGGCGGCCGACGTCATCGCCGACCACCCGGTGGCCCTGCAACTGAGGAACCTGCAGATCCTCGCCGAGATCGCGGTCGAGAAGAACAGCACCATCGTCTTCCCCGCCCAGCTGCTGGACAGCGCCCGCGCGGTGACCGACTTCGTCGCCAAGGAGAACCGGGACCGGCAGCGCGGCAACGGACACTCCCCGCAGCAGGCCGTCGAGACGTCCGCACCCGCGGCGCTGCTGTCCAGGGACAGGCCGTCCGTGGAACGGCCGTCCACGGACGGTTCACCGGCGGAGGGCCGGGGCGACGGCGCACCCGAGTGACGCGCCGGCCGGACGTTCGGGCACCCGGGTGACGGTGACGCCCGCCGTACCGCCGAACGGGTGCCGGGACAGTCCTGGGGACCACCTACCCTGGAGGGCATGACCGCGCAGGACGCACCCATTCGCAGCTACGAGATCCGCACCTATGGGTGCCAGATGAACGTGCACGACTCCGAACGCCTCTCCGGCCTGCTGGAGGCCGCGGGGTACGTGCGCGCGCCCGAAGGGGCGGACGGCGCCGACGTCGTCGTGTTCAACACCTGCGCGGTGCGCGAGAACGCCGACAACCGGCTCTACGGGAACCTCGGCCAGCTCGTGCCCAAGAAGGCGGCGCGCCCCGGGATGCAGATCGCCGTCGGCGGCTGCCTGGCGCAGAAGGACCGCGACACGATCGTCAAGCGCGCGCCGTGGGTCGACGTCGTCTTCGGCACGCACAACATCGGCCAGCTCCCCGTCCTGCTGGAGCGTGCCCGGATCGCGGAAGAGGCGCAGGTCGAGATCGTCGAGTCGCTGGAGACCTTCCCCTCCACGCTCCCCTCGCGCCGCGAGTCCGCGTACGCCGCCTGGGTGGCGATCTCCGTGGGCTGCAACAACACCTGCACCTTCTGCATCGTGCCCGCCCTTCGCGGCAAGGAGAAGGACCGCAGGCCGGGCGACGTGCTCGCCGAGGTCGAGGCACTGGTCTCCGAGGGCGTCATCGAGGTCACCCTGCTCGGCCAGAACGTCAACGCGTACGGGTCGGACATCGGCGACCGCGAGGCGTTCGGCAAGCTGCTGCGCGCCACCGGCGCGATCGACGGGCTGGAGCGCATCCGCTTCACCTCCCCGCACCCGCGCGACTTCACCGACGACGTGATCGCCGCCATGGCCGAGACGCCGACCGTGATGCACCAGCTCCACATGCCTCTGCAGTCCGGCTCGGACCGCGTGCTGAAGGCCATGCGCCGCTCGTACCGGCAGGACCGCTACCTCGGCATCATCGAGAAGGTGCGCGCCGCCATGCCGGACGCCGCCATCACCACCGACATCATCGTGGGCTTCCCCGGCGAGACCGAGGAGGACTTCCAGGAGACCCTGCACGTGGTCCGGGAGGCCCGGTTCGCCCAGGCGTTCACCTTCCAGTACAGCAAGCGCCCCGGGACGCCCGCCGCCGAGATGGCGGACCAGATCCCCAAGGCCGTCGTTCAGGAGCGGTACGAGCGGCTGGTGGCGCTGCAGGAGGAGATCTCCTGGGAGGAGAACAAGAAGCAGGTCGGCCGCACCCTGGAGGTGCTGGTCGCCGAGGGCGAGGGCCGCAAGGACGACGCGACCCGGCGACTGTCCGGCCGCGCGCCCGACAACCGCCTGGTCCACTTCGAGCGGCCCGACGAGCCCGTCCGCCCCGGCGACATGGTGACCGTGGAGATCACCTACGCCGCCCCGCACCACCTGCTCGCCGAGAAGCCGGCTCTCGCCGTGCGGCGTACCCGGGCGGGCGACGCCTGGGAGCGGCGGACGGCCGCGCCGCCGAAGGCCGCCGGCGTGATGCTGGGCCTGCCCACGATCGGCGCCCCGGCGCCTGCCCCGGCTCCCGTCGCGGGCTGCTCGCTGGACTGACCCAGTCAGAGGCCGTCGCCCGGCGCGGGTAGGGTTCCGCCATGCTCGTCGCCGCCGCTGTCTGCCCGTGCCCGCCCCTGCTCGTCCCCGACGTCGCGGCGGGCGCAGCGCCCGAACTCGACGTGCTGCGGGCGGCGTGCCAGGACGCGATCGGGGTGCTGGCCGCCTCGCGCTCAGAGCGTCTCGTCGTCATCGGACCGGCGGAGCGGCCCAGCCGCGGTGTCTTCCCGCCCGGGGCGGCCGGCTCGTTCCGGCCGTTCGGCGTCGCGCTGGACGTCACGCTGGGCAGCGCGGGGCAGGACGCGCCCGAGGACGAGGAGGTCCCCCCGCTGCCGCCGTCCCTGGCCGTGGCCGCCTGGTTGCTGCGCGGATGGAACGCGGCCCCCGTGGAGGGGCTCGGCGTGGGGGAGCAGTTGGAGCCGGAGCGGTGTCTCGCCGCCGGCCGGGCCGTCGCGGGTTCGGCCGAACGGGTGGCGCTGCTGGTGATGGGTGACGGCAGTGCCTGCCGCAGCCTCAAGGCGCCGGGCTACCTCGACGAGCGGGCCGAGCCCTTCGACCAGAAGATCGCGGCGGCCCTCGCGGGAGCGGACATCCGTGCCCTGGCCGCGCTCGACCCGGAGCTGGCCCAGGAGCTCAAGGTCGCCGGCCGGGCGCCGTGGCAGGTGCTGGCGGGCGCCGCCGAGGACGCCCACCTCACGGGCGAACTCCTCCAGGACACCGCGCCGTACGGCGTTGGTTACTTCGTGGCGGCCTGGACGTAAGACCGTCCGGCGCGGGCTCTCAGGTCCGGCCCGGGAACGCCCGTGAGGTGTGCTTGAGCTGAGGCACTCAGGGCTGCGGGCCGGGCAGTCCGCACGGTGGGCCGTGCGTTCGGGAACCGAGCCGGATGGTGAGAACTCCCGCGGGGCGCTCAGGACATGGACGGGCCGCGGATGGTGGAAATCCGCGGCCGTCCGGTATCGGGAGGTGCCTGCCTTGCGGTGGCAGGCACGGTTCAGGACTGGCCGCCGCCCTGCTCTCCGTAGTTGCGCGCGGCGTCCTTGGCCTTGTCCTGGCCGGTGTCGACCTGGCTGCTGTACTTGCTGCCGGTCTTGGAGTCGACGGCGTCGCCCGCCTTGTCGATTCCCTGGTCGACCTTGTCGCCGTGCTGGCGCATGGCGTCGGAGGCCTTGCCCTTCGACATGCCGAGCTTGTCCTTGAGCGTGTCCATGAAGCTCATCTGGCACCTTCCCTCGGAGATGACGGCCCGGAAAGGGACGGGGTGCGCCGTCGCACCGGTGGCCAGGCCGTCTGAGCAGGCCGAACCGCCACAAAACGCCCTTCCCTTCCTCTGACCATACTCGTGACCGGCTCATTTCGCGTCGGCACGTCCGGCGACCCCGCCGCCTGGGCCGATTGCGTTCCGGGGCGGTCGTCCGCACCCCGGGGGAGTGGCGGGTCCGACTGATCATCCGGGCGCGGAGGAGTCCGGATCTTTGGGAGACTGGCTGCGTGAAGAAGCGTGTCATCGCCGTCGTCGGGCCCACCGCGGCCGGGAAGTCCGATCTGGGTGTGGACCTGGCCCTGGCGCTGGACGGCGAGGTGATCAACGCCGACTCGATGCAGCTCTACCGCGGGATGGACATCGGCACCGCCAAGCTCACCCAGGACGAGCGCCGCGGCGTCCCGCACCACCTGCTGGACATCTGGGACGTCACCGAGGCCGCCAACGTCGCCGACTACCAGCGCCTGGCCCGCGCCGAGATCGAGCACCTGCACGACGCCGGCAAGGTGCCGATCCTGGTCGGGGGCTCCGGTCTGTACGTGCGAGCGGCGATCGACCAACTCGACTTCCCCGGCACGGATGCGGCCGTGCGCGCCCGCCTGGAGGAGGAACTCGACCTGCGCGGTCCGGGCGCCCTGCACGCGCGCCTCGCCGCCGTCGATCCGCAGGCGGCTCTCGCCATCCTGCCGAGCAACGGCCGCCGTATCGTCCGGGCGCTGGAGGTCATCGAGATCACCGGACGCCCTTTCACCGCCAACCTCCCCGGCCACGAATCGGTGTACGACACCGTGCAGATCGGCGTGGACGTGCCGCGGCCCGTGCTCGACGAACGCATCATCCTGCGGGTGGACCGCATGTGGGAGGCCGGCCTCGTCGCCGAGGTCCGGACGCTGGAGGAACGCGGCCTGAGGGAGGGCCGGACCGCCTCACGCGCGCTCGGCTACCAGCAGGTGCTGGCCGCGTTCGCCGGTGAGTGCACCGAGGACCAGGCGCGGGCGGAGACCGTCCGCGCCACCAAGCGCTTCGCCCGCCGCCAGGATTCGTGGTTCCGGCGTGATCCGCGCGTCCACTGGCTCAGCGGCGGGGGTACGGAACTCACCGAACGGGTGCTGGCGTTGCTCCAAGAAGCGGTTACAGCCTGATCAAGTGGTGGCTCCAACGCGGGGAGAGGCCCCTGACCTGCATGTTCCTCACCAGGCAGGGGCCGTAGAAACCCGTCTGGGCCGTCTGTGGGCCGTCAGCGCGCTGAAGTGCGCTGCTGGAACACCGCGTCGATGGCCTTTCGGGTCCGTTCCCTGCTGCTCGGCATGAGGTGCGCGTACACCCGCAGAGTCATCGCGGGGTCAGCGTGCCCCAGGTACTCGCTGACCGCTTTGACGTTCTCGCCCGCCTCCAGCAGAACCGAGGCGTAGAAGTGCCTGAGGGCGTGCATGCCGTGCTCGCGTGCGGCTGCCGGGTCCTCGCCCTTCTCGGGCTCCGGAAGGACGCCAGCGGCCACGAGAGCGGGTTTCCAGTAGCGGTCGTTGAAGTCCGACCGGCGCATGACCGCCTCCCGGGTACCCGTGAAGATCAGGCTGTGCGTCACCAGGGGCCCGTTCAGGGATTTCCAGGGAAGCGTCACTTTGGCCGGCGCGTACGCCTTCATGTGGGCCCGCAGCGCGTCGGCCACGGATTCAGGCAGTGGTGTGTCGCGTTCCTTGTCGCACTTCGGCGGCGCGAATACCGGCCGTCCCCGGATGAGCTTCACCTGCCGGACGACGTGAAGTGTTCCGGAATCGAAGCTCAAGGCGTCCTCCGCAAGTCCCAGCACTTCGCCTTGCCGAAGCCCGCACCCGCTGGCCGCGTCCACGGTTGCCCGGAGGCGCGCCGGCAGCGCAGCCCGCACGGCGAATACGCGCTCGGGAAGCCAAGGCGTCACGCGCTTCGCCTCCCGGGTCGGCGGCCGGACGGAGCGCGCGGCGCACGGATTGCGCGCCAGGTAGCCGTCATCGACAGCGGCAGAGAGAACGGCCCGCACGGTGCCGTAGATGTGCACGGCGTACGACCCCGGCACGCCTTCGGTCTCCAACTCATGCAGCCAGGCGCGAACATGCTCGGGCTTGAAGGATCCGAGTGGACGCGAGCCCAGATAGGGCAAGGCGTGAAGTCGCAGATACCGTTCCGCGCTGTCCTGCGTGGACACGTCCGTCGTCTGGGCGGAGAGCCACCGTTGGGCGTACTGCTGGAAAGTCGTACGAGAGGTCTTGGGGTCGATGTACTGGCCGCGCGACATGTCCGCCTCGACGTGCGCGAGCCACTGTTCGGCGAGGCGTCGTTGACGGTCGGGGAAGCTCTTGGACTTCTCGGTTCCGTCCGGGCCGATGTACCGGGCCCGGTAGCGCATGCCCAAGCCGTTGCGGTCGGTCTTGACCTTGACGGGCTTGCCGTCCGGGCCGGGTTCGGTCTTGTACCAGCGGTCTTGGATGTGGCCTGCCATGGTGGGCAGCTCCTTTGCGGATGCGTCCTGATAGCGGCTGCCGGGACGCGTGCCGAGGTGGTCTCGTCGCGTCCTGGCCGTCTGCGGCTCAGGGGTGCTACTCGCTAGTGGGCTGCTCAGGGGCGGTTTGCGTTGCTAGCGGGGGTGCTACCGGTAGCACCCTCTGCTGCTACCGGTAGCAACGCCAGTCGCCGGTCGCGGAGCGTGCAGGGAGGGAGGCGAGGGGAGTCCACAGGATCGTGCTTTTGAGGGGCGTGGCTGGTCGTGGGCGGCTGCCTCCCTGCCTCCCTGGCGGATCGTTGGTGCTGGTCGGATCAGGGAGGCGGGTTCAGGGAGGCGGTCAGGGAGTTCTCCCTGCCTCCCTCGACCCCTCCCTTCACTCTGCGTAGCGATGGCCGTTGGGGAGGGGGAACCGTGCGCCCCCTCAAAAGCGCTTTTGAGGGCGGGTGGGCCGGGGTCGGATGGTGCCTCCCCAACCTCCCCAAGAGGGTGTTGACGCTGGTTGGCCCCGGGGAGATGGCCGGGGAGGCGCTTGGGGAGAACTCCCCAGGATTCCCGCGCCTCCCCAGCACGGTTGGTGATGTGGTGGGGGTTCTAGCGGTTGCCGGCGCGGGCCCGGGAGGCGGGTTCGGCGGGTTTTCGGGGTTGTGGGCGGGGCGGTGCTAGGTGCTAGGCGGCTGGTCGGAGACGGGGTGTGCCGCTAGAGGTGGTGCTAGACCTAGCAGGGGTGGGTGCTAGGTCTAGCACCGGATCGCGGGTCATGCGGCGGTGTCGCTGGCCATCTGCTGGGCGGTCCAGTCGCGGACGGCTGCGGGGTCGTAGCGCAGGTGCTTGCCGATGCGGAATGCCGGGGGCCCCGTGTGTTTCTTACGCCAGGCGTAGACGGTCTCGATCGGGACGGCGAACAGGGCTGCGATATCGGTGGGGGTCAGGTAGCGGTCGGGAAGGCCCGCGCGGAGGGTGGCGCGGGGGTCGTCGGGTGCGGTGGCCATGGTGGCGGCTCCTTGGCGTTCGCGGGCGGGCTTGTCGCTTGTCTTGTCGCTTGTCGTGGTGCAGTTCACGGCCGGTCTGGTGGGGCATGGCGTGCGGATCGCGATGGATGGGCGACTAGCGACAGGACAAGCGACAAGCGATCGGGTGGGCCGGGGCAGGATCGGAGTCTGCCCCGGGGCGGGTGTACCGGGCAG
Organism: Actinacidiphila acidipaludis; assembly: GCF_019890725.1. Taxonomy (GTDB): domain Bacteria; phylum Actinomycetota; class Actinomycetes; order Streptomycetales; family Streptomycetaceae; genus Actinacidiphila; species Actinacidiphila acidipaludis. The sequence goes on from NZ_JAINZZ010000059.1 coordinate 46,916, forward strand.
CGAGATGGCTGCCGGGTCCGGGAGCTCCCGGCGGTGGGTCAGTTCTTGGTGCAGCTTGGGTGCGTGGTCTGGCCGGATCGCAGGGGTGCCAATGGCTGGCCGCACACGTCGCAGATGGTCAGTTGCCCTTGAGGGGGGAACTTTTCGAAATATCGCGGCTCAAGCGGATCAGCCCGTCTCAGTGCAGGTGAGAGGCTTGCGACTGAGCCGGACGCGTGCGGCTCAGTCCGGCTCACGTCCGGCTCATCGCGGCTCAGAGCGATGCCGACGTAAACCGGGACTTGCCTGCCATCCGGGCTTCGAGGCTTGGAGCGTTGGAGTTGCGGCACGATCGAGAGCAGGTTTCGGCCAAGGAGCTGCTTGGAGCCCGGGCGATGCCCGGAGTCTTCCGCCCAGTCCTTCCACGCCTGCCACAAGTCGTCCACAACGACGTGGTGGTCGGGCCCGGTCTCACAGCATTCACGGACGAACGCGGAGACGGGAGAGGCGGTGTCCTGCATGGTGGTAACCGCTTCGCGGGACGACGCGGGTTCGGTGAGGCGTCCGGTGGCCAGTAGCCGGTCAAGGCCGTCCAGGGCCCAGTTCAGGATGCCGGGCAGTTCCGCGCTGAGCTTGTCAGTCAGGTCGGTGTCCTCCCTGCCGAGCCACGAGACGGTCATGTTCAGCACGACGAACCGCCGCGCGATGACTCCAGAGGAGTCGCCAAAGTTCGGCAGCTCGTTGGACAGGATCATCAACCGGGTAGGGAGCTTGCCGGTCCACGGGTCCTTGAACTTGCGGTCGACGTCGATGGTGTCTTCACCGGAGATGGTCAGCAGGCGTTCCACCACCTGGTGGCCGTCGCGTCCGGCGAGCCGTGCGTCGGAGATGACCGCGAGGGACCTGCCCAGCAGGGGCGACAGTCCGAAGTTGCTGCCGAGGGAGGCCAGGGTCGGGCCCGCAATGTTCCCCGAGCCGACCAGGGAGGCGAGGATGCGGGCGATGGTGCCCTTGCCGGATCGGGTGGGGCCGACGATGAGCAGGATCTTCTGCTGGTCGGTGCGGCCGGACAGCACGTATCCGAACCACTCCTGGAGTGCTGCGATGGATGCTGGGTCGTCGGGCCAGGCCCGGTCAAGGAACCTCCGCCAGGTCGGGGCGGTGGCGGTCGGGTCGTAGTCGAACGGCACCGACACCAGGTTGAAGAACCCCGGGGTCAGGTCAGTCAGGGCCCGGTCGGCGACGCGCAGCAGGCCGTTAGTGCAGGCGACGATTGGTTCTCGGATGGCGGTCGCGTCCGGCCGTGCGGTTCCCGTGGTGAGCGGGTCGGCCGGCGGGCGGATCCACGCGGGCGGGTCGATGCGGGGCGGCAGGTGGGTCACCGCGGAGATGGCTTGCATGAGGTCGGACACCTTGCGCGCGGTTGGTGCCCACTCGCGTTCCTCGCTCGCGCCGTTGGGGGCGGTGTGGAGGTAGTGCGCGTGTTCCAGCAGCCGGTACAGGCTTGTGCGGGTCTGCTGGTCGTCCAGCTCCTCCCAGTGCGAGCCTGCCCACGCCATCCACATGCCGCGCCAGTGGCGCAGCGTCAGGACCCCGTCACGCGACCATTGCGGGGTCAGGTACCGGGCGACCGCCATGGGGTTGGTGGGCGCGGGAACGAGATCCCCGGCGGTGGGCTGGTCCAGGTGACGTGCGGCGTCACGCTCGTCACGCGGTTGCTCGGGAGTTCCCGGCCGCAGCCGAGTCGGGGCGATTCCGTGGCCGTTCACGCGGTCCGGCGGGGCGTTCACGGGAGCCGGTTGGGTGTTCACGCTGCCTCCCCAAGCACTTCGGGTCGGGTGGTCGGGTCGGGCCGACTCGTGCGCACCGCGAGCGCTCGCACGGTGCCCGTGAACGCGCGGTCGGTCGGGTGTTCACGCGGGTCCGACCGGGCGACTGGCGGGCGGTGTCCGTGCAGTTCAGACCGCGACTGGTCGTGCGCCTGGTCGGCCGACTCGGCAGCGGAGGCAAGACGCGCCAGCCGCAGCCACACGCCGACCGTGAACGCCGACTCGTGCGCACCGTGGACACCCGACTCGATGTGTTCACGGTCGGCCGACGCGTCGGCGGTCGTGAGCTGGAGCGCGATGAGCAGGGGCAGCCGATCGGCCTTGCGGTCGTTGCACGATAGGCAGGCCAGCACGGTGTCTTCGGCGCGCCAGGTGCGGTACAGGGACAGTGGCACCACGTGGTCGATGGTGGCGTGCCGCAGGTCGGCGAACAGCCGCCCGCAGTAGGTGCACCACGAGCCATCGCGGGCTGCCAGTCCTCGCTTGCGGGCCCGGGTGCGGGGCCCGTTCAGGGGCGAGCGGGCATGGCGAGCGCTCATGGCGGTTACCACCCTTCCCGTAGCAGCCGTGCCCACCGCCCCGCCGACCCGGAAGGTTCGGCGGGCACGGTGGACGGCTTAGAACACGCGGGAGCGGCGACGCTCATGCGGCATCACCGAACGGACCGGTACGGCGCGCAGAGGTGCTGAACAGGTGCGGGACCGGGGTGGGGTCGTCGGCCAGGCCGAACACCCGGGTCACGGCAGCCGCAGCCACTCGCATGTAGGCCATGGACGGGGCGTTCGGGCCCGGCAGGCGGCCGTGCAGGGCGGCCAGCGCCTGCCGGGCCCGGTCGCTGGTGCCGCTGCCGACACCTTCGGAGATCACGGCGAAGCGGAAGCTGTCGCGCACGTCGTCATCGTCGGCCAGTTCCTCCGGGGTCAGGATCACGCCGGGGGCGAAGGTCAAGGCGCCCAGCGCCTCGGCGAACGACACGCACATCGAGACCTGCACCTCGACGCGCGCCGGTTCGTAGGTGTCGTCCTCGCCCCAGGTGCTCACGTGCGGGAGTACACGGCCGATGGTGAGAAGTGCACGACGTAAGGCAGAAACCTGCATCATGGGAGCGCCCCTTTGCGGGTGAGGGGAGCGGCTGGCTGCTTGGCGGTAGGTAGCCGCTCCCTGCTTGGTTCCTGGTCTTTGACCAGGGCTTTCGTGCAATAGCGCCTGCACTCGCCGGAGCTGTGTCGTCCGGTGAGTACATCCCTAGGGTTCCCTAGGGCACCCTAGGGTGTCAAGCGGTACAGTAGGGAACTGACCGCCGAGACAAGGGAGCTGACGAGATGTCGGATCAGGCCGACAATCGAGCGCCGTACGCGCAGATTGCCGCCCACTATGCGGAGCTGATCGCATCCGGCGCGCTGGAGCCGGGCTCACTGTTGCCCAGCATCAAGGCTCTTTCGCAGGAGTGGTCCGTGAGCACCGCGACCGCTGAGAAGGCGCTGCGGAAGCTTAGGAATGAAGGGCTTGTCCGGGGCATCCACGGAATCGGAACCGAGGTACTGGACCGACCCGCCCCGATGTCGTCGGGATCCCAGCGCCAGGACCGGGGCCGTCGCACGGGGTCCAGTTGGGGATCCGGTGAGCGGTCCGACTCTCATCAGGCGTCGGTGGTTCCGGCGCCGGCCGATGTGGCTCAGGCGCTGGACATAAAGCTGGGTGCAGACGTCATCCGGCGTAGTCGGGTGTATCGCGACCGGCACGGCATCGTCGCTCACTCGACCTCATGGATTCCGGCTCGGTTTGGACAGCTCATCCCGCAGCTCAGCCGGAGTGAGCGGCTGACGGGGGGCACCTCCCTGGAACTCATCGCTGGGGCCACAGGACGACCGGTCACCCATCGGATCGACACGGCGTCAGCCCGGCTGCTCAGGTCCGAGGATGCGGAGCTGCTGGAGCTGGATCCGGCGAATCCGCCGAGTCAACCGGTCGTCGTCATGACTGCGAAGTTCGTTGACAGCGAAGGCAGCGTGGTGGAGTACGGCGTTGACCTCGGGGGCCCCGGACGCACGTGGCGAACGGAATCGGAAGTCACCCGCTGATGACCGGTGACGAGAAGCGTGGACCGTTCTGCGTGCTGATGGTGGGACTCCCCGGCTCGGGCAAGACGACGCTCGCCCGAGTCCTCGCCGACCATGGGTTCGTCAGGCTGTGCCCTGATGAAGAGATGTGGCGCCGGCACGGCGTCTACGGCGTCGATTTCCCACGCGGCACCTTTCCCGCCCTTGAGCGTCCGATCCTGGAAGAGATCGCAGGAGAGCTCTCGGGCCAACTTCGTGCCGGGCGCGATGTGGTGGTGGACCACGGGTTCTGGACGCCGGGGGAGCGCGATCGGTGGCGGACGGTTGCTACCGACGCGGGCGCGAGTGCGCTGCTCGTCTACCTTGAGGTGAGTCACGAGGAACTGTGGGCGCGTGTGAGCAGGCGCAACGCGCAGCATGAGGCCGACCCTAACGCGATCTTCTTCTCCGAGAGCGACCTGCTCCGGTATCGGGGCAGGTTCGTACCCCCAGAACCGACCGAACCCCACCTGCTCTACAACGGCGACCCGGATGCGGTCCTGAGGGAACTTGGCAGGGACGTTACTCCCATCCAGGACGTCGGCTTCTGAGAGTCGCCCCGAGATTCCT
>NZ_JAINZZ010000006.1 GCF_019890725.1 Actinacidiphila acidipaludis
CAACCTGGCAACTTCCGGTCAACGCACCGTCCGTCGGGCGGGATCGGCACCACGGTGTCCAACAGTCGCGAGAAGAGAAACGGGGAAGCCTGAATGTCGGACCGAGAAAAGTGGGATGCGATCGTCGTCGGTTCCGGGCTGGGCGGACTGGTGTGCGCGGCCTATCTGGCCGTCGGCGGCCACCGGGTCCTCGTCCTGGAGCAGCACGACGTCGCCGGCGGGAACAGCCATGTGTTCCGCCGCCGCCGCAAGTACGAGTTCGACGTCGGCGTGCACTACCTCGGCGACTGCGGGCCGGAGGGCATCCTGCCGGCGATCTTCGCGGGGCTCGGTCTCGACAAGCGGGTCCAGTACCGGCCGATGGACCAGGACGGGTTCGACCGCATCGTCATCCCCGGCCTCACGATGGACATGCCGGCCGGTTGGTCCGCCTACCGGGCGCGGCTGAAGCAGGCGCTTCCCACCGACGGGCCCGGCCTCGACCGGTTCGTCGACGTCATCGCCGGGCTCGGCGAGGAGATGCGGCAGGCGCTGCTGTCGCCGAACGACCTGACCATCACCGAACTCGTCGCGCGGACGCCCGTCACGGTGCAGTGGGGCCGCCGGACGCTCACCGAGCTCTTCGACCACTGCGGCCTGTCGCAGCGCGCCCGGACGGTGCTGGCCGCCCAGTCGCCGAACTACGGCATGGGCCCGGACCAGGCGAGCGTCACCATGCACGCCACGGTCACCGACCACTACGTCCGGGGCGCCTACTACCCGGAGGGCGGCGGCCAGACGCTGGCGGCCGGGCTGGTGGAGACCATCGAGGCGCACGGCGGTGAACTGCGCACCCGCTGCCGGGTCGAGCGCATCCTGGTCGAGGACGGCAAGGTGACCGGCGTCGGCCTGGAGGGCGGCGGCATCCTCCACTCCCCGCTGGTGGTCTCCAACGCGGACTACCGCCGCACCGTGCTGGACCTGGTCGGCCCCGAGCACTTCCCCCGCCGGCTGGTGGCCAAGACCACCGACGCCACGATGGGCCTGCCCTTCGCCACGCTGTACGTCGCGCTGGACATGGAGCTGCCGCCGCGCCCGAACGCCAACCTGTGGTGGTACCGCGGCGACGACATCGGCGCCTACTACGACGGCCTGGCCACCAGCGAACTGGACCCGGTGGACTTCCTGTTCGTGTCCTTCGCGTCGCTCAAGGACCCGGGGTCGCGGACCGTGTGCCCGCCGGGGCACACCAACTTGCAGGTGATGACGCTCTGCCCGTCCAGCTACGACCGCTGGGGCGTGACGAACGGTCCCGCGGACGGCGAGCGCTACCGCCGCAGGACCGTCTACAAGGAGCAGAAGGCCCGGCTGACCGAAGCGATGCTGACCGCCGCCGAGGAGGCCATCGGGCCGTTCCGCGACCACATCGTGCACCTGGAGGCCGCCACGCCCCTGACGCACGAGCGCTACACCCTCTCCACCGGCGGCACCCCGTTCGGCCTGGCGGACTGGGGTGGTTCCGGCAGCCGCCCGGACACCCGCACCTCCGTCGGCGGGCTCCACGTCGTCGGCGCCAACACCCGGTACGGCAGCGGCATCACCGGCGTCGCGGTGGGCGGCATCGCCTGCGCCTCGCAGATCCTCGGCCGCCGGCTGATGCACGAGGTCCACAGCGGCGCCGTCCTGGGCGACGCGGACCTGCTGCCCGAGCGCCCCGAGGACTGGGACCCGCTCGCCGTCTCCCGCGGTACCGGGCGCCGTTCCGCCCGCGGCCTGGCCCGGATCGGCTGACCCGGTCCGGCCTCCCGGTGCGGGCCGCGACGCCGGTCCGCACCACGCACGTTCCCAACGACGCAGCGCCCGGCGTCCTCAACGGGCGGCATCCATCGGACACTTCCCGTGAGGTGGGGCACATGAACGACCTTGCCATCGAGGCAGCAGGACTACGCAAGAAGTACGGCGACCACCAGGCGCTGTCCGGCATCGATCTGTCGGTGCCGGCCGGCACCGTCCTGGGCGTGCTGGGCCCCAACGGCGCCGGCAAGACCACGGCGGTCCGGATCCTGGCGACGCTGCTGGAGGCGGACGAGGGCCGGGCCACGATCGCCGGCTACGACGTCGCCCGCGACCCGCAGGAGGTCCGCAAGCGGATCGGCCTGGCGGGGCAGTACGCGGCCGTCGACGAGCTGCTCACCGGCCGGGAGAACCTGACCCTGATCGGGAAGCTGCACCGGCTCGGCCGCAACGGCGCCAAGGCGCGCGCCGCCGAGCTGCTGGACCGCTTCGAGCTGACCGACGCCGCGGACCGGGAGGTCAAGACGTACTCCGGCGGCATGCGCAGGCGGCTGGACCTGGCGGCCTGCCTGCTCGGCGAGCCGCAGGTGCTGTTCCTGGACGAGCCGACCACCGGCCTCGACCTGACCAGCCGGATGACGCTGTGGCAGACGGTCCGCGAGCAGGTCGCCGCCGGCGTGACCGTGCTGCTGACCACGCAGTACCTGGAGGAGGCGGACCACCTCGCGGACCGGATCGCCGTGATCGACAAGGGCACGGTGATCGCCGAGGGCTCGCCCGACGAGCTCAAGACGAAGGTCGGCGGCGAGCGCCTGGAGGTGACGGTCGCCGACCGGACCGTGCTGGCCGAGACGGCGCGGGTGCTCGGCAAGATCGCGACGGCCGAGCCGTCGGTGTCCGAGGACGACCGGATGGTGTCCGCGGCGGTGGACGCCGGTATCGACACCATCGCCGAGGCGGCCGCCGCCCTGCGCGAGGCCGGCATCAAGGTGACCGACTTCGCGATGCGCCGGCCGTCGCTGGACGACGTGTTCCTGAGCCTGACCGGCCACACCAGCACCACGACCGAGGAAGAGGAGACGGCGGCATGAGCGACCTGGCGTACGACACCATGGCGCTGACCGGGCGCCACATGCGGCACATCGCCCGCGTCCCGGAGAAGCTGATCGGCGTGACCGTCGGCCCGGTCGTGCTGGTGCTGGTCTTCGGCTACCTCTTCGGCAGCGCGATGTCGGTGCCGGGCGTGCACTACCGCGAGTACATCATGGCGGGCATCTTCACCCAGGTGATGTTCTCCGCGATCGGCACGAGCGCGGCCGGCGTGGCCGGGGACCTCAGCAACGGCCTCGTGGACCGGTTCCGTTCGCTGCCGATGTCGCGGTTCGCGGTGCTGCTCGGCCGGACCGTGTCCGACCTGCTGATGACGGCGCTGAGCTGCGTCGTGATGGCCGTGGTCGGCGCGCTCATCGGCTGGCGGGCGCACCACGGCGTGCTCAAGATCGCCGCGGGCTTCGCGCTGCTGCTGCTGCTCGGCTTCACCATGTGCTGGCTGGGCGCGCTGCTCGGTCTGGTGGTGCGCAGCCCCGAGGCGGTGAACTCGGTCGCGATGCTGCTGACGATGCCGTTCATCTTCCTGTCCAACGCGTTCGTGCCGCTGGACGGGCTGCCCAAGTGGCTGCAGGTGCTGGCCGAGTGGAACCCGATCAGCGCCGTCGTCGCCTCCTGCCGCAACCTGTGGGGCAACCAGGCGCAGGTGACCAGCCACGCGTTCCCGACGGACCACCCGGTCCTCGTCTCCTGCATCGTCCTGGGCCTGATGCTGGCCCTGGTGGTCCCGCTCACCGCGCGCGCCTACCAGCGGGCCGCGGCACGTTAGGCGTGGCGGGCCCGTCCCCGCTCCCGCGCCGGCGGCAGAAGGCCGGGCGGCCCCTGTGATCCAGGGACCGCCCGGCCTTCCGGTGTATGCGGCCGGCGCCGGCCGCCGGCGGGGTCAGGACCCGGTCGTCCCGGGCGACTGGAAGGCCGGGCCGAGCACCGTGCTCGCGCCCGCCGACGAGGGCGTCGCCACCAGGTTCTTCGCCAGGACCTGGACCTTCGACATCAGGCCGACGATGTTGTCCATCTCCTCGGGATGCCCGTCGACCATTCGCCCGAGCGCCCCCAGGAGGTTGGTGTAGGCGTCGTCGCAGAGCTGCGAGGCCCGCCGCTCGGGGGAGTCCGCCGGAAGGGCGTAGGTGTCCGCGTCGTCGATCACCGGGTACACGCCGTCCGGGTCGAAGGGGATCTCCGGGCCCTCGAAGACCCAGGCGCCCTTGGCGTTCCTGACCAGCTCGTGGCCCTTCACGATCTCCTCGAACCGGTAGTAGTGGCCGAGTTCGTGCGCCGCGGAGGTGTGCCCGATGTCGGTCGGCGTGCCCTCGCCCTGCTCGATGATCTGGTAGACGGCCAGCAGCGCGGAGCGCTTGTCGGTGATCTGGTACAGCGTCTGGGGGGCGTCGGGCCAGGACACCTGGCGGGCCGGGTCGCCGGTGAACAGCGTGCCGCCGTGGTCGAGCCGGACGATCGCCCGGGCGATCTGGTTGTAGAGCCAGCCGATCGTCTGCGGCTTGTGCTCGGCCCGGACGAACCACCGCTCCAGGGTGTCCATCGCCTTGGGGTCGGCCGACAGCACCCGGCCCCGGTGGTCCAGCCGGGCGCTGTCCGGGCTGATGACGGCGCCCTTGAACACCTCGCCGTCCACCACCGGGTACTCCGGCTGCTCGATGGCCATGAACACGTCCTTGACGTGCTCCAGGGACAGCCGGCGCAGCCTGACCTGGAGGTCGGGCAGGACCGGCCCCGGCAGCTTGCCCGGGTAGGTGGGCACCCGGGCGGGGCGCCCGATCCGCGGCGTGCCGCCCACGGCGTTCAGCAGGTTGCACACCTGCGCCATGTGCTGCATCTCCTCCAGGACCACGCCGCGGATCAGCTCGGCGATCCTGACGTTGCGGTCCGGCTTGATGGAGATCAGCGCCGCCAGGTACGGCGGGATGGTCGCGAGCTCCACCAGCGCCGCCTGCTGCAGGACCTGGCGCAGGTCGTCGACGGTGGCGATCTCGAGCAGCGGTGGGGCCGGTGCGGTGTTCAGCCAACTCACGATCATGTCTCGCTTTCCTGGGGAGAGGTCTCGGGTCACCGGCATGTGGTTGGGGGACTCCTGCGGGGCCGTCAGGGTGCGCCTGATGTAGGTGGCGTGCCGCAGCACGTGGTTGTAGTTCCCGAGGTCGAGGATGTCCCGCATGACCGGGTAGAGGTTGGCGTACTGCCGGAAGACGGGCTCCACGTCGCGCACCCACGTCGGGCGTTCCGGCGCCCGGTACACGTCGAACACCCGGAAGTGGATCTGCCCGTCCGGCTCGCCCGGGCGGCGCACCGAGCCGTAGGCCACCTGCGCGAGGTCGCCGTCGATGTAGCCGCGGGGGTTGCCGGGGTCCTGGCAGGTGAAGGTCAGCGTGGCGCGGCCGGCCGCGTCCGTCACCACCTCCTCCGGCAGGGTCAGCGCCTTGCCGGGGCTGACCGGGGTGAAGGAGATGCGCAGCCCGGCGGCCGGTTTGCCGTACCGGGTGGCGTACACCGGGGCCGAGCCCGACTCGCCCGCGCCGGTGCCCGCGTAGAGCTTCTGCACGCTCCCGTCGACGTGGATCCAGGTGGCGTCCGCGTTCTCGCTCAGCACGGGCGCCGCCGCGTCCGAGCCGTCGACGAGGGCGAGCCGGTGTCCGCCGGCGAGCGCCACCTGGTCCGGGGTCAGCCGGGCCGTCGCGATGCCCGCGTCGCGCTCGTAGAAGTCCGCGTCGCCCAGGCCGGCGAGCGGGGCCAGCACGGTCGGCTTGTCCGCGTCGTCGAGCACGGCCAGCCGCAGTTCCCCGACGTCCGTGAGCGGACCGTTGGGCTCGGTCGTCGGAACGCTGTTGCCGAGGTCGACGAAGACCGTGCCGGTCGCGTCGTCGATCCGGAAGCACGCGTCGGACAGCGGCCCGCCGTCGCCCACCTTGCGCAGCCGGCGGCCGGCCACGAACCGCTGGGGTTCGCCGGAGCGGTACGGTCCGATGGCGCCCACGATGCGTCCGAACGTCGTCCGGTCCGACGGGCCCGCGAAGCCCAGCTCCACGGAGTCCATCGCGAACCTGATGGACAGCCGGCCCTCCTCGGTGCGGGCGCGCAGCGCGGCCAGCACCGGGGAGTCGAGGTCGTCGGCCCACTCCAGGCCGGTCAGCACCGACTGGTAGGCGCCGGCCGGGTACGGCACGCCGCCGGCGCCCATCGACCGCAGCCAGATGTCCTCCACCGCCGTGGTGAGGACCTCCGCGCGCAGCACCTGGCGGCCCGACGCGTCGAGCAGCCGCGGCCGCATCGCGTACAGCTCGGTGATGAGCTGGTCGGACGGGTCGAGGTCGACGAACTTGCCGTTGGTGCGGACGTCGTCGTCGACCAGCCGGCCGCCGACCAGGCCGTCCTCGCGGGCCTCGGTGGCCCGCGTGCCGTCCGGGGAGTGGCAGCTCGTCACGCGGACGTCGGTCAGGCGGATGTCGCCCGTTCCGCCCGGGTTCCACCACCCGTTGACGTCGGGGAGCTGCATGGCGCGGGCCAGGCGGGGCTCCCAAAGGTCACTGTCGAAGTACTCCGGCGTGTTGTTGGCGGTCGGCACATCGGCCTGGAAGGTCCCCGCGAAATTCAGCCGGGGATACCCGAGATAGGACACGGCTCTCTTCTCTCCGAGCGAGCGACGGGTGTGCGCACGGACGGGCGGAGACCGGATGCCGGTCCCCCCGCGGCCGTGGTCGTTCCCGGTGGTCACGTCCCGATCGCCACCAGCACGAACGCACTCGTCGACGACCTGCGGACCGACGCGGACCGGCTCACGCGAGAGTAGGGAGAAGCGTCCCCGGCGGCCCCCGCGCTGTCCGCTAGCTGCCAGCCGCCGCGCCGCGGCGGCCGCCCGCGCCGGGCTCCGGGCCACTTGCGGTCAGCCGCCGGTGAGCGGCCGGTCGGCGCGGTGCGGCTGTGGTGCACTGCGCACCGGCGGCGGCAGTGCTTCGCCGTCGCACTGGTTCCGGCACCTTCACCAGCACCGCCGACATCCCGGTGCGCCGACGAGGAGACGACAGCAGTGAATGCCGAGCTCGGGAGAAGGACGTTCATCCGCACCGCGGCCGCCACCGGCGTCGCGGCGGCCGGCACGACGTGGGCGGCGGAGGCGGCCTCGGCCGCTCCGGGCGGCCCGAACGGCGGGGCCACCGGATCCGCCGCAGGACCGGGCGCGCACGAGAGCGCGCTGCGGGACGCCCGGATGGTGTGGTCCCAGGCGCCGCGCGACCGCTCCGGCGCGCCGTTCCTCGGCGACAACGCGCTGGCCGTGCAGGTCTTCCTGCGGCCGGACGGGAAGGCACTGCGGTTCTCCCTCGGCACCGCCGGACCCGGCTGGGACAGCGCCCCCGCCTTCCTCGATCTGGTGCCGGCCGGTGCGGTGACCTCGGTGCGGCTGGAGCTCGACCTGTGGAACGCCGAGCTCACCGGGATGGTCGGCACGACATCCGGGGCGGTGGCGGTCCGCGCCTTCGTCCCCCGCGGCCGCGGCGTGCTGCTGGTCACCTCGACCGCCGCCGGCGGCGAGCGGACCGTGCGGTACGCGACCGGCCCGGAGGGCGCCGCGGGCTCCGGAGTGACGCGGGCGGTCCGGCAGTCCGGCACCCGCGCGGTGGTCACCGCCACTGCGGGCCCCGGCGACGTCCGGGCGGCCCTGGAGGCGGGAGAGGCCGCGCTGACCGGCGACCACCGCGCCTGGTGGCACGCCTTCTACTCGCGCAGCCACCTGTCCGTGCCGGACCGCACCGTGCAGCGCTTCCACTGGCTCCAGCTCTACACCGCCGCCGCCCTGCTGTCGCCGCGCGCGCCGCTGGCGGCCAGCGCGCCCACCCTGCTCAACCGGTCCGCCCACACCGGCCTCGGCGGCGCCGCGGCCGCGGCCGCCGGCGGGGGGCTGCCGCCCGGCACCGGGCACCTCAACTGGGCCACCCCGGGGGCGGGTTCGAAGGCCGGCCCGTCGGAGAACCTGCTCCTCGCCTGGGGTGTGCCGCAGGCCTGGGACGCCTACCGGCACACGGGCGACGAGAACGTCCTGCGCGAGGTGCTGCACCCGCTGCTGCGCAAGGCCGTCGGCTTCTACGCGGGCTATCTCGTCCCGGGCGCGGACGGCCACCTCCACCTCCCGGCGACGTACTCCCCCGGCTACGGCGACGTCGTCGACGCCACCCACGACCTGGCGCTGCTGCGCTGGGCCGCCGCCGCCCTGGTCGAGTCGACCCGCCGCCTGGGCCTGTCCGATCCCGGCCTGAAGCGCTGGCAGGACGTGGCCGCGCGCCTCGCGCCCTACCACCAGGACGCCGACGGGGTCGCGGTGGGCGCCGGGGTCCGGCTGTCGCGCTCGCACGCGCGCGCCGGCCACCTGCTGTGGCTGTTCCCGCTGTACGAGAAGCGGTGGAGCCGTCCGGACGACCGCGCGCTGATGACCAGCAGCTTCGACCACTGGGCGAGCATGCGCCAGGACTGGGACGGCCGGTCCTACGCGGTCGGCGCCTCCATGGCCGCGGCCGTCCACCGGGGCGGGGAGGCGCACACGCTGCTGCGCCGTCTGCTCGACGGCGAGCCGACGGGCCTGACGGGCCTGCTGCCGAACGCGATGGGCCGCGCCAAGGACGGGACGAGCGACCTGGCGACCTCGTTCGCCGCCGGACAGGCCGTCCTGGACCTGCTGGTCGCCGGTGACCCGGACGTTGTGGACGTCTTCCCGGGCGTCCCGGACGAGTGGGCCGACGCCTCGGTCTTCGGACTGCGGGCACCCGGGGCGTTCGTGGTGGACGCCGCCCGGTCGCGGGGACGCACCGACTGGGTGCGGGTCGGCGGAGCGGCCGGCCGCACCCTGACGCTGCGTCACGGCGTCGAGGCCGACGTCGACATCCGCGTCGAGAAGGCGGGCACGAGCCGCCCGGCGGACGCCCGGAGCACCGCGCCCGGCACCTGCGTGCTGCGCCTGGACGCCGGCGAGAGCGTCGTGGTCGCCCGCCGTGGCGCGGTCCCCGGGGAGGCGGCGCAGGAGGTGCCGGCGAACGGCGGCGGACGCCACTGGGGCGGAGCGCTCTGACCGCGGGCACGCAGCGGGAATGCAGCAACCGGACAAGCTGATGGCCGAATCCGGGCGCGGCCGGAAAAACACGGCACTGTATGGGCAGACGAAATCTCTGGTTTCGCCGTCCCCGCAGAGAGTTCACCCGCCCGCGTATTCGGTTGAACTCCGGTGCGCTTCCCGCAAGTCCGCACATGGGCCACCCGGTCGACGAAATTCCCCGCTCACCGGGAGAACCGGGTGTGCCACTCTTCAGAGAGGTTTCCGGAATGATCAATTCTGTGGTAATCGTCGGCGGCGGAACCGCCGGCTGGATGACTGCCTCCTATCTCAAGGCGGCCTTCTCGGACCGCGTCCAGGTGACCCTCGTGGAGTCCGAGAAGGTCTCCCGGATCGGGGTGGGCGAAGCCACCTTCAGCACCGTCCGGCACTTCTTCGACTTCCTCGGCCTCGACGAGGCCGACTGGCTGCCCAAGGCCGCCGGCGGCTACAAGCTCGGCATCCGCTTCGAGAACTGGAGCATCCCCGGCGAGCACTTCTACCACCCCTTCGAGCGGCTGCGGGTCGTCGACGGCTTCAGCCTCGCCGAGTGGTGGCTGGAACTGGGCGACCGCAGCAAGCCGTTCGACCAGCAGTGCTTCATCACCACGGCGCTGTGCGACAACAAGCGTTCCCCGCGCATGCTCGACGGCTCCCTGTTCGTCGCGGGCCTGGACGGCACACTCGGCAAGTCCACGCTGGCCGAGCAGCGCGCGCAGTTCCCGTACGCGTACCACTTCGACGCCGACAAGGTCGCCGAGTACCTGGCCGGCTACGCCACCCAGCGCGGCGTGCGGCGGGTGCTCGACAACGTCACCGGCGTCGAGCAGGACGAGCGCGGCTGGATCACCGCGGTGCGCACCGAGGCGAGCGGCGACCTGACCGGCGACCTGTACATCGACTGCACGGGCTTCCGAGGCCTGCTGATCAACCAGGCGATGGGCGCCTCCTTCGAGTCGTTCGCCGACGTGCTGCCCAACAACCGCGCCGTCGCGCTGCGGGTGCCGCGCGAGAACGCCAACGACATGGACCCGTACACCAGCGCCATCGCCATGAACGCCGGCTGGCGCTGGAACATCCCGCTGTTCCGCCGGGACGGCACCGGCTACGTCTACTCCGACGAGTTCATCAGCCCCGAGGAGGCGGAGGCCGAGCTGCGCGCCGCCGTCGGACCCGCCGCGGACGACGTGTCGGCCAACCACATCCGGATGCGCATCGGCCGCAACGACCGGGCGTGGATCAACAACTGCGTGGCCATCGGCCTGTCCTACGCGTTCGTCGAGCCGCTCGAGTCGACCGGCATCTTCTTCATCCAGCACGCCATCGAGCAGCTCGTCCGGCACTTCCCCGACGAGAACTGGGACCCGCAGCTGGCCGCGGACTTCAACGGCCGTGTGCACCGCGTCGTCGAGGGCGTCAAGGAGTTCCTGGTGCTGCACTACAAGGGGGCGCAGCGCGAGGACACCCCGTACTGGAAGGAGGCGAAGGTCCGCAAGGCGCCCGACGGGGTGCTGGAGCGCGTGGCGACGGCGTCCTCGCACCTGCTGGACTCCGAGACGATCTTCCCGCACTACCACGGCTTCGAGCAGTACTCCTGGAACGCGATGAACCTCGGCCTGGGCATCATCCCCGAGAAGGCGCGCCCGGCCATCCGGCACATGGACCCGGCCAACGCGCGGCAGGAGTTCGCCAAGCTGAAGGCCGAGGCGGACGCGATGGTGGCCGCGCTGCCCAGTTGCTACGAATACCTCGCCAGCATCAATGACTGACGTCGAACGGACGCACCAGGTGCCCGACCGGGCCCCTGCGGTCGACTTCCGCGATTTCATGAGCACTTTCTGCACCGGCGTCGCCGTGATCACCGCCTTCGACGACT
The DNA here is from genome assembly GCF_019890725.1 of Actinacidiphila acidipaludis. GTDB lineage: Bacteria > Actinomycetota > Actinomycetes > Streptomycetales > Streptomycetaceae > Actinacidiphila > Actinacidiphila acidipaludis. The sequence continues at coordinate 10,848 of NZ_JAINZZ010000006.1, forward strand.
CCGGCCGCCCCCACGGCCTGACCTGCACCTCGCTGGCCAGCGTCACCCTGGAGCCGCCCACGCTGCTGGTCTGCCTGCACGTGGCGACCGGCACGCTCGGCGCGGTGCTGGAGCGCGGCGCGTTCCTGGTCAACCTGATGGACGAGACGGGCAAGGCCGCCGCCCAGACCTTCGCCTCCCGCACCCCGGACCGCTTCGACCGCGTCGCCTGGCGGCCCGCGGCGCGCTCGGGCCAGCCGTGGCTGTTCGAGGACGCGTTCGCCGCGGCGGACTGCGAGGTCACCCGCACCACTCCGGTCGGGGACCACGTCGCCGTCTTCGGCCGGGTCGTCGAGGTGACGAGCCGGCCGGGCAACCCGCTGCTCTACGGCATGCGGCAGTTCTCCGGGTGGACGGACGACCGCTCGCCCGTCTCCTGAACGCGGCAGAGCCAGGCCGGGCGCCGCGGGCCCGGCCTGGCTCCTCGTGCTCAGACCGCGCTGTCCGGCCCGGCCGGGCCGGGCGTGGCGCGGCGGCGGGACCGGCGGTGGCAGATCGCCGCCAGGAGGAAGAGGATCCCGCCGAGGGTGAAGTACAGGTCGATCGACGTGCCGGACCAGATGGTGTAGGCCGACGGGTGGGCGACACCGAGTTCCTGCTTGTAGGTGAGCCCGGTCAGGCCGTTGCGCACCAGGCCCGTGCCGCGCAGGGAGGTGTCGAGCACCCCCGAGAAGCCGCGGACCATCAGGAGGACGCCGCCGATCCAGCAGCAGGCGGCGAGCACCCAGGCGGGGACCCGCCGGCCCCAGTCCTGGTAGAGCGCGAGCGGCACCACCGTGCCCGCGGCGAACATTCCGAACACGACGACCGAGAAGATCAGTTTCGCGAGGCTGTCGACTTTCGGCTGCGTTTCCGTGGCGTCACCGAAACCGAATGTCCCGCCGCACGCCCAGTAGACGTGAAAGGCGATGAACACCACGACCCAGACGAATGCGGCCCGACCTGCTTTCCGGAGCGCATCGGACGGGGGCGGGGTGACGACCTCGGGTGCGCGTTGTGTTTTCCAGGAAATACTCATGGGACGGACTTCTCCTTGCGGGCGCGTCATCACGCGGCGGGCACGGTTAACGAATTCATGAGAACCAGCGTGGCAGGTCCGCCGGGAACGGACGTCCTACTCCTGGATGATCCGCGTCAGACCGCAGAGTTATCTTGCGGCCGCCACGCGCGGAAGGCATTTCTCCACGACGTCGGCCGCGGCCCGCGCACCGCCCGCCGCGCGCATCGCCGTCCCCAGCGCGGCCAGCCGCTCCGCCACCGCGGGGTCGGCCGCCAGGGTGTCCACCGCCTCGCGCAGCCGCCGCGGCGTCAGGTCACCGGCCGTGAGCGTCACGCCGACGCCCAGCCGCTCCAGCGCCTCCGCGTTGTGGAACTGGTCGAAGAACTGCGGCACGGCGACCATGGGCACGCCGTGGTGCAGCCCCTCCAGCGTCGAGCCCATGCCCGCGTGGGTGATGAAGGCGGAGGCCTGCGCCAGCACGCTCACCTGCGGAACCGAGTCGTGCACCTCGAAGTTCGGCGGCAGCTCGCCGAGCACGCTCCGGTCGGTCATCCGGCCGGCCGCGAGCACCACCTGCCAGGGCGAGTCGCCGAACGCCTCGGCGGACGCCCGGCAGAACTCCGGGCCCATGTCGGCCACCGAGCCGACGCTGATCAGCAGGACCGGCCGGCCGTCGGCGGGCGCCTGCCAGCTCCCGTCGTGGGCACGCTCGTCGATGCACGGCCCGACGAAGGTGAAGCGGCCCTCGTCCAGCCGGTCGGCGTCGCGCTGGATCTCCCGCGGGATGGTCACCAGGTACGCGTCGGCCCGACCGCGGTAGACGAACTCGTCGATGCCCAGGCCGACTCCGCCGGCGTCCAGGAACTCCCGGAAGGCGCGGCGGTGTTCGGTCCACGCCGGATTGCCCTCCAGTGCCAGGCTGATCAGGTCCATCTCGTCCTCGGCGTCCGGCCCGAAGACGTGCGTCGGTGAGGTGCGCACCGACGGAATGCCCCAACGCCGCGCCAGGATCTGCGCGTTGAAGGACGCGTAGTCGAAGAGGAGCAGATCGGGGCGGTCCGCCCCGAAGGCCGCCGTCTGCTCCGGCAGCGAGGCGACGGCCTCCTGGAGGAACAGGTCGGACATGGCCACCGGATCGCCCAGCGGGTAGGTCTCGCCGCGCTGCGCGGACGGCAGCACGGAGGCGCACACGACGGGTGTCGCCCCCGCCGCGGCCACCCTCGGGGCGTACTCCGCGCAGGTGGCGTAGCTGACCCGGTGCCCGCGTGCGACGAGCTCGGAGACGATGGGCAGGGTCGGGTTGACGTGGCCGGAAGCCGGGATGGAGAAGACCGCGATATGGCTCGGAGGGGGCGTCATACCGCTTGTCTACCGCCGTCCCGACGTGGGGTGTCGAGCGCCGGGACAGGTTCCTGCCAAGCCCCCCGGGCCGGACCTGCGGTCCGTCTAGCGTGGGCCGGACCCCCGCGCGGCCACGACCGCGGACGAGCCGTCGCGCACCGAAGGCGCGCACGGGACAACGAAGCGGAACGGAGGTCGATCCGGGACCATGAAAGCGGCCGAGTTCGTCAGCGCGTCCCTCGTCCTCGTCCTGTTCGTCACGGCCTTCGCCGTGGGCGCGCGCCGGCTGCTGGGCGTGCGGACCGGCGCGCTGCGCACCCTGTTCACCGGGTTCGTGGGCATCGGCGGCCTGGCCGTCTTCAGCCTGGTCATGCAGCGGCCCGAGCAGCGCGGCGTGCTGACCGGGGTGCAGGTGGGCAGTTCGCTGCTGGTCGCGATGGGCTTCCTGGCCCTCTCCGAGGTGGTCGTCCCCAGCGGCTCGGCGCGTCCCACCGTGTGGCTGCGGAGCCTGCGCTCGCGCGTCGTGCGCAGCCGCCGCTACTCGCACATCAGCTCCATCGTCATCCGGCACGGGCTGCGCCCCTATCTGCACGGCCGCGACCGGCGGTCCCCCGGCTACGGCAGCCGCGGCGACCGGCTGGCGCGACCGCTGCGGCTGGCGCTGGAGGAGGCCGGGGCGACGTTCGTCAAGCTCGGCCAGATGCTCTCCACCCGCGACGACCTGCTGCCGCCGGCGTTCGTCGCCGAACTGAGCCGGCTGCAGTCCCAGGTGACGCCCGCGCCCTGGCCCGAGGTCGCGGCGGTGCTGCACGAGGCCTACGGCCGGCCGGTCGCCGAGGTGTTCGCCCACTTCGACGAGGTGCCGCTGGCCGCGGCCTCGGTGGCGCAGGTCCACCTGGCCCGGCTGCAGTGCGGCGAACCGGTCGTGGTCAAGGTGCAGCGGCCGGGCATCCGGCAGGTGGTCGAGCGCGACCTGGACATCATCTGCCGGCTCGCCGGGACGCTGGAGGAGCGCACCCACTGGGCCGCCTCGCTCGGCATGGCCGACCTCGCCGAGGGATTCGCCCGGTCGATGCACGAGGAGCTCGACTTCCGGGTCGAGGCGAAGAACCTGGCCACCATCGGCAACGCGTGGGCGCGCCGCCCCAAGGACCCGTTCGTCCGGCTGCCCTCGGTCCACGAGCCGCTGTCCGGTGAGCGGGTCCTGGTGCTGGAGCGCCTGCCGGGCCGGCCGCTCTGCTCGGCCGGCGCCCTGCTGGAGGACCCGGGTCTCGACCGCGCGGAGCTGGCCAGGGGCCTGCTGGCGAACATGCTGCGGCAGATCATGGCCGACGGCACCTTCCACGCCGACCCGCACCAGGGCAACGTCCTGCTCCTCGACGACGGCACCGTCGGCCTGGTGGACTTCGGCTCGGTCGGCCGGGTGGACAGCCGGCTGCGGGCCGCCCTGCTGCGGCTGATCGCGCTGGTGCGCCTCGGCAACGCCACCGCGCTGTGCGACGCGCTGCTGGAAGTGGTCGACCGCCCCGAGGACCTGGACGAACAGGCCCTGGAACGCGCCGTGGGCCGCTTCATGGCCCTGCACTTCGCTCCCGGCAGCACCCCCGACTCCCAGGTGTTCGTCGCCCTCTTCCGGATGGTGGCCGCGCACGGGCTGAAGATCCCGCCGGAGATCGCCGCCGTCTTCCGGGCGCTGGCCACACTGGAGGGCACGCTGACCCGGATCTCGCCCGGCTTCGACATGGTCGCCGAGTCGCAGGACCTGGTGGCGGAGCAGCTCGTGGGCGGCGGGGCGGCCGCCGCCCGCGCCACGCTCGGCGCCGAACTCGCCGGAGCCGTCTCGGTACTGCGGCGGCTGCCCCGCCGGCTGGACCGGATCACCGGCGCGCTGGAGCAGGGCCGGCTGTTCGTGGGCGTGCGGATGTTCGCCGACCCGCGGGACCGGCAGTACGTCCGCTCGCTCGTGCACGACGTGCTGCTCACGCTTCTCGGTGCCACCACCGGGGTCATGGGCACGGTGCTGCTGAACGTCGGGCGGGGCCCGATGGTGACCCCGGCGATCAGCTTCTGCGCGTTCCTCGGCTACCACCTGCTGCTGGTCTCCGCGGTCCTCATCCTGCGCGTGCTGTTCTCCGTCTCCCGCCCCCGGCGGCAGTGACGGCCGGCCGGTGACAGCTACCTGTTGCCGGGCTTGTCGGCTCCGGTGGCCGCTGGTTTGTATGGGACGTCTCCAGCACCACCGCGATCGACGCCGAGGGGAATACCTGTGAGCAATCCATTCGAGGACGAGGACGGCTCGTTCTACGTCCTGGTGAACGACGAACTCCAGCACTCACTGTGGCCGTCCTACATCGAGGTGCCGGCCGGCTGGCGGGTGGCCTTCGGCGAGGCGCCCCGCGCCGCGTGCCTGGACCACATCAACGAGAACTGGACGGACATGCGTCCCAAGAGCCTGCAGGACGCCATGGGCTGACGCCGAGGCGGCCGCCGGCGCCATCGGCGGACGGCGGCCACCGAATTGTTCCGCTGTTCACTTTCCCGTTCACCATCCCCGCCACCCGCAATGCCGGCTACAGGAAACTGCCAAACGGGACGCCGTCTCGTTGACTCGGCCGAGGGGTGGGGGATAATCACGTCCGGCAGGCATGCGACGGCGCCGCTACCGTCCGGGACAGGGGACTTGTCCGGCGGGGCGTTCAACCGGTCCGCGGGAACCCGGTAAAGGCCGGAGTTCCCGAGATTTCGCTTGTATCAGTCACGGGGGCAACGTGGTCATCAATGCGACTTTACCTGCGCGCGTCCATACGCGTGAGGACGAGGACAACGACGGATTCGAACGGAGACTTCTGGAGGCGCGGTCCCTCATAGATTCGACCGTCATTGCTTATCGCTCCATTTCGGCGCAGCCCACCGCATCCGAGCGGGAATCGGGCCACCCCGCGAGCGACAGCCCGGTCCTGCGGCTCATGAGCGGCGCCTGCCGGCGCGTCAGCGTGACCGTGTCGGGCGACGCCGCTCAGGCCACCGAACTGGCGGCCGCGCTCGTCCGGCACTGCCGGGAGGGCGACCGTTCCGTCGCCATCCGGCTGCTGTGCACCCCCAGGGCGCTGGACACCCCGCTCGTGCGCCACATCGTGCCGCGCATCGTGAACTGCGAAGTCCGGGTCACCGAGGTCGAGCTGGACGAGGCCCTGGTGATCGACGGCCGGGTCGCCGTGGTCCGGCCGGCGCAGGAGAGCGACACCCGCAGCCGGGTGATGGAGGACCCCGCCGCGGCCAGGACGCTCGAACTGCTCCTCGCCTGCGCCTGGCGCGGAGCCGTGCTCCTGGACGACTACGAACGGCTCGGCGGCCACCTGAACGCCGAGCTGCGCCAGCGCGTCCTGGAGCGCCTCTACTCCGGGTGCACCGACGCCGACGCGGCCCGGGAGATGAAGGTCTCACTGCGCACCTACCGCCGGCACGTCGCGAAGATCATGCGCGACCTCGGGGTGAACTCGCGATTCCAGGCCGGAGTCCGGGCAGCGGAGTTCAACCTGCTGCCCGAGTGCGGCTGACCCGAACCAGCCCGCCGGCGACCCGCCGGGCTCAGCCGGTCACCCCCGGCCCCCCGGCGACCGCCAGCACCACCGCCACCACCGTCCCGACAACGCGGCGCAGGGAGCAGGGTGTGAACGACTGGACCACGACGGAACTCGACAGGGACCGCGCCCCGGGGCAGCCGCCCGGCACGGACGGCCGGCCCGGCGACATGAACGACGACTTCGAGCGGGACCTGCTGAAGGCCCGCGCGCTCATCGAGCGCACCATGGCGAACTACCGCGACCAGCTCGACAGGGACGCCCAGGTCAGCGAGATCAGACCCGGGGGCGGCCGGGTGGCCTCCTCGGCCCGGAAGCTGATCGGGGAGGCCACGCACTCGGTCGACATCCTGCTGTCCGGCTCCCCGGACGTGACCCGCGCGGTCAACACGGCCGTTGACGACCTGCTCACCGCGGACGCCGGGCACATCACCGTCCGCATGCTGTGCACCCGCCACACCCTGGACCCGCGGCTGGCGGAGCGCTTCTCCGGGGCCAGCGGGCCGCTGCGGATGCGGGTCTTCGTGATCTCCCCGCTGACCGCGGTGATCGTCGACCGCCGCAAGGCGCTCGTCTGCGCGGAGTCCGCGGTCGGCGTCCGTGCCTCGGTGATCCGGTCGGCCTCCATGATCCGGACCCTGGGCTCGCTGTCCGACACCATCTGGAAGAGCGCGACGGTCACCGGGGACCGCATCAGCCTCGGCGACCGGGCCCGCTCCGACACCGTCCGGCAGGTCCTCAGATGCCTGCGGCTGGGGCTCACCGACGACGTCGCCGCCCGCGAGCTGTCGGTCTCGGTGCGCACCTACCGGCGCTACGTGGCCGACATCATGGCGCTACTCGGGGCCAACTCCCGTTTCCAGGCGGGTGCGCACGCCTCCCAGCGGGGCCTGCTGGAACCGGCCGGGCCCGACGTTCCGGCCCCGGCGTCCTTCCCGTAGCCGCCCGGGCCGGCGCGGGCGCGGTCAGCCCGTCGCGGACGGCGCCGCCGCCGCGGCCCGGGGAGGCGGCGGCACGGCGCCGTCGGCCGGGCCCGCGGGGCCGGCCGGGGGGATGGCGCCGGCCGCGGTGCGCAGAGCCTCGAGGACGGGCCGCAGCAGCGGGTGCTCCTCGGACCCGCGGCGGATCGCGGCGAACACCCGGCGGGTGGCGACGACGCCGTCGACGGGACGCACCACGGCCTGCGACAGGTCCATGTCCCGCAGCGCGGAACGCGGCACGAGCGCGACGCCCGCACCGGCGGCGGCCAGCGTCACCACCGCCCTGAAGTCGTCGGAGAAGTGTTCCAGGCGCGGCTGGAAACCCGCGTACTCGCAGGCCAGGACCATCACGTCATGGCAGGGGTTGCCCGCGTAGGGGCCGACCCAGGGGTCCTCGGCGAGCGCCGCGACCGGCACCGTCTCGGCGCCGGCGAGCGGATGGGTGCGGGGCAGCACCGCGTCGAACGGCTCGGCGTACAGCGGCACGCGCAGCAGCCGGCGGTCGTCGGGGCTCGGCGCGCCCCGGTACTCCACGGCCACCGCGATGTCGGCCTGCCCCTGCAGCACCATCGGCAGGCTCTCGTCGCCCTCGGCGTCCCGGGCCCGGACCCGGATCCCGGGCGAGGTCAGCCGCAGCGCGGCGATGGCCGGGGCGAGCACGACCGCGATCCCGGTCGCGAAGGAGGCGACCGTCACCTCACCGGCCGCGCCGGAGGTGTACGCCGCGATCTCCGCCTCGGCACGCGTGAGCTCGGCGAGCACCGCGCTGGCATGGCTGAGCAGGATCTCGCCGACGGGCGTGAGCCGCACACCCCGCTTGTCGCGTTCCAGGACCTTGTGGCCGGTCTCCTGCTCCAGCGAGGCGATCTGCTGGGAGACCGCGGAGGGCGTCAGGAAGAGCGCGGCGGCCGCGGCGGTGACCGTACCGTGGTCGGCAACGGCCTGCAGGGTGCGCAGCCGCCGTGCATCGATCACCCGTTCATCCTGCCAGATCCGCGCGGGCGGCGACGAACGCCTCCACGGCACGGTTGACGTCCTCGGTCGAGTGGGCGGCGGAGAGCTGGACGCGGATGCGGGCCTGTCCCTGCGGGACGACCGGGTAGGAGAACCCGACCGCGTACACACCCCGCTCCAGCAGCCGGTCGGCGAGCGCGGCGGCGGCCGCGGCGTCGCCGATCATGACCGGGACGATGGGGTGGTCGCCGGGGAGGATGTCGAAGCCCTCCTCGGCCATGCGGGAGCGGAACAGCGCGGTGTTCTCGGCGAGCCGGGCGCGCAGGTCGCCGGCCGACTCCAGCAGGTCGAGCACCTTCAGCGAGGCGCCCGCGATCACCGGGGCGAGGGTGTTGGAGAACAGGTACGGGCGCGAACGCTGGCGCAGCAGGGCGACGATCTCGGCGCGCGCGGCCACGTAGCCGCCGGAGGCGCCGCCGAGGGCCTTGCCGAGGGTGCCGGTGATGATGTCCACGCGGTCCATCACGCCGTGCAGCTCGGGGGTGCCGCGGCCGCCGGGGCCGACGAAGCCGACGGCGTGCGAGTCGTCGACCATGACCATGGCGCCGTACTGGTCGGCCAGGTCGCAGATCTCCCGGAGCGGCGCGACGTGGCCGTCCATGGAGAAGACGCCGTCGGTGACGACGAGCGTGCGGCGGGCGCCACCGGCCGACGCCTCCTTCAGCCGGGCCTCCAGGTCCGCCATGTCGCGGTTGGCGTACCGGAAGCGCCGGGCCTTGGACAGCCGGATGCCGTCGATGATCGACGCGTGGTTGAGGGCGTCGGAGATCACCGCGTCCTCGGCTTCCAGCAGCGTCTCGAAGACACCGCCGTTGGCGTCGAAGCACGAGGAGTAGAGGATCGTGTCCTCCTGGCCCAGGAAGCCCGAGATCCGCGCCTCCAGCTCCTTGTGCACCTCCTGCGTGCCGCAGATGAAGCGCACCGAGGCCATGCCGTAGCCCCAGCGGTCCAGGGCCGCGTGGGCGGCGGCGACCACGTCGGGGTGGTCGGCCAGGCCCAGGTAGTTGTTGGCGCAGAAGTTGAGCACCTCGCCGGGGCGGCCGCCCGCGGTGACGTTCACGGTCGCGGACTGCGGGGTGTCGATGACGCGCTCGGGCTTGTGCAGTCCGGCGTCCCGGATGCCGTCGAGGGTGCTGCGCAGGTCCGCGCGGACGGAGTCGAACATGGAGGGCTCCCTGGGTTGTGCCGGTCGGCGGGCGCTGTGGCGGTTTCGGGTACGGACTCAGCCGGTCCGCTCCGGGCGCGGACTCAGCCGGTCCGCTCCGGGTGCGGACTCACTCGGTCCAGTCGAGGATGACCTTGCCGCCGCGGCCGCCGGCCGCGTCGGCGAACGCGGCCTCGTGGTCGCGGTAGCCGTAGCGGCCGGTGATCACCGGGCTGAGGTCGAGGCCGCCCTCGAGCAGCACCGACATCGCGTACCAGGTCTCGAACATCTCGCGCCCGTACACGCCCTTGATGGTGAGCATGTTCGTGACGATCCGGGACCAGTCCACCGGGAACTCCTGCGAGGGCAGGCCCAGCATGGCGATCCGGCCGCCGTTCGTCAGGTTGGCGACGAGGTCGCGCATGGCCTCGGGGCGGCCGGACATCTCCAGGCCGATGTCGAAGCCCTCGCGCAGGCCCAGCACCCGCTGGCCCTCGGCGACCGTGGTCTCGGCCACGTTCAGCGCCAGGCTCACGCCGATCTTGCGGGCCAGCTCCAGGCGGTCCTCGCTGACGTCGGTGATGACGACGTTGCGGGCGCCGGCGTGCCGGGCCACCGCGGCGGCCATCAGGCCGATCGGTCCGGCGCCGGTGATGAGCACGTCCTCGCCGACGATCGGGAAGGACAGCGCGGTGTGCACGGCGTTGCCGAACGGGTCGAAGATCGCGGCCACGTCGAGGTCGACGGGCACCTTGTGCACCCACACGTTCGTCGCGGGCAGGGCCACGTACTCGGCGAACGCGCCGTCGCGGCCGACGCCCAGGCCCACGGTCGCCCGGCACATGTGACGGCGGCCGGCCAGGCAGTTGCGGCACTTGCCGCACACCAGGTGGCCCTCGCCGCTGACCCGGTCGCCGACGGCGATGTCCTCCACGTCGCGGCCGGTCTCGACGACCTCGCCGACGAACTCGTGGCCGACGATCAGCGGGGTGCTGATCGCCTGCTGCGCCCAGCCGTCCCAGGCACTGATGTGCAGGTCGGTGCCGCAGATTCCGGTCCTGAGCACCTTGATCAGGACGTCACCCGGGCCGATCTCCGGCTCCGCGACGTCCATGAGCCGCAGACCCGGCTCCGCCTTCTCCTTGACCAGCGCTTTCACCGACGCGTCTCCTGTACGAGAGGAAGCCCGGGGCGGTACGGGGGGATATGAGCCGGGCGGCACCACCCTGCCTCCGCTTCCGGGGTCCCGTCCATCGATGAATTCTTAAACCGGGCATTAGGGTGGCTTCACGCCGCGCCGGCCACCGGCCCGGCGTACTCCGGGCCGGGGCGCCGAGGGCACCCGGGCGGGTCGGGAGCGCACCGCCGGGAGAAGCCGGGTGAGGGGCCGTTCGAGGGCCGGGCGCCGCGGCGTCACGGCGTGTTCACGTCACATCCAACGAGGCGCGGGACCCTGGCGGTTGCCCGTTACCGACTGGTAATACAGCGGGGGCGGCCGCACACGCCCACAGGACACCTCACCCCACAGGAGACCCTGGCATGCGCTCACCCAGCAGACGCCGCTTCCTCACCGGTGCCTCCGCCACCGCCGCGGCCGCGGCGATGTCGCTGCTCGACAGCGGGTACGCCTCCGCCGCCTCGCGGGACCGCGCCCTGGCCGCCACGGCCGCCCGGGCGGTACGCGTCGAGGGCACCACGCTGGAGCAGGCCGCCGCCGCGACCGGCACCGGCGGCTACCGCAGGCTCGCGGCCGGACCCGGCTGGCCGGTGGTCGTGCGCACCGAACTCGCGGCGGCCGGCGCCGCCCGCGACACCGCCCGCACCGGCGTCGCCTCCTTCGTGCAGTTCACCGACCTGCACCTGGCCGACACCGAGTCCCCGGTCCGGTTCGAGTACCTGGCCCGGTACATCGACTCCGCCTACCGCCCGCAGGAGGCGCTCACCGTGCGCGGCGCGTCCTCGCTCGTCGAGCGCGTCAACTCCCTTGCCGGCGGCCCCTGGACGGGCCTGCCGTTCTCGCTCGTGATGGCGACCGGCGACAACACCGACAACCACGAGCAGGTCGAACTCGACTGGTACCTGTCGGTGATGAGCGGCGGCCGCATCACCCCGAACACCGGTGACCTCACGCGGTACGAGGGCGTGCAGAACTCCGGTTCCGCGGCGTACTGGAACCCCGAGTCGCCGTACCAGGACACCTACAAGAAGGCCGGGTTCCCTCAGGTGCCCGGCTTCCTCGGAGCGGCCGGCGCGGCGTTTACCGCGCCCGGGCTGCGCACCCCCTGGTACACCACGGTCGGCAACCACGACGACTCCATCGAGGGCACCCTGCCGGACCTCGGGCTGCTCAGCTCGCTCTACACCGGCGGCGGCAAGATCGAGGGCGTGGACGACGCGACGGCGGCCCGGCTCGCCGACGCCGTCCAGCACGACCCGGCCGCCGCGGTCACCCTGCTCCTCGGCCTGCTCACCGGCGGCGCGCCGGTCCGCGAGATCACCCCCGACGCGCGGCGGGCGCCGTTCACGCCCAAGCAGTTCGCGCAGGCGCACCTGGACCCCGCCCGCACCGGGCCGGGCCCGTTCGGCCACGGCTTCACCGCGGCGGCGGCCGCCAGCGGCAAGCTGTACTACACCTTCAAGATCGCCGACGGTGTGCTCGGCGTCAGCCTGGACACCACCAACCGGGCGGGCTGGGCGGACGGTTCGATCGGCACCGCACAGCTCGGATGGCTGGAGTCGGTGCTGCAGTCGTACAGCACGCACTGGTACGACACCGACGGCAACGTGGTGCGGCGCGGCTCCCAGGACCAGTTGATCGTGCTGTTCAGCCACCACACCAGCACGACGATGGGCAACACGCTGCCCGACCCGTACAACCTGTTCGAGGGCCGGCACACCGGTGCCGAACTGGTCGCGCTGGCGCAGCGCTACCCCAACGTCGTCGCCTGGGTGAACGGCCACACGCACGCCAACCAGATCACCGCGCACGGCCACGCCGTACCCGAGCGGGCGTTCTGGGAGATCAACACCGCCTCGCACGTGGACTTCCCGCAGCACGCCCGCCTCATCGAACTCGCCGACAACGGCGACGGCACACTGTCGCTGTTCACCACGCTGGTGGAGTCCGCCGCCCCCTACGCCACCGACTTCGGCTCCACCTCGGAACCCAACCTGGCAGCCCTCTACCGCGAGTTGTCCTTCAACGACATCTACGCCACCCCCGCCGCCAAACTCGGCGCCGCCCCCGACCACAACACCGAACTCCTCCTCCCCAAACCCTTCTGACCCCAGGCGGGCCCGCGCCGGCGCTTCGTGACCGCAAGGGCGGCTCCCGCGGGGGGCGTTGGGCCTAGCCTGGGGGCGGAGGGCCGACGAGGGGAGCCGGTTCGATGCTTGCCGCGGTGCGAAGGTTCTGCGAACTGCGCTGGGTGACCCGGGTGGCGCCGAAGGTCGTGCCGCCGGTCGACCTGATGTCGCACCGGCTGACCGGCGGCCGGGTGGTGCCCACCCGGCTGTTCATGCGGACCGTCGTGGTCACCTCCACCGGCCACCGCACGGGTCTCCCCCGCCGCCACCCACTGGTCGCCCACCGCGAACCGGACGGCTCCTTCCTCGTCATCGGCTCCAACTTCGGGCAGCAGCACGACCCCGTCTGGGTCACCAATCTCACCCGCACGCCCGAGGCCACCGTCGAGTGGCGGGCGCGGACGATCCCGGTCCGCGCCCGCCGCCTGACCGCCGAGGAGAAAGCCGCCGCGCGGCCCGACATCCTGCGCGTGCTCCCCATGTACGACACCTACGCCCGCCGCGCCGCCCCCCGCGACATCCCGGTCTTCCGCCTCACCCCGACACCTCCAGACGGACCGAGCGGGACGTGGCGGAAAGGACCCGGACGGTGAGCCGGCCGAGGGTGAGGCGGCTGCCTGGGCCGCCGGAGGAGAAGAGGTCGCTTCCGTTCCCGTCGGCCTCGACGCCGACGCCGTCCGCGCCGATGGTGGTCACCCGGAAGGACGAGAAGCCGAAACGGCGCACGTCGAGGAGGACGCTCCCCGGACGCGTGACGGTCAGCACGCACGAGGCCGCGTAACAGGACGCGCCGCCGGGACCGGTCGTGTGCCGGGGGGAGGCCGTGGCCCCCGGGCCGCCGGGACCGGCCGCCGCAGTGGAACCCGCGGCACCGGCCGCCGCCGTGGACCGCGCGGGGCGGGCCTTCCCGGACGTGCCGCCGGGCGGCGACCCGCAGCCGGAGAGGACGGCGGCGGCGACCAGGCCGCCCGCCGCGAGAGCCGGGAAGCGCGGGCGGGGATGCGTCATGGAGTGCTCCGGATTCGGGAGGCGGACCTGCCGTGCTCCCTGTCCAACGGCACGACTCCCCCGGGGTCCCGCGCGCGCTCCGGCCCCCGCTCACGGCGTCAGGACGCCCCCTGCAGGTCTGATACGCTGAGCCAGCGACGTTCGGTCAGCCCGGTGTGATCATCCAATCACCCAGAGGCAACAAATATCGGTACGAAGCATGCGAGACGGTGTGCAAGAATTGTCTCGCGCAAAGCAAGGTCCTGTGGAGCAGTTTGGAGTGCTCGCCACCCTGTCAAGGTGGAGGCCGCGGGTTCAAATCCCGTCAGGACCGCTGCGGCTGGGTAGCTCAGTTGGTACGAGCGACCGCCTGAAAAGCGGTAGGTCGCCGGTTCGACCCCGGCCCCAGCCACCGCACGACGAAGGGTCCGTCCCCGCAAGGGAACGGGCCCTTCGTCGTTCCGTGATGCGGTTCCGCGATGCCCGCGGCGCCGCCCGCTCAGCGCCCGCCCGGATGCCGGTGCCGCCACCCCAGGAACACGGCCGTCGACCCCGCCGCCCAGGCCGTGAGCACCAGGAACGGGAACGCGTGCTGGTGCCCGCCGAAGTAGACCGCGGTGTGCTGCGCGTTCACCGACGCCCCCGGCGGCAGCCACCGGCCGATGAACCCGAGCAGCGACGGCAGCAGCGGCCAGGAGACCGCGCCGCCGGACGACGGGTTGCCGAGCAGCACCATCAGCCCCCACGTCGGCAGCATCGCCCACCGGCCGACCAGGGTGTTGAACATCGTGAAGACCATGCCGGAGGTGAACATGGTGAACAGCAGGATCGCCCAGGACTCCGCGAACGGCAGCCGCAGCGCTCCCAGACCCCAGTCCACGATCGCGGCGATCGCGAACCCGCCCAGCATCGAGTAGGCCAGGGTGAAGGCGATCCGCTCCGCCGGGTTCAGTCCCCGGGCGTGCACGCTGAGCTGGATCGCGCCGACGAAGCCGAGGATGACCGCGGCCAGCGAGATGTAGAAGACGGCCAGACCGCGCGGGTCGCCGCGCTGCAGCGGCTTGAGGTCCTGGACGGTGATCGGCACCCCGATCGACGCCGCCACCCTGGGCGCGGTCTCCGCCAGGAGCTGGGCGACGCTCGCCCCGGAGGCCGAGGAGACGTACAGCCGCGGATTCGGCACCGGCCCCGGCTCCTGGAGGATCGCGAAGACCCGCTGCGACTCGACCGCGTCGGCCGCGGCCGCGAAGTCGGGATAGGCGTGCAGGTCGAGCGAGGCGCCCAGCGCCTGTTCCATCGCGGCGACGAACCGCGCCCGCTGGAACTGGGACATCGGCACCCCGGTGACCGCGGTCGGGATGCTGCGCGGGGTGGGGTTCGCGAAGGCGTAGGTGTAGGAGCCGGCGAAGAGCCCGGCCGCGCCGGCGATCAGCAGCACCAGCACGCACGCCGGCAGGAAGGGGGACGCCCGGAAGGCCTTCCAGAAGCCGGGGGAGGCGTCGGCGCTGTCCATGCAGCCCACGCTAGGCGGGGCCAGCCCGGCGGACGCGCTGACAGGGCCCACCCGGGCCACGGCGGACGGGCCCCGGGCGACAGGCGGCGAAATGCGTTCGCCGCCGCTCGCCGCCGGATGCGATGCTGGACCGCGTATGTCTACGCAACCCTCCCTCGCCGATCTGGCCGGACGGCTCCCCGCGCTGATGCTGCGCGACGAGCAGCGCCTCGGCCGCCGACTCGACGGCGCGCGCCGGATCCGCAAGGCCGAGGCGCGGGCCGCGGTCCTCACCGAGATCGCCGCCGACCTCGACCGCGCCGAGCAGCGGATAGCCGCGCGCGCCGCCGCCGTGCCCGCGATCAGCTATCCCGAGGCGCTGCCGGTCAGCCAGAAGAAGGACGACATCCTGGCCGCGGTCCGCGACCACCAGGTGGTGATCGTCGCCGGTGAGACGGGCTCGGGCAAGACCACCCAGATCCCCAAGATCTGCCTGGAGCTCGGCCGCGGGCTGCGCGGCCGGATCGGTCACACCCAGCCCCGCCGCATCGCCGCCAGGACCGTCGCCGACCGGGTCGCCGAGGAGCTGCGGACGCCGCTGGGCGAGGCCGTCGGCTGGAAGGTCCGCTTCACCGACCAGGTGGGCGACTCGACACTGGTCAAGCTGATGACCGACGGCATCCTGCTCGCCGAGATCCAGACCGACCGCGATCTGCTGGCCTACGACACGCTGATCATCGACGAGGCGCACGAGCGCAGCCTCAACATCGACTTCCTGCTCGGCTACCTGGCCCAGCTGCTGCCCCGCCGCCCCGACCTGAAGGTGATCATCACCTCGGCGACGATCGACCCGGAGCGCTTCTCCCGGCACTTCGGCGACGCCCCGATCGTCGAGGTGAGCGGCCGTACGTACCCGGTCGAGGTGCGCTACCGGCCGCTGCTGGAGGAGGAGTCGCAGGACAGCGACCGCGACCAGGTCACCGCGATCTGCGACGCCGTCGACGAGCTGCAGGCCGAGGGCCCGGGCGACATCCTGGTCTTCCTATCCGGCGAGCGGGAGATCCGCGACACCGCGGACGCCCTGAACAAACGGAACCTCCGCCTGACCGAGGTGCTGCCGCTGTACGCGCGGCTGTCCTCCGCCGAACAGCACCGGGTCTTCCAGCGGCCGGGCGGCAACGCGACCCGCCGCATCGTGCTGGCCACCAACGTGGCCGAGACGTCGCTGACCGTGCCGGGCATCAAGTACGTCATCGACCCCGGCACCGCCCGCATCTCCCGCTACAGCCACCGCACGAAGGTGCAGCGGCTGCCGATCGAGCGGATCAGCCAGGCCAGCGCCAACCAGCGCAAGGGCCGCTGCGGCCGTACCTCGGACGGCATCTGCGTCCGGCTGTACGACGAGGACGACTTCCTGTCCCGGCCGGAGTTCACCGACCCCGAGATCCTGCGGACCAACCTCGCGTCGGTCATCCTGCAGATGACCGCGGCCGGCCTCGGCGACATCGCCAGGTTCCCGTTCATCGACCCGCCGGACAGCCGGAACATCAAGGACGGCGTCCAGCTCCTGGAGGAACTCGGCGCGCTCGACCCGCGGCAGAAGGACCCGCGCAAGCGGCTCACGGACACCGGCCGCAAGCTGTCGCAGCTCCCGGTCGACCCGCGGCTGGCCCGCATGGTGCTGGAGGCCGACCGCAACGGCTGTGTGCGCGAGGTGATGGTCATCGCGTCCGCGCTGTCCATCCAGGACCCGCGCGAGCGCCCCTCGGACAAGCAGCAGCAGGCGGACCAGCAGCACGCCCGGTTCCGCGACGAGACCAGCGACTTCCTGGCCTTCCTCAACCTGTGGACGTACATCCGCGAGCAGCAGAAGGCGCTGTCCTCCTCGGCCTTCCGGCGCATGTGCCGCTCGGAGTTCCTCAACTACCTGCGGATCCGCGAGTGGCAGGACATCTACACCCAGCTGCGCACGGTGGCACGGCAGTTGGGCATCGACACCGCTGAGCACAAGGGCGACGCGGCGGACCCGCAGCGGGTGCACGTCTCGCTGCTGTCCGGCCTGCTCAGCCACATCGGGCTGAAGGACGTCGCCGGTGAGGGCGGCAAGGGCACGGGCAAGAACGAGTACCTGGGCGCGCGCAGCGCCAAGTTCGCGGTGTTCCCCGGCTCGGCGCTGTTCAAGAAGCCGCCGCGCTGGATCATGTCGGCGGAGCTGGTGGAGACCTCCCGGCTGTGGGCGCGGGTGAACGCCAGGATCGAGCCCGAGTGGGTCGAGCCGCTGGCCGGGCACCTGGTGAAGCGGACCTACAGCGAGCCGCACTGGGAGAAGGACCAGGCCGCGGTGATGGCGTACGAGAAGGTGACGCTGTACGGCGTCCCGCTCGTCGCCCAGCGCAAGGTCAACTACGGGCGGATCGAGCCGGAGGTCGCGCGCGAACTGTTCATCCGCAGCGCGCTGGTCGAGGGCGACTGGCGGACGCACCACCAGTTCTTCCACGACAACCGCAAGCTGCTCGGTGAGGTCGAGGAGCTCGAACACCGCGCCCGGCGCCGGGACATCCTCGTCGACGACGAGACGCTCTTCGACTTCTACGACGCACGGCTGCCCGAACACGTAGTCTCCGGCGCGCACTTCGACTCGTGGTGGAAGCACAAGCGCCGCGAGGAACCGGAGTTGCTGAACTTCGAGCACTCCATGCTGATCAACGAGAACGCGGAGGCGGTCACCAAGGCCGACTACCCGGACTCCTGGCGGCAGGGCGCGCTGAAGTTCCGGGTGACCTACCAGTTCGAGCCGGGCGCGGACGCCGACGGCGTCACCGTGCACATCCCGCTGCAGGTGCTCAACCAGGTGGTGGCCGACGGCTTCGACTGGCAGATCCCGGGGCTGCGCGAGGAGGTCGTCACCGAGCTGATCCGCTCGCTGCCCAAGGCGATCCGCCGCCACTACGTACCGGCGCCGAACTACGCCAAGGCGTTCCTCGACCGTGCCGTGGCCGGACCCGATCCGCTGCCGGACGTGCTCGCCCGGGAGTTGCAGCGGATGGTCGGCGTACCGGTCACCGCGGACGACTTCGACCTGGCGAAGGTGCCGGACCATCTGAAGATCACCTTCCGGGTGATCGACGAGCGCCGCCGCCGGATCGCCGAGGACAAGGACCTGGGCGCGCTGAAGCTGCGGCTGAAGCCGAAGACGCGGGAGGCCATCACCAGGGCCTTCGAGCGCGCCTCGGACCCCGCGCTGGCGTCGGTGGAGCAGCGCACCGGCCTGAAGGACTGGACGGTCGGCACGCTGCCGCGCACCTTCCAGACCCGGCGGGCCGGCCAGCCGGTGAAGGCCTATCCGGCGCTGGTGGACGAGGGCGCCTCGGTCGCGGTGCGGCTGTTCGACACCGAGGCCGAGCAGGCCGCGGCGATGTGGCGCGGCACCCGGCGGCTGATCCTGCTGAACGTCCCGGTGAACCCCGCGAAGTTCGCCGCGGACACCCTGTCCAACCAGCAGAAGCTGGCCCTGTCCCGGAACCCGCACGGCAGCGTGCAGGCGCTCTTCGAGGACTGCGCGACCGCCGCGGCGGACCGCCTGATCGCGGACCACGGCGGCCCGGCGTGGGACGAGGAGTCGTACCGCAAGCTCTTCGACGCGGTGCGCACCGACCTGGTGGAGCTGACCTCGCGCAGCGTGCAGCGGGTCCAGCAGGTGCTGGCCGCCTGGCAGTCCTGTGAGCGCCGGCTGAAGGACACCACGAGCCTGGCGCTGGTCGCCAACCTCCAGGACGTCAAGGAGCAGCTGGCGGCCCTGGTGCACCCGGGCTTCGTGACGGACACCGGCCTCAAACGGCTGCCGGACCTGATGCGCTACCTGGTGGCCGTCGACCGGCGGCTGCAGCAGATGCCCACCGGGGTGCAACGGGACGCAACCCGCATGGAGAAGGTGCGCGAGATCCAGACCGAGTACGCCGAGTTGCTGGCCGCGCAGCCGCAGGGGCGCCCGGTGCCGGCCGCGATCCGCGACATCCGCTGGATGATCGAGGAGCTGCGGGTCAGCTACTTCGCGCATGCCCTGGGGACGGCGTTCCCGGTCTCGGACAAGCGCGTCTTCAAGGCGCTGGACGAGGGCTGGGCCCTCACCCGGGGCTGACCTCCCGAGCCCCTTCCGGTCCGCCTCCGCGCTCACTCCCCTTGGGTTCGACTTGGGTTCGACCGCACCGCCTGACCTGCTGTACAGTCTGTCTCGCAGCCGCGCACGAAAGTGCGGAACCGGCCGCGACACCAGGTCCTGTGGAGCAGTTTGGAGTGCTCGCCACCCTGTCAAGGTGGAGGCCGCGGGTTCAAATCCCGTCAGGACCGCAGTAGTTCGCCGAAGGCCCGGATCCCTCAGGATCCGGGCCTTCTCGCGTGCGCGGGACGCGGGGCCTCCCCCGGGTGCCGCTGTGAACCCGGGACGCCGCCGAGACCGCCGAGACCCAGCGCGGCAAACCCCAAGATCCGTACGGGCGTTCATTACCTCACTCTGAGCAAGATCCACAAGTGGCCGCCGTGTGACGGGAGTCACGCCAAGTCGTTTGAAAAAAGGGGAACCCCGGGCCCTTCCGGACACCCTCGATTTAATATGTGCAATGGCACCCCCTCTCGCAGGAGTCCCCAAGACCCCACAGACCACCCCGCTTCCCACCGCGCAGCGCCTGCCAACGCCTGCCAGCGCCTGCCAGCGCCTGCCAACACCGCCCAGGACGCACAAAAAAGGACCGCACCGGACCCGGCGGAGTCCGATGCGGTCCTGGTGGAACCAGGTACATCCATGAAGCTGAGCGTGCTCCCCGATGGCTCTCCCGTTGGGGGCGGGGAGACCACGGGGTCGGGCGGCGGGTCCGGGGTGGGGGCCCCGTCATCCGCCCAAACGGGCTGTCAGGCCTCGCTGCGCTGCTGCGGAATGCCCGCGAGCAGTGCACGGACCTCCGCCTCGCGGTAACGGCGGTGCCCGCCGAGCGTCCGGATGGACGTCAGTTTGCCGGCCTTGGCCCAGCGCGTGACCGTCTTGGGGTCGACGCGGAACATGGTCGCGACCTCGGCAGGGGTAAGCAACGGCTCGGCATCAGGGGTGCGAGCGGTCATGAGCGGCCTCCTCGAGAGAACCGAACCAACGCGGTTCTTTCCTCTAAATTCTGCACCTTGACCCACGTTGCCCGAAATGGGCGACGCGGGCCGAGTCGGTAATAGGACGAACGGCTTGTCCTCGGCACTACAACTACACCATCCGTCCAGCCGCGTCGGCCAAACCGATGGATTTGCCCTCTCAGGTGTTGAACCTCGACGGAAGCCGATGGACCATGCCATAGCGGACAGTCACACCAACGTGACGATCAGTCACAGCACAACCACCTGCAACATCCCCACCTTCGAAACGAGCCCGAGGCGGACCCGATGTCCCATTTTGGCATGACAGATGGTGATGCAGGCAAGAGTCCGGTTACGTGCTCTGCGTCACGCTTGGGCCAATACCGCCATCTCTGACGGCAGAAGGCAAGTCTGGAAGGTGAAGAGACACGGAGAGACAACACAGTGCACACAAGTCCTTCACAGACGCATGCGCCAGGCCACTCGCAGGGCACTTCCCGCGTCGCCCCGGGCACTCCCCGAGTCGACCCGGCCCGCCGTCAGTTGGAGAACTGAAGCTCCCGGACCGCCCGCCACCGGTCGGTGAGCCGCTCGTACGCGACCCCCGCGGCGGTCGAGTCGCCCTCGCGCAGGGCCGCCAGACCCTCCGCGACGTCGGCCGCCGAGTGATCCTCGGCCAGCCGCTCCGGTCCCATGGCGTGCACCAGGCCGCCGTAGTCGAGTTCGACCAGTGAACGCGGATGGAACTCTTCCAGCCAGCGGCCGACATCGATCAGCCCGTCGATCAACGGGCTCTCCTCCAGGGCGTCCTTGAGCACCCGCAGGGTCCGCGCGACCCGGCGGCGCGCCTGCACCATCGGCGTGCGGTAGCGCAGCAGCGGCTCCTTGGACTCGCCCGCGCCGGCCGGCTCGTACTCCCGCTCGTCGTCGCCGACGAGGGTGAACCAGCGCACCGGCACGTGCCAGGTCGCCGAGCGGATCCACGGCCGGGCGTCGGGGTTGCGCTCCCGCCACGCCTCATGGTCGGCCGCCGCCTGCCGCCGGACCACCGGCGGCAGCATCGCGTCGAGCACCGGCTCGGACACCAGGTCGCCCGCGTGCTCCAGCGCCATCCAGCCGCGCAGCCGGGTGCGCCACGGGCAGATGTGCGTCACACCGCCCACCACGGCCACGAACGCGTCCCGGCTCTCGTGCACCGGTACCGCGATCGGCGGCACCGGCACCAGATCGGCCAGGGACTGGCGCAGTTCGTCCTGTGCGGTGCGAACGGTGCCCGAGGCCGCGTACCGGTACCAGTGGGTGCGTTCGGGCTCAGGGAAGGCCGCCAGCGGCTCGTACACGCGCAGGTACGCCGCGTACGGGACCACCACAGCTGAACCGCCCACACCCGCTCCCTCGCCGCCCTGCAGAGCCCATGGCCGGCCCGCCGGCCGGTTCGGTACCTCGATCGTCCCACGCGGCCCGGCACCCCGGAGGTGATCCCGGCCACTGCGCCCGTGCGCCCCCCGCGTGGCCGGTCACGCCCTCTTGATCGGCCGGATCAGTGCTCATGATCGGGTCGCCAGGGCCTACCCTGAGGCCATCAAGCCCTCCGCCACCCCTTGGGGGGCGCGAGCCCCATGACTCATCACTCACTGGGACCGACTGGACTATGGGAGTCACCACCGTGACTGACGTACGACAGACCGCCGCCTCGAACGAAGGCGTCGTCGCCAAGCTGTTCCGATCGGAGCAGGGCGGGCACGAGCAGGTCGTCCTCTGCCAGGACCGCGCATCCGGCCTCAAGGCCGTCATCGCCCTCCACTCCACCGCCCTGGGCCCCGCCCTCGGCGGCACCCGCTTCTTCCCCTACGCCTCCGACGAGGAGGCCGTGGAAGACGCACTCAACCTCGCCCGCGGCATGTCGTACAAGAACGCGCTCGCCGGCCTCGACCTCGGCGGCGGCAAGGCGGTGATCATCGGCGACCCGGACACCCTGAAGTCCGAGGAGCTGCTGCTCGCCTACGGCCGCTGCGTCGCCTCGCTCGGCGGCCGCTACGTGACCGCCTGCGACGTCGGCACCTACGTCGCCGACATGGACGTCATCGCCCGCGAGAACCGCTGGACCACCGGCCGCTCCCCCGAGAACGGCGGCGCCGGCGACTCCTCGGTGCTCACCGCGTTCGGCGTCTTCCAGGGCATGCGGGCAGCCGCCAAGGCCCAGTGGGGCGAGTCCACACTCAAGGGCCGCCGGGTCGGCGTGGCCGGCGTCGGCAAGGTCGGCCACCACCTCGTCGAGCACCTGCTGGACGACGGCGCGGAGGTCGTCATCACCGACGTACGCGCGGAGGCCGTCGAGCGGATCACCGCCCGTCACCCGCACGTCACCGCGGTCACCGACGCTGAGGTGCTGGTCCGCACCCCGCTCGACGTCTACGCCCCCTGCGCGCTCGGCCACGCGCTGGACGACCCGACCGTGGGCGCGCTGACCGCCACCGTGGTGTGCGGCGCCGCCAACAACCAGCTCGCCCACCCGGGCGTGGAGAAGGACCTCGCCGACCGCGGCATCCTCTACGCCCCCGACTACGTGGTGAACGCCGGCGGCGTGATCCAGGTCGCGGACGAGCTGCACGGCTTCGACTTCGAGCGCGCCAAGGCCAAGGCCACCAAGATCTACGACACCACGCTCGCGATCTTCGAGCGCGCCAAGGCCGACGGCGTGCCGCCGGCGGTGGCCGCCGACCGCCTGGCCGAGCAGCGGATGGCCGACCGCACCCCCTCCTCCGAGTGGCTGCGGCCCTCGGCGTAGGGAAGCGGCGAGGAGTCCGTCCCGGTGTGTTCGTGGCACCGTGTGACGGGGGTTGCCGCGGGGGTCGCGAGAGGCGCCGACACGCCCTTGCGACCCCCTGGCGTGACCGAGAGCACGGCCCGATAGCAAGTTCGCGCTAGAAGAAGGTAAAATCGGGCCTGACCAGGCAGGACAGGGCCGCGATTGGCCCCTGTTCCGACGCGCGTCGTGCGGGCGACGTACCGTGCGGCGTCGGAAGCAGGTACCGTTGAGGCCCTACGGACCGGTTCTCCCCGGGAGACCGCTCCGAATTCATGAACGCGTGTCAAGACTCGGGGCCATCGAGCCCCGCCGTTGAGGGGGTCGAGCCATGGGGCGCGGCCGGGCCAAGGCCAAGCAGACGAAGGTCGCCCGCCAGCTGAAGTACAACAGCGGCGGCACGGATCTCTCACGTCTGGCCGAAGAGCTGGGCGCATCGCCGTCGAGGCCGGTTAATCCGGAGCCTGTCGAGGACGATGACGACGAGTTGGAAGACGACCCGTACGCTCAGTACGCGGATCTTTACAACGACGACGAGGACGACGAGGACGAGGACGAGTCCCAGCCCTCTTCGCAGCGTCGTCGCGCTTGACGCTGCTCACACGCTGACCCGGTCCGGTCCCCGGACCGGGTTTCGTCGTCGCTTCGGCACCGGGCCCCCGCACGCCCTCCCGGCCGCGGGGGATCCGGCCGCCGCTCAGTTCGCGTAGTCGCCGACCAGTTCCACCGCGGCCGCGCCGGCTTCGCGTGCCGTGATCTCGCCGGCCACCCAGGCCTCGGCTCCGCGGTCCGCGAGCACGGTCAGCGCGACGTCGACCGACTCCTGCGGCACCACGGCGATCATGCCCACGCCCATGTTCAGGGTCTTCTCCAGCTCCAGCCGCGCCACGCCGCCCAGCTCGCCGACCGTCCGGAACACCGCGTCCGGCGTCCAGGTCGACCGGTCGACCGTGGCGTGCAGGCCCTCGGGGACGACCCGGGCCAGGTTGTTGGCCAGGCCGCCGCCGGTGATGTGCGAGAACGCGTGCACCTCGGTGGTGCGGGCCAGCGCCAGGCAGTCCAGCGAGTAGATCCTCGTCGGCTCCAGCAGCTCCTCGCCCAGGGTGCGGCCGAACTCCGGCACCTCCCGGTCCAGCTCCCAGCCGGCCCGGTCGAAGAACACGTGCCGGACCAGGCTGTACCCGTTGGAGTGAAGTCCGGACGACTCGATCGCGATCACCGCGTCACCCATACGGATACGATCCGCGCCGAGCAGGGCGTCCGCCTCGACCACGCCGGTTCCGGCGCCCGCCACGTCGAACTCGTCCGCACCGAGCAGGCCCGGGTGCTCCGCGGTCTCGCCGCCGACGAGCGCGCAGCCGGCCAGCACACACCCCTCGGCGATGCCCTTGACGATGGCCGCGACCCGCTCCGGGTGCACCTTGCCGACGCAGATGTAGTCCGTCATGAACAGCGGCTCGGCCCCGCACACCACCAGGTCGTCCACGACCATGCCGACCAGGTCGTGGCCGATGGTGTCGTAGACGCCCATCCGGCGGGCGATGTCGACCTTGGTGCCGACGCCGTCGGTGGCCGAGGCGAGCAGCGGCCGCTCGTAGCGCTTGAGGGCGGAGGCGTCGAAGAGTCCGGCGAAGCCGCCGATGCCGCCGACGACCTCGGGGCGGGTGGCCTTGCGCACCCACTCCTTCATCAGGGTGACGGCGCGGTCGCCCGCCTCGATGTCGACGCCGGCGGCGGCGTAGCTGGCACCGGGTGTCTCAGACATGGCTGGCACTTTCGTGTCGGGTTGCTGCGGGAACCGGAGCGCGGGTCGTGCGGACACTCCCGGCGCTCCGGGACAAGGGGCGGGACCGACGGCTCACGGCCGGCGGAGGGCGTCGGCGGCGTCCGCGCCACCGGCCAGCTCGACCTCCAGCAGCTGCTTGCCGAGCAGCTCGGGGTCGGGCAGCTCCATCGGGTACTCGCCGTCGAAGCAGGCCCGGCACAGGTTGGGCTTGGCGATGGTGGTCGCCTCGACCATGGCGTCGATGGAGATGTAGGCGAGCGAGTCGGCTCCCAGCGAGGCGCCGATCTCCTCCACGCTCATCCCGTTGGCGATCAGTTCGGCGCGGGTGGCGAAGTCGATGCCGAAGAAGCACGGCCACTTCACCGGCGGCGAGGAGATCCGCACGTGGACCTCGGCTGCGCCCGCCTCGCGCAGCATCCGGACCAGCGCGCGCTGCGTGTTGCCGCGGACGATCGAGTCGTCGACGACCACCAGGCGCTTGCCGCGGATCACTTCCTTGAGCGGGTTGAGCTTGAGCCGGATGCCGAGCTGGCGGATGGTCTGCGAGGGCTGGATGAAGGTCCGGCCGACGTAGGAGTTCTTGACCAGGCCCGAGCCGTAGGGGATGCCGCTGGCCTCGGCGTAACCGACGGCGGCCGGGGTGCCGGACTCCGGAGTCGGTATCACCAGGTCGGCGTCGACCGGCGCCTCCTTGGCCAGCCGGCGGCCCATCTCGACCCGCGACAGGTAGACGTTGCGGCCGGCGATGTCCGTGTCGGGACGCGCCAGGTAGACGTACTCGAAGACGCAGCCCTTGGGCCGGGCCTCGGCGAAGCGCGAGGTCCGTACGCCGTTCTCGTCGATCGCGATGAGCTCGCCCGGCTCGATCTCGCGGACGAAGCTGGCGCCGCAGATGTCCAGCGCGGCGGTCTCCGAGGCGACCACCCAGCCGCGCTCCAGCCGGCCCAGCACCAGCGGGCGGATGCCCTGCGGGTCGCGGGCGGCGTACAGCGTGTGCTCGTCCATGTAGACGAGGCTGAAGGCGCCCTTGACCTTCGGCAGTATCCGCGCGGCGGCGGCCTCGACGGACAGCGGCGTGCCGTCCTCGTCGGTCTGCCCGGCGAGCAGCGCCGTGATCAGGTCGGTGTCGTTGGTCGCGGCGACCTTGGTGGCCCGGCCGGGCCCCTGCGGCAGCTCGGCGACCAGCTCGGCCAGCTCGGCCGTGTTGACCAGGTTGCCGTTGTGCCCGAGCGCGATCGAGCCCTGCGCGGTCGCGCGGAAGGTCGGCTGGGCGTTCTCCCACACGGACGCGCCGGTGGTCGAGTACCGGGCGTGCCCGACCGCGATGTGGCCGGTCAGGGAGCCGAGCGAGGTCTCGTCGAAGACCTGGGAGACCAGACCCATGTCCTTGAAGACCAGGATCTGGGAGCCGTTGCTCACTGCGATGCCCGCGGACTCCTGTCCGCGGTGCTGCAGGGCGTACAGCCCGAAGTAGGTGAGTTTGGCGACCTCTTCACCGGGGGCCCAGACACCGAACACGCCGCAGGCGTCCTGGGGGCCCTTCTCGCCGGGAAGGAGGTCGTGGCTGAGTCGTCCGTCACCACGAGGCACGATGACGAGTCTAGGGCAGGATCGCCCATCGTCCGAACGAGGGATCCTCGGATTCCACCGCTCTATGCGCGTAGCGCCATGGGGGACAAGGGATGTGACGTGCGTCGTGCTCGCTCGCGGAGACGGCGGGCGGCCCGGAACCGCGCGGGGCGTGCGAGTCCGGCCGGCAGCGGGGAGGGGCGGCGGGAACCCTGAGTAACCGGCTGCCGCCGGGGTGCGCGGCGTTCGGGTGGGGCCGGGCCGGGCGGCGGCTCCGGTGGGGACCCGGGGGCCGGAGGCCGGCGGGGGGCCGGCGGCCGGCGAGGGGCCGGCGGGGGGCCGGCGGCCGGCGGGTGCGCTCAGCCCATCACGGGGAGGTAGGAGCCGAGGTCCGCCCGTTCGCCGCTCGCCGCGACCTTGGCGGCGTCCAGCGCCTCGCGCCACGAGAGGCGGCCGGCGGCCAGCCGGATCCACGTCAGCGGGTCGGTCTCGACGACGTTGGGCGGAGTGCCGCGGGTGTGCCGCGGCCCTTCGACGCACTGCACGGCCGCGTACGGCGGGATGCGGACCTCCACGGAGTTGCCGGGCGCGGCGGCGGCCAGCGCGTCGGCGAGCACCCGGACCACGGCCGCGACGGCCTGCCGGTCGAAGGCGACGTCGACGCCGGTGGCCCTGGCCAGGTCGTCGCTGTGCACGACCAGCTCGACGAGCCGGGTCACCGTGAAGTCCAGGGCGCGCATCGCGGTGAACACGTGCGGGACGACGAGGTCCGCGCGCACCGCGTTCTGCTCCTGCCCGGCCAGCAGCCCGGCCTCGGCGGCGAGCGCGGCCTGCGGGTCGGGGGTGGCCGCCGCGCTCTCGCGGGTGTCCTCGTCCAGGAGGTCCGCGATGCCGGCGGTGGACCGCGCCCAGGTGTCGAGCCCGGTGACCGCGGTGCCCGGCGGCAGCGGGTCCTGCGCGAGAAGCTCCCGCACCGCGGTCACCTGCCGGACGATGTGCACGACCAGGGTGCGCACGTCCCACCCCGGCAGACCGCTGTCCGCCGCCCACTGCTCGGGTGTCAACTCCCGCACGGCGGCCTGCACATGCCCGACCTGCGCGAGCAACGCGGCCCAGGTGCGGCCGGGATCGTACGAACGGGCGCGGCGAGCGGCGGCGGAACGGCGAGCGGTCGGCATGCCCCGAGACTATCCGCGCCCGCCCGCCGGGTCCCCTCGCTCAGCTACGAGCGGACTTCACGAGCTGCAGCAGCTCCTGGGTGTCCAGGGTCAGTCCGACAGGCTCGGGCAGGGTGATCGGCTCACCGAAGACGACGGCATGCACGTCGCGGTAACACCCGTTCGAGGGCTTGCTGTGCGCGATGACCTGGCCGGCGTCCCGGTCCACGAGAACGAAGACGGGAACGCCGGCCTCCGCGTAGGCCCGCGGCTTGTCGACCCGGTCCCGCTGTGTCGTGTCGCGGTCGTACGAGGTGACCTCGACCGTCATGAGGACCCCGCCGGGCTCGGCCCAGTCGCCGGCGTCGAGGAAGTAACCGCGCGGCGCCAGGACACCGTCCGGGATGGCCCGGCCGTTGCGGTAGGTCTCGACCTTCAGCCCCATGCCCGTATAGAGGCGACTGGGTTTGAGCTGCATGCACACGTCCTGCAGCCAGGCGATGACCTCACCGTGAAGCCCGTCCGGCATGGGCTGGACCCCCAACTTCCCACCGAGGAACTCGAACCGGAGCCCTTCCTCCGCGCGCTCGGCCTCGGCAGCCAGATGCTCGAAGACGTCCAGGCTCATCTGCGCGTGATCCCGGGTCTGCGGCCGGTCGTCCACTGCGGTCACCCCGCACCTCCCTGTAGCCGAAAGCTCACGCTCAGCTGGTGATCATATAGGGTTCACGGCTGAGCGTGAGCAGGCGACTACTCGCGCCAAGTCCCTCTGCTGACAACGAGCGTAGTGGCCGCCCGGCCACGAGGGGCGGTACGTCAGGCGCGGGGGCGCTCGAAGGTGAGGAGGAGGCCCTCGACGGCGCCGGGACCTATGCGGCCCTTCACGTCGGCCGCGGTGATGGCCTTCAGCGCCCACCCCTCCTCGGCGTGCTTGTTGAGCGTCTTCTCCAACTTGTCGCTGTCGAGGGCGTCGCCGATCAGCGACTCGCGGAAGGTGACGACCTTGTACTCGAACATGCCCGGTCCTTCGCTGTGGTTGCGTTCATACGGTCATACGAACGTGGCGGGGACAGCCAACCATGAACGGAGGACGGCGAGTCAGTCACGCGGCCGTGTGGCGTTGACCCGGCGGTAGCTCCAGACGATCAGGCCGAGCAGGATCGTGCCGGACAGGATGAGGCTGGAGCCGGTGCTCCAGCCGCCGAACGGCAGCCGCGGGAACAGGCGCGCGCCCCACACGATGCCGGCGGCGATGAGTGCGAGGCCGGCGAGCACGGACCAGGCGATGCGCCACGGGGAGGCGACGCTCGCCTCCGTCGCCTGCATCGCGCGGACGCGGACCGGCGCCTCGAACCGGGACACCGCGGGGACGGCCCGGCCGAGCACGATCAGCCCGGCCAGCACGAGCAGCAGCCCGGGGCCGGGCAGCACCAGCAGGGCGAGCCCCACCAGCAGCAGGATGACGCCGACGGTGGCCAGGACCACCCGTTTGACCGGGTGCAGCGGCTTCCGCCCGTCGGGGACGTGCGGGCGCGCCGGCTGCCGCGCCTCCCGCTCACCCTCGTCCGCCCGCCGTGCCGCACTCACCCGCCCACCGTAACCGCGCCACCCCTCCCCCCGCCGCGACCGCGCCGTCCAGGTCAGCCTTCGCGGGCGGGATCACGGTCACAGGAGGGACCGGTAGGTCTGCCACGCCCAGCCGATCTTCACGCGGGGACCGACCGCCCCCGTCCAGGCGTACCGGTAGCGCCACAGGTCACCCGCACCGTCCCGAGCGACCAGGTACGGCGACCCGTCGTCCAGCCGGCCCACGCCCACCAGGGAGTTGTAGATGTTCCAGCCCGCGCCGATCCGCTGACGCGTCTGCAGGCCTCCCTGACCCGAGGTGACGTAGTTCCACAGCACACCCGCGCTGTCGCGGGCGACCAGGGATCCCGGCTCGCCGTCGGCCGCGCCGCCCATGCCGGTCATCACGCTGTAGATGCCGAACCCCCAGCCGATCTTCACTCGGGGCGCGAACACCCCTGATGATGTCGTCGCGTACAGGTACAGATCTCCCGATGGCGTACGCGCCAGCAGGTCTGCGCGACCGTCGCCCGTGAGGTCTCCCGGCGCGATCAGGGTGTTGTAGACGTTCCAGCCGCCCCCGATGAGCGTGCGGGCCCCCGAGGGCACGAACGCCTTCCCGCACTGGCCCGCGTAGCGCCACAACTGTCCGGCGGCGTTGCGCACCAGCAGGTCGTTGCACCGGTCCCCGTCCAGGTCCGTGAAGGGGACGTAGGTGGAAGTGGTGGGCCACCCCTGAGCGCCGGGACCGGCGCCGATGCCGCCCTTGCCGTTGCCGGGCCGGACGTCGAGCCTGCCGCCGGGGGTGAGCGCGAGCAGGTCGCCCGTTCCGTCGCCGGTGAAGTCCCGCCAGGCCGCCCCTCCCCTGACGGTCAACGTTCCGGCAGTCGTGGGGGTGGCCGGCGCGGCGGAGCCGTCGGCGAACGCCGCGGACCAGGAGTAGACGCCGTCGCGGACGGCGTGGCCCGCCTGGTCGGTGTAGTCCCAGACCAGCGAGGGTGTCCAGGTACCCGACACGGAGGAACCGCTGACCGTCGCCACCACCGCCCCCGTCGAGCCACGCACGGTCAGGGCCCAGGAGGTGGCCGGCCGGGACAGGACCGGGCTCCAGCGCCACGCGTCCGCCGCGGGTACCGGTCCGGGTCCCAGATCGATGTTCCCGCTGTACCAGGGGACGGAGCCGAGGACCCAGACCGGGCCCGGCGGGACGTCGATGTGTCGCAGGTGGATCTGCTGGGCGGTGTCGACGTACGCCAGGGTGCCCGACACCTTGTCGACCGACCAGGTGATGCCGGGACCCCCGGCGGCGGTGCCGGTGAAGTCGGCGAGGTCCTGGGACGTCGCGGTGCCCGTGTGGAAGTCGGTCAGGACCAGTTTTCCGGCCGCGGTGTCGTCGCGGACCAGGAAACCGTCTCCGAGCTGCGTGGTGCCCGGGGGCACGGCGATCTCGTGGCCGTCCCGCAGGTCACGGACCCCCGCGGAGGATCCGCAGGACCAGTACAGCCACAGGCCGTCCGCCTGGAGCGAGTCCGGCACGCACGATGATCCGATGGAGACGGTCTGGGTGACGCGCCCGCTCCTGAGGTCGTACGCCTGCACGGTTCCCGCAGTGGCGCCCGGCCTCCACAGCGTGTCCGCCCACAGCGCGTTCACGCCGCCGACGAACTCCCGGTCCTGGAAGCCCGGGCGCAGCCCGACGACATCCGTGATGCCGTAGGTCTTGTCGTAGAACACGGCGTAGTCGAGCGAGGCGTCGCTGATCGCGGCCCGTTGCGCCGGGTAGCCGGCCGGCTGACGGGAGTCGTCGGGGCCGACCACCGGGGGGGAGACGGTGGTGCCGCTGCCGTCCTGACGGACGAACGACCCGTCGCCGCGCCCGACGAGCGGGCCCGTGGTCGGTCCGGTCCCGAGCGTCTGCGGGTCGCCCACGGCCGGCGGACTGTCCTGGGACACGGACCGCCTGAGCGTCGAGATCTGCTCCGGCTCATCGGTGGTGTACGCGAGTTGCCCCCCGCTCACCGAGATACCGGAGACGTGGGCCGGACTGCGCAGCGCACGCACCAGGGTGGCGGCAAACGTTCCGTCGGACGCCTGACGGATGCGCTGCACACCCCAGTCGTCGACGTCGGTGCCGCCGACGACCAGCACCGTCCCGTCAGGACCGACGGCGAGGGACGACTCCTCGGACGTCCCGGCCACGACCTCCTGTGCCGGACCGCCGGCCAGGGGGACGGCGGAGACCGCGCCGCCCCAGCGCGCCGACGCCCACTGGCCGACGAGGACGTGGTCGCCCACGAGCGCGAGTGAGCCCGCGGTGCCGTTCGGGGACACCGGCAGGGAGGTCCGCTCCGAGGGACCCGCGAGGTCGTCCCGCGACACCGTGTACAGCGATGTGCAGGAGTAGTCCGAGCAGACCCCCACCCGGTCCGCGCCGACGACGTAATGCTGCAGGCTGGGCGCGGACACGTCCGCGAAGATGCGGGTCAGCGTCCCGGTCCTGAGGTCCAGGGCGTAGGCGGGGTGGGTGTTCGGATGCGCGTCCAAGTCCACGCTGGTCAGCACGGCCATGCCGGGACCGGTCGCGGACACCCCGACGCCGCCGTTGTCGTCCGGCAGGGCGCCCGTGACCGTCCGGTCCTCGACGCCGCCGTCGGTGGCGGTCAGCAGGTGGAGCGACGTGGTGTGATCCGGCCCGCCGGTGGTGGTGAGCAGGGTGTCGCCGGTGAACGCCTCTGTCCACTGCTGGCCGTCCGGCAGAGGGATCCGTGCGGTGGTCCCGGCATCCAGGTCGACCAGATCGACACTGCGGGCACCGGGGCGCTCTTCGACGGCACCCTGCGTGTGCGCGACGTACCCCCGGGGCAGCGGTCCGCCGTCCGTGTTCGTCCCCAGGTCGATCCAGTGCCGGGACCCGTCTTCGGCCCCCAGGACGTAGCCGTGCGCGCCGAAGCCATCGACGTACGACTCGTCCGCCTGCCCCCGCAAACCGGTGTGGATCACCGTCTCAGCCGGTGCCGGGCCGTCGTCGGCGCGGGCCGATGGCGGCAGCGGCGCTGCTGCGGCGGCCAGGACGGCTGCGGCCACCACCACTCCGCGGCGGACTGCGGTACTGCGGATCACGCGCTTCCCTCCCCGGCAGGGCCCGGCGCCTGCGCGCGGGGACCTGCGACCGGCCCATGACGGCCGGATACGACGTTGGGGAGGTACTCATGGCCCGAAGGCGAGCGGGCAGGCGCGTCGCGGCCCGTGCCGGCAACGCCGGCAGAAGCGGGTGGCCCCCCAGCCCTTGATCATCCCCCCAGCAGGACAGCGCACTTTAGCAGTAGCGGCGGGCGGCGGGGAACGTCACAGAACCGGCCGGCCGCGGCGATGGCCGCTCCCGCGCCCCCGGAGAGTCCGTGAAGCGGGTCCGCCCGGCGGGGGACGTGAACTCCCCGGCCGGGCGGACCTGTTGGCGCTGAACGCCGGGCGGGCTAACCCAGCAGGCTCGGGATCGCCGTCTCGTGGGCGGCACGGAGGTCCGCCAGGGGGAGGGTGAACTCGCCCTGGACGTCGATCTCGTCGCCGTCGATCACGCCGATCCGCGTGGCCGGCAGGCCGCGCGCCCCGCACATGTCGGTGAACCGCATCTCTTCCGACCGCGGCACCGCCACGATCGCCCGGCCCGCGGACTCGGAGAAGAGGAACGTGAACGCGTCCAGGCCGTCCGGGACGACCAGCCGCGCCCCGACGCCGCCGCGCAGGCACGACTCGGTGACCGCCTGGATCAGGCCGCCGTCCGACAGGTCGTGCGCCGCGTCGATCATGCCGTCGCGGGACGCGGAGATCAGGATGTCGCCCAGCAGCCGCTCGCGGTCCAGGTCCACGGCCGGCGGCAGCCCGCCGAGGTGGTCGTGGACGACCTGCGACCACGCCGACCCGCCGAACTCCTCACGGGTGTCGCCGAGCAGGTACACCAGGTGACCGGCGTCCTTGAACGCGACCGGCGTACGCCGTGTGACGTCGTCGATGACGCCCAGCACGGCGACCACCGGCGTCGGGTGGATCGCCGTCTCACCGGTCTGGTTGTAGAGCGAGACGTTGCCGCCGGTCACCGGGGTGCCCAGCGCCAGGCAGCCGTCCGCGAGCCCGCGGGTGGCCTCCGCGAACTGCCACATCACGGCCGGGTCCTCGGGGGAGCCGAAGTTGAGGCAGTCCGAGATCGCCAGCGGCTTCGCACCGGAGGCGGCCACGTTGCGGTAGGCCTCGGCCAGCGCGAGCTGCGCACCGGCGTACGGGTCGAGCTTGGCGTACCGGCCGTTGCCGTCGGTGGCGACCGCGACGCCGAGGTTGGTCTCCTCGTCGACGCGGATCATGCCGGAGTCCTCGGGCTGCGCCAGCACGGTGTTGCCCTGCACGAACCGGTCGTACTGGTCGGTGATCCACGCCTTGGACGCCTGGTTCGGCGAGCCGACGACGCGCAGCACCTGCTCGCGCAGCTCCGCGGACGTCGCGGGCCGCGGCAGCGCGTTGGCGTCGTCCGCCTGCAGGGCGTCCTGCCACTCGGGCCGGGCGTAGGGGCGGTGGTACGTCGGGCCCTCGTGGGCGACGGACCGCGGCGGCACGTCGACGATCTGGTCGCCGTGCCAGAAGATCTCCAGCCGGGTGCCCTCGGTCACCTCACCGATGACGGTGGCGATGACGTCCCACTTCTCGCAGATCTCCAGGAACCTGTCGACCTTGTCCGGCTCGACGATCGCGCACATCCGCTCCTGCGACTCGCTCATGAGGATCTCCTCGGGCGAGAGCGTCGCGTCGCGCAGCGGGACGGTGTCGAGCTCGACCCGCATGCCGCCGGAGCCGGCGCTGGCCAGCTCCGAGGTGGCGCAGGACAGGCCCGCGCCGCCGAGGTCCTGGATGCCCGCGACGAGCTTCTCCCGGAAGATCTCCAGGGTGCACTCGATGAGCAGCTTCTCCTGGAAGGGGTCGCCGACCTGGACCGCGGGCCGCTTGGCCGGGCCGGTGGACTCGAAGGTCTCCGAGGCCAGCACGGAGACGCCGCCGATGCCGTCGCCGCCGGTGCGGGCGCCGTAGAGGATCACCTTGTTGCCGGCGCCGGACGCCTTGGCCAGGTGGATGTCCTCGTGCTTCATCACGCCGACGCACAGCGCGTTGACCAGCGGGTTGCCCTGGTAGCAGGGGTCGAAGACGACCTCGCCGCCGATGTTGGGCAGGCCCAGGCAGTTGCCGTAGCCGCCGATGCCCGCGACGACGCCGGGCAGCACCCGCTTGGTGTCGGGGTGGTCGGCGGCGCCGAACCGCAGCGGGTCCATGACGGCGACCGGCCGCGCGCCCATCGCGAGGATGTCGCGGACGATGCCGCCGACGCCGGTGGCCGCGCCCTGGTAGGGCTCGATGTACGAGGGGTGGTTGTGCGACTCCACCTTGAAGGTGACCGCGTAGCCCTGGCCGACGTCCACCACACCGGCGTTCTCACCGATGCCGACGAGCAGCGCGTCGGTCTGCGGGGCCTTCTCGCCGAACTGCTTCAGGTGCACCTTGCTCGACTTGTACGAGCAGTGCTCCGACCACATCACCGAGTACATCGCCAGCTCGGCGCCCGTCGGGCGGCGGCCGAGGATCTCCCGGATGCGGGCGTACTCGTCCTCCTTGAGGCCGAGCTCCTTCCACGGCTGCGCCGCCTCCGGCGTCTGCTCGGCCTGCTTGACGGTATCGAGACTCATGCAGAGACCAACTTCTTGAGTACCGAGGTGAAGAAGCCGAGCCCGTCGGTGCCGCCGGTGCCGACGAGCGGCTCCACGGCGTGCTCGGGGTGCGGCATCAGGCCGACGACGTTGCCCGCCGCGTTGGTGATGCCGGCGATGTCGCGCAGTGACCCGTTGGGGTTGCCGTAACCGCCGGCCGCCGGGCCGCCGGTGGCGTACCGGAAGGCCACCCGGCCCTCGGCCTCCAGCTCGTCCAGGGTGTGCTCGTCGGCGGTGTAGCGGCCGTCGATGTTCTTCAGCGGGATGGAGATCTCCTGGCCCGCGGTGTAGTCGGCGGTCCAGGCCGTGGCGGCGTTCTCGACCCGCAGCCGCTGGTCCCGGCAGACGAAGTGCAGCGCGGTGTTGCGCAGCATCGCGCCGGGCAGCAGGTGCGCCTCGCACAGCACCTGGAAGCCGTTGCAGATGCCGAGAACCGGCATTCCCGCGCGGGCCTGCTCGATGATCGTTTCCATGACGGGCGAGAAACGCGAGATCGCGCCGGCCCGCAGATAGTCGCCGTAACTGAACCCGCCCGGCAGAACGACCGCGTCGACCTGCTTCAGGTCCTTGTCGCGGTGCCACAGCGGCACCGCTTCGGCGCCCGCGACACGCACCGCGCGCTGACTGTCGTGGTCGTCGAGTGTTCCCGGGAATGTGACGACGCCAATGCGTGCAGTCACGACTCCACCTTTACATTGAAGTCCTCGATCACGGTGTTGGCGAGAAACGTTTCCGCCATCTCCCGAATGCGGGCGAGGGCGGCCTCGTCGACCGGCCCCTCGACCTCGAGTTCAAAGCGCTTTCCCTGACGGACGTCGGAGATCCCCTCGAAGCCCAGTCGAGGCAGCGCGCGCTGCACGGCCTGGCCCTGAGGGTCGAGGATCTCCGGCTTGAGCATGACGTCGACGACGACGCGTGCCACTGACACTCCCGGTGGTGTGGTGCGTGAGGTTCTCTCAGCGTACCCGGTGCCAAAATCTACGCGCGTTGATATCGCCGCGGGAGACTCCGGTCCGGGATCGGGTCCGGATCACGTTTATGTATCGGCTGACGAAATGCCTGGGGAAACCCCGGCGGAAAACATAGGGTCCCCGTGCGACAGGCAGACACCTGATGCTTGCGGCAGGGCTTCTGCGGGAATTATCAGGAACGTCGGGTATCCCCGTCCCCGCCTTTTCGTGACAACACACATGTGACTCATGTGACGTCAGCACAAATGAAAACTTGTCGACACAACCGGTTGGCCCGCCGCAACCGGGCGGACCGGCTCCGGCACCCCGCCGTGACCGCCCGTCCGAGGCGGCCCCCGGGCGAGCCGATGGCCCGAGAAAGGACCGATCCCCCATGGCGCAACGCGTACTGGTCACCCTCGCCGACGACCTGGACGGCGGCGAAGCCGCGGAAACCATCGCATTCGGCGTCGACGGACAGTGGTACGAGATCGACCTCTCGACCAAGAACGCGGACAAACTGCGCACCGATCTCGCGCCTTACGTGGAGGCCGGCCGCAGGCGAACCCTTTCCGGTCGCGCCTACAAGCGCACTCCCATCGCCCCGACGCCCGCCACCGTGCGCGCCTGGGCCCAGTCCAACGGCTTCGAGGTCCCGGCCCGCGGCCGGATCCCCAAGAAGGTCTACGAGGCGTTCAACAAGGCGGGCTGACCCGCCGGTTGGCCGGCCGGTCGATCACCTGGCGACGGGCGGCGGGGCGCGCGGCACGTGCGCGACCCGGCCGCCCAGGCCGATTGGACAGCCACCCCCACCCGTCCGCTAATGTGGTGTCCACGCCGAGGACGGGGGCCGAAAAGCCCAGGTCAGCGGAGTACATGCGGGTGTAGCTCAGTAGTAGAGCGCCCCCCTTCCAGGGGGGAGGCGCAGTGTGCAATTCCTGTCGCCCGCTCTGGTCACTGGTATAGTGATCGCAGCACGTGCGGACGTGGCTCAGTTGGTAGAGCATCACCTTGCCAAGGTGAGGGTCGCGAGTTCGAATCTCGTCGTCCGCTCCACAAGGCGAAGGCCCCGGTCATCGACCGGGGCCTTCGTCGTGTCCAGGCCCGGACCCGGCCAGCGGGCGGCTCCTGGTCGCCCCCGGGCGGCTCCCCTCGCCGGGCGGCCAAAAGGCGTTCGGGCTTCGCGGACGCATCGGGTACAGTGTCTTCACGCCCTGCGGACGTGGCTCAGTTGGTAGAGCATCACCTTGCCAAGGTGAGGGTCGCGAGTTCGAATCTCGTCGTCCGCTCCACAAAGCGAAGGCCCTGGTCATCGACCAGGGCCTTCGTCGTGTCCGGGCAAGGTGCGGGCAGGGCCGACGCCGGGGCCTACTGCCAGCTGGTGCCCGTCAGCAGCTCGTACGCCTCCACGTAGCGGGACCGGGCGCGGTCCACCACGTCCGCCGGCAGGCGCGGCGGCGGCTGCTCGCTGTGGCGGTCCCAGCCCGAGGCGCCGGAGGTCAGCCAGTCGCGGATGATCTGCTTGTCGAACGACGGCTGGGACCGGCCCGGCTGCCACACGTCGGACGGCCAGAAGCGCGAGGAGTCAGGCGTGAGCACCTCGTCGGCGATGACGAGGGTGCCGTCGTCGTCGTACCCGAACTCGAACTTGGTGTCGGCGAGGATGATGCCCCGCTCGCGTGCCATGTCCCGGCCGCGCGAGTAGACCGCCAGGGTGGCCTGACGGAGCTGGGTGGCGGTCTCGGCGCCGACCTGACGCGCGACCTCCTCGTACGAGACGTTCTCGTCGTGCTCGCCCACCGCGGCCTTGGTCGCGGGGGTGAAGATCGCGGCGGGCAGCTCGGACCCGTCGACCAGGCCCTCGGGGAGCGCGAGCCCGCAGACCGTCTGGTGCTCCTGGTACTCCAGGAGGCCCGAACCGGTGAGGTAGCCTCGGGCCACGCACTCGACCGGGACCATCCGCAGCGGGCGGCACACCATGGTGCGGCCCGCCCAGTCGGCGGGGGCGCCCTCGGGCACCTCGGTGGAGATCACGTGGTTGGGGACCAGGTCGGCGAGGCGCTCGAACCACCACAGGGACATCTGGGTCAGGATCCGGCCCTTGTCCGGGATCTCGGTCGGCAGCACCCAGTCGAAGGCCGAGGTGCGGTCGCTGGCGACCATCACCAGCTCCCCGGCCGCGTTCTGGTACAGCTCGCGTACCTTCCCGGTGTGCAGGTGGACAAGCCCCGGCACCTGGACGGGCTCGGGCTTGTCGACGAATCCGGACATGGGCGGTCCTCCCCAATCGGTGGCTCGGTCCCGATTCTCGCGCACCCGCGACCGGGCGGCGCGCACGGGATGCGGCCGGCGCCGCGCGAGGACCCCGCGGACGGCCCGCCCGGACGGAACCGATGTCGCCCGGCGACCGGCGGGACGCCGCCGGAACGGGCCTCAGATGTGCTTGCAGATCCGGTCGAGGAGATTGGCGGTCGCCCGCTGGATCCGCCCGTCGACGTGACCCGGCCGGTCCAGCGCCGGGGACCAGGCGAACGTCCCGGACGCGAAGACGTACGCACCGCTCGGCGCGCGGTACAGCGACGTCTCCTGGTGGCCGCGGCGGCCGTCCGCGCCCTGGTACGGGGAGTGCGCCAGCAGGATCCGCTCGGTGGACTCCGGCAGCGGCACCCGCGGGAAGTAGTGGTCGGCCTCGCCCGCCACGAGGTCCGGGATCTCCTCGCCCTCGGCCGCGCCGGTCGCCTCCCACAGCCAGTGGTCGGCGTTGCGGACGACCAGCGGGGACGGCTGCGGAACCCGCCCCGCGTACTGCACGCCCAGCAGCAACTGCTCGGGCCGGCCCTGGTCCCGCCACAGCGCGGTCCGGCCCGGGGCGGCGCCGCGGCGCTTGCGGCACGACAGCAGCCGGTCCCGGTCGCCGGCCGGCGAGGGCGCCAGGTCGACCTGCCAGTACATGGTGTTGGCGGACAGGAACACCAGCGAGGTGCCGGCCTCCCGGGCGGCCTCCGCGGCCCGGCGCATCGGCGGCGACCAGTACTCGTCGTGCCCGGGGAAGACCAGGCCCCGGTAGCGGGACGGATCCACACGGCCCGCGTGCAGGTCACGGGCGTCGGCGTAGGCGAGGTCGTAGCCGTAGCGCTCGGCGAAGCGCACGAAGTCGTAGGCGTGGCCGATGTGCAGGGGCAGCCCCGCGCCGGCGTAGGGGCGGTCGAAGGACACCGTGGTGGCCGCCTCCTCCTCGCCGAGCAGCCGGCCCTCGCCGTCCCACGCGTGGTACAGGCTCGCGCCCGTGCGGCCGTCCTCCGGATAGAGGTTGTACGCCTGCCAGGTGACGTCCGGCAGCAGGAGGAGCAGATCGGCGCGGGCCGTCAGGTCCCGGACGGTGAACGGGACGTGGCTGCGGAAACCGTCCGCCGTGGTCAGCACCGCCACATAGGCGCCGGGCTGCCAGGACGGCGGGACCTGCAGCCGCCACGACTGCCACCAGTGGTGGCAGGAAACGGTCCGTCCGGCGGCCAGCGGCGTGGGCTGCGCGATACCGGCCAGCCGCGGGCTCGCACTGACCTGCTGCGCGCCGTCCCCGCCGTAGTGGCCGATGCGGTAGACGTCCACCGTGTACTCCTGCGGCGGGTCGACCGTGATCCGGAAGTCGATCGCCCCACCCGGCTCGACCGCCCCTTCGGTGGCGAACCCCTTGATCTGCCGGCGTACGTCGTCCGCGGTACGCGGACCCGGCAGATGCGGCTTGCTAGGCGACTTCCCGCTGCTCACGGCCAGGTCGACGTACCAGGGAACGACCTGCCCGTCGTCGTCCAGGTACTGCGACGCGCCCCGCAGCCACGGCAGGGGGCCCTGCCCGAACGGGTCCGACGCACCGTGCGCGAGCGCCCCCGACTCCCACCGGCGGATCTGTCCGACACCCATCGCGCCCCTCCCTCCCGCGCTCCGCGTCGCGCTTCCGCGAGCGGCGGAGCAAGGATGCGGCTTTCCTACAGCACATCACACAAAGCACCACGGCGGTCACCGTTCGTGGCGTTTTCCGGGGCCAATTTGCCTACGCAGCGCGTGGTTTCGGCCATGGCCGCCGTCACGGCGCCGCTGCCACGCGGCAGGAGACCGCGGCTAGGACCGGTCGGGCCGGCCCTGGTCGAGGCGCAGCTCGACATCCAGGGGGATCCCGGTGGCCGCGAGCCACTCCCGCAGCGACGCCGGGTCGCCGTGCTCCACCAGTCCCAGCACGGGCCCGGCCAGATCCGTGCGGCGGCTCCCGGCGACCAGCAGGGCCGGGCCGTCGAGCCAGTCCAGGCCCGGGCGGGCCCCCGCGGAGTCCAGGGCGGCGCAGCACACCACCGCGGCGACGTGGTCGGCGAGCAGGTCACGCCCGGTCCGGCGCGGCACCAGCTCGTCCACCAGCCCGGTACCCCCGGCACCCCCGGCGGCGCCCAGCGCGGCCGCCCGGCCGACCGCGGCGTCCAGCCGGGCGGACAGCTCCTCCGCGCGGCCCGGCGGCGACACACGGTCCAGCACCGCCGCCAGCGTCACCCGCCCGCCGGTCTCCCCCACCAGCACCCCCCTCCCGCGCCCGTACACCGGCGACAGCGCCGGGGCGACGGACAGCGGATGCGTCTCGCTCAGGACGCGTATCAGGCGCGCCGCGTCCGACCGCCAGATCCGCTCCACGACCTCCTCGGGATAGCGCGCCCA
Organism: Actinacidiphila acidipaludis; assembly: GCF_019890725.1. Taxonomy (GTDB): domain Bacteria; phylum Actinomycetota; class Actinomycetes; order Streptomycetales; family Streptomycetaceae; genus Actinacidiphila; species Actinacidiphila acidipaludis. The sequence goes on from NZ_JAINZZ010000006.1 coordinate 51,126, forward strand.
GCTCACCGGCGCCCAGCCGCCGCCCGCACGCTCCGGTCCGGCGTGGAACAGCCTCGCGGCCAGCAGCGAGACGGCCTCGTCCACGACGCCCGGCTCCTCCAGCAGATCGCACGCCGGCCGCTCGCCCAGCCGCGACTCGAAACCTTCCGCGAGCCGGTCACGCCGGGACAGGTCGGTGAGCGCGGCCACCACGCCCGCGTCCAGCCGGGCAGGCCAGCGCCCCATGCGCCACGCGGGCAGCGCGACCCGGGTCAGCAGCCGGTCCCAGCCCGCGTACGCCAGGCCGACCTGCTCCTGGGCGACGATCCGCAGCCCGTAGTCCACCGCCTGCGCCCGCTCGGAGGCGGCCGCGGCGACCCCGCGCTCCATCTCGCCCGCGTGCACCCGGCAGCCGCGCAGCAGCAGCCGGACCGTCCAGCCCAGCAGGGCGTAGGCGGGACGCAGCGGTGCCCAGCGCCCGGCCGCCGCGATGCCCGCGGCGGTGTCGAGCCCGCGGACGAAGCGCCGCGCGGCCGCTATCTCCGGATCGGCGGCGGCGCCGGTGCCGGCCACCACGGGCGCCAGCAGCGCGCGCAGTTCGGCGATGCGCATCCACCACAGGAACGGCGAGCCGATCACCAGCACGGGCCCCGGCAGCCGGCCCGGCCGTCCGTCGCCGGGCTCCAGCCAGCTGTCGCAGTCCGGGGTGAGCTCTATCGCCTCGGGCGCCGGTACGTGCAGCCGCTCGGCGAGGTCCCGCACCATCCGGTACAGGTCGGGAGCGGCCGACTCGGTGACCGGCACGGTGGGCGCGGGCGCCGGCTTGGCCCGCAGCATCACCGCGGCCATCGCGGCCGCCGCCGCGAGCACCACGCACGCCACCGCGGTCACCCCCCAGCGTGCGGCGTCCCACCCCTGGCCGAGGCGGCCGGTGGCCGACGCGACGTGCAGCACGACGGCCGCGGCGGCCGGCAGCAGGGCGGCGCCGAGTGCGGCCCCGCGGATCCGCAGCACCGCCAGCGCGCGAGCCCGCGCGAAGGCTTCCCCTGCTTCTCCGGCCATCGGCGGTTCACCCCCAGCGCCAGTGGTGACCGCCCCGGTGACGGCCTCTTCCCCACTGTCGCACCGCCCACCGACATCGCAATGCCGTACGGCTGATTGCCGCAATGTCCTGCGGTGCGTCTGCGGGGCACCATAGTTGGGCCCCGCCGACCGGTCAGCCGTATGGCCGAGCCATCACTCCTTGGAGTGTCTTTTCAGCCGCCCCGGCCCCCCGTCGCCACGTGCGCCACCATCGCGCCTCGTCGCGCCCCTTTAGGAGCTTGCCCGGGAACGAGAGGGAAGGGGGGTACCCCTGTACTGCCCCTGCGGCACTCGTCGCTGCCAGGGGGTGGGGAGGAAGCGATCCCCGCAGGAATGTGCATCCGCCCGACCAACTGACCGGAAGTACCCGTCATGCACAGTCCGAGGAGACGCTTCCGGACTGCCCCCGACAAGTGGACGAACGGCAAGCGACAACAGGGGCGCGAGGTCCCCCGGACTTCGTCCGGGGGAAGTGCCCCCAGCGCGAGCAGCCCACCACCGGCCGCAAAGCCGGGAACGCACCGCAAGGGGCACCCCGGAAGCCGTTACCCGGGGACCTCAGGCGGAGCCGGCGGAGCCGGCACTGGCGGCTGCCGCAATATCCCCGCGATGGTGCCCACCGTCCAGCCCGATCCGCCCCACCGCCGCGTACACCCGCTCGCGGGCCACCGCCAGATCCGGCCCCGTCGCCGTGACGGACAGCACCCGCCCGCCGGCCGACACGACCCGCCCGTCGTCCTCCCGCCGCGTCCCCGCGTGCAGCACATACGCGTTCTCGTCCGCGACCTCCTCCAGCCCGGTGATCGTGTCACCGGTCCGGGGGGTGTCCGGGTAGTTGTGCGAGGCGATGACCACCGTCACGGCGGCGCCGTCGCTCCAGTGAAGTTCGGGGAACGCCGCGAGCTGCCCGGTCGCCGCGGCCCGCAGCAGCGGGGCCAGCGGGGTGCGCAGCCGGGCCAGCACGACCTGGGTCTCGGGGTCGCCGAAGCGCGCGTTGAACTCGATGACCCGCACGCCGCGCGAGGTGATCGCCAGCCCCGCGTACAGCAGGCCCGCGAACGGCGTGCCGCGGCGCCGCAGTTCGTCGACCGTCGGCTGCAGCACGGTGCGCTCGACCTCGGCGACGAGGTTCTGGTCGGCCCACGGCAGCGGCGAATAGGCGCCCATGCCGCCGGTGTTGGGGCCCTCGTCGCCGTCGAGTGCGCGCTTGAAGTCCTGGGCGGGCTGCAGCGGCACGACCGTACGGCCGTCGGTCACCGCGAAGAGCGACACCTCGGGGCCGTCCAGGTACTCCTCGATCACCACGCGGCCGGTGGGCTCCCCGCCGTCGCCGGCAGGCCCGACGCAGGCCAGCGCGTGCGCCCGGGCCGCGTCGATGTCGGAGGTGACGACGACGCCCTTGCCGGCCGCGAGACCGTCGTCCTTGACGACGTACGGCGCTCCGAACGCGTCCAGCGCCGCGTCGATCTCCTGCGCGGTGGTGCACACGTACGAGCGGGCGGTCGGCACGTTGGCCGCGGCCATCACGTCCTTGGCGAAGGCCTTGGAGCCCTCCAGCGCGGCGGCCTCACGGGAGGGGCCGAAGCAGTCGACGCCGCGCTCGCGGACCGCGTCCGCGACCCCGGCGACCAGCGGCGCCTCGGGACCGACGATCACGAAGTCCGCGCCGAGCGAGACGGCGAGGTCCGCGACCGCCGGGCCGTCCAGGATGTCGACGGGGTGCAGTTCGGCGACCTCGGCGATCCCGGCGTTGCCGGGCGCGCAGTGCAGCGACGTCACGTCGGGGTCGAGGGACAGAGAGCGGCACAGGGCGTGTTCGCGGGCACCGCCGCCGATGACAAGGACCTTCACGCGCACCAGGGTAGTGGGCGGCGTGTGCCGTGCCCGCCGTCACTCTTTCGAGCGATCGCGGAAATGCCTCCATACCCGATCAGGCGGCCCGTACGGGCACACTTCCGGTCATCACCGTCCCGGCCTCAGCCGTTCGGCGGTAAGAAGAGAGCTTCACACCGGGCCGGTGGGCCGAGCCGTCAGGTCGTGTGTCATCCCAGGGAGTGCGCAGTGAGCAGCCAGCCGGACCAGTTCCCCGAAGAGGCCCCTCGTGAGGAGCCCAGGCGGCGGGCGCTGCACCACCAGCGGGAGGACCTGCGGGCGCTGCCGTTCCCGCTGGGCGACTGGGGTGAGCCGGCCGAGCGGCTGGCGCAGCTCTACCGCTGGGCGGAGGACGGCGCGCTGCGCACGGCCGACTGGTACCTGGCCGACCGGGTCGTCAAGCGCCGTGCCGCGCGGTCGCTGCGGACCGCGGCGGCGTGCCTGGTCACGGCCGGTGCGGTGCTGCCGCTGATCGAGCTCGCGCACGGCCCGGAGACCGCGGCCGTGTGGGGCTACACGGCCCTGCTGCTCGCGGCGGTGTGCGTGGCCGTCGACAAGGTGTTCGGGCTGACCGCGGGGTGGATGCGGGACATGGCGACCGCGCAGGCGGTGCAGCGGCGCCTGGAGGTCCTGCGGTTCGACTGGGCGTCGGAGAGCGTCCGGGAGGTGCTGGGACCCACCGAGGGGACGGCCGCGGAGGCCGCCGAGCGCTGTCTGACGATCCTGCGTCGCTTCTGCGAGGACGTCGCGGACCTGGTGCGCATGGAGACGGCGGACTGGATGCTGGGTTTCGGCGCCCAGGGCGCCGCCGCGCCGCTGCGTACGCAGTCCGCGGCGTGGTGGCCCTCCCGGCAGGAGCCGACGGCCCCTCGCCTGGCCCACCCCAGCACCCGGCCCAACATGCCCCGCCAGCGCCCCCCGGAGCACCCCCGGTAGGCCCGGGGGTGCCGGAGCGCGAGAACACGCGGGAACACGCGGGAACACACGAGAACCGCGGGACGGAGACAGGGCAGAAGCGGATCAGCTGAAGACGATCATGGAGCCCTGGCCCAGGGAGCGGGTGGCGGCGGCGTGCAGGCCGAGCCAGACGTGGTGCTCGCGGGCGAAGGGCCCGTCGGTGGGCCGCGGCGGGGTGACGGCGGGTTCCTCCAGAGTGGTGTGGCGGTCCGGCGGCGCCGGCGCGGCCGGCGGGTTGGCCGGGTCGATGCCGATGGCCGACGCCACGAACTCCAGCTCGCGCAGCAGCCCGTGGCTGGAGCCCAGCGGGCCGCCGCCCTCCAGCAGTTCGTCGTTGACCACGGGCACCGGGAAGTCCAGCGGGACGTACGCGCCCGCGTGGTCGTAGTGCCACACCAGATGGGAGCGCTGGGCCGCGCCCTCGAACATCTCCAGCAGCTGCTCGTAGTCGCCGCCGAGCGCGTCGACCGGCGTGACCTCCAGCCCCTGGAGGCGCAGCAGATAGGCGCGGCGCAGGAAGTGCAGCGCGTCGTAGTCGAAGCAGGCGACCGGCGCGACGTCGCCCGACAGACCCGGCATGTAGCTGTAGACGGGGATCGGCGGCTGTCCGGCCTCGCTCAACGCCTTGTCGTAGCGGGCCAGTTCCTCGGAGAAGGGGTTTTCCGGGCTGTGGCAGAGCACGTCCACGAGTGGCACCAGCCACAAGTCGCAGGCCACGAACACTCCATCCGGTCGGGGGCGTACAGCGTAGTTGGCCCGGACCTCTCACGTCAGCGCCGCCACGGCCGCGCTCAGGGGTGTGCGGGGGTGAGCTTCTCCACGAGAGCGCCTGTGTGCGTGCTGTGGTCGAGGGTGAGGCGGCGTGCCGCGGCGGTGTCGCGGGCGGCCACGGCGTCGACCAGCGCGACATGGTCGGCCCAGCACACCCCGGCCAGGTCCGGCACGGCCCGCAGGTGGGGCACCGCGTAGATCCAGGTCTGCACCCGCAGCCGGTCCAGGAACTCGTTGATGTGCGGGTTGCCGCCGATCGCGGTGAGCTCGCGCCAGAAGCGCAGGTCGCAGCCGATGAGCACGTCCAGGTCGCCGGCCCGGGCGGCGCGCGCCGCGGCCTCGGCCCGGCGCCGCACGGACGCGATGGCCTGCGGCGGCAGCTCCCCCATGCCGTGCTCGGCCATCATGCGGAAGGCCGCCTCGATCACGAAGACCCGCGCCTCGGCGAGCGACCGGAAGTCTTCCGCGGTGAACCGCCGCACCTGGAAGCCGCGGTGCTGCTCGACCTCCAGCAGGCCCTGCGCGGCGAGGTCCACCAGCGCCTCGCGCACGGGCGTGGCGGAGACGCCGTAGTTCTCGGCGATCTGCTTGACGCTGAAGTGCCGGCCGCTCTCCATACGGCCGGTGAGTACCTCGTCGCGCAGAGCGTCGGCGATCTGCTGGCGCAGGCTGCTGCGCCGCACCGGCGGTCCGCCGTCCTCCGGCATGCGCTCGTCCTCTCGCCCGATCGTCGTACAGACTCATGACCGTACGAACCGATGGCCGTACGGATGACCCCGCACACGATAGGCGAGCGGCGGCGCGGGTGCGGGACGGTCAGCCCGCCGCCGCGACCGTGTGGCGGTCGGCGACGGCCAGCGCCTGGTCGAGCAGCTCCAGACCCTCCTTGGCCTCCGCCTCGGTGATCGTGCAGGGCGGCACGACATGCGTCCGGTTCATGTTGACGAACGGCCACAGGCCGGAGCGCTTGCAGGCGGCGGTGAACTCGGCCATCGGGGTGTTGTCGGCCCCCGCGGCGTTGTACGGCACCAGGGGCTGGCGGGTGATCTTGTCCTTCACCAGGTCCAGCGCCCAGAAGACGCCCATGCCGCGCACCTCGCCGACCGACGGGTGGCGCTCGGCGATGGCCCGCAGCCCGGGGCCGAGCACGGTCTCGCCGATGAACGCGGCGTTCTCGACGATCCGCTCCTCGCGCATGGCGTTGATGGTCGCGACCGCGGACGCGCAGGCCAGCGGGTGCCCGGAGTACGTCAGGCCACCCGGGTAGGGCCGGGTGGCGAAGGTCGCGGCGATCCGCTCGGAGATGGCGACGCCGCCGAGCGGCACATAGCCGGAGTTGACGCCCTTGGCGAAGGTCAGCAGGTCGGGCACGGCGTCCCAGTGGTCGGCGGCGAACCAGCGCCCGGTGCGGCCGAAGCCCGCCATCACCTCGTCGAGGATGAAGACGATCCCGTACCGGTCGCACAGCTCGCGGACCCCGGCGAGGTAGCCGTCCGGCGGGACCAGCACGCCCGCGGTGCCGACCACGGTCTCCAGCAGGATCGCCGCGATGGACTGCGGCCCCTCGAAGGCGATGAGCTGCTCCAGGTGCTCCAGGGCGCGCCGGCACTCCTCGGCCTCGTCGGCGGCGTGGAACTGCGAGCGGTAAAGGTAGGGGCCCCAGAAGTGGACGACGCCGGCCGAGGCGGTGTCGGAGGCCCAGCGTCGCGGGTCACCCGTGAGGTTGATCGCGGCGGCCGTCGCGCCGTGGTAGGAGCGGTAGGCGCTCAGCACCTTGGGGCGGCCGGTGTGCAGCCGGGCCATCCGCACCGCGTTCTCCACGGCCTCGGCCCCGCCGTTGGTGAAGAAGATCTTGTCGAGGTCGCCCGGCGTCAGCTCGGCGATCAGCCGCGCCGCCTCGGACCGGACGTCGATGGCGAACGCGGGCGCGAAGGTGGCGAGTTTCGCGGCCTGCCGCTGGATCGCCTCGACCACCTTGGGGTGCTGGTGGCCGATGTTGGTGTTCACCAGCTGGGAGGAGAAGTCCAGATAGCGGTTGCCGTCGTAGTCCCAGAAGTAGGAACCCTCCGCGCCGGCGACCGCCAGCGGGTCGATGACCTCCTGGGCCGACCACGAATGGAAGACGTGCTTGCGGTCGGCCGCCTTCACCGCGGCCCCGGTCTCGGGGTCGGCGACGGGGGCGCCGGGCAGGGTGTCGGCGGGCTGAGCAGGCAGGGTGGTCATGGGTCCAGGCTAGGGAGGCCCGGCGCGAACGGCACAGCGGCAGCCTGTATGGCCGTGGGCCGCGACGGCGACACGCTGTCAAGGCGCCCGCCCGCACGACGGGTGCCGCCGCGTCTTCGTGTGGGTGACCGCCGTGTCTCCGTGTGGGTGAGCGCACCGTCTCCGCAACGGTGAACAGGCCGTCTCCGTGCGGGTGAAGGCGACGGGGCGAGCAGAGGGTGACGGTCCGCGCCCACCACTCACCCGCGGGCGTTCGTACGCATATTCTTCGGCCGTACGAGTGTGGGGCGGCCGGCTGCCCGCGCCGGCCGAGACGGGGGGCATCGATGGACGAGCTGCGAGCCGCCGATCCGCGGTGGATCGGCTCCTACCGGCTGCTGGGGCGACTCGGCACCGGCGGCATGGGCCGCGTCTACCTCGCCCGCTCCCAGCGCGGCCGCACCGTCGCCGTGAAGCTGGTCCGCGCCGAACTCGCCGAACAGGAGGAGTTCCGCACCCGGTTCCGGCGGGAGGTGCACGCCGCGCGGCGGGTCGGCGGCCGCTGGACCGCGCCGGTGCTCGACGCCGACACCGAGGCCGCGATCCCCTGGGTGGCGACGGGGTACGTCGCGGGGCCCTCGCTGCAGCAGGTCGTCGCGAAGGACCACGGCCCGCTGCCGGAGTCCTCGGTGCGGGTGCTGGCGTCCGGGCTCGCCCACGCGCTCGCGGACATCCACGCCGCGGGCCTGGTGCACCGCGACCTCAAGCCGTCCAACGTGATGATCACCATCGACGGCCCCCGGGTCATCGACTTCGGCATCGCGCGGGCCCTGGAGACCGTCGCGGACGACGGCGACGGCACCACCGTCACCACCACCGGGGCGATGGTCGGCTCGCCCGCCTTCATGTCGCCCGAGCAGGTGCGCGGCGACCGGGTCACCCCGGCGTGCGACATCTTCTGCCTCGGCTCGGTGCTCGCGTACGCCGCGACCGGGCTGCAGCCGTTCGGGGCGGCCGCGAGCGGCGTGCACGCGCAGATGTTCCGCATCGTGCAGGAGCCGCCGGACCTGGACGCCGTGCCCGCGGGCCTGCGCGACCTGGTCGCCGCGTGCCTGGTCAAGGATCCGCTGGAGCGGCCGTCGCTGGCGGAGGTGCAGGAACGGATCGCCGCGGCCGAGGCGGCGGCTCTCGAAGCGACCCGCGGCACGCGGGACGCGGGCGCCGCGGACGGCACGAGCGGCGGGCGCGTCGCCCCCGCGGAGCCGTGGCTGCCCGGCGCGATCGTCGCGCAGCTCGGCCGCCAGGCGGTGCGGCTGCTGGAACTGGAGGCGGCCGAGACGGGTTCGATGCCGGTGGTGACCGCGGCGGAGGCCGCGACCCGCGTGCAGCGTCCGGCAGCCGCCCCGCCCGCCGCACGCCCGGATGAGCCGGAGGCCGCACGCGGGCCGGAAGCGGCCGGGCGGCCCGCGCCTGAACCCGTCACCGCCTCGCTGCCCCGGCCGCGGCAGCCCGCCGAGGACAGCACCCTGTACGCCGGACCCGCGGAGCAGCCGGCACCCGCCGCGCACTCCACCACCGCCGCACACCCCGCCGCCGCACCGGCGGACCCCGCCGCACCGGCCGACCCCGCCGGCCGCCGGCCCGCCCACCGCGAGCCCGCCGGCCCCGGCCCCGAGTCCGCCGCCCCCGGCAGACGGAAGCGCCGCGGCGCCCTCGTCGCGGTCCTGGCCCTGCTCGCGGTGGTCGCGGGCGGTGCGACGGCCCTCGTGGCGCTGCGGGCCGGCGGTCACGGCAGCGGTGGCGACGCCGGCCGGACGCACACCGCGCCCCCGCAGACGGCGCCCGCCGGCCGGGCGGCCACCACGGCGCCCACGCCCGCCGCCGGAGCCGCCGCCGTCCCCGCGCCCGCCGGCCTCGTCGGCACCTGGCACGCGGTGTTCGACAGCGGGCAGGGCGGCCAGAGCAGCGAGAACGAGCGGACGCTGACCGTCCACCCGGACGGCTCGGTGGTGCTGACCGGCAGCGGCGGCACCTACGACTGCGCCTGGTCGATGCACGTCACGTCCGCCGGTCCGCCCACCGCCCTGAGCGCGTCCGAGGTCACCCGTGGCGAGCCGGCCGGGGCGTGCCTGCCGGGCGTGGAGACCTCCCTCACCCTCCTCGACCCCACCCACCTGCGCCGGGACAACAACCCCGACGCGGGCAAGGCGCCGCTGACGTACGAGAAGACGGGCTGAGAGCACGCGCCCACGCGGCCACGCCCGGCCCCGGACACGGCACTGCCCGGCGCCGAGGTGACGGCGCCGGGCAGGACGGCCGGGGGAAACCGGGACCGGAGACTCAGAGGAAGGGGTTGACCTCGATCGTCTCGGTACGGCCGGGGCCGACGCCGATCGCGGAGATGGGCGCGCCCGACATCTCCTCCAGCGCCTTGACGTACGCCTGGGCGTTCTTCGGCAGGTCCGCCACGCTCTTGGCCTTGGAGATGTCCTCCGACCAGCCGGGCAGGAACTCGTAGATCGGCTTCGCGTGGTGGAAGTCGGTCTGGCTGTAGGGGAGTTCGTCGACGCGCCGGCCGTCGATCTCGTAGGCGACGCAGACCGGGATCTGCTCCCAGCCGGTGAGGACGTCCAGCTTGGTGAGGAAGAAGTCCGTCAGGCCGTTCACCCGGGTCGCGTAACGGGCGATGACCGCGTCGAACCAGCCGCAGCGCCGGTTGCGTCCGGTGGTGACACCGAACTCGCCGCCGATGGTGCGCAGCTTCTCGCCGTCCTCGTCGAGCAGTTCGGTCGGGAACGGCCCGGAGCCCACGCGGGTGGTGTACGCCTTGAGGATTCCGATGACCCGGGTGATCTTGGTGGGGCCGACACCGCTTCCGGTGCAGGCGCCGCCCGAGGTCGGGTTGGACGAGGTGACGAAGGGATAGGTGCCGTGGTCGACGTCGAGGAGCGTGCCCTGGCCGCCCTCCATGAGCACGACCTTGCCCTCGTCCAGGGCGTTGTTGAGCACCAGCGTGGTGTCGGCGACGTAGTCCTTGATCTGCTCGGCGTAGCCCAGGTACTCCTCGACGACCTGGTCCGCGCTGATCGCCCGCCGGTTGAAGATCTTCACCAGGATCTGGTTCTTGTCCTGGAGGGCGGCGTCGACCTTCTGCCGGAGGATCGACTCGTCGAAGAGGTCCTGGACCCGGATGCCGACGCGGTTGATCTTGTCGGCGTAGGCCGGGCCGATGCCGCGGCCGGTGGTGCCGATCTTGCGCGTGCCGAGGAAGCGCTCCGTCACCTTGTCGATGGTCTGGTGATACGGCGTGATCAAGTGGGCGTTACCACTGATCAGCAGCTTGGAGGTGTCGACGCCTCGCTCGTTGAGGCCGCTCAGCTCGGAGAGCAGCACCGCCGGGTCGACGACGACACCGTTGCCGATCACCGGGACGCACTCCGGTGACAGGATTCCGGAGGGGAGGAGATGCAGTGCGTACTTCTGGTCGCCGACGACGACCGTGTGGCCGGCGTTGTTGCCGCCCTGGTAACGCACCACGTAGTCCACTGAGCCACCGAGCAGGTCGGTGGCCTTCCCCTTGCCCTCGTCACCCCACTGAGCACCGAGCAGCACAAGTGCGGGCACAGGCGTACACCCCTTCCGGGCGGGGCATGTCCAACGTGCAGAGTGCCGTCGAACCTGCCCCGGAATAGACGAAGCCCCTGACGCAAAGGCGCAAGGGGCTCTTGCACCGAGATTTTACCTGAGGAAGGACCACCGTGTCGGCTCACGTCCCGGCCGGACAATCCCTGCTCGTCGTCGTCGATCCCGCGGCACGGGCAACCGACGGCGAGTCCGTGCGGATCGCCAAGGACGTGCTGTGCGCGGGCGCGGCCTCCCTGAAGATCGTTCTGCCGGAAACGGCGGCCGAGGCCGAGCACGCGCTGGTGCACCGCGGCAGGCGGCATCCGGTTGTGCTCGGCGACGACGCGGCACTGCTGCGCACGGTCCGGATCCTGCACCGCGACCGGTCGTTGCGCGAGGCGCCGGTGTCGGTGGTGCCGATCGGGCCGCGCTCGACGCTGGCCCGCGCGCTGGGCGTCCCGGACCAGGTGCCGGCCGCCGCCCGCGCGGTGCTCGACGGCGCCGAGCGCGAACTGGACCTGCTGGTCGACGACAGCGGCGGCATCGTGCTGGGCGCGCTCAGCATCCCCTGCGGCAACCCCGTCGCGCACACCGCGGCGCACTGGTGGACGCCGGTGGAGAAGACCGCCCGCTCCCTGGTCCGCACCCTCACCGCGCCGATCCCGGTCAACGGCCAGCCGCCGCAGCGTCAGCAGCGGCTGCGGGTCGAGGCGGACGGTGTGCTGCTCGCCGACCTGGACCAGCCGGTGCACGAGGTGTCGGTGCGCACGGCGCCCGCCGGCTTCGCCGAGGTGTCGGTCCGCCGTGCCGAGGGCGACGCTCAGGTGCGGACGCGGGCCCGCACGGTCACCGTCTCCGGCCGGGACTTCCGCTACCGGGCGGACTCCGCGGTCACCGGCCCGGTGCGCACCCGCACCTGGACGGTCGAGCCGTCGGCCTGGCGCCTGACGGTTCCCCGCGTCACCAGGTGACGAGCATCTCCTCGGGCCCGCGGATCACATAGCCGGGACGCCACTTCGGCTCCTCGACCAGGCGCATGCCGGGGGCGTCGCGCAGCAGCGTGCCGAAGGACGTGACGAGTTCGAGGCGGGCCAGCGGGGCGCCCAGGCAGTAGTGGATGCCCGCGCCGAAGGACACGTGCTTGTTGTCGGCGGCCGGCCGCGTCACGTCGAACCGGTCGGGGTCGGTGAAACGCGCGGGGTCGCGGTTGGCGGAGCCGAAGAGCAGCGCGACCTCCGAGCCGCGCGGGACGACCGTGCCGTCCACCTCGATGTCGTCCAGCACCCACCGCTCGAAGAGCTGCAGCGGGGTGTCGTAGCGCAGCATCTCCTCGACGCCGTCCCGCAGCCGCTCCGGGTTCCGCTGGAGAACCGCCAGCTGGTCGGGGTGGTGGAAGAGCGCGAGCCACCCCAGGACGGTGGTGTTGACCGTGGCCTCGTGGCCGGCGTTGAGCAGCAGCACGCAGGTGGAGATCATCTCCTGCTCGCTGAGCACGTCACCGCCGTCGTGCGCCGCGATCAGGGCGCTGATCAGGTCCTCGCCGGGCTCCCGGCGGCGGACCGCGATCAGCTCCCGCAGATACGCGGAGAACTCCTCGCTGGCCCGCACGGCCAGCCGCGCGGTCTCCTCGCTCGGGTTCAGCTCGAACATGCCGGTGATCGCCGCGGACCAGGGACGCAGCAGCCCGCGGTCGGCGGGCGGCACACCGAGCATCTCGGCGATCACCGCGACCGGCAGCGGCTCGGCGACGCGGGCCAGCAGGTCGCCGCCGCCGTCGGCGCGCAGGGACGTGATGAGCTCGCCGGCCAGCCGCGTCACGGTCGGCGCGAGGTCCTCGACCATGCGCGGGGTGAACGCCTTCGAGACCAGGCGGCGGATCCGGGCGTGGGCCGGGTCCTCCAGGTCGAGCATCCCCTCGCCGTTGAGGGTGACGAACGGCTCGTGCTCGGGCGGCGGGGCCTGACGGCCGAACTCCTCGTGGGTGAAGCGGTGCAGGTAGGTGCGGCCCAGACGCCGGTCCCGCAGCAGCGCGCTGACGTCGTCGTGGTGCGGGATCAGCCACTGGTTCGTCGGCTCGAACCAGTGCGCCCGGCCGCCCGCCCGCAGCGCCTCGTACGCCGGGTACGGGTCGGTGACGAAGGACGGCTCCCAGGGCCTGAACAGCGACGTTGACGCCTTGGACGCTGTTGACGTCATGCACGCCGTTGACGCGTTCGACGCACTGAGCGGGGTCGGTGATGTCGGTGAGGTCGGTGAGGTCATGGCAGCTCGATCAGTCCGTGTTCCCGCAGGTAGTCCATCTGCGCGCGGACGGACAGCTCGGCGGCGGGCCACAGCGAGCGGTCCACGTCGGCGTAGACGTGCGCGACGACGTCGGGGGCCGTGTGCAGCCCCGACTCGACGGCGGTCTCCACCTGCGCGAGACGGTGGGCGCGGTGGGCCAGGTAGAACTCGACGGCGCCGCGCGCGTCGGCGAGCACCGGGCCGTGCCCGGGCAGGACGGTGTCCACGCCGTCCTCGACGGTCAGCGCCTGGAGGCGGCGCAGCGAGTCGAGGTAGTCGCCGAGCCGGCCGTCGGGATGGGCGACCACGGTCGTGCCGCGGCCCAGCACCGTGTCGCCGGTCAGCACGGCGCCGTCGGCGGGCAGATGGAAGCAGAGCGAGTCGGCGGTGTGCCCGGGCGTCCCCAGCACCCGCAGCTCCAGGCCGCCCACGGTCACCGTGTCGTCCGCGGACAGACCCTCGTCGCCGAGCCGCAGCGCGGGGTCCAGGGCGCGTACCGGCGTCCGCGTGAGTTCCGCGAACCGGGCGGCGCCCTCGGCGTGGTCCGGGTGGCCGTGGGTGAGCAGGGTCAGCGCGACGCGCTTGCCGAGCGACTCCGCGGTGGCGATCACGTTCGCCAGGTGGGCCTCGTCCAGCGGACCCGGGTCGATGACGACGGCCAGGCCGGAGTCCGGCTCGGACACGATCCAGGTGTTGGTGCCGTCCAGGGTCATCGGGGAGGGGTTCGGCGCCAGCACGCACAGCGCCCGGGCGCTCGCCCAGCCGCCGATCGTGGCCTCCGGCCGCCCCGGCGGCACCGCGGCGGTCACCGGCTCTCCCCCGCCGCCCGCACGACGCGGGTGAACTCGTCGTGCCCCGGCCAGGTCAGCACCACGTCACCGGCCGCGTCGAGCTCGGCCCTGGCCAGCACCGGCGCCAGGTCGCGTCCGGGCGCGGCCGCCAGGGCCGCGTCGGCGGTGGGGTACGGCAGCAGGGCGCGCAGCGTGGTGACGGTCGGCGGCAGCATCACCATCTCGCCGCGCTCGTAGCCCGCGACGCCTTCGCCGGGAGCCAGCCACACCGTGCGGTCGGCCTCGCCGGACACGTCCCGGGTGCGCTGCCCCTCGGGCAGGCGGGCGAGGAAGAACCACGTGTCGTAACGGCGCTCCTCGAACTCCGGGGTGATCCAGCGCGCCCAGGGCGCCAGCAGGTCGGAGCGCAGGGCCAGGCCGCGGCCGGCCAGGAAGTCGGCGAAGCCCAGGTCGCGGGTGACCAGGGCCTGGCGGTCGCGTTCCCAGTCCTCGCCGGTGGTGTCCGCGACGACCGTGCCGTCGTGCGGCCCGGCCAGCAGCACGCCCGACTCCTCGAACGTCTCCCGGACCGCCGCGCAGACCACGGCCTGCGCCCGCGCCTCCGGGACACCCAGCACCTCGGCCCAGTGGGCGGGGCCGGGACCGGCCCACCGCACCTCCCGCTCGTCGCGCGGGTCGACACCGCCGCCGGGATAGGCGTAGGCGCCGCCCGCGAAGGCCATCGAGGTACGGCGCCGCAGCATGTGCACCAGCGGCTCGCCGCCCGGGCCGTCCCGCAGCAGCAGCACGGTCGCCGCGGCGCGCGGCGCCACCACCTCGAGCTCGCCGCGGGCCAGCGCCCGGATCCGCTCGGGCCACGCAGCGGGGAACGCGGAGCCGTCCATCGAGGTCATGCCCCGAGGCTACCGGCTCGCCCCACGCCCGGTCCGCCCCGCCCGGAACCCCGCGAAACGCCCGGCCGGACGGCGGGCGAGGGGTGGCGGCGGGGCCTGCGACGGGCTGGTCACCAGGCCTGTGACGAGGTGGTCGCCGCGCTCCGCGGCGCGGGCGACGTCCCGCCTACGGCTCCAGCTCGACCTGGATCTCGACCTCGACCGGGGCGTCCAGCGGCAGCACCGCGACGCCGACCGCGCTGCGGGCGTGCACGCCCTTGTCGCCCAGCACCTCGCCGAGCAGTTCGCTCGCGCCGTTGACGACCGCCGGCTGGCCGGTGAAGTCGGGCGCCGAGGCGACGAAGCCGACGACCTTGACGACCCGGGCGATGCGGTCGAGGTCACCGGTGACGGACTTCACAGCCGCCAGCGCGTTGAGCGCGCAGATCCGCGCCAGGTCGTACGCCTCCTCGGGCGTGACCCCGGCGCCGACCTTGCCGGTGGTGGTCAGCTTGCCGTCGACCAGCGGGAGCTGCCCGGCGGTGAACACGTACGCGCCCGAGCGCACCGCCGGCTGGTACGCCGCCAGCGGCGGGACCACGTCCGGCAGGTTCAGCCCCAGCTCGGCGAGCCGGGCCTCGACGGTCCCGCTCACGCCTGCTTCTCCCGCTTGAGGTACGCCACCAGCTGCTCGGGGTTGTTCGGACCCGGCACGACCTGCACCAGCTCCCAGCCGTCCTCGCCCCAGGTGTCGAGGATCTGCTTCGTCGCGTGCACGAGCAGCGGCACGGTCGCGTATTCCCACTTGTTCGCCATACGGGCGACTCTAGTGCCTGGGCGCCCCCGCTCCCGCCTGGCCCGCCCTGCCGTCGCGCGCCCCGTGACCGGCCCGCCCGCCGCCGCGCGACCCGCCCGGCGACAGCCCCGCGGCCGGGCCGCGCAGAGCCCCGGAACCGGCCCGCGCGAGGGCCGCCGCGCCCCGCCCGGGCCGGACGAACCGCCGACCGGCCGAGTGTCAGGGGCGTTCACTGGTTAGGCTCGCAAGGTGAGCCCTCAACAGTCATCTGCGGTCCGGCTGCACGTCGTGACCGGCAAGGGCGGCACGGGAAAGACCACGGTCGCCGCCTCCCTGGCACTCGCCCTCGCCGCCGAGGGCCGCCGCGTGCTGCTGGTCGAGGTCGAGGAGCGGCAGGGCATCGCCCAGCTCTTCGAGACCGAGGCGCTGCCGTACGAGGAGCGGAAGATCGCCTCCGCGCCGGGCGGCGGCGAGGTGCACGCCCTGGCCATCGACGCCGAGCTGGCGATGCTCGACTACCTCGACATGTTCTACAAGCTCGGCCGCGCCGGCCGGGCCCTGAAGAAGCTCGGCGCGATCGACTTCGCGACCACCGTCGCGCCCGGCGTGCGCGACGTGCTGCTCACGGGCAAGACGTGCGAGGCCGTCCGCCGCAAGGACCGGGCGGGCTGGCCGGTGTACGACGCCGTGGTGCTCGACGCCCCGCCGACCGGCCGCATCACCCGCTTCCTCAACGTCAACGACGAGGTCGCGGGCCTGGCCAGGGTCGGCCCGATATACAACCAGGCCCAGTCCGTGATGTCGGTGCTGAAGTCCCCGCAGACCGCGATCCACCTGGTCACGCTGCTGGAGGAGATGCCGGTCCAGGAGACCGTGGACGGCGTCACCGAACTGCGCGCGGCGGGACTGCCGGTGGGCGCGGTGATCGTCAACATGGTCCGCCCGGTGCTGCTGACCGACTCCGACCTGGCCGACGTCGTCGACGGGCCGCGCCGCACGGCCGTCGCCAAGGCGCTGTCCCAGGCCGGCCTGGGCGGCGCGCGCCGCGGCGGCCTCGCCGAACGTCTCGTCGACCCGCTGCTGGCCCAGGCGAACGAGCACGCCCAGCGGGTCGTCCTGGAGCGGGCGCAGCGCGCGGAGATCGCCGGACTCGGCCTGCCGGTCCGGGAGCTGGAGCTGCTGCCGGACGGCGTGGACCTCGGCGGCCTCTACCGGCTGGCGGAGAGCCTGCGCAAGCAGGCGGTCGCGACCCCCGCCGGGCCGAGCCGGGCCGGGAACAAGGCGGAGTACGGCGAGGACGGCCCCTACGGCGAAGAGGGTTCGTACGACGAAGGGGATGCGTACGACGAGGCCGCCGAGGACAACGAGGCCGCCGAGGCCGCCGAGAACAGGGACGGGGACGACGCATGAGCCTGGAGAGCCCGGTGCTGGACATCGACCCGCTGCTGGACGACCCCAAGACCCGGATCATCGTGTGCTGCGGCTCGGGCGGGGTGGGCAAGACCACCACCGCCGCCGCCCTGGGCGTGCGCGCCGCCGAGCGCGGCCGCACCGTCGCGGTCCTCACCATCGACCCGGCCCGGCGGCTCGCGCAGTCCATGGGCCTGACGGAACTCGACAACACCCCGCGCGACGTGGCCGGAATCGATCGGTCCGCCGGCGGATCGCTCCAGGCGATGATGCTGGACATGAAACGGACGTTCGACGAGGTCGTCGTCCAGCACTCGGACTCCGCGCGCGCCCGGGCGATCCTCGACAACCCCTTCTACCAGTCGCTGTCCGCCGGATTCGCCGGCACGCAGGAGTACATGGCGATGGAGAAGCTGGGCCAGCTGCGGGCCAAGGACGCCTGGGACCTGATCATCGTCGACACCCCGCCGAGCCGCAGCGCGCTGGACTTCCTCGACGCGCCCAAGCGCCTCGGGTCGTTCCTCGACGGCAGGTTCATCAAGCTGCTGACCGCGCCGGCCAAGGTCGGCGGCCGGGCCGGCGTGAAGTTCCTCAACATGGGGATGTCGATGATGACCGGCACCCTCAACAAGGTCATGGGCGCCTCGCTGCTGCGCGACGTGCAGACCTTCGTGGCCGCGATGGACACCATGTTCGGCGGCTTCCGCACCCGCGCGGACGCCACCTACCGGCTGCTCCAGGCCCCGGGCACGGCGTTCCTGGTGGTGGCGGCGCCGGAGCGGGACGCGCTGCGCGAGGCGGCGTACTTCGTGGAACGGCTGGCCGAGGAGGACATGCCGCTGGCCGGCCTGGTGCTCAACCGCGTGCACGGCAGCGGCGCGGACCGGCTCACCGCCGAGCGCGCCCTGGCCGCGGCGGAGTCCCTCGAGGAGCTGGCTGACACGGCGCCAGAAAATCTTGCACCCGGCCGCATGGCGGATCACCCGGCGGGGAAGGCTGATTCAGGTGCCCCGGAGGGCGCCCAGGACCGTACCGAGCACCTCACCGCCGGACTTCTCCGTCTGCACGCCGAACGCATGCAGGTGGTCGCGCGTGAACGACGCACCCGCGACCGCTTCGTGTCCGTGCACCCCGAGGTCCCGATGGTGGACGTGACGGCCCTGCCGGGCGACGTGCACGACCTGGAGGGGTTGCGGGCGATCGGCCGCCTGCTGTCCGGAGACGAACCGGCGGCCGCGTGACCGTCGCGCGGGCAGGGCGTCCGCGCGGTCTGTCCCGCGCCCGCCTCACCCGTGCGTCCGCTCGGTCCAACCCGGTCTATCCCGCGGCCGCGTAGTCCGCCTCGTCGCCGAGCGGCAGCAGACCCGTGCTGCGCTCGTACTCGGTGCGGGCGGTCTCCAGCAGCCGGCGCCAGGAGGTCACCGTGGGGCGGCGGCGCAGCAGCGCCCGGCGCTCCCGCTCGGTCATACCCCCCCACACACCGAACTCGACCCGGTTGTCGAGCGCGTCGGCCAGGCACTCGGTCCGCACCGGGCAGCCGGTGCACACCGCCTTGGCCCGGTTCTGGGCCGCGCCCTGGACGAACAGCTCGTCCGGATCAGTCGTCCTGCACGCCGCTTGCGTGCTCCAGTCGGTTACCCAGCTGCTCATGCTGGCGCCGTCCTCTCCCGAATCGAGGCTCCCCCACGGCGGCAAACGGCATATTCACCGTTGCCAGTTGAGGACGTTACGGAAGGTAGGCGCGGCGCAACAGCCCTTTCAGGCCCAATCTTGCATGGCCCGAATGGACTATGCGTACTCGGGAGATCACCCACCGGAGTGAGCGAGGATGAATCCGGACACTTCAGGGCGAAGGACCCAGCCTTGCCTAGCTCGGGGACCAAGACCCCCGGCATATGTCGGAATTCGGGCAGTTCTCATCACTCACAAGAGTGAAGAGGGAAGACAGGCGCACGCACGACGATCGCGCCCTGTCTGTTACAGAGTAGGCGAACAGATGGGCGCTCGTCCTCAGATTCGCAACGTAGGCTGCTCCCCATGGCTCACAAGCGTGTCGGCGGGGGGCTGTCCACGGCCCAGCAGGCCGCCAAGTTCCTCGGTGTCAGTGTGCTCGCCGGTGTGGTGCTGGCAGGGATCGCCCTGCCCGCCGCCGGCGCACTCGGCCTGTCCGCGAAGGGCACGGCGGCCGGCTTCGCCGACCTCCCCGGCGAACTCAAGGCTCCACCGCTGAGCCAGGCCTCCAAGATCCTGGACGCCAAGGGCGGCCTCATCGCGACTGTGTACTCCCGTGACCGCACGGTGGTGCCGATCACGCAGATGAGCCCGAACATCCTCAGCGCCATCGTCGCCATCGAGGACTCGCGCTACTACCAGCACGGCGCCCTCGACCTGAAGGGCATCCTGCGCGCCCTCAGCCACAACGGCTCCGGCGGCAGCACCCAGGGCGCCTCCACGCTCACCCAGCAGTACGTGAAGAACGTGTTCGTGGAGGAGGCCGGCGACGACCCGACGAAGGTCGCCCAGGCCACGCAGCAGACCGTGGGCCGCAAGATCAAGGAGATGAAGTACGCGATCCAGGTCGAGAAGGAGCTTGGCAAGAAGAAGATCCTGGAGAACTACCTCAACATCACCTTCTTCGGCGAGCAGGCCTACGGCGTCGAGGCCGCGTCCGAGCGCTACTTCAGCACGCACGCCAAGGACCTCGACCTGACCCAGGCCGCGCTGCTGGCCGGCATGGTGCAGTCCCCGAGCCGCTACGACCCCATCAACGACCCGCAGGAAGCGCTCAAGCGGCGCAACACCGTGCTGGCGCGGATGGCCCAGCTCAAGGACATCACCCAGGCCCAGGCCGACGCGGCGGAGAAGAAGCCGCTGGGCCTGAAGGTCAGCACCCCCAAGAACGGCTGCATCACCGCCGTCAACGGTTCGGGCTTCTTCTGCGACTACGTGCGCGAGACCTTCCTGCAGAACGCCGCCTTCGGCAAGACGAAGGAGGCCCGCGCCAAGCTCTGGAACACCGGCGGTCTGACGATCAGGACCACGCTGGACCCGACGGCCCAGGCCGGCGTGCTGCAGGGCATCAGCAACCACGTCAACAAGAGCGACAAGGTCGCCGCGGCCGCGGTCCTGGTGGAGCCGGGCACCGGCAAGATCGTGGCGATGGGCCAGAGCCGGCCGTACGGCTTCGGCAAGGACGAGACCCAGATCAACTACTCGGTCAACGCCAACATGGGCGGCGGCCAGGGCTTCCAGAACGGTTCGACGTTCAAGCCGATCACCGCGGCCGCGGCGCTGGAGGCGGGCTACAAGCCGTCCCAGTCCGAGGACTCGCCGAACAAGATGACGTACCCCGACGTCACCAACTGCAGCGGCGCCACCCTGCACGGCACGGACCAGACCGGCAACGAGGACCCCTCGGAGAAGGGTCCGTACATGATGCCCGAGGCGCTGAAGAAGTCGATCAACACCTACTTCCTCCAACTGGAGAGCCAGGTCGGCCTCTGCCCGATCGTCAACATGGCGTCCAAGCTCGGTCTGACCCGCGCCGACGGCAAGCCGCTGAACCAGATCGCGTCGCTGACCCTGGGCACCAACGAGGTCTCGCCGCTGAGCGTCGCCGCCGCGTACGCGGCGTTCGCCAACCGGGGCACCTACTGCACGCCGGTCGCCGTCCAGGCGGTCACCACCAACACCGGCAAGAGCCTGGCGGTGCCCAAGACGATCTGCTCGCAGGCGATGTCGCAGAACACCGCGGACACCATCAACACGATGCTCAAGGGCGTCGTCGACGACGGTACGGGTACCGCGGCCAACCTGGACGACGGCCGGGACACGGCCGGTAAGACCGGTACCACCGACGACCGGTGGGCGGCCTGGTTCGCCGGCTACACCCCGAACATGGCCGCCGCGGTCTGGCTGGGCGACCCGCGCCACGTGCAGAGGATGATCAACGTCACCATCGGCGGCCACTACTACGACAAGGTGTACGGCGCCGACGGCCCCGCGCCGATCTGGAAGGACGCGGTCGCCGCGTCGCTGGTCGGCAAGCCGGTCATGACCTTCATCACGGTGCCGCTCGACCTGCCGAAGACCGACCAGCCGAAGTCGCCCGACCCGAACAACCCCAACAACCCGACCGACGGCAAGCACCACGGCAAGCACGGTGGGCCCGGCGGCGCGACGGTGATGGGCGCGACCGGAGGCATCATCGGCGGCGTGGGCAACACGACCGGAGGCACGACGGCCGGCACCACGACGGGTGCGACCGGTGGGAGCAACGGGGCGCCGAACCCGTTCCCGACGTTCACGCTGCTGCCGTCCGGCGGTGGGGGGCCGGGGACGCCGTGACCAAGGGATGGGCGGGCCGTCAGGTCCGTTCGAGCCGGTCGGTCCGGTCGGTCCGGGCCGTCGCGGGTCCGTAGGGCCGCGCAAGGCACACGTAAGGGGTGCCCCACAATGTGGGGCACCCCTTACTCGTCTCCTCGTCCGGCGTGCGTCGGGCCGGACGTTGCCCGGGGCTCAGCCCGCGAGCTGCTTCTTCACCTCGGCGGCGACCCGGCCGCCCTCCGCCTGCCCGGCGACCTTCGGGTTGACCGCCTTCATCACGGCCCCCATGGCCTTCGGCCCCTCGGCGCCGGTCTCCGCGATCGCGGCCCGCACGAGCTCCGCCAGCTCCTCGTCGCCGAGCTGCTTGGGCAGGTACGCGGCCAGCAGCTCGCCCTCCGCGCGCTCCCGCTCGGCCGACTCGGGCCGGCCGCCCTGCTCGAACGCCTCGGCCGCCTCACGCCGCTTCTTGGCCTCCCGGGTGATCACCTTGAGCACCTCGTCGTCGGAGAGCTGCCGGGCCGTGGAGCCCGCCACCTCCTCCTTGGTGATCGCCGAGAGCGTCAGCCGGAGGGTGGCCGAACGCAGCTCGTCACGGCTCTTGATCGCCGTGGTGAGGTCGTCGTGCAGTCGCTGCTTGAGCGTCGTGGTCATGCCCCGATTTTCGCACTCGCGGCGGGGCGGTGCCGCGTATTAACGGGCGCGGTTCGGCGGGCGCCGCTCAGGGGCACGGGCGGGTGGGCCTCAGGAGGCAGGGGCGGGCGGCGGGCGACGCCGGGCTCGGCCGCGCCCTCGGTTCTCCGTGACGTCTGACACGATGGAGACATGCGCGCGCGATACGGAGTACCCCTGGGTGTGGTGGCGGCCGGCGCAGCCGGTGTCGCCTATGCGGCCGGCTTCGAGGCACGGTCCTTCCGCTTGCGACGCGTCGAGGTACCCGTCCTCCCCGCGGGCATGCGCCCGATCCGCATCCTCCAGGTCTCCGACATCCACATGGTGTCCGGCCAGACGAAGAAGCGGCGCTGGCTGCAGTCGCTGGCCGGGCTGCGTCCGGACCTGGTGGTGAACACCGGCGACAACCTCTCCGATCCCACCGCCGTGCCGGAAGTCATCGACGCGCTGGGGCCGTTGATGCAGTTCCCGGGGACGTACGTGTTCGGGTCGAACGACTACTACGGCCCCAAGTTCCGCAATCCGGCCCGGTACTTGGTGGAGAAGGCCCGCGGCCAGCACGGGCTCAACGGGAAGAGCCACAGCGCGCACGGGGTGATCCGGAACCCGTGGGGCGAGCTGCGGGACGCGTTCGAGGCGGCCGGCTGGGTGGGGCTGAGCAACTCGCGCGGGCGGGTCAAGCTGGAGCACGGGCCGGTGCTGGGCCTGACCGGCCTGGACGACCCGCACATCAAGCGCGACCGGTACGGCGCGGTGACGGGCGGGCCCGACTTGGACGCCGACTTCAACCTGGCCCTGGTCCACGCGCCCTACCTGCGGGTGCTGGACGTTTTCACCGCCGACCGGTACCCGCTGATCCTGGCCGGCCACACCCACGGCGGCCAGGTCTGCATCCCCTTCTACGGGGCGCTGGTCACCAACTGCGACCTGGACACCGGCCGGGTGAAGGGCCTGTCCCGGCACACGGCCACGGGGTGGACCTCCTACCTGCACGTCTCCGCGGGCTGCGGCGCCAACCGGTTCACCCCGGTGCGCTTCGCCTGCCCTCCCGAGGCCACCCTCCTCACCCTCACGTAGCCCCCGCGCGGCCCGGGCCCCGACCTCGGCAAAACCGGATTTCGTCTCCGGGCGCGGGTCCGCTAGAGTAATCGTCGTTGCACCGGGGTGTGGCGCAGCTTGGTAGCGCGCTTCGTTCGGGACGAAGAGGCCGTGGGTTCAAATCCCGCCACCCCGACTGGTGAAACAGCAGGTCGCCGGACCAGATACGGTTTCCGTATCTGGTCCGGCGACCTTCGTTTGTGCACCGGGGAGCCACAGGGGGAGCCACAGGCGTCGGATCAGCCAGGCTCGCCGCCCGCCTCTCCGTCGCCTACCGAGAAGATCTCGTCCATGGCGCCGGCGCCCTCAGTGATCACCGGCCGAAGCTGCTTCCTGTAGACCGCTTCTGTTGTGGCCGTGCTGGTGTGACCGACGACACGCGCGATGACCTCCAGCGGGATGCCGTGGTCCGAGAGCAAGGACACGAAGCTCTGCCGGAGCTCCCGCGGCGTCCACTCGCGAGCGAGCCCAGCTTTGACGACGATGGCCTTGAAGTCGCGTCGTACGTGTGAGGCGTCCAGTGCGTTGGCTGTCCTCGTTGCGAAGACCAGGCCCGTGCCGGACCACTCCAGCCCGGCCCATGCGCGCTCCTGCTGCTGCCACCTCCGATGCTGCTCCAGCACCTTCACGACGTGTTGCGGCAGAGCCAGCGTGCGGCGGCTCCTCCGTGTCTTGGTGTCACCGTGCCGGCGCACAGACCGCCAAACCTCAACGTGCGGAGCTGTGCCCTCTGCCGGCGACAGATGGACGTGGTCCCACGTGAGGGGGCGGGCCTCTTCCGTCCGAATGCCAATGAGCAGCGACAGCACAACGTAGGCGTACAGCCTGGTTCCCTGTGCTGCTGCGAGGACGGCTTTCGCCTGGTCCAGCGTGAGGGCCTTGCTTGGCCGGCCGGGGCGTCCCTCCGGCACGGTGACCAGTTCGGCGACGTTGCGAAGCACCTTGTCCCGTCGCTGGGCGTGTGTGATGGAGCGCCGCAGCACCGAGTGCGTCTCTCGCAAGGAACGCGTGGCGAGCACGTCGGCGCGGTCATCCAACCAGTCGTCTACGTCGTCGGCCGTCAGGTCCTTGAGCTTGGCCTTGCCGAGGAACGGGATCACGTGGTTGTCACCGAGGCTGCGGCACTTGTCGACGGTCTTCTGATCCCGTCCCTTGAGCCCGCGGGCGATCCAGTCATTCACGGCGTCGGACACGGTGTAGTTGGCGGGCGTCTTCACGCCCGTCTCGACCTCCTTCTTGAGGTCACGAAGCTTGGCGCGTACTTCGGTCTTCGTCTTGCCCCGGACCTTCACGCGCCGCCGCTTGCCGG
This sequence comes from Actinacidiphila acidipaludis, assembly GCF_019890725.1. GTDB lineage: Bacteria > Actinomycetota > Actinomycetes > Streptomycetales > Streptomycetaceae > Actinacidiphila > Actinacidiphila acidipaludis. The sequence continues at coordinate 75,168 of NZ_JAINZZ010000006.1, forward strand.
CCGGGGTGAAGCCGAGGGAGACGGCTCCCACGAACCTGTTCTTGGACGCGTCCCAGTAGATGGAGTCAGCGCCGTTTCCCGCCTTACGGGGTGTCTTCGGTTCCGTCGTCATGCTGCGTCGTGTCCTTTCAGCGGAAGGGCCGCGCTCGTGCGAGCGCGGCCCTTCGTCGGGTAGATGGAGGCGGTTCAGGCGGCGTTGATGGCCTCGGCCTTGAGCAGGTCGATGTACTCCTCGATGTATTCGGTCGGGATCAGGCGGCGACGGCCGACGCGGACCGTCCGCAGCCTCCCCAGCCGGATCTCCTCGTAGGCGGTCGAGCGGCCCACGCCGATCACTTCGGCGGCCGACTCGACACAGTGCAGGCGCCGCGCAACGGTGGGCGGAGCAGCGTCCGTGACAGCGGTGGTCACTAGGTCTCCTTCGCGCTGATGACGGTTGCAGGGAGATGAGGGAGCCAGCCCCCTCCCCCTCAGAAGTCCGCTACATCCGCTTCACCGCTACATCGCAGGTCAGCGGCTTGTTCGGCGTAGCGGTGAGGTGGCGTGTAGCGGCTGCGGCCGTTTCCGCGCGCGGTGGCGGCGGTGCGGGTGCAGCCGCTACACGTGGGGGTGTCCGCTACGCGGGCGGGTGCTCTGAGCTGGGCTGTAGCGGCTGAAGCGGATGTAGCGCTTCTGCGGGAAGGGGGGCGCAGTAGCGGGCCCACGCGTCGGTGAGGTCTTCGGCGTAGTAGCCCTTGAGGACCCCGCCTGCGGTGCGGATGTTGCGGGAAGCGATGGGCTCGTTGTCGGCCGTCATGTACTCCCCGAGCATCCGCGACAGGCGGCGGGAGTCCAGCGGCTTGCCCTGGAGATCGGCCCAGGGGGCGTCTTCCAGGGCGTTCAGCCGGTCCAGGACGGCCACGGTCGGCAGCCGGTCCACACCGATCAGGACGTGATCCCGCAGATCGGTGAGCAACCGGATGCCGAGCGAGTGCTTGTCCCCGATCTGCGATGCCTTGACCAGCGTCACGCAAGCCGCGCGGGCACGTGCCGGCCACTCACCGCCCGCGGCATCGGCGACCGCGAGCAGCGGTTCCCACACGTCCGCCGGCCGGTCGGTGACGCCCTCGGGCATCTGCGGCCAGGCGTTGACGACCTGGCCCCGCACGCTCTCCGCCCACCTGGCCAGGCGGTCACGGAGCTTGCCGCCCTCGTGCTCATGGATCCGGGCGCGGAAGGCTTCCACGCGCTCGTTGCGCGCCCGCCGCCGCATCCGCACGATGACCGAGCGCGTGAGGATCGTGTCCGGCAGCGAGCCGAGACCGGCGACGGCCACCGCGCAGTAGGACGGGAAGGCTTGCACCGTCTGGTTACCGCCATCGCCGATGCACCGGTAGGTGACACCGGAGCGGCGGTGACCGGCGTTAAGGAACCCGCGCAATTCCTCGTTGTCCCCGGCCTTGGGGCCAAAGATCGTGTCGATCTCATCGAACAGGATGGTGGGGCGACCGTCTCCACCGGACACGGCGCGAAACAGGGCGGCGGCCGAGGCGTTGACCGCGACCATGGGGTGAGGGGTGAGGGTTTCGACCACTTCCAGGGCCCGGGACTTTCCGGATCCCGGTTCGGGGCTGAGGAAGGCCAGGCGGGGTGTGGAGTCGAAGCAGTCGAGCAGGTGCGCGTGCGCGTCCCACAGGGTGACGGCCACGTAGGCGGCTTCCCGGGGGAAGACGTTGAATCGGCGGTGGAAGGCTTCCACCTCGTTGAGCAGGGCGGCGCCGTTCTCGCTCATACGGCCAGCCTCCTTTCCGGTACGGGGTGACGCAGGCGGCATACCTGTCGGTGGTCGTTGTGGGCTTGGACGAGGGCGAGCACGTCGCGTCGGCCGGAGGCTTCGACGTGCCGGCCGCACAGGCAGTCCGAGGTGGCCCACGGGATCGTGTTCCAGCTCGGCGGCGCGATGACGTGCAACCACGCAACGGGCTGGCGCTCGTCTGTCGAGCGCGGGTGAGGGAGAAGGGCTGGAAGGACGCCTTCGGCGACGACCTTCGGCGCGTTACTCGCCGCGGGAGCTCCGGGCGGTGTGGCGGAGCCGGGGTGGTCGGGGGTGGGCGTGGGGCGTTTCAGCGGCGGGGTGGTGGGGGTGGTCATGAGGCTTCCTGCCGGGGTCGCACGGTGCGCTTGGAGTAGGCCAGTGCGCTGCGGATCGTGGCGCGGCACTCGACCGCGGTGAGTCCCGCCGACTCCCCCGCCGCCTGAAACGCCTCTTCCACCGTGGCGCGGCCGATGTCCCCGCGAGCCACGTACCGGCCCACCCGGATCACCGCCCGCAGCAGTTCCGTGTTGCGCGCCCCGACATCGCGACGCGCGGCCACAGCGGCGCTCTCGCGTTCCAGGGCTACCGCAGCGCAGCGGGAGGCGTCGCGGACCGGCGGGACGCGGAACGGGCCCGCCACGGGCCCCTGAGAGGGCGTCAGGGCGCTTTGCAGCCATTCGGGCAGGTCTGCAACGGGTGCGTCGCCCAGGACCGTGTACGAGCCCCCAGGGGTCACGGACCCGGGGGCGACGACCTGTCCGCCCCATGCCCGGGTATCCACGCGCGGGGCAAGAGTCCCTGCGGAGTTGGTCAGCCGGACGCCGGGCGGGGCGGTGAAGTACAGGTGCGTGCCGCCGCTCGCGGTCCGGATCGTGCGCGTGGTGGGGACGGGCTGTCCGGCGCGCTCGCAGAGCGCCAAGAAGTTCGCCGCGCCGTCAGGCGTGCCCTTCTCGTCTGTCGGCTTGCACCTGTCGAGATCGACCACCAGCAGCCCGGCGGGACCGGTGGCGATCCCAACGTTGAACGGACCGGCAGCCCAGCACCGCTCGATACGGGCGGGATCGGTGGTGGCGCGCTGCTCGAACGTCTTGTGCCCGGTGCGGCAGTCTCCGGTGCGGTGACAGGCACGCTCGCCGTGCAGGTTGGGGATCTTCCGCCCGGGCCATAGCGGGATGACGGGCCAGCCTCGTTCGGCGGCGTCCAGCGCGGCGCGCAGGAGGTGTTGGTTCATGCGGCCACCGCCAGGGTGTGGGTGGTGAGGAAGGCGCGGCCGATCCATTCGCCGTAGGCGGGCGGGACGGCTTCGGTCAGTTCCTCGCGTACGTCGTCCACGTGATGCCCATCGCGGCTTGCAGTTCGGGGACGGTGCCTTTGCCGCCGCCGTTGCCGTAGGCGGCGACATAGGGGCCGTCTTCGTACTTGCCGTGTCGCCATCCGCGTACCTTCCCGCGATGCGGCAGGTGCGCCGGCCGCAGGGCGCTCCACCCGCCCAGCTCGAAGTTGCGGTGCCGCAGCACGCCGAGTCCGAACATCTCCCCGCACAGAGTGATGTCCTTGCGGATCTTCGCGCGCCCGTTGGGCTGCTCCAGCACGTACGGCAGGCCGGAGCGTTCGAGCAGGGCCCGGGTCGGCGCGACGAGGTCGACGTGTTCGCGACCCCAGCCGCGTGCGGTGTTGGTGCCCACGGTCAGAGCGCACTTGGCCTGGCAGGGCGGCGCGGCGTTGACCAGGGTGTAGCGGCGGATCTTCCCGGTCCGGATCAAGCGGTCGAGGTGTTCGAGGGCGTCGGCGACGGTCAGCCGGAACGGGTAGTTGGGGCGGTCGACGTGGTCCACGCCGTGGACGTCGAATCCGGCGCGTGCGAAGCCGGTCGCGATCCCGCCGGCGCACGAGTACAGGTCCAGCAGTAACGGCCGATCGGGCCGTCGCCGGTTGCGGATGGGATGGGTCATGCTGGGTGTCTCCAGTTCCTTGATGGGGTGCTGGTTGCCGGGACGGCCGTGGTCTTTGGTGAGAGGCGGCCGTCCCGGGTGCGGTCGGGTGGGGGCGAGGTGTGCGATCGGCGGATGTGCCGGATGGTGTCGGGTCGCGTCGAAGACTTCGTGGCTCGCCAACGGTTCAGAGGTTCTTCGCTGTCGCAGTGAAGACGTCAGTACGTCAAGGTCAGAAGGGGGCAGTGGTGGTGTCGCTGCAAGAAGTGCACGACTTCCTCGTCAAGTGCATCGGTGAGGAGGTGAAGACCGCCCATGCAGTGCAGCCGAACCTGGACGGCGAATGGCCGGCGTCGTGGTGGCAGGGTGCTGGCCCGGACTTTTCGACGCTGATCCTCGCGGGGCCAGAGGGTCCGGACTTCGACGCGGGTACGCCAGAGAGAGCTGCCTTCGTCGTGAAGAACGACCCCGCGCATGTTCTCCGCTTCGTCGATTACCTGCGATGGATCGTCAAGCAGCACGAGCCTGTTCTCGTGCCTGCGGAGAAGGATGGCGAGACGGTCGCCGAGGAGGTCTGTCCCATCGACGGCGCGGAGTGCGAAACTCTGCACTTCATGGCGGCCGAGATCTTTCACGACCGCTCGGGCTTCAAGAGGGAGTGGCGGCGGAAGTAACGGCAAGGGTGAGCGATCTTGACGATCGGAGCTCTCCTCGATTTGCCGTTCCGTCCGTAGACCGGGCGGCACCCAGCGTGCGGGCCTGCCGACGAGGTGCAGTCTTCAGTATCCGCCGAGTCGTACGGGCGGGATGCTGGCCGGAAGTTCGGCCAGGACCTTGGTGCGCCAGTTCAGGGCGTAGGGCAGGCAGTTGGCGCAGTTCTTGTGGGTGGTGTGGCCGGGCATCGGGGGTCGTCTGCGGGCGTGGTAAGACCAGGCGGCCGAGTCGGCGGAGCCCATGAGGTGGCCGACCTTCTTCAGGCCGAGGGTTTTGAAGCCGAAGCCGTGTAGGCGTATGCCGTGAGTGGCTAGGGTCGTGACGATCGCGGCGCCGTCGTTGGTGGACTGTCGACGGCAGACCGACCCCAGGCCGACGAGCAGTTCGCGGGTGAGGTCGATGCCGGCACGGTGGTACAGGCTCACGCAGTGCTCGTAGTCCGGGAGCTCCCAGCCCTGGAGCACGGGAACGATCGGCAGGTCCGGAGCCAACTCGCGCAGGTGCAGGTAGTTGGCCACGGTGCGGCGCTGGTGTTCGGCGACGCTGAGGCCGGTTCCGGTGAAGTGCTGTCCGCCGTAGGTGCCGCCGTGGATGATCGCGGGTTCGCACATCCAGTCCTGCGGTGCGGCCCAGTCAAACGGGCCGACCTCATCGCGGATGCGCCGCAGGTCATCCACGTACTGCTGCGGGGTGGTGGTCCAGCGTCCGAACCGCTGCAGGATAGTGAAGCCCCCGGAGTCGATCGCGTAGCGACCGATCGCGCGCGGCAGGCTGCGGGCAGTGCCCACGCCGAAGTGCTCGTACTTCAGGAACAGCGGCACGTCGGTGAGGGCGATCCAGTGCCGTTTGTGAGTGGTCAGGTAGAACCTCATGCTGCCTCCTTCGATGCAGCAAAGGAGGCCCAGTCGCCCAGCGAGCATTACGGGCGGCTCAGGATGGGGCACCCTGGGGGTCTCCTGTTCTGATTCGTCGGGATGGGGAGACCGGGGGCGGCGGGCTGTCCTTGTCCGGGAGTGCCGTCGCCCTCGGGCGTCTTCAGGTGTCTGCGCCGCGCGTGCCGCCGCGCGCGACGAGCGCCGCAGCGCGCACCACCGCGAGCGCCTGTTCGCCGGACACGTGGGGATGTTCGTTCCAGCGGGGGTACGGCTGGACGATGCCGCGGGCCCGCAGCACGTTGTTGATGTGGTCCCCCGCGGCAGTGGCGGTGTCCTCGGTGCCATAACCGAGGAGGAACACGGTTCGCTGTGCGCCGAGGATGCAGCGGCGCCCGCCGCAGGTGCGGAGGCGCTCGCCGGTCTGGGCCCAACCCCATCGCTCCAGCACGAGGGCGGTGAGGTCGAGGTGCTGCGCGGGGGTGATCCGCAGCCGGGCGACGGCTTCGCCGCGGCGGGCGGGGTGCAGGGACAGCAGTCGGTCGGGCAGCACTCGCCACAGCCCTCCGGGCAGGCTCATGCCTGCCGGGTCGCCTGCGGGTGCCGGCGGGAGTGCGGCGAGTGCGTCGCGCACGAGCTGGTCGGTGGTGGCGGTCACGAGCCGGTGCGCGGCGAGGGGCTGCGGGTGTTGGGTGGCGAGGTAGTTCTCTATGTCGCGGATCAGGTCGGCTCCGAGGGCCGGGAAGTCGCTGCCCTCGCCGGTCGGGCGAATGGTGGTTTGGTTCATGGGCGAGCCTCCATGCCCAGTCAGCCGCGCATCTGCGCGAGGGTGTGGGCAGCGCTGGCCATGAACTCGTTGATGGGCCCGGCAGCTCCGGTGGCCGCGGCGTAGAAGCCGAACAGGAACACCACCAGGGCGGCGCCGCCGGAGGTGGCGCGGGAGCGGACTGCGAAGAACGATGCGACGCCGAACAGCAGCACGGCGGAGATGGACAGGATCACGGGCAGGGTCTCCGTTCCCGGTCAGCGGGTGCCGTCGCGGTGGATGCCGCGGGCGATGTTGTAGGCGCGCCGGCCGCGGCGTATGTGGACGCCGTGGCCCTTGCAGCGGCGGCAGGTCTTGCCGCGCTTGGGGCGTCCTTTGCGGTCGGTGGTGGTGGCGAAGCCGAAGCCGTGGCAGTGCCGGCAGGTCGCGAACGGCTGGACCGCACACACTCCGACATAACCGAGCGTGACGAGCAGCAGGCAGGCGATAGCAAGGACGGGGAGGGTCATGAGGGTGCCTCCGGGGCGGTTTCCTGGGGTTTCCGCAGGTGGGTCGCTATCCGCTAGCGGCCTGATCAGATGTGGTTTGGGGCGCTAGCGGGGCCGCTAACGTTAGCGGGTGCTGCCGCTAGCGTTAGCGACCCAGCGGGGTCAGGACGCGTCCCGGTTTCCGTCACGCTCCGCTATCGCGGTGGTGATGTGGGAGCGGTCGATGCCGCGCCGGTTGACGACCTTCCCGTCCACGCGCCGCCCGACCTGGATCGTGGACACCCCGTGCGGCTTGAGGGCTGCCGCCAACGCGTCTGGCTCCCAACCGTCGTAGACCTCCGGCCGCAGCTCCGCCAGGCGGGCAACGACCGTCTCGGACCACACCTTGGCCTCCGACGCGGGCACGACGGCGAGGATGTCGGCGAGCAGGTCGTAGCCGGAGGCCGTGACCTCGGGTTCCTCGCCCAGGGCGTAGCCGGACAGCAGGCCGGCCTTCTCCCGGACCGCGCGGGCGCGGGCGGCGATGTCGTCGGCGTCGCGGCCGTCGACGTAGAGCGCCCGCACGATCCGGGCGTCCGATCCCTCACCCACGAAGTAGTGGATGCCCTTATCATTCCAGGCGAACATGGTCGCCCGGACCCCGCGTTTGTAGGCGGAGGTACCGAGCACCATGTCGTTCTCCAACTGGCCCATGACCTTCAGGCACCACCGGGCCGACGCGTTCGCGCTGATCCCGGTGGGCAGGGCTTTGGCGTCGGGGCGCTGGGTGGCGAGCAGCAGCACGATGCCGGTGGCGGGGCCGCGCTTGACCAGGTCGGTGGCGATCTCCTCGAACTCCTTGGCGTGCTCGGGGTGCTCGAAGAGGACCTGGCACTCGTCCACACCCACGATGATCGGGTGCAGCCCGAGCGTGCGCTTGTCGGCGAGCGTGCTGGTGACCTTGGATTCCGGGCAGATGTCCCGGGGCAGTGACCGGATCACCTTGGTGCGGCGCCGCAGTTCCTCCCGCAGGGCGCGGAAGTCGTTGAGGCAGTAGGTGATGGCTTCGTCGTCGTCGCCGGCCGCGTGCCGGTGGGAGACGGCCGTGCCGACCGGGTCGAGGTCGCCGGTGCCCTTCATGTCGTAGGTGTGCAGCTCCGCCCGCGGGTCGAGTGCGGCGATGAGCAGCAGCAGGCGCAGGAGGAAGGTCTTGCCCATCCGCGGGATCGCGCCGATGACTCCGGCGATGTACATCAGGGTTGCTTCCACCCAGCGTCCGCGCTGGTCGGTGCCGTACGCGACGGGCTTGAAGAGGTCCACGTTCCCGGACCGCAGCAGCGGCCACTTGGGCTGCTTGGCGCGGGACATGTCCTGGTCGCCGACCCACAGCACCAGGTGCCCGGTGTGCTCGTCCGGCACCGCCTCCGGCCACACACAGCCCAGCGGGCGGCGCAGGCCCGACGCGAGCCGGTCCCGACGCTCGATCACGTCCGTGACCGTCACGCCGTACGGGAGGTTGCCTTCCGCGCGCCAGCCAGGGCCGTCGCGGGTGATCGGGGCGGTGAACTCGAAGCCGTCCCGGCCGTTGCCCTGCGCCTGGTTGATCGCCGGGATACCCAACGCGCCCAGCGCGCGGAGCACGATGTCGGAGGTGAGCTTGGTGGCCTTGGGCACTTCCACCGCCCTGTGGACGACCGGGGCGTCCGGCTTGCGGCCGGCGAACCCCAGCGCCATCACCACCGCGCCGACCGACACGGCCTGCAGCCACCCCGGGGCCAGCACGTACATCGCCAGGGCCGAGGCGAGGCCGACGAACAGGGCCAGCACCGCCACCAGGGTCCGCATCTTGACCCGTGCGTCACGCAGCCGCGACAGCTTCAGATACTCCGCCGCATCCTCCCGCCGCACCGCGGCCAGCCGGACCGGCTCGCCCTCCCGGTCGGCCACCCACCGCAAGGATCCGCCGATGAACTTCGCCGCGCCCGCCGGAGCCTGAAGGGACAGGCGGGCGGCGTAGACCGGCGTCCGCAACGCGTGGAAACCCGCCACGTGGGCGTAGTGCTTGCCCACCCACACCGAAGCCGTCTTCAACTCCCCCACCGACCGCAGCCACTCCGGGACCACCGGACGCCGCCGCGCATTCCGCAGGCGACCCAGATACCCGGGACCCGACGCCGGGCCCGACGAGTCGACCAGCACCCGCCCCAACCCGTCGCCCGACACGTCGGCGCCCGTGTCGAGTCCGGAGTCGGGCGACGCGGCACCCGACCGGTCGGCCGACTCACGGACCGCGCGGGCCTTGTCCAAGTCGACTACCTCGCCGCCGAAGTCGGCGGACAGGTCGGCTTCCAATCGCTTGAAGAACTCGTTCTCGTCCTCGTGCTTCACTGATGTTCCTTCCAGAACTGGAGGGGTGAGCGGGCCCGACCGACGCTGTGAGAGGTGGGCGGTCGGGCCCGCGGTTGTTGGATCCGCCTTCAGGCGGCGCGCTGATCCTCGGGATAGGCACACGGCACGCACGTGCCGAGCGAAGTCGGGATGACGTACCGGCATCCACGCGGCAGGCCGGGCAGGTGCGGCGGGCGGTCATCGCGGCGGCGAGCGCCGCCCGCTTGGCGGTGGTCATGGGTCGGACGGGCTTGGCCAGGTCGGTTCGGTACAGGAATGCCACCGAGCAGCCGCTCTTACGGCGGAGGGATCGGCGCATCACCTGAGCCACCACCGGCTGACCACCCCTTCGCGCGAAGCTGTCGGCGGGTGGCCATACCGTCCGGGGCCGGGCGCCACGGGAAGGTGGGGATCCCCCAGCGGGCGCCGTCGTTCTCCAGACTGCGATGTGTGTCATGAGACACCGGGGTTGTGATGATTGCCGCATCTTTGTGACCTTGAGGGCTGTGGGGCGGCATCATTCGGTGCATGCAGATCGAGGCGATATCCGCGGTAGCGGCTTCTGGAGCGGCGATCCTAGGCATCCCTGCGGCACTGATTGTCGGGTTTCGTCAGGCCCGTGCCGCTCGCGAGGCCGTCGCGGACGGTGCCCAAGCGGCGAGCTCGCAGTGGCGGAACAACAACCGTCGCGATGCCGTCGTAGCGTTCATCTTGGCGGTTGAGCAGGCGCTGGAACTGGCGCGCGCGATCAAACCTGCTGACACCCCAGTCGACCTTGAGGACGCGAAGTCGATGAGGCGGGAGCTCCGCAAGACGCTGGCCGTGGTTCAGCTGGAAGGTCCCGCAAGCATCGCCGAGCTAGCTGAGGAGGTCCAGAAGGCGGTGGACGGCACGCTATGCGCGGTGATGGCTGAGCATCGCGGCATTGCGCCAACTCTCGCGCTAAGAGCTGCTGCTGCGCGGGGGGATGAGGCGGCGTTGGCCTTGCAAAGGCGCCTTAACGGGCGGAGTTCAAACTCCTCACCGGCTGACGCGCAACTGTGGCGGGATGTAGTCCAGGCCGGCATCCTCACCTCTCGTCAGGTATCCATCCTCAGCGTTCGAAACCGCGCGAGGCGGGAGGGGCGGGTCTACGCAGGGCGCCCAAGAGTTCCGTTCGCAGGTCATTACCAATCGAACCGCCAGGCCCTCGAAAACTTCATCATGGTGGTGCGCGATCACCTGGACTCTCCGTCGGGGGCTCCATTGTCGCGACGTCTATCCGCTTGATCACACGCGCATTGCCCACGATCATTTCCTGGCGTCGCCCGCGGTGAGGAGGGGCACGATGGTGGCTGATCGGTTGGCGACCTGCTCACGGGGGCGGTGTTCTCGGCGAGGAGAGTTGCGATGACCGTGGCGGCGGCGTCAACCTGCTCTTGGAGTCGTTGCCGCTCCTGTCTCATCCAAGCCCGCGTCCGGCGCAAGCCCGCCGAACCCCACATCCCTGCGGTGGAGGTAGTGTTCCAGCTCCATGCGCCGGACCCGCAGGTCACGACTGGTGCCACTACTAAAAGAGGCCCCGAGCCCGGTCAACCGCCAGGGCCGCCTCCGATGATCACTCGACGTTGATGTTGAACCTAACCGGGCGCTGCGGAGGAAGCTACGACGATCTCAATGAGACACATCTGAGTGTCTGGAGAACCGGTCGGGTCGTAGCAGGTGCCGAACGCCGGAGACATCAGGCAGCCACCGCCTCAGCCCCACCGCGCTCGCCGCGCAGCACGTCACGCGCGGTGCGAGCGTGGGCGGCGCCGCACTGCACGGCCTGCCGGATCCGGTCGGCCGTCAGATGCTCGATCGGCCACGACCCGGTGACCGTGCGGGCCTCGGCCAGCACGTCATCGAACGTGCGGCGACCCGGCTTCGGCCTGGCCGCAGGGTTGGCACTCCGGCGCCGGCCGGTCGGCTTCGGTGCCTCCGGACCGCCCGCGCCCGGCGCCACAGGGGCGGCGACCGATTCGGATACGGCAGGGGCAAGCTCACCGAGCTTGAGCAGCACGCGGGTGCGGCGGTCGGTCTGGGAGCGCCACCGCCGACCATGCTTTTGCCGCAGGTCGGCGCGGGCGAGTTGCCGCTTGCGCTCCCGGGCGAGCGCGTCGGTGTAAGAGGTGATCTCCCACAGCGTCATGCGCCGCCACAGCGCGAACGTGGTGATCGGGGCGAGGACCCAGCGCGAACGGCGGATCTTCTCCATCCGCCGGCCGGTCACCGCGCCGATCCGGACCGCGTAGACGTGCGCGGCCACCTCGGACAGCACCACCCACAGCAGCGGCATCGTTCCGTGTGCCACCTTCGCCGACAGCGAGTGCCCGGCCGCGATGTTCAGCCAGCAGGTGACCCCGGTGAGGAACCAGGGCACCCAGCGAACCCACGACAGGGCCATGTCCATCCGGATCAGCAGCAGGTTCACCACGGTGAACACCGGGATGGCCAGGTCGATCCCGACCGGCAGCATCTGCGGAGTGGCGAACCCCCACCGCGCGCCCGCGGCGGACACGGTGTCAAAGCTCATGGCCAGCCCCACACCACCGACACCCACCCCGAGCAGGGCGGCGCCCGCGAGTAAGGCACGCTCGCCACGCGTCAGCGGCGGCACCTTCGTCTGGTCGGTGCTCATGCCGCCGCTCCCTTCCGGCGCGGCCGGCGGCGCACGGGCTGCGGCAGCGAGAGGACGTTGAACAGCTCCGGGGCGTATGCCTCGATCACCTCGGCGGCGACCTGGCTCACCCGGTCCGGCATGGTCGGGTCGTCGGCCAGGATGTCGCGGGCCGCGGCCAACCGCGCCGCCCGCTCCTCCTCGGTCTCGCCCTCCTCCCCCAGCCACAGCTCAACCGGGGTACCGAGGGCCAGTTCCACGAAATCGGTGTCGGAGACCGCCTGATGACGGCCGATGTATGCACACATGTCTGCTCTCCGGTGCTCGACGGGAAGGGAGAGCCACGGCGGCGGGCGAACCTTGGTCGGGAGTCCCGCCGCCGTGGCCAAGAGAGAAGGGAGCCCCGGGCCGGAGTCGATCCGGCGCCCTCACGGCGGGATGCCGGGGCAGGTCGCGCTGTACATCACGCGGGAGTCGGACCCGCGCAGCCGCCTACTTGGCCGAGGAGAGGCGGCATGATCCCCATTCAGTTGTCAAAGGACGGTCGCTCCCGACGGGTGTGGCAACCCCTGAACAGGGGCTCCCGTGTTGCCACGGGACCCATCGACACAGAGAGTGGGTTACCTAGGTAGCTCACTAGACACAAGCTACCTAGGTAGCTCGTGAGGGTCAACCCTCTCGACGCGAGAGGGGGAAAACTACCGTTGGATACGCTCCTAGGTATGGACTGGAAGCCAGAGAAGCCGCCAAGCGCCAAGGAGATCGCCGGTCGGTTCCGTGACGACATCGCCGCAGGCACCTACCCGCCCGGACGCCAGCTCCCGGGCGCCAAGGGCGTCGCCAAGGCACTGGGAGTCGCGCTCATGACCGTGCAGAGTGCGTACAAGCAGCTCGCTGAGGATGGCCTGGTGGAAGGCCGGCCGGGCAGCGGCACCTACGTCATCGAACCGCAGAAGGGCCAGCCCAGCGCGAGCGAGACCGCTCTCGGGCTGCGCGAACTTCAAGACCACCTGAGCCATGTCACCTCCCAGCTCTCCGAACTTCGCGACCGAGTCGCCCGGCTGGAAACCGTTCAACCTGGCCGTTCTGACGAGAACCAGTAAGCCGGAAGATGCGCGCATGCGCAGTGGACAGGGGTTAACAGTGCCCGCGTGTTAACTGTTAACTGCCCACGTCAGGCGATGCGTTGGCATCATGAGACAGATCCCGCATCGCCTGACGCATGGGGCAGCGATGAAAACGAAACTGCAAGCGGCGCGCACGGCACGGGGCTGGTCTCAGGCTCAGCTCATGGACGCCATGGCCGACGCTGCCGACCGGCTCTGCATCGACTTACCGGCGCCATCCAGCCTGAAAACACAGGTCTCGATGTTCGAGAACGGGCGCCGCATACCTGGGCAGGACTACCAAACGATCTTCTGCGAGGTCTACCACTCAAGCCGTACGGACTTGGGCCTGTGCGTGGAGTCGGCCCCGTCGCAGCTCGAATCGCTGCCCAGACTCCCTACGCCTCAGTCGCTCTCTCCGAAGGCCAGCCCCGGCGTTCTCGACTACCTGAAGTCCGTGTTCGTCCAGCACGCGAACGCTGAACCCCTGGTCGGCTCGCGCTTCCTGGTACCGGCCGTGCAGAGCCAGATGCCGCTCATCGAAGAACTGTGCAAGGACGCTGACGGCCCGATGCGCGATGACGTTGTGCGGGTGGGCGCCCGCTACTCCGAATTCCTGGGCTGGCTCCACCAGGACACCGGCGACTCCCGAGAGGCGATGCTCTGGACGAACCGCGCACTCGACTACGCCTCCGAACTCGCCGACCCGGCGCTCAGCTCGTACGTCTTCCAGCGCCGAAGCAACATCGCAGCGGAGGCCGGCCAGGCGGGCTATGCGGTAGGGCTGGCGAACGCCGCCTTACGCGAGGAACGGAAGCTGCCCAACCAGGTGCGAGCCGTAGCGTTACGGGCCCGCGCGAACGCACACGCCATGCTCGGGCACGATGACGACTGCCGGCGAGCATTCGATGAAGCCAGGACGTTCGCCGACCGCGCGGCCGAGGACGGGCCGAGCCTGGCCCCGTATTGCTCGGTGGCCTACATCGACATGGAGGCGGCGAACTCCGCCCTCCAACTCCACCGCCCCGAAGATGCCGTCAGGACGCTGGAGGCCAGCCTCACCCGATGGCCGGCAGAACAACAACGCGACCGCGGGCTGTGCCTGGCCAGGCTCGCGACGGCCTACGCGCAGATGGAAGACGTTGAAGCCGCCTACAAGACGGGCCAAGAAGCGGCGGCCATCGCCCAAGCGACGGGATCGGCCCGCATCCTCGCTGAGCTTGGAAGGCTGCAAGTCCACCTTGCCCGGTGGAGCAAGTTGGTTGAGATCGCCGAACTCAACCGCACGTTGGGCACTATGAAGGGGAACTGAGCCGGACCGAGGGAGAGCCGTGAGCCTGCTGCCGACCATCACGACCGTTGACGTCCAAGAACAGGCACCGCACGTCGCGGTGCTGCCTATCGGATCGTTCGAGCAGCACGGCGGGCACCTGCCGCTCATCACCGATGCTGCAATCGCGTGCGTGATCGTCCGCGAGCTAGCCGCCGCTTACCCGGTGCTGCCGCTACCGCCCATCACCATCGCGTGCAGCCACGAACACGGCACCTGGCCGGGCACGGTCAGCATCAGCGCCAGGACGCTGCACCTCGTGGTCACGGACATTGCGCAGTCCCTCGAAGCGCAGGGCATCCGCAAGCTCGTGCTCGTCAACGCACACGGCGGCAACTACGTGCTCTCCAACATCGTGCAGGAGGCCAACCTCACCGAGCCTCGGATGTCCCTCTTCCCGCAGGGCCGGGAATGGCAGCGCGCACGCGACCGCGCCGGCCTGGTCTCTGACGCTCACGGCGACATGCACGCCGGCGAGATCGAAACGTCCATCCTGCTCCACGCCGAACCGTCCCTGGTGCGTTCCGGCTATGAGAACGCCGACCACGACGGCGGCGAACGTCCCTTCCTCCTGATTGAGGGCATGCGGGCGTACACCGATACCGGCGTCATCGGCTTCCCCTCGTACGCTACTGCAGAAAAAGGGAAGAAAATACTAACTAGCCTGACGGAGGATTTCGCCAATCACCTTGAGGCCATGGGAAGCTAGCCATGGCGCGCCAGATAAAATCCTTCTCGGCGGGTTAAGCCGTTCCATCAACCAAGCCCACACTTCTCATTCATGCCCGATCACCGAATAGCCGAATGACGCCTTCATCCGTCAGGCCGTCACCTTCAGTCGATGACGGCTCAGAGAAAAGATCCTCGCGAGTTGGCACTCTGGCAGCCACAGTGCGGAAGAGCCCGGGCGTCACTCTAGCCTCCCTCGCCAACGCCAGTTCTCCTATGCCGACCTGACCCAGCAGTTCTACAGCACGGGGATAAAGCGATGGCTGCTCCACGGCAGGCATTTCGCCAGGTTCACGCCTTCGCCAACCCTTTGACGAGAGGTAGGCGATCGCGTTCCTATATGTAACATCACTCATAACGCCCAACGACCGGGCGCGGTACAGCAAAGCCTGGAGACTTACCCCATAAGCCTCCTTCAAGCTGGCAAGAACCCGCCAGTTTGCCTTACTTGGCAGCAAATCTCGCACCTCACTCTCAGGCAGCAGCAGTTCAGCAGCGAACCGGTGCGCCTGATTCTCTACGACTTTACTGCCCGGCTCAGCGTCAACATGCATGACAAGATGCCCAAGCTCGTGGGCTACATCAAAACGCTGGCGATAGTAATCCTCTTTGGCGGGATTCAAAACGATCGTCGGCCTGTAATCATGATCAAAAGAATACGCATCAACAGCAGCGACCTGCACAGGACTGAAAACAACGACTACGCCATTATTCTCAGCCAGCCTGACCAGGTGTCCAATCGGCCCCGCCTTCAGATCCCAATGCTTACGTAGCAACCGGGCAGCCTCTTCCGGCACAGAGCTAACCACGTCGTCGACATCTACGCTTAGGCGGGGAAGATTTGGCTCCGGAAATTCGACGTGCCGCTCAAGAGCGGCACCAACATCCCCAGCAATCACGCCGTACGCATAGGCTTGATCGCGAGCAAGCTGCGTCGTAGAGCGCAACGAGCGAAAGTGCGGCGTTGCGTTGCTGCCAGCAAACTGTTGCGGTCCCGGCAGGAAAAAGCCCGGATCCACGCCAAGCGTCAAGCACAACTGGGCGACCGTGGCTGGCGCCGGCCGCTTTGTATTACTTTCGTACGCTGCGACAGCGGTTGCACTCTTGTCGATCTTCGAGGCTAGTGCATTCTTTCGAAGCCCAACCAACTGCCGCGCCAATGTCAAACGCCGACCATCAAAAAGGCGAGAGGCGTCACCAACCTGCACTTCGGTGCGGCGCGAGGAATTCATGACTAACCACCCATTTCGTCACTTGTCGTTCCCCTCCCGTGCCGCGCGGCGGAGTCGAACAGGGGCGTCCTGAACGCCGCTCGGCGCCGGACGAGGACTCGGAGTCACTGGAATCGGCCCCGAACCGGGAGTCCCGAAGTCGCTAGCAAGTAGATCATGCTTCCAGTACCACGCCTCGCCTCCCCCTCGGTTCAAACGAGAACGCCCTAGGTAAAGTTCTCGGAGGCCCAAGTCGAGGTTCACGCTGTGAGCGACGATCAGAGTCGTCAGTTCGGAGTCTTCAGGCTCCTCGGCCAAGGCTTGCAGGACAGCCATCAGAGACGGGTCATCGCCATCGTCGAAGGGAAGCATGGGGTGCGTGTCCAGCCACCCCTCGGGCTTCGCTTGGGAAGCAACCCGTCGCTTCGTGGGACTCTTCTGTGACCAGGGGATGGCGTCGCTCTCGCCATAGACGAACGAGGCGAGCAAGAACCGCCACCTGCCGCTCCGCCAGCCTGGCGAGCGGTTGAGGTGAGACCAGGTGACCTCACCTGGAACCACTGCCGGCATCTTCTCGTACTCGCCAGGGAAGAGACCGGCTGCCACCGTGTCCAAGCCCTCAGAAGCGGCCGAGAGCTCCGCGACGCCGTGTCGACCCGTGGAGAAAACCCTGTGCAGACGGTCACAGAAGAGCCTGTGAGCGGTCGACCCAACCCAGCCCTGGTCATGCCCAGTGTCCGGGTCGAAGTCCTCCATCGTGCGGCGGTAGGCCGACGCGTTGGCCCAAGCAAGGGCCACCAGTACATCGCTAGACGCGAGATCCTCAAGCGCATCCTGCTGCTCGCTCATGGCAGGCGACTGTACCCCATCCCAGCAAGCCGCGCATGAAAATAAACCAAGAGCGCCATCATGCGCCTCGCAGTGAACCGAACAAGTGATCCACTACTGGCGGAAGACACCTGCAAACGACGCCGACAGCCAGCGGAGGTGGCCGATCACGAGTCAGCTTGGGAGCCCACATCCCCGGCGTACGTCATGGGGTAGGAGTGGAGCGCTCGCAGTTGAGCGCTTGTCACACCCGCAGAACCTTGCTACAGTGACCCTGTCACCACGTACGGTGACTTCACATACTAACCCGAGGCGTTTGCCTCCAGAGGGCGAGACCAACTGGTCTCGCCCTCTTTGTTGTCAGAGGGGTGCCGGTTGACCACTGCTTCGGGTCCTGATGGCCAAGACGCCAGCTCGGCTTACAGCCGCCACGTGACGACACGCTTGCTCGACTTCACTAGCGCATACACATCTTGGCATCGGCGACTCTGGGCAATCGGTTCGTTCCTGTCCCTTGAAGAGCTTTTCGAAGCTGGCCAGTGGGTCGAGAAGAAAGTTTTGGGCCAAACTACACTCGACTGGCATAAGCACTCCCTTGATCGTCTAATCGGCCAGGATGCCGCAATGGGTGACAAGGTTCGGAAGAAGGAACTACAGGAAATCCTTCGAGGTGACCTCTCCATCGCAAGCAGCAATCGTCGGCGGCTCCGGTTCTTCATCGACCGTTGCAGACCAGGCTACTTGGAACGGTGGGCTGACAAAGTCACGGAAGCGAGTCCCCCGCGGGCCGAACTCGTCGCTAGATCCGTGGCGTCACACCTGCTTGACGACGGGCATAGCTTTACGGGGCTACAGCGTTGGATCAGAGATGGCCGGGAGGGTCTGTCTGCGTTCGACGTGATCCGCGAAGCTAACCTGCTCGCAGAAAAAGGGAGTAGCGTCTTCGAAATCTACGTTCCTTTTAAATCTCTACCCAAAGCAGATGATCTCACTCAGGGTCTGTCTCATTGGGTCACGGCCCAGAACGCACCGGCGTGGCTCGCGCATTGTGATTACGCTGCCGACCAAGATGAGATCGGTGGGTTTATCTACCGCGCAGAGGCCCGAGACTTCGAACGAGCCGTCGAGATAGCGAGCGACCTAGTCGATCGCGTGAAGGCACGCGCCAAGTTTTCTCGATCCGGCGGAACGGTTATTTCTTGCCCGAATGTATGGGTAAAGGGCGTCGCCGGCCCGCAACCGCTGGCTACGGCCAATCGAGGCGCCTATGTCCTGTCCCTGGCGGCAGAAAAGCAGATCTATTCCGTGGGAACTGGCCTTCAGAAGCCCGGAGGCGATCGAGAAGAGTTCATCGACGACGCCTTGGAGCTTGCTGCCACACTCAACACGGGAGCATTGGCCCCAGCTGTATCAGGCGCATGGGCGGCACTCGAATCCCTTTTGACGGAACCCCGAGACCCGACCGAACCCGGAAAGGTGGTCGCCGCTGTCCGTGCCGCCCAACTCGTAGCTTGCTCATGGAGTCGTGCCGAATTGACAGCAATCTCCCACCAAGTCCGGCACCGCACCGGGGACACCATCGCCAGCGACCTCAAAGCATTGCCTAACAACCGGGAGCGAGCTGAGTACATTGCGCGCCTAGTCGAGGCTGGTAGCTTTATCCCGTTGAAGCAGAACTGGCGTCTACGCAGCGACGTGGCCGCAATCGATCGCATGCGAGAGGTACTAGCCAATCCATACGCTGTCTTGAACCGCGTGCAGTTCTATCTCGAAGCGTCGCTGCGTGGTTTGTACCGCGCCCGGAACGTCGTAGTGCACGGAGGGTCGACCAGCGGGGTTGCGCAGGCCGGAACGTTGAGGGTCGCCGCTCCCCTGGTTGGGGCGGCTCTAGACAGAATCACTCACGCCTACCTCGTTTCGGGGACCCCGGTCCTGGAACTGGCCACTCGCGCTGAGTTCAACCTCGCGCACGCTGGCGACGAGTTGGGGCCGCATGTCTGCAATCTCCTTGAGTAGCCATGTGCCGCACCAACTAATCGACGAGTGGGGAGCCACTGAGGGAGCCACCACCCACGATCCGCTGTGTACGTCCGCGGACCTCGGTGGACACATCACACTCCCGGACGGCTAGCCCGACAGGTAGCTAGGCTGCATGTACCCCCCGTTATGACCGCTCGGGAGCAAGCGGTCTTTAAGTAAAGTCAGATTGTCCCGGGTCTTCTACGATGAGCCGGAAGCCGAAGTGTTGTTGGAGGGGGCTGCGGCGACGAGCAGGTCCGTGGGGGGGGCCAGGAGGTCGCTGGAGCCCTGGGGAGTGTCAGCCGTCCGCACGGAAGGGCACGTTCCACTCCAGTGTCTGGTGACAGGCTGGATCGACTTGACCGAACCAGGTGGTGCCCTAGGGGCCGAATGACACAGAATGCGGGGGTGAGCGAGCGCACAGCGGCCGTATCGGCGCGGCTGCCGGGACAGTTGGAAGGTGCAATCTGATGAGCAAGGTCCCGGAGAACGGTGAAGAGAAGGCGTCCGAGACCTCCAGTCCTGTAGCCGGCGAGCCTGCTGAAGCCAAAGCCGGCCCGGTCAGGTCCGGGCCCTCCTGGAAGCAGATCGCCGTAGCGGCCGGCGGCTTTGCTGTCACCGTAGCGGGCACAGTCGTCGTCACCCTCGTCGCGACGCACAACTCCGCGCGTATGGCGAACGCGGCGGCGTACGCCCACGGCCTGCTTGACGGGGCCAAGGCCGCGAGGAGCGGTTACGACTTCGACGAGGATGACGACTACTTTGACGACGAGGACGACTAAGACGGTTCCACCAGCCGATCGAAGTCGGGATCCCGGCGGCGCCCCTCAGGTACGGCAAGGCTGCGGGCTAAGGACCGACGGCTACTAGATCAGCGCCGACCAGGGCGTGGGTGTCTAGTTGATGGGCTCGGGTTCGCCACTAGCGAGCTCGGTCCAGGTGTCGGAGAGGATCTTGTTCTCGACCTGACTGATGTGCGCCGGGGTGTTCGAGGCTGCCGCTGCGACGACGGTCTCCCCAGTGCTCTTCAGCTTCACCGTCTTCTTGGTGCCGTTCTTCTCCTGCAGACAACCCGTGATCCGAATCCAATGCCGGCGGTCACGCCGCCAGTCAATGGCAGCCAGACGCTGCTTGAACTCGTCAAAGGACACTGCCGGAGTAGGCACCGACTGTTCCGCGATGATTTCGGTGAACCTCTTCACCAACTGCTCAGTCGTATCGTCTCCGGTTGCAGTCTCCTTCTGCATCGCGTCCATGATCGGACCGAGTTTGTCGCGCCGCACCTGGTTGTAGGCCAGTGCGAGAGCCTTAAGGGCGAATGCCCACCCATGGACATACAGCCGTCGGTAGGTGTCCGCCTGCTTGGTGTCGTTCCAGGCACCACCGAATTGACCTTCCAACATTTGCAGGAACTCACGGCAGTACGGCAGAACCGCCTCGATGTGATGGTGCTTGATGTGCTCGCGCTTGCGGTTGCCGTGGGAGATCACGTTGAGCAGCATCTGTTCGAGCGTCGATGCGTCGACGATATTTTGCACCGCCGTGAGCGTGGCTCCCGTACTGCGGCCATCGGCGACGCGGTTCTCGAAGATGGTGCCCTTGACTGCCTGGTTGCGCAGCTTGGCCAGGGCGGACGAGGTGTCGAAGGTCGCCACCAGGTTGGTGTTCTTCTTCGTGCCGCGTCCATTGCGATCTGCGAAACTCTGGGCCGCCGCGTCGACGTCAACTTTTAGTTCGACCTCGAGTGTCACGAAGAAGGTGTCAAGTGCACCGTTCTGGAGAGCGAGACGATTTTGCGCTGCCTCGAAGAGGGCGGCGGTCTGGGTCTGCCCATCGGCCTGCATGATGGGCCGTTTGGGCAGGTAGATTTCGCCGTAGAGGGCCGCCGGGTTCGCTTCATCGAATGCGACGAAAATGGGCTGAGGGTCCTCCTCGAACTCCTCGACCGACTGCCACCCGGTGACTGTAGGCAGGTAAGCGACCCGCTCACCGCGGACGGCCTCCAAAATGTACCGACTGAAGTCACCACGGTTGGCGGCCTTCGCGCCCTTGAAGTCGCTCTGCGTCTTCAGGTGAGCGGCCTTCATGCCGTTGGCCTCGTAGTCGACAGCTCGCGGCGGATCGGAAGGGTTATACCTTACGAGGTCCGTAAACTGCCGCAGGCTGGGATGGACTGTGACGCAGATGCGGTATCCGCCCTCCGCACCTTTAAGGCACAGCGTGCCGCGGATAGCGTGCCGCTTCTCACTCTCATGCTGGAAGCGAAAGCGATGCTGCTCGAAGTTGGCTCGTGCCTCCTCATCCGAGCTGACACGCAGGATGCGCAGGCCCCCATATGCCTCATCCTCGGGGATTTCGTCGATGTTAATCAGCTTCTGCTGACTGATGAATGGCGTACTCATGGCGTCTCCTGCTGGGAGGGCTCGGCGCCCGTCGAGGCGAGCAGCCCGGACTGGCCTGGAATCACGGGAAGCGATGTGGGCTCTTCGAAGGTCGGGACGCCACCTGCGTGAGCAAGGGCGGGAGGCAGTGCGACTAGCTCGATCGAAAGGTTCATCCTCTCAACGGTGTAGCGAAGCTCGGGCTGAAAGTTGAACGCTGCGATGACGCCACGGATCAAACAGTCGTTGCCGGCGGCTTCCTCAGCCCGGCGCGCCATGGCCACGTAGACCAGGATCTGCCCAAGCGCCTCGTAACTCGCACTGATCTTGAACTCCCACAGGCGAGTGACGTTGCTCCGGTCAATGGTGCGCATATCCCCGCGCACGGCCGTGCCGTCGTAACTGTTCTCCCGGGCGATAAGCAACTCGCCCGGACGGTGCTGGGCCAGTTCCGAAGCGTAGTAATCCCGCACTCTGCACTCGCGCTCATGCAGCACTCGATCCCCCGTCGTTACTTCCAACTCTCGTCTCCATCAACCTCTGCCTCGGAGAGGCTAGTTGATGCCTCGTCAGGTAGCAAGTCAATCTCCGAGATGTATATCCACATCGCCGAGACGACAGCGTGCACGCACGGCTGGACATGGACGGCAGCCTGCGTGAGTACTGCGCCCGGTACTCCAACCCTCCGCAGACGCCGCGGGCCTCCGCTCTGTCCCGCGGCGACCGACCTCATCAGAGCAGTGGAGGGTGTCGATACCGATCGCGTCTGATGACATGCGACAGCTCACGACGGTGAGGCCTGGGGCTGTGTGCAGTCGACTACCCCGCCATCGGAACTGACGGTCGTCAACGGAGGTTTGACGGGGCGCGTGTCGAAGGTCCCGGCCGTCAGTTGAGCGGGCCCCAACTGGGTTGGGAGCTCCGGGAACGGGCCGCGACAAGGCGGAGCACGAGACGCAGAGTCACTCGGATACTGCGTGATACCCCCTTCAGTCCATGCCCGAACGGGCGCAATGCTCCTCCGACGGGGGCCAAACCAGGCAGCCACGCCAGGACTGTCCCGGACGATAACGAACGGCGCTGGAGCTGAATGAGCAGGTCAGCGACCGCGAGACGAAGTCGCAAAGGGGCCTCATCGCGTTCGGGACGAAGAGGCCGTGGGTTCAAATCCCGCCACCCCGACTCCAGAGCAGCAGGTCAGGGCCCGTTTCCCTTCGGGGAGACCGGCCCTGACGCGTTCGTGGTGACCACCCGGGAGCGGGTCGGGAAGAGAAGACCGGTTGCACGAGGCCGTCGACCGGCGGGAGAGCGCATACGGCCCCCTCACCCCCGAGGAGCCGGCCGAGGCGGAGGCCGGGCGCCGGTACGTCGAGGAAGCCGCACGGACATCCCCACATGCGCCGGGTCCGCGGCGACCGCACCGTGATCGTGAAGCTCTGACGCCCCGTCTGCCCGAGTGGTGGCCGCGGTTCGACCGGCGTCCGCGCCCGGACCGGTCCCTGCGTTGCGTGTCATTCCGCCCCCTCGACACATCCCGGTCGGCCGGCCCCGGGACACCCCGGGCTTCCCGACCGCGAGCGGGGAGCATACCGGCCCGCGCCGACAGGTTCGGGGGCCGCCGGGAACGGTTCGGCCGCCGCCGGACGGCCCGCGTGAGGCGGACGACGTGAAGGGGGCGGACCCGGGCGAAATCCGGGCGCAGTGGTGTGCCTCACGAAAACCCGACAAACGGAACTTGTGGTTCCGCCCGGGCGTCTTCCTCTGGCAAGGACGAACGGAAAGGTGGGCAGGGTCCGGCATGGGCGAGGCATGGGGCGGTGACCGGCGTCCGGCCGACACGGGACACGGCGAACACACGCAGTCGCCGTACCGGACGGAACCGGTGACGAACGCGCTGCCCGCACCGGCGGAGACCCACGCGCTGCCCGCGCAGACCGGCCGGGACCGGCAGACGCAGAGCACCGGCGACGACGGCGGGACGCGCACCGGCCCGCGGCACGACGGCACGGGTCCCGGCGACCGGGATGACGAGAGCGCGGGCGGCGTCGGCACGACGCACAAGGCCAAGGGCCGCGAGGGCAAGCTCGACCTGAACGTGCCGCAGGTCGCCGGCAGCGCCGTTGCGGCGGTCGTGGCCGCCAAGCTCGCCTCGAACCTCGGCGTCTACGGCACCATCGCGGGCGCGGGCGTGGTCAGCGTCCTCGGCACCTGCGGCGGCACCATCCTGCAGCACCTCTTCCGGCGCACCGGCCACCACATGCAGGAAGTCGCCGTCCAGGCCCGGCCCGGCGTGCGCCGCGTGCGGGTCCGGACACGTCCGCGCAGCGGCGCGGCGACCCAGGCGGGTCCCACGGAACTGCTGCTGCCGGAGACCGACCCCGTGACAGTCTCCCCTCCGAGCCCCACCGTCGCGTTCCCCAGCACCGCGGTGTTCCCCAGCACCGCCGCGGACCACAGCACCGCCGCGGACCACGGCACCGCCGCGGACGACGGCACGCGGACCGACGGCCCGCTCGCGTCCGGCAGTGACAGCGGCCACCACGGGCCGGACGGCTACGGCGCTCCCACCGCGTACCGCGCCCGCAGGCGCGGCGGCTGGAAGCGGCCCGTCGTGGCCGTCGCCCTCGCCTTCGGCCTGACCATGGTCGGGATCACCGGCTACGAGGCCGTCGCCGGGGAGAACATCAGCGGACACGGGCACGGCACCACCATCGGCAACGCCGTGACCGGCCACAGCTCGTCCCACTCGGGCGGCACCGGCCACACCCCCGCGCCCGGGACCGGTGACACCCCGTCCCCCGGCACCACCAGCAGCCCGCACCGCAGCGACCCCAGCGGACGCCCGGGTCCTGACTCCACCCCCTCGGCGCCCCGGCCCACGGACACGCCCTCCACCGACCCCGGTTCGGGCACCGGCGCGGGCGGCGGCAGCGGCACCGGCGGCACCCACGCCACCCAGCCTCCGACGTCCCCGCCCCCGACGTCCGCCTCGCCCTCCCCGACCGCCACCCCGGGCGACCAGACGGGCACGGACAGCGGCACGGGAAGCGGCACGGGGAGCGGCGCCGGATCGGGTACCGGCAACGGCTTCACGGGCTGACTCCGCACCCGCCCACGCGATCCACAGCGCCGTCAACTCGCCTCACCGCGCTCGTCGTTCGATGTCAGGCAGCAGATCAACTCCCGCTCGCGCAGGGCGGTTCGGCTCAAACCCGCAGCGTGATGGCTGACAGGTCACATTGACGGCGTCTCCGAACCGCCCTTACTGTGCCGGTAACTGTGAGGGAGCGAGTAAGCCGGTGCAATTCCGGCACGGTCGCGCCACTGTGTGCCCCCGGCCTCGGCCGCGGGCGAGTCAGACACTCCTTCCTCGCGCCCGCTCCATCGAACTGGGACGCACGATCCCCAAGGAGGGCTTCACATGAGCAGTCTGTCCGCGTCTGCCGCCACCCCCACCCCCGAGGCCGACGCCCCCGCCGTTCCGGTCGCCGTCCCCAACGCCCGCGCCGCGCTGCTGCTCATCGGCACCGCCGTGCTCGCGCTCGCCGTCTACTACTTCATCGGCGTCGACCAGGGCGCCACCTCCGTCTTCGGCAACGACATGCACGTCCACGAGTTCGTGCACGACGCCCGTCACTTCCTCGGCTTCCCCTGCCACTGAGCCACGGGGACACCGGGACCGACCATGGTCAAGCGCATCATCGGGCGCGGCCTGCTGGCCGGCGCCGTCGCAGGGCTGCTCGCGTTCGCCTTCGCGCGGATCTTCGCCGAGCCGCAGATCAACAAGGCCATCGCCTACGAAAGCGGCCGTGACGCCGCGCAGGAGGCGCTGAACAAGGCCGCCGGCATCCCGCCGGACATGGCCGACCCCGACCTCTTCTCCCGTACGGTGCAAGCCGACGTCGGCCTCGGCGTCGGCATGGTCTTCTTCGGCATGGCGATGGGCGCGCTGTTCGCGGTCGCCTACCTGCTCTGCCTGGGACGCACCGGCCGGCTGCAGGCCCGCACGCTCTCGCTGCTGGTCGCCGGCGGTGGCCTGCTCGGCTTCTACCTGGTGCCGTTCGTGAAGTACCCGCCGAACCCGCCGGCCATCGGGCACCCCGAGACCATCCAGCAACGCGGCAGCCTGTACCTGGTGATGGTGCTGTGCTCGATCGTGTTCCTGGCCGCCGCCGTCTGGCTGGGGCAGCGCCTCAAACCGCGGTTCGGCAACTGGAACGCGACGCTGCTCGGGGCCGCCGCGTACGTCGTGGCGATCGGTGTCGTCATGGCGCTGCTGCCCTCGCTCGGGCACCTGTCGGACAACGTGCAGCTCTACGGCCGGCACGCCACCGAAACGCCGCTGCCGCTGACCGACAAGCAGGGGAACATCGTCTATCCGGGCTTCCCGGCGGACGTGCTGTTCGCCTTCCGCCTCTACTCGCTCGCCGCCCAGCTCGTTCTGTGGGGCACCATCGGGCTGGTCTTCGCGCCCATGGCGCAGCGGCTCCTGCAACCGGCCCCCGCGGGGCCGCCCACCTCGGCGACCCCCGCCGCGTCCGGTCCGGCACCGGACCCGGTGACGACGTGACGCGGGCCGCCCCACCCCGATGAGCGACGACCCCACCCTCGACGACGGACCGGCCTCCGGTGAAGCCGGCTCCGGTCACGCAGCCCCTGGTGACGACCAACTGGCCGCCCTGGGGCCGTTCTTCGCCGTCGAACGCCACGACCCGGCCGATCCCCCGGCCGGGACGTGGCGGCCGGTGTCGGAGATCGCGGACGACCCGGCCGTCCTGGACGAACGGGTCGCCGCGGTACGGCAGTTCCTGGCCGCCGGGAGCCGCGCGCCCGTCGAACGCATCGAGGTCCGGGTGGCGGCGTCCGTCGCCCACCTGGGCCTGGCGGCTCGCCTCAGCTCGCCGCTGCTGGCGACCGCGGTGCTGCACGGGCGGGTCGATCCCGTCACCCTGGCGGATCTGCGCCGCCAGGACACGCTGGGCGGGGCGTTCCCGCTGTCCCTGCCCCGGCCGGGATCTCCCGGCACGACCGACGTCGCCGGGGTCCTGCTCGACGACCTCGCCGCTCCCCTGGCCGCCGCGTTCGGCCGTTTCGGCGTCTCGACGCACATTCTGCGCGGCAACGCGGCGTCGGCGCTGGCCGGTGCCGCCCGCGTGATCGCGGCTGCGGGCGGCGGCGGGACCATCACCCGAGGAGCCGAAGCCCGCACTCTGGTCGAGGAGTTGCTGCGGCATCCGTTCCTGGCCGGCACCGGCGGATACGGCAACAGCGGATACGGCAACGGTGGCGGCGGATATGTCAGCGGATTCCGGCGGCACAGTTGCTGCCTGATCTACCGCGCCGCCCCGGACCACAACGGCGCCCTGTGCGGGGACTGCGCGCTGAGCCGCCCCGCCACGAGCCCGCGGTAGGGACGGCGCGGTCCCTCATCCGGTCCCTCATCCGTACGACGCCGAGGGCAGCCAGACCCGGCGCCCCCGTCGACCGGGCACCCCCGCCCGTACCCGCCTCCGCGGTCACCCCCGGAAATGCATCACCGCATAGGTGCCGCTGGTCCGCCACTCCTCGCCGCTCGCCTCCAGTTCGGCCAGGGTGTCCGGGGCCAGCCCCACGGCCACGTCCGACTTGAGTGTGCGCAGGGCGAGCACGGGCGTGGGGAACCCTGCGGTGAGGTCGGCGAACGGGGTGGTGCCGGGCCAGCGCCGATCTCCCACCAGACGGCGGTAGTTGAGGTCGCCCTTGGAGATCGTGAGGGTGGCCTGCGCGAGGTCCGCCCGAAGGTCGTCGGGCATCTCCGCGTACGGGAGCGGCGCACAGGAGAACGGGTGGGCGTGGACGGCGAGCCGTCCGCCGGTCAGGGCGTCGCGCAGCCGTCCGCCCACGATCCCCGCGTGTCCCGGTGCGTCCGCGATCCGGCGCACGCAGTCGAGGACGTCGGCGGTCGTCGCGTCCGAGACGTAGTACGGCTGCGGTTTGACGTGCAGGACGACGGCCGCGGCCCGGCCGGTGTGCAGCAGGTGGTCGACGAGGAGGAGATCGGGGATCAGCTCGCGGCCCGCGTTGTCGGCCAGGACGTACACGGCGCCCGGCGGGGACGACACGAGGTGCCGCCACATCGCGGCGCTGTCGTCGGCGACCAGGTGCTCGCCCTTGCCCCCCGGGTCACCGGAGGAGATACGGAAGCCGAGGTCGGCCTTGTTGCCCCACAGCGCACCGGTCAGCAGAGCCTGGTCCTGTTCGTCCGGGGGGAGTTGGGACACGGTGTCGAGCGCGGCCAGTTCCTCGGCGACCTCGGGGCTGTCCAACTCGGCCCGTTTGAAGGGCGCGAAGGGATCGACGCCCTGCCAGGGCCCGGGCCGGAAGTAGCCGAGGGCCTCCAGCAGCCGGCGGTAGAAGTAGCTCTCGGACCACAGGAACGGCACCTCGAACCAGGTCCGCCCGAGACGGCCGGTGCTCCACGCGGCCCAGCGGTCCCCGTCGTGCGCGCCCTCCGGCAGCGGCGTGATCACGCCCGCCTCGCACTCCCGCAGCAGCACGTCCAGGGCCCGCGCGAGCTCCGGCGGGTAGGGCGTCGCCTCGCGGACCTGCCGGACCAGCGCCGGGTGCCGCTTCGCCAGCACGCTCCACGCGAACGACCCCACCTCCGCGCACGTGATCACCGGCGCCTCGCCCGCACCCGCCATCCCGACCAGCCTCCGCATCCGCGTTCGCGTTCCGCATTCGCATTCGCATTCGCATGCTCAGCGTCCGCCCGCGCGTCCGCAGCGGCACCGGCACCTGAACCGGGACCACCGTACGTTCCCCGGACCCCGGCCTCGGGCATCCCGGCCGCGCGACCCCGGTCCCGGGTCACTTGCCCGCGCCGACCGGGTCCACGGTGATCGCGGGCTTCGCGCTGTCGGAGACGGGGACGTTGATGGCCAGCGACATGGTGTGGGAGTGGGTCTCGTTGGGCGGGGTGACGATCAGGGTGGTGAAGGTGACGCCGGACCCGCCGCTGGTGTTCGCGGGGTAGTAGAGGGTGAACCGGGTCTCCTGGCCGGGCTGCAGGGTGACATGCGGAGCGGCGACCTTGCTGCGGGCGGCGCTCACCGTGCCGAGGGAGCCCTTGAGGTCGGCACCGGGGAAGCCGTGCATCGTGCAGGCGTGGGCGCCGGTGTTCTGCATGTTGATCAGCATCTCGCCCTCGCCCATGCCGTGCGAGGCGGTGAAGGACAGGTGCGCGGTCTGGCAGGAGGTGCCGCCGGCCGCCTGGACGGAACCGTTGCCCGACCCGCCGGTGGCGGTGCTGCCGGAGGCGGGAGTGCCGGCGCCGGAGGGCGCCTGCGTGCCGTCGGTGCCGCCGGTACCGTTCGTGCCGTTCGTGCCCTCGGACGTCGTGGCACCGTCCGTCGAGCCGCCTGCCGACGCCGAGACCGAGGAGGAGGGCGACCCGGCGCCGTCGGTGCTCGCGTTGCTGTCACAGGCCGTGAGCGACAGACCGGCGGCGACAGCGGCCAGGGCGGCCAGCGAGATCGAACGCACGCGCATAGTTCTCTCCTCCAGAACGACTCCCCACTCCCGCTGAGCAGGGCCTCTGCACCCAGAGACAGGACCGCCGCCGCGTCCGTTGCAGGGCGGGCCGGGTCAGGACACGGCTGTGACACGAGGGACGAACGTCTGTGACGCGGCCGGCCGGGGGCCGGGAGTGGCGCTGCGTCACATCAGGCGGAGTCGCCGGAAAGGCGCACGGCATGGGACGTGCGGCGGCCCGTGCCATCCGGTGCCGCGTGGCGTCAGGCGGCGTCGCCGGCGAGGCGTGCCGTGCGCAGCGCGCCGACGAGCAGGCACGGCACCGCCGCCAGCACTTCCAGGCCCGCGCTCGCGAGCAACGCCGGGACGGTGCCGATCGCGGCGGCCAGCACGCCGGTCCCGGCGACGGCCAGCGGCACCACGCCCAGGCTGAGCAGCGTCTGCACGCTGCTGATCCGTCCCCGCAGCTCGTCGGGCGTACGGGCCTGGCCCAGCGCCCCGCAGCTCACCCCGACGACCGCGCCCGCGACCCCGACCAGGGCGGCCGCCGTGACGGACAGCGCCAGCGCGGGCAGCACGGCCATCGCGGCCAGCGAGGCGGCCTGCGCGAGGACCGCCACCGCGACGACCACACCGATCCGGCGGGTCACCTTCCAGCGCAGCATCACCGCCGCGCCGACCGCGGCCCCGATCCCGAACGCCGCCAGCAGCAGGCCGATCCCGCCCGCACCCCAGCCGCGCTGGTCCGACAGCAGGGCCAGTCCGACATTCATCGGGCCGACGAACCCGAGGTTGGTCAGCAGTCCGACGAGCAGCAGCGCGCCGACGACCCGGTTGCGCCCGATCGCGGTCAGTCCGTCGCGCAGCGAGCGCAGGTACGGCGTCCGGGGCGCGGCGGCGGCGTCCGCGGCGGCGGACTCAACGGGCAGCGGACGCGGGCGGATTCCCCACACGGCCACCATGGAGACGGCGAAGCTGAGCGCGTTGACCGCGCAGGCCCAGCGGAACCCCCCGCCGGCGATGAGGAGGCCGCCGAGCGGCGCGCCCGCCACCAGGGCGCCGCGCAGCGCGAGTTCACGCAGCGCGGCGGCCTGCGGAAGCTGGTCGGTCTCCAGCAGCCGGGGCCGTACGGAACCGGCCGCCGGGAGGAAGAGCGCGTCGATCGCGCCGAGCAGCAGCGAGACCGTCACCAGCATCCCGACGCCGGGGTGCAGCACCGCCAGGGCCGCCGCGCCGAGCATCAGCACGGCCCGGGCGGCGTCGCTGCCGAGCATCAGCCGGCGCGCGTCGAAGCGGTCGGCCAGCGGCCCGGCGAACAGCAGGAGCAGCATGCGGGGTATCGCCGAGGCCGTCATCACGGCGCCCGCGGACGCGGGCCCACCGCTGCGGACGGCCGCCCAGCTCAGCGCGACGTACCAGACCTGGTCGCCGACGGTGGACGCGCCTTCGCCGATCAGCAGCCGGACGAAGGAGCGTTCGCGGTAGGCGGGGCGGACGGCGGGGGAGGCACTCTGCGCGGGTGCGGGGGCCACGGTGGCCGGGGTGGCAGAGGCGAGTGCGGGTCCGGCCGCGGTGGCCGGGGTCGTCGGACGGGCAGCGGTCGAACGTACCTCGGGCCGTGCGGACTTGAGCGTGCTCATCTCAGGACTCCGGTCGCTCGGGAAACGCGTGGAAGAACAGGAAGACGTGCTCGCGGCCGTCGTCGGGCCGGGCGTCCTGCCGGGCCGCGTCGCGGTACCGGCGGAGGACGGTGTGCAGCTCGTCGCAGAGTCCGGCCAGCTCCTCGGCGCTGAGCCGGAGATACGACTCGCTGCTGGTCATGGCCTGTTGCCAGGCTTCGGGCCATTCATCGGCGCCGCGCTCCCACACCGCCAGCCGTTCGAGCTGCTCGTTGACCATCTGCGCCTTGGCGGCGTCGGCGATGGCCCGTGCCTCGGGGGAGTCGAAGTCCCGCTGGGAGAAGCTGAACGCGCCGGGAGCCGCGCGGTAGACCCGCTCGCGCCGGTTGCGCGCCAGCTCCGGCGCCTCCTCCAGGAAGCCGTGCCGGGCGAGTTCACGCAGGTGGTACGCGATCTGGCCGGCGTCCGCGCCGAGCCGCTTGGCCAGGACCGCGCCCGTCGTGGGCCCGAACTGCGCGAGCTGACGGAACAGTTGACGGCGCAGCGGGTGGGCGAGGCCCTTCAGGGTCTCGGGGTCGGTGATGCGGCGGGTCTCACTCATGGGCATGAGCCTAGATGCAGAAGACTTCTTCTGGAAGAGATTTCCCAGAAGAAGTCTTCTGCATTGACGTCGCGCAGAGGACGAAGAGGGGTGAACCAGGGCGTACGGGCGGGCTCGGCGTCGCTCGTCAGAGGGTGGGCGGCGGCGTGCGCGCCTCCGCGTTCTCCGTGGGCGGCCACGACTCGACCGCGACGACCGCGGAGACCGGCAGCGGGCCGTAGATGTGCGGGAAGACCTCACCGCCAGGCGTCGGCGGCTCGTACCGGATCGTGGCATCGACGAGGTCCTCGTCGATGACGAGGACGACCAGATCGTCCCGGGCCGGCGGTGAACCGTAGAGGAGCGCCGCGACGTGCGGGAGCTGGTGGGGCAGCGAACAGTGGATGAAGCCCTCGTCCAGAAGGGTGCGGTCGCGCGTCGACATCTCGTAGCTGCCGGCCGCGCGGGCCTCGTCCCACAGGTGGCGTTCGGTGAGGTGGAGGATGTGAGCCATTCCGTGAGCCTAGGGGCGTGCGCCCTCCACCGGACCGAACGACGTACCGCTGACCGCGCGGGTCGGGAGTGCGCGGGTCAGGAGTGCGTGGCGGGCCGCGGGTCGCGCCACATGGGCCACATGTGCGGGCCGTCGGGCAGGTCGACCGTCCGGCCCATGAAGACGAAGCCGAGCCGCTCGTACAGGCCGCGGCTGCGCATGCTGCTGGCCTCCAGGTAGGCGGCCAGACCTTCGCGGTCGCACCGCTCCAGCACCGACTCGATCAGGGCAGCACCCACGCCCTGGCTGCGGACCTCCTCGGAGACCGCGATCAGCATCAAGTACTCGTGGGGCCGGTCGCCGGGGTGGGCCGCCTCCATCAACCGGGCGATCTGCTCGACCCGTTCGTTGGCCGGGTCGACCAACTCGCGGAATTCCGCGGGACCGTCACCGTCGGCCTCGTCTCCGCTCTCGCCGTGGCCCGCTTCCCCGTCCTCGTGGGCCGGCACGCTCAGCCACAGGGCGCACGCGGAGCCGTCCTCGGTCACATCGACGTAGCCCTCGGCCAGGGCGTTGTCCAAGAAGGCGCCCATCAGGCGTATATGGGAGGTCCTGCGGTGCTCGGGGTCCGGGAAGACCCAACTGCTCACCGGGTCGTGGTGGAACACCTCGTCGAGCAGCTTCGCCACCGCGTCACGGTCCTCGGCCCCCGCCCTGCGGATCGCCACACCCATTCCGACAGCCCCACCCTTCGGTCAACTGAACGCCCACAACAGGCAGTTGCAGCCTAGACGGTTCGGGGAACGGCGTCTGTACGGGCTTCGAACGCCCGCAGGACGGCGATCATGTCGGCTTTACCGTGCCCGAGTTCGACGGCCTCGCCGAACAACGCGTGGCACACGTCGAGCAACGGCGACGCCAACTCGGCCTGACGCGCGGCCGCTGCGATGAGCTGGTTGTTCTTGAGCACGTCGAACACCGCTGCCTGCACGGCGAAGTCACAGGTCATCAACTTCTGTGCCTTCATCCGCGACACTCCGCTGGCCATCGGACCCGCGTCGAGGACCGAGCGGAAGGTGCCGCGGTCCAGGCCGTACCGGTCGGCGAAGTGATAGGCCTCGGTGAGCCCGGTGACCATGGTGATCAGGAAGAGGTTGACCGCGAGCTTCATCAGCAGCGCGTCGGGCGCCGACGAACCGCACACGAAGCTCTCGTGGCACATCGGCGCGATCAACTTCCGTACGTCCGCGACCGCTTCGGGCGGCCCGGCGAGCATCGCCACCAACCGCCCTGCCTCCGCCGGCTCCCGCGATCCCGAGACGGGAGCCTCGACGTAGGTCCCGCCCGCGGCGACGACGTCCGCCTCCAGCCCGCGCGAGTACGCCGGGGACGTCGTGCCCATGTGGACGACCGTGCGCCCGGCGACGTGACGCGCGAAGGCAGGCGTGTCACGTCCGAGCACGGCGTCCATGGCGGAACCGTCCGCGAGCATCAGGAAGACGGTGCCGGCGTGCGCGAAAACCTCCCCCGGATCACCGGCGACCCGCGCTCCGGCCAGCCGCAGTTCCCCGGCGGCGGCAGGACTGCGGTTCCAGACGACCAGGTCGCCGGCCCTGCCGTCGCCGCACCGCTCACGGGCGAGGTTGAGAGCCATGGGCCGGCCCATCACTCCCAGCCCGAGGAAGCCGATGTCGTCCACCACCGCAGCACCCGCCCTCCGCGCGGCAGCCGCGCCGGACGCGCGCCGCCTTGCCGTCTATGACACTCGTCATAATACTGGTCACTATGACGAGTGTCATAGTGACCGGGACGCGACCGGGCCCCGAGCCTTTCGGGGCAGGGACGGCACAGGCGCCGGCGCCGCAGGCGACACCGGCGGCGCGGTCGGCCCAGGGGACCGAGGCCCGGGAGACCTCCGCGGGCTGGACCGTGGCGCCCGCACGTCCGGGCGACCGCGCGGCACTCGAAGCGCTGTTCGCCGCCTGCTCCGAGGACAGCGTCCGGCTGCGTTTCTTCGGCCGGTCGCGGGCTTTCCCGCGGGAGTACCTGGCCGCCGCCCTCGCCGGTGTACCCACCGCGCACGACGCGGTGGTGGCCTACCGCGGCGGCGACCGGACGCGCCTGGCGGGTCTCGCCAGCCTGGTCGCCGGTCCTTCCGCGCCGGCGGCGGACGGCGCGGCACCCCGCGCGGGGATGGTGGGCCCGGCCCAGGCGGACCCCGCCGAGCTGGCCGTACTGGTCGCCGACGCCTGGCAGCGGCAGGGCGCGGGAACCGCCATGATCACCGCGCTGCTGGCGCGGGCACGCGAGCGGGGCGTCGTCCACGTCCGCGCCTCCGTCCTGCCCGGGAGGAGGGGACTGCTGGCCGCGCTGTCCCACCGCCTCCCGGCGGAACCGGGCCGTTCGTCGTACACCAGGGACGGCCTCAGCGTGGTCTATAAGCTGCGGTGACAGGCGGGTGAGCGCACGCCCCGGCGTGCGCGGCCGGCGGGCCCGCGCCCGCCGTGGGTGAGGCAGCACGACGGGAGGTCGGTCATGACGTCGTCCGAACGCGGTTCGACGAGCGACGCCGGGACGCCGGCAGCGGCGGGGACCTCCGACCCGACCGCCACCGGCCCGACCGCCCCCGGCCCCGCCGCCACCGGCCCGGCCGCCCCCGGCCCCCGCACGTACGGCCCGCGTGAGCGCATGGTGTTCAGCGCGGCACAGCTCATCCGGCGGGACGGCGTCGCTTCGACCGGCATGCGGGACGTCGCCGCGCACGCCGAGGCGCCCCGCGGCTCCCTCCAGCACTACTTCCCCGGCGGCAAGGAACAGCTCGTCAACGAGGCGGTGGCGTGGGCCGGGCGGTACGCGGGCCGGCGCGTCGCCCGCTTCCTCGCCGCCATGGACCAGCCCACGCCCGGTGGGCTGTTCGCGGCGATGGTCCGGCAGTGGACGGACGAGTACGAGACCCTCGGGTTCGGCTCGGGCTGCCCGGTGGCAGCGGCGACCGTGGACTGCGCCGAGTCCGTCGCCTCGACCCGGACCGCGACGGCCGCCGCGTTCGCGACGTGGAACGCCCCCGTCACCGAGGCCCTGACCGGCATGGGCGTCCCGGCCACGCAGGCGCCCGCGCTGGCCACGCTGATGATCAGCACCCTGGAGGGCGCCATTCTCATCGCCCGCGCCGAGCAGGACGTGCGGGCGCTGCGGACAGTGGCCCGCGAGCTGGGGCCGATGCTGGACGCGTGCGTGGTCCGCGACGCGTGAGGTGACCGTTCCGGCCGGGGGCCCGGTCCTGACCCAGCGGTGGCGAACAGTGGAGCGCCGCACCCGAACGAGTGGTTTGCGCCGATCTGCGGCCTGTGCGTGTTCCGCCTAGGGTTTGGCCTGCGGGCTGCCGCCGGGCGGCGCATCCCCCGCGCCTGGCCGCAGCGCCCGGCTTCCGCGACGCGCAAGGAGAGGTGCCATGGCCGAGCCGATTTCCGAGCCCGACGACGTTCCCGCGGAGGGCCCGCTGCAGGACCCGGGCAGCGCGGCGACGGCGCCCACCGCCGAGTCGGCGATGCGTCCGGGCAGGATCGTCGTGGGCGTCGACGGCTCGGAGCCGTCCCTCGAAGCCCTGCGCTGGGCGGGCCGGCAGGCGTCGCTGACCGGTGCCGCGCTGGAGGCGGTCATGGCGTGGGAACTGCCGAGCCACTGGGGCTGGGGCGGTCTGCCGGGTCTGCCCGAGGACTTCGACATGGAGGAGCCCGCCGCCGAGGCCCTGTCGGAGGCGGTCGGCAAGGCGCTCCCCGCCGAGCAGGCCAGGAGCGTCAGCCAGGTGATCGTCATCGGCAACGCGACCGAGGCGATCCTGGACCGGGCCGAGGGCGCCGAACTGATCGTCATGGGTGCGCGCGGCCTGGGCACCTTCCGCGCCACCCTGCTCGGCTCGGTGAGCAACTCCGTGATGCTGCACGCGTCGTGCCCGGTCGTGGTGGTGCGGGGGGCGGCGGAGCAGTCGGAGGTGAGCGGGCAGTAGGGGTTGCGGGCGGGGCCCGCCTCGGCGGGAGGGTGCCGGGCGGTACGGCGCCCGGCGAGACGGCGCCGGGCGAGACGGCGTCCTGTCGGACGGGACGGTACGAGGCAGTACCGCGTCCAGCCGGACGGGACGGTACGAGGCGGCACGGCGTCCAGTACGACGGACAGCGCCGGACGGTACCGCGTCCAGCCGGACCGGACAGCCCCGGGCAGTACCGCGTCCAGCCGGACGGGACAGCCCCGGGCGGCACGGCGTCCAGCCGGACCGGACGGTGCCGGGCCGGAGCGGGTGGCGCCGCAACTGGGTGACTCTGTGGCCGTGGGGCCGGGCCGCCCCCGGCCACCCCGGGCCGCCCGCGGACCGCGAGCCGCAGCCCGCACCACCGCCAGGGGTCGCAGCCTGAGCCACCGCCCGGGAGCGCAGCCCGCACCGCTGCCAGAACTGCCCCCAGCCAGGGCAGGGGCGACCCCGGGTAACACCGCAACGGGCCCGGCCGCCCGGACCGGCCCCACCCCCTCCCCGACCCCTCCTGTTGCTTTCGTCACGCTCTGCCACCGCCCCCACCTGCGGGTTCCGGGCGTTGTCCACAGGCTGCGCCGAGGGCCTCACCGAATGTGCGTGCAGCGGAGCATCATGGGTGCATGAACGAGATCACCGGATCCACGGGTGGATCCATGCCGGAGGCCGGCGCCATGCCGGAGTGGGAGAAGCGGTTCCGCGCGCCTCGCGTCGGACTCCCTGAGTGGGCCGAGGACGCCCCGCACCGCAGCCTGTTCGTCTCGAACGTGACGGGGACGTACGAGCTGTACGCGTGGGACCGCACCGAGGGCGGGCGCCGTCAGGTCACCGACCGGCCGAACGGCACGACGGAAGGCACGCTGAGCCGCGACGGCGAGTGGGTCTGGTGGTTCTCGGACACCGACGGCGACGAGTTCGGCGTGTGGATGAAGCAGCCGTTCGGCGGCGGTGACGACATACCGGCCGCGCCGGCCCTGGCCCCCTCCTACCCCGCGGGTCTCGCGCTCGGCGTGGGCGGCGTCGCGGTGGTGGGCCGCTCCACGGACGACGAGGGCACCTCGGTGCACGTCGTGCCCGCCGACGGCGGCGAGCCGTACGAGATCTACCGGCACGAGGAGTCCGGCGGCGTCGGCGACATCTCCGAGGACGGCACACTCGTCGTCATCGAGCACACCGAGCACGGTGACGCGATGCACAGCGCGCTGCGGGTCGTGCGCGTGGCCGACGGCTCCACCGTCGCCGAACTGGACGATACCCAGGGCGGCACCCGCGAACTCGGCCTCGACAGCCTCGGCTTCGCGCCGGTGACGGGCGACGCGCGGCTGCTGGTGGGCCACCAGCGGGCGGACCGCTGGCTGCCGATGATCTGGGACACCTCCACCGGCGAGGAGACCGCCCTCACGATCGACCTGCCCGGCGACGTGCACGCCGAGTGGTACCCGGACGGCTCGGCGCTGCTGGTGGTGCACGACTTCCACGCCCGCACCCAGATGTTCCGGTACGACCTGGCGGACGGTTCCCTGACCGAGCTGGACACCCCCGCCGGCTCGGTGAGCGGCGCCACGGCCCGCCCGGACGGCACGGTGGAGTACCTCTGGTCGTCGGCCGCGCTGCCGCCGGCGGTGCGCTCCACCGCCGGGCAGATCGTGCTGGAGGCCCCGGGCCTGCGGGCCCCGGACTCCGTGCCGGTCGAGGACGTGTGGGTGGACGGTCCCGGCGGCCGCATCCACGCCTTGGTGCAGCGCCCGGCCGGCGCGGGCACGCCGGACGGTCCCGCCGGGCCGCTGCCGACCGTCTTCGAGATCCACGGCGGTCCGACGTGGCACGACTCCGACGCCTTCGCCGCCGGCCCCGCGGCCTGGCTCGACCACGGCTTCGCGGTGGTCCGGGTCAACTACCGCGGCTCCACCGGCTACGGCCGCGAGTGGACCGACGCCCTGAAGCACCGGGTGGGCCTGATCGAGCTGGAGGACATCGCGGCGGTCCGCGACTGGGCGGTTGCCTCGGGCCTGGCCGACCCGTCCCGGCTGGTGCTCACCGGCGGCTCCTGGGGCGGCTACCTCACGCTGCTGGGCCTCGGCACCCAGCCGGACGCCTGGACGGTCGGCATAGCCGCGGTCCCGGTCGCCGACTACGTGACGTCCTACGCCGACGAGATGGAGGCCCTCAAGGCCCTCGACCGGACCCTGTTCGGCGGCTCGCCCGAGGAGGTCCCCGAGCGCTACGAGGCGTCCTCGCCGATCACCTACGTCGACAAGGTCGCCGCGCCGGTCTACATCAGCGCCGGCATGAACGACCCGCGCTGCCCGATACGCCAGATCGACACCTACGTCGAGCGCCTCCGCGACCTGGACAAGCCGCACGAGGTGTACCGGTACGACGCGGGCCACGGCTCGCTCGTGGTCGAGGAGCGGATCAAGCAGGTCCGGCTGGAGCTGGCCTTCGCCCTGCGCCACACGGGCGGCGCGGCGTAGTCCTGGCGGAGCCCCGCCCGTCCCCGGAGGGGTCCTCCGGGCGGGGCTCCGCCGAACTCGGCGGCCGGGTGCGGTGGCTGGATTCGGCGAACAGCCGCGGGGCCCGGCTCGGCGGCCGAGCTCGGGCGGCCGGGTGCGGTGGCCGGTTCAGGCCGAGGTCGTCGCGGAGGGCTCGGCGGGGTCGGCGGCCGGTGCCGGGCGGGGCACCAGGCCCAGGGCGGCGTCCGCCCGCGCCTCGCCCTCGCGGCGGACGAACCGGAACCACATGAAGATCACGAAGCCGGCGAAGACGAACCACTGCCCGGTGTAGCCGAGGTTCTGGAACTCCTTGATGTCCAGCCCGCTGTCCAGCGGCGCGGCCGGGGGCACCGCCTTCAGCGGGGCGCCGGGGTGCGTGTCGGTGATCCAGCCGTTGTAGACGGGATACGGGAGGAGGTTGACCAACGACGCGGCACTGATCATGCCGAGCTGGCCGGACGGCAGCGCGGTGGTGGTGACCCCGGCGCTCTCCGTGGTCTCGGGGTACTGCACGGCTCCGGTGACCGTGACCTGGCCGGCGGGCGCCGCGGGTACGGAACCGCTGTGCGCGGCGGCGGACGCGTCGCCGGGCAGCCAGCCGCGGACGACCGGGAGCGCGGCGCCGCCGGAGACCCGCAGCGGGGTGAGCACGTAGAAGCCGTTGTGGCCGTCGAGGTCGCGGCCGGGGACCAGCAACTGGTGGGCGGTGTCGTAGCGTCCGGTGGCGCTGACCGGGCGTCCCGAGTCGCCGTCGGAGACCTGCGCACTTGTGCCGGGCAGGACCCGGGCCAGCGGCACCGGCGGCTGGGCGGCGGTCCTGCTCTGGTTGTGCTTGGCGGACTTGTGCTGGTCGACGCGCCACTCGAACCGGCTCAGCTGCCAGCTGCCCATGAACACACAGAAGGCGACGGCGAGCAGCGTGAGCACGCTGACCGCCAGCCAGCGGGAGGTGAGCAGGAACCGGTACACGCCACAACGGTACGCGGGCCGGGCCGGTGTGTTGCGCCCGACCCCGGGAGCGGCCCGGCTTTCCCGGGGCCGGCCCCCGGAACCGGCGCGGGCTTCGCACTCTAGGAGGCGGGTGTCCCGTTCGTGGCGGGCAGCGGGGCCGTGGTGTACACCGTGCCGGCGCAGGCGTCCTTGATGACCGGTCCGGTGACCACGGGGGCGCCGGCGGCCGGGGTGTGGTTCAGGCTGACGCTCCCGGAGGCGGGTGCGGCCGGGGTGTCACCGGCGGCGGAGGACCCGCCCGTGCCGGCGGGCGCGCCGTTCGCGTCGGTGCTGCCGGCGTCCGTGCCGGAACCGGCGGTGCCGGTCGCCGTCGGGGTCGCCGTCGGCGAGGGGGGCGGTGTGCTGGGCACCGGGCAGCCGCCGGGGCCGCTGCCGTCGGGCACCCAGGCGAAGGCCACCTCGTAGTCCTCGCCGGGCTTGAGCAGGAGCGGGCCGGCCGTGTCGGGCGCGGGCAGGCCGGACGCGGCGTCACCCGCGGTGTGGCTGACGACCTGGATCCGGGAGGGATCGGCCGATCCCTGGGCCAGCGCCTGGACCACGCCGCCGCTCGGCACGGTGCACGCGGTGTCGGAGACGTTCGCCACACGGAACCAGCCGTAGACCCGGCCGCCGGCGTCGGGTGCGTCGGCGCCGCTGGCGCCCTGCCCGAGCTGTGCGCTGGAGCAGTCCGGCACGGGACCGCCGGTACCGCCCGCGGTGGTGGGCTCGGCGGTGGGCGTGCCGCCCGCGGTGGGGTGCTGCGCGGAGGGGTCGCCGCCCGGGCCCGGCGGTGCGTGGCCCGACGGATCGTCGGCGCCGCCGGGGCTGGTGTGGCCGTCGGTCTCCGGTGAGCCGGTGTGCGACGCGGAGACGCTGGCGGCGGTGGTGCTGGAACCGTTGGTGGTGCCCGCCGCCCGGATCAGCGCGGGCACGGCCGCGCCCATCAGCAGCAGCGCGGCCGCGGCGCCGACCAGCGCCTGACGCCGGCGCTGCCGGCGCACCGGAATGGCCTGACGCAGGTGGTCCAGGGCGGCCGGAGAGCCGTGCAGGCCCTGGACCGCGTCGCGCATGAGGACGCGCAGTGCCGCCTCCTCGGCGGACTCGCCGCCCAGCGGCTCCTCGGAGTGCGAAGAAAGGGGGTTGTTCTGCTGATCCATGGTGTGAGGGTCGTCGGGTCCGTGAGGGGTGGTCATGCCGTCGCCTCCATCGCGACGCGCAGCGCGGCGAGGCCGCGTGAACCGTACGCCTTGACCGAGCCCAGGGAAATCCCCAGGGTGTCGGCGACCTGTGCCTCGGTCATGTCGGCGAAGTAGCGCAGCACCAGCACCTCGCGCTGGCGGCGCTGCAGGGTGCGCATGGCGGCCTTCAGCTGGTCGCGCTCCAGGAGCTCGTAGGCGCCTTCCTCCGCGCTGGCCATGTCGGGCATGGGCTTGGAGAGGAGCTTCAGGCCGAGGATGCGGCGGCGCAGGGCCGAGCGGGACAGGTTGACGACGGTCTGCCGCAGGTAGGCCAAGGTCTTCTCGGGGTCCCGGACGCGGCTGCGCGCCGAGTGCACCCGGATGAACGCCTCCTGGACCACGTCCTCGCACGAGGCGGTGTCGTCCAGGAGGAGGGCGGCCAGTCCGAGCAGCGAGCGGTAGTGCGCGCGGTAGGTCTCGGTGAGGTGGTCGACCGTGGTGCCGACTGCCATCGCGGTGTCAGTGTCCCGACTGTCAGAGGTGGTGGACGAGCTGTCGCCGGTCACCCGCACCGGCCACGGCGCGATCACCGGGAGCCCTCCGGGACCCCGTGCCGGCGCCCCCGCGGCTGTGCCGGCAGCTGCCGTGCGCGCCCGCGGGATCCGCGGGGGCGCCAGAGTGCCGCCCCGCGGTCCGAATGCCGTCTCGATGCCCAATGCCTCCGCCACGACTGTTGGACACACATCCCCCCGCCAGGGTTGTACGCGCAAGTCTCATGACCCGACGGAGCGTCAGATATCTCCATGCGTACCAACTCTTCCTTGCGCCCCAATGCCACCGACGCCCCCCAGGAACACGTACGGCGTGCCACACCACAGGGCGGTGCACTGACACAAAGACGCTCCCCCGCGGCCGGCCGGTTGCAGCCACGGGGGAGAAGATTGTCCAACGTTTGAGCAGCCTGGTTCAAGTGGTCCAGACCAGCAGTTATCGAACTCCGCGTCGGCCGGCGGCCGGTGACCGGCACCCCGCCGCTGTGGTTCAGCGGCGGGAGGCCCGGCTGCGGGGCCGGTTCAGCGGCCGGTACCGCCGTAGACGACCGCCTCGTCGCTGTCGCTGTCGAGCCCGAAGGCGGAGTGCACCGCCTGCACGGCCGGCTTCACGTCGTCGACCCGCGTCACGACCGAGATGCGGATCTCGGAGGTCGAGATCAGCTC
Source organism: Actinacidiphila acidipaludis (assembly GCF_019890725.1). Classification (GTDB taxonomy): domain Bacteria; phylum Actinomycetota; class Actinomycetes; order Streptomycetales; family Streptomycetaceae; genus Actinacidiphila; species Actinacidiphila acidipaludis. The sequence continues at coordinate 116,448 of NZ_JAINZZ010000006.1, forward strand.
GATGTTCACCCCGGCGTTGGACAGCGCCTCGAAGAACGTCGCCGTGACGCCCGGGTTGGTCTTCATCCCCGCGCCGACGAGCGAGATCTTGCCGATCTGGTCGTCGTACCGCAGCGAGTCGAAGGCGATCACCGTCTGCGCCTTGGACAGCGCCTCCATCGCCTTGTGCCCCTCGGCCTTCGGCAGCGTGAAGGAGATGTCGGTGAGCCCGGTGGCCGCCGCCGACACGTTCTGGACGACCATGTCGATGTTGATCTCGGCGTCGGCGATGGCGCGGAAGATCGTCGCCGCCTCGCCCGGCTTGTCCGGTACCCCGACGACGGTGATCTTCGCCTCGGAGGTGTCGTGCGAGACACCCGAGATGATCGCCTGCTCCATCGGCCTCTCTCCTTGGGGTGGTTCGTTGCTGACCCAGGTACCCGGAAGCCCGGAGAACGAGGACCGCACGTGGATCGGGATGTTGTAGCGGCGGGCGTACTCCACACACCGGTGCAGCAGCACCTTCGATCCGGAGCTGGCCAGCTCCAGCATGTCCTCGAAGGCGATCCAGTCCATCTTGCGGGCCTTCTTCACCACCCGCGGGTCGGCGGTGAAGACGCCGTCGACGTCGGTGTAGATCTCGCAGACGCCGGCGTCCAGGGCCGCGGCCAGCGCCACCGCCGTGGTGTCCGAGCCGCCCCGCCCCAGGGTGGTGATGTCCTTCTTGTCCTGGGACACCCCCTGGAAGCCGGCGACGATCGCGATGTTGCCCTCGTCCAGCGCGGTGCGGATCCGGCCCGGCGTCACGTCGATGATCCGCGCCTTGTTGTGCACCGAGTCGGTGATCACACCGGCCTGGCTGCCCGTGAACGACTGCGCCTCGTGGCCGAGGCTTTTGATCGCCATCGCCAGCAGCGCCATGGAGATGCGCTCTCCTGCGGTCAGCAGCATGTCGAACTCGCGGCCCGCCGGGATCGGCGCCACCTGCTCCGCGAGATCGATGAGCTCGTCCGTCGTGTCGCCCATCGCGGACACCACGACGACGACCTGGTGGCCGGCCTTCTTGGTGTCGACGATCCGTCGGGCGACCCGCTTGATGCCCTCGGCATCAGCAACGGAGGAGCCGCCGTACTTCTGCACGACAAGGCCCACGTGCGCTCCTCGCTCAGGGGGGAATGCGGTCAGCCCAGTTTAACGAGCAGGGACCATATGCCCCGGTTGTATCGCATGATGAGACGAGGCGTTCACCACGTGATCATTCGCCGGCTCACGTGCCGCACCCCCGGGCCCTGACAGGCCCCGGCGTGCCCCACTCCCCGGCCCCGGCGGGCCTCAGCGGCGGCCCCGCCGCAGGCCCATGGTGCCCAGCTCGGCCTCCATGACCCGCCCGGCCTCCTGCGCCAACTGCTCCTCGTCGTCCCCGTCGCTGCCGGTGTCCAGCCCGTCCAGCTCGTCCAGCGGGCTGTCCAGCCGGACGTGGGCCACCAGCGACTGCAGCGCCCGCAGCGACGCACTCGCCGTCGGCCCCCAGTTCGACAGGTACGAGAACTGCCACCACCACAGGGCCTCGGACACCCGCCCGGCCCGGAAGTGCGCCAGCCCGTGGGTGAGATCCGCCACCACGTCGGCCAGATCGTCCGAGATGCGGGACGCCACCGGCGTCGACCGCGGCACATACGGGTCGAAGACCTCGGAGTACACGTCGATCGGCTCCAGCAGGGACCCCAGCTGCTGCCGCAGCTCGTCCTCGTCCGGCTCCGGGCCGACGTCCGGCTCGTAGCGCTCGTCCGGCACGAAGTCCTCGTGCGCGCCGAGCCGCCCGCCCGCCAGCAGCAGCTGCGAGACCTCCAGCAGCAGGTACGGCACCGCGCTGTCGGGGTCGTCGCCCTTGGCCACCTCGCGGACCGAGAGGATGAAGCTCTCGATCTGGTCGCCGATCTGCACCGCGAACTCGTCCGGCTCCTGCGGACCCGGCACCGCCTGCTCCAGACCCTTCGTGGCGGTCCCCCCGTTCCGGGAGCCGCGGGGGCCCTGCTTCCTGTTCACCACGGTCTCAGACATCCAGCAACCGCCTCCCTTCGAAGGCCCGCCCCAGCGTGACCTCGTCCGCGTACTCCAAGTCGCCGCCCACGGGCAGCCCGCTCGCCAGCCGTGTCACGCGCAGTCCCATCGGCTTCACCATCCGGGCGAGATACGTGGCCGTCGCCTCCCCTTCCAGATTGGGGTCCGTGGCCAGGATCAGCTCGGTGACGGTGCCGTCGGCGAGCCGGGCCAGCAGTTCCCTGATCCGCAGGTCGTCCGGGCCGACACCCTCGATGGGGCTGATCGCACCCCCCAGGACGTGGTACTTCCCGCGGAACTCGCGGGTGCGCTCGATCGCCACCACGTCCTTGGGCTCCTCGACCACGCAGATCACCGCCGGGTCGCGGCGCGGGTCACGGCACACCCGGCACTGCTCGTCCTGCGCGACGTTCCCGCACACCGCGCAGAACCGCACCTTGGCCTTGACCTCGGCCAACGCGTGCGCGAGCCGCCGCACGTCCACCGGATCGGCCTGCAGGATGTGGAAGGCGATCCGCTGCGCGCTCTTGGGACCCACGCCGGGCAGCCTGCCCAGCTCGTCGATCAGGTCCTGAACCACGCCTTCGTACACGCCGACGCGCCTTCCTCGTGGGTTGTGGGGTCAGAAAGGCAGGCCGGGCATACCGCCGCCCAGCGCCTGGGTGAGCGGGCCGAGCTTGGCCTGCTGGAGCTGCGCGGCGGCGGCGTTCGCGCTGTGGACGGCTGCCACCACCAGGTCGGCCAGCGTCTCGGTGTCGTCCGGGTCGACCGCCTTGGGGTCGATCACCAGCGCCCGCAGCTCGCCGGCCCCGGTCACCGTCGCCTTGACCAGACCACCGCCCGCCGAGCCCTCCACCTCCGCCTCCGCCAGCTCCTGCTGGGCCGCGGCGAGGTCCTGCTGCATCTTCTGCGCCTGCTGGAGCAGCTCCTGCATGTTCGGCTGACCACCGGGGATCACGGTTTCGCTCCCGCCTGTTCCGTGCTGTTCGTACGTGACAGAGCGAGCCTACGTGCTCGTACGGCCCAGCGCTCTACGCCGTACGGAGGATCGGCGCGCCGCGGTCTCAGCCCGGAGGGGCAGACGGCCTCAGCACCGCGGACCACACCGCGCGTGCCGCCACCCGTGCCAACGAAACCGCAGGTCAGCCGTGGTTGATCTCCTCGATGACGGTGGCGCCCAGCTCACGGATGAACAAGTCGTGACCACTGAGTGCGGAGTCCACCAGATCCGGGTCGTCGTCCTCGGGGATGTCGTCCTCGAGCGGCGGCGGCTCCTCGGCGGGGGGCGCCGCCGGGTGCGGTTGCGCGGGACGGGGGGCCAGGGTACGCGCGGCGAGGGCCGTCGCGGCGCCGCCGCCGTGGCCGGGGGCCGCACCGGGAACGCCTCCTGATCCGCCGGGACCGCCGCCTCCGCCGGGACCTCCACCCGGGCCCGCCGCGTTCTGCCCCGGGCCCGCGGGGGCGCCGGGACCGCCCGGGCCGCCGGTCGCGCTGCCCGCGCCGCCGCGGTCGTAGGGCGCCGGGTTGCCGGACGGCTGCTGCGGTGCCGGGGGGCGCGGCGCGGCGCCGCCACCGCCGCCGTAACCACCGCCACCGCCACCACCGCCGCCGGGGTCGACGAGGGTCTCGATCCGCCACGACGCGCCGGCGACCGAGGTGATCGCCTGCTTGAGGACGTCCTCGCTGTCGCCGTTGGCGAAGCTGTTGCGCGCGCCGGGGTTGTCGAAGCCGATCTGCAGCGTCTCGCCGTCGAAACCGACGATGCGGGCGTTGTTGAGCAGCAGCATCCAGGTCAGACGGCGGTGCTTGACGGCCTCCAGGATCTGCGGCCAGAGCTGGCGGACCCGCGACGGGTCGCCGACCGGGGCGGACGCCTGGGGCGCCGGGCGCTGCGGGGCCGCCTGGGCCGCGGGCTGCGGGGGGGCGGCCGGGGCCTGCGGCGGGGATGTCTGAGGCTGCGGTGTCTGGGACTGGGAGGTCTGGGCCTGGGACGCCTGGGGCTGGGCCTGGGGTGCCGGGGCGGGCCGGGCGGCCTCCTGCTGCGGCGCGGCGGGTACGCCCGGCACCGCGGCAGTGGGCCAGGCGCCGGGGCGCGCGGGTGCGGCCGCGGGGGTGCCCGCACCGGATCCGGCTGCCGCGCCCGGGCTGCCCGGGGCGACCGGCCAGGCGCCCGGGCGGGCGGCCTGCGGCTGTTCCTGGGCGCGGGTCTGCGCGGGGGGCGCCTGCTGCTCGGCGGGGTGCGGTACGGGCGGCGGCCCGGGCTGCTCGTGCTGCTCGTACGCGGCGACGGGCTCCGGGGCAGGGGCGGAGGCGGGCGGTGCGGGGGGCACGGGCGCCGGGGCCGCGGGGGGTGCGGAGGGTGCCGGCTCGGGCGCGGGGCGTCCCATCGCGGCCCGGGCCGCGGCCGCGCCACCGGGACCCGCGGGGACACCGCCGCCCTGGGCCGGGCCGGGGAAGCCGCCGTCCGCGAACGCGCCCCCCATGTGACCGGCGCCAATGCCAGCGCCCGCCCCGGCGGAACCGACACCGCGCTCCAGCCGGTCCAGCCGCGCCTGCAGCGACCGCTCGTCGTCGTACGCGGCGGGCAGCAGCACCCGGGCGCAGATCAGTTCCAGTTGCAGCCGCGGCGAGGTGGCGCCGCGCATCTCCGTCAGCCCGGTGTTGACCAGGTCGGCGGCGCGGCTCAGCTCGGCGGCGCCGAAGACCGACGCCTGGGCCTGCATGCGCTCCATGACGTCCCGCGGCACGTCGATGAGGCCCTTGTCCACCGCGTCCGGGACGGCCGCGACGATCACCAGGTCGCGGAGGCGTTCCAGCAGGTCGGCGACGAAACGGCGGGGGTCGTGCCCGCCTTCGATGACCCGGTCCACGATCTCGTAGACCGCGCCGCCGTCCCCGGAGGCGAAGGCGTCCACGACGTCGTCGAGCAGCGCGGTGTCGGTGTAGCCGAGCAGCGAGGTGGCCATGGCGTACGTCACACCGCCGGCGTCGGCTCCGGCCAGCAGCTGGTCCATCACCGACATCGAGTCACGCACCGAGCCCGCGCCGGCGCGGACGACCAGCGGGTACACGCCGTCCTCGACCTGGATCGCCTCGTGCTCGCAGACCTCGGCGAGGTAGTCGCGCAGGGTGCCGGGCGGGACCAGGCGGAACGGGTAGTGGTGGGTCCGCGAGCGGATCGTGCCGATGACCTTCTCGGGCTCGGTCGTCGCGAAGATGAACTTGAGGTGCTCCGGCGGCTCCTCGACCACCTTCAGCAGGGCGTTGAAGCCCGCCGAGGTGACCATGTGGGCCTCGTCGATGATGTAGATCTTGTAGCGGCTGGCCGCGGGGCCGAAGAAGGCCTTTTCGCGCAGGTCACGGGCGTCGTCGACACCGCCGTGGGAGGCCGCGTCGATCTCGATCACGTCGATGGAGCCGGGGCCGTTCCTGGCCAGGTCGCGGCAGGAGCGGCACTCGCCGCACGGGGTGGGCGTCGGGCCCTGCTCGCAGTTCAGGCAGCGCGCGAGGATGCGGGCGCTGGTCGTCTTGCCGCAGCCGCGCGGCCCGCTGAACAGGTAGGCGTGGTTGACGCGGTTGTTCCGCAGCGCCTGCTGCAGCGGGTCCGTGACGTGCTCCTGCCCGATGACCTCGGCGAAGGTCTCGGGTCGGTAGCGGCGGTACAGGGCGAGGGACACGCCTACGAGACTATCCGCGCGGACTGACATCGCGCCCCACCCCTGCCAGGGCCGCCTCCGGTGCGGCACTCCCACCGGCTCGCGGCCTCACCCCGACCTCGCGCCGGCGTCCGGGTCCGCGTCCGGTCCGGGGCCGGGTTCCGCGTCCGGTCCGGGGCCGGATCCGCGTCCGGTCCGGGGCCGGGTTCCGCGTCCGGGCAAGCGAAGACCCCTCACGCACCCGCCAGAGCCCACCTACCCTTGCTGCCTTCCGGCCCTGGGGGAGTTCAGCGAGATAGCGCCACGTGAGGGGCTGAGCCCCACCCTACCCGATCGGATCACCCGGGATCGAGTTCGCTACCACCCCCCTCGGTCTTGTACTGTTTGCCGCGGAGGATTCGCCTAGAGGCCTAGGGCGCACGCTTGGAAAGCGTGTTGGGGGCAACCCCTCACGAGTTCGAATCTCGTATCCTCCGCCAGCTCAGAGGGCCGGACCACATCAGTGGTCCGGCCCTCTTGGCGTTCACAGTCTCAACCGCAGTCTCAACGGGTGCCCGCGGAACTCTCGGAGTCCACCTCTCCCCCGCCCTTGGCCACCTCCCAGATGAGACCACCGACGCGCTCGGCCACATCCCGGAGGATGCCTGCGGTCACGTGCTGGTAGCGGGCCGCCATGGCGGTAGACGACCACCCCATGATCTGCATCACGACGCGCTCAGGGACGCCCAGGATGAGCAGGACGGTAGCGGCGGTATGGCGAGCGTCGTGGAGACGCCCGTCGCGGACCTTGGCGCTGACGAGCAGGTCCTTCCACGTGTCGTAGTCGGTGCTCGGCACCAGAGGCTCACCGAACGGAGACGTGAAGACGAACCCGGTCTCGCGCCACGCGTTGCCGACGCGGCGGCGGTCCCGATCCTGCTCCTCCTTGTGCAGTTCCAGCAGACGGGCGAGTTCGTCGGGCAGGCCGATGACGCGCCGGCCCGCACGGGATTTGGTGTTGGCGGTGTCCTCGTTCTTCCGTACGCGCTGCTTGCAGTACCCCGCCTTACGGCCGCAATCCCCGTCGCAGCCGTGCCGGTATTTCGGACGCAGCCGGTTCATCCGTACGCGGATCACGCCGCGAGTCAGGTCCACGTCCGTCCAGCGCAGTCCAAGCGCTTCCCCTTGCCGCAGACCGAGAGCGAGCGCCACGGACCACCGTGCGCTGTTGGGCAGCTTGGCCGCCTGTGTGAGCAGACGCTGCACCTCTTCGAGGTCGTACGGGTCGATTTCCTCTTCTTCGACCTTCGGGGCCGCCGCGAGCATGGCCACGTTGCGCGTGACGTGGCCACGACGCAGAGCGTGATTCAGAGCCGTCTTCAGCGACCGGTGCACGTGATGGACCGTCGCGGGCTTGCTGCCACTTGCCAGCATCTTCGAGTAGAAGCGTTCGAGGTGTTCCGGTTCCAGCTTGGCCAACCGGTGAGCGCCCAGGCCCGGAATCAGGTGAACGCGCACGTCCACCTCGTATCCGCTGTAGGTCGAATCGCGCACAGAAGGCTTGGCGATCTCCTCAACCCAGTGGAGTAGCCAAGCTTCGAGGGTCCACGCCTTACCGGCCCTGCGCACTTTGCCCGCGTCGCGTTGGGCTTCGAGCTTGCGGACCTTCTTAATAACCTCCGCCTCACTGACCTTGCTCATCACGTGGCGTCGATCGGGCTTGCCGTCGTCTCGGATGCCGACTGTGACGCGGCCGTGCCAGTAGCCGTCCTTGCCGAAGTAGATGGTTGATGCCCCATCGGGGCGCTTCGCTCGCTTTGGCTTGTCCACAGGTCACTTCCGTTGTTGTGGCTGATCGGAGAATGCGCCTGTGGCGTGGCTCCGGAGTCCGGAGCCACGCCACAGGCTGAGGGAGTCAGGCGGCGCGGTGCGCCTCGCGCAGCCGCGCAACGTATTCGGGCAAGGCATCGACCGGAACTCGGCGAAGATGGCCGATGGTCACCGACTCCAGTGCCCCAGTGCGGATGAGGTTGAAGCAGGTCGTCCGACCGATGCGCAGGCGGTCAGCCGCCTCCTCAACCGTGAGGAGAACAAACTTCCCGTTGGCGTCAGGAATCTCGCTGGGAAACTCTGCGATGGCGGTGGTCACTGCGGCTCCTTGTCGCGGTGAGCGGGGGGCGGCCCCCCTCTTCCTCTGGGTCCGCTACTTCCGCTACCTCCGCTACCGCCCTGGTCAGGGGCTTGTGTGTGGTAGCGGATGGGGTAGCGGGTAGCGGATGTGCCGCTACCGGCCGGAGGTCCGACCGGTAGCGGATGTGGCGTGCTGGTAGCGGATAGGTGCGGGGCTTGCCGCTACCTGTCCACCGGGTCTGACCTGCGCGGTAGCGGAGGTAGCGGAAGTAGCGGACTCTCAGGGAGAGGGGGGCAGTAGCGGGTCCACGCGTCGTGCAGGTCGCTGGCGTAGTAGCCCTTGACGACTCCGTCGCCGGTCTTGATGTTGCGTGCCTTGATCGGGTCGTTGTCGGCGGTGACGTACTCCCCGAGGCGCTTGGCCAGCGCCCGGGCGTCCAGGGGCTTGCCGCCGATGTCGGCCCATGGGGAGTCGTCCAGGGAGTTGAGGCTGACCAGGATGTGCGCGGTCGGCATGCGTTCCGCGCCGTTGAAGATCAGCCGCAGGTCGGTGAGCAGCTTGATGCCGATGCTGGCCTTGTCGCTCTGCTTCGCGGCCTTGACCAGCTCCACACAGGCCACGCGGGCCCGCGCCGGCCAGTGCCCGCCTGCCGCGTCGGCCACGGCGAGCAGGGGTTCCCACACGTCCGCGGGCCGGTCGCTCACGCCTTCCGGCATCTCCGGGAAGGCTCCGTCCACCTGCTCTCGGACGCTGGCGGCCCACTTCGCGAGCCGGTCGCGGAGGGCGTGGCCTTCGGGTTCGTTGAGCCGCTTGCGCCACGGCTCGATCACCTCGTTCGGTGCCCGCCTTCGCATCCGCACGATGACGGAGCGGGTCAGGATCGTGTCCGGCAGCGACCCGAGTCCCGCCATGGCCACGGCGCAGAACGACGGGAACTCGGTCGGGGTCTGCGACGATCCGTCGCCGACGCACCGCCACGTGGACGCGCCGCGTCGGTGTCCGGCGTTGATGAATGCCCGGAGTTGTTCGTCTCCTCCGGCCAGTGGGCCGAAGATGGCGTCCACCTCGTCGAAGAGGATGGTGGGGCGGGTCTCGGTCGCGGACACCGCGCGGAACATGGCGTTGGCGGTGGCGTTTGCGGCCATCATCCGGTTCGGGACCAGGGTCTCCATCACTTCCAGGGCCCGGGACTTGCCCGACCCGGGCTCCGGGGACAGGAACGCGATGCGCGGTGTGGAGTCGAACGCGTCGACCAGGTGGGCGTGGGCGTCCCACAGGGCCACGGCGACGTAGGCGGCTTCCAGGGGAAAGACGTTGAAGCGGCGGTGGAAGGCTTCCACCTCGTCCAGCAGGGCAGCGCCGTTCTCGCTCATGCCGCCTGCCTCCTCTCCGGTGCGGGGATGAGCAGCGGGCACACCTCGCGGTGCGCGTTGTGGGTCTCGATGAGGACCAGCACGTCTCGGCGGCCGGAGGCTTCCACGTGCCTGCCGCACAGGCAGTCCGAGGTGGCCCACGGGATCGTGTTCCAGCTCGGGGCCGCGACGACGTGCAACCACGAGACCGGCTGGCGCCCGTCTCTCGGGCGCGGGTCAGGGACAACAGCAGACAGGACGCCTTCGGCGACGACCTTCGGCGCACCACCCGCCGCGGGTGTTCCTGGCGGTGTGGCGGTGCTGAGCTGGTCTGGGGTGGCGGTGAGGCTTTTCAGGCGGGGGGATGGGGTCTGGTTCATGCCGTCTCCCGGGGTCGGGCGGTGCGGATGGACCAGTCCAGGGCGCTGCGGATGGTGGCGCGGCACTCGGATGCCGGCAGTCCCGCCGACTCGCCCCCCGCCTGAAAAGCCTCCTCAACGGCGGCGCGGTCGAGGTCTCCCCACGCCACGAAACGGCCCACCGCCCGCACCGCGCGCAGCAGTTCAGCGTTCCGCCCGCCCTCCGAAGCTCCGGCGACCGCGCTCACCTCACGATCGAGGACCACCGAGGCGAGTCGGGGGGCGTTGCGGGGCGGTGTGGGCCGGATCGGGCCCACCACGGCCCTCTGAGGGGCCGTCAGAGCCTTTTGGAGCCATTCGGGTAGGTTTGTAGGCTCTACGTCGCACAGGACCGTGTACGGGCCTTGTGGCGTCTCGGACCCCGGAGCGACGACCTGTCCGCCCCATGCGCGGGTGTCCACATGGGGGGCGAGGGTGCCCGCGGTGTTGCCCAGCCGGATGCCGGGCGGCGCAGTGAAGTACAGGTGGTGCCCGCCGCTCGCGGTCCGGATCGTGCGCGTGGTGGGGACGGGCTGCCCGTTGCGCTCGCAGAGCGCCTGGAAGGTCGTCACGCCGTCAGGCGGGCCCTTGATGTCTGTCGCCTTGACGGTGTCCAGGTCCACCACGACCAGCCCCGCGGGGCCGGTCGCAATGCCGACGTTGAACGCCCCCGCAGCCCAGCACCGTTCGATGCGGGCGGGATCGGTCGTGGCGCGCTGCTCCCAGGTGCGGTGCCCGCCCGCGCAGTCTCCGGTGTGGTGGCAGGCGCGTTCGCTGTGGAGATTGGGGATCTTCCGTCCGGGCCACAGCGGGATTACGGGCCAGCCGCGTTCGGCGGCGGATAAGGCTGCGGACAGCAGCGCGGATCGGTCGGGATGGGCCATGCTGGGTGTCTCCAGTTCCTTGATGGGGTTGCTGGTGCCGGGGCGGTCGCGGACTTTGGCGAGAGCGCGACCGCCCACAGGCGGGGTCACACGGGCGGGATGTTGGCGGGGAGCCCGGTCAGGACTTTGGTGCGCCAGTTGAGGGCGTAGGGCAGGCAGTTGGCGCAGTTCTTGTGCGTGGTGTGGCCGGGCATGGGGGGACGCCTGCGGGCGTGGTAGGACCAGGCGGCGGAGTCGGCGGATGCCATCAGGTGTCCGACGCGCTGGAGACCGAGGGTCTTGAAGCCGAACCCGTGTAGGCGTATGCCGTGCGCGGCCAGGCTGGTCACGATGGCGGCGCCGTCGGTGGTGGATTGGCGGCGGCAGACCGACCCGAGGCCGACCAGCGGTTCGCGGGTGAGGTCGATGCCGGCGCGGTCGTACATGCCGACGCAGCGTTCGTAGTCCGGGAGCTCCCATCCCTGGAGGACGGGCACGATCGGCAGGTCCGGGGCCAACTCGTGTAGGTGCAGGTAGTTGGCGACGGTGCGGCGCTGGTGTTCGGCGACGGACAGGCCGGTGCCGGTGAAGGTCTGCCCGCCGAAGGTGCCGCCGTGGATGATCGCGGGTTCGCACATCCAGTCCTGCGGTGCGGCCCAGTCGAACGGGCCGACCTCATCGCGGATGCGCCGCAGGTCGTCCACGTACCGCTGGGGGGTGATGGTCCAGCGTCCGAACCGCTGGAGGATGGTGAAGCCGCCGGAGTCGATCGCGTAGCGGCCGATGGCCAGCGGCAGGCTGCGGGCGGTGCCCACACCGAAGTGCTCGTACTTCAAGAACAGCGGCACGTCGGTGAGGGTGACCCAGTGCCGTTTGTGGGTGGTCAGATAGAACCTCACGCTGCCTCCTTCGAGGCGTCAGAGCAGGGCCAGCAGCAGCCCAGCGAGCGAGGGATGACGTAGCCGCGGTCGCGGCGGCAGGCGGGGCAGGTGCGGCGGGCCCGCATCGCCGCGTTCAAGGCCCGCCTGCGGCCCTCGGTCATGGGGCGGACGGGCAGGGCGTGGGTGCGGTCGTAGAGGAGCGCGAAGCGCCGCCCCCGACGCCAGCGGATCTCCGCAACCGGGTCGACGCCCCCGGGCCGCAGCCCTGCTGCGCGGAGTTGGCGGCGGGTCAGCAGGCCATCGGGGGCGCATCGGTAGGGGTAGACGGGAACCAGGGGGTTGGCCGGGCCGGAATGGGATCCCGGCGAGAACCCGCTGGGTGCAGGGCGGTTCTGGGCGGGAGCAACGCGCGGGCTCCTGGGCTTGTAGGACAAGATGGGGCCTCCGAACTGGAGGGGGTTAGCGATGGCTTACGAACTGGAAGCAGTGATCGGCGAGGGCAAGGCCCTGAGCACCGTGGCGAAGGATCTTCCGGGCGCCCGGCTGACGTCGATCGGACAGGGCCTCGCACTCATGCCGATGACGAAGGCGCTGGCCGATTCCGTCGCAGATAGCAGTGGTGAGGGCGTGTTGGGGTTCTGGCGGCTGCCGGGAGGGTTCGAGGAGACCCTCGCTGCCTGGTCGGCTGGTGGACCGATGGCCTATGTGGAAGCTGAGTACTTCGGCGGTGTGGGCGAGCAGCGCGCTGCGGTGTGGGACGGCGGGACCCTCGTGCTGGGACCGCTTCATCTGGAGGAAGGACAGGCCCCTCCGCCTGTTGGCACCCCGATCTCCCAGGCGCTGCGGCGGTTGGGCGTGCGGGTAAGCGGCAGGGAGGACGAGTTCTCCGCTGCGGGATTGGACCGCCATCGACAGAGCGAGGCGTGGATCGACTGACGCGCGACTTCCGGTTTTCTCTTCCTCAGATCGGTGACTGTGCGTACAGGGAGGGAGGCATGCGGGATCCCGGAAACCCTGGTTTTCGGAGGTTTCCGCAGGTCCGAGCCGGGTGCCTCCCTGACTCCCTGTGCGGGTGTTCGTGCTGATCAGGTCAGGGAGGCGGGGTCAGGGAGGCGGTCAGGGAGAACTCCCTGCCTCCCTGACCGCCTCCCTTCACTCAGCGTCACTCTCGGCGGTGTCCTCGGTCCGGTCGTCCAGTGCCTCGCGGACCCTGCCCCGGTCCACGACCATGCGGCCGTCGGACTTGCGGACGGCTCCGGAGGGGGCGAGGACCTCGCGCAGATCGGCGAACGTCCACTCCCGGTACTCGCGTCCGTTGCGCTCGGAGAGGCGGTGCAGCACCTCCTGGGTGCGCATCCGCTCGTTCTGCCCGAGCACGGCGTAGATGTCGGCGAGGTGGTCCACCTCCTCGCCAGCCGGAGCATCGGCAGCAGCCGCGGGTGTGATGCCCTCGCGCAGCGCCAACGCCCGCTTCACGACGGGCGTCACCTGGTCCACCTCGGCGTCCTTGCCGACGTAGTAGGCCCGGACCAGCTCAAACGCATTCGAGGTGAACCCGACCGTGAGCGCCGTGCCGATGTTCTCGGCGGGGTTGAGGGTGGTGGCGGTGATGCCGGCGCGGTGCTTGCCCGTGCCCAGCAGACCGTCATTGGCGACGTGGTCGCCGACCGCGAACGCCACCCGATGGGAGGTGTTGCGGGTAACGTCCTTCGGGATGCTCGATGCGGTCGGGGAGACGGTGACGAACACCAGCGTGATGCCGACCTTCCGCGCCTTCTTGAGCACCTTGATGGCCAGCTCAGCGGCTTCCTCGCCGTACTTCTTGTGCTCGAACAGCTCGTGGCACTCATCGAACACCACCACCCGCGGACGCATCCGCGGGTCCCGCTCGGCCAGTTCCCGGGTGAGCTTGACGGTCTCCCCGCCCATCTCCTCCAGCAGCTTGCCGCGCCGCGTCACCTCGTCGCGCAGGTCCCGCAGCGCATACAGGGCGTCCTTGACCTGCTCGTCCTCGTCGCCCTTGACCAGCGTGCGCAGCCGATCCCGCATCGGGTCGTAGTCCACGTTGTAGGCCATGACGTACACGTCGATCTCGACCAGCGGGTCAAGCATCGCGCCCAGCAGCAACCCGACGACCAGCGACGACTTACCCGAACCCATGATGCCGCCGACCATGTAGTTACTGGCCATGAGCTTGCCCATGACCGGCTCCCCACGCTGCGAGACACCGACCGGCACGCCCTTGAAGTAGTCCGCCGTCCCTTCGGTCAGCAGGGGCCAGGCGAGCACCTTGCCCGAGAGACTGCCCTGGTCGGCCACCCACAGATCGAGGGTGCCGGGGGCCGTTGACGGTTCGGTCGGCCACACCTCGACGGGCAGGCGCAACAGGTTGTGGGCGAGCACGTCCTTGTGCTTGTTGATCATCTCGACGGTCACGCCCATCGGGAGCTGCAACTGGGTGTGCCAGCCCTTCCCCAGCCGGGTCGTGGGCTGGACCCAGCGGGCCTGCCAACCAGCCTTGAACGCCTGGTTCAGCGGGCCGATGCCCAGGTGGCGCAGGGCGTCCAGGATCGCGCCCTCATCGGGCACCACATCCCGGGTCTCCTGCTCGGAGGCGGGCAGCGCCCAGTTCGGCGCGGCCTGCCCCTTGCGGCCGATGCTCCACAGGGCCGCCAGGCCCAGCCACGGGCCGAAGAACGTGGCAGGTCCCCATACGATCGACGCCAGCCACACCAGCGTGCTTATGGCGTGGATGATGAACATGATCGGCGCGATGGTCAGGCCCGGCTGCTTCTCGGCGATGGCCAGCACGATGCCCAGGCCGAGCAGGCCGCCCGCGGTGCCGGCGGTGCCGACCGCGGCGGACTTCACCACCCGGGGGGCGGCGGTCAGCAGCTCCATCCGGCGCTTGTGGCGGTCCTCACGGGCCTTGGCTGCGGCCTGCGCCCACTCCAGGGCCACCTCGTGCTGACCGGCTGCCTCAGCGGCGCGCATCATCCGCTCATGCCGGGCGACCGTGCGCGCATCCCACGCGCGCTTTGCCACGATGCGGGCCCCGCCCACCACATATGACCCGTGGCGGACGACCAGACGGGCACCGGTCTTGGTGCGGTCATGCGTGACGACGTGCAGCGTCACACCCGCGGCACGCCGCAGGCGGGCGGAGGCAAGCGCGGCACGGCCCCACTCTTCCTTGCCCATCCCCGGGATTCCGGACGGGATGACGCGGCCTTCCAGCACCCGCGGAGCGCCCGGGGCGGGGTCGCTGTCGGAGGCGGGATCGGCGGTGTGCTTGGTCAGGTCGGTGACGGGCCGGGCCCGTCGCGTGCTGATGTCGATGATCTCGGTCATGCTGGGCTTCCCTGCTCTCTGGCATGAGGTGTGGGGCCCGGGCCGGCCGATGTCTTGGCGGATAGGCGGCCGGTCCGGGGCAAGGTCACTTACTGGTGTCGGCGCGCTTGCGTGCGCCGTCCAAGATGCGATCGAGCTTGCGTTGCAGGTCGCGCTGATCAACGTCGTCACCCGCCACGCCGCGCTTGGCCATGCGGGCGATCAGCCAGGCCACGCGGGCGGCTTCCGCGGCGGTCAGCGGTGGGTCGTCGGGGTGGGTGCGGATCACCGGGGACCACCGCCGACGACGGTTACGTGGTCGTCGCCGAACACGTAGTGACCGGCGAACCATTCGGTGAGGGTCAGACCGGAGACGATGTTCATGCCGTTCTCGTGGTCGGTCACGATGGCGCGGCGGCCGATCAGCCGACGCGGCGGCTTGGCACCGTCCACGGCCAGGTGGTCAACGGAGGTGATGGTCACGCGGGTACCGATGGGCAGCACAACGGTTCTCCCGTCCGGGAAGGGGACTTGCGGAAGTCAACGCGTGGTTCGGTTGCCGCAGGTCAGTGGCGGCGGATGTCGCGGTAGATGCCGTAGACGACCAGCGCCACCAGCGCCACGGCCGCGGCGGCAATCGCCAGCGCGACGGCAGCGAACGCCACGGTGACCATGAGCATCGATCCGCCTACCGCGATGGCCAGCCACTTGCCTGCCTGATCGGCAGCGGACTTCTGGACCACGATCGGCGTGGGCGGGGCCACCTGTTGCTGTTGGGCGTTGATGATCTGTTGGGCTTGCAGCGCGGCCACGATCACCGCGAACTGGTCGCCCTGCCGGGCGGCTTCCACCGCTTCGGCGGAAGCCTTGCTGATCTCAGACACGTCAGTGCCTCCGGTCTTCCGAGTGGGGTGGGGGTCGGTGGGGTCAGCCGGTCGCGCCATCGGCGGTCAGGCGCTTCCACGACGCCCGCAGACGCGTCTCCGAGGCGCTGTGACCGGAAGCGCGGAACCGGGAAGCGGCCTCGCGGTAGGAGGGCGGAGGGATCTGGGAGGCGAGGATCTGCCCGATGATCGCGTCCAGGTCGTCATCCGACAGGGCGGGCGCGTCCAGCGCGGGCAGGGTCGGAAGCGGCTCAACCGGCCCCCACACCGGCAACTCCCACAGCGACTGCGCGCCGGGTGCGACACGACCGGTCACGCTGGCCAGAGCCGCCGCGGACTTCTCATCCGTGCGGGCCTTTTCCAGCACCGCCCACGCCTCCGACAGTGCGGCGGCGGTCGCGGCCTGCACGCGTGCGATGCGCGCGCCTGCCTCCGTCACGGCGGTCAGCCGGGTCTCTTCGGTCGTGGCGTCGGCCCGCAGCCTTGCCCGCGCCACCGCGGCTTCATCGCGCGCCTCTTGCTGAATGGCGCTGATCTTGTCCAGCGCGCCCGCGGTAAGTGCGGTGCGCTCCCACAGGCTGTGGACAAGCCACAGCGCCTTCGCTGCGATCGGCAGCCATGCCACGGCCAGCCACGCACCCGCGGACTTCTCGGCGAGCAGCGCGTGAGCGACCAGAACACCGGTCGCCAGTAGGCCGAACGCCCAGCCGACCGCGGTGACCGGTCGGGAGTGGTCGCCCTGCGCGGCAAGACGCCGCTCGTAGGCCAGCGTCGCCAGCCAACCCCCGTCCAGGCCCAGACCGACCACCAGGGCAACCGGCCACGGCATCGACTGACCGAGCCACATCACGACCACGGCCAGCGTGAGCACCATCGACACGACCGTCATCGCCACGGCCGGCGCGACGGTCAACAGGCGCTTGAGGTTCTTGCGGGTGCGGTTCATGCCGCCACCTGCTTTCCCCGCGGGCGGCGGCGGGCGGGAACGGTGGGGCGGGCCGGGACGAGGTTCAGGAGCTCCGGCATCGTGCGGCCGATGGTCTCCACGGCCAGCGCGGTCGTGCGGTCGTACAGGCCCGGGTCATCGGCGAGGATGTCCCGCGCGGCGGCCAGCCGGGCCGCGCGCTCTTCCTCGCTCTCACCCTCCTCACCCAGCCACAACTCCAGCGGGGTACCCAGGGCCAGCTCAACGAACTCTTCGGCCGTAACGGCCACCTGACCAGCGACGATACTTCTCATGGGTCGTGCACTCTCCTAGATCGCAGGGGAACGGCCCGAACAAGCGGCCCCGGAGTTGCAGCTCCGGGGCCGTGTGCCGTTCAAGGTGGAGTGCCCCGGGCCCGATTCGATCGGACGCCCTCGCGGCGGAATGCCGGGGCCGACGTGCATGCGTCTCCTTCGGGCCAGCGGCTCCCGTATCAGGTAGAGCCGCCGCAGCCCGTTGTAGGCAGAGACGTGACCTTTCGGTCTCGTGCCATCCGGCTGACAAGGCGCCGGTGACCTCCCCCCGACCAACGCGGGGCTCCTGGGCATGCCTGAGCAGCCCAAAGAAGGGCCACTCTGTGCCGTTCCGGACTTCTCCGGTGGCGACGTGTCCAACATAGCCAACCTGCTTAGACAGGTCAACCAGGCTGCGCATGCTGCTCAGGATGGGCAGGTGGCCTACCATGGCGGGATGAGCCTCGACCCGAACGACGACCGCCCGCCGTACTTGCAGGTCAACAGTGTTCTGCGTGCCGAAATCCTCACGAAGAAGTTCGAGCCTGGAACACAACTCCCGTCCGGCCCCGAGTTGGCCAAGCGTTTCGGGGTGGCTCGCGGCACGGTCACGCGAGCGATCGACATGTTGCGAGACGAGGGACTGATCGTGACCCGCAAGGGGTCCGGTTCCTACGTCCGTGAACGCACTGAGCGGCCGGTAGGACTACGACCGCACCTGGAAATGGCGTTCGCCGACCAACAGGTGACGATCGACTTCGCAGGCTTTAGCAGTGAGACGCTGCACAGCGCGATGCAAGAACCTCTCGACAAAATCCGCGCGGGCCGATTGCGGCCCGAGTCCATCGCGGTCCGACTCCTACTGCCGGACACCACGGCTCCGATGGCGGTCCCGACCCTGGTGGACGGCCTGGCGGATGATCCAGCGCTGAGGAACCGGGCCCGCGACATCGCCCTAACGAACGCAGCCGGCATCAAGCACTCGGTGGAGGTGCTGGCGGAGATGGGTCTGGTGGAAAAAGCCACAGTGGACGTGAAGGTCTATAGGGCGACGTCCCTGTTCAAGCTATACGTCCTCAACCACCGCGATGTGTTCTTCGGCTTCTACCCCCTACGTGAGCGCACGCTGGCGGTAGAGGGCAAAGCACGTACGTTCTTCGACATCACGGGCAAGGATGCGACCCTCTTCCACCACGCAGCCGGGCCTGACGCGGAATCGATGGGCTCCCAGTACGTTCAGCAAGCCACGACGTGGTTCGACAGCGTATGGTCCACGATCGCCTTTGAGCGCGCGTGAATACGGATCCGGAGGAACTGGCATCGATCCTCGCGCCGGTGCGTCACGTCCTGCTCGACTTCGACGGGCCGGTCTGCTCCGTGTTCGCAGGCTTCCCCGCGGCCGATGTCGCTCGGCGACTTGCTGATCTACTTGCGGGCCCGGACGGCCTCCCGCCAGGTCACGGACTGATGGACCCTTTGGCCATGCTGCGGCATATTGCCGACGTGCGGCCGGACCTGGTTCCGATGGCGGACGACGCATTGGCGCGGCTGGAGGTTGAAGCCGTCGCACAGGCGAGACCTACTGAGGGCTCCGTGGAGTTCCTGGAGGCGTGCGCAGCCAGCGACAGACAGGTGTGGTTGGTCAGCAACAACGCGACGGCAGCCATGGACCGATACATCGAGACATACCAGCTCAAGGCCTTGGTGGCGGGGTGCTTCGGACGCGTACCCGGTCGACCGAAGTCCATGAAACCATCGCCGGAACTCCTGCTAGCCGCAATGCGAGTGGCGCATGCGGAGCCCGCCGAATGCATCTTCATCGGTGACGCGATCCGCGACGTTCAAGCCGCCAAGGCAGCCGGGGTGTTGACGATCGGGTACGCAAACAAGCCGGGAAAAGCGGAAGCCCTTGCAGAAGCGGGCGCTGTCTCGATCGTGACTCTAATGAAGACGCTGGCAGAGTCGTGGCCAGCGTGAAGCGATGTCCGAACCCCGTGACGCGTATCGGCACAGTTCACAGTCTCAACCGCAGTCTCATCCATCCGCGTACATGCCCGTACGCTCATGCGTGCCAGACATCGCCGACCAGTGCGCCGAACGGCTGTGAACCTGCCGGGACAGGCGCATGCAGAGTTGGAAAGCGTGTTGGGGGCAACCCCTCACGAGTTCGAATCTCGTATCCTCCGCCAGTGCCTCACCGGGCACGATGTCGAAGGGCCCCGCCTCGCGGCGGGGCCCTTCGCCGTTCGGGCGTCGGTCGGAGCCGTGCCTCAGGCGTTGCCCCGGCCCGGACGGCAGCGCAGTTCACCGCTCGGCACGCTCGGCACGCTCGGTGGGACGTCCGGCTGCGGTGTCGGTCCCCGGACGTATCGTTCCCGGCACCGCACACCGACCGTGAGGACCAAGGGACTTGACCGAGCTGTCCGCTTTCCCCCTGCCCTTTCACGCTTCCCGTTCCACAGCGTTCGCGGCGCCCCGGACGCTGCGGGAACTGGAGATGATGCGGTGCAGCGCCCGCATCCGGGAGAAGCCCGGCTGGTTCGACAAGATGAACGACGCCGGCATCGTCGCCAGGTGGACGCGGGAGGCGGTCGCCCAGGGCCTCACCGAGGCGCAGGTCCGTTACGTCCTCGCCGAACTCGGACACTACGCCGCGCTGCGGGACGGGCGAACCGGCGTCGAGGTGTCCGCCGTCGACGGGGTGTGGCAGTCGGACACGCTGGTCGACGAGGAGCTCCGGGCGCGGCTGCGCGAGGCGGTCCGGGTTCTGGAAGAGGTCCCGGAAGCGGAGCGGGACTGGCATCCCGGATCCGGTGGCCAGGTACTGGATCTGGTGCATCCCTCGCTGTTCTGCCTGGTCCGAGAGGTGAGCGGCGGGCCCGAGCGGGCCTGGCACAACCCCACGGACCGCTGGTCGAGGTACGAGTTCTCGGAGAAGTTCCAGTGGCTGCCCACCGACGTCGACGTCCGTGACGACGGTGACGTCGCCTTCCGTTCGTACGTCAACAACGTCCACCCGGAGGCTCATCGCGAACTGGCCCTCGTCCTGCCGGACGTGTTCGCGCGGCTGCGCCCGCTGCTGGAGAACGTGCTGACCGATCTGCGGCACCCACGGCCGCTGCGGATCGAGGCCGATCCCTGGGGTTGGTACGACGCCGAACCGCAGTATCCGGAGAAGTCCTCCTTCAGCGACGACGAGGCCTACGCGGAGGCCCGTCGCGTGTGGGAGACGGCCCACACCGACTGGTGGGAGACCCGCCGGCCGGTCATCCCCGACGCCCCGGCCTTCACCGCGCCCGAGGTGCCGGGCGGCCCCGACCGTGTCGACCTGCGCGGCTGCCGCGTCCAGGTGATCGTCAAGCTCGCCACCATTCATCTCACCCCGGACGAGCCCGAATACGCCGGTGGCTCCTGGCATGTCGAGGGCATGATGAACGAGCGGATCGTCTCGACCGGCATCTACTACTGGGACAGCGAGAACATCACCGAGAGCCGGCTGAGCTTCCGGGCGGCGCTCGACGACCCGGACTACGAGCAGAACGACGACAACGGTCTGCGCGAGGTCTACGGTCTCGAGAACGAGGACGCGCTGAACCAGATGCTGGGATCGGCGTCGACCCCGGCCGGCCGTTGCCTGGCGTTCCCGAACGTCCTGCAGCACCGCGTCGGCGCGTTCCGCCTCGCGGACGGGACGCGCCCGGGGTATCGCAAGATTCTGGCGTTCTTCCTCGTCGACCCGTCGCAGAACATCGTCTCGACCTCCGACGTCCCGCCGCAGCAGCCCTGGTCCGACACCTCGACGATGACGCTGGAGCAGGCCAGGGTCTACCGCGAACACCTGATGCAGGAGCGGAAGTTCTTCGTCGACGAGCACAACGAGCAGCTCTACGAGCGGGAGTTCTCCCTCTGCGAGCACTGAGCTCCGTGGGGCTCCGCCCGCCTGGGCGCCGCGGTCCTCAGGGGATCGCCCAGGCCTCGCGGGGGAACCAGTGGCAGAGGTCGTCGCGCATGGCCGGAGTCTCCGGACCGAGGCGGGCACCCCGTGCCGGCCGGCGGCCCCGCCCGCCGGGCACAATAGTAGCGGCAGAGATAGTATCTCTAGCGATACTATCGATCACGGGGGCTTGTCATGCGTCGTTTCATCGGACGAGACCGGGAGCTGCGCGTGCTCCACAACGTCTTCCAGGGAGTGCGTGACGCCGTCGGGACGGCGAAGCCCGGCCAGTGCGTCCTCATGCGCGGGCGGCGGCGGGTGGGCAAGTCCAGCCTCGTCGAGGAGTTCCTGCGGCGCACGGAGGTTCCCAACCTCTTCTTCACCGCATCCGGCGGCACGGCGGAGGACGAGCTGACGGAGCTGCTCGACGCCGTCGCCAGGTCCACCCTGCCCGAACGGGAACTGTTCGCGGAGGAAACCCCGGGACAATGGAACGCGGCGTTCCGGCTCCTCGCCGAAATGCTCCCCGACGACACCCCGAGCGTGGTCGTCATCGACGAGGTCCCCTATCTGATGGAACGCGTCGACGCCTTCGAGGGCATGCTGCAGCGGGCGTGGGACCGTCTGCTCAGCCGGAAGCCCGTGCTTCTCCTCCTCGTCGGATCCGATCTCTCGATGATGGAGGCGCTGAACAGCTACGACCGCCCCTTCCACCAACGGGGCCGGGAAATGGTCGTGGGGCCGCTGAACCCGGCCGACATCAGCGAGATGCTCGAGCTGGAACCGGCCCCCGCCTTCGACGCCGCCCTGGTCACCGGTGGTCTCCCGCTGATCTGTGCGGAGTGGCGCCCGGGGGCCGACGTCTGGGAGTTTCTCCGCGACGCGCTGGACAACCCGATCTCCGCACTGCTCGTCTCCGCCGAGCGGTCGTTGTCCGCGGAGTTCCCGCCGCAGGCGATGAGCAGGGAGGTCCTGCGCGCCATCGGGAGCGGTGAGCGGACCTTCACCAACATCGCGCGCGCCGCGGGAGGCATCGCCCACACCACGCTCACCCGGGCCACCGAGGTTCTGACGGAGAAGCGCGTCGTGGCGGCCGAACTGCCCCTCTCGCTCCGGCCGTCGAAGGAACGCCGCTACCGCGTTGCCGACCCGTATCTGCGGTTCTGGCTGGCGTTCCTGGACCCCCACATGGCGGAGATCGAGCGCATGCGCGGAGATCTCACGCTGAGCCGGATCAAGGAGCGGTGGACGAGTTGGCGGGGGCGTGCGGTCGAGCCCCTCGTCCGGGAGTCTCTCGCCCGGCTGCTGCCGGACGCGGCCCTGCCCGCCGCACCGGCCATCGGCGGGTACTGGACCCGTAGCAACGATGTCGAGATCGATGTGGTGGGCGGCGACCGGCAGCCGGTGGCACGGGAGTTGCTCTTCCTCGGTTCGATCAAGTGGTTGGAGACCGCTGCCTTCGACAGCCATGACCTGGCAGCGCTGCAAAGGCACCGGGCCGCGCTCACCGATGATCCGGTACCTCTCATGGCGATCTCACGCAACGGGATCGACTGCTCAGGACTCGCGGCGGCGTACGGCCCCGAGGCCCTGCTCAGCGCGTGGCGCAAGCCGTCGTGAGGACCGGACAGCAGGCCCCCCTTGCCGATCGCCCAGGACAGGCCGGAGGGCCCCGCCGAGAAGGAACTCGGCGGGGCCCTCCGGCCATGGGGTCAGCGCCCGTCAGCGCCCGTCAGCGCCCCTCAGCGCCCGTCAGCGCCCGTTGCCCCCGGCCGTGATCGGCCGGTGATCGTGATCCGTCAACTGGAACCCGACCGTCCAGGTGCGGGTGACCGCTCCGTTGGCCGAGGTCACCGTGATGGTCCGGGTGGTGAACCGGGAACCGTCCGACGAGAGCACCGGGCTCCCCTCGGTGACCTTCACCCGCGCGCCGGGCTCGGCCGGCACCGCGGAGACGGCCGGGATCTTCGCGTTCTTCGGCCAGTCCACGACGTACGTGGACACCCCGGGCGCGAACCCGTCGATCCTGGCGCCGCCGACCGTGACGGCGTCGACGTCCGCGTCACTGGCCTTGGTGGCGTCCGCGAAGTTCGTCACCGTGACCGAGCCGTCGGCGTTGACGACGACGTGTGCCGCCATCGCCGCCGCCAGGTTGATCCGCTCCCAGCTCGCCCCGCCGTCGCCGGTGAGGTCGAGCGGGTACCCGGAGTCCGTCGCGGTCTGCTGCAGGATCTCCGTGCGCTGCTGGTCGGTGAGGTCCGGGAAGGCCGTGATCAGCAGGGACGCCGCGTCGGTCGGCGCCCGCAGGGTCTGCCCGGCCTTCCCCACCTGGGAGAACCCGTAGCTGAGGCGCTGCGTGTACAGGTCGATGTCCTGCGCGGTGCTCAGACCGTCGTAGGAGTCGCCCTCGCAGGCCGCGAGCGTGTCGCCGTACCCCTCCTTCTCGCACTGCTCCAGCAGCACGTTCTCCATCTCGGTGTGGGCCTGCGTCAGCAGCTTCGCGAAGTCGGGGTCGGCCCACCGGTGGGCCACCGTGGCCTGTCCGGTGATGCGGCCGCCCATGACGTCCAGCGGGTAGTGGAAGCCCAGGACGATGCGGTTGTTCCCGTACTCCGAGGTCCGGGCGAGGATCGACGGCGCCAGCTCCGGCAGCAGCGTGGCGAGGATCGTCCCGGCCTCGTAGCCGCCGTAGGTGTGGCCGCTCGGGTACGAGCCGCTGGTGGTGAGGCTGCCGTACGAGCCGTCCTGGGACTCGTAGACGTCCCCGCCGTCGCCGACGAACCCGAGCCGCACGTACGGGCGCAGGTAGCCGAAGTGGTCCTTCGCCGCGTCGTGGGTGTCGATGCTCTTGGTGACACGGGAGAACAGCGCGCTGGTCTTGGGTAGTTGGCCGCTGTTCAGGGCGTCGTGGTAGATCTGCCCGAGCCGGGAGCCGAGGCCGTCGGCCATGGTGACGGTGGCGCTGTTGGTGGCGTCCACCTCGGCCCGGTCCACCTCCTTCTGGGTCGCCGCGTTGTTGATGCCCACCGCGATCCGGTCGTTCTGCGCGGTGAGTGCCGTGCCGTTCGGCACCTTGGAGTTCGCGCCGAGGATGTCGGTGTGCAACTCGTCGATCCCGCTGAGCAGGTTGTCGAAGTAGTCGCTCCCGTCTGCGGTCTTGGGCCACGCGTCGGACGGGTAGGTCGCGTTGAGCGTGTCGTCCGGGAAGGGCGACGCCGTGTAGCCCGGGTCGGAGGCGTCCGTCGCGGTCGTCGCGGAGACGTCCGCGGGGGTGGCCGCGGCCGGGTCGTCCGAGGTCCCGGCCAGGGTGACCGCGGTGACGGCGGCGGTGTGCGCCTTCGCGTTGCCCGTGGTCGTGAGCAGCGCCGTGTCCGCGGTGGCCGGGACGTGCGCGGTGGTTCCGTCGTCGAGGGCCACGGTGTAGCCGATGACCGGGAACCCGCCGTCGCCGGCGGCGCTCCAGGTGACGCGGACCTGCTTGCCGTCGGTGACCACCGAGGCCACCTCGGGCTTCTGCGGCTTGCCGCCGCCGGTGGCCACGGGTGCCGTGGCGGCGCTCGGGCGGGAGGTGCCCACGGCGTTCACCGCCTGGACGCGCGCGGTGTACGACGTGCCGGCCGGCAGCCAGGTGAACGTCGTGCTCCGGCTGCCCGGGTCGGCGACGGTGACCTCGTGGCCGTCGTCGAGGGTGACCTTGTAGCCGGTGACGGGTGAGCCGCCGGTGTCGCCGGGCGCGGACCAGGAGACGGTCACGCTGCTGCCCGACGACGTCGCCGACACCGCGCCGGGCGCGGCCGGCACCGTCCGGGGCTTCGTGGCGAGCCCGGACCGGGCCTGGCGGAGGGCGTCGTAGCGGGCGGTGAGGGTCGCGTCCGTCGACGTGGCGTCGGCGAGCGCGGTCTTCGCCGCGGTGAGCGCCCCGGTGAACGCCGCCCACGACGCGTCGGTGTAGCGCGCGTCGTCGAGCGCCGAGGCGGTCGCGACCAGGTCCTCCAGGGTCAGCCTGGGCAGGGGGACGAGCTGGTCGGCGGCCAGCGTGAGGCTGCGCGTCTGCGTGTCCACCTCCGGCTGGGTGGCGTCGGCGGCGGCCACGAGGGCGCGCGCGGCGGCGAGTTCCCGCTGGTAGACGGCGAAGTCGATCGCGTCGTAGCGGTCCGCGTCGGCGGCGAGCCCCGCGTACTGGTCGATCGCCTTCCGCAGGGCGGAGGTGTCCGTGGCGGCGGGCGTGTCGACGTGGGTGAAGGTGACCCGGCCCAGGTTCGCGACGTACGGGTGCGAGGAGTCCGGGGTCGTCGTCAGCCGCAGGTGCACGGCGTGCTTGCCGGTGATCGCCTTGGGCAGCGTCAGGCTCGTCGTGCCGCCCGAGGACCAGGCGCTGCCCGTCACCGGCAGCGGCACGGTCGCGTACGGCGTGCCGGGGTTGGCCGCGTCGAACGAGTCCAGATAGAGCTGGACGGCCGAACCGGTGCCGCAGCGAGCCGAGTTGTTGACGTAGGTGAGCGTCACGGTGGTCTTCGGGGAGTCGCCGAAGTCGACGGTCCCGTAGTCCAGCCAGGCTCCGTTGTAGGTGCCGCCGAGGTCGGTGGCGGAACCCGCGCCGGTCCAGCCGGCCGGCTCGCTCTTGAGCCCGCCCCCGCTGTCGGCGGTGAACGCGGTGGCGTCGAACGCCACGGGGGCGTCGGCGGCCTGCGTGAGGGTCAGCGCGTAGACGTTGCCCACGTACGGCTGGGAGGACGTCTGCGTGCTGGAGACGAAGTCGGCGTACACGTCCTGGACGCCGGTGAAGACGGCCGGGTCGAGGTGCACCGACGTGGTGGCGATGGTCCCCCAGCCCGAACCGGTGTAGTCCAGGGGGATGTCGACGCTCTTCTGGCCGTCCTTCGCGCCGAGGTGCAGCTCGATGTGCGAGTCGGACGCGGCCCGCGACTGGGGCTTGTCGTAGCGGACGGTCACGGTGTCGGCGCCGTCCCGCAGGTCGGTGCCCTGCCACTGGGCCCACGCGCCGTTCGAGACGTTCTCGAAGATGCCGTTGGAGAGGTTGAGCGGTACCGTGCCGCCGCCGGTCGCGGTGGTGTCGGCCGCCGACAGGTCGGCGAGCGTGGTCGTCGGGGACGACGACACCGGGTTCGGTGAGAACTGGAACCAGTCGAAGTTCGACACCCACTGCTGGCCGGACGGCGCGTGGAAGACGAACGTCGCGCCGGAGGCGCCCAGCAGGACGTCCGGGGACGTGACGGGCGCCTGCACCGTGGAGTAGTACTGCCAGCCGCCGGTGCCCGGGAGCGACACGGTGGCCACCACCGGGCCGTCGGCGGTGCCGGCGTGGATGTCGACGCTGCTCGGCTTGGCGTTCGCCGCCTGGGAGTTGGCGTAGCGGACCGAGACGCTCCGCGGGGCGACCCCGCCGAAGTCCAGCTTGTCGAACTTCTCCCACGCGCCCTCGGTGACGCCGCCGAGGTCGCCGTCCGAGTAGTACGCCTCGCTGACGAGGTTCGGGCCCTGCTTCTGGTCGGGGGCCTCGGCCTGCAGGACGGCGTAGCCGCCCTCGTCGATGGTCAGCGCGTCGGCGGACGACCGCAGCGCGTCCTGCGCGGCCATCAGCGTGCCCGTCCCGGAGGCGGTGTCCGCGAGGACGGTCCGGGCGCGTTCGAGGGCCGACTGGAAGAGGTTCCAGGAGCCCTCGGCGTAGTTGCCGCTGCGCACCAGGGACGCCCGGCCGGCGAGCGCGCCGAGCGACGTGCGGTACACCGCGGCGGCCGAGACGACGAGCGGGTCGGTCGCGGAGGTCCCGGTGCCGCTGACCGTCGCGGCCCGCACGCCGTGCGCGAAGGCCGCGTCGGCGAACGTGACGGCCGGACGTCCGTCGACCTTGGTGGTGCCGGTGAGCGACAGCGTCGCCGTGTGCTTGCCGGTGACGCGGAGGTCCGCGGTGACGCCGTCCGGCAGACCGCCGACGCTCGCCGCGCCGGTCGACGTGAGGCTGGTCCCCTTGCGGGCGGCGAAGGACGCCGGTCCCGACAGGGTCAGCCGCACGCTGCCGTCGACGGTTCCGTCCGCGGTGGTCTCCACCCTGGCGGGGTCGGCGGTGACGGCGGTGCCGCCCTGGCCCGTGCCGCCGTCACCGGGGTCGGTGTCCAGCGAGTACGCGGGCTTGGTGTGGGCGCCCCACTGCGAGGGCTTGGACCCCATGGTGAAGTCGAGGGTGCCGCCCGCGATGATCTGCCGGTAGTCGAGCCAGGTGTCGTCGAACCGCGCGCCGTTGAGGGTCGCGCTCCGCACGTAGTAGTCGCTCGGCGAGACGCCGTCGGCCTTCACCGTGAACCGGGTGCCGCCTGCATAGGTGATGGTCGTGGAGTCGAAGAACGGGCTGCCGATCTGGAACTGGCTGGAGCCGGCGGTCACCGGGAACAGGCCGAGGGCGGCCGCGACGAACATCGTCGACATGGTGCCGGCGTCGTTGTCCATGGTCGGCAGGAAGCCGTCGGGAGCGAGCTTGTAGACCCGGGTGTCGACCGGCGGGGTGAACTCGCCGCCGGAGCTGGGGGCTTCGTTGGTGGAGCCGGTCGCGATGTAGCGGTTCCAGGTCGTGCCGGTGTAGATGGACCGCACCCACTTCTGCGTCAGGCTCGGCTCGCCGACGTAGTTGAAGAGGTACGGGGCCTGCAGGTCGATCTCGTTGGCGTTGGAGTGCAGCATCGTGGAGCCGTCCGAGGCGCTGGAGTCCTCGCCGAACATGTGCTCCACGGCGGCCTTTCCGGCCTGCGCGCCGCCCATCGCCTTGATCAGGCCGCCCATGTCGTAGGCGTCGTACCAGTTGTACTGCCAGAGCGTGCCCTGGTAGAGACCGGCCGCCTCGAACTTCTCGTAGTCCGCGCTCTGCCAGTCGCCGCCGGACGCTCGCGGGGTCAGCAGGCCCACCGGGTGCCGTCAGCGGCCGTCCAGGCGCCTGACTTCACGAGGTGGTCGATCGCCATCGTCGACTGGGTGCGCAGCTTCTGCGCGTCGTCGTCCTTGCCCAGCGCGTGGGCGATGATCGACAGCGCCCACTGGTCGTAGCCGCGCTGCACGGTCGTACCGGGGTCACCGGTGACATAGCCCTGCCGCAACTGCGCGCCGGTGTAGTAGCCGGCGTACGACATCAGCGCCGGGTAGGCCTCGTCGAGCCGGTCGAAGTTCTTGTAGCCCTTGGACAGCGCGTCGGCGATCACCACCGCCGAGCGCTCCCAGCGCACGCTCGGCACCGACTGGGTGAGGCTGCCGAGGCTCTTGCCGGAGGTGTGCGCGTCGGCGAAGAGCTCGATGAGCGACTGCACCAGGTCCCGGTAGGTGGCCGGATCGATGTAGGCCTCGACGGAGTACTTGCGGAAGTCGTCCCAGGTGGACCATCCGTCGTAGTACGTGAAGCCGTTGGTCCGGTGCACCGCGCCGTCGGCGCCGCGGTACGTGCCGCTGGTGCTGGTGGCGTTCACCGGCAGCGCGTACATGCGGTACAGGTGGGTGTAGAACTCCTTGGTCAGCGTCGACCCGGGGTCGGACGTGGCCGAGGCCCGCACGTCGACCGCGCCGAGCGCGCTGTTCCAGTCCGCCTTCGTCCGCGCGCGGGCCTGGTCGAAGGTGAGCTGACCCACCTCGTTCCGCTGGTCGGCGCCGGCCTGTTCTGCGCTGATCGGCGACAGCGTCACCCGCAGCTCGATGTCGCTGCCTGCGGACGGGTCGAACCCCAGCACCGCGCCGGTGTCGGCGCCGTCCTGCGCGCTCGCGTCGGTCAGCCGGCCGTCAGCGCCCCAGCTCTTCAGCGAGGTCACCGGGACGTTGGTGGTCGCGTCGTAATACAGCTGGTACGCGGCGCCGTTGAACGACCCCGCGACGATCCCGGTGATCGACGTGGTGCCGTCGGGGAGCGTCGCCGCCTTGAGCGTCGAACGGGTGCGGCTGGTGTAGTTGTTCGCGAGGTCGAGGACCAGCTCCGGGTTCGACCCGGCGGGGAAGCTGTACCGCTCCAGCGCCGTGCGCGTCGTCGCGGTCATCTCGGCGTTGATCGTCCCGGAGTCCTGCGTCACCGACGACGCGGTCCCGGACAGCGCCCCGAGCCCCACCTGGTAGTAGCCGGGCGTCGCGGTCTCGTCATCGTGGTGGTAGGTGTGCGCGTACGTGCTCGCGGCGGGACGCTTGTCGTACTGCACGGACGTCGGCACGACCAGCAGGTCGCCGCCGCCGCCCGAACCGCCGACACCGTCGAGGTCGGTGGCGGTGAACCCGGCGATGTGGTCGGCGTTGTAGTCGTAGCCGGAGTGGTTGCGGCCCGGCGTGGTCATCGGGTTGACCTTGGCCAGGCTGTGGGGCGCCTCGGCGCCCGGCAGGTCGTTGCCGTCGTCACCGGCGGTCGAGACGAACGGGTCGACGAGCTTGGCGTAGTCCGTACCGCCGGACGTCCCGGAGGACCCCGCGGAGCTGTTCGGAACGGGCGCAGCGGCGGCGACGCCGGTGGCCGCCAGCGCGGCGAGGCCGAGCGTGCCGGCGAGCACCGCGGCGACCGTCGCGCGCATCGGACGCCGGCGGGTGGGTCTCGGGGGAACCACGCTGGGCACGGGGGGATGGGATCTGCTGGGCACGTAACCTCTCCGGCGTTGCGGTACGCGTGCACGACCCGACGTGGAAGACAACGTTGTCAGGCCAACGCCGGAGCGGGCAGAGCGAGACGGCAGTGGACACGCGGGAGTATCTCCCGCCGTGTTCACGGACGTCCACCATCAGACACGGAGAATCCGTACGGCGGGCGAACGGAAGGGACACAGCGGGTGTTCGGGGGCGGCGGGGCTCGGCGCGGGCCGGGTGGGCGGCTCAGCGCGGCCGGGCAGGCGGCTCGGCGGGGGCCGGGTGGCTCGGCGCGCGGGCCGGAGCGGCGGCGCTTAGCTTGGAACGAGGGGGCGCCGGCGCACACCTGCGCGCACCACCGCCCACGACGCCCGGAGGCACAGACATGACGGAGAGCGGTCCGTACATCGACTACGAGAATCTCCCGGCGCCGCAAGAGGGCTTCGTGGCCACGCTGTTCATCACCGTCCGCCACGTCGCGCGCTCGCGGGAGTTCTACTCGAAGGTGCTGGGCGGCACGGTTGTGCTCGAGGAGAACCCGTGCATCGTGAAGCTCGCCAACACCTGGATCCTGATGAACCCCGGCGGCCCGCCGACGCCCGACAAGCCCGGCATCACCGTCGCCGACTACGAGCCCGGTGACACGACGTCGATCTTCCTCAACCTGCGCGTCGCCGACATCGACGCCTGCTACCGGCTGTGGTCCGAGCGGGGGGCGGAGTTCGTCACGCCGCCGATCGACCGCGGGGCGGAGATCCGCTGCTACATGCGCGACCCCGACGGCTATCTCATCGAGGTCGGCCAAGCCACGGGTGTCCTCACGGGGCACCTGGCGAAGAAGCGGCCCGAGGACCTGCCCGGCTGAGCCCGCAGCGGGCCGCCGGAGCGGTTGCGCGGGCCGGTGGCGGCTGCACCGGCGTTCAGCGGTGCGACGGCCGAAGGGCCCCGCCTGGTGGCGGGGCCCTTCGGGACGTGCGGCCGGCCGTGCGGCCGGGACTCGGTGAGCGGAATTCAGTGCTTCAGTGCTTCACTGCCGGCTTGTGCCGGAGACCGACCATCCAGGACGGCTTGCTGATGGTCAGCGGCCCGCCTCCCTTCGTGGGCGGCGCCGCCGTCACCGTGTAGCCGCCCGGCAGGTAGCCGGTCGACCGGGTGCCGGAGGTGTAGCCCGCGAGGTCGAGGACGACGTCGTACCGGCCCGGCGTCAGGCCGCGGGTGCTGAGCACGACGGTCAGCGTGGTGCCGTCGGCACTGACGCTGACGGGTGTCGCCATCGGGTCGTAGCTGGACCGGATGCCGCCCTGTGCCAGGCCGACGTCGGTGCCCAGGTTCAAGTTGGTGCCGTGGAGCACCACCTTGTTGTCCCTCTCCGCCGGTCCCGCCGCCGGCGACAGCGACGTCACGTCCGCGGGCTTGGGCGACGTCGAGCACTGCGAGCGGCACACGCCCTGCATCGTGTACGGCAGGGGGAGTGTGCTCCCGCCCGGGCTGACGATGACCACCACCTGGGTCGCGGGGGCGCCGCCGCTGACCGAGCAGTGGAAGTCGTACCCGTAGCTCGAACCGCCGCACTGGTAGGCGTAGTCGATGGCCGTGCCGTTCCAGTTGGCGCTGCTGAACATGTCCACCGACGGCCCGGCCGCGGGGTTGCCGTCCACCAGGTAGACGTCGAAGGACTGCCGGGGCTTGACCTGCATGACCCCGCAGTAGGCCGTCGAGGTCTCGGTGAGGCTACCGCTGCGCGGCGCGAACCCGTCCGCGGACAGGGAGTTGGCCGTGCACTGCGACGCCCATCCCGTGGCCGTCCCGACCCGCCAGGTGTCGACCCGCGCGGGGATCGACGTGCCCGTGTAGCCGGCGGCGAGAACGGCGACCACGTAGGAGGCCGAGCCGCTCACCCGGCACCCGGAGCCGTGCTGCCAGCACACGATCGTCCCGGTGGAGTCCATGACGAGGAGCTCCGCGCCGGTCTTCGCGGGCGCGGCCGGAGTCCGCACCGACAGCCACAGCTTGTCGGTGGTGGCCGCCTGGACGCGCAGGCAGCGGGAGTCCAGCGCCGAGGTGAAGGTGTAACCGGTCGACGCGCCGCCGACGGTGAGCGACGCCGGGGCGGCGCAGGCCGCCGACGACGACACGTCACGGCGCACGAGGTGGTACGTGTCGACCGTGCCCGTGCCCACCAGGACCGCCGTGTAGGCGACGCCGGCGGTGAACCGGCACGTCGTCGTGGAGCTCGCGATGCTCGAACACACCTGGTTGCCCGCCGCGTCGAACACCCGTACCGAAGCGTCGAGTCGGTTGGCGGTGTTGGCGAAGTCGAACAGCTCGGCCGTGGAGTGGCCGTTCGCGGGGAGCGTCAGGCAGGCGGTCTGCGCCGTCGCGGTGAGCTTGACGGGCGTACCGGCCGAGGCCCCGAACGGGGTCTGCGGCCACCCGGCGCAGCCTCCCGCGTCACCGGTCCGCTGGACGGTCAGCCGGTACACCCGGGGCACCGGCGCCGTCACCACGACGTGGAAGGGAGCCGTGCCGGTCAGCTTGCAGACGGCGAAGGAGTACTCGTTCTCGCACTGCTGGACGCCCTTCGCGTCGTACACCGTCTCGACCGGGACCATCCCGTCGTCGGCCGCGGCGGGCACCAGGTAGACGCCGTTGCCGGACGCGGTGGGAAGGGTGAGGCAGTCGCGCACCCCCGCCGCGCTGAGATCGAGGCTCACCGGGCCGCTGACGAAGCCCCGGTCGGACGCCGCCACGCAGCCCGCGGTCTGTGCCGGGGACACGAAGACCGGGGCGAACGGGGTGTCGTCGAGGTAGCCGGGCCGGAAGACCATGGCGTACGTGCCGGCGGCGGGGAAGGTGCAGGACGCGGCGCCCTGCGCGCAGAACCGGGTGCCGTCCAGGTGGTACACGCCCGTGCCGCCCACGTCGTAGGTACCGGCGGCGGGCACCTGCAGAAGCCAGCACGGGTCGGTGGAGGTGGCCGGCGCGGTGCCGTACACCTGCGGGTGCAGCGCGGTGCAGCCGGCGGGGTCCGACAGCCGGGCGATCCGCATCGTGTACGAGCCGGTGAACCCGTACATCGTGTGGCTGATCACCCGGTAGGGGCCGGACCCGGTGAGGACGCACCCGTCCTGGCTGCTGCCGTCACCGGTGCTCGTGGAACAACTCGGCGCGCCCGACGGGTCGACGATCGTCGAGGTGAGCTGACCGTACACGTCGGTGCCGGCGCTGAGGTCGATCCGGTCGCCGGCCGCGGCGTCGAAGGACTGGCAGTCCACCTGCACCGCGGAGGTGAACGACCGGTGCAGCAGCGGCAGGTCGTAGGAGGTGCCGACGCTCGCCGCGCACCCGCCGGTGGAGGCCAGCGGCACCAGCGACACGGTGTAGGGGGCGTCTTCGTAGCGCGACGCGTTCTCGATCAGGACGGTGTACGTGCCGGCGCCCGGCAGCGAGGAGCACGTCACGTCCTCGCTGCTGTCGTAGCAGGCCGGATCGCCCTGCGCGGTCAGCAGCTGCCAGGACGCGCCGCCACTGGTGGACTCCCCGCCCTGGAGGGACACCATCGTGAGCCCGCCCGGCAGCGTCACGGTGCGGCACTGCAGGCCGCCGACGGGCAGCGTCCCGGTCGCCACGGCGGAACCCGGGTCGCCGAACGGCGCCGCCGCGAGCGTCGCGCAACCGGCCGGATGCGACAGGCGGTTCACGGACAGCGTCCAGGACGCGGCCTGCGCGTAGCTGTCCTCCAGGAGCATCCGGTAGGGAGCGGTGCCGGACAGCGCGCAGGTGTCCCCGTACTGCCCGACACCGCAGACGACCGTGCCGGTCGCGTCGTAGACGGTGGCCTGGACCTCGTACGACAGGCCGCCCACCCGCAGCGCGTCGCCGCTCGCCACGCCGTCGTCGAGGCCGTAGCACGCGGAGGCGGCGCCCGCGGCGAGCGAACCGGTCTTCGGCGCGCTGCCGAAGGCCAGGTCGGACGCGGTGATCGGGGTGCACGCGGAAGACTTCAGCGAGGAGACCGCGAGGGTGTAACCGCCGCTGCCGTACTGGTCGTCGACCACGAGGGTGTAGCCGCCGGCCGCACCCGTGGCGCAGGTCCTGACGGAGACCCCGGAGAAGCAGGACACGGCGGTGCCGTCCGGACCGGTGAGCGAGGCGTTGACCTGGGCGCCGGAGGTCGCGACGAGCTGGATCGTGAGCTGGTCGTCGGCCGCCGAGGTGGTCACTGTGTACGCGTCGCTGCCGCCGGACGCGATCGCGTCGCAGGCGTGCACGGTGTCGAACGCCAACGGGCCGCCGCACGAGGCGTCCTGGGTGTCGCGCGGGGAAGCCGAGGCGAGGGCGCGGGCCGCGGCCTTCGCGCGCAGAGCCTTGAGCTGCGCGGCCGACGGCCTGGCGGCTGCGGGCTTCGTGCCGGACGGCTTCTGCCCTGCGGGGTGCCCCGCGGGCGGGGCGGACGCCGGACGGGTCGTGGGGCCGGACGTGGGCCGGCCGGGCGTGGTGCGGCCGGGCGCCGGCGGCTTCGCCGTGGCCTTGTGCACCGAGGCTCTCGCCGCGGCTCGTGCGGTCGCCGCTCCGGTGCTGGCGTAGGTCGGCCCCGCCCAGCCGATGAGCGCGACGGCGGCGCTGGTGACCAGTGCCGTGATCGCGGCGGCGCTCGTTCTCCTGCGGCGCGTCTGGTGGCGCCCGGCAGTGGGCCATGGAGTCATACGGTTCCCCCCCTGGGAAACACAGGCCCGGCCCCCATGACGACCACAGGGGCCACTCAGGGCGCGCAAAGCTTAGCGAGCACCGACGACAGACGGGTAAGGAATTCGCTGTCGCCAGGCGCGCGTTCGCCCCCCCCAGGCCGGGACCTGACC
This sequence comes from Actinacidiphila acidipaludis, assembly GCF_019890725.1. GTDB lineage: Bacteria > Actinomycetota > Actinomycetes > Streptomycetales > Streptomycetaceae > Actinacidiphila > Actinacidiphila acidipaludis. The sequence goes on from NZ_JAINZZ010000006.1 coordinate 150,568, forward strand.
CGCGCGTGGTCCGTCGGGCCCCGCTACCGCGGGCAGGCCGGGTCGGACTGGGTGTGGTGCCAGGGCGAGCCGTGGAGGGCGACGCGGACCGTGACCGAGGCGGAGGCGGCCTCGGAGGGGGTGGGGGCCGGGACGGCCGTTCCGGGGATCGAGCCGCCCACCCGGGGCTGGGCGAGGTGTGGGGCGCCGCCGCTCAGCCGGTACGCGGTCGCGGCCGTGCAGACGAGCTGGCGGACCCCCGCGGAGTCGGGCGCGGCCGTCCCGGCCGGGAGCGTCAGCGTGACCGTGCCGTCCTGAAGGCGGACCTGGACCGGCGAGGTGAGGTGCGGCAGGCGCGTCGTGAGGTCGGGCCGTCCCGCCGCGCCGGGTCCGGCGAAGAGCAGATGGACGGCCGCCGCCACCGGATCCGCGTCGCCCGCGATCTTCTCCTGAGCGGCCTGGAGCCGGTCGCCGTCCAGGAAGTAGACGACGACGCGGTCCGCCGCGACCGGGACCGCGGGCAGCCCGCTCGCCGGCATCCCCACGTCGACGACGCCGGTCGTGGGCACACCGCATCCCGCGATCAGAACGGCCGCCGCACCGGCTCCGGCGCCCGCGACCGCCACCCGCCGCCGCCCTCCGAGGCCCGTGCGAGTCCTCGCCCCCCTCACGGCCTCCACTCCTTCATCCCGCTCCTCCCGCTCATCGCGCTCATCCCGCTCATCCCCTTCCGTCGCCGCGGCCGGCGGGCAGGTCGACGGTGAAGACGGCACCGCCCGCGGCGCCGTTCTCCGCGCGGATGCGGCCCCCGTGCAGCCGGACGTTCTCCGCGGTGATGGCCAGCCCGAGCCCGCTGCTCTCGCTGCGCGTCCGGGCCGAACTCGCCTTGTAGAAGCGCTCGAAGACGTGCGGCAGCGCGTCCGGGGCGATGCCGGGGCCGCTGTCGGCGACGACCAGCCGCACCCACGACCGCTCCCCCGCCGCACGCGCGAACCCGGCCGTCCCCGCGGCTCCCGCCGTCCCCGCGGCTCCCGCCTTCGCCGCGTCCCCCGCCCCCGGTTCGCGGTGCGCCGTCAGCGTGACGGTGACCGGTGGCGCGCCGTGCCGCAGCGCGTTGCCGACGAGGTTGGCCACCACCACGTCGAACCGCCGCGGGTCGACCGGCGTCCGCAGCGCGCCGGGCGGGGGCAGCCGTACCGTCACCCGGTCCTGCCAGCCCCGGGCGGCCAGCGTCCGCCGCACCGACTCGGCCATGTCGATCTCGTCCAGGTGGAGTTCGGCCGCGCCCGCGTCGAACCGGGAGATCTCCATGAGGTCGTTGACGAGCCGGACCAGTCGCTCGGTCTCCTCACCGATGAGCTGGACGGCCTCGGCCGTGCCGTGTTCGAGGTGCACCGCCTCGTCGTCCAGGACGTCGGTGACCGCGGACATCGCGGCCAGCGGCGTGCGCAGTTCGTGGGAGACGTCGGCGACGAAGCGCCGTGCCTGCGCCTCCATCCGCCGCAGTTCCGAGACGGAACGCTCCAGCGCGACGGCCGTCTCGTTGAACGCGGCCGACAGGTCGGCGAGTTCGTCCGAACCGTGCACGCTGAGCCGGGTGTCGAGGTGGCCGTCGGCCATCCGCCGGGTGGCCTGGCGCAGCGCCCGCACCGGCCGCAGCACCCCGCGGGCGACGAACAGCGCCAGCAGCACGGCCAGGCCGAGCGCGGGCAGCGCGGCGCGTTCGACGGCCGAGACCAGCGTGCTCACGTACCGCTGTTCCGTGGTCTGCGGCACCACGAGGTAGAGCGCGAGCCCGGAGTCGGCGCGGGAGCCGGTGCCGTCCGCGAAGACGACGGGCAGCCCGACCACGAGCGCCGACGCGCCTCCGCTGTGCACCCGCTGGAAGACGGCCACCGACCGGGTCTCCACGGAGTGGCGCAGGGCGGCGGTGAGTTCGCCGAAGTCGTCGCCGGCCTCGGACGGCGCCTCCACGCCGCGGTAGGTGGCCAGCACCCGCCAGTGCTGGGAGCGGTGCGTGGAGGCCAGGCTGAACACCAGGGAGCCGAGCTGGGCCCGGTCGGGCTGCGACGGGACGTCGGGCAGCAACGCGTCGACGCTGTCCCGGAACTGGTTGACCACGGTGTCCTGGCTCTGCTGGAGCACGCCGGTGCGGGCCTCGCGGAAGGTGAGGGCGCCGGTGCCGAGCGCGCTCACCACGGCGATCAGGCCGAAGCCGGCGACGAGACGGAACCGCAGACTGCGGACCGCTTCGGGCATCCTGACCATGGCCGGTGTCCCGCCGTCACGCGGCGCGGAAGCGGTAGCCGAAGCCGCGCACCGTCTCGATGTGGCCGGAGTCCCCGCCGAGCTTGCCGCGCAGCCGCTTGACGCAGGCGTCCACCAGCCGGACGTCCCCGTGATAGCTGTGCTCCCACACCTGCTCCAGCAGTTGCTGGCGGCTGAGGACCTGGCCGGGCGCGTCCGACAGGGCGAGCAGCAGGCGCAGTTCGGAGGGGGCGAGCGGCACCGGCTCGCCGCGGTGGGTGACGACCAGGGCGGCCCGGTCGATGGCGAGGTCGCCGTAGGTGCGCGGCCGCGGCCGGGTGCGGCCCTCCGTGTCGGGGGCGGTGCGGCGCAGCACGGCCCGCATCCGCGCCTCCAGCACACTCGCGCGCACCGGTTTGACGACGTAGTCGTCGGCGCCCGCCTCCAGGCCGACCACCACGTCGATGTCGTCGCCGCGAGCGGTCACGATGATGATCGGCACCTGGTCGTGCTCGCGTATCCGGCGGCACACGTCGAGCCCGGGTATGCCGGGCAGCATCAGGTCGAGCACCACGACGTCCGGCCGGTGCGAGCGCAGGAGGGTCAGCCCCTCCTCGCCGGTGGGCGCGGCGGCGACGTCGTGCCCGCGGTGACGCAGCGCCCATTCCACGCCCCGCCGGACGGCGGGGTCGTCTTCGATGAGCAGTACGCGGGACACCGCCTCAGTATGCGCAGGGCGCGGCGCGGGCGGGTCTCCGGTTCCGTCCCGGGGCGGGTTTGTTGCAGAACGGTCACATGGACGGTGGCACCGTCACCGGCCCCCATCAGGCAGCATGCGTCCGCACGTTATGCATTCGTGACCGAACGGACCAGGAGTCATCATCTGCTCTCGCGAGCCTGAGGCCACGACCGCCGGTCAGCCGGCGGGGAGTTGACCGAAGAGCGACGGAGGGGACGGGGACATGGGCGGGGCGCGCGGCAGAAGTGCCAAGCGGGGCGGGCGGCGCGGCGCGCGGCGCTCGGGCGGCGGGTCGTACGTCGTGCTGGGGCTGATCTTCCTTGCCCTGCTCGGGGTGACGCTCTATGTGGTGAAGGCCGGCGGGCACGCGGGGGCGGCGGAGGCGCGGAACGGCCCGCCGGGGCCGGGGGACGGCACGGTCCCCGCCACGGCCGGGGCCTCGGACGCGGCGTCCGGCGCGTCGTCGAGCGCGAAGCCGCACCGCACGACGCCCGGCAGCCCCGCGGCACCCACCACCCCGGACGTCCCCGGCCACGGCACCGGCGACTTCAGCACCGCCGACGCCGCCGGGAAGGCCGTGGGGCAGGGCACGATCCGGCGCTACAAGGTCGAGGTCGAGGGCGGCACGGGCATCTCGGCGGCCGCCGCTGCCCACGAGATCCAGGGGATCCTCGCCGACCCCCGCGGCTGGACCGACGACGGCCGTGACGGCTTCCAGCTCGTGTCCTCCGGGCCCGCCGACTTCGTGATCAAGATCGCCACGCCGGACACCGTGGACGCGATCTGCGGCGCCGCGGGCCTGCACACGCACGGCGAGGTGAACTGCGACGTCGGGCCGACCGTCGTGGTCAACCTCAAGCGCTGGCAGCTGGGTTCACCCCAGTTCCCGGGGCCGATCCACGGCTACCGCGCGCTGATCATCAACCACGAGGTCGGCCACAGGATCGGCCACGGCCACGAGGGGTGCCCGGGACCCGGCCGGCTCGCGCCGGTCATGATGCAGCAGATCGACGGGCTGCACGGCTGCAGGGCCAACGCCTGGCCCTACGACGCGTCCGGCCACTACATCCAGGGGCCTTCCGTCCCCTGACCCCCTGGCCCGGGGCCCTGGGGCGACCACGACGCCCGGTCGCCGCCGAAGGGACCGCTCCTACCGCATCTCGAAGACCGGCCCTCGCGGGGCGAACGGCAGGCGGGCGCCGCGCGGCAGCAGGAAGGCGTGCTCGCGCCGCACCCTGAGCACGTCGCACTCGCCGTCGGTGATCAGCAGCACCGGGGCCCCTGGCGGGAAGTCGTCGGCGCCGAGCATTACCGGTTCTGAGCGGTTCTCAGTGGACCTTCAGCGCCGCATCGCGGTCTCCCGCTCGACCCGCGACAGCTTCTCCGGATTGCGCACGTTGTAGATCCCGGTGATCAGCCCGTCGTCGATCCGGATGGTCACGACGCCCTCGATCACGCCGTCCACCCGGATGACCAGGCCGGCCCGGCCGTTGACCTCGACCGCCTCGACGTCCGCGCGGCCGGCGAACCGCGGCAGGCCCTCGGACAGCACCCGGCCCACCTCCTGGGCGCCGCGCAGCGGCTGCGGCGCGGCCTCGCGGACACCGCCGCCGTCACCGAGGGCGACCACGTCGGGTGCGAGCAGCGCGATCAGGTTCCGCAGGTCGCCGGTCTCGACGGCCTGCTGGAAGGCCGCGAGCGCGCGGCGGGTCTCGTCCGGGGAGACCGGCCCGCGCGGCCGGCGGGCGGCGACGTGGGCCCGCGCGCGGTGCGCGATCTGCCGGACCGCGGCCGGTGTCTTGTCGACGGCCTCCGCGATCTCCGCGTACTCCAGGTCGAACACGTCGCGCAGCACGAACACGGCCCGCTCGGTGGGCGTCAGCGTCTCCAGCACCAGCAGCATGGCCGTGGACACGGAGTCGGCGAGTTCGACGTCCTCGGCGACGTCCGGGGCGGTGAGCAGCGGCTCGGGCAGCCACGGCCCGACGTACGTCTCCTTGCGCCGGGCCAGGGTCCGCAGCCGGCTCAGCGCCTGGCGGGTGGCGATCCTGACCAGGTAGGCGCGGTGGTCGCGCACGGTGGCGGCGTCGACGCCGACCCAGCGCAGCCAGGTCTCCTGGAGGACGTCCTCCGCGTCCGCCGCCGAGCCGAGGATCTCGTAGGCGACGGTGAACAGCAGGCTCCGGTGGCGGACGTAGGCGTCGGTGGCCCAGTCCCGGCCGTCGTCCGGAGCGAGCGGCCCGGTCGCGTCCGTCGTTCGCTCGCTCATCGCCTGACTCCTGCCCGTTCGCGTGCCGTGGTGGTGCCGGCGGCCACTGGCTCCCGCCCCCTGGCGCTCCCCCCCGACCGCCCGCCAGTGGCCGCCGATCACAGGACTCCGGTGCGCGCCGCTTTGTGACACCTGGAGATCGTGGCGCAGGTCACATTCCCACACCGTCACAGGGGCCGGATCGTTGGCATCTTGTGTTCGTTCCGTGCCAGGAGCACACAAAACGTCACAGGTAAGGATGAAACGATGGAACCCCGCTTCAACCTGCTCGACAGCCCCACCGCCGCGAAGGCCGCCAAGCGGTTCTACAGCGCCTCGCTGGCCCTGCGGGAGTCGACGCTGCCGCGGAGCCTGCAGGAACTGGTGTCGCTGCGGGCCAGCCAGATCAACGGCTGCGGCTGGTGCGTGGACATCCACGTCAAGGAGGCGACGGACATCGGCGAGACCCCGCTGCGCCTGCATCTGGTAGCCGCCTGGCGGCACAGCACGGTCTTCACCGAGGCCGAAAGGGCGGCCCTGGCGTTCACCGAGGAGGCCACGCGGCTGGCCGGCGGCCAGGGCGTCTCCGACGCGACCTGGGAAGCGGTCCGCAAGCACTTCGACGACGACGCCCTGGGCACCCTCGTCTACGTCATCGCCATGATCAACGCGTCGAACCGGATGAGCATGGCCGTCAACATGCAGGGCGGCACCTACGAGCGCGGGATGTTCGGCGCCCTGGAGTGACCCCCCGCCGGAAAGCACGCGGCCGTCCCCCCGGAGGCGGGACGGCCGCGGCGCCACGAGCGCGGGTCAGTCGCCGCGCCCGGGGCTCCGGCGGTCGCCGGACAGGTGGATGGCCAGGTCCTTGGTCAGGTGGGCCTTGCGGTTGAGGGCCAGGGTGTCGGCCACCGGCCCGAGGTGGGCCAGCTTGTCGGGGTTGCTGACCGAGCGGATGGCCTGGATGCGGCCGTCGTAGATGTCCAGGGTCCAGGTGTTGAGGACCTTGCCCTCGCCGTCGCGGAAGATCCCGCCGGGGTGGCCGTTCATCTCGCGCGCCTCGACGGTTCCGCCGACCCGCACGAACAGGTCCGCGAGCCCGCCGATCACCCGGGTGACGTTGTCCAGGCCCAGGAACTCGTCGGCCACGCGCGGGGCCTTGCCGCCGCTGTCGCCGACCAGCGTGACGTCCGCGGCCAGGAGTTCGGCGAGCCCGTCGACGTCCCCGACCCGGAACGCGTCGAAGAAGCGCCCGGCCAGCTCCTCACGCTCCCTGCGGTCCGCCTCGAACCGCGGCCGGCCCTCGTCCATGTGCCGGCGCGCCCGCACCGCGAGCTGCCGGCACGCGGCCTCGGAACGGCCCACCGACGAGGCGATCTCCGGGAACCCGAAGCCGAAGACCTCACGCAGCACGAACACCGCCCGCTCCAGCGGGCTGAGCCGCTCCAGCAGCAGCAGCGCGGCCATCGACACCGAGTCGGCCAGCTCGGCCGAACGCTCGGGGTCCTCGTAGGGGTCGGTCAGCAGCGGCTCGGGGAACCACGGCCCGACGTACTCCTCGCGCCGCACCCGCGCCGAGCGCAGCACGTCGATCGACACCCGCGTCACCACCGCCGACAAGAAGGCCTTGACGGAGGTCGGTTGGGTGGAGGACGCGGCGTACCGCAGCCACGTCTCCTGCACGGCGTCCTCGGCCTCGCTCACGCTCCCGAGGATCCGGTACGCGATCGAGAACAATAACGAACGGAGATCTTCGAATTCCTCGGCCCGCGTCACGCCAGCTCCTCCTTGAAGCCCTGCCGCCACGAGGGGTACCTCAGCTCCCAGCCCAACTCCCGCTTCGCCTTGGCGTTGGAGAAGCCGCGCCCCTCCGTCATCATAATCACCACCACCTTCCCGGCCAGGACGCGGGCCAGCCACGGGGGCACTCGCATGGGCTTCTTCGCGCCCGCGCACTCCGCCAGGTACGGCAACCACGCGCTCGCCGGGGCCGGTTCGTCGTCCACGATGTTGAACACGCCCCGGGCCTTCTGCTCCAGCGCCAGCACGGTCGCCCGGGCGGCGTCGTCCAGGTGCACCCAGGAGGCGTAGCCCGAACCGTCCCCCACCAGCGGGAACTTGCGCAGCCTGATCAGCTCCACCTGGTCGTCGATGGCACCCGGCCCGTAGAATCCGCCGTACCGCAGCACCGCTCCGCCCGCCTTGACCACCACGTCCTCGACATGGCGGAGCGCCTCCATCGACGACTGCGCCGCGGTGCCCACCTCCATGTCCAGCGGGTCCTCCTCGGTCTTGACCCAGCCGCCCTGCCGCAGGCCGTTCCAGTTGGCGTAGCCCTGCGCGATGACGTGGTCGACGCCGTTGGCCTCGGCCGCCGCCAGCAGGTGGTTCGTGCCCTCCGTGCGCAGGCGGATGGTGGGTTCGGCCCACCGGTCGAAGTGCTTGAGGTCGGGCTTGCCGGCGTGCTTCAGCGAGATCCCGGTCATCTGGTGGATGATCGCCTCCGGCCGGGCGCCGCCCACCGCCTCGGCGACGGACGCCGCGTCCAGGCCGTCCATGACGACGCCCTTGGCGCCCAGCGCCTCAACCACCTCCAGTTTGGCCGCGCTCGTCGTCGTAGCGATCACCTCGTGCCCCGCGGCCACCAGTTGCGGCACCAGCCGCCGCCCCAGCACCCCGGCCCCGCCTGCCACGAACACCCGCACAGCCATCACCTTCCCGATCACGGAATGTCAGGATTTCTCTCTACCATCCCGGACAGTTCGGGGCGATCTGGTGGGGGGCGCGTCGGGAGTGAAGAAGCGCAGCGCGCGGCAGAGCTACGGCGGATTCTCCGGGGCCGTACTCCCCGGGTGCCCGGGGGGCTGGTCCGGGCCGCGCCGGGGCTGCCTGTGCGGGGGTGCTGGTCCGGGCTGCGCCGGGGCTGCCTGTGCGGGGGCCCGTGCTGCGCCGGAGGCCGGAAGTGCCCGGGGGCCGGATGCTGGTCCGAGCTGCGCCGGAGGCCGGGAGTGCCCGAGGCCCGGGGCCGGTCCGGGCCGCGCCAGGAGCCGGAAGTGCCCGAGGCCCGGGGCCGGTCCGGGCCGCGCCAGGAGCCGGAAGTGCCCGAGGCCCGGACGCTGGTCCGAGCTGCGCCGGAGGCCGGGAGTGCCCGAGGCCCGGGGCCGGTCCGGGCCGCGCCAGGAGCCGGAAGTGCCCGGGGGCCGGTCCAGGCTGTGCCGGGGCTGCCTGTGCGGGGGCCCGTGCTGCGCCGGAGGCCGGGAGTGCCCGAGGCCCGGGGCCGGTCCGGGCCGCGCCAGGAGCCGGAAGTGCCCGAGGCCCGGGGCCGGTCCGGGCCGCGCCAGGAGCCGGAAGTGCCCGAGGCCCGGGGCCGGTCCGGGCCGCGCCAGGAGCCGGAAGTGCCCGGGGGCCGGGGCGGGCTGTGCCGGAGGCCGGAGTGCCCGGGGCCGGGATGCCCGGGTGCTGATCCGGGCTGCGCCGGGAGCCCGGAGTGCACAGGGGACGGGGGCTGGCCCGGACTGCGCCGGAGCCGGTACCGGCTCCCGGGCGAGGGGGTCGGCTGGACAGAGCCGGACGGTCCAGCGCCTCGGGCGGGGGCTGGGCAGGAAAGAGCCGGGCGGCCCCGGCTCCCCCGTTGATGGGCCCAGGCGGGCCCGAACCCCCGGAGTCGTACGGCCTGACGGCACCGGGACGGGCGCCCGAACTCCCCAGGCGAGGAAGGCCGGGCGCGACGCAACGGTGCTGCCCGGGGCTCCCCGGGTGACGGAAGGCCCGGTCGGGCGGTGCCGGGAGCCGAGCCCGAGGCCGGAGTGCGTGTGCAGGCTGCGCCCGAGACCGGATCCCCGGGGGAGGGAGGCCTGACGCGGCGGCCCCAGCTCACCGTCCGGCGGGCGGAGGCAAGGACCCAGGCCCCCCGGGGGGTCAGAGGCCCACGTCGCGGTTGCGGATGTCGGCGAGGGACTCGCGGCGGACCAGGAGGCGGACGCGGCCGTTGTCGACGGCCACCACGGGCGGGCGGCCGACCATGTTGTAGCCGGAGGCCATCGAGACGTGGTACGCCCCGGCCGCGGGCACGGCGAGCAGGTCGCCGGGCCGGAGGTCGGACGGCAGCGGCACGTCCGCGGCCAGCACGTCACCCGCCTCGCAGTGCCGGCCGACGACCGTGACCAGCGCGGGACGGGCGGTGGACACGCGGCCGGCCAGCCGGGGCGCGTACCGCACCCCGTACAGCGCGGGCCGCGGGTTGTCGCTCATCCCGCCGTCGACGGCCACGAACGTCGTCCCGCCGGTGCGTTTGACGACCAGCACCCGGTACAGGGCCACGCCCGCGGGACCGGCGATCGCGCGGCCGGGCTCGACGGTCAGCCGCGGCACGGCGAGGCCCGCCGCCGCGCAGCTCTCCGCCAGCTCGGCGTAGACCTTGCGCGCCAGCACGCCGATGTCCAGCTCGGGTTCACCGGGCCGGTAGCCGATGCCGTGGCCGCCGCCGAGGTCGAGCTGCGGCAACTGGACGCCGTGCGTGTCCCGCACCCGCGCGAGCAGCCCCACCATCCGCCGTACCGCGGCCAGATACGGCTTGACCGTGGTGATCTGCGAACCCAAGTGGCAGTGCAGGCCCACCAGTTCCAGGCGCGGCTGCTCCAGCACCCGGGCGATGACGTGCTGGGCGGAACCGTCGGCGATGGACAGGCCGAACTTCTGGTCGTCGGTACCGGTCCGCACATGGGCGTGGCCGCCCGCCGCGATCCCCGGCACCACCCGGACGAGCACCTTCTGCCGGCTCTCCGGCGCCACCGACGCGGCCAGCCTGGGCACTTCGGACGGGCTGTCGACGACGATGCGGCCGACGCGCAGCCGCAGCGCGGCGTTCAGGTCCTCCGGGCTCTTGGCGTTGCCGTGCAGCAGGATGCGCTCCGGCGGGAAGCCGGTGGTGACCGCGAGCTCCAACTCGCCCGCGGAGCAGACGTCCAGGCCCAGGCCCTCCTCCTGCACCCAGTGCGCCATGGCCCGGCACAGGAACGCCTTCGCGGCGTAGACGACGTCCGCGTTCGGGAACGCGCGCAGGTACGCCCGGCAGCGCTCGCGGACCTCGGCCTCGTCCACCAGGTAGACGGGCGTGCCGTGGCGTTCGGCGACCTCGCCGAGCGGTACGCCGCCGACCGCGAGTCCCGCGCCCGGCAGGACGCGGGTGGACGCCGGCCAGGGCGCGGCGACCGGCTCCTCGCTCACCGGCGGCACGGAGGCCGGCACCGGGGTCACGGGGTCGCCCGGGCCGCCGGGGTGGGCCGGGGTCGCGGGAGATCCGGGGTTCGCGGGATTCCCCGGCGACGCCGGGGACACCCGGGACACCGGAGTCACCGGGCTCACCGGCTTCGCCGCCCCCGACGGGTTCGCCGGGGGCATCACTGTGGTCATGACGGCACCTCCTCAGCCGATCCAGAGAGTGAGCGCTTCGACGGCGGCGGCCATCGCGGTGACCCGCAGGACGCCGACCATCTGCGGGTCCCAGCGCCGTTCCGCCTTGCGTGCGGCGGCCGCGGCCGGCGCGGCCCGGAGAGCGGGCGCCTTGGCGAGCGCGGGCCTCTTGGCGAGCGCGGGCGCGGCCCGCAGGGCGGGAGCCGGCCTCGGGACCGCGCCGGGTACGGAGGCAGCGACGGGGCCGGGGGAAGGAGCCCTGACCAGGTCCGCCACCGCGGCGGGCGACGGCCGTGCGGGCAGCGGCCCGGCCTCGTCCCCGTTCCGCACCGCCGGGGCCGCGAGTTGCGGGTCCACCGTGAGGGTGGTGACGCCGAGCGGCTCGGCAAGGGACCGCAGCGCCGGCACGGACAACCTCGTGCAGGCCTGGTCCGGACCGAGGACCTCGGTCATCCGGCGGTGGGACGTGAACCCGACGGCCGTACGGTCGCCGAGCGGCGTCCGGAACATCCGGGCCGCGATACCGAAGGGTCCCGGCCGGACGGGAACGTAGAGCAGTCCGGCCGGGAGTCGATCGGCGGGCTCCGGATCGTCCGTGGACAGCGTGTCGGTCATGGGAGGCTCCTTCGAACGCGAAGGCCGACCGCGGGGGTCGAGCGCTGAGGTCCCCGGGCCGGGAAGGAAGCCCGGGGCACGTCAGTGACGGTATGTCCGCCCGGGCCGCCCCTCGGCCCCCTCCTGACGCACCCCTGACGGCCGGCCCTCCGGCATTAGCGCGACGCTGACGCCGGCGCGTCCGCCCGTCCCTCCGTCCCCCCTCCGCGTGCCCGTTCCGCGCCCCGCGCTCACCGGACGCCGCCCGTTCCCGCAGGTCACGCCCCTACTCCGCCGCCGTCACCACCTCCACCGGGCGCGGGCGCAGCGCCACCCGGCCCGGCAGGGCGACCGCGGGCAGGGCCAGCACGGCCGCGAGTGCCACGACGCCGCCGTACGGCAGGGCCCGGAACGCCGGGGCCGGGCTGCCGGTCATGCCCGTGCTGAAGGCGGTGAGCACGGCCAGGGCGATGGCGCTGCCCAGCGCCGCGGCCAGCACCACGACGGCCGCGCCCTCGCAGGCGAGCATGCGCAGGACCTGACGCCGTCCGGCCCCGGCCAGCCGCAGCCGGGCGAACTCGCGCACGCGTTCCGCGGTCGACATCGCCAGCGTGTTCACCGCGGCGATCGCGGTGAAGACCAGGACCAGGCCCATGGCCAGGAACTGCGCCTCGGCGTTGGACCGCCGCACCCGTGTCGTCAGCGCGTCCGCCGCCCGGCCGGGGGCGAGCACGCGCACGCCGGGGAAGGCGCGGACGGCCGCGGTCAGGGCGGCCGCTTCGGTCCGGGCGTCCCCGCGCACCAGGACAGCGGCGGCCAGCGGGTCGTCGACGTGCCGTGCCACCACGTCGTGGGCCAGGGTCAGGTCGCCGAAACCGAGCCCGCGGGCGTACACCGCGGCCACCGTCAGGGTCACCCGGGTGCCGTCGCCGAGCGTCACCGGCAGTGTGTCGCCGGGCCGCAGACCGCGTGCCCGGGCGGCCGTCTCGCTCACCGCGACGCTGCCGTCGCCGAAGTGCGCCAGGGTGCCGGAGACGACGTCCGGGTCCCAGGTGCGGGTCGGCGCGGCCGAAGTGACGCCCTGCGCGGGGTACTTGTCGAGGCCGACGCGGACGGTGGTCCGCACCACCTCGGTGACCGCGGTGACACCGGGGACCTTCCGTACGGCGTCCGCGGCGGCGCCGGGCACGCCGAGGCCGTCGGAGACCAGCGTCCAGTCGCCGTGCGTGCCAGCGGCCGCCTGGCGGTGGGCCGCCTGCCCGAGCGTCGACTGCGTGAACAGCACGGTCGAGGCCATGGCGACGAGCAGGGCGAGCGGCGTGACGGCGGCGGCCGTCCGGACCGCGTTGCCGCGCAGGTTGCGGCGCGCCAGGACGCCGGGGAAGCGGGCCAGCCGCAGCGGCCCGGCCAGCAGCGCCGCACCCGCCCGCACCAGCGCCGGACCGAGCAGCGAGACGGCCGCGGCGAGGACGACGACGGCGAGGAAGGTCACCGGGGTCGCGGCCGGCTCGGTGTCGAGCGCGCTCAGGACGCCGACGAGGGCGCCGCCGCCGGCCAGCAGCACCAGACCGGCGACCGTACGGCCGCCCGAGCGCCGGGGCTCCAGCACGGCCTCGGCCAGCGCCTGGGCAGGGGTGATCCGGGTGATGCGGCGCGCGGAGATCCGGGCCGCGGCCCACGCACCCGCGGTCGTCGTCAGGACGCCGGCCGCGACGGGGACGAACCCGACGGCGGGACGCAGCGTGTCCGGGATCGTGCCCATGGCCACGAAGCGGCCCAACAGCCAGTGCGCCAGGGGAAGCCCGGCCAGCGAGCCGAGGACGCCCGCAGCCGCGCCGACGAGCAGCGCCTCCCGGCCGACCAGCCGCCGCAGTTGGCGGGCGGTGGCGGCGACGGCCCGCAGCAGGGCGAGTTCGCGGTAACGCTGCCGCAGCGACAGGGCGAAGGTGCCGACGACCACCAGCACGGCGACGAGCAGGGCGGTGCCGCCGATCGCACCTCCCATGCTGACGAGTTGGACGCGTGCGCGGGCGGCGTCGGGGAACTCCACCGAGCCGCGGCCGTCGCCGCTGTGGAGCTGGGCGGTGGTGCCGGCAAACGCCGTCCGCAGCACGTCGGGGTCCAGGACGCGGCCGGACGCGGGCAGCACCCCGATGGCGGCGACCTGGCCCGGGTGGGCGGCCAGCCGCTCGGCCTCGGCAGGGCTGAAGAACAGGCTGGTCTGGTCGGCGAGGTCCCCGCCGGCCGCGGTGGCGATCCCGCTCACCCGGTACGTGCGGGGGGCCGCGGTCGACTGGACGGTGAGGTGGTCGCCGGGTTTCAGGTGCGCCCGGGCGGCGAGTTCACGGTCGACGACGACATCGGTCGGGGCTTTCGGGGCGCTGCCGGCGCTCAGGGTGAACGGGGTGAGCCGGGCGGATTCCCAACTGTGGCCGTACGCCGTCCTGCCCGTCGCCGGGACGCCCACCGGGGCTGCGGGGAAGGTCAGTTCGGGCACCGCCGCGGCCACGCCGGGGACCCGGGCGATCCGGGCGGTCAGGGCGGCGGGCAGCCAGGCGCGCTCGGCGAGCGGCTTGGCCTTGTGCTTGACCTTCGTCTTGCCCTTCTTGTGCTTGACGGTCGTCTGGTGGACGTTCTGATCGGCGGCGACGACGAGGGGGGCGGCGGCGTACCGCTCGGTCGCGACGGTGCCGCGCAGGCCGGTCTCCAGGAGGCCGCCGCAGGCGGTGACGAGGGCGGCGGCGCAGAACAGGGCGACGAAGGCGCCGAGGAAGCCGGTTCTGCGGGCTTGCAGGGTTCTCAGGGCGAGGCGCATCAGCATGGGGCGGTCCTTGGGCGGGGTGGCCGCACCGTGCGGGACGGTGCGGTGGCCGTCGAGCCCGGCCTGCTCCCACCCTGCGGCACGCAGCGCCCCCGCACACTGGAGTGGTCCCGCCCCTCCCAGTAGGGCCAGCCCCCTCCCCCGGCGTCGGGCCCACGTCCTGCCCGCTCGCGGCGCGTTCCCGACTGCTGCGCCGTCGTGCCTTGTCGCGCTGGGGGCACCACCCACCGGGCGGAGGACGGGAACGCACACCCGGGGGCACCCCGGAAGCCGTATCCCCCGGACGGGGGAAGCGGGTGAAAGGATGGCCCGCGCACTAATGCGGTGAAAGGGACCGGCATGAGCCATGCCGACAACGGCACGCACCAGCACCGACGCACCACCCTGCACGCGGCGGACCAGCTGGCCCACGCCGCCCGCGCCCTCGCAGAGGATCACGCCCGGGCGGTCGACGCCGCACGCACCCCTCTCGACGCCCTCCGCGCCGACCTCGCCAGGCGCGACCTCGCGAAGATCCCGGTCGCCCGGCTGAAGGACGTCACCGAGGGCCGTCTGCGGCTGGCCGCGATCGAGTCCGCCGGGTACGCCACCGTCGCGCACGTGCTGGACGCCGGCCGCTACGAACTGCGCCGCATACCCGGCGTCGGTCCGCAGACCGCGGACCAGGCGGTGGCCGCGGCCGGCCAGATCGCGGCCGCGGTCGAGGAGGCCGTGACCGTCCGCATCGACATGGACGACCGGGACCCCCGGACCACCGCCCTGCTCGTCGCCCTGCACCGCCTGGTCGAGGCCGGCCCCGAGGCGCGCCGTGCCGTGGACACCGCCGCGAAGCTCGGCCCGGAGCTGGAGGCGCTGCTCGCGCAGGCCAGGCCCGCGGCGTCGCGCGTCCGGCTGTGGCTGAAGGGCCGCACGGCCCGCGAACTCGCCCTGTCCGCGGCCGCCCGCGTCCAGGCATTGCAGGCGCAGGCCGAACGCGATGGCGTACCGGAGCTGTTCGCCCAGTCCTCCGTGGACCTGCTGCGCGGCCCGGCCGACGCGATCGAGGCGTGGGTCGACTTCGAGGTGCGGTCGGCGGAGTACTACAACCTGCTCGCCGAGCTGTCGGGACAGGGCCCCGACCCGGCCGCGGCCGAGGGCTTCCTGCCGTCCGAGATCGCCGACCGCGTCCGGGAGCAGCCGCTGGACGACACCCACCGCCGCGTGTCGCTGCGCGGCTACCAGTCGTTCGGCGCGCGGTTCGCCCTGGCCCAGCGGCGGGTCATCCTCGGCGACGAGATGGGGCTCGGCAAGACCGTCCAGGCGATCGCCGCGCTCGCCCACCTCGCGGCCCGCGGCCGTACCCATTTCCTCGTGGTGTGCCCGGCCGGCGTCCTCGTCAACTGGACGCGGGAGATCCGGACCCGCAGCACCCTGCGGGCCGTCGCCCTGCACGGCCCGGACCGGCACGACGCGTTCGCCGAGTGGCGCACCCGCGGCGGCGTCGCCGTCACCACGTACGACGCGCTGCGCGGCTTCCCCGCGCTCCCCGCGGCCGACGGCGGCGACGACGTGGCGATGCTGGTCGTCGACGAGGCCCACTACGTCAAGAACCCGGAGACCCGCAGGTCCCGCGCGGTCGCCGAGTGGACCGCGCACTGCGAGCGCGTGCTGTTCCTGACCGGCACCCCGATGGAGAACCGGGTCGCCGAGTTCCGCAGCCTCGTCCGCTTCCTGCAGCCCGGTCTCGTCCCCGACGTGGACGCGGCGGACGGCGCCGCCGGATCCCAGGCGTTCCGGGCCGCGGTCGCGCCGGCCTATCTGCGGCGCAACCAGGAGGACGTGCTGACCGAACTCCCGTCCCTGGTCCGCACCGACGAGTGGCAGGAGCTGAGCGCCGCCGACCAGGACGCCTACCGCGACGCCGTGCTCAGCGGCAACTTCATGGCCATGCGGCGGGCGGCCTTCGCCCAGCCCGAGAAGTCGGCGAAGCTGGCGCGGCTGCGGGACATCGTCGCCGAGGCGGCGGGCAACGGCCTGAAGGTCGTCGTCTTCTCGTTCTTCCGCGACGTGCTCGCGGCGGTCGAGCGGGCGCTCGGCCCGGACGACGTCCACGGTCCGCTGTCCGGAGGACAGTCACCGGCCCGACGCCAGGCGCTCGTCGACGCGTTCAGCGCGGTGCGGGGGCACGCGGTGCTGCTCGCGCAGATCGAGGCGGGCGGGGTCGGCCTGAACCTCCAGGCCGCGTCCGTGGTCATCCTCTGCGAGCCGCAGGTCAAGCCGACGATCGAGCATCAGGCGGTGGCCCGGGCGCACCGCATGGGGCAGGTGCGGGCGGTGCAGGTCCATCGGTTGCTCTCCACCACCGGGGTGGACCAGCGGTTACTGGCGATCCTGGAGTCGAAGGGGCGGCTTTTCGATGCGTATGCGCGGCGCAGTGAGGTGGCCGCGGTTGCGCCCGAGGCGGTGGACGTCTCCGACGTGGGGATCGCTCAGCGCATCGTCGCCGAGGAGCAGCTCCGCCTCTCCTGAAGCCTTGCAGCCTGCCGCTGGGCTCCCCGAGCCCGTCCCCCGGGCTGCCCCGGCCTCGACTCCCGGGCTGCCCCTGGCCCTTGTTCGCCGTCTGCCGCGCCGTCGTGGCTGTTCGCGTTGGGGGCACCTCCCACCGGCGGACAGCCGGGAACGCGCACCCGGGGGCACCCCCGAATCCGTACCGCACTACCCAGCGGGAGGCACTACTTGTAGACCTTGCCCGGCACCGGCGCCCCCGGCGCCAGCAGCTGGGACACCGTCACGAACGTGTACCCCCGGGCCTGGAGGGCCGACACGATGCCGGGTACCGCCGCGACCGTGCCGTTGTAGCCCTGGTTGGTGGGGTCCACCAGATCGTGGAGCAGGATGATCCCGTCCGGCTTCGTCTGCTGCAGTATCCGCTTGGTGATCAGCGCCGAGTCCGTCGTGCGGTAGTCCGCCCCGTTGGCGCTCCACTCGACCTCCGCCATGCCGAGGTCCTTGGCGATCGCCGTGACGGTGCTGCTGGTACGGCCCTGCGGGGGCCGCAGCAGGGTGGGGCGGACTCCCGTGACCTTCTCCACCGCGTCCGCTCCCTCGGTGATCTCCTTGCGCACCTCGGCCTTGCTGATCTTCGTGAGTATCTGGTGCGACCAGGTCAGCGTCTCTATCTCGTGGCCGTCGGCGGCCATCTGCCGCACCATCTCCGGGTGCACCATGACGTGGTTCTTGCCGAGGGTGAAGAACGTGGCGTGCACGTGGTACTTGCGGAGGATGGCGAGGATCTGCGGGGTCCGCACGCTGGGCCCGGCGTCGAACGTCAGCGCCACGCACTTGATCTTCCGGCAGTCGACCGAGCCGCTGGGGCCCGAGGCGAACGCGGCCCTGCCGGCGGTCGTCGGGTGCTGGCGGGCGGAGGCCGGCGCCGTCGCGTCGTAGCCGTTGCAGCCGGCGAGGCCGAGGGCGAGCGCGCCGGTGGTGACGAGCGCGGCCAGTCCGCGGGCCGGTGTGATGGTACGACGCATGCGGGTTCCCCCTGTGTCGGCGAGGGCCCGCACGCGCGGACCGCCGGGAACTATACACAGGGCGTATACATGCCCCGGCCCCCGGCCCGGGCCATCGCCTCACCCTGCCACCGCGGGCCCCCGCCCCCGTCGCACCCACCGCGACGGCCTGGTCACGCCGCGCCACACCGCGGCCCGGTACGTCCCGGCGTACACCGCGGTCGCCGCCGCCAGAATGCTGAAGCTCGGCGGCATCCGCGGCACCGCGTAGCTCAGCACGAGTCCCGCCCACATCTCACCGACGGCGAGCGCCCCGGACAGGGCGAGGCCCCGCAGCGGGCGGTCGGTCATCCGGTGCGCGGCCCCCGCAGGGGCCGCCAGCAGTCCCAGGATCAGCAGCGAGCCGACCGCCTGGGTGGCCTCGGCCGCGCACGCGCCGACCAGGGCGAGGAAGACGAAGCCGAGCAGCCGTACCGGCACCCCGCGGGCCGCGGCCACGGTTTCGTCGAGCGAGGCGAACAGCAGCGGCCGGGCGACGGCCACGAGCACGGCGCAGATTCCCGCCCCCACCAGCGCCGCCGTCAGCGCCTGGGCCGACGACAGCCCGAAGACCGACCCGAACAGCACGCTCACCCCCGCACCGCCGTTCCCCGCGCTGCGGGAGGTCGTGTAGAGGGTAAGGAAGAACACGCCCAGGCCCAGGATCCAGGAGAAGACGCTGCCGATGGCCACGTCGTCGGCCCGCCCCCGCCTGCCGAGGCTGCCGAGCAGCAGCGCGACGGCGACGGCCGTGACGAACAGGCCGATCCGCAGGTCGACGCCGACGGCCAGGGCCGCCAGCGCGCCGGTGAACGCGACGTGGCTGAGCGCGTCCCCGACGAAGACCTGGGCGCGCAGCACCAGGAAGTAGCCGGTCAGCCCGGCGGCCGCGGCGATGGCGGTGCCGGCGAGCAGCGCGTGCTGGAAGAAGGGGTGCCCGAGCGCCCCCATCGCGAGCGTCATGCCGCACCTCCCGCGGGCACACGGACGGGGACGTGCCGCGGCGCGCGATCCGCCGCGGCCCGGCCGATGCGGGCGAGCACGTAGGCGGCGAAGGCGTACGAGGTCACCGCGAACCCGAGCGGGCCGTCGGAGAAGTAGGCGGTGGTCAGCCCGAGCCAGGTCACGGCGATGCCGATCACCACCGACAGGGCCAGGCTCAGCGCCGGACGCGCGGTCAGCACCTGGGCGGTGGCCGCGGGCATCACCAGCAGCGCGAAGACCAGCAGCGTGCCGGTGATCTGGCTGGCCTCGGCGGCGGCCGCGCCCAGCAGGACCAGGAAGCCGGTGGACAGCAGACCCACCGGCACGCCGCGCCCGGCGGCGACGTCCGGGTCGACGGAGGCGAACAGCAGCGGCCGCCCGATCGCGCCGAGCAACGCCAGGACCGTGACGGCCACCGCGAGCAGTACCCACACCTGAGCGGTGGTGATACCCAGGAAGCTGCCGAACAGCATCGACGTCACCCCGCCGAGCACGCCCTTGTACAGGGCGGTGAACAGGAATCCGCACGCCAGCAGGAACGCCTGCACGGTGCCGGTGAGCGCCGCCTCCTGGCCCGCCCCGGGCCGGCGCCCGCGCCCGGTCCGCGGGACCGCCGCGACGAGCAGGGCGGCGGCGACGCAGAAGACGAAGTAGCCGTAGGTCGCGGAGACCCCGACCAGAACGGCCCCCGCGGCTCCGGGGAAGCCGACCACCGCCAGCGTGTGCCCGGCGAAGCTCTGGCGTCGCAGCACCATGAACCAGCCCATGACGCCCGCCGCGACGGCGGTGATCGTCCCGGCCCGGAAGGCGTTCACCATGAACGGGTAGGCCCACATCTGCCGCAGGTCGGCGACCGGGTTCCAGGACCAGGTCGCATACGCGTCCGCCAGCGCCGTCATGCCCGCTCACCCCCGGACGCCCCACGCGGGATGCCTGCGCTCTCGGCCTCCCCCTCGACCACGAGAGGTACGGGCGGCGTGTGCCGGTCGGTGTGGTGGGCGGGCGCCTCGGGCTGGCCGACGACCACCAGCCGCCCGTCGGACGTCCGCAGCACCTCGACCGGCGTGCGGTACAGCCGGGTCAGTGTCTCGGAGGTGATCACCTCGGCGGGCGTGCCGCTGACCGCGCCGCCCTCGGCGAGGTACACCACCCGGTCCAGGCGGGACAGGATCGGGTTGACGTCGTGCGCGACCATCATCACCGTGACGCCCTCCTCCCGGCAGATGCGGCCGATGAGCGCCGCCACCGCCGCCTGGTTGGGCAGGTCGAGGCTGTCCAACGGCTCGTCGAGCAGCAGGAGTCGGGGGCGGCGGACCAGCGCCTGGGCGATCAGCAGCCGCTGCTGCTCGCCGCCGGAGAGCATGCCGATCGGGCGGTGGGCGTAGCCGCTCGCCCCGACCAGCTCGACGACGTCGGCGATCCGCTGAGCCGCGGCCCGGCGCCCGGACGACCAGGGCAGCGGCACGCCCCAGCGGTCGCCGTCCCAGCCGAGGCGGACGACGTCGAGGCCGCGCATCCGCAACGACGCGTCGAAGCTGCGGCGTTGCGGCAGGTAGCCGACGCGGTCCCCGGCCCTGCCCGGGGCCGCGCCCAGCACCCGCACCTCGCCGGCCGCGGCCGGGAGCACGCCGAGCAGCACCTTGATCAGCGTGGACTTGCCCACGCCGTTGGGACCGAGCACGGCGACGAACTCCCCTGCCCCGACGTCGAGTCGGACGTCCGACCACAGCGTGCGCCCGCCGACCCGCACGGCGGCGTCGCGCAACGACACCACCGGGGAGGGCCGTACGGATTCCTGAGCGGCGGTCGTCGCGGGCGTTGTCGGGGACGGAGCGGGTGGCGCCTGCCCGGGGACGGAAGCCGTCGGGGCGGAGAGCGGATCCCGCGACGCGACTGCGTTCGCCACAAGGCCCGTTCGGGCCGGACGTTTCCCGCTCACCGGCCGACCGCCTTCGCCAGCGCCTGGCGGATGCCCTCCAACTGCCGTACCTGCCAGTCCTGGAAGGACGCGCCGGCCGGGGTCAGCGTCTCGGTCACGGTCGCCACCGGAATGCCCGCCGCCTCGGCCTCGTCGACCTGCCGCTTCACATCGGGCGTGGCGTTCTGGCTGTTGTAGACGTAGACCTTGATCCGCCGGTCCCTGATCTGCCGGTCGATCAGCGCCTTGTCGTGCGCGGTGGGGTCGGTTCCCTCGCTGATGGCGTCGAGGAACGTCTCGGGCGTCAGCATCTTCAGGCCGAGTCCGTCGGCGAGCGGGCTGACGATCGACTCCGAGGCGCCGACGGGAGTGCCGCCGTACGTCGTCCTGATCTCCGCCGTCAGCCGGTCGTACGGGCCGAGGGTGCGCTGCTCGAAGGTCGTCCTGAGCCGGTCGAACTCGGCCGCGTCGGCCGGGTCGAGCTTCTTGTAGTCCGCGGAGATCCGCTCGACGACGGTATGGACGTCGGCGGGCGCGTACCAGCGGTGCGGGTTGCCGCCGGGCTTGACGCCGACGAGGTCGCCGACCTTCAGATCGGTCCGGCCGGACGAGGGGGTGGCGGCGAGCAGCTTGTCGGCCCAGGTGTCGTAGCCGACGCCGTTGACGATCGTGTACCGCGCGGCGGCGACGGTACGGGCGTCGCGGGCGGTGGGTTCGTAGTCGTGCGGGTCGGCCGCGGGGTTGTCGATGATGCTGGTGACCTTCACATGGCTGCCGCCGAGCTGGCTCGCGATGCTGCCCCAGAAGTTCTCCGCGGCCACCACCTGGATGGTCCGCCCGCCGCCCTTGCCACTACCGGACGAGGAGGCGTCCGCGCGGTCGTCGCCCGATGACGACGCGGTGGAGCACGCGGTGGCGGCGAGGACCGTGAGGACGGCGGCCCCGCCCAGGGCGAGCCGGGCCCGGCCGGCCGGCGTGTGGGCCGCCCGGCGGGCGGGGCGACGGTGGGGTGCAGCCTTCATGGCGCGGTCTCTCCTCGATGCGGCCGATGTCCTGACTTCCTCACCGTAAATGAAAACGACTTTCACAACCATGGTCACCCATGGCAATCATGAAAATCATTGCCAACTTGTGACCGGAGGAGGCCCGGCGCCCGGGCGCGATCCACCCTCGGCAGGCCCCGGCTCAGGCGTTGCTAGCGGCCGTCCGTCCCCGTCGGGGCGTTGCCGACGGCCCGCAGCCACGCGTCGAGCACGGTGAAGTCCCGGTCGGTGAGACCGCAGCTCGGGTCGACTCGGTGGAGCAGAGCCGGGGTGGGGTGCCGGCCGGCGACCCAGGCCTGATCGACCCCGGTGATCTCGTCGTCGACCCAGACGAACGGGCGGCCGGCCGACCAGGCGAGGAGCGTGCGGGTCTTCCAGTGCAGGCCGCGCGGCGGTTCGTCGACGAGGTCGGGCCAGCACACCACCGGCAGCTCGGGCAGGCCCAGCACCGGCGCGATCCACTGGTTGGCCTCGTACTCCCAGGTCGTGGCCCACACCAGCTCACAGGGCAGCGCCGCCAGCCGGGCTCCGAGCGCCGGGTCGATCCGGGCCAGGAGGGGGTGGATCTCGTTCGCCCCGGGGGCGAAGGGGTTGTCGTACGTCGGGTAACCGCCGGGGAGTTGCTCGGGGGTCGCGCCGAAGGGGATGAGAGTGCCGTCGACGTCGAGAAAGAGCAGCGGGGGACGTCCGGGACCGGTCACCCTTGCACGGTACCGGCAGGGCGGCGGGCGAACGCGGCCCCACCGACGGGGTTCTGACCGCGCTTCACCCGGGCGGGTGCGGCCATGAGGCGGAGGCGGAGAGCGGGGACGCCCTCCCCTCCCGTCGCAGTCGAGTCCTTCCGCGCAGGCCAACCTATGCACCAGCGCGCGGAGTTCACGGGCGATGCGCCCATCGTTCCCTCAACCTTCCATTATTGACACGTCAGAACAGGACCTTCTACATTTGACAGGTCAGGTTCGGAACCGAGAGACGGAGCGAGCCCATGTCGTACCTGCGCACCTTCCTCCCCTGGATCCTCTTCGCGGTGCTGCCCTCGGGGAGCTGGCAGTGGGTGTCGCTGGCGGCCCTGGCCGTCGCGGTGGCCGTGATCGCCGGGCAGCACCGCGTGGGGGTCACCTCCGACGCGCTGATCATCGAGATCGGCTCGGCCGTCTTCTTCGCCGCCCTCGCGGTGGTCGCCTTCACCGATCCGCACTCGCCGGCGCACGCCTACTCGGGGGCCCTGTCGTCCGGGACGCTCGCGGTCGTGGCCGGGGTGTCGCTCGCCGTGGGCAAGCCCTTCACCCTGGGCATCGCCAAGCGCACGACGCCCCGGGAGTACTGGACCGCGCCGCCGTTCATCCGCGTCAACACCGTGATCACCGCCGTGTGGACGGCCGCCTTCGCGGTGACCGCGATCGCGCTCGCCCTGGTGGCGCACGCCGGCCACGCCCACTCGACGCCGGCCACCCTGCTGCAGATCGCCGGCTTCGCGGTCCCGATGGTCTTCACCGTCCGCTACGTCGCCCACGTCAAGGCCGTGGCGAGTGCGGTGCCGCCTGCCGCTGGGCTCCCCGAGCCCGTCCCCCGGGCTGCCCCGGCCTCGGCTCCCGGGCTGCCCCTGACCCTTGTTCGCCGTCTGCCGCGCCGTCGTGGCTTGTCGCGTTGGGGGCACCTCCCGGACACCCCCTGGCAGTGAAAGTGGCCGCAGGGGGTGTTACCGGGGTACGCCGGTACTGCCCAGGCGGCCCCATGAACGACCAAGGGGGTGGGGAGGAAGCGCTCCCCGCAAGGACTTGTGCACACACCCGCCCAGCCCCTTCGTAAAAACGTTCACGCACAAGTCCGAGGAGACGCTTCCGGACTGCCCCCAACGTGCGGGCAAACGGCACGTGATCAGGGGCGCGAGGTCCCCCAGACTTCGTCCGGGAGGTGCCCCCAGCGCGAGCAACCCACCACCGGCGGAAAGCCGGGAACGCACCCCAGCGGGGCACCCCCGAATCCGTACCCCACTACCGCGCCGGAGGCCGAACCGTCTACCGGGCTGGAAGCCTCACGGCAAGGCCTGCTCAACCCAGATGATCTTGCCCTCGGGGCTGTACCGGGTACCCCAGCGCTCGCCGAGCTGGGCCACCAGGAAGAGCCCGCGACCCCCCTCGTCCGTCGTCGCCGCATACCGCAGATGCGGCGCCGTACTGCTCGCGTCGGCGACCTCGCAGATCAGCGTGCGGTCCAG
Source organism: Actinacidiphila acidipaludis (assembly GCF_019890725.1). Classification (GTDB taxonomy): domain Bacteria; phylum Actinomycetota; class Actinomycetes; order Streptomycetales; family Streptomycetaceae; genus Actinacidiphila; species Actinacidiphila acidipaludis. Next base: position 174,301 of record NZ_JAINZZ010000006.1, read on the forward strand.
CAGCAGCCGGACGCGGATCGGCCCGGCGGCATGCCGAATCGCGTTGGTGACCAGTTCACTCAGCACCAGCTCCGTGGTGAACTCCAGGTCCTCCAGGCCCCAGGCCGCCAACTGCGCGTTCGCCTCGTTGCGGACCGTGGACACCGCCGCCGGGTCGCCGGGGACGTCCCAGGACGCCACGTGGTCGCCGGGCAGCGCGCGGGTCCGGGCGACGAGCAGGGCGATGTCGTCGCGGGGCACGGCCGGCACCAGGGCGCGGAACACCGCGTCGCACGTCTGGTTCGGGGTGCGGCCGAGTCCGGTGAGGGCGTCGCGCAGGAGGCCCAGGCCGGCGTCGATGTCGCGGGTGCGGTCCTCGACGAGCCCGTCGGTGTAGAGCACCAGCCCGCTGCCCTCGGGCAGTTCGCGTTCGACCGCCTCGAAGGGCAGGCCGCCCAGGCCCAGCGGCGGTCCGGCCGGGAGGTCGAGGAAGTCCACTGTGCCGTCCGGCAGCACCAGCGCGGGCGGCAGATGCCCGGCCCTGGCCATCTCGCAGCGCCGCGAGACCGGGTCGTAGATCGCGTACAGGCAGGTCGCGCCGGCGATGGTGGCCCCGCCGCCCGGGGCGGCCTCGTCCTTGTCGATGCGGGCGACGAGGTCGTCGAGGTGGGCGAGCACGTCGTCCGGCGGCAGGTCGAGCATGGAGAAGTTGTGCACCGCGGTCCGCAGCCGGCCCATGGTCGCGGCGGCGTGCAGGCCGTGCCCGACGACGTCGCCGACGACGAGTGCGACGCGGGCGCCGGACAGCGGGATGACGTCGAACCAGTCGCCGCCGACGCCCGCCTGGGCCGGCTGGTAGCGGTAGCCGACGTCCAGCGCGTTCTGCTCGGGCAGGCCGTGCGGCAGCAGGCTCTGCTGCAGGGTCACCGCCATGCGCTGGTTGCCGGTGACGGCCGACTCGATCTGTTCCTGGGTGGTGTAGCGGGTGTCGAAGGACCCGGTGTTGTGGCCGACCCGCAGCACGGCCACGCGGTCGGCGACGGCCCGGACCTCGTCCATCTCGTGGCTGACGAAGATCACCCCGGTCCCGTCGTCCCGCAGCCGGCGTATGAGGTCCAGGACCTGGTCGGCCTGGCGCGGTCCGAGGGCGGCGGTGGGCTCGTCCAGCACGACCAGCGCGGGCTTGCCGATCAGCGACCGGACGATGGCCACGCCCTGGCGCTGCGCGCCGGACAGCGAGGCGACCGGCACCCGCAGGCTGGGTATGCGCACCGACAGGGACTCCAGCAGGGCGCGGGCCCGCTTCTCCATCCCGACCTCGTCGATCATGCCGAATCTGCGCAGTTCGCGGTTGAGGTAGAGGTTGTCGACGGTGTCGAGGTTGTCGCAGAGCGCCAGGTTCTGGTGGACCGTGGCGATGCCCAGCCGCTGGGCGTCGACGGGTCTGCGCGGGTCGGCGGCGCGGCCGCGCCAGGTGACGGTCCCGCTGTCTGGCACGGTCACTCCGGAGATCACCTTGACCAGGGTCGACTTGCCGGCGCCGTTGCTGCCGACGAGGCCCACGACCTCGCCCTGGTGCACGTCCAGATCGACGTCGCTCAGTGCCTGCACCGCTCCGAACCGCTTGCAGACTCCGCGCACGGTCAGCAGCGGAACTGTGCTCACTGCACCACCTCCGCCCCCGCCGCGCTGGCTCCGGTTACCGAGTCTGCTCCTCGGCGCGTCCCGGCGCACCGGGGAAACGGAAAGGAGTGACCTGTCACGACTGAACCATTCCCCCCGAACACGCATCTAACGGGTGGATGCGGGAGACCGCCTCCGGATCCCGGGCCGCCGGGAGCCCGCCGGGATCGTCCCGTCCCGCGGCGGCGGTCCACGACTTCAGGGAGCGTCATGAGTCTCACCGGCACGGCACTCTTCGTGCTGAGCATCGGCCTGGTGCCGGTGGTGATGCTCCTCATGCTGTTCGCGTGGAACCGGCTGCCGGGTCCCCGGGGCGTGCGGATCGCCGGCCGGCTCGGCATGGTGCTGGTCAGCCAGGCCGCCGCGGTCCTGGCCGTGCTGATCTGGGTGAACAACACCTACGGCCTGTACGAGTCGTGGAGCGACCTGATGGGCGACAACGGCCAGGTGCGGATGGACGCGGCCGGCCCCGGCAACGCGGGCGTGCCCGCCGACCCGGCCGTCGCCACGCAGACGGAGTTCGCGCCGGGCAAGGACGGGGTGCTGGCGACCGTCGCCACCGGCCCCCGCTCCCACGTCACCGGCACCGTCCTGGTGTGGCTGCCCCCGCAGTACGACCAGCCCGCCTACCGGCACACCCGCTTCCCCGTGGTCGAGCTGCTGCCCGGCTACCCCGGAAGTCCCGGCGCGTGGTTCGGCGCGATGGGGGTGGGCCGGGAGCTGACCTCGCTGATCGCCGAGCACCGTGCGGCGCCGATGATCCTGGTCGCGCCGAAGATGAACGTGCTCGGCCGGGTGGACCCCGGCTGCGCGGACCTCCCGCACGGCGCCCGGACGTCCACCTGGCTCGGCACCGACGTCCCCCAGCTCGTCCGCCGGCACTTCCGGGCCGAGGCGGGTGCCCGGCACTGGGCGATCATGGGCTACTCGGCGGGCGCGTACTGCGCGGCGAACACCGCGCTGCACCACGCGCGGACCTTCCACGCGGTGGTCAGCCTCTCCGGCTACAACGCCCCCGAGGCGCGGCTGGTGACCCGGGACCCCGCCCTGGCCCGCGCGAACAACCCCTACCTGGAGCTGCGCGCCGCCAAGCACCAGCCGGACCTCGTGCTGCTGATGGCGGGCAGCTACCAGGACAGCGACACGGTGTACGCCGCCAGGACCCTGCTGAGCGTGCTCCACCACCCGGGCCCCAGCCGCCTGCTGACGATCCAGCGCGGCGGTCACAACACCCAGGTGTGGCGGTCCATGCTGCCCACCGCGCTCGGCTGGCTCTCCGAGCAGATCGCCACCGGCCGGCCGTGAGACCGGGCGGGACGCCCGTGCCGCCGGGCCGGTCGCGCGGCCTCCGACACAAGCGGAACGCGCCCCTCCTCACCTGCGGAAACTGATCTCCCGTCAGAACAGGGATATCCCTCTGCACAGTACAAGGAAGCAGGTCTAGACTCACCAGGCCCGGGCGGAACATCTGCCCGCCCGGCCTCATTCGCCTGCGCCCAAGAGCGCGGCGAGGATCGCATCCCGTGGGGGGATCATGTTCTCTTCTTCTTCGGCGCGCTCCGGTGCGCGCCGTCGCGGCCGCCTGCTGGCGGCCTGCACGACCGGTGTCGTGGCCGCGGGCGCGTTCGCGCTGGGCCCCGCCGGCATCGCCAGCGCCGACAGCGGCGCGCCGCACCAGGCCCGGTTCTCCGCGCCGCAGACCACGCAGCACCCGACGTCCACGCTGCGCAAGCACAAGAAGACGTCGTACTCGACGGCCGCGGCCGGCACCGCTCTGACGGCGCCGCGCTACGACTACGACAACGACGGCTACAGCGACCTGCTGGTCCAGAACGACGACGCCTCGTTCGGCGTCCTCAGCAGCGCCAAGCTCACCGCGGGCCAGGCCGGCTACACCGACCTGGGCACCGGGAACACCCTGTACCGGGACGTCATCACGCCCGGCAACCTGACCGACTCCTATGCCGGCACCGAGGTGCTCGCCCTGACCGCGTCGGGCCGGCTCAGCATGTTCACCGACACGAACAGCCTGGTGAACGGCTACCCGGTGTGGACCGGCACCGGCTGGCAGGTCTACAACCAGATCGTGGCCGTCGGGGACACCAACGGCGACGGATTCGGCGACCTGCTCGCCCGTACCCCGTCCGGCGACCTGTACCTCTACAAGGGCACCGGCAACGCTTCCGCGCCGTTCGGCGGCCGGGTCAAGGTCGGCTACGGCTACGGCATCTACGACCAGCTCGTCGGCGCCGGCGACATCACCGGCACCGGGTACGAGACGCTGGTCGCCCGCGACCTCTACGGCGACCTGTGGATGTACAAGCTGGACGGGACCGCGGCGAACCCGCTGGCCGCCCGGGTGAAGATCGGCACCGGCTGGAACGTCTACAACCAGATCATCGGCTGGGGCGACGACGGCGGTTCCATCGGCCAGATCCTGGGCCGGACGGCCAACGGCGACCTGTGGTGGTACAACGGCGACGGCAGCGGGAAGGGCACCCTCACCAAGCGCGTGCGCATGGGCGGCGGCTGGTCGAGCAACGTCATCTCCGGCCAGGGCCACACCCAGGTCTGGGGCAAGGCCGACCTGTTCGGGCTGACGTCCGGCGGCAGCCTGTACTACTACTCCAGCTACAACACCGGCGTCCTCAGCAAGCGGTACCTGGTGGGCAACGCCGGTGCGTGGAAGGGCTCCAACCTCACCACGACGGTGTCCCTGTCCGACGAGGGCGAGCAGCCGCTGCTGGAGATCTACAACGGCACGCTCTACAACGACACCCTCGGCTTCGAGAACGTCAGCAGCAGCGGCTGGGGCGGCTACAACAAGGTGTTCGGCCCCGGCGACCTCAACGGCGACGGCCACTCCGACCTCCTCGCCCGTGACAAGAGCGGCGTGCTGTGGGACCTGACCGGCAAGGGCGACGGCTCGTTCTACGGCCGCGCCAAGGTCGGCGCGGGCTGGGGCGGCTACAACCAGATCACCGGCGCCGGCGACATCAACGGTGACGGCCTCGCCGACATCGTGGCCCGCGCGAGCAACGGCCACCTGTACCTGTACCTGGGCACCGGCAACGGCGCGGCGCCGTTCAAGGCCCGCCAGGACATCGGCGCCGGCTGGAACGCGTACTCCAAGATCGCCTCGCCCGGTGACATGGACGGCGACGGCCGCGCCGACCTGGTCGCGGTGACCCCCGGCGGCCAGCTCTACCGCTACAGCGGCGAGGGCTTCACCGGCACCGCCACCTTCAAGCACCGTGTGGAGATCGGCACCGCCGGCTGGAACGGCTACAGCAGCCTGTTCTGATCCCGCGCCACCTCCCGGCCCGCCGTCCGCGGGCAGGGGCAGGCTGACCACGTGCCCGGTACGCACTCCCGCGTACCGGGCACGTATCGCTTCATGCCCCTGCTCATCGGAACCTCGGGATGGCAGTACCGGGACTGGCGCGGCGTCCTCTACCCGGAGAAGCTGCCGCAGCGGCTGTGGCTGGAGGAGTACGCCGGCCGGTTCGCGACCGTGGAGAACAACAACGCCTTCTACCGGCTGCCCACCGCGGACATCTTCGCGGACTGGCGGCGGCGGACCCCCGACGGGTTCGTGATGGCGGTCAAGGCCAGCCGCTACCTCACGCACATCAAGCGGCTGCGCGAGCCGGAGGAACCGGTGCACCGGCTGATGGAGCGGGCCGCGGCCCTCGGCGACCGGCTCGGGCCGGTGCTGCTCCAGCTCCCGCCGACGCTGCGCGCCGACCCCGACGCCCTCGACGCGTGCCTGCGCTGCTTCCCGCGGACCGTGCGGGTGGCCGTCGAACCCCGGCACCCCTCGTGGTGGGAGGCCGAGCGGGCAGTGCGGCGGGTGCTGGAGCGCCGCGGCGGCACGCTGTGCTGGGCCGACCGCGACTCGCGGCCGGTGACGCCGCTGTGGCGCACCGCGTCCTGGGGTTATGCGCGCTTCCACGGCGGCCGCGCCCGGCCGGCCCCCCGCTACGGGCGGACGGCCCTGCGGTCGTGGGCCGAGCGGCTGCGCGCGGCCTGGCCCGGCGACGCGGACGACGTCTACTGCTACTTCAACAACGACACCGGCGGCGCGGCCGTCGCGGACGCCGCCGCGTTCGCACGGGCCGCCGTCCGCGCCGGCTTCGTCCTGGCGCCGGGAGGCGGCCCGGCCCGATGACGGCCGCCGCGGTCCCCGATGATGGTGACCGCGGTCGCCGATGGCGGTGACCGCCGTCTCCGTCGCCGCCGGCGGAGGCCGTCACTCCGACGTGCCACCGAGGGAAGGCCCGCCGTCATGCTCGATGCCGAGGACGTCCGCCGCATCGCCCTGTCGTTCCCGGCGACGCTGGAGAAGGAGCGGTGGGGGCATCCCACCTTCGACGTCACCGGCCGGATGTTCGTCACCGTGCCCGACGACGGCACCTCGTTCGCGGTGCGCTGCCCGCGTCACGAACGCGCCGAGCTGATGGCGAGCGAGCCGGAGAAGTTCTGGGTTCCCGCGCACGAGGCGCACTCGTCATGGGTCCGGGCCCGGCTGGCCGCCCTCGACGACGCCGACGAGCTCTACGACATCCTGCTCGACTCCTGGCGGCAGGCCGCTCCCGCCGACCTCGCGGAGACCTTCCCCGCGCCCGGCGACCGCCGCCCGTCCGCGGGCTGAACCGGCGTCGCCGCCGCCAGAGCGCGGTTGGGAAAGGGCAGTTGCGGGCGACCGTAAACGTTGCCGGAACTCTTGACAGGGATGCGACGAACCACGACGCTCCTGAGAGCGCTCTCACGAACCCCCGACACCCCCGACACCCACCGCGCCCGCGTTCCCGCTTCCCGGTCGGCTCCTCACCGCGACCACGCCCGCGGGCGCCACCCCCCACACAGGTGAAGGAGTACGCATGTCCATCGAAGGCACGCGGCAACGGGTCAGACGGCGATGGTCCGCCGGCCGGGCCGCGCTCGGGGCGGTGGCCGTGGCCGCCGTCGCCGCGGTCACCCTGACCGGCACGCCGTCGCAGGCGGCCCAGCCCCCCACGGCCGCCGCCCGGCCCGCCGCCGTCCAGCCGTCCTCCGTGCCGGCCGCACCGGCCGGCTTCACGACGACCTGGAGCGACGACTTCAACGGCGCCGCCAACACCGGCCTGGACACCGGGACATGGCGGTACGACGCCGGGCCCGGCAGCAGTTTCGGCACCGGCGAGATCGAGACGACCACCACCAGCACCTCGAACGTCTACCAGGACGGCAACGGCCACCTGGTGCTCAAGGCCCTGCACTCCGGCACCGACCCCAACTCCGGCTGGACGTCGGGCCGGGTGGAGACGCAGGCCGACGGGTTCGGCGCGGTGCCCGGCGGCGTCGTGCGGATGCAGGCCTCCATCCAGCAGCCCAACGTGACCACCGCCAACGGCGCCGGTTACTGGCCGGCGTTCTGGATGCTGGGCGCCCCGCTGCGGATCGGTGTGGGCTGGCCGGGCTCCGGCGAGGTCGACATCCTCGAGGACATCAACGGCCGCAGCTCGGTGTTCGGCACCCTGCACTGCGGGGTCGGCTCCGGCGGTCCCTGCAACGAGACCACCGGCATCGGCTCGGGTGAACGCGCCTGCTCCGGCTGCCAGACCGGCTACCACACCTACGCGGTGGAGATCGACCGGTCGACCTCGCCCGAGCAGATCCGCTACTACCTCGACGGCGCCAACTACTTCACCATCAACTCCAACCAGGTCGACGCAACGACCTGGGCGAACGCCGTCGACCACAGCTACTTCATCATCTTCGACCTGGCCATCGGCGGCGGCTTCCCCGCGGCCTTCGGCGGCGGACCCAACGCGAACACCGTCTCCGGCGGGCAGTTGAACGTGGACTACGTCGCCGTCTACAACAAGCCGCCGGCCGGCAGCCTGGGCACGAACATCGCGCAGGGCAAGCCGACCACGGCCTCGTCGGTGGAGAGCGCGTCCTTCCCCGCGTCGAACGCCACCGACGGCGACCTGACGACCCGCTGGTCCAGCGGCTTCTCCGACCCGCAGTGGCTGCAGGTCGACCTCGGCCAGAGCTACAACCTGACGCACGCCACCCTCACCTGGGAGGCGGCCACGGCATCGGCCTACCAGTTGCAGACCTCCAACGACGGCACGACCTGGACGACGGTCTACTCCAACTCCAACAGCCCCCAGGACATCCAGGACACCGCGCTGAACGCCTCCGGGCGCTACGTGCGGGTCTACGCGACCGGCAGAGCCTCCCAGTGGGGCGACTCCCTGTACGAGCTGGCGCTCTACGGCACACCAGGGTCGGGCGGCGGCACCGGCGGGAGCACGCTGCTGTCCCAGGGGAGGACGGCGACCGCCTCCTCCACCGAGAACGGCAGCTTCACCGCGCCCAACGCGGTCGACGGCAACACGGGCACCCGCTGGTCCAGCGCGTTCTCCGACCCGCAGTGGCTCCAGGTCGACCTGGGCGCGACCCACAGCATCAGCAAGGTGGCGCTGAACTGGGAGGCGGCGTACGCCACCGCCTTCCAGATCCAGACCTCGAACGACGGCACCACCTGGACGACGATCTACTCCACCACCAGCGGCACCGGCGGCAACCAGACCCTCAACGTCTCCGGCAGCGGCCGCTACGTGCGGATGAACGGCACCGCACGTGCCACGCAGTACGGCTACTCGCTCTGGGAGTTCCAGGTCTACGGATCCTGACCCGCCCTGACCCGGCCTGGTCGGTGCTGGTCCGGCCCGCCCCGCACTCCCGCAGCCGGCCGGTCCGGCTCACCACCGGCCCCGCCCCGGCCGCCGCAAGGCGTCCGGGGCGGGGCCGCCGTGCGAGCGGGGAACGTCCTTCCCGGACGTCCTACCCCGGTGACCGCCATTCGCGCAGCTCAGAGGCGGCCGATCGGGTGGCGCGGTCGGGTGGTGGCGGTGTGTCGTGATCTTCGGAACGCATGATCGTCGGACTTTGGGACCGCTCTCGCCCGCGTGACGCCTTCACGTGGGTCTGTCGCTGTCCTACGGAGTCCACAAGATGCGCATGCTCGCGCGCGGCCTCACAGCCGCGGTCACGCTGCTCGCCTCGCTAGCAGCCCTCCCGGCGGCCACCGCCCAGGCCACACACCCCAAGGCCCAGCCACTCCGCTCCGCCCTCGCGCCCCTGCACCGCAACAGCCAGGCGGTGCCGGGCCAGTACATCGTCACCCTGGACAACGGCGCCGACCCGTCGGCGTTCGCCAAGCAGTTCGGGGTCTCGCCGATGTTCCACTACACCAAGGTGTTCTCGGGCTTCGCCTCGAAGTTCACCGCCGCGCAACTCGCCACCGTGCGCCGCACGCCGGGCGTCGCCGCGGTCGAGGAGAACGCCACGGTGACCGCGGACGGCCTCGGCCCCACCACGGGCGTCCACCCCGGCAGTCGCGAGCGCCGGGCCGCCGCCGCGTCCTGGGGCCTGGACCGCATCGACCAGCGCAACCTCCCGCTGGACCACCAGTTCACGGTGGACGGCACCGGACAGGGCGCGACCGCCTACGTGCTGGACACCGGGATCGACTTCGGCCACAGCGAGTTCGGCGGCCGGGCGGTCCCGGGCTACGACGCGATCGGCGACGGCCGCAACGGCCAGGACTGCGAGGGCCACGGCACCCACGTGGCGGGCACCATCGGCGGGAAGACCTACGGGGTCGCGCGCCAGGCGAAGCTGGTGAGCGTCCGGGTGCTCGACTGCCAGGGCCAGGGCACCCTCGCCGGGATCATCGCGGGCATGGACTGGGTCGCCCAGCACGCCCAGCAGCCCGCAGTGGCCAACGCCTCGCTCGGCGGCTCGTACTCGCCCGCGCTGAACGACGCCGCCGACGCGCTGTCGGACAGCGGTGTCCTGCCCGTGGTGGCGGCCGGCAACGACAGCGCCGACGCCTGCACCGTCTCCCCCGCGAGCGCGCCGCGCGTGCTGACCATCGGCGCGTCCAACGCGTCCGACCAGGAGGCCGGCTTCAGCAACTCCGGCAGCTGCGTGTCGATGTTCGCGCCCGGCACGGCCATCGTGTCGGCCAAGCTCGGCGGCGGCAGCGTCGCCATGGACGGCACCTCGATGGCCAGCCCGCACGCGGCCGGCACCGCGCTGCTGTACAAGTCCGAGCACCCGGACGCCGACGCCATGGCGGTCGCCGACGCGCTGACCGCCTCGGCCACGCAGAACGTCCTGAAGGTCAACGGCGGTTCGCCCGACCTGCTGCTCTACACCGGCGGTCTGTGACCTCGACCGCCCCACGCGCCACTTCCCCGAGGACCTCTGAGGCCCCTTCCCCGGCCCCAGAGGTCCTCATGTGCGCGCGTCCCGCCAGGTTCCGTGCGGGTGAGAGGGGTCAGTGCCGGTGCCGGCGGCGGTCCTCGCGCGGCTGCCGGCTGATCCGCACCAGGTGGTCGAAGTCGACGGCCACACCGCGCAGCAGCAGGTCCACCAGCCGTACGGCCGCCGCCTGGTCCACCGGCGCCCCGCCGAACAGGGCACGCTGGTAGACGACCGACGCCAGCAGGTCGACGAAGAGGTCGGCGTCGACGTCCGGGAGCAGGTCGCCGCGGTCCACCGCGCGCCGTACCGCGACGGCCGCCGCGCCGCGGCTGGGCTGGATCAGGGTCTCGACCAGTGCCCGGTGCAGTTCCGGATCGGCCGCGCAGTCCGCGACGAGCGGGGCCAGCACTCCGGGCGGCAGCCGCTCGTCCAGTGCCTCGGCCAGCAGCCGCACGCTCTGGTGCAGGTCGCAGCGGGTGCAGTCGTTGTCCGGTACCGGCGGCGTGACCAGCACGGTGGCGAGCGCGTCGATCACCAGACGCTGCCGGACCGGCCAGCGGCGGCGGATCGCGGCCTTGGTGGTGCCGGCCCGGGCCGCGACCTTCTCCAGCGCGAACGCCGCGTAGCCGCCCTCGCCGAGCAGCCCGACCGTGGCGGCCAGCACGGCCGCGTCGATCGCCGGATCCCGTGGCCGCCCGGGCGCGGTGCTCATGCCGGGACGTCCTGCGGGTACCAGCGCAGCTCGACGGTGTTGCCGTCCGGGTCGCGTACGTACACCGACGTCGCCCAGCCGCGGGCGCCCCAGCGCCGGACCGGTCCCTCCAGCACGGTGAACTCACCTGATTCCACGACCTGTTGCCAGTCGAGCGGCTCCACGACCAGACACAGGTGGTCGACGTTGGACTCGCCCCGCGGGCCGTTCACCAGGTCGATGACCGTCGTCTCACTGACCCGGACCGACGGGAAGGGCGCGGAGCCGTCCCGCCACTCGTCGACGCGCTCGGGCGCCAGTCCCAGCCGTCCGCCGTAGAAGCCGAGCGCCCGCTCGACGTCCGCCACGTTGAGCACCAGATGATCGAAGCCCGTCACACGCATGGGATCCCCCTGCCGTCGTCGTGTCCCGCTCTGCCGCCGGACGCTTTACGATCCGACCCGGTTCGGATCGTAATACCGAACCACCGAACCGGTCAACGGGAGGGGGTCCCGTGGGAGAATGGGGACGACGGGCGCCGGAGGTCGTCATGGGTGTGTACAACGAGCAGGTCGTGCCGCGGGTCACCAACGTCGCCTGCGCGATGGGCGAGGCCGGGCGGCTGCGCGGCCGGGTCTGCCACGGCCTGGCGGGAGAGGTCGTGGAGATCGGCTTCGGCTCCGGCCACAACGTCCCCTACTACCCGGCGGCCGTCACGGGCGTGGACGCCGTGGAACCCTCGGACGTCGGCTGGAAGCTGGCCGCCCGGCGGCTGGACGGCGCCAGGGTCCCGGTCCGGCGCTCCGGACTCGACGGGCAGCGGCTGCCCTTCCCCGACGCCGGCCACGACGCGGCCCTGTCCACCTGGACACTGTGCACCATCCCCGACGCGGAGGCCGCGCTGAGCGAACTCCGCCGGGTCCTGAAACCCGGCGGCACCCTGCACTTCGTCGAGCACGGGCTCGCGCCGGACGCGTCGGTCCGCCGCTGGCAGTACCGCCTGGAGCCGCTGCAGAAGCGGCTGTTCGGCGGCTGTCACCTCACCCGGCCGATCGCCGACCTGCTGCGGACCGCCGGTTTCGCCATCACCGAGCTGGACGTCTTCTACGAGAAGGGCGCGCCCCGGACGCTGGGCGCGGACACCCTGGGCGTGGCCGTCTCGGCGTGACGCGGCTCGTCCGCCGCTCAGCCGCCGGTCATCCGCCACTCATCCGCCGCTCAGGGCCTGCACCTCCTCGTACGCCGCCACGGGCCCGGACGGCCGCCGCCCCGCCCGGACGTCCAGGGCCGCGACGACCGCCGCTCCGAGGGCGCAGCGGAACAGCAGCGATCCGAGGCTGACCCGGGCGACACCCAGCGCGGCCAGCTCGGCGACGGACGGCCCGGCGGGCGCGTAGAGGATGTTCAGCGGCAGGCCGACCGTGTCCACCAGGCCGGCGATCCGCTCCGGGTCGCTCAGCCCCGGCACGAACACCCCGTCGGCACCCGCCTGTTGGTACGCGGCCAGGCGCGCCCCAGTCTCGTCCGGCCCCGCGGCTCCCAACCAGTACGTGTCCGTACGGGCGTTGACGAACAGGCCGGGGACTGCGGCCTTCACCGCGGCGATCTTGGCGGCGTGCAGGGCGGCGGGGGCGAGGGTGCCGTCCGGGCGGCCGTCCTCCAGGTTGACGCCGACAGCACCGGCCTCCACCAACTCCCCTGCGAGCGCCACCACTTCCTCGGGGTCGTCGCTGAACCCGCCCTCGATGTCGACGGACAGCAGTCCGACGCCCGCACCGAGCCGCCGCGCCAGGGCCAGCGTCTCGGCCCGTGCGGCGCCTTCGCCGTCCCGCAGTCCGGCCGCGGCCGCGACGCCCAGACTCGTGGTCCCGATCGCCTCGAAGCCCGCCGCGGCCAGGGCGGCGGCCGACGCGTGGTCCCAGGCGTTGGGAAGCAGCAGGGGGGTGCCGGGGCGGTGGTGCAGGGCGGCGAATTCCGCGGCCGCGGCAGGACCGTTCGCGTTCATCGTGCTTCCCCCTTCGGCAGTCGGCCGACCGCGTCGGCGTAGTACGTCGATCCCTTGAGGTGGAAGGCGAGTTGGCGGAAGGTCCAGCCGCGGCCGGGGGAGCGGTCGAGCTGTTCCGGGGTGAGGGCGCCGAGGCGCTGCGACCACATCCGGGAGAGCCGGACGAGGCGGCTGCGGGCCTCGTCCAGGTCCTGGTCGGTGAAGGGAGCCAGGTCGGCCGGGGTCGTCGTGGCCGAGGCGTGCCAGTGGTCGGGCTCGGGCTCCTCCCCGGCGAGCCGGGCCTCCAACTCTGCCAGGTGGTCGAGGAGATGGTCGGCGACGCGGCGGATGGCCTTGTGCGGGGTGTACACCCGGTCCTCGCTCGGCACGGGCTCGCCGTCCCACGCGGTCCAGGTGGCGGCGACGTCCAGGACGTGCGCGACCATCCCGGTCACGACCTCCGCCGGGTCCCGCCCGTCGGTGACGGGAGCGTCCTCGGGGGCCTGCTCCTCCTCCAGGACGCCAGCGGCGATGGCGAGGGCGTGCGCGGCGCCCGGGCAGCGGCGCGGGGCGACGCCGAAGGTCAGCGGCGGGTGATCGGCCGGCCGCGCCAGCGCCTCGGGGTCGCGGGTTGCCGCGGCGACGTCCAGCAGCACGAAGTCGCCCGCGGCGACGGCCAGCTCGCCGATCCGGGTGTCCCGCGCGGCCTGGCGGCGCATGGCGAGGACGGGCGGTTCGCGGCGCAGGGTCTCCTCGAGTACGGCCTCGACCGTGGGAGTGCCCGCGGGTGCTGAGGGGTGGCGGCGGGCGTGGGCGATGAGGGTCGCGGTGGCGTCGCACGCCTGGACCAGGAGGCCGATGCGGTTGGCGGCCTCCTCGTCGTCCGCGGTGCCCATGCGGGGCAGGAGCCAGGCGGTCGCCGCGTCCCCGTCCGCCACGGCGGTGGCGTCGGCTCCCCCGAAGTACGCGGGCGCGATCGCGAGGACTGCCTGGGCGGCGCCCTCGGGGTCCTCCACGCCGAGGCCTGCGGCCAGCACCCCGACCACGACCGCCCGCTCGTCCTGCCCGGGGGTCGCGGTGGCCCGGGCCGCGGCCGCCCGGAGCCGGGCCGGGTCCAGGCGGGCCAGGTCGCCCTCCACCAGGGCGCGGCGGCGAGTGTGCGCGGGGCCCGAGGAGAACCGGGCGACGGTTGCGCGTAGCCACTCGGCCGTGGCGGGCCGCGGGGCGCCGGTGGCGGGCAGAGGGACGAGGTCCGGGTTCCGCAGGGCGGCGTCTACGTCGGCGTAGCGGTCGAGGACGTGCTCAGTCGTCATACGGCGACGCTATGGCCCTCATTCTTCGGGCTCGGCCGAACGGTGTGGCTTCCAGCCCGGTAGAGCGGTACGGATTCGGGGGTGCCCCCGGGTGCGCGTTCCCGACCTCCGCCGGGTGGGTGGCTTGTCGCGTTGGGGGCACCTCCCGGACGAAGTCTGGGGGACCTCGCGCCCCTGATCACGTGCCGTTTGCCCGCACGTTGGGGGCAGTCCGGAAGCGTCTCCTCGGACTTGTGCGTGAACGTTTTTACGAAGGGGCTGGGCGGGTGTGTGCACAAGTCCTTGCGGGGAGCGCTTCCTCCCCACCCCCTTGGTCGTTCATGGGGCCGCCTGGGCAGTACGGGGGTGCCCCGGTAACACCCCCTGCGGCCACTTTCACTGCCAGGGGGTGGGGAGGAAGCGATCCCCGCAGGAATGTGCATCCGCCCCGGTCAAGGTGTGGAAGAACCCGTCATGCACAGTCCGAGGAGACGCTTCCGGACTGCCCCCGACAGACGAACGAACGGCAAGCGATAACAGGGGCGCGGGGTCCCCCAGACTTCGTCCGGGAGGTGCCCCCAACGCGACAAGCCACGACGGCGCAGCAGACGGCAACGCACCGCAAGGGGCAGGACAAGCCCTGAAAGGGGCGCGGGGAACGGCGCGAGCAAGGGGCCACAGGGCGGAGAGCCGGGAATGCGCACCCGGGGGCACCCCGGAAGCCGTACCCCACTACCGGGCCGGAGGCCCCCCGCAGCGGAAGCCTCGGGCGTGGCCGCGGCCGACGACGTGGGCGACGGCGCCGCACTCGCAGGGCCGCCCGGTACCGCCGGCGACTGGGCCCGCGTCGCCGAGGGACGAGGCCGCACCGCCGGGGGAGAGACGACCGGCACCGTCGAGCGCGGCCGCGGCGAGACCACGTGACCGTGGTGACGGAACGGCCGCGCCAACTCCCCGCGCTGCGCCGCGACGGCGACCCCGCCGAGCGCCATCACCGCCGCGACCCCGCCGACCAGAGCCTTGACCGTCAGGCCACGGCGCCGCCCGGGCCATCCGCGCCGCCCACCGGTGTCGAAGGCCCGTGAGACCGAGGACGCCCGCGCCTCGCGGTACGCCGCCCGCGCGGCCTCCTCGTCCCCCTCCCGGACGTCCAACGGCCGCGAAGCCGCGTCCAGCAGCCGTGCCACGTTCACCACCGCGGCCCCCGCGGCATCCCGTGCCCCGGCATCGGTGCCGGACAACGCGCGCCCGTCCAGGAGACGTTCCGCGATCCCCGGGTCGGGCCACACCCCGCCGCCGCCCCGCGCACTCCGCAGCCGCCTCATCCCTCGCCCCTCCCCGCCTGCTCCCCCGCCGCGGCCAGCCGTTCCGACAGCCGCTTCAGACCGCGGTACGCGGCGGTCCGCACGGCTCCGGGCCGCTTGCCCAGGACGCTCGCGGCCATGGGGGCGTTGAGCCCCAGCACCACGCGGAGCAGCACCGCCTCGGCCTGGTCCTGCGGGAGTTCGGCGATGAGGGCCAGCGCCTGCTGGGTGGACACGTTGTCCAGCGCCTCACCCGCGGAGTCCTGCGGCGTCACCGGCTCCGTCACGGTCTCGTCGAACGCCGCGGTGCGCGGCCGGGCCTTGATCCGCCGCATGTGGTCCATGGCCCTGTGGCGGGCGATGGCGGCCGCCCAGCCACGGAAGCCCTGCCCGTCGCCGCGGAACCCGTCGAGGTCCCGCACCACGTCGTGCCAGGTCTCGGACGCGACGTCGTCGGCGTCCTCGCCGACCAGCCCGCGCAGGTATCCCAGCAGCATCGGATGGACCTCGCGGTAGACGACGCCGAACGCGTCCTCGTCGCCGTCCCGGGCCTGGGTGACCGCGTCGCCCAGTTCCCCGTCGTCCATCCTCGCGCGCCGGCGCACCTCCGCCTTGCTCACCGCACCTCTTCGTGCTCACCGACACATGCGACCGTGGCCCCCGCCCGGAAGCCGCGAACCCGCCTCCGGGGCCCGGCGATCCGGAACCGCCGCGCCCGGGAGGGAGGTCCGCACTCCCGCGGGCGTCACGACCGCGCCGACTCCGCCACCGTCAGGCAGAACGCCCGCAGGCTGTCCTGCGGCCCGTTCTCGTACCGCTGGACCGCTCGGCCGAGCGGGTTCCAGACCTGCCCGTCCGGGGTCCGCAGTCCGAAGGCCTGGCCGAATGTATCGCGCTGGTCGGCGTCGAAGACAACCCATGTCGCGCTCGTGGCCAGCACGAGGACCTGGCCCGCGTAGGCGCCGAAGCCCTGGAGCGCGGGCAGCACCGCCTCGATGGGCGGCTGTTCGCGCCGTATGTTGCCGATGACCCGGTCAACCGAGGCGAGGCTGCCGAGCGTGTAGTCGAGCCGGATCCCCGAGCCCTCCCGTACGACCGCGACGATGTCCGCCGCGAGCCGGGCCGGGCTCGTGGCCGCAGGCCGGTCGGTCACCGCGTGTTCCATGCAGTCCCTCCGCTCGCTGTCCTTCGCTGACCGGTACCGCGCGCGGATGCGCACGGCCCACAACGGGGGCGCAACGCGGCGGCAAAACGTCACACCAGGGGGAGCGATGGGGGTCCGGGAACGCGAGCGGCAGGTGCGTCCAGGCGGCAGGCGGCGGCCCTGGCCGCCGTCGAAAGCACCCGGGCGGGACGCCTCACCGGTGCCGGACGCCGTAGGTCAGGTAGGCGAACTGCCCGGAGCGTTCCACGCCGGTCAGTTCGAGGTCGGCGGACGTCAGCCGCCGGGGCAGGACCGGCGCGCCCGCGCCCAGGGTGACGGGCGCGACGCCGAGCACGATCTCGTCCAGCAGGCCCTGATCGGCGAAGGCGCCGACGAGTTCACCGCCGCCGACGAGCCAGATCACGCGGTCCCCCGCTGCCTCGGCCATCGCGGCGTGCACCGGTCGTACGTCCCCGCGGACGAAGGTGACGGCGGCGCCGGGGAGGACCGGCAGGTCCCGGTGGGTGAAGACCCAGCAGGGCGTACTGCCGTACCAGTCCTGCCACTTCTCCGGGTGCTCGGTCAACTTCTCGTGGTCCACGACCCACTCATAGGTCGTGGACCCCATCGCGAACGCGCCGACCGACGCGAAGAAGGGGGCGAACCGGTCGTCGCCGCCCTCGACGTCGAAGAGCCAGTCCAGGGAGTTGTCCGGGTCCGCGATGTGACCGTCGATCGTGGTGGCCGTGAAGTACGTCGTCCTCGCCATCGTTCCACCGTAGGCGGGACCTGTGACAACGGCCCGGCGCGGCGCGGCGGTGGTGAAACGCCGACGGGCCGCCGGCCAGGATCGGCCGGCGGCCCGCTGGGGCGGGGTGCCTCAGTGGTTGGCAGCGCCGTTGCCGGACAGCACCGGGATGTTGTCCAGGATGTGCGAGGCCGGCTCGTCGCCCTTGATCTGGCTGCTGTTCTCGTCGCACTGCTGGTTCTGCGGCGAGGACAGGACGTTGATGTCCTGGGCGGTGATCGGGATGAGGCCGATCAGCGAGCCCACGTTGGCCTTGACCGGCAGGCCGACGCACGGCTTGTTCAGGGTGCCCTGGACCAGACCGATCTCGGGGCTCTCGGTGCCGCTGGTCGCGGTGTTGCCGTACGCCTGCTCGGCGCCGTTGCCGTCCACCGTGGTGGTGCCCTCGTCGTTGCCGATGGCCATCGCCGGGGAGGCGGTGACGCCGACGGCGACGACCGAAGCGGCGAGAGCAGCACCGGCGAGCATCTTCTTGATCATTGTTGTCCCTTATTTGGTGCTTGGATGCACGGTTCGGAAGGTCTGGTGGAGCGATCTGATCAACCGCCCACCCAGGGTTTGGTTCCGCCTTTTCACCCCGACGGGCGAGGGCCGGACCTGCGGTGACGTCCGTGCCGGCAGGGGCCGGCGCCGGTGTCAGCCGCCGAGCGGGAGTCCGCCGAGCGGCAGCCCGCCGAGGGGCAGTCCGTTCAGCGGGAGGCCGCCCAGCAGCGAGGCGCCGGGCACGACCTGGCCGACCGCCGGCAGGGCGGTGCCGCGGGCGGTGTCGACCGCCTGCCCGACGAGCCCGTCGGGCTTGGCCTGCCCCTGCAGGCTGTCCGTGGTCCGGTCCGCCGACTGCAGCGCGTGGTCGAGGTGCGTGCCCTCGACCACCTTCTGCAGGGGCTGGGCGGCCAGGAGCTCGTCGACGCCGCCGTTGATGCTCGTGGGCATCATCGGTGTGGCCGCCGTGCTGTCGGCCGCGAAGGCGGGAGCCCCCACACCGACCGCGATCACGGAGCCCGCCACGGCCGCTGCCATCTTCGAGTACTTCACTTGCCGCCCTTTCGCTGGCTGACGCCGAATTTCCCCGGCGATCGTTCTCCGTGGACAACGACCGCGGATTGCAACGGAAACGTGGAGTAAACGGCGAACCGGACAATCACCCGAACGGTGCGAATCGGCGCGCTATTGCTCGTACTAATCCGGTCGTTCGCCCATATACCGGGTGTCCTTTTCAGGTCCGCTTCAGGTCCGCTTCACTCGCTAGGAGCGGGCGTGGGCCGCGTGCCGGCGGTGCCTGCCGATCAGGGCGTGCGCGGGGCGCAGACCGCGCCGGTAGAGGATCGCGCCGCCCAGCAGCAGCGCCGCGCTGGTGGCGCCGGCCGCCCCGAGCTCGCTTCCGCTGAAGCCGGTGTCGGCCAGCGGCGGCGAACTGACCTGCACGCCGGGGGTGTCGGGGGCCGGGGTGTCCGGGGTGCCGGTGGCCGGCGGCGCGGGCTGCGGGGTGTCCGCCACAGGCACCTGCTCCCCGTGGGCGCAGTGGTCGCCGAACGCCGGGTCGAGCAGCGCGACGACGTCCACGGTGTTGCCGCACACGTTCACCGGCGCGTGCACCGGGATCTGCACGTCGTTGCCGGACAGCACGCCGGGGGAACCGTGCGCGTCTCCGTGCGCGGCGGCCCCGGAGTGCCCGGAACGGGCGTGCGAGGACGAGGTGGTGGCACAGGAGTCGCCGAACGCGGGGTTGAGTGCCCCGACCGCGTCGACGCTGTTGCCGCAGACGTTCACCGGAACGTCCACCGGTGCCGAGATGCTGTTCCCCGACAGCACGCCGGGCGACCCCGCCGCGGTGCCGTCGGCGTCGGAGTCGGCGCTCGCCCAGCCGCCGGTCGCGGCGAGGAGGCTGCCCGCGGCAGCGGCGGTGAGCAGGCTACGGCTCAGGATCTGTCGCATCGGTCGAACTTTCTCCGCTTCGTTGATCAGGCCGGGGGTGTCCCGATGGGCGCCGCCCCGGGGCGCGGGGACGCGCTCCCGGGGCGGCGCTCGCGCAGGGCCGGCAGGCCCCGCGCATCCGTTCGGTCAGCCCTGGCTGACGTCGGCGCAGGAGTCGCCGAACGCCGGGTTGAGCAGGCCGATGACGTCGACGGTGTCACCGCACAGGTTGACCGGGATGTCGACCGGGACGGCGACGTCGTTGCCGGACAGCACGCCGGGGGAGTGCACGGCGGCACCGGCCGCGTCGGCGTCGGCGAAAGCCGGGGCAGCGGCGGCGCCGAGGGCGATCATGGTGCCGGCGGCCATGGCCGCGACCTTCGAGAACTTCACTTCTTGCTCCTTTTCCGAGAGCGGTGCCGTTTTCCCGTCACGGCCTTCGTGACGGGACGGCCGTAATGTCCGGGCCGGTGCACCGCTACGACGGACTAACGAGAACGCAGGAGATCAGGCAACTCCCCCGCGGCTCCCGCCGATGACTATCCACTCGAATGGACGGTATTCAGGACCGGGTATTTCCGGGGAGCCGCGGGACCGGAAACGCCGGGCGGCCCCGGCGGGCCGACGAGGGTCGGCGGCCGGGGCCGCACGGGGCCGGGGGCACGGGCCGGCGCCCGGCGTCAGCCGTTCTGCGTGCCGTTGCCTGAGAGCACCGGGATGTTGTCCAGGATGTGCGACAGCGGCTCGTCGCCCTTGGACTGCGTGGAGTTCTCCGTGCACTGCTGGTTCTGCGGCGAGGACAGCACGTTGAGGTCCTGCACGGTGATCGGGACGACACCCACCAGCGAGCCCAGGTTGGCCTTCGCGGGCAGCGCGATGCAGGGCTTGTTCAGCGAGCCCTGGACGAGCGCGAAGGACGGGCTCATGTAGCCGCTGGTGTACGTGTTGCCGTACGCCTGCGTGGAGTCGTTCCCGTTGGCGGTGGTGGTGCCCTGCGAGTCACCGAGCGCCATCGCCTGCGGGGCGACCGTCGCGGAGACGCCCGCGAAGGAGGCGGCGACAGCAGCCGTCGCGAGGATCTTCTTGATCACGGTTGGTCCTTTGAGAGAGGGTGCCCCGGTACCAGGGCCGATCTGACCAACCCCGCAGCCCCGCGTTGGTAATGATCCTTCACTCGAATGGATAAAAGGGGCATGACGAGGGACGTTCACCCTCGCGCAGGGGTGTCGAATCGGCCTCCGCGTTGACCTTTCGTCAATACGGATCATGCGATCGTCATACGAAATCAAGAGCAGTGAAGTGCCGCGCGTCGTACGCCATTTCGCCGCAGAACGTGCATTCCTGTTGTGGGGATTACCTGACAGGCACGGGATTCGTTGACTGCACGCGGCCCACCGCTCACCGACGGGGAACGCGGGCCGCGGTCTGACTGGACTTGGGCTTCTCCGGGGTCGCCCGGAGCAGTCCCGGAGAGAGGGAACGGCGCCGCAATGCCGCAACATCCTTACGGACTCGCCGGGTTGACGGTGCTCCACATGACGCAGCCCGTCGAGGGCGGCGTCGCGCGCGTCGTCACCGATCTCGCCGCCGCGCAGGTGCGGGCGGGCGCTCGCGTCGTCGTGGCGTGCCCGCCGCAGGGGCCGTTGGCGCACGCGGTCACGGCCGTGGGGGCCGAGACCGCCCGCTGGCCGGCCCGCCGCTCGCCCGGGCCTGCGCTGCCGGTGGAGGTCACCGCGGCCGCCCACATCCTCGGCGACGTCGATCCCGACCTGCTCCATCTGCACAGCGCCAAGGCGGGGCTGGCCGGGCGGCTGGCGGCGCACGGCACCGTCCCCACGGTCTTCCAGCCGCACGCCTGGTCCTGGGAGGCCGCCCGCGGGCCGGTCCGCGCGGCCGCGCTGCGCTGGGAACGGCACGCCACCCGGTGGACCGAGCGCGTGCTGTGCGTCAGCCGGGCCGAGTGCGCGTCGGGCCAGACGCACGGGGTCCGCGCCGCCTACACGGTGGTCCCCAACGGCGTCGACACCGGCCACTTCACCCCGGCCGCGGACCCCGCCGCCGTCCGCGCCGCGCTCCCGGCCCTGTCCGGGCTCGACCCGGCGGCGCCCCTGGTGGTGTGCGTGGGCCGGCTCTGCCCGCAGAAGGGCCAGGACGTGCTGCTGGACGCCTGGCAGTCGGTCGGCGCCAGGCTGCCCGGCGCGCTCCTGGTGCTCGTCGGCGACGGTCCCGACGCCCGCCGCCTGATGGCCCGGGCCCCCGACCGCGTCCTGCTGGCCGGCCCGGTGGCCGATCCGCTCCCCTGGTACCAGGCGGCGGACGTCGTCGTGCAGCCGTCCCGCTGGGAGGGCATGGCCCTGGCCCCCCTGGAGGCGATGGCCTGCGGCCGGCCGGTCGTGCTCACCAATGTGGCGGGCGCCCGGGAGAGCCTCCCGGCCGAGGACGGCGACCACGTGGTGCCGGTCGGCGACGAACGGGCGCTGGCCTCGGCCCTGCTGCGGCTGCTCACCGACACGGGACTGCGGGGCGACGCCGGCCGGCGCGGCCTCGCCCACGTCCGCGAGCAGCACGCCGTCGACACCACCACGGCCGCTGTCGCCGACCTCTACGCCCGGCTCGTCGCCCTCCCCGCCCCCACGCTGGGAGCCGCCCGATGACCGCCGACGCCCGCGATCTCACCCCGGCCTCCTCCGAAGAGCCGCAAGGCCCCGGAACGCCCCCGGGCGCCCAGGACAAGCCGCGCACGCGCCCGGGGAACGCCACCCGGAACGACGCGGGCGGCCACACAGAGCCGCGCGCGACGGCGCGACCGGCCACGACCGCCCGCGCGAAGGACCCGCACCCCAAGGGCCACGACAAGCGCCGCAGAAGCCTGGGCCACGGCGCCACCAACCACGGCCGCCCCGAGGCCGACCCGCCACCCCCGGGCCGCGACGGCGACCCGGCGGCCACCCCACCGCCCCCGACCGAGGCCGCGACGGCAACCCACGCAAAAGGCCACGACAAAGCGCTCGGGACCGCGGCGCACGACGTGACCAACCACAGCACCTCGCACAAGGGCAACGGCGACAGCAACGACGCCGCCCAGGCCGCGGAACAGGCGCCGCCCGCCACCGACCCCACGACCGCAACCCACGCAAAAGGCCACGACAAAGCGCTCGGGACCGCGGCGCACGACGTGACCAACCACAGCACCTCGCACAAGGGCGACGACGGCAACGACGCCGCCCGGGCCGCAGCACAGGCGTCGCCCGCCTCGGCGAAGCCGCACCCGGCTCCTCGGCCCGTCCCGCACTCAGCCCCGCCACCCGCTACCGGTGCGCCGGCCGCAGGCCACCTCGTACCGCTGCTCCCGCCGGTGATCCCGCTTCCCACGTCCGCCGAGGCCGTCGGCCACTTCACCCACCTGGGGCCGTACGCGCCGCGGGCGGCAGCGGCGGCGCTCCCCGCGGCGGGGGGCGACACCCTGCACCTCGGCCCCTACGCCAAGCGCGGGAAAGCCGCCCGCCCCGCGGCCGGGTGCGATACGGTCCTGACGCTGTGGGCGGGGGCGGGCGTGCCGAGCCCCGGGCCCGCGGCCCTCGTCTCCGTGGAAACGGCGACCGCCGGCCACCGCAGCACCGTCGTCGCCCTGCGCCCCGAACAGCCGCTGCAGCAGGCCGTATCGCCGTCGGCCACACCGTCCCTCGCCCCTTCGGCCGCGCAACTCTCCGCAGCGTCCGTCCCCACCACGGCACCGCAGGCGGCGCCACGGGACGTCCCCCGTCCGCCGTCGCTTCCCCCGGCCCTCGTGGGGCTGCCGGGCGAGGAGACGGACGAGGGCCGGGGCACGGGACGGCGCACCGGGCCGCAGCCCCGCCACCGCGCCTTCCGCCCGCGCGGCGGCGCCGTGCTGATGGCCGCGGACGCGGCCGGCGCGCTGGCGGGCGCGCTGTGTGCCGGGGAGGGCGTGACGGCCGCCGCGGTCGCCCTGGCCGTGCTGCTCGCCGCCCTGTACAAGGGCGGCCTGTACCGGCCGGGCTTCGCGCCCTCGGCCCTGGCCGAGGTGCCGGCGATCGCCGCCCGGGCGGCCCTCGGGTGGGGCGTGGCCGCCGTCGTCGTCACCACGATGGACGTGCCCACGCTGCTGTGCGCGACCGCGGCCACTGCCGCGTTCGGCTGTCTGCTGCGCGCCCTGGTGCACGCGGTGCGGCGCCGGGCCGCCCGCCGCGCGCCCGCCTCCACGCTGATCGTGGGCGCGGGGCCGGGCATCCGGCAGGTCGCGGCCGCGCTGCACGGTCATCCCGAGTACGGCATGCGCCCGGTGGGCGTGGTCACGCCGGGGCCGGGCGCGGACGCGTCGGACCCCGCCGTCCGGCTGCTGGCCGCCGCCCTGCACGCGCAGGCGCCGGACGACCCGCCGGACGTGCCGCTGCCGGTGCTGGCGGGCCACGCCGAGATCACCCGCGCGGTGATCCAGAACTCCGTGCGCTCGGCGGTCGTGGTCGGTCCGCCGACTCTCGACGCTCGGACGACCGCGACGGTGCGGCTGCTGGCCGCGCAGGGCTGCTGCATCTGGCACGCCGAGGAGGGCGGCCGTCCCCGGCGCGGGCCGGCCGCCGCGGCGCACCTGTGGGGCTTCTCCTGCCGTCGGCTGGAGGTCGAGCCGTACCCGGTGCCGCGCCCGGGCCGGTGGGCCAAGCGGGCGCTCGACGCGGGCGCGGCCGGGTTCGCGCTGCTGCTGCTCTCCCCCGTGCTCGGGGGCTGCGCCCTGGCCGTGCGGATCGCGGACGGCCCCGGCGTGCTCTTCCGGCAGGAGCGGATCGGGCTGGGCGGACGGCCGTTCACCCTGCTGAAGTTCCGCACGCTGCGGCCGCGCGACTCCGACGAGTCGGCGACCCGCTGGAACGTCGCGGGCGACCACCGGATGAGCGCGGTCGGCCGCCTGCTGCGCCGCACCTCGCTCGACGAGCTGCCGCAGTTGTGGAACGTCCTGCGCGGCGACATGAGCCTGGTCGGCCCGCGGCCCGAACGCCCTTACTTCGTCGAGCAGTTCAGCACCGTCTATCCCGGCTACGAGGACCGGCACCGGATGCCCGCCGGGCTCACCGGGCTGGCCCAGGTGCACGGGCTGCGCGGGGACACCTCGATCGCCGACCGGGCGCGGTTCGACAACCACTACATCGACAGCTGGTCGCTGTGGCAGGACGTGGCGATCATGCTGCGCACGGTCCGCGCGCTGATCCGGTTGGGCGGCAGCTGATGGCCGTCGCCCTGTCGCCCGCCCGCCGCCCGGGCGGACCGCCGCCCGCACGGACGCGCGGGCCCGGCCGTTCCCCGCGACGCGGCACGCTGCCCCGTTCCCTTCGGTCCCTGCGCTCCCTGCGGCCGGCCCGGTTCGCCCCGCTCGCGCCGGCCATGGTCACGGTGCTGCTGCTGGCCGCACCCGTGCACACCGGGGACGTCAGCGCGTCCGGCAAGGTCACCCCGGCGGACGCGGCGTCCGCGGTGCTGGTCCTGGCCTGCGTGGTGCGCCTGGTCCGCGGTGCGCGGCCGCGGCTCGCGCCGCTCGGGGCGGTGGTGCTGGGCGCGCCCGTCCTGGGCTTCGCCGTCGCCGCCGTGACGTCCCTCGACCCGGGCGCCGGGGTCGCCGGATTCCTGCGCTACGTCCAGGTGTTCGTCGTGGTCCCGGCCGCGGTCGTGCTGCTGCTGCGCGACCGGCGGGACTTCGCGGTCGTCGCCGGCACGGTCGTCGCCCTGGCCCTGGCGCAGGGCGCGGTCGGGGTCTGGCAGTACGCGACGGGCACCGGCGCGTCGTACGCGGGCCAGGACGTGCGGGCCGTCGGCACGTTCGGGCCGTCCGACGTGATGGGCATGGCCACGGTCGTCGCCTACGGTCTGGTGATCGCGGCGGCCTACGCCCTCGCGCCCGGCGGGTCGCGCCGGCTGCGGCTGGGCGCACTGGCCTGCACCGCCGCGCTCGCCGTGCCCCTGGTGGTGTCCTTCAGCCGCGGGACGTGGATCGCCACGGCGGTGGCCTGCGGCGCCATGACGCTGCTGGCCGGGCGGCGGCAGGCCGTCCGCGTCCTGGCGGTCATGGCCGCGGGCGGGTGCCTGCTGGTGGGCGGGGTGGGCGTCGGCTCGCAGATGATCAGCCAGCGGGTCGCCAGCATCACCCAGGTCACGAGCGCGCCCGACCCCTCCGTCACCGACCGGTACGCGCTGTGGAACGCGGCCGTGTCGATGTGGCGGGAGCACCCGGTGACGGGGGTGGGCCTCAAGCGTTTCCCCGACGAACGCGACTCGCACGCCTCGCTGGCGCTGTCGTCCGGCAGCGACACCGCGGGGGCCGGGCAGGCCTTCACCCGCGAGCCGCTGCTCTCGCCGCACAACATGTACCTGCTGGTGCTGAGCGAACAGGGCCTGCTGGGCTGCGCGTTGCTCACCGGGTCGTGGGCCGCGCTCCTGGTCGCCGGCACCGCCCGGCTGCGCGACCGGCCCCGCGTGTCCGGCCCTCGCGGCGGGGACGGCGGCTTCGCCGCGGACGGCCGTCCCGCGACCCGCGGCGGCGTCGTCCCGGCGGCGCGCCTCGGTCCGGCCCGCGGCTCCGTCGCGCGCCATCGCCCGGGTCCGCCAGCCTGCGGTCTGGCGGCCGTCGGGCTGCTGCTGTGGACGTGCGTGGACTTCCTCTACGCCGACATCGGCGGCCCCGCCACCGTGCTGACCGCCCTGATCCTGGGCCTCTGCGCGTGGTGGCCGCTGCACGCCTCCGCCGCGCCCGCCCGTCGTACCGCCCGCCGTACCGCCCGCCGCGTGCCGACCGGCCGGGCGCCCGGTGCCCCCGCACCTGCCCGCCCGAACGGCGGCCGCCCGATCCGCCGCCCGAGCTGGGCCGTCGAGCCCCAGGCCGACCGGACCGCCGCGGCGCCGGGTGGGACCCGGAAGACGATTCCGGCTGCGGGGACCGCTCCGCCCCGCCGCGCGACGGCGACCGTCCCGGCCACGGCACCCCGCCGGAGGGTGACCATCCCGACCACGGCCGACCGCACAGCACCCGTGGCGACCGCGCCCGGCCCGACCACGGCCGAACCCACGGCACCCCGCCCGGCGACATCTCGCCCGACCGCAACCGAACGCACAGCACCCGTCGCGACCGCACCCGTCCCGACCGCCCCCACACGCCCGCGCCCGCCCGCGGCCGGTCCGGCCGGTCCGGGAGGTCCGCCAGGTCCGGCCGGGCGCGCCGTCCCACCGCGGCCGAAGCGCCCCGCCGCCGAAAACCGCGGCGGCGGAGGGGGGTTGGCGCGGGCGGCCGGGATGACGGCGGCGCTGACCGTCGCGGGCTCGGTGCTCGGGCTGGTCCGCGACCAGACCGTGGCCCATCTGTTCGGCGCCGGCGCGGAGAGCGACGCGTTCCTCGTCGCGTGGACGGTGCCGGAGATCGCCGCGACCGTGCTCATCGAGGACGCGATGGCGCTGCTGATGGTGCCGGCGTTCAGCGCGGTGCTGGCCCGCGGCACCGGGCCGCGCCCGCTGGTGCGCGGCACGCTGCCCCGGCTGCTGGCGCTGCTCGGCGTGCTGACCGCGGGCCTGGCCGCGGCCGCCCCCGTGCTGGTGCGGGTGCTCGCGCCGGGGCTGGCCGACCCGGGGACGGCCGTGGCCTGCACCCGGCTGACCGCCCTGACGGTGTTCACCTTCGGCCTGGCCGGCTACGTCAGCGCCGCGCTGCGCGCCCAGCGCCGTTTCGTGCCGCCGGCCGCGATCTACGTCGCGTACAACGCCGGCATCGTCGGCACCCTGCTGGCCCTGCACGGCCGCTACGGGGTGCGGGCCGCCGCCGCCGGAGTGGCGGTCGGGGGCGTCCTCATGGTGCTCATCCAACTCCCGGCGTTCGTGTGGGGAATGGGCCGGACCCATCGTGAACCCGGAGCGGCGGCGCGACCGGAGGAGGAAGCGGGCGGCGGCCGGGACGCGGGCGCGCCCCCGCCGCGGCGCACGGACACCCTGGCGCTCGCCCTGGTCGTCCCCGTCGTGGTGTTCACCGTCGGACGTCAGGCGCAGGTGCTGCTGGAGCGGTTCTTCGCCGCGCCCCTGCCCGCCGGGGCCATCTCGCATCTCAATTACGCGCAGAAGATCGCGCAGTTGCCGATGGTGATGTCGCTGATGATCTGCACGGTCACCTTCCCGGCTGTCTCCCGCGCCCTCGCACTCGGCGACCGGGAACGCGCCCGGAAGCGGGTCGAACGCGACCTGACGCTGGCCGCGGTCGTGGTGCTGCTCGGCGCCGCGTATGTCGTCGGC
Source organism: Actinacidiphila acidipaludis (assembly GCF_019890725.1). Classification (GTDB taxonomy): domain Bacteria; phylum Actinomycetota; class Actinomycetes; order Streptomycetales; family Streptomycetaceae; genus Actinacidiphila; species Actinacidiphila acidipaludis. The sequence continues at coordinate 201,642 of NZ_JAINZZ010000006.1, forward strand.
TGCGCGCCGGCGATCGTCCATGTGCTGTTCCAGCGCGGCGAGTTCGGCCCCGCCGACACCACCGCGACCGCCTCCGTGATGCGGGTGTACGCGCTCGGGCTGCTGGGCCAGACGATGGTCGGCGCGCTGGTGCGCCCGTACTTCTCCGCCGCCCGGCCGACCTGGTACCCGGCGGTCGCGATGGGCGCCGGCCTGCTGGTGACGGCGGCCGGTGACGCCGCCACCGTCGGGCCGTGGGGCGCCTACGGCATCGCCGCCGGGAACGCGGCGGGCATCACCGTCACCGCCGTCCTGCTGCTGCGCGGCATCGGCGTCCACAGCGTCGCCGTCCGCGCCCGCAGCCTCGCCCCGGGGCTCGTCAGGATCGCGCTCGCCGCGACCGCCGCGGCCGGCGCCGGCTGGGCGCTGACCGCCGCGGTCCCGGTCGCGCTCGCCGCGGCCGCGCTCGGCGCGCTCGCCGTGCCGGCGGTGTTCGCCGCGGTGGCGCTGGCCCTGAGCGCCCCGGAACTCCCCTCTCTGCTCGCCTCCGTGACACGTAAGGCCCACCCATGACTCCTGAACTCGTCGCTCCCGCAAGGCGATCCGGGACCGCGCAGCGTGCGCCCTGGACGCTGATGTACCACTCGGTGGGGGACGCCCGGGACGATCCGTACCTCGTCACCGTCGACCCGGGCCGGCTGTCCCGGCAGTTGCGCTGGCTGAGCCGGCGCGGACTGACCGGGGTCAGCATGCGCGAGCTGCTGGCCGCCCGCGCCCAGGGCCGGGCGGACCGGCTCGTCGGCCTGACCTTCGACGACGGGTACGCCGACTTCCTCACCGAGGCCGTGCCGCTGCTGCGCGAGCACGGCCACACGGCCACGGTGTTCGTGCTGCCCGGCCGGCTCGGCGGCACCAACGAGTGGGACGTCAAAGGGCCGCGCCGGCCGCTGCTGGACGCCGAGGGCATCCGCGCCGCGGAGGCCGCGGGCATGGAGATCGGCTCGCACGGCCTGCTCCACCAGGACCTGACGGCCGTCGACGACGCGACGCTCGCCGCCGAGACCACCGAGAGCCGGCGGCTGGTCGGCGAGATCACCGGAACCGCGCCCGGCGGCTTCTGCCACCCCTACGGCTCGCTCGACGCGCGCACCGTGCTCGCGGTGCGCCGGGCCGGTTACGCCTACGCGTGCGCGGTGGAGCCGGGACCGCTGGCCGGGACGCACGCGCTGCCGCGCGCTTACGTCGGCAACCGCGACACCTCCCCCCGCCTGCACGCCAAGCGCCTGCTGCACCGGCTGCGCGGCCCGCAGCTGCCCGACCCGCCCGCGCACGGCGAGCGCCCCCAGCGGCCGGAGCCGTCCGCACTCCCGAGGGAGGACTCATGAAGGTCCTGCACGTCATCACCGGCCTCGGCATCGGCGGCGCCGAGCAGCAACTGCACCTGCTGCTGCGGCATCTGCCCGCGGAGTGCGAGGTCGTCACCCTCACCAACCCCGGCCCGGTCGCCGACGCGCTCACCGCCGACGGCGTCACCGTCACCCACCTGGGCATGACCGGCAACCGCGACCTGACGGTCCTGCCGCGCCTGACCCGTCTGATCCGCGCCGGGCACTACGACATCGTGCACACCCACCTGTACCGGGCCGGCGTCTACGGCCGGGTCGCGGCCCGCCTCGCCCGGGTGCGCACCATCGTGGCCACCGAGCACTCGCTGGGCGTCACCCAGATCGAGGGACGCCCGCTGTCCCGGGCCACCCGCGCGCTGTACCGGAGGACCGAGCGGATGGGCAGCGCCACCATCGCGGTGTCCGAGACGGTCGCCCGGCGGCTCACCGCGTGGGGGGTGCCCGCCGGCCGCGTCCATCTCGCGCCCAACGGCATCGACCCGGCGGCCTTCCGCTTCTCCGCGCCCGCGCGGGTCGCGGCCCGCTCCCGGCTCGGCATCCCCCTGCACGCCTACGTGGTCGGCGGGGTCGGCCGCCAGGTCAAGGGCAAGAACTTCGAGAGCCTGATCCGCGCGGTCGCCGCCGTCCCCGACACCCATCTGCTGCTGGCCGGCGACGGCCCGGAGCACGTCATGCTGCTGCGGCTGGTCCACCAGCTCGGCGTCGCGGACCGCGTGCGGTTCGCCCAGCCCGCCGAGGAACCGAGCTCGGACAGCCCGACCGTGCCCGAACTGCTCGCCGCCATGGACCTGTTCGTCTCGCCGTCGCCCGAGGAGTCGTTCGGCGTCGCCGTCATCGAGGCGCTCGCCTCGGGACTCCCCGCGCTGTACGTGGCCTGCCCGGCGCTGGAGGACCTGCCGCCGCACGACGCGCCCGGCGCCCGCCGGATCGAGGCGTACAACCTGCCCACGGCGGTGCACGAGGAGCGGCTCACCGGGCCGCGCCGCCTCCCGGTCCCGGCGGCCGTCGAGCACTACGCCATCGCCCGCACCGCCGAACGCGTCATGGCCGTGTACGAGGCCGTGCTCGCCGCCGCGGCCGAGCCCGTCACGGATGCCGTCACCGGCACCACCGCGACGGCCGAGCCCGGCGCCGCGCCCGCCGCCGTCTCCGTCCCCGAACCGTCCGCGCCGCCCGCCGCGGCGCCGCAGCAGCAGCAGGCCACCGCACCCGCCGAGAAATGAGTCTCCCGATGAAAGACGCCCGCGACCCGCACCCACGCCCCGGCGGCGGACCCCGCCGGCGGCGCGCCCTGCCACGCTGGACGGCGGTGGCCCTGGGGATCGGCCTGGGCCTGGCCTCCGGGCTCGCCTACGGAATGGCCACCACACCGCAGTACAGCGCCACCGCCTACGTCCTGGTCGTGCCCGAGCGCAGCACGGACTCCCAGACCGCGCTGGGCTTCGCGCAGGCGTACGGCAGGATCGCCACCGGCTCCACGGTGCTGGCCGGCGCGCAGTCCGGCGCCGGCACACCGGCCGCCGACCTGCGCGGCCATGTCGCGGCGGCGACCTCGCCCGACGCTCCGATGATCTCGGTGACCGGCACGGCGGCCGACGGCGGTCTGGCCGCCCGGATCGCCGACGCGGTGGCCCGCTCACTGACCGCGACGGGGAACGGCACGTCGGCGGCGACCGGGGTACGGCTGCTGCTCTTCTCCCCCGCCGTCGCGCCCACCAGCCCGACGTCCCCGTCGGTCCCGCTGTCGGCCGCGGTCGGCGCGAGCGCGGGCGGCCTGCTCGGCGCGCTGGCCCTGCTGGTCCGCCGCTCGCCGCAGGACGGCTGGGACGCGGCGTACGACGGTGAGGCGGCGCTCGACCCGCGCGACGACCGCGGGCGCGCGGTCCCGTCGCCCGCGCAGGAACAGTCCAGGGCGGCGGTGTGAGCACGGATCCCACCCGCACCGGACCGTCCGCGGAACCGCACGCGTCGACGGAACCGCACGTCCGGCCCGTCCCGCAGCACGCGGCCGACGCGACCGACGGACCGTCCGCGGCGGCCGCCTCCCCCGCGACCGGCGGCGCGCTCAGGTCGGGCGCGAAGGCCGCGTCCACGGTCAACGGCACAGGCGGCGGCGCCCCAAAGGCCGACGGCACGGGCGGCGGCGTGTCCACCGCCGACGCCACGTCCGCAGCCGGCGGCCCCTCCCCGGCCAAGGGCCCGGCCCGCTCCGGCAGCCCCTCCCCAGCCGGCGAGCCGTCCAGGACCGTCCCCGCCGTGCCCGGCCCCCGCGCCCGGTCCGGCGGGGACGGTCTGACCGTCAGCGTCTGCCGGGACCCCGCGGAGTTCGCCGGGCTCGCGCAGGAGTGGACGCGGCTGTACCAGCGGTGCGCGGCGGCCACACCGTTCCAGAGCCACGCCTGGCTGTCGTCCTGGTGGGAGTCGTACGGGGTGCCCGGCCGGCTGCGGGTGGTGCTGGTGCGCCGCGGCGACCGCCTGGTGGGGGCCGCGGCGCTGACGCGGGTCAACCGGCCGCTGCCCGCGCTCGTTCCGCTCGGCGGGGCGATCACCGACTACACCGACGTACTGCTCGCGGACGGCGACCGCGCGGCCGTCGCCGCCCTGGTCCGCGGGATCCGCCGGGCGGCGCGCGGCGCCGTGGTGGACCTGCGCGAGGTGCGGGCGGGCGCGGCGGCCGAGCAGGTCTACGCGGACTGGCCCGGCGCCAAGCGCCGGCTGTCCGGCTCGGTGTGCCTGGAGCTTCCGGGGCTGCCGATGGACGGCCTGATCGCGCGGCTCGGCAGTTCCCGCGGGCAGCGCATCCGCGCGGCGCTGCGCAAGCTCGACAGGGCCGGCGTCGAGGAACGCGACGTGCCGGCGCACGACGTGCCGTCCGCGGTGGCCACGCTGCTGCGGCTGCACCTGCTGCAGTGGCGCGGCCGCGGCGTCAACCCGGAGCACGAACGTCCGCGGTTCGCCGAGCATCTGGCGCGGGCGGGCGCGCGGATGGTCGCCGACGGGGACGCGGCCCTGACCGAGTTCCGGCTCGGCGGGGAGGTCGTCGCCGCCAACCTGACGGTGCTCTCGCCGCGGCTGGCCGGCGGCTATCTGTTCGGGGCGCACCCCGACCTGCGGGCCGCGAAGGTCGACGTCACGACGCTGCTGATGCGGCACGGCGTCCGGCAGGCGGCCGACGCGGACCGGGAGGTGCTGAGCCTGCTGCGCGGGGCCGAGCCGCACAAGTTCCACTGGCGTCCCGAACACCGCGCCAACCAGCGGCTCATGCTGTCCGGTCCCGCGGCGGCGCCCGCGCTGCTGGCCCGCTACGGCCTGGCCCGCGCGCGAGCCCTCGCGGCCCGCTCGTCGCGGCTGCGGCGGCTGCGCGGGGTGCTCAGCCGGACGTCGCGGGCTTCGGCCGGAGCGTGACGCACACCTCGCCGGACGCGTACCGCTGCCGCATCTCCGCGGTGAGCCGCATCGGCGTGCAGGTCTCGTCGCCACCGCCCGCCGTCGCGTCCGGCGAGGGCGCGGCGGCGGGCAGCGGGACCGGGACCGCGCGGGCCACCGACGCGGCGGGCTTCACCGGGACCGCGGGCTTCACGGAGGAGGCCGGTGGCGCGGTCGCGGTGGGCCGGGGCGTCGCCGGGGACGCGGTGGACGCCTTGCCCGGCGGCGCCGCGGGCAGCGCGCTCTTCTTGCCGTACAGCACGGCGCGGTAGACCCCGGACGCCCTCGGGTTGTCCCGGCACTGCCACACGCCGTGCGGGCAGTAGTCGCTGATCGTCTGGTAGAGCGGCTTGTGGGCGGCGATCCACGCCAGCATCAGGGACATGTAGTCGGGGTTGTCGCCGTTCTGGAACAGCCCCCACTCCGGGTAGGAGATGGCCTTCTTGTGGGCCGCGGCGAAGTCGACCTGCTCCTGCAGCCCGTACGGCTCGGAGACCTGCTCGGCGAAGCTCTCGCCGCCGGGCTGGTCGTAGGAGTCCATGCCGATCACGTCCACGGTGGCGTCGCCGGGGTAGCACTCGGTCCAGGCGATGGCGTCCTGGCCGCGGCTGGGTGCGAAGTCGAAGCGGAAGTGCTGGCCGGGCACGGCCCGCATGGCGGCGACGATCCGGTTCCAGTACGTCTTCCAGTCGGCCGGGTCGGGCGCGCAGCGGTGGCTGTAGGTGGTGCCGTTCATCTCCCACCCGAGCACGATCACCGTGTCGGGGACGCCGAGCGCGACGAGCCGCTGGGCGAGCCGGGTGAAGTGGACGTCGTCGGCGCCCTGCGCGCCCTCCTCGATGAGTGCGCGGACCTGGTCGTCGGACAGGTGGTCCTCGTTGCGCTCCTGCATGGGGACGTTGAGCACGAACATGCGGCCGGCCTCGGCGCGTTTCCACTGCGCCCAGGGCTCCAGCAGGTCGCCGCCCTCGATGGAGTCCCAGCTGTCGCCCGGCAGGTAGGTGTGGGCGACGCGGACGGGCGTGCCGCCCAGCCAGTTCTGCAGGCCCGCCAGGTTCGCCACGCCGTCCGCGCCGGAGTCGGTGAACGCGCCGAGCGGGGAGACCTCGGCTCCCGCGGCCGCGCGGACCAGCGCGTCGTCCGGCACGTCCGCGGCCCGGGCGCCGGGGGCGCCGCGGCCGGGGGTGCCGGCGCCGCGCGACACGCCGTCCGGCGTGGCCGCGGAGGAGCGGCCGGCCGACTCGCCGCCCAGGGCCGCCGTCGCCAGACCCGCCATCAGGAGGGCGGCGGTGACCACCCCGACACCCGCTCTCGCCATCCAGTGACGCCGGCCGGTCATGGGCACTCCTCATCGTCGGCAGCAGGCGCCCGGAGTCGCACCGCCTCCTGACGATCAGTCATAACGTACGGAAATCACATGCGCGCCCTCGAATGGTCCGAACGGGAATCCACCCCTCCGCCGTACCGGAATCCTCTCCCCGCTGACCACGGCACTTTCCCACGAACGGGCCTGTTCACCAACCGGCCAATACCGCGGCGACGTAAATCGCGGCATCACTCGGGCGGATGAATTTCCTTTCCCCGCTCACCGATTATCCGCCGTTTTTCGTCTTGCGGGGGAGAGGATGAGCCGCGCTCGGGACCCTTCATAGGGGCAGCGCGAGCACCGACCGACCAGACGAGAGGAGCCCGGGCATGGTGACCCGCAGAAGAGTGCTGACGACCGGCCTCACCACGGTCGCGGCCGTGTCCGGCACGGCAGCGGCGCTGCACCCGATGCTGGCCGCCGACGAGCCGTCGGCCCACGGCGGGAGCGCCGCGTCGGCGGACGCGGCGCTGGGCAACGCGGCCGGCGGCACCCCGCTGTTCGACGAGGTCTACCGCGGCCGGCGCATCCAGGGCTACAGCACCGCCGACGACGACCGCATCGCGCTCCTCGTCGACGGCCGGCCGCTGCACGTGATGCGGCGGGTCGACGGCAGCTGGATCAGCATGGCCAACCACTACCAGCCCTACACGACGCCGCTGGACACGGCCCGCGGCGCCGTCGACGTCATGCGGCACGCCGACCTGTCCGCCGCGCCCGTGCAGCTTTCGTTCCTCCACCACTGACGGGGAAAGAGGCCCGACCGTGTACACGCGCAGGAACCAGCGCAACCTGACGAGCAGCCAGCGCACCCAGTTCGTCCAGGCCGTCCTGGAGCTCAAGCGGGCCGGCAGCTACGACAAGTACGTCAGCCTGCACTCCCGGTACTTCGCCGCCGACGGCGAGACCGGGCTGCGGGTCGCCCACATGACCCCGACCTTCTTCCCCTGGCACCGGCAGTTCCTGCTGCACTTCGAACGGGAACTGCGGACGATCGAGCCGGACGTGACCATCCCCTACTGGGACTGGACCACCGACCGCTCGGCGACGTCCTCGCTGTGGGACCCGGACTTCATGGGCGGCAACGGCCGGGACAGCGACGGCCAGGTGATGACCGGCCCCTTCGCATACGGGACGGGCGACTGGCCGATCGTCTACGGCGTCACCAACGAGCGCTACCTCACGCGGAACATGGGCCGGCCCGACCGGCCGATCGTGCTGCCGACCAAGCAGGAACTGGACGGCGCGATCGCGATGGGCACCTACGACACCGCGCCGTGGAACTCCGCGCCGTCCACCCAGGCCTTCCGCAACAAGATCGAGGGCTGGACGGTCAGCGAGACCAAGGGCGGCTACCTGCACAACCGGGTCCACCAGTGGGTCGGCGGCCACATGATCGGCGGCGCCTCGCCGAACGACCCGGTCTTCTGGCTGCACCACGCCTTCATCGACCTGATCTGGGTGCGCTGGCAGCGCCGCCACCCGCACTCCGGCTACCTGCCGGACAAGCCGCTGAGTACCCACGACCCCGAGCGCGGCCGGGTCCTCAGCCTCGACGAGCCGATGCCGCCGTTCAACGTCAGGCCGTCGTCGGTGCTGGATCACCGGAAGTTCTATTCGTACGAGGAGTGACGACCGAGCTCCCGGAGTGGCCGGCCGAGGAACGAGGCCGTCCGCGGAGGGAGCGAGGAGGAACTCCGAGCAGCAAAAGGGGAGGAGTGACGACCGAGCTCCCGGAGTGGCCGGCCGAGGAACGAGGCCGTCCGCGGAGGGAGCGAGGAGGAACTCCGAGCAGCAAAAGGGGTGGAGTCACGACCGAGCTCCCGGAGTGGCCGGCCGAGGAACGAGGCCGTCCGCGGAGGGAGCGAGGAGGAACTCCGAGCAGCAAAAGGGGTGGAGTCACGACCGAGCTCCCTCGCCCGTACATACCCACGGCCTCCCGCTGCCCTGATGTGGGGTCAGGGAGCGGGAGGCCGTGGGGCGGGCCTGACTACCAGCTGCCACCGTCGTGGTTGCCGCCGTCGTCGCCGCCGGTCTCGTGCGTGGAGACGTTGGCGCACTGCTCACCGAACGCGGGGTTGAGCAGGCCGACCACGTCGACGGTGTCGCCGCAGACGTCGAGCGGGACGTGCACGGGCACCTGGACCAGGTCACCGGACACGACGCCCGGCGAACCCGCCGCGCCACCCTCGGCGCCTGCGTCGGCCGCCGCCACACCAGCGCCGCCGGCCAGCACGGCACCTGCGGCGGCGGCGAGGACCGCGGCCTTTGCGATACGCGACATCAAGATCTCCCTGAGACGAGAATCAGCCGCAGATCCTGCGGCTTTGACGCTCTGCGCAACGGCAGGAGATCACGCGTGGTCACGCAGGTTGAGCTGAACCGGTGACGGACCGGGCGCGCGTCCGGACCTCAGACCAGGGGTGTCGCGAAGACCGGCGCCACGCCGCTCACCGTCGGGGCGGACGGTGCCGGTGCGGAGGGATCCGCGGCCGCGGGCGTCGCCGGGGCGTGGGCGTCGGGGGCCGGGCGCGAGGTCAGGACGGAGTGGTGGGGGGCTTCGGCGGTGGCGGTGGCGGAGGTGGCGGTGAGCACGCCTCCGGTCACGCCGGCGACGAGCGCGGTGGCCACCACCGCGCCCGTGATCCGGGGGATACGCATGGGGACGGAATTCCCTTCGAGAGGAATGGGCCTACGCCACCCACGGTGGAAAAGCGCGTGTGGTGCCGCAACCGTTCCGTGCGTGCCCGCACGGCCGTCCTTCCGCTCGCCCCGCACCATTCCGCGGCGGGAACAGGGAACGGATCCGCTCACGTGTCCGAAAGGTGTTTACGCCGTTCGGGTACGCACGCGCGAGGGGAATTCCCCGAACGGGTTAATCCCGGTCCGGGCCGTCGCCCGCGGAGGTGATATCGGCGGCCCGAGTGCTTCCGCGCGGAATAGGGTCAGGACGTATGACCCAGACGAATGCCCCGTCCCCCTCGTCCCCCTCCGCCGCCTCCGCCGCCTCCGCCGCGGCACCGCTGCCGAGCCGCCTCGGCACCCTGATGGTGATCCCCTGGGCGGGTGCGCACGAGGAGGACGGCGCCGACATGCCGTTCCTGATGGCGTACGCGCTCGGGGACGGGGTCGGCGGGCCCGAGGGCACGCGGCAGGCGGTGCTGGAGGCGGCGCAGGAGATCGGCCTGCCCGTGGGCGGCGCGATCCTCGATGTGGCACGCACCCAACGCCCCCCGGTCAAGGTGCTGGTGGAGGCCGGCAAGGCGGTGCTGTCCATGCCCTACCTGCAGGCCACCTGCCCGGTGCCGGACCAGTGGACGGCGGCCGCCCGGGCCCGCGGCTCGGTCTATGTGATCCTGGCCAGCCGGCCCTGGCCCGCCGCGGCGCCCGGTGCGGCGCTGGGCGAGGAGGAACTGCGGGCCTTCGCGGGCGACGCGGAGGTGCTGCGTTCGGCGGCGCACGCCCTCGTCCCGATCGGCACCCTGCGGTAGCGCGGCCGCCCGTGCCGCGGGCACATGAGTGAGGGCGCCCCCGCGGGGGCGCCCTCAGTCGGTGCGGGGGGGTGCCGGGTCAGCTGTTGACGAGCTGGTTCCCGGCGCTGACCGCGTCGGATCCGGCCTGCACGGCCTTCTTCACCGCGCCGACCTTCTGCCCGACACCGGTCTGGTCGAGCACGCCCTTGGTGGCCGTGCCGGCCGAGGTGCCCGCGGCCGAGGCGGTCAGCGCGGTGCTGGTCAGCGTGCCTCCCAGGTCAGCGGCCTGGACGGCGGGTGCGGCGGCGGCCAGGAGGAAGGAACCGGCCGCGGCGGTGGTGAGGATTCGGCATACATTCATGATCTGCACAACGCCGTCCCCCCTCGCCAGGGCACGCGATCGCACCCCACCCGTCACCGTTCGTCCACCGGCTTCACCCGGACAGGTCGCGTGTCCCTGTAGCGCGGCCGTGACAACCAGCGCACAGGGAACGGAAGTTGGCCAGGCACTCTCGTTCCAGAGAAGCAAGCGCTTCGAGACCACGAGCTGTTCCTGGGGGGAACCCGCCATGTCCGCACCGTCGCGCCGCCGTACCTCAGCCGCCATCGCGCTCACCGCCGGCATCACCGCGGGCGCGGCCCTGCTGCTCACCGCCTGCGGACCGGACGACACCACCGGTGCCGGCCCTGCCTCGCCGAGCGTCACCACCAGCGGTGCTGCGGCGGGGGGCGGTTCGGGCAGCGGCTCCGGCAAGAACGGCGACGGCGGCTCCGTTCCGACGGCCGGTAGCGGCGCCAAGCCCGCGTCCTCCACGGCACCGGTGCTCAACGGCACCGGCCACAACGGCTTGACCGTCAGCGACGGTTCGCGGTACGTGGTGATGAACGGCACCCGCGTCGACTTCGGCACCGCGGTGCGCGACCTGGCCTGGTCGCCGGACGGACGCAAGGCCGCGTTCGTCGACGGCGACGGGGACCTGGCGGTCAGCAACCCCGACGGCAGCGGCCGCGTGATCGTCGCGAAGAACCCCGGCAACGCCAACTGGTCGCACCCCACCTGGCAGGTCCGCGCCACCGACACCCAGAACGGCCTGCCCGGCACGGACAACCTGTTCTTCGCGGTCCGTTCGGCGGACGGCGTCTCCCGGCTGTACGGCGTCCCGGCGACCGCGCACCGCGGCACACCCCAACCCCTCGGCCTGAACCGCGAGTCCGGTGAGGGGATCAAGCCGCTCCCGCAGACCGGCAACGCCTGGCCCAGCGCGGCCGGGAAGTACGGTTCCGCCGTCTACGCCAACTCCGGCACCGGCGAGGTCTACATCCGCGACGACTACCTGCGTCAGCAGGGCGCCGCGCTGACCTCCGGGTCCGAGCCCGCGATGTCGCCGGGCCAGGACCAGGACGTCGTGTTCGTCCGCTCGGTCGGCGGCCACGACCACCTGTTCCTGGAGCACTCCACCAACAGCGGCCCGCACGTCAGGGACCTGACCCCGAACGCCACCACCGACTACACCGAGCCGGCCTGGTCCCCGGACAGCCGCACGATCGCCGCCCGCACCCCGAACGGCATCGTGACGCTGCCCGCCGACGGCTCGCGGTCGCCGGTCCGGGTCTCCGGCTACCTGGGCCTGCCCGCCTACCGCGCCTGACGGCCGGTCCCGGCGTCCGCCCGGTCTCCCGGCTACCGCCCGGTACGCGCGAGTTCGGCCCGCAACTCCTCCAGGTGCGCGTCCGCGGTGTCGTGCGGCAGGAACTCGACGACGTCGACGAACCGGAACAGCACCTGGGTGGGCGTGATCCCGAACTCGTAGTCCGCGAAGCCGACCACCGCGCCCATCGCGCCGCGCACCGCACCCCGGACGACATGCTCGGTCATGGCGTCCGGGGTGCGCGCGTCCAGTCCGCGCCGGGCGTTGGGCCGGGCCAGGTACGGGCACACCATCGAGGCGTAGAGCATGCAGGCCCGGTGGCCGGGGCCCTCCAGCGTCGGCGCGAGGTTGCGGTACGGCCGCCCGGCCGCCAGCGCCTCGCCGATCGCCGCGCTCTCCGCGGCGCCCACCACCCGCCACACCGGGCCGCGCGGCATGAGCACGTCGCAGACCGAACACAGCCGCTGCCGGGCGCAGTCGGCGCTGCGCCCGTAGTCGGTCAGGGCGAACTGCGGCTGCTCGCCCTCCCACGGAGTGATCGCCGGCACGGGGTAGCCGCGCGCGTCACGCGGCCGGGCGCCGACGGCCGGCGGCATGGGGACGGAGTCGAAGCGCACCGCCCATGCCTATCAGGAGCGGCGCGCGCTCAGGAAGAACTCCCCCGCCGTTCCCGCCAGTCGGCGACCGCCCGCTCGACGTCGTAGGGCACGAGGTTCAGCGGCGGTCCCTCGGGCGGGGTGCGGACGGCCGCGGCGATCTTGACGTTGATCGCCTCCAGGATGCGCCGCACCTCGACCTCCGAACGCGCCTCCGCCGCCGCGGCCAGCGCGTCCTCGGCCTCCTTGCGGAGCACCAGGCTCGCCGGGAGGAAGGACAGGCCCTCCTGCCGCATCTTGTTCCTGATCCACCACATCTCGTCGTAGGGGGTGTTCAGGGACGGCAGCGGCTTGCCGGCGCCCGGCAGGTCGGCGAACGCGCCGCGCTCCTCCGCCTCGCGGATCTGCTTGTCCGCCCACGTCTCGAAGGACACTCCGGGCGGTTTGCGTTCGGTCATGTCGCACTCCTCGGGCTGGTGAGCGGGCGCGGGCCGTGCGCCTTCGAGCGTACGTCAGCGGCGCGCGGCCCCCTTCCCGGCCGGTCCTGCCCGTCCGGGCGGCACGGGCGGCGCGGCCGGCGCCGTCCAGAGCTCAGGGGTGGGGCTGCGCGCGGGCCACCAGCAGCGCCACGTCGTCCTCCGCCGCGGTCGGGGTGAGCAGATGCACCAGCCGCCCGAGCAGCGCCTCCAGCGGGCCCGTGTTCGGCAGCCGCAGGGCCGCCAGCCGTTCGAGCGAGGTGTCGATGTCCTCGGTGCGCCGCTCGACCAGGCCGTCGGTGTACAGCAGCAACGTGTGCCCCGGCGGCCACGGCACGTAGACCGTCTCGTACGCGCCGCACAGGTCCGCGCCCAACGGCGGCCCCGGCGGGACCGGCAGCAGGTCGACACGTCCGTCCGTGCCGATCACCGCGGGCGGCAGATGACCGGCGTTGGCGAACCAGGCGCAGCCGCGCACCGGGTCGGCCAGCCCGATCAGGCAGGTGCCGGGCCGCTCGGTCCCGGCCGCGGTGAGCAGCACGTCCAGGCGGCGCAGGATCCGGTCGGGGGTGCCCTCGCCGGGCACGCCGCCGTGTTCCCCGGCCACCACCCGCAGCATCGACCGGTACTGGCTCATCTCCACGGCCGCCTCCACGCCGTGCCCCATCACGTCGCCCATGGCCAGCAGCGTCAGCCCGCCGGGCAGCGCGAGGGTGTCGAACCAGTCGCCGCCGACCAGGTCGGTCGCGCCCGCGGGCAGATAGTGCGTGGCCACGTCGACACGCGGGTGCGGGGTGCCGGGCGCGGCCAGCAGGGCCCGCTGCAGCTCGACCGCGATGCCGTGCTCCCGGCTGTAGCGGCGGGCGTTGTCCAGGCTGATGGCCGCGCGGTCGGCCAGCGCGCGGGCCACCGAGGCGTCGTCGTCGGTGAACTCCCCCGACGCGCCCGCCCTGACCAGCGAGACCGTGCCGATCTGGCCGCCGCGGGCGGACAGCGGCACCACCATCGTCGAATGGAACCCCGCCGCCCGGTACGCGGCCAGCCGCTCGGGGTTGGGCGCGGACCGGCTCAGGCTCGCGTCGGAGCCGTGGTTGGACACCACCGGGCGCCCGGTCTCCAGGCAGCGGGGGATCGCCGCCGTGCGCTGGTAGTCGACGTACTCGCCGGGGCCGCCGAACTGCAGGACCTGCTCCCACAGCGCCGGGCGCGCGGCCATCGCGGCACGGCGCAGCCGCAGCATCCCGGCCGGCGCCGGACGGTGGCCGTCGCCGCTCAGCGACAGCACCTCCACGGTCGCGACGTCCGCGATCACCTCCACCAGCAGGTCGCACAGCTCCTGGCAGGTCTGCTCCATCTCCAGCGTCGAACCGATCCGCACGGCCGCCGCGTCCAGGAGCAGCAGCCGTTCCCGGGCCCGCTCCAGCTCCCGCTGGCCGGCACGGTCCTCGGTCACCTCCAGCACGATCCCGCCCAGGCCCCGCACCCGCCCGTCGCCGTCCGCCAGCCGGCTGTAGCTGCCGTGCCAGTAGCGCCGGGCGTGCGGCGACTCCGCGCGGGTCTGCCCGCTGGAGACCACCTCCCGGCAGCGGCCGTCGGCGAGCACCTGGCGCAGCACGTCCTCGCGGGCGTCCACGGCGGGCACGACCTCCGCGATGGTCCGGCCGATGTGCTCGGCCGGGGCGACGCCGTTCATCGCCGCCAGGGCCGGGTTGACGTACAGGTAGCGCAGCTCGGTGTCGAGCACGGCGACACCGGCCTGCGTACCGTCGAGCAGGGCACGCCACAGCCAGTCGCCCGGCGGTAGGTCGTGCATCGCCCTGCCCTCCTGTGCTCGGCGCGGCCCCGGTCCGGCCGTGGCCGCGCTCCCGGGTTCCACCCTGCCCGCCGGACGGCGGATCGGCGATTCAGGGGATGCCGCGCGAAGGGGTTCCGCCCGGGCCGCGCTCTTCCGGTCTCAGGGAGCTTCCGGGTCCTCCAGCACCTGGCTGATCCGGTCGCGCAGCGGCGTCCGCTCCAGCGCGGCCAGTGCCTCGTCGACCAGGCGGCTCAGCGGGTACGCCAGTTCGGCCTCGAACGCCCGGACCGCGGTGAGGGTGGCCGCCCACTCCCGCTCCAGCGCGGGCAGCAGTGCCTCGGCCTTCGCGGTCAGGCGCACGATACGGCGGCGGGCGTCGGCGCCGGCCTCCGTCACCACCAGGTCCTGGCGGACCATCTGGGCGACGGTCTGGCTCGCGGCGGAGTGCGTGACGCCGAGGGTGTCGGCGAGTTCGCGGATCGAGGCGGGGCCGCCCGCCGCGAGGGCACGCACGACAGGGGTGAAGCGGGGGCGGAAGCCGTCCGCCAGGCCGAGCCGGCGCTGGGTCGCGGCGACGTCGCCGTCCAGCGTTTCCAGGAGGTGGCGCAGCCGGGTTCCCAGCAGTTCGCTCATCCCCCGATTTTCCCCCGGCTCCTCCCTCTCCCTCTGCCCGAGGCCGGATCCCGGCTCCCGGCCTGCCCCGCTGGTGCGCCTTCCCGGCCTCCGCCGGTGGTGGGTTGCTCCCGCAGGGGGCACCTCCCGGACGAAGTCTGTGGGACCTCGCGCCCCTGTTGTCGCTTGCCGTTCGTCCGCACGTTGGGGGCAGTCCGGAAGCGTCTCCTCGGACTTGTGCGTGACCGTTCTCCCGAACGAACCGGGCGGGTGTGTGCACAAGTCCTTGCGGGGAGCGCTTCCTCCCCACCCCCTGGCAGTGACGAGTGCCGCAGGGGCAGGACCCCGGGTACCGCAGCACACAACATCACCGGCAGCCCGGGCCGGCCCCTCGGGTCGAGGAGGGGGAGGGAGCCAGGGGTAGGCCAGAGGGACGATTGAGCGCCCCTGCTGCGCCCGGCCAACCACTCCCGGTAGGCTTTCCGTGTGATCTTCAAGCGCATCGGTAACGGGCGGCCGTACCCGGACCACGGCCGGGTCAGCACGCGCGAGTGGGCGGACGTCGCCCCCCGTCCTGTGCGGCTCGACCAGTTGGTGACCACCAAGGGCGAGCTCGACCTGGAGACACTTCTGGCCGAGGATTCCACGTTCTACGGGGACCTCTTCGCCCATGTCGTGAAATGGCAGGGCGACCTCTATCTGGAGGACGGCCTGCACCGGGCGGTACGCGCGGCACTCCAGCAGCGTCAAGTGCTGCACGCCCGGGTCCTGGAGATGGACTGACAATCCGCTTACGCTGCGCTCATGAGCATGCTGACCCCCTCCGGGATGGGCGGGAAATACCGGATCACGGGTAACGCCTACCCGCGGATGCGCCGGCCGCGCCGCCGTGGCCGCATCGTCGCGGCCGTCGTCGCCTCCGTGGTCGTCCTGGGCCTGTTCGGCTGGGGAGCGGTGCAGCTCTTCCACGTCTTCAACGGCGGCGACGGCGACACCAAGGCCAACGCGGGCCCGCAGAACGCGCCGACCTGCAAGCCCGCGCCGACGCCCACGCACACCGCGAAGCTCGCGCCGCTGCCGCAGCCGGCCGGTGTGACGGTGAACGTCTTCAACGCCACCACCCGTGGCGGCCTGGCCAAGTCCACCGCCGACGAGCTGGCCAAACGCGGCTTCAAGGTCGCCAAGTTCGGCAACGCGCCGATCACCTACGACAAGAAGGTCACCCAGTCCGCGATGGTCGTCGCCGGTCCGGCGGGCGAGGCGGCGGCCCGGGAGGCGGGCACCCAGGTGGGCGGAGCCACTGTCAAGATCGACCCGGCCCGCAAGGACAACACCGTCGATCTGATGATCGGCAACGGGTTCAGCGCGCTGGCGACGCCCGCGGACGCGGCCAAGGCGCGGGTCGTCGCGGCGAACCCGCCGCCGCCGAAGCCGGTCTGCACGGTGCCGACCACGCCGGCGACCAAGCCGAAGGGCTGACAGCCGGAAGAATGAAAAAATGCACGGGCCGCCGAGGCGGTCCGTGCATTTTTTTTGGCTCTGCGCGACCGGGGTCAGCCCGCCATGCCGTAGAGGCGGTCACCCGCGTCGCCGAGGCCGGGGACGATGAAGCCGTGCTCGTTGAGCCGCTCGTCGACGGCCGCCGTGACCACGGTGACCGGCTTCCCGGCCAGCGCGCGCTCCATGACCTCGACGCCCTCCGGCGCGGCCAGCAGGCACAGCGCCGTGACGTCGTCGGCGCCGCGCTCGATCAGCAGCTGGATCGCCGCGACGAGGGTGCCGCCGGTCGCCAGCATCGGGTCGACCACGTAGACCTGACGGCCGGACAGGTCGTCGGGCATACGCGTCGCGTACGTCTTGGCCTCCAGCGTCTCCTCGTCGCGGACCATGCCCAGGAAGCCCACCTCGGCGGTCGGCAGCAGCCGCACCATGCCGTCGAGCATGCCCAGCCCGGCGCGCAGGATCGGCACGACCAGCGGCCGCGGGTGGGACAGCCGGACACCGGTGGTCGCGGCGACCGGGGTCTTGATGTCGACCTGCTCGGTCCTGACGTCCCGGGTGGCCTCGTAGGCGAGCAGGGTGACCAGTTCGTCGGCCAGCCGGCGGAACGTGGGCGAGTCGGTGCGCTCGTCGCGCAGGGTGGTGAGCTTGTGCGCGACCAGGGGGTGGTCGACAACGTGGAGACGCATGGACACGACTGTAACGGCAGCCCGCGCCGGCGTCGTCTCCGCACCGTGCCCCGCACCTTCTGCGGCCCCGCTGGGGTAAACCGCCCGTTGGAGGGAAACCGGTCAGGTACGCCCGGTGCACCACCCGGGTGAACCGACCTCGGGACGGTGATCCCCCCATGCCGGACGCTACCGACCGGAACGCCGAGGACCGCGACCAGGAGCGCCGCCGCAAGCGCGCGGTGTTCCTGCGGGAGATGGACGAGGCCAAGGCCCTGCGGGAGCGCGTCCAGCCGCGGCGCGCCCGGGCGAACCGGATGCGTCAGCAGATGCGGATGCGCACCTTCCGGTGGTGATCGGAGCCCGGGTGACAGCCCGGCAAGATCATCGGTTTACCCGGAAGTGACGAAGACCTGGCACGTCGGAGTGCCGAAGACCTCTCGCATCGCCGTTCTTTCTGCCACGATGCCGATGGGTGGGACCAACATGTGGGTGTCACGGCCTCGCGCAGTGCGGGCGGTGCGGCCCTCATGAGCGACAAGCGGCCCCGCCCGGTCCGGACGGCCTGAGACCAGTGGGAGAGTCACGGTGTACTTCGCCGCACTGCTCGCGCGCACCGAGGACGGTTGGCAAGCGAGCGAACCCGATCTCGACGATGTGGAAACCCTCGCCGACTTGTGCGACCTGGCCCGTGCGGCCGGTGAGGAGGATGAAACGGTCCTGGTCTTCATCGAGCAGGAGGACGCCTGGTTCGGCGTCGTCCGCGTCGACGGTGAAGAGGACCCCAGGATCTACGTGTCCGACGCGGCGGCGGCCGCCCGAAGCTCGTACGGGGAGATCCTGCTCACCGACGAGGTGCTGGGCCGCGACCCGGAGGACCTCGACGACCTGGTCGACCTCGACGGCACCGAGGACGGCGAGGACGACGACGACGAGGACGCCGTGGCCGGTCCCTCCGAGGACCACGTCCCGGTCGGCCCGCTCGGCGAGACCGACGTGCTGGCCGACCTCGGCATGAGCACCAAGGAGCTGCTGGCGCTCAGCGGCGACGGCGCGCTCACCGGGGAGGCGCTGGGCGAGATCGCCGACGCGCTGGGCTGCGCCGACGTCCTGGAGGCGGTCCGCTGACAGGACCCGCGCCGGCCGATCCCGTCCGCGACCCCTGGGCGCCCGCGATGCGGCTCGCCCTGGAGGAGGCGGAGTGCGCCCCGCTCACCGGCGACGTGCCGGTGGGCGCGGTCGTGCTGGGTCCGGACGGCGAGGTGCTGGCCCGCGCCCGCAACGAGCGCGAGGCCACCGGCGACCCGACGGCCCACGCCGAGGTCCTCGCCGTCCGGCGCGCCGCGGCGGCGGTCGGCCAGTGGCGGCTGAGCGGCTGCACGCTGGTCGTCACCCTGGAGCCGTGCACGATGTGCGCGGGCACGATCGTGCTGTCCCGGCTGGACCGCGTGGTCTACGGCGCCGCCGATCCCAAGGCCGGAGCGGCCGGTTCCCTGTGGGACCTGGTCCGCGACCGCCGCCTCAACCACCGCCCCGAGGTGATCGCCGGCGTCCTCCCCGAGGAGACCGCCGCGGTACTGACGCGCTTCTTCCGCACAAAGGATTTCTGAGCACTGCCCGGCGTGGGCTAGGATCTCCCTCGGTAGCGTGTCCGAGCGGCCTAAGGAGCACGCCTCGAAAGCGTGTGAGGGGGCAACTCCTCCGTGGGTTCAAATCCCACCGCTACCGCTCTGAGCAGGACGAGAGAGGGCAGTCACGGAGTCCGTGGCTGCCCTCTCTCGTGGCCGTCCCCGCCCTCGTTGCCCTCTCAGCTCCCGTCTCCGCGGCATCCGACGCCCGGCCTCGGGCTCAGCTCTCGTCGGCCGGCCTGGTGTGGAGGACCTCGCGGGCCTGTTCGGCGGCGCGGGTGATGCTCTCGCTGATGAAGTCGAGGAACCGGGCGACGTTCTCCAGCCGGGCGGCGGCGGGGGTGTGGGCGCCGAGGACGGCGACGCCCTGGCGCGCGGTCGCGACGAGCTGGTCGTTGGCCCGGGCGCTGGCGATCGTCGCCTGGTAGAAGAGCTCGTCGTCGACGATGTAGCGGTCGCGGCGGCGCTCGTCGCGCTCCCGGCGGACGAGGCTCTGGCTCTCCAGGAAGGTGATCGCCTTGGAGACGGACGCCGGGCTGACCTGGAGGCGCCGGGCCAGTTCGGACGCGGTGAGGCTGCCGGCGTCGGTGGTGAACAGGCAGGTCAGCACCCGGGCCGTCATCTTGGGCAGGCCGGACCCCATGAGCACGGTGGTGAGCGTCTCCTCGTACTCGGCCACCGCCTCGGCGTCCCGGCCGTGCGGCTGGGGGGCCGACTCCGCCGGGCGGGCCGCGGCCGGCCGGCGCCGGTGCGCGCGGCGTTCGGTCGCGCGGTGGGCCAGGTCGGCGCGGTAGGCGTTGGGGCCGCCGTTGCGCATCACCTCACGCGTGATCGTCGAGGTCGGACGGTCCAGGCGGCGCGCGATCTCGGCATAGGGGAGGCTGTCGGCCAGCCCCAGCGCGATCTGCTGGCGTTCCTGCTGGGTGAGCCTGCCTCCCGGCATCACTGTCTCCTCGCTGGTCCTTCGCGGTCGTCGGCCTCACTGTAGCGTTCACCTTTGATTCATTGCAATGCTTTCACCACCTGACGTTGCGTTACTCCCACATCCGTTGCAACAGTTTCTGCCATATGAACTGCGCAAACAGCACCGTCATGCAACGAACTAGTTGTCGCAGGATGGAAAGCAACGTAGCGTTTCCCATGTCAGAAACGAGGAACGAGCCCAGGAGAGCACGATGCAGAAGTTCGCCACCGCCGCCCCGATCGCCGCCGTCCTGGACGTCCCCGCCGGACGCGTCCAGTTCATCGCCGCCGACCGGGCCGACACCACCGTCGAGATCCGGCCCGCCGATCCGTCCAGGAGCCGCGACGTCCAGGCCGCCGAGCGGACCACCGTCGCCTTCGCCGACGGCGTCCTGCGGATCCAGGCCCCCGAGCCCGGGAACCGGCTCCTCGGCGCCGCCGGCTCCGTGGAGATCACCGTCCAGCTCCCCGCCGGCTCCGGCGTCGAGGGCCGGGCGGCGAGCTGCGAGCTGCGCGGGGTCGGCCGGCTCGGCGACGTCGTCTTCGACGGCGCGTACCGCCGGATCAAGCTCGACGAGGCCGCGAGCGTGCGCCTGACCGCGACCGACGGGGACGTCGAGGTCGGCCGGCTCACCGGCCCGGCGCGGATCAGCACCCCGCGGGGCGACATCCGGATCACCGAGGCCGTGCGCGGCACCGTCGAGCTCCGCACCTCGTCCGGCGACATCACCGTCACCGCGGCCGCGGGCGTGCCGGCCACCCTGGACGCCGGCACCGATCACGGCCGCGTCAGCAACTCCCTGAAGAACAACGGCGCCCCGGAGCTGGACATCCACGCCACCACCTCCCACGGGGACATCACCGCCCGCAGCCTGTGAGGCCCAGGTGAGCGGGGAACGGGCCGGGAGCGGGCCTCGGCGCACCCGCGCCCGCACCCGCACCCGCCCCCGGCCCAACCGATCACCTTTCAACGGATGATGAGCGTGATCGATCGTCTGATTACGCTGTCTGATGGATAGACTCCAGCGATTGCACACTTGTCACCTGTCACCGCTGGCGCGGACGCCTGGCCGGGAGGGGCGGAGCATGGCGCAGGCCAAGAAGATCACCGTGTACGCCGTGGCGATCTTCATCCTTTACACGATCATCAACCAGCCCGCCCGAGCCGCCGATCTCGTGCAGGTGGGCTTCGTGGGAATATCCAACGGCGCCAAGAGCATCGGCCAGTTCATGCACGACCTGGCCAACTAGCGAGCCCCGCCCGGGGTGAGAAGGAGTCCGATGATCCGGCACCTGGTGCTGTTCAAGCTCAACGAGGGCGTCGAGCGGGACGAGCCGCGCGTGGTCGCCGGCGCCCGGGCGTTCGCCGAGCTCGGACCCAGGATCCCCGAGGTCGCCTCCTGGGAGTGCGGCTGGAACATCACCGACCGGCCCGTCGCCTACGACTTCGCGATCAACTCCTCGGTCGCCGACGCCGACGCCCTGCAGCGCTATCTGGTGCACCCGGCCCACCAGGAGGCCGTGGCCCCCTGGGGCGAGTTCGCCACCTGGGTGATCGCCGACTACGAGATCTGAGTGACGCGCGCGGTGTTCCCGCGCCCGGCGGCCGCGGTCCGGCGGCCCGGCCGCGCACCCCGCGCCCACCCGCCTGACGCCGCGACTCCGCCGCTCACGACCGGCCCCCCGCGCAGCTCCGCGCCGGGGGCCCCGTCATGCCCGCAGTACCCCCCGCCACGCCGGTGACGTGCGGCGATGGCCGTGGGCCCGGCCTGCGGCGTTCGTACAACACGGCAATATACGGTGCTTGCACAAGGCGGACATGAATTGTGATGCTATGTCTGCTTTTCCCAGTTTTCGGCGTTTTCTCAGCTTGGGCAGTTCACCCGGCTTTCGAAGCCGCCGGGTTCCGTGCGCGCGCCCGGCGTGCCGCCGCGGCCGGCTTGTGTGGACCGATAAGGGGTGTGGTGTGCCGGTGTCGGCCCGTACGGCGTCAACAGCGTATCCGCGCGGCAGGACGCGGGCGCCCAGCAGCAATGCGGCGGACGCGCGGGCGCTGACCCAGGTGCTCTTCGAACAGATCACCGAGCTCGAGCCGGGCACCCCCGAGCACGCCCGCGTGCGGGCCGCGCTCATCGAGGTCAACCTGCCGCTCGTGCGCTACGCGGCCGCGCGCTTCCGCAGCCGCAACGAGCCGATGGAGGACGTGGTCCAGGTCGGCACCATCGGCCTGATCAACGCGATCGACCGGTTCGACCCGGAGCGCGGGGTGCAGTTCCCGACCTTCGCGATGCCCACGGTGGTCGGGGAGATCAAACGTTACTTCAGGGACAACGTGCGGACCGTCCACGTCCCGCGCCGGCTGCACGAGCTGTGGGTGCAGGTCAGCGGCGCCATCGAGGATCTGAC
Source organism: Actinacidiphila acidipaludis (assembly GCF_019890725.1). Lineage (GTDB taxonomy): Bacteria > Actinomycetota > Actinomycetes > Streptomycetales > Streptomycetaceae > Actinacidiphila > Actinacidiphila acidipaludis. The sequence continues at coordinate 223,585 of NZ_JAINZZ010000006.1, forward strand.
CGTGCTGCATGGCCGCTCCCCCACGACCGCCGAGATCGCCGAGCGGCTCAAGCTCTCCGAGGACGAGGTGCTGGCCTGCCTGGAGGCCGGCCGCGCTTACCACGCCACCTCCCTGGAGGCGGCGCAGGAGGGCGACGGCGCCCCGGGACTGCTCGACCGGCTCGGCTACGAGGACCCGGCACTGTCCGGCGTCGAGCACCGCGACCTCGTCCGGCATCTTCTCGTCCAACTCCCCGAACGGGAGCGGCGGATCCTGCTGCTGCGCTACTTCGGCAACCTGACGCAGTCACAGATCAGCGCTGAACTGGGCGTCTCCCAGATGCACGTGTCGCGGCTGCTGTCCCGCAGCTTCGCCCGGCTGCGGTCCGCAAACCAGCTCGAAGCGTAGCCCACCGGGATTAAGCCACCTGCGAAGATATGTCGACATGGCGCTACAGCGCGTTGCCGACATGTGACATTCTGCGGATACCGCGTTTGTCGCGGGCGGACCTCCGGTATTCCAGAGGAGGAACAACCGTCGCTCGCGACACCCGTCCGCGACCTCAAGGGGGTGGCATGTCCGTACAGGTGGGCAGTCCCAAGGTGCTTCGTACCGACGCAAGCGCACCGCACGACGCTCTTCACGGCGAGGCCATCGACACCCGTACGCTGTCCCGTTCGCTGTTCCTGCGGCTTGCGGAACTGCCGGTGGACAGCCCGGAACGCACCTATGTACGCGACACGCTGATCGAGCTGAACCTGCCCCTTGTGCGGTACGCCGCCGCCCGGTTCCGCAGCCGCAACGAGCCGATGGAGGACATCGTCCAGGTCGGCACCATCGGCCTGATCAAGGCGATCGACCGCTTCGACTGCGAACGCGGCGTGGAGTTCCCGACGTTCGCGATGCCCACCATCGTGGGCGAGGTCAAGCGGTTCTTCCGCGACACCTCGTGGTCGGTCCGCGTGCCGCGGCGCCTGCAGGAGCTGCGGCTGGCGCTCACCAAGGCCAGCGACGAGCTCTCGCAGCGGCTGGACCGGTCCCCGACCGTCGCCGAACTCGCCGCCTGCCTGGGGGTGTCCGAGGAGGACGTGGTCGACGGCCTGGCCGTGGGCAACGCCTACACCGCCAGCTCGCTCGACTCCCCGCCCCCGGAGGACGACGGCGGCGAGGGCAGCCTGGCCGACCGGCTGGGCTACGAGGACTCCGCCCTGGAGGGCGTGGAGTACCGCGAGTCCCTCAAGCCGCTGCTGGCCCAACTGCCCTCGCGCGAGCGGCAGATCATCATGCTGCGGTTCTTCGCGAACATGACGCAGTCCCAGATCGGCGAGGAGGTCGGCATCTCGCAGATGCACGTCTCCCGCCTGCTGACGCGCACGCTGGCGCAGCTCCGCGAGGGACTGACATCGGAGGGCTGACGCACGAGCTCCCGCAGTGGCCGGCCGACGGGATCCTGCCCGCGCGAGGGTGGGCGAGGGGCCAGAGGCCGTCCGCGGAGGGGGCGAGCAGAAAGCCCGACCGACGGCGCAGAGGGGTGAGGAGGGAGGAGTGGTCGGGCTCGGCCCGGAGTGAGGGCGGACCTCACTTCATCGCGAGGACGACCACTCCGATGATCACCACCAGTGCGACGATCACGCCGACGATCAGTCCGGTGCGGCTGCGGGTCTCCGCGCGCTGCACCTCGGCGGCCGGGGGCCGCTCATCCACGAAGGCGCGGAACATCTGCGTGCTGCCCGCGGGGTCGTAGTTGTTGTCAGGGTTCGGGGTGTGGTTCGCCATGCCGCCTGACCCTAGCGTGTATGCGGAATACCCGGCACCCCCAGGTTGTTCGCGTGACTCATGGCACGCATCGGTGACTCTGATCTCGACGTATTCCCTCTCGCCCTCGGCGGCAACGTCTTCGGATGGACCGCCGACGAGGCGCAGTCCTTCGCGGTCCTGGACGCCTACGCGGCGGCGGGCGGCGACTTCCTGGACACCGCGGATGTCTACTCCGCCTGGGTCGACGGCAACTCCGGGGGCGAGTCCGAGACGATCATCGGCCGCTGGCTTGCCCGCCGCGGCCGCCGCGACGACATCGTGGTCGCCACCAAGGCCGGCTCCCACCCGGACTTCAAGGGCCTGCGGGCCGGCACGATCAAGAAGGCCGCGGAGGCGTCGCTGCGCCGCCTGGGGACCGACCACATCGACCTCTACTACTCGCACTTCGACGACCTGGACACCCCGGTCGAGGAGATCGTCACCGCGCTGGACGCCCTGGTGAAGGAGGGCAAGGTGCGGGCGCTCGGCGCGTCCAACATCTCCGCCGAGCGGCTGGCCGCCTCCCTGGACTTCGCCGAGCGCGAGGGCCTGACCCGCTACGAGATCCTGCAGCCGCACTACAACCTGGTCGAGCGCGAGCACTACGAGGGCCCGCTGGCCGCCCTGGTCGCCGAGCGCGGTCTGTCGGCGGCTCCCTACTTCGGCCTGGCCGCCGGCTTCCTCACCGGCAAGTACCGGCCGGGCGGCACGGCCGTCGGAAGCGCCCGCGAGGGCAAGGCGGCGTCCTACCTCGCACAGGAGCGCGGGCCCCGCGTACTGGCCGCGCTCGACGAGGTGGCCGCCGCGCACAGCGCCGAGCCGGCGACCGTGGCGCTGGCCTGGCTCGGCGCCCAGCCGACCGTGGTGGCGCCGATCGCCAGCGCCCGCACGGTCGAGCAGTTGCCCGCGCTGGTCGCGGCCGCCGACCTGAAGCTCACCCCGGAGGAGGTCGCGGTCCTCACGGCCGCCGCCTGACCGCCCGCGGACGCCTGTCCGCCGTCACCGCGCGACCGCCCGTCCCCGTCCACCGGGGGCGGGCGGTGGCACGTGCGGCCCATCCACCGCCGTCCCGGGAACCCACCGCGATGTGGGCTTCGTCTCAGCCGGCTCACAGCAAGTGGCATCTACACCCATCATGACCTACAGTTGCTTTAGGCAACTAAAGTGGAGGTGTGCGAGGCCAGTGGCGTCGATACGAACCCAGTCCGGGACCACCGCGGCACCGGCGGCAGCCGGTGACGCGCCCATGTCCCACCGCCAGATCATGGAGGCGCTGTCGGGCCTGCTGCTCGGGCTCTTCGTGGCGATCCTGTCGTCCACGATCGTCTCCAACGCGCTTCCCCGGATCCTCGCCGACATCGGCGGCGGGCAGAGCGCCTACACCTGGGTCGTCACCGCCTCGCTGCTCGCGGTCACCGCGACCACCCCGATCTGGGGCAAGCTCTCCGACCTGTTCAGCAAGAAGCTGCTGATCCAGCTCGCGCTGGTGATCTACGTGGTCGGCTCGATCGTGGCCGGCTTCTCCACCAGCCCGGGCCTGCTGATCGTCTGCCGTCTGGTGCAGGGCGTCGGCGCGGGCGGCCTGTCCGCACTCACCCAGGTGATCATGGCCGCGATGATCTCGCCGCGGCAGCGCGGCCGGTACAGCGGCTACCTCGGCGCCACGTTCGCCATCGCGACGGTCGGCGGACCGCTGATCGGCGGCGTCATCGTCGACTCCGCGCTGGGGTGGCGCTGGTGCTTCTACGTCGGCGTGCCGTTCGCGATCGTCGCCCTCGTCGTGCTGCAGAAGACGCTGCACCTGCCGGTGGTCAAGCGCCAGGTGAAGATCGACTGGACCGGCGCCTTCTTCATCACCGCCGCGGTCTCGCTGCTGATGATCTGGGTCTCGCTCGGCGGCCAGAGCTACGCCTGGATGTCGTGGCAGACCTTCGTGATGGTGCCCGCGGCCCTGGTGCTGGGCGCGATCTTCCTCTTCACCGAGTCCCGGGCGGCCGAACCGATCGTGCCGCTGCGGCTGTTCCGCAACCCGACCATCACCCTGACCTCGCTGGCCAGCCTGTTCGTCGGCATCGCGATGTTCGCCGGGACGGTCTTCCTCAGCCAGTACTTCCAGCTGGCCCGCGGCAAGACCCCGACGATGTCCGGCCTGATGACCATTCCGCTCATCGGCGGGCTGTTCGTGTCCTCGATGGTCAGCGGGCGGATCATCACCCGCACCGGACGCTGGAAGGGCTTCCTGGTCGCGGGCGGCCTGCTGGTCACCGCGGGCACCGGCACGCTCGGCATGATCCGCGCCGGCACCCCGTACACCGAAGTGGCCGTCTACATGGCCCTGCTGGGGCTCGGCATCGGCATGATGATGCAGAACCTCGTACTCGCCGTGCAGAACCAGGTCTCGGCGGCCGACCTCGGCGCCGCCAGCTCGCTGGTGACCTTCTTCCGCTCGCTCGGCGGTGCGGTCGGCGTCACGGCGCTCGGCGCGGTGCTCGGCAACCGGGTCACCCACTTCGTCACCCAGGGCCTGACCGCCCTCCACGTCAGCGGCGCGGCGGGCACGGGCGGCGGCATCCCGGACGTGGCGACGCTGCCCGCGCCGGTGCGGGGTGTCGTCGAGAACGCCTACGGGCACGGCGTCGGGGACGTGTTCCTCTACGCGGCACCGTTCGCGCTGATCTCCTTCCTGCTCGTCCTCTTCGTCAAGGAAGTTGCCTTGAACAACCGAAGCGGTTTGCAGCAGGTCTCCTCGGGTACAGGCCGGACGTCCGGTGACGTCGCGGGCGCGGCGGCCCGCGAGAGGTGAGAATTCCCGGCCGCCGGCCTGTTCCCGCAGCGGAGAGGTCCAGGCGGGCGGTACGGGAGAAGGGTCCTGGCGGCGGCCACGGCAGGGGACGGCCGGCGGCCGTCCGCCGGGACCTGTTTACGTTCGGCGTCCGCTCCCGGGACGTAGGGTGCGGACATGGCTTCCAACATCGCCACGAACACGACGGTCTCCCTCGACGATCTGCTGGACTTCGTCCGGCCCCGGCACCGGGCGATCCTGCTCACCACCCGGGCGGACGGCCGGCCCCAGGGCTCCCCGCTGACGTGCGGGGTCGACGACTCCGGGCGCATCGTCGTCTCGACGTACCCCGAACGGGCCAAGACGAGGAACGCGCGGCGGGACCCGCGGGTCAGCGTCATCGTCCTGTCGGACGAGTGGAACGGGCCCTGGGTCCAGGTGGACGGCACCGCTGAGGTCCTGGACGTCCCCGAGGCGGTGGAACCGCTCGTGGAGTACTTCCGCAACATCTCGGGGGAGCACCCGGACTGGGCGGAGTATCGCGAGGCGATGCTGCGGCAGGGTAAGTCGTTGATCAGGATCACCCCCGAGAGGTGGGGGCCGGTTGCCACCGGCGGCTTCCCCGCTCATCTCGCCTGACCTCCCCCTCCCCTTCGGGGCTTGTCCTGCCCCTTGCGGTCCTTTGCCGTCTGCCGGTCGACCTGTGGTTGCTCGTCCGGGAGGTGCCCCCAGCGCGAACAACCACGACGAGGCAGCAGTCGGCAACGCACCCCCGCGGGGCAGCCCCGAAGCCGAACAGGGCGCGGGTAGGAAGAACCCGCATCCCTGTTCGGCGAACCCCGAAGGGCGGTCAAGACTTGGGCGACGTCAAGTCGTACACCGTGGTGGACCCCACCGTCTTGGCCGAGTAATGACCCTGCACCCAGGACGAAATCTGGGACGCCGCCCCGGACCCCCCCATCGACCCCCCGAATCCACCGCCTCCGATGAAGTAGTGGATCCGCCCCTCGGCCACGTACTCCTGGAACTGGGCCAACGTGGGCGACGGGTCACTCCCGTTGAACCCGCCGATCGCCATCACCGGCTTCTGCGTGGCGAGCTGATAACTCGCCTGGTTCTGCGAGCCGATCGCCGCCGCGACCCACGTGTACCTGCCGGCGTCCGCCCGCAGCAGCTCCGTCATCTGCGAACTGACCTTCGCGCCGTCGAGCAGGCCGCCCATGCCGCCGCCTCCGCCCATGCCGCCGCGCATGCCGCCGGTCCGGCCCTGACCGGCACCTCCGGTGGCGCCGTTCCCGCCCCCGGTCGTCCCGGGAAACCCGTTCTGGCCGCCCTGCGGCGGCTGCCCCTGCGGGAACTGGCCGCCCTGGCCCGTCGTCCCCCCGGCCGTCCCGCCAGGGAACTGCGGCATCCCCTGGCCGCCGTTCCCGACGCCACCGTTGCCGAAGCCGCGTCCGCCGAAACCACCGCGCCCCCCGCCGGGGCCCCCGCCGCCGGGGAATCCGCCCATGCCGCCCTGGACGGCCGGGCCGGCCGTGACGATCGACCCGGTGTGTCCCGTGCCGATGGTGTCCAGCGTGTAGGCGACCGGCCCGCCCAGGGCCGCCGCCAGTCCGGCGACCGCCCCGACCGTTCCGATGCGGGCTGGCACCCGGCCGGGCCACGCGGCGGCGAGCAGCGCGGCCGCCGCGGCCACACCGGCCACGACCACCGCGGTCCGCAGCCACGGGTGCCAGTCGGTGGACCGGCCGAGCAGGTCCGCCGACCACAGGCTCGTCCCCACGACGGCCACCGCCATGGTGACGGCCGCCGCCGGGTGGGTGCGCCGCTGCCACAGCATGCTCGCGGCCATGCCGACGAGCGCCGCGATGTAGGGCGCGAGGGCGATGTTGTAGTACTGGTGGAAGATCCCGGACATGAAGCTGAACGTCGTGAACGTCATCATCAGGGCGCCGCCCCACAGCAGGAACGCGGCCCGTGCGGTGTCCGCTCGGCGGGCCCGCCGGGTGAGGACCAGGCCGACGACCAGGCACAGGAAGGCCGCGGGCAGCAGCCAGGCGATCTGGCCGCCCATCTCGGAGTTGAAGAGCCGGCCGATACCCGTCGCGCCCCACTGGCCGCCGCCGCCCGGGCCACCGCCGCCGCCGACGCTGCCGGTCTCGTTGCCGGTGATGCGGCCGAAGCCGTTGTAGCCGAAGGTCAGCGACAGGAAGCTGTTGTCCTGCGAACCGCCGATGTACGGGCGGGAGGACGCCGGCCACAGCTCGACGATCGCCACCCACCAGCCGCCGGCCGGCACCATCGCCAGCCCGGCGTACAGCAGTTGGAGCAGGCGCCGGGGCAGCCGGGCCGGGGCGCACACCGCGTAGACCACGGCCAGCGGCGGCACGATCAGCCACGCCTGCAGGGTCTTGGTGAGGAACGCCAGGCCGAACACCGCGCCCGCCAGCACCAGCCACCGGGTCCTGGCCCCCTCCAGCGCGCGCAGCACGCAGTACACGGCCAGCACCATCAGCAGGGCCAGCAGCGCGTCGGGGTTGTTGAACCGGAACATCAGCGCGGCCACCGGGGTCACCGCGAGCACCGCGCCGGCCAGCAGTCCGGCGCCGGCGCTGAACCGGCGGCGGACCGCCGCGTACAGCACGCCCACGGTCGCGACGCCCATCAGCGCCTCGGGCACCAGGATCTGCCAGGAGCCGAGCCCGAACAGCCGTACCGACAGGGCCATCGGCCACAGCGCGGCCGGCGGCTTGTCCACGGTGATGGCGTTCGCCGCGTCGGAGGAACCGAAGAAGAACGCCTTCCAGCTCTGGCTGCCGGCCTGGACGGCCGCGGAGTAGAAGGAGTTGGCGTAGCCGGACGCGCTCAGGTCCCACAGGTAGAGCACGAGCGTGCCCAGCAGCAGGGCCAGGAACGCCGGCCGGGCCCACGCCGGGTCCTCCGGCCGTCCGCGCCACAGGCGCCCGGCGCGGGAGGCCGGCCGCTCGGGGAGGCCGGCGCCGGGGACACCCCTCTCCTGGAGCCCGGTCGCGGGAACGCCGTGCGGCGCCGCGGGCACGACCGGGCCTGCGCCGTCCCGCCCGGCCGCGTCCTGTCCGGGCACGGGTGCGTCCGGGGGCGGGGCCTGGAAGGCCTGGGCCGGAAGGTGCCCGGGGGGCGGGGTGTTGCTCGGCGCGGTCATCGCGCACTCCTCAGATCGGGGGCGGGTTCGCCGGGGGCCGCGGGCGTCCGGTCCGGAAAGACCCAGGCGCGGAAGAGCAGGAACCGCAGGACCGTCGCCGCCAGGTTCGCGGCGATCAGCGCGGCCAGTTCGGTGCCGTGCCCGGGCCGGGCGCTGGCCGTGTGGAGGGCGGCCAGCGAGCCGCTGGTCAGAGCCAGGCCGATGCCGAACACCACCAGACCCTGGGCCTGGTGGCGCACCGCGCGGTCCCGGCCGCGCACGCCGAAGGTCAGGCGGCGGTTGGCCGCGGTGTTGCCCAGCGCCGACAGCAGCAGCGCGAGGGCGTTGGCGGGCTGGGCGCCCATCCCGAGCCGGAACAGCACGTACAGGCCCAGGTAGACCAGGGTGCTCAGCGCGCCCACCACGCAGAAGCCGACGAGCTGCCGGGCCAGCCCCGGCGGGACGTCGGACAGGTCGCGGTCGCGCGGGTCGTCGCCGAACGGGCGGCGCAGCCGGTCCAGGGCCAGCCGGCCGGTGGCCAGCGCGCGGCCGACCCGCCACACGCCGCGCAGGTCGTCGGTGGCGGTGCGGACCAGGTCGACGCTGCTGTCGGGGTCGTCGACCCAGTCGACCGGCACCTCGTGGATGCGCAGGCCCGCACGTTCGGCGAGCACCAGCATCTCGGTGTCGAAGAACCAGCCGGTGTCCTCGACCATCGGCAGCAGGTGCTGCGCGACGTCGGCCCTGATGGCCTTGAAGCCGCACTGCGCGTCGGAGAAGCGGGCGGCCAGCGAGCCGCGCAGGATCAGGTTGTAGGCGCGGGAGATGAACTCCCGCTTGGCGCCGCGCACCACGCGCGAGGAGCGCGACAGCCGGGAGCCGATGGCCAGGTCGGAGTGGCCGGAGATCAGCGGCGCGACCAGCGGCAGCAGGGCGTTGAGGTCGGTGGACAGGTCCACGTCCATGTACGCCAGGACCGGCGCGTCGGACGCCGTCCACACCGTGCGCAGGGCGCGTCCGCGGCCCTTCTGCTCCAGGCGGAAGGACTCGACCTCCGGCAGCTCCGCGGCCAGCGCCTTGGCGACCGCGGGTGTCAGGTCGGTGCTGGCGTTGTCGGCGACGGTGATCCGGAACGGGTAGGGAAAGGTGCCCGACAGGTGTGCGTGCAGCCGGCGGACACACGGCTCGAGATCGTCCTCCTCGTTGAACACGGGGATGACGACGTCGAGCACGGGTGCGCCCGCCGCGTGGTCAGGGTCTGCGGCCATGACCGGCAGGTGCTGCCGGGCGGGCAGGGTGCCGAGTGGGGTTCGCATGCCACGACCCTCGGCAACCGCCCTGTCATGACGATGTGGTGAGGCTGGGGACGGGCTGTGAGAGTGCGGGCGGAAGGGTGACGCTGAACACGGTGCGTCCGGGGGCGCTGTCCACGGTCACCCGGCCGCCGTGCGCGGCCACCACCGACTGCACGATCGCCAGGCCCAGACCGGTGCTGCCGGCCGCCCTCGACCGCGAGGTGTCGCCGCGCGCGAACCGCTCGAACACGCGCCGTTCGAGGTCCTCGGGGATGCCCGGACCGTCGTCCTCGACCTGGAGCAGCACCTCGCCGCGGCGGGGCGTGGCCACGCGCGCGGTGACGGTCGTGCCCGGCGGTGTGTGGGTGCGGGCGTTGGCCAGCAGGTTGGCGAGGACCTGCTGGAGGCGCTGGGCGTCGCCGTGCACGCAGACCGGCCGGTCGGGCAGGTCGAGCCGCCAGTGGTGGTCGCGACCCGCCGCGCGGGCGTCGCTGACCGCGTCGACCACGAGCGGCGACAGATCGGTCTCGTCGAAGCTGAGGGGGCGGCCGGCATCGAGCCGGGCGAGCAGCAGCAGGTCCTCCACCAGCGTCGTCATCCGGTCCGCCTCGGACTCGATGCGGCCCAGCGCGTGCCGGGTGTCGGGACCGGCCGGCTCCCGCCCGCGGCGCGTGAGTTCGGCGTAGCCGCGGATGGACGCGAGCGGCGTGCGCAGCTCGTGACTGGCGTCGGCGACGAACTGCCGCACCCGCGTCTCGCTCTCCTGGCGGGCGTGCAGGGCCGAACCGACGTGCCCGAGCATGCGGTTGAGGGCCGCGCCGACCTCGCCGACCTCGGTCCGCGGATCGGCGTCCGCGTCCGGGACGCGTTCGTGCAGCGCCACCTCACCGCGGTGCAGGGGCAGTTCGGACACCCGGGTCGCGGTCGCGGCGAGCCGGCGCAGCGGCTCCAGCGCGATCCGCATGAGCGCGGCGCCCGCCAGCCCGGCGGCGACGAGTCCGGCGGCCGTGACCGACACCTCGACCCACATCAGGGTGGACAGGGTGTCCTCGACGCCCGCGGTGCTCATGCCGACGATCACGGTCGTGCCGTCGGACCCCGGCATCGCCGACTCCACCCGGTAGGTGCCCAGGCCCGGTATGGCCAGCGTGTGCGGGCTGCCGTCGCGCGGCACGTCCGCGAACGCCGCGGCCTGGGCGGAGGTCAGGTCCTTCGCCTCGAGCTGGCCGTCGGTGGAGTCGGCCGCGCTGACCGCGGCCTGGGTGACGGTTCCGGTCGCGCTGACGAGAGCGCCGACCGTCTCGCCTTCCTGGCCGCCCCCGGCGAGGAAGGGGAACGGCGGAAGATCCCTGTCGTGCGGCAGCGGGCCCCGCTCGGGGCCGTGCGGCCCGGAGGCGCGCACCGCGACGTCCTGCACCTTGGCGTCGAGCTGCCCGTACAGGAAGTCGTGCAGCGCGAATATCGTCACCGCCCCGATCACCGAGCACACCACGGCGACCAGGACGACACAGGACGCGACCAGGCGCCGGCGCAGCGACCAGCGGCGCCGCGGCGCAGGCCGCGTCCGCGTCACGCCGGCTCCCCCGGCTTGATCAGATACCCCGCGCCGCGCCGGGTGTGGATCATCGGGGAGCGGCCGGCGTCGATCTTCCGCCGCAGGTAGGAGATGTAGAGCTCGACGACGTTGGCCTGGCCGCCGAAGTCGTAGGACCAGACGCGGTCCAGTATCTGCGCCTTGCTGAGCACGCGGCGCGGATTGCGCATCAGGTAGCGCAGCAGCTCGAACTCGGTCGCGGTCAGGTGGATGTTGTCGCCGCCGCGGCTGACCTCGTGGCTGTCCTCGTTGAGCACCAGGTCGCCGACGACCAGCAGCGACTCGTTGCGCACCGCCGCCGCGCCGGAGCGCCGCAGCAGGCCGCGCAGGCGCGCCACGACCTCCTCCAGGCTGAACGGCTTCGTCACGTAGTCGTCACCGCCCGCGGTCAGGCCGGCGATGCGGTCCTCGACGGCGTCCTTGGCCGTCAGGAAGAGGACCGGCACGTCCGGGGTCTCCCGGCGCAGCCGGGCCAGCACCTCCAGGCCGTCCATGTCCGGCAGCATCACGTCGAGCACGACCGCGTCCGGCCGCGACTCGCGCGCCGCGCGCAGGGCGCTGGTGCCGTCGGACTCGGTGAGGACCTGCCAGCCCTCGTAGCGCAGGGCCATCGAGAGGAGGTCGGCGAGGGGGGCTTCGTCGTCGACGACGAGGACGCGGACGGGGGAGCCGTCGGGCCGGGCGAGTTCCGCTGCCGCGGTGGTCTGGGGGACCTGGGCCTGGGCCGCCGTCGCCTGGGCCTGGACGGCCGCGGGGTCGGCGGGGGCCGAGGGGTGGGGCGTGGTCATCGGGGAGGTGGTTGCCATGCGGCAAGCCTGTGGGGTGGCTATGAAAGGAGCATGGGGCGTTTCTGTGAATCGTCTGAGAATCAGGTCGGCTCGGCGGGGGTTGGCGCGCCCGGGGGTGGGGTCCGGGGTGACCCGGGGCGCCGTTGCCGTGTGACGGGCGTGGTTGTTCGCGCTGGGGACACCTCCCGGGCGGAGCCTGGGGGACCCCGCGTCCTCGGCGGCGCTTGCTCGGTTTCTGGTGGCGCGGCCACTCCGCCAGTCGCTCGGAAGGGGGCGGAAAAGAGGTGCGGGGCGGACAGGGGTGATCGGGGGTGGGCAAGGGCGGGGGAGAAGTGGTCGGCGGGGCGTGGGGGGTGTCACCCGGGCGTACGGTCGTGGCCATGGCTGGACGGGCCGGCGGTGCGCGGACCCCCCGGGCGGTCGCCGTCGAGCGCCTCGCACCGGGCGATCACGCCTGCCTGCCGTACGACGCTCCCGGGCAGCCCTGGGCGGTGCGGGCCGCCTTCGCCGCCGGGGGGCTGGCCCGCGGCGAACGCGTTCTGCTGTTCACCGGCCCGGACACCGACGTCCCGAAGGCCCTGGACGCGCTGGAGGCGTACGACCTGCCCGCCCGGCAGGCGGCGGCCGAGGGCCGTCTCGCGGTGGTGCGCGACTCCCCCGGATACGACACGGCCCGCGGCTTCGACGCCGCGGCCCGTGCCGGTCATTGGGTGCGGGCCGCGGACGACGCGCGGTCCCGCGGTTTCACCGGCCTGCGCGCGGCCGGTGAGATGGCCTGGGCGGCCGGCCCCGGGGTCGATCCCGAGGAGCTGCGCACGTACGAGCTGGGCCTGACAACGCTGTTCGCGGAACTCGGCTGCACCGCGCTGTGCGAGTACGACCACCGGGCCTTCCCGGCCGAGCAGTTGGAGCCACTGCTCGGCGTCCACCCGCTGTCCGTGGTGCCCGCAACCCCCGGCACGCTGCACGCGGTACGGGAGGGCGGTGTTCTGCGCCTGGCCGGGGACGCCGACCTGGCCACCCGCGGTGCGTTCGAACTCGCCGTACGCGAAACGGATCGGGGCGTGATCGATCTGACGGGCCTGGCCATCCTCGACGCCCACTGCGCACGGGAGTTGGCGCGGCTGGGGGGTACGGGCGGCCTGCCGGTGGTACTGGAGTGCACGGACGCGCAGGCCCGGCTCCTGCGCATCTGCGGGCTGCGGAATCCGCCGGCGGGCGTGACCCTGAGTATCCGGGTGCCCGGACGGGACGCCGGCGGGTCCGCGGGCTGACGCCCGGCCGCCCGTCAGGCCTGTTCGCGCTGCTCCTCGGCGAGGAGCTGGAAGGCGACGGCGCCGTCGAGCGATTCACGGATGATGTCCGCGTGCCCGGCGTGCCGGGCCTGCTCCTCGACCAGGTGCATCAGGATCCAACGGGCGCTGCGCTGGGCGCCCTTGGGGAACCAGGGGGCCTCGGGCAGCGGGACGACCATGTCCAGGTCCGGCAGGGCGGCGACGGCCTCGGTGGTCTGCCGGGCGACCTCCTCGAACTCGGCGAGGACGCCCGCGAGCGTCTCGTCGGGGAGCAGCCGGAACTCGTCCTCCCAGCCGGCGCTGCGGGTCGCGAGGTCGTCGTCGCCGCCGGGCTGCGGAACGCGCTGCATCAGGACTTCCTGGATCCAGTGGTGCTCGACGTGCGCCGCGTGCTTCACCAGGCCGCCGAGGGTCATCGCGCTGACGCTGGGCCGCGCGGCCGCCTGCTCGTCGGTCAGGCCGCGCACGGCCCGCCGCAGGCCACCGCGCTGCGCCTCCAGGAACGCCAGCAGGGACTCCCGCTCACCGGCTGCCGCCTCGACCAGACTCGGCATCACGCCACCTCTTCCTTTGCTCAGCGGGATCTTTCGCCCGCGCCGACATCACCCAAGCTATGAGGTCTTGCGGTCAGCTTCCGTCCGCATCGCCGACCTGTCTTCTCGGCTGGGGCCCGGCCCCGTGGATCAGTTCCGAGCCGCGGAACGGAGGTCCTGAACCGTGGACAGGGTCGCGCCCCCTTCGGCCTCCGGGGTGCCCCCGGGCCCGGCTTCCGGGGTGCCCCCGGGCCCCGTCGCCGTCCACCGGTTCGCTGTGGCTGTTCGCGCAGTTCCCCGCGCCCCTGATCACGTGCCGTACGTCCGCACGTTGGGGGCAGTACGGCGGTACCCCGGCACACCCTCTGGGGCCACTTATCACTGCCAGGGGGTGGGGAGGAAGCGCTCCCCGCAGGAATGTGCATCCGCCCGGGTCAACGGGCGGAAGAACCCGCCATGCACAGTCCGAGGAGACGCTTCCGGACTGCCCCCAACAGACGGACAACGGCACGTGATCAGGGGCGCGGGGTCCCCCAGACTTCGTCCGGGAGGTGCCCCCAACGCGACAAGCCACCCACCGGGCGGAGGGCGGCCAACAAGACCTCGGGGCACCCCGGAAGCCGTTCAGCGCAGCCGCAGGCCGATGTACGGCACGGTGCCGCCGGGCAGCACATAGCGTTCGGTCTCCACGAAGCCCTGGGCCAGGGCGAACCGCAACCCCTCGGGGTTGGACCCCAGCACCACCGTCTCGACCACGCCCGCGCCCAGCGCTTCCGCCTGCTCCAGCCCCCGCGCGTACAACGCCCCTCCGTACCCGCGCCCCCGGAACTCCGGCAGCACCCGGGCGATGACCACGACCATCGCCTCCTCCCCCTCCGGCGCCCGCACGGTCATGCACCCCACCAGCCGCTCCCCGGCGTACGCCACGTCGAGCAGGTTGCGCCGGCTGCGTTCACGGACGTCGTCCAGCGACAGCGGATCCGGCGGGACGATCAGGTTGTGGACGTACTGCCAGTCGCGCAACTGGTCGTCGCCGTGGGCGCGTTCGATGCGGAGGTCGGGCATCACCCCATCGAAGCGTTCGCCGCGCCGGGCGGTCAACGGGATAAGCCCGGCCGGCCCGCCGCCCGCCCCCACCGGAGTAACCTGCGCAGGCCGATCGTCCAGCGGGTACGAAGGGGGACCGCCCGTGCTGCGCTCCCGCGCGCGTTCCAGGACGCCGCTCCGCAAGCCGCGGAAGCCCTCGTGGGCACCCAGGTCCCGCAGGGGAGCCCTGGCGGCCGTGGTCCTGGTCGCCGTCGTCCTGCTCGGCGGCGGCGTCGACGCCCTCGTCACCGGCGGCGTGAACATGGCGTACGCGGCCCGCTGGCAGGGCACCCCGGGCCGGCTGACCGTCCTGCTCTGCACGGAGGAGGGCTTCGGCAAGACCCGGCACACCCGCTGCGAGGGAACGTTCCGCTCCGACGACGGGAAGGTCGTCGACCGCGACGCCGGGATGTCGCAGTCCCTGTCGCCGGGCTCGACGCTGCCCGTGCAGCGCAAGGCGTCCGGCGGCTACGACCGGGTCGGCTTCGCCGCGTTCAGCGGCTGGCTGGCGGTGGCGTTCCTCGGTCTGGCGATGGCCGGCACGGCCGTCCTGGGCGTGAGTTCCGCGACCGCCCGCGCCGCCTTCCGGCCCGCCTGGCTCACCGTCGGCGGCCTGCTCGCCGCCGCCCTCCTGACCGCTCTGGTCAGTGCCGTCGGCGGCGCCTTTCCGTAGCGCCGGCGACGACGGACGCACAGCTCCCCGAACGCGCCCCTTTCGACCCTTATCGTGGCCTTCGGTGGCGTGTCTCCGCGGATGAGAGGGAGTCGGGGCCGTGGCGTTCGCGGAGTCGGCCGGCGGGGGCGCGTCGAGGATCCCGCCCCGGGAGGGCCGGGCGCCCGGGGGACGGTCGTGGGCGCCGCTGCTGGCGGTGTGCGCCGGGTACTTCATGGTGATCCTGGACGTGACGATCATCAACGTCGCCGTCCCCGTCATCGGCCGGGACCTGTCGGCCTCCCTGACCGGCATCCAGTGGATCACCGACGGATACACCCTGGTCTTCGCCGGGCTCCTGCTGACCGGCGGCGCGCTGGGTGACCGGCTGGGCAACCGCCGCGTCTTCTGCTCGGGCGTCGCGGTGTTCACCGCGTCGTCGGCGGCCTGCGCGCTCGCGCCGAACGCCCCCTTCCTCGTCGTGGCCCGGCTGGTGGAGGGGCTCGGCGCGGCGCTGATCGTGCCCGGGTCGCTGGCCCTGCTCCAGCAGGCCTACCCCGCGCCGGCCGCCCGCTCGCGGGCCTTCGGCCTGTGGGGCTCGATGGCCGGCATCGCGGCGTCCGCCGGCCCGCTGCTGGGCGGCCTGCTCGTCTCCACCCTCGGCTGGCGCTGGGTGTTCCTCATCAACCTGCCCGTCGGCGCGGCCTGCCTGGCGCTGACCCTGCGTCACGTGGACCGTTCGCCCCGGCGCGCCGACCGGGCCCTGGACTGGCCCGCGCAGTGCACGGTCGTGCTGGCGGTCGCGCTGCTGACCGCGTCGCTCAACGAGGCCGGGCGGCGCGGCTGGTCGGACCCCGCCGTGCTCGCCGGGCTGGGCCTGGCGGTGGCGGCGGCAGCGGCCTTCGCCGTCCGCGAGCGGCTGGCCCGCTCGCCCGTCCTGCCGCCGAGCGTGCTGCGCTCCCGCGCGATGAGCGGCGGCGCCGTCATCGGTCTGCTCTTCAACTTCGGTTTCTACGGCATGGTGTTCACGGCCAGCCTGGAGTTCCAGCACCAGCGCGGCTTCAGCGCCCTGCGCACCGGTCTCGCCCTGTTCCCGGCGGTGGCGGTGACGATGTTCGCCTCCGTCCTGTCCGGACGGCTGGCCCGCCGCACCGGCGACCGCCCGCTGGTGGTCTCGGGCATGCTCGTCGCCGCGCTGGGACTGGCCGGGTGGGCCGCGGCGGGGGCGGACGCCGCGTATCCGCTGCTCGTGGCGCCCATGATGGCGGCGGGCTTCGGGACGTCCTTCGCCCTCACCGGTACCACGGCCACCGTGATGGGTGCGGCCCCGGCGGCGTACTCCGGCGCCGCCTCGGCGCTGTTCAACACCACGCGGCAGATCGGCAGCGCCACCGGCGTCGCGCTCGGCGGCAGTCTGCTCGCCACGGCGACCGACTTCTCCAGCGGGGTGCGCACCAGCATGGCCATCGGGGCGCTCGGGTACCTGGCCGCGGCGGGCCTGGCGTGGCGGTGTGTTCCCGCGCGGGGGCGGTGACGGGCTCACGCCCCCGCCATCAGGGCGGCTGCGCGGGCCTGGTGGTGGAACAGCCGCAGGGCTGGTGAGCCGCCAGCCCTGCGACCTGCCAGTTCCCACCACGGAAAGTCCGGGGCGGACCGCACATCCGCCCATGAACAGCGGCCCGTCCCGGCTCGCTTCTCTTCTGACCCCACGTCGCCTTCTCATGCACGGGAGTCGGCATCAACTCGGCTTTCGTGGGGCGGGGGTTGGCCCTCCCGCGGGATCGCGGTCACCGGCGCAGGAAGATCCATGCGGCGACGCGTCGGCCGAGGCTCCCGCGCACCGGACCGGCGGCGGGGGACGTCAATCCCCGCAGCCCCTCCCGGATGTCGGGATCGGCGAGGTCCACGGTGACGAGGGAGGCGGACGTCCAGACCGGCCGGCCCGCGCACCAGGGGACGACGAGGTCCGGCCGATCGGGGTCGCTGTGCAGTTCGGTCTCCCCCACGGGCACGGCGGGATACCCGTGCCGGCGGCCGGCGACCAGCCCCGAGGACAGGTGCAGCAGCGCCTCGGGGACGTCCTCTTGGCCGCAGTCCCGGGGGAACAGCGCCATGCACAGGCTGCCCGAACCCGCGTGCCACACGGTCACGTAGCGGCGGATCTCCGCGAAAGGTGACCGGGCGGCGCGGGCCAGCGCGGCGCCGTTGCGCACGCCCTGGAAGATCTCGTGCGCGATCCCGGTGGCGATCAGGACGGTCAGGGCCAGGCCCCACAGGCTCCGGCCGCTGCCCCAGTCGGCGAACGCACCGCCCGTGGACGCCGCGACGACGAAGAGGAAGGCGACCACGGACGCGGTCAGCGGAGCGGTCCTGAGACTGCGTACGCGCCACCACGGGACCTCGCGCACATCCCGCTCGGGCCGGACCTTCCGGGGGTCCCAGCCCGCGGCGGCCCACTGGGCCCCGGCGGCCGCGACGAGGTCGGCGTAGGAGGGCGCGGCCGGATCGTCCGTCAGGTCCTCGGCGCCGGACCCGTGCGCAGCGCTGTCCTTGCCGGAGTCGTCGGACTCGTCGGCCTCGCCGGACCCGTCGGACCCGTGAGGCCCGTCGGGTTCACCGGCTTCCCCGGCCGCTTCTCCTGACGGCACCCCACGCATGCCCCACCCCCTCGGCGCCGCGTCGAGAGACCCGGGCGCCTGCGGCCATCATGCTCGCGGCCGACTTCCCGGTGGAAGAGCCGAGCGTCAAGAGGAGCCGGCTCCTCCGGACCCCCGGCCCCTCCGCTCGACCTCCCTCGGCCTCCCGTGACCGCCGCCCGCCGGGAGCTCAGCCGGGGATGCCGAAGGCGGGGCCTTCGGCGTCGTCCGCCTCCTCGGGCTGGAGCGTCTCCTCCCAGCCGAAGTCCGGGGCCTGGAAGAGGTCGGTCTGCGGAGGCGGCGGGGCCGCGGAGGAACGGCGGGGTTGCCCTTCCAGCGCGGAGAACAGCGAGGTCGAGTCGATGGGAGGTCTCCTTCGTCACGGGACCCTGCGGGTGCCCGGTCTGCCGTGACCGGGCACGGTGGTCCTACAGCTTGGTCATCTTGGCGTACGGGCTCAGGATCCGCATGCGCGCCGAGCCGAAGTCCACGAGCGCGGCGACTCCGTCCTCGATGGCGATCACCCGGCCGAGGCCGTACACGTCGTGGGTGACCTGATCGCTCACGGCGAAGTCCTTGGGAGCCGGCGTGGCGGGGGCCTTGAAGGGGCTGGTAGGCAGATGACGTCTCGGTGCAGCGGGCTTTGTCATGACTCAGTATGAGCCCAGACCTCTCGCGTCCGGTGTGGCCGTCGGCACAGTCGACCGGGCGGGACCGCGGCCGCGGCACGGACCCGGGTCCGGAGAAGCCGGCCGCACAACGCGAGAGGCCCCCGGATCTCTCCGGGGGCCTCTCGGCTCTGTGCACTCGGCAGGATTCGAACCTGCAACCTTCTGATCCGTAGTCAGATGCTCTATCCGTTGAGCTACGAGTGCGGGGCTTGCGTTCCGGGTGGTGGGCCGGTCGGCGTTGCGTGGACAACATTACATGAGGTGGCGCGGGAGGCGAAATCCATATCGCACAGGCCGTATGACCTGCGGAAACGCCGAGATGAGGGGTGTCGGCGGCTCAATGGCAGGAGCCCCGCCGACGGGGTCGGCGGGGCTCCTGATGCTGGCGGAGGCGGAGGGATTTGAACCCTCGATGGACGGTAAAGCCCAAACCGCATTAGCAGTGCGGCGCCATAGACCGGACTAGGCGACGCCTCCTGGGTACGTGCCCGGGTGAGCGGGCGCGTAGGGAATGATGGCACAGCCGGGCGGGCTGCGACCAATCCGAGAATACGGTACAAGGCCGCGCCTGGGCAGGGCAAAGGGGTTCGCCTCCGGCGGCGCGTCCGCCGCGCCCACGAAGGGGTGAGTCCCGGGGGCCGGACCACCCCGGACGGTAGGGAAGCGGAATGACCCGTACCGTCTCAAGCGCCGTCCGCAGCCTCACCCAGAGCGCCGGCCACAGCGCTCCCCGACCCACTTCCCCGGGCGCCGGCGCCCCCGGAGACCCGCGCCACGCCCGGCACACCGTTTCTCCCCGCGCCCCGCACAAAACCCGCCGCCCCGCCGTCCGCCCCGCGCTGGTCCTCGCCTTCACCGCGGCGGCCACCGCCCTCGCCGCGGCCCTCTCCGTGACCCCGCTGGCCGCCCCGCCCGCCCACGCCATGGGCCTGCCCCGCATGGTCCCGGACCGGCTGGCCGTCTCCTACGACGACGGCGCGGGGCACACCCGCGTCTACCGTCTGACCTGCACGCGGTTCAGCGGCGGCCCGGCCTGCGCCCAGCTCGAGCGCATCGGCGGCCCCGTGCCGGCGGTGGCCGGCGACCAGGCCTGCCCGATGATCTACGGCGGCCCGGAGCAGGCCGAGGTGACGGGCAGCTGGGACGGGCGCGCGGTCGACGAGACCTACCGCCGGACCAACGGCTGCGAAGTCGCCCGCTGGAACCGCATGGTGCCGGCGCTTCCCGCCCCCGGACCTGCGGCGCAGCCCGGCCCGCTGGTCGGCTGAACGGCACTCGTGACGCACGCCACACCGGTCCCGTACAACCCTCAACCCCTGGGCCCACAACGCCACATGGGTATCCGAGCCACCCCCGGGAGACCCGACACGTACACTCGGTCTAGTGACACGACCCGGTGGCGACGGCAAGATGGGGCGCCCGTGACGACAGCCGACCGCGCCGCGTGAGTCGTTCACGAAGGACGCGCGCGGGGCAGCCCGGGCAGCGCGGTTGCAGCACATGCGGTTACAAGGAGGACGCGTCTCGTGAGCAGCAGGCCATCGAGAGGCGCTGCTCGCCTCGCCTCGATACTGGACGCGCTTCCGGACGCGCTGCTGATCGTCAACGCCAACGGCACCGTGGTCAACGCCAACGCGATCGCGCTGGAGACGTTCGAGACGCCGGGCACGGCGCTGGTGGGGCGGGGTCTGCTCGACCTCCTGCCGTCGTTCGATCCCAAGCGCATCCCCGGTTCCATGCGCAGCCCGAGCGAGGCGCAGGAGGACACCCGCACCAAGCCCACCCGGATGACCGCCCGCCGTACCGACGGCAGTGAGTTCCCGGTCCAGGTCACCAGCGCCAACCTCGAGGACGGCCGCACCCCGTTCGCCGACCACGGCAACGGGCTGCCGCACTACACGGGCGACGAGCTGCTCATGCTGGTGGTCCGCGACCTGTCCGGCACGGTCGACACCGAGGCCGAACTCGCCCGCCAGCAGCGGCAGACCGAGATGATCCTGCGGGCCGCGGCCGAGGGGGTCGTCGGCGTCGACACGACCGGCAGGATCGTGCTGGTCAACCCGTCGGCCGCGCAGATCCTCGGCCACCGCGCCACCGACCTGGGCGGCAAGGAGCTGCACCCGCTGGTGCACCACTCCCGCCCGGACGGCTCACCGCTGGCGTACGAGGAGACCCCGCTCGCCGACACCCTGCGCTCCGGGCGCAAGCACCGCGTCCGCGGGCAGGTGCTGTGGCGCAAGGACGGCCGGCCGGTGCCGGTCGACCTGACGACGGCGCCCGTCCGCGACGGCGACCAGCTTGTCGGCGCGGTGATGACGTTCACCGACCGCACCCAGTACGACGCCCTGGCGGCCCGCGCGGAACAGCTCCAGGCGGTCCTGGACACCTCGCTGCGCGGCCCGCTGGCCGAACTGCGCGGCGAGCTGACCGGGCTGGCCGCCGACCCCGCGGGGCAGTTGTGGCCCGAGGCCAACCAGATCCTGCACCACCTGGCGGCCGGCTACGCCCGGATCACCACCCTCATCGACAACGTGCTGGCCTTCCAGCGCCTGGACCGCGGCGAGGACAAGCTGCGGCGCGAGCCCGTCGGTCTCGACGACCTGGTGGGCGCGGGCGTCGAGGGCGCCGTCGAGCTCATCGGTCCGGGGCGCGCGCAGTACGCGGTGCACGCCCCGCCGGTCCGGGTGTCGGTGGACGGCGAGCGGATGGCGCAGGCGCTGGCGCACCTCGTGGCCGACGTGGCCGGGGTCGACGCGGCCGGCAACGCCATCCCGATGAGCGGCGACTCGACGATCGTGGTGGCCGCCGCGCAGCGCGGTGACCGCGTCCGCATCGACGTGCGAGGGCCGAGCGCCGGCGGCGACCCCGTCCATGTGCCGCTGGCCCGCGGGATCGTGGAACGGCACGGCGGTGTGCTGCAGACGCACGAGGTGCCCGGGCAGGGCAGCGCCTATGTACTGGAGGTGCCGGCCGGCACCGACGGCGACGCGGCCCGCGGCCCCGCGGCGGACGTCGCCGCGGCCGCGGCCCCGGGAGCAACTCCCGCGTCCGGTACGGGATCTCAGGCAGCCCAGGGCACTCAGGGATCTCAGGGTGCGCAGGGCCGCACCGGCGACGACGCCGGGCAGGGCGGCCCCGCGGCGGCACGCCACCGCACCGGCGGCGCGCACGGCCGGCGGGCGCACGGCGCACCCCAGCTCCCCGCAGCGCCTGCCGCGGCCCCCGGTCCGGCACCCGCCGAACCGGCCGACCCGCGTGCCGCCTCAGGCACGCCGGCCGGACCTGCCGCGCCCGCCGGGACCGACGCGGCGCCCGGCGCGCAGGACGCCGCACCGCGCCCCCCGCGGCCGCGCGCCACCGACGACGACACCGGCACGATCGTCGCCCCCGTCGCCCCCTGGGCGATCCCGGCGGCCGCCGACCAGAGCGAGGCCCCGACCGGGCGGCGGCGCGCCCTGCGCCGTCCCATCGGCCGGGACGAGCCGTCCGCGGCCCCGCAGCCCGCGGGCCCGAGCGAGACCGGCGCGTTCGGCCCCGCGGCACAGGGCGTCCCCGGCCAGGGCGCCCAGGGCGACCAGCCGCAGCCGACGGGACGGCGGGCCCGCCGCGCCGCCGCCGAGCAGCCGCAGGACGACGAGGGCCGTCGCGAACTGCCCGCACCGCCGATCCCGAACGCGCTGCCGCCGGCCGCCGCGGACGCCTCGCCCACCGGGCCGGAGGCACTGTCGCAGGTCGGCCCGCAGATGCCGCACGTCTCTCACGTCCCGCACCAGGCGCAGCACCACGCGGAACCGGCCGCGCCCGAGCGGCCCCAGCCGGTGCCGCCGGGCGGGATGCCCGCCACCGGGCAGAGCGAGCCCGCATGGCCGGACCCCAACCGGCCGGCGCTCCCCGCGGTGCCCGCGTGGCCATCGGCGCCGCAGCCCCCGCAGGCCCAGCCCGCGTCGCAGCCGGCCGAGCCGTCCGCCGCGCAGGACCAGGCGACGGGTCCGCAGCAGCACGGCCAGAACCGGACCGCGATCAGCGTGCGCACCCTGGGGCAGGGCGTGCCGTACGGCGTCGATCCGCGCACCCAGCCGCCCACCGGCCCGGCGGGTTCCGGTCGGCGGCGCCGCCTGGCACCGCAGCAGAGCACGGGCTCGATCCTGCCGCAGGTGCCGAGCCAGGTGCACGGCCCGGGCGGCGAGACCCAGGCCCGCCAGCACCCGGCGGCCGACCCCGACAGCGGCCAGCTGCCCGTCCGCACGGACGGCCCGGCGGCCCGGCCCGGGCCGGCGGCCGCACCAGGCAACGACCCGCAGACCGCGCCGCTGCGGCCCGTGCCGCCGGCGCCCCCCGCGCGCTCGGAAGGTGGCCGCTCGTACGCGATCGGGGCGCCCGCCGAAGGCGCCGACGAGGGGCCGGAACCGCTGGACGGCCCGAACGGCGCGGTGGACGTCACCGATGTGACCGACGCCGCCGACGACCGTCACGAAGGCCCGCTCGAGGAGCCGCGCCGCCTGCTGGTGTGGCCCGAGCCGGACGTGTCGACGCGGCAGGCGCTGACCGACCGCGGGTACCGGCCGGTGATCGTCCGGTCCCGCGAGGAGGTCGACGCGCAGGTCGCCGAGCCGCCGGCCGCGCTCTTCGTGGACCCGCTGACCGGTCCCATCACCCGGACCGCGCTGCAGTCGCTGCGGCAGGCCGCGGCCGCGGCGGACGTGCCCGTGCTCGTCACGGCCGGCCTCGGGCAGGCCACCCGCGAGGCCGCGTACGGCGCGGATCCCGCGGTCCTGCTCAAGGCGCTCGCCCCCCGCGACAGCGAGCAGCACCCCCCGCGGGTGCTGCTGGTGGAGAGCCACGAGCCGATCGCCCAGGCGTTCTCGGCGACCCTCGAACGGCGCGGGATGCAGGTCACGCACGCCGACTCCGAGGCCGACGCCATGACGCAGGCGGCCCAGATCCACCCCAACCTGGTGGTGATGGACCTGATGCTGATCCGCCGGCGCCGGCAGGGCATCGTCGACTGGCTGCGGGGGCACTCGCGCCTGAAGCGGACGCCGCTGGTCGTCTACACCTCGGCGGACATCGACCCGACGGAGCTGCCGAGGTTGGCGTCGGGGGAGACGGTGCTGTTTCTCGCGGAGCGGTCGACCAGTGGGGATGTGCAGGCGCGGATCGTGGATCTGCTGGGCAAGATCGGGGCGTGATCGCCTCCGGCTGAGGCCCCGCACCTCCCCGCACCCTCTCCCCGGCTCCCCCTCGGCCTCCGGGCTGCCCCCAGCGCGAGCAACCAGCCACCGGCGGACAGCCGGCAAGGCGCCCCAGGGGGCAGCCCGGAAGCCGAGGCCCCCGGGGGACCCGGGAGAAGGGTGCGGTGCGGGCGGCGTCAGAGGGTGGTGACGGTCAATTCCCCATCCGCATGCCGCCTCCGAATCACCTTCTTGTCGAACTTGCCGACCGACGTCTTCGGCACCTCCTCCAGCAGCGTCCACCGCTCAGGCAACTGCCACTTCGCCACCTTCCCGGCCAGGAACTCTCGCAACGCCGCGAAATCCGTGGTCGCGCCCTCGCGCAGAACGACGGTCGCCAGCGGCCGTTCCCCCCAGCGGGCGTCCGGCACCGCCACCACGGCCGCCTCCACCACGTCGGGGTGAGCCATCAGATGGCCTTCGAGGTCGACCGAAGAGATCCACTCTCCACCGGACTTGATGACGTCCTTGGCCCGGTCGGTGAGCGTGAGGAACCCGTCCTCCGAGATGACGCCGACGTCACCGGTCCGCAGCCAGCCGTCGGGGCTGAACTTGTCCTCGGGCCGCAGCGGCTCCTCGCCCGCCCCGCCGTAGTACGCCGCGGCGATCCACGGCCCGCGCACCTCGAGTTCGCCCGCGGACACGCCGTCCCACGGCATGACCGAGCCGTCGGGGCCGATGAGCCGGGCCTCGACGGAGGCGGGGAAGCGGCCCTGGGTGATGCGGTAGGCCCACTCCTCCTCGGGGGTGACGCCGGCCGGCGGCTGGGCGATCGTGCCCAGCGGGGACGTCTCCGTCATGCCCCAGGCGTGGCAGAGCCGCACGCCGAGCTGCTCGTCGAACGCCTTCATCAGGGACGGCGGGCAGGCCGAGCCGCCGATGGTGACCTGCTGGAGGCAGGTGATGTCCCGCGGCTTCTCGGTCAGTTCGGCGAGCAGCCCCTGCCAGATGGTGGGGACGGCGGCCGCGTGGGTGGGGCGTTCGCTCTCGATCATCTCGGCGAGCGGGCCGGGCTGCAGGAAGCGGTCGGGCATCAGCAGGTTGATGCCGGCCATGAAGGCGGCGTGCGGGATGCCCCAGGCGTTGACGTGGAACATCGGGACGACCGGCAGCGAGGTGTCGTGCGAAGTCAGCCCCATCGACTCGGCCGCGGCGACCTGCATGGAGTGCAGGTAGACCGAGCGGTGGGAGTAGACGACGCCCTTGGGGTCGCCGGTGGTGCCCGAGGTGTAGCACATGGCCGCGGCCTCGCGTTCGTCCAGCTCGGGCCAGTCGTAGGTGGTGGGCCGCCCGGCGATCAGCTCCTCGTACGCGTGCACCTGGGGCCGGCGGTCGGTGGGCACGGCGTCGAGCACGGAGCTGTCGCCGGCGCCGACGACGACCAGGTGCTCGACCGTCCCGAGCTGCGGCAGCAGCGGGGCGAGCAGCGGCAGCAGGGTGCCGTTGACGAGGATGACGCGGTCGGCGGCGTGGTTGACGATCCAGGTGAGCTGGTCGGCGGGCAGCCGCAGGTTGAGGGTGTGGAGGACCGCGCCCATCGACGGGATGGCGAGGTACGCCTCCAGGTGCTCGGCGTTGTTCCACATGAGCGTGGCCACCCGGTCGCCGCGGCCGATGCCGAGTTCGTCGCCCAGCGCGTGGGCCAGCTGGACGGCGCGCACACCGGTCTCACGGAAGGTCTGGCGGTGCGGCTCGCCGTCGCCGGTCCAGGTGGTGACGGTGGACTTGCCGTGCACCAGCGCGCCGTGCACGAGGATGCGGGTCACGGTCAGGGGGACATCCTGCATGGTGCTCAGCACGCGGGCCTCCGGCGACGTCGACGGGGTCGGTTCCGACCAGAGTCGGCTTCCCGCGATTCTGGTCGCATACCGCGTGGTATGTCACTACCCCGGGCCACGTCGTCCAGTCCTGGCCGGCGCCTTCCGGCCGCCTTCCGGTCGCCGTCCGGTCGCCGTCCGCCGCCGTCAGGCCACGCAGAGCTCCAGTTCGGGGTCGTCGCGGAGCTTGCCGAGGGCGCGGGAGACCGCGCTCTTGACGGTGCCGACCGAGACCCCCAGGGCCTCCGCGGTCTGCACCTCGCTCATGTCCTCGTAGTACCGGAGCACCACCATGGCCCGCTGGCGCGGGGGGAGGCGGGCTATGGCCCGCAGCAGGGCGTCGCGCTGGGCCTGCTGCTCGACCGGGTCGGGCTGGCCGGTGACCTGCGGCTCGGGCAGCTCGTCGGTGCTGAACTCGTCGACCTTGCGCTTGCGCCACTGCGAGGTGCGCGTGTTGACCAGGGTCCGGCGCACGTAGCCGTCGACGGCCCGGTGGTCGTCGATCCGGTCCCAGGCCAGGTACGTCTTGGTCAGCGCGGTCTGCAGCAGGTCCTCGGCGTCGGCGGGGTTGGGGGTCAGGGCGCGCGCGGTGCGCAGCAGCGTCGGCCCCTTGGTCCGGACGTAGGCCGTGAACTGCGTGGTGTTGGCGCTGGTGCACACAGGCGTGGTCATGGCTCCACGCTAGGAGCTCGCCCGGTCCTGGGGATCGGCCGCAAGTGCCGAAGCGGGATCACCCTCAGGTCGTAGGCCGGGGGTCTTCCCCACCTTCCGAGGGGGGACCCCGAGGGGTACGTCCCTCAGGGGATACACCTGAGGGACGACCCGAAGACCCCGGAAACCGGGGGCGTGGCGTACCGGGGACGCTCAGCCGACGACGGCGACGGGCGCGTCGACGGCGTTGCGGTCGATGTTCAGGCTCCGGCCGCCGTGGGTCTCGGTGACGAGCCCCTCGTACTGGTGGATGCGGGCGTGCGGCGTCCAGGCCGTGTCGGAGATCGCCGGGTCGGACGTCAGGTCGGGGGTGACGCCCCAGCGGCCGTACCAGAGCACGTCGGGCAGGTCGCCGTATCCGGCTGCGCGGGCCTGGTCCATGTGCTGCACGCCGGAGTCGGCGCTGCTGTAGAAGCCGGTGAGGTAGCCGCCAGCGTGCACCGCCTTGTCCCACGCCTGCACGTACGCCAGCGTCGTGGCCTTGCAGGAGGAGTCGTTGATGTCGTACGCCTCCATGTCCAGGTACAGGGGGCTGCCCGGCTGGAGGCCGAGGGCCTGCGCGGCCTCGATCGCGTCCTGGCCCTCGTGCGTGCCCTCCGAGGTGGGCGCGGAGCTGTCGATGCGGAACGGGTTCTTGTTGCTGCCCTCCACGCAGGGGGCCTGCGATCCGACGTAGATGGGCAGCAGGTTCCAGCCGTCCGCGGTGGTCTGCCGGACCCAGTCGGTGGTGAGGTTCCGCTGGGAGCTGCACGCGCGGGCGCGGCCGCCGAAGTAGACGCCGACCGCCCGGTAGCTGGAGTTCCGGCGCCAGGCGTCCATGGTGTCCAGGTCGGGGGCCTGGCAGGTGTCGAAGCCGTCGCCCTGGAAGAGGCGGGTCGCGGCGGTGCGGTGGTGCGCGGGCGCGCCGGACGCGAAGGAGGTGGCGGACGCGACGGATCCCCCGGACGCGCCGGACCCGGAGGATCGTTCCGGCACCGCGTGGCCGGGGGCGGCCGCGAGCGCCGACGGAGCGCCGAGCGCGGGGGAGAGCAGACCGGTCAGCGTGAGCGCCCCGGCGATCAGATAACGGGCGAATCTGTTCTTTTCGGTCATTGGGCGAGTCAACGATGGCGGACCCGGCGGACCGCGCAGACACGCCCACCACTGCTCCGTCAGGACGCACCCGCCTCGCCGGACCATGCAGACGGGCCCCGTCGCCGGACCGTCCGGCCCGACCGCCGCGCCGGATCAGGCCGATCGGCCCAGAAGTTTTCCACAGGCTGTGGACGACAGGTGGGCGCCGGACTCCTGCACGGCGGCGGCCCCCGCCCGAACCGCCCAGCCGACCGCGTCGGCCAAGCCGTCCCCCTCGGCCAGCCGCCAGGCCAGCGCGCCGGTGAAGGCGTCGCCCGCGCCCGTGGTGTCGACGGCCTCCACCTGCGGGGCCGCGACCGTCGCCGTCCCGCCGTCCGGGCAAACCACGACCGCGCCCGCCGCGCCGAGCGTCACCACGGCCGAGCGCACCCCGAGCCGCAGCAGGTCCGCCGGGTTCCCGGCTCCCCCGCCGCCGGGCGCGTCCAGCAGGACCCGCATCTCGTGCTCGTTGACCACCAGCGGATCGGCGTAGCCCAGCACTTCGGCCGCCTCTGGGGCGGCCGCGAGGGCTTCCGCCGGGGAGGCGTTGAGCACGAAGCGCGGGGCCCGGCGGGCCGCCGCGCACACCGCCCCGAGCGGCACCTCGCACTGCGCGGAGACCACCCGCACGTGCGGGGTGACGGCCGCCGCCGCCTCCTCCGCGGTCAGCCGGGCGTTGGCGCCCGGGGCGACCACGATGGTGTTCTCCCCGCCCGGTGCGACGGTGACCAGCGCGACACCGGTGGGCACGCCGGCCGCCACCGACAGCGCCGCGGTGTCCACCCCGGCCTCCGCCAGCGTCCGGGTGACGCGCTCGCCGTTCGGGTCGTCGCCGACCTTCCCGCAGAACCCGGCGCGGGCGCCGAGCCGGCCCGCGGCCACCGCCTGGTTGGCGCCCTTGCCGCCCGGATGGACCGCCAGGTCCGAGGCGCCGAGCACCGTCTCCCCGGGGCCCGGGTGCCGCGGCACCCGCACCACCAGGTCGGCGTTGGCCGAACCGACCACCAGCAACGTCATCCCGCTTCCCGCACTCGGCACACCCCCATCCTCCCGCGAACCACGACGTGCGACGCGCGGCGGCACCCCAGTGCCGCCGCGCGCCTCTCCCTTCCCCGGTGGCGCGTCAGCAGGAGCGCGTCACCGGAGTCGTGTCACCACAGACGGGTGAAGTGGATGCTGACGTTGTCCTGATGGATGGCGGTGAACCCCGAGCCGGCCACGCCGGCCGTGTTGTTCTGGTTCGAGGCGCCCGCTCCGGTGGCCGCCTGCTGAGTCGTCGTCACATTCCCGAAGTTGCCGCCGCCGACGTTGCCGCCGGAGTTGCTCACCACCGTCGCGTTCGAGTGGCCACCCGCGAAAGCGCCGTCGTCAGCCGCGGCTGTACCGGCGAACAGCACCGCCGCGACGGGCAGTGCCGCGACGGCGGCCAGGACACGGACGGTACGGATGCTTGCCATGGTGTTCCCTCCCAGGGGGACTGAGCTGTGCTGCGCGGTGAGGCGGCCGGCCGACCGCTCCTCCGCTGACTGCGGCGTCGCCACAGGCAGAACTGCCCAGGCCGCAACGGCGGAACGCGTCCGCATGATCCATTTCGCCCGCACGCGTGACGATCTGTCGATAAACCAGCGAAGTGACGGATCTGGGGGCATTCGGCGACGTACGGCCGCGCGGGAGCGTGACCGCCCGGCGCACGCACCCGCTGTTCGCGAGCACCGCCCGGGCGCCGGATGCCGCAGAACTCCCAGCCCCGAGACCGCACGTCCCGGCGAACAACGCGAACTTCCCATCCCCGCCTGTACATCGGTCACATGAGCCGGGCATACTCGGTCGCCTCCGGCCACAACACCGGAAGACCCCACACCACTTCGGCATCGAGACGCCTCACAGGCGGACGGGCCCAACCCCACGCATCCCGCGCACGCCGCGGAGTGTCGGCGTGTCCTGCCCCGCTGCCTGTTCCTGGCTGCCCGACCAGCATTCAGGGAGCACACCCCACGTGCCTGCAATCACCAAACGAGCCACCGGCCTCGCCATAGCCGTCGGCACCTTCACCGCCGCCATGTCCTTCGCCTGCCTGGGAACCGCGCAGGCCGACGACGGCTGCCCCGACATGGGCATCGAGCACTCGCTCGACGGCGGCCAGACCTGGCTCACCGACGGCCGGATGGACGGGGAGAAGATCCCCACCGTCGTGGACGTCCGGCTCGAAGACAGCCCCGTCGAGGGCTGCAAGTACCACGTCTCCCTCGCGTCCTACAGCGCCGAGGGCCCGGACTGGGGGAGCTCCGGCACGCAGGCCTTCCTCGGCTGGGACACCGTCACCCTGCAGACCGGCAAGACCCAGGCGACCCTGGACGTCAGCGACCACGCGCCCGACTGCTACGGGCAGATCGACCTGTACAACAGCAAGATCAAGTACGACGGCGGCACCGGCAAGGGCCACGGCCCGCTGCCGCACTACTACAACTCGCCCACGCCGTACAAGCTGATCACGGCGTGGAACGGCGGCCACAAGTGCGACACCACCACACCGCCGACCACCCCGACCGACACGCCGACGACGGACACGCCCACCCCGTCGGACACCCCGACCACGGACACGCCCACGCCGTCCGACACCCCCACCACGGACACGCCGACGCCGTCCGACACCCCGACCACGGACACGCCGACCCCGACGGCCACCACCACGGCTCCGGCCGTCGGTGACACCTCGTCGCCGGCCCCGTCCTCCGGCAGCACCGCCCCGCCCACAGGCACCGCCACGGTGGCGGCCGACGACTCGGGCAGCAACCTGGCCGAGACCGGTGGCAACGGCACCCAGACCACCGCGTTCGCGGTCGGCGGCGCCGTCCTGCTGCTCGGTGGCGGAGCCGCGGTGTACTTCACCCGCCGTCGCAACTCCGGCGCCCACTGACACGACCTGCCGTCACCGGCAGCCGTCGTCCGACGGCACGGCCGCTTCCCGCAGTCGGCGGGGAGCGGCCGTCGCCGCGTCAGGAGCCGGATCCGGCCGGACTAGGCTGCCGGTCATGCGGATCCTGGTGCTCGGCGGGACGTCCTTCGTAGGCCGCGCCATGGTGGAGGACGCCCTCCAACACGGCGCCGACATCACGCTGTTCGGGCGCGGACGGACGGGCCCTGACCTGTTCCCCGGCGTCGAGCGGCGCATCGGCGACCGCGACACCGGCGACTACTCCGCACTGGAGCGGGGCAGTTGGGACGCCGTCGTCGACGTCAGCGGATATGTGCCGCGTAATGTGAACCAGGCCATGGACGTGCTCGGCGACCGCGTCGGCCGCTATGTCTTCATCTCCAGCCACGCCGTCTACGTCCGCGAGGGCGTCGGCCCGGGCTCCGACGAGGACACCCCGCGCCGGGCGCCCGTGCGCCACACCGAAGAGCTCGACGAGGACACCTACGGCCCCTGCAAGGTGGCCTGCGAGGACGACGTCCTCGCCCGCTACGGCACGCGGGCCACCCTGGTCCGGCCGGGCAAGGTCGCCGGGCCGCACGACCCGTCGAACATGTTCACCTACTGGGTGCGGCGGGCGGCGCAGGGCGGCCGGATCGCGCTTCCCGCCGACCCCGACCAGCCCGTGCAGGTCGTGGACGTCCGCGATCTTGCGCGGCTCGTCGTGCAGTTGGTGGCCGACGACCGGCCGGGCGCCTTCCACGCGGTGGGGCCCGCCGAGCCGACGACGCTGGGCGGGTTGATCGAGACCTGTGCGGAGGTTGCGGGGGCGCGCGCGGAGGTGGTGCGGGTCGAGGTGCCGCCCTCCGAACTCCCGCTCTTCTTCCCACTGGTGCGGGCGGACTGGACGTCCCAGCAGCGGAGTGCGGCGCGGGCGAGGGCGGCGGGGCTGGGGGTGACGCCGCTTTCCGTGACGGCGGCGGATGTTCTTGCGTGGGACAGGGGGCGGGGCGTGCCGGCGCTCGGCGTCGGGTTCACTCCTGCGGAGGAGCGGGAGTTGTTGGCGGGGGCCGCGCAGGTTTGAGGGGTGCCGCTGTCCGTCGGTGCGGGCAGCCCGGGCCCGGCTTGTTTTTGCCCACCCACCCACCCCCGGACGAAGTCTGGGGGAGGGCGGGCGGGTGGGAAAACAAGCCCCGAGGCCGCCATGCCCGCACAGGCGAAAAGCGGCAAGGCGGGCGTCAACCGGGGAAGGCCCGAACGGCGCTCAGCCCTTGTCGGCGCGGACCGGCAGCTTCCAGCCGGGACGCGGGAAGTGGCAGGTGTAGCCGTCGGGGTAGCGCTCCAGGTAGTCCTGGTGCTCCGGCTCCGCCTCCCAGAAGGGACCCACCGGCACCACCTCGGTGACGACCTTGCCCGGCCACAGGCCCGACGCGTCGACGTCCTCGATGGTGTCCAGGGCGACGCGCTTCTGCTCCTCGTCGGTGTAGAAGATCGCGGACCGGTAGCTCAGGCCGATGTCGTTGCCCTGGCGGTTGAGCGTGCTCGGGTCGTGGATCTGGAAGAAGTACTCCAGGATCGTCCGGTAGTCCGTCACCTCGGGGTCGTACAGGATCTCGATCGCCTCGGCGTGGGTGCCGTGGTTGCGGTACGTGGCGTTCGGCACGTCGCCGCCGGTGTATCCGACACGGGTCCCCGTCACCCCGGGCTGCCTGCGGATCAGGTCCTGCATCCCCCAGAAGCACCCGCCGGCCAGGACGGCCTTCTGCGTCTGCGCGGCCATGTCAATCCTCCATGTCGTGGTCGGGTCGAGGTGGGTCGTCGTGTGCGGTGCACCCGTCCCATCGCAACGGTTCACTCGGCATGGCCAACCCTCGGACAGGCGGCAAAATTCCCGGTCGGGACCCCGCCGGGACAGTAGGGTCCGATCAAGGCCGGATGGTCTCGCATCGACGACAGGAGGACGCGTTGGCATCCACGCTCTTCCCCGCACCCGCACCCGCACCCGCCCCCGAGCCCGACCCCGCACCCGCGCGGGGCGCCGCGCCGGGAGACCCGCCCGGCCGCGGTCCCGGCCCGGTGCCGGGGCGGGTGGTCCCGGCCCCGCCCGCCGCGGACCGGCCGCCCGTGCCGCAGCCCGTGCTGTCGCCGCTGACCACCGCCGCGGTCTTCCTCGTCCTGACCGTCGACGAGGGCGGCGAGGAGACCGTCCGCGACCTGCTGGGCGACCTCAGCGGGCTCGGGCGGGCCCTCGGTTTCGGCGCCCCCGACGCCGGGCTGAGCTGCGTCGCCGGGATCGGCTCGGACGTCTGGGACCGGCTGCTCGACTATCCCCGCCCGCCCGGGCTGCACCCGTTCCAGCCGATCGAGGGCCCCCGGCACAGCGCCCCGGCCACCCCCGGTGACCTGCTGTTCCACCTGCGGGCCACCCGTTCGGACCTGTGCTTCGCGTTCGCCTCCGAGATCATGAAGCGGCTGCGCGGCGCGGTGACGCTGCAGGACGAGGTCCAGGGCTTCAAGTACCTGGACGTGCGCGACCTGCTCGGCTTCGTGGACGGCACCGAGAACCCGGTCGGCCCGGCCGCCCACGACGCGGTGCTGGTCGGCGACGAGGACCCGGAGCACGCCGGCGGCAGCTATGTGATCGTGCAGAAGTACCTGCACGACCTGGACGCCTGGAACGCGCTGCCGGTGGAGGCCCAGGAGCGGATCATCGGGCGCACGAAGGCCACGAACATCGAACTGGACGCGCCCGGCTCGCACGTCGACCTGAACACCGTCACCGGCGAGGACGGCGAGGAGCGGCAGATCCTGCGGGACAACATGCCGTTCGGCAGCCCCGGCCGCGGCGAGTTCGGCACCTATTTCATCGGCTACGCGCGCACCCCCGAGGTCACCGAGCTGATGCTGGACCGGATGTTCCTCGGTGTCCCGCCCAGCGGCCCCGACCGCATCCTGGACTTCTCCACCGCCGTCACCGGCACGCTCTTCTACACCCCGACCGCCGACTTCCTCGACGACCTGCCGCCGCTCCCCGCGGCCGCCGCCGGCAGCACGGCGACCGGCCCCGCCCCGGAGCCGGACCTGCCAGCGGTTCCGCCGCCGGCTCCCCAGCCCGAGCCGGCCCGCGCCGGCGACGGCAGCCTCGGCATCGGCAACCTGAACAGGAGCACGCTCCCGTGAACAACCTGCACCGCGAACTCGCGCCCGTCTCCGCCGCCGCCTGGGCCGACCTGGAGGCGGAGGCCCGGCGCACCTTCACCCGCAACGTCGCGGCCCGGCGCATGGTCGACGTCCCCGACCCGGCCGGGGCCGGGCTGGCGGCCGTGCCGACCGGGCACCTGGCCCCGGTCGACGCGCCGGCCGACGGCGTCAGCGCCCACCTGCGCCTCGCGCAGCCCGTGGTCGAGCTGCGCGTGCCCTTCACCGTCGACCGCCGGCAGGTCGACGACGTGGAACGCGGCGCGAAGGACGCGGACTGGCAGCCGGTGAAGGACGCCGCGCGCAAGCTGGCCTACGCCGAGGACCGCGCGGTCTTCGAGGGTTACCCGGCGGCCGGCATCACCGGCATCAGGGCGGCCTCCTCCAATCCCGAGCTGACGCTGCCCGCCGACCCGCGGGACTACCCCGACGCCATCAGCCACGCCATCACCGCGCTGCGGCTGGCCGGCGTGGACGGGAAGTACAGCCTGGCGCTGAGCGCCGACGCGTACACGGCGGTCAGCGAGACCTCGGACCACGGCTACCCGATCTTCTCGCACCTGGCCCGCCTGGTGGACGGCGAGATCGTGTGGGCGCCGGCGATCGACGGCGCGTTCCTGGTGGCGTGCAGGGGCGGCGACTTCGAGCTGGTCATCGGCCAGGACGTCTCCATCGGCTACCTGAGCCACGACGCCACCACCGTCCAGCTGTACTTCCAGGAGACGCTGACGTTCCTGGTCCACACCTCGGAGGCGGTCGTCGCCCTCCGGCCGGCAGCCGGGGCCTGAGCCTGTCGGGCCTGTCCTGCCCCGGGGCCTGCCCGCCCCGGGGCGCACAGCCCCGGAATCGGTGCGCCCGGCACTCTCACGTTTCCGGCCGCCGCCGCGTCTACCTGGTGTGGGCGCGCGGCGGAACCGGGCCGGGCGCCGCGAGAGGAGGGACGCGTATGCGTACGCACAGCGTCGTGGGCTCCCCGCTGGGCGACCTGGTCGTCATCGCCGACGACGGGACGGTGACCGGGCTGTACTTCGCCGACCGGCACCGGGGGCGGCCCGCGCGGGCGGAGTTCGGCGACCGTGACGACAACGGCTTCCTGGCCGTCCGCCAACAGCTCAGGGAGTACTTCGACGGCGACCGGCGGGACTTCGAGCTGCCGCTGGACGCCCGCGGCGACGACTTCCAGCGCCGCGTGTGGCAGCTCGTCGCCGCGATCCCCTACGGCGGCACCCGCAGCTACGGCGAGCTGGCCGACGATCTCGGCGACCGGTCGCTGGCCCAGCAGGTGGGCGCCGCGGTGGGCGCCAACCCGCTCTGCCTGCTCGTCGCCTGCCACCGGGTGGTCGGCGCGGACGGCCGGCTGACCGGCTACGCGGGCGGCCTGGACCGCAAGCGGTTCCTGCTGGAGCTGGAGGAGCCCGCCGAGCGGCGCGCCTCCCGGCTGTTCTGAGTGACGGGGACGCCGCGGATGGCCCGGGAACGGCCGCCGGTGCGGGCGCCCGAGGGGACCGCCCCGGCGCGGGAGGCCGCGGGCAAGCCGCCGTTCGAGCGGCTCGTGACGGCGCACGGTCCCATGGTGTTCCGCGTCGTGCGGGCCGTGCTCGGCCCGGCGGACGCCGACGACGCCTGGTCGGAGACGTTCCTGGCCGCGCTCCGCGCCTACCCCGGGCTTCCGGCGGACGCGAACACCGAGGCGTGGCTGGTGACGATCGCCCACCGCAAGGCGGTCGACGTCCTCCGTGGCAACGCCCGCCGGCCCACACCCGTCGACGCGGTGCCGGAACGCCCGGCGCGCACCGGCCGCCCCGACGACGGCGACCCCGACCTGTGGCGGGCGCTGGCCGCCCTGCCGGAACGCCAGCGGCAGGCCGTGGCGTACCACTACCTGGCCGGCCTGCCCTACCGGGAGATCGCCGCGCTGACCGGCGGCAGCACGGACGCCGCGCGCAGGGCGGCGTCCGACGGCATGAAGACCCTGCGCCGCACCTACCCGCCGCCCACGGAGGAACGATGATCACCCACGACCCCGACACCGCCCGCCTGGTGAGCGCGCTGGCCGCGTCCGGCGGCGCGGGCACGGACCCCGCCACGGCCGCCCGTCTGCACGCCAGGCTGGTCGCGGACGCGGGCGACGCGGGCCTCCTCGACGTCGCCTACCGCACGCTCGACACCCCCGCCGGGTCGCTGCTGCTCGCCGCCACCGAGCAGGGACTGGTGACGGTGGCCTACGCGGTGCAGGACCACGCGGCGGTGCTGCAGCGGCTGGCCGACCGGGTCAGCCCGCGCGTGCTGCGCGCACCCGGGCGGCTCGACACCGCGGCACGGCAGCTCGACGAGTACTTCGCGGGGCGCCGCCGCGCGTTCGACCTGCCGCTGGACTGGCGGCTGTCGAAGGGGTTCCGCCGCGAGGTGCTGGCCCATCTGCCGCGGATCGCCTACGGCAGCACGGAGAGCTACGCCCAGGTCGCGGAGGCGGCGGGCAGCCCGCGCGCGGTGCGGGCCGTCGGCACGGCGTGCGCCACCAACCCGCTGCCGGTGGTCGTGCCGTGCCACCGCGTGGTGCGCTCGGACGGCTCGCACGGGCAGTACGTGGGTGGCGTGGCGGTGAAGGACCTGCTGCTGGGGATGGAGGCGGCGGCGTAGGCGGCTGTGCGGTCGCCGGAGGGGTGGGGCCGGGGCGGGCCGGGCGCCGGGGCGGGCCTCAGCCGTGTACGTGTACGTGCGCGTGTCCGCGCGCGTGTCCGTGTCCGTGCGCGTCAGCCGCGGGGGCCCGGGCCGGGGTGCCGGCCGTCGGCGTCACGGTCGCCGAGCTCGTGCTCGCGGTTGCCGGGGTCGGGATCTTCGCCCTGACCGCCGTCCGGCCGCGGCCCCGGCTCCGGCTCCGGCTCCGGCGGTACGCACTCGCGGGCCAGCAGCGTCGCGCCGGCCACCGCCCCCGGCATCAGCAGCACCGCGACGAACGGGACGAGGAAGGCGAGCACGAGCGGCACGCCGAAGCCCAGGGCGAGCGGCAGGCGCCCCCGCAGCAGCCGGACCCGGGCCGGCATCGGCACGTCGCGCCGCTGGAAGGCGACCGACGACAGCTCCACGGCGAGGAAGAAGCCCGAGACGCAGAAGCCGATCACGGGCACCACGGTCTGCCCGACGACGGGCAGGAAGCCGGCGGCGAACAGCACGATCCCGAAGGCCGCCACCCGCACCAGGACGTACAGGCTGTCGACCGCGGAGATCCACAGTTCGCGCCACAGCGAGCGGTCCGGCGGCTCCGGCGCACCGCCCTCCGCCCGGTCCACCCGCTCGGCCAGCGCTTCGTAGAAGGGCTGCCCGACGAGCAGGGTGACCGCGGTGAAGGAGATGACCGCGACCAGCAGCCCGCCGCCGAAGAGCAGCGCGGTGAGCAGCCCGCGAAACAGGCCGGCCCACGGGGAGGCCCAGTGGTCGGCGAAGGGCGTGGCCCAGCCGACGAAGTCCACGCCCCACAGGGCCAGCACGACCAGGGCGGCCGCGTAGCCGACCAGGGTGAGCACCGCGGGGATCATCCCGAACCGCCAGTCGCGGCCGTGGCGTATCGCCCAGCGCTGCCCCTCGGCCAGCAGCCGCATTCCACGGATGAGATCACGCATGGCCGGATCGTACGGGCTGCGCGGCCGGTTGCCGACCTCCCCAACTCCGCTTTGGTCCAGACCTATTGACGGGTCCCGTGGCCTTTCCTACGATCCGGTCGGTCACCGCGCGGATGTCCCCACTGCACCAAGAGCCGGGCTTCAGGCCCCCCACACCAGCTCATGCCCGTGGCACGCGGCGCGAAGGGAGCACAGCATGTTCCGTCGGAGGTTGCGCACGTTACGTCTGATGGGCGCCGGTCTCGCACTGGCCGCCCTCGTCCAGATCCCGGCCGCCGCGGCGGCCCACCACGCGGCCGCGGCCGACACCTGCGCGACGAAGCCGCGGCCGTCGGGCAAGGTCCTCCAGGGGTACTGGGAGAACTGGGACGGCGCCGCCAACGGCGTCCACCCGGGCCTCGGCTGGATCCCCGTCACCGACAGCCGGATCGCCGCCCACGGCTACAACGTCGTCAACGCCGCCTTCCCGGTGATCCTCTCGGACGGCACCGTCGAGTGGCAGGACGGCATGGACAGCGGCGTGAAGGTCGCGACGCCCGCCGAGATGTGCCAGGCCAAGGCGGCCGGGGCGACGATCCTGATGTCCATCGGCGGCGCCGCCGCCGGGATCGACCTGAGTTCCAGCGCGGTCGCCGACCGGTTCGTGGCGACCGTCGTCCCGATCCTGAAGACGTACAACTTCGACGGGATCGACATCGACATCGAGACCGGGCTGGTCGGCAGCGGCAGCATCGGCACCCTGTCGGCGTCCCAGGCCAACCTGGAACGCATCATCGACGGCGTGCTGTCCCGGATGCCCGCGGGCTTCGGCCTGACGATGGCGCCCGAGACCGCGTACGTCACCGGCGGCAGCGTCGCCTACGGGTCGATCTGGGGCGCGTACCTGCCGATCGTGAAGAAGTACGCGGACAACGGCCGTCTGTGGTGGCTGAACATGCAGTACTACAACGGCAGCATGTACGGCTGCTCCGGCGACTCCTACGAGGCCGGCACGGTGGCCGGCTTCACCGCCCAGACCACCTGCCTGAACAACGGGCTGGTCGTCCAGGGCACCACGATCAGGGTGCCCTACGACAAGCAGGTGCCGGGTCTGCCGGCCCAACCGGGCGCGGGCGGCGGCTACATGACGCCCGGCCTCGTGAGCCAGTCCTGGAACGCCTTCCACGGCTCGCTCAAGGGCCTGATGACGTGGTCGGTCAACTGGGACGGCTCCAAGGGCTGGACCTTCGGCAGCAACGTCAAGACGCTGCAGGGGCGTTGAGCACACGGCCCGCACCCGCGCGGTGAACGGCACCGGCGCCCCGGCCCGTGGTGGTGGGCCGGGGCGCCGTGCCGTCCAGGTTCCCGCCCCGGCCGGCCCCGTACCGGCCGCCGAGCGTCCCGGGTCCGGGTGACGGGTTCCCCGGCGTGGGGGTCCCGGGGTCCACGCCACCCTTTCGCCGGGCGTCCCCACCGCTCCGACCTGCGGAAGTATGCCGGCGCGCCTAGGCTGCGCTCCAGGGGGACGCCCGTTTGAGGAAGGCCGCGCCATGCCCCCAGTCGCGCAGTTCACCCTCACGTTCGGCCTGGTCGCCATCCCCGTCCGCCTGCTGGCCGCGACCAGCAGTCACCGGATCGGCTTCCGGCAGATCCACCTCCAGGACCGCGGACGGGTGCGGTACACCAAGATCTGCGAGCTGGACGAGCACGAGCTGATGCCGGAGGACATCGTCCGGGCGTACGAGGTCGGCAAGGACCGGCTGGTGCCGATCACCGACGACGACCTGGACAACCTGCCGCTGCCCACCGCCAAGACCATCGAGGTCAACGGCTTCCTCGACCTCGCCGCCATCCCCGGCGAGATGTACGACAAGCCGTACTTCCTCGCCCCCCAGAACGCCGGGGCGAACAAGCCGTACGTGCTGATGCGGGAGGCCCTCGCGCGGTCCGGGAAGGCCGCCGTCGGCAAGTACGCGCTGCGCGGCTCCGAGAACCTCGGCATGATCCACGCCCAGGGCGACGTCCTGGTCCTGCAGCGGCTGCGCTGGCCCGACGAGGTGCGCTCGGCCGACGACGCCGCGCCCCGGCAGTCCGTCGAGATCACCGACGAGGAGCTGAACGGCGCGCTCGGCCTGATCGAGGCCCTCGGCGACGTCGACATGCAGCAGATGCACGACGAGTACTCGCGTGCGGTGCAGGAGCTGATCGAGGCGAAGATGGAGCACAAGGCGCCGCCGCGGGCTCGCGAGCCCGAGGAGGAGGCGGACGTCACCGACCTGATGACCGCGCTCCAGCGCGCCACCGAGCAGGCCCGCGCCGAGCGCGGCGAGGACGCCGAGGTCCATCACCTGGCCGGCCGTACCCCGGCGAAGAAGGCGGCGGCGGGGAAGAAGACCGCGGCCAAGAAGGCCACCGCGAAGAAGGCCGCCGCCAAGACGTCCGCGGCGGGGAAGGCGGCGACCGGGAAGTCGGCGGCCGGGAAGACCGCGGCGGCCAAGAAGGCCGCGGCCAAGAAGGGCGCCGCGAAGAAGAGCGCGGCCGGGCGCTCCGGGGGCAGCGGCAAGCGGGCGGGCTGACCGCCGGGTGCCGGTGACGGCCGGGGGCACCCGGCGGCCCGAACGGCGGACCGGAGACCGGCCCCGGGTGGCGGACCGGGGAGACGGCCCCCGGGTGGCGGCCCGGGGAGACCGGCTCCCGGCAGGGGTCAGCTCACCGTGAACCAGGTGGAGCGCGACTTCTGCCACTCGGGGTGCGTGAGGTCCTTGGCCTGCGTGCCGTCGCCGTACAGGTCGGCGTCACCGTCGTCGGTGATGAGCTGCACCCGGCCGCCGGGCACGGTCAGGTCGGGCACGGTGACCGCGGCCTCCCAGGCGCCCGCGTCGGTGGTCGGCAGGTCCAGCACCTTGACGGGCGCGTGTCCGGCGACGCCGTCCCACCGGTAGAGCGCCTCGGGGTCGCTGTTGTCGTCCGCGGCCCAGGAGCCGGCCACGATCAGGTACTGGTCCTGCGCGTTCTTGCGGAGGTCGCGGATCGACAGGCCGCCGAGGTCCAGCTCGATCGGCGTACCGAACACCGCCTTGGTGCCGGTCAGGACCTTGTCGAAGTTGGTCACGGGCACGATCAGCGCCTTGCCGCCGGGCACCGCGGGCGCCAGCGGCGCACGGAACCCGATGTACGCCGTCGTGGTGGAGCCGGGCGCGAACTCCAGGCCCTCCACGTTGAAGCCGTTGATCTCCTTGGGGATCTGGCCGCTGGCGGTGCCGGCCGCGAAGCCGTAGTGGTTGCCGTTCGCCTTGTCCCAGGCCACCAGGTCGTCGCGCAGCTTGTGGTACGCGCTGCCGTACGTCAGCGTGGTGGACGCGCCGCTGCCCGACACGGTCGTGGTGAACACGGTGTTCCGGTCGGACTTGTACTCGCCGTCCTTGTTGTTGCCCAGCGAGCCCAGCCAGTAGACGGTGTTGCCGACCCGGGTGGCGGACTCGATGTCCACCTCCTTGGTGGCGTTGAGCTTGGAATCGAAGTCCCAGGTCTTCACCGGGGCGCCGGAGACCGCGCCGTTGTACAGCCGGATCGTGTTGTCCTCGTCGTTGGCGACGACGACGTAGCCGCCGCCGACGTCCACGGCCGCCGAGGCGTCGCTCGCGCCGGTCAGGTACCGGGCGTCCGCCGAGTCCTGCACGGCGGGCGAGGCCGCGTAGTGCAGCGTCTTGGTGGCGGCCTTGCCGCCGAGGCCGGTGACCTTGACGGTCAGGTCGGTGTAGCCCTGGGCGTGCGCGGTGACGGCGAGGGTGCGGGTGCCGCCGGTGCCGGTGACCGCCACGTCGCCGGTGCCGGCCACCGACGTCCTGGTGCTCGCGGACGCCGCGACGGTCAGCGCCGAGGCGTCGGCGCCGCTCTGGGCGACGGTGACGGTCACCGTCGGGTCGCCGGTCGCGCCGACAGCGCCCGACAGGTACGACGCGGACAGCGCGATGGAGGGCGTGCCGTAGGTCACGGCGTAGGCGGGGCCGCCGATGCCTCCGGCGGCCAGGAGCAGTGCGGCACTTGCGGCGATACCGATCCCGCTTACGGACGGCGAGAGTTGAACGCGCACGGTGAATGCCCTTCGTCGGCTCGGCGCGTCCGGCCGGCGCGACCGGACACCGACGAGAAGGCTGCGGCCGCGGCGCCAACTCCCGGCACACGTGGGCCGTACGGACGACGAACGGCCGGAGTCCGGTAAAGATCGAACTCCGGCTGCTAGCAGGCGAGTTGCCACCGGGGCGGCTGAGCCCGGGTGTCCGTGCCGGTGCCGGTGCCGGTGCCGGTGCCG
The DNA here is from genome assembly GCF_019890725.1 of Actinacidiphila acidipaludis. GTDB lineage: Bacteria > Actinomycetota > Actinomycetes > Streptomycetales > Streptomycetaceae > Actinacidiphila > Actinacidiphila acidipaludis. Next base: position 264,749 of record NZ_JAINZZ010000006.1, read on the forward strand.
GTGCCGGTCAGCAGTAGAGGTAGCTGTGGCTCGTGCTGTGGTAGCTGCAGGTGTCGACGGTGGAGCCGGTCGAACGGCGCAGCGTCGCGGCGTCCTTGTCGTTGTTCCACACGTACCAGGAGCGGCCCTGGTAGCGGTTGGCCGCGGTGTTCCCGCCCTTGCCGGTGTGGATCCGCACGGACTTGCCCGCGCCGAGCGAGTAGCTGCCGAAGGTGTAGACGTGCGAGCTGGCGTCCCGGAGGGTCCAGCCGGTCAGACTGACCGCCTTCGAGGTGGAGTTGGTGATCTGCACCCACTCGTAGTTCAGGCTGGTGTTGCTCCCCGTGTCGCTGCCCGGCGAGTTGTAGTAGATCTCGCTCAGGTGCACCGAGCCGGCGGCCTGGGCCGGTGCCGCGACGGCCAGCCCGAGCGCCGTGGTGGCCGCGGCAAGGCAGGCGACGGCAGCGGTCTTGATGCGGTGGTTCACTATGCCCCCCTGGCATGTCCCGGCCCTGTTCGGCCGGCGAGATCCGTCATCATAAGCCCGACGTATCCCCCGCGTTGCCCAGATGTCACCTTCTCCCCTCTTCCCACCGGGAGCGGGGTGCGACGCCCGCAATGTCGGGCAGGCAGGAGTCCCCTTACGGCGGGTTGGTGGACGTCGGGGCGTCATTCGGTGCCGAACCAGGACTGGCCGGAGGACCAGTGGCGGAACCAGCCCGCGAAACCGGGGGCGGCGGTGGTGAAACCGAACTCCGCGCCGAAGGGGCCGGCGCCCTCACCCGTGACGAGCCAGACGTGGCCGCGGTCGGGTCCGGTGACCACCAGGTGCCAGTACATGCCACAGCCCTCGGCGCCCAGAACCACCGAGCCGTGGTCGAAGACCTCCTCGATGCGCGCGTCGAGTTCCGGGCACGGCCCGGCCTCCTCCTGCTCCCAGAACCAGGGCTCGGTGAGCGGAAACGGCCTGTCCAGGACCCGCTCAGGACGCCCCTGCCCCCAGCCCTCGGGGAGCGTCCCCAGCGGCACGAGCCCGTACGCCGGCGGCCCGACCGCCGACCCGTCCGCCATCTCGGCGACGAACGTCCGGTACGGCTCGGGCAGCACCACGCCGTGTGCCGCCTCGAACGCCCGGACCCCCTCCCAGCCGAGCCCCCCGGCTCCCCCTTCGCCGTCCCCCACAGCGCCGCGCAGGAACGCCAGATCCGCGGGTTCCGCGTACTCCGTCTCCATACCTCCAGAGGTACCACCACCCTCTGACAGCGCCCGCGTTCACACTTTGCCGCCCGGCCCTGTCAGACCCCGTTCGTAGCATCCCGCCTGCCTGATGCCTTCACCGTCCTGTGGACGCACGACACCTGCCGCGCCCTGCGCACAGCGGGCCGCACGGGCGAGCGTCCGCCCGTCGCGTTCAGCGGCGTGCACACCTCCCTGCCCGCCTGGTCCCGCGCGCAGGCGGGCGACGAGGTGTACGCGCTGCACGTCAACCGGTGCGTGGTGTACGTCGTGAGCCGGATGCGGGTGGTCGACCGGGAGCGCGGGGACTGCTGCGGACCCGTGCCCGCGAAGCGGCGGGACCCCGCGTTCCCCGGACACGGCGACTGGTCGATGCTGGGCGCCGGCGGCTGCGGCGCCGAGGCGGTCCACGTGGACGCGACGCCCGTCCGCTTCGACATGCCCGTCCCCGGTCATCTCCTCCCGAACCTCACCTGGCGCAACCGGCGCGGCCGGACGCGCACGCTGAAGCACGTCAACGAAGGCCGCCTCGAACGGTCCAACGGCCTGCAGGGCTTCTACCGGCTGACCCCGGAGTCGGGCGACGCGCTCGCGGGGCTCCTCGCGGGGGCCCTCATAGCGGCGAGGTGGTTCGGTGAGCCGCCAACCGGCCTTTGCGCTGGGCTCGTTCAGGTCTGTTCGCCTCTATTCGCCCAGGGGCAGGCGGAAGACGGTCGATTCCCGAGCCGCGAAGCCGAGGCGCTCGTAGAGGCGGTTCGCCGCCGCACGATCCGGCCGCGACGTCAGGTCCACCGTCCGGGCTCCGGCCTCACAGGCGAGCCGGACGGCCTCCCGGGTGAGGAGTCCCGCGATGCCCCGGCCGCGGGCCGCGTCGTCCACCACCACGTCCTCGATCCGCGCGCGCAGGCCGGACGGCAAAGGCAGCAGCACCAGGGTCAGGGTGCCGACGATCGTCCCCGACATCCGGGCCACGAGCACCGTGTTGGCCTCGCACGTCACCATCCGGTCGACGGCTGCGAGGTCGAGAGGCTCGGCGGTCCGGGACAGCTGCGGCAGCAACCGCCCGAACGCATCGACGAGTTCCCGGCCGGCTTCCTTGGCGATCTCCACGCGGACGTCCATGCACGGACCCTACTCACCGGGCCGGGATCGGCGCCGCGTCAGGCTCCTGTGCGTCCGCGCCGCCGAGGGGGGAGGTCCACCCGGGATCACGCCAGGGGCCGGTCCGCGCGTGGTCCAGCAGCTGCCGGGCGGTGCGGGAAGCGGTGCCGTGCGGGGCTCCGACGGCGACGAGGGCCGCTGCCACCGTCGGGATCGCCTCGTCCGGGACGTCGGGGTCGCTCAGCAGCGGAAGCAGCAGTAGGAGGCGGGACGCGTGCTCCTCGTCATCGTCGCCGGGAGGGCCCGAACCCTCGACGAACCCCGTCAGCTCGCTCCACGTGAGGCCGCCGCCTTCCAACTCCCCCTGCCAGGCGGCGATGTGCTCGGCGGCCTGCCCGCGAGGGTGAACGGCCAGGAAGTCGATTCCGCTGTCGCCGGGCAGGTTCCGGTAGACGACTGCGATCCCCTGTCCGTTCCCGCAGAGCACGCGGAACACCGGCCACCGCTCGGCATCCTCGAGGCTCTCGGAGAGGGCGTCGACGTCGGCCCCGTCATCGCCGAACCACGCCGGCTCGGCCCCGGCCGCGGAATCCACCAGCCCGAGCAAGTGGTGGGACCAGAACCCCGGGCTGCCCAGCAGCGGTTCCCCGTCGACCAGGAAACCGCCTGCCTCATACCCCTCGATGACCACGCCGCCGTTCCCTCAGATCCCGGCCGGGCCGGTCGGTGCGGCCAGGACCCTTCGGCACTTCGGGCAGGACGCGGTCCGCTCGACCCATTCGTTGAGGAAATCGGCGAACCAGGCGGTGCCCAGGGCCGCCAGCACCGCGGCGACGACGCCGAGTACGGCCGGGTGGATCGCCGCCGGCCAGCACGCGAGCCAGCGCCGGGGGCTCTTCCATGGGTCCACCGGGGTGAAGCAGGCGACGATCGACACGATCACGCCGAACACCTCCGCCGTCGCGACGAACCAGGCGGCCTTCGCCCAGTTCCTGCGCACGACGGGTTTCACCGCCTGGTCGCAGTGCCGGCAGAACGCGTCCCCGCCGGGGCGCATCACGCGGGCCGCCAGGGCCCTCAGTTCACGAAGTCGCACGGTCATCCCCCCACGTCCGTACAGCAGTCGGACGGACCATCACACCGTCCCCCTCCGAGCTGGTGAGAGCACGACGGTACGCCGGGCCCTCGCGGCTGGGAAGCCGGGGGCGCGTACGCTCCGCGCATGGCTCTCACCGTGCACGTCGCGGAGTACCTGGAGGACTGCGCGCTGGTGGCGGGCGAGGACCTCGCGCGTCAACCGGCCTTCTGGCTCGCCCATCTCCTGCTGACCGTGGGCGACCACAGCCCCCGTCGTATCCCCCTCGGCATCGCGCCGGCCCGGGCCCAAGCCCTGGCGGACGCCCTGCGCGCAAGCAGCGCGGAGTCGCCCGAGGAGGGGCGCGCCGCATCGGGCCGGCCGTCCTAGCCGTGCGGGCCGGGGTTCTGCTTCGGCTCGAAGGGGAAGTGGGGGTACCCCTCCATACAGGTGCCGTCCGGCTGGACGACCGGGGAGTGCATGCCTGCTCGGTAGAGGACGGTGAGCAGTACGGCGACGGCGACGGGCAGCACCCACTGCAGACACCGCAGGCCCGGCAGGGGGAGCGTCGCGCCCCACAGCGACAGCTGGCAGAGGAGCAGTGCGGCGGTCATGGCGAACCAGACGAGTGGGGTCGTGCCGATCACGAGATAGGTCTCGCCCGCCGCGTCGTTCCCCAAGGGGCAGTCGCTCCAGGCCCGGGCGGTCAGGCACATGCCGACGTAGGCGCCGACCGCCGCGAACACCGGCGAACGCGCCAGGAGCTGCCACGGAGGCAGCGTGAGACGCGGTTGCGTGCCCCGGCGAGAACGGATCGTCTGAGCCTTCACAGCCAGTACCACTCGCCCGTGTCCCGGAGCAGTTCCCTCCGGTGGCCGGGACTCGGGCAGACGCCCGGCCCTCAGGGCCTCGATCCCGGCCGGGGGTTGGCCCCGTACAGAGGGCCGTCAGCCGCCGATCGCGAGACAGGGTGAGACGCCTCATGCCAAGAGCGGGTGCCCCTCCGGGAGGGACACCCACTCTGACCTGCTCATACTTCTACCTGCGCGGAGGCTGTGGGATTTGAACCCACGGTGACATCGCTGCCACGACGGTTTTCAAGATCTCTCGGCGATCATGGACGCTGAATGCTTCGCCGCAGGTCAGCGCTTGGCCGGGACGCCTACGGAGCCGTCATCGTCGTCCCCGTGCCCTTCGCGTGCCCCATCGACACTTTCGTGCCCCGAAGCCCATACCTCCATAGCGTCGGCCACCTCGGCATCGCGGCCGGCAACGGGCCGGGCGTAGTGCCGAGTGGTCACACTGGCGTTCCCATGACCGAGCCGGTGAGCGGCGGTCATGACGCCGTGCCGGTCGGCCACCCACGTACCGTGCGACGCCCTCAGGTCGTGAGGCGTCACGTCGGTGAGGCCGACTGCCGCCACGGCCGGGTCGAAGTACGCCTTGCGCCACTGGTTGTAGCGCAGCGGGTCGCCCCTGACTGTTGGTGAACAGCAGGGCGTCCAAGTCGTCGGGCACGCCCGCGAGGTGTTCTCTTGCCCGCTGTACGAGCGAAGCGGGAAGAGACAAGACACGCTTCTGATGGCTCTTGGGGGTATCGAAGGTCAGGGTTCCGTCTGCCTCGGACAGATTCTCGTCGATGACAACGAGGCCCTTCGCTAGATCGAAGTCGCCGCGCCGAAGAGCGAAGGCTTCTCCGATGCGGAGGCCGGCGCCCTGCCCGACGCAGTGCAGGTCGCCGACCGGTGGCACCTGTGGCACAACCTGTGCGAAGCCGCCCTGAACGAGGTGAAAGCACACAGCACCTGCTGGGCCGCCGTGCTCGACGCCCCCATCTACGACGGGCCCCGCGCGCAGACCACCCTCGAACGCTGGCGCCAGGTCCACAACCTGCTCGAGAAGGGCGTCGGCCTGCTCGAATGCGCCCGCCGACCACAACTGTCCCTGAACACCGTCAAACGC
>NZ_JAINZZ010000060.1 GCF_019890725.1 Actinacidiphila acidipaludis
ACCCGTTTCCCGCGCGATCCCTCCAGGCGGACACACGGCTCCGCCCGTCCCCCCACCCCCACGATCCCCAGAAGCAGAGGTCCGCCGATGACTCGGCCCCTTCACTCGCTGGCGACAGGCATCGTCGCCGCCGCGCTCGCCCTGGCCGGCACCCTGGCCTACGGCGGCGTGAACGCCACCGCGTCCCACGCCGCCACCTGCAACGGCTACGTCGGACTGACCTTCGACGACGGCCCCTCCAACGATCACACGCCGGCCGTCCTCAACGCCCTCAAGCAGAACGGCCTGCGGGCCACCATGTTCAACGAGGGCCAGTACGCCGCTTCCTACCCGGCCCAGGTGCGGGCCGAGATCGCCGCCGGCATGTGGGTCGGCAACCACAGCTACACCCATCCCCACCTCATCCAGGAGAGTCAGTCCCAGATCGATTCCGAGGTCGGCCAGACCCAGCAGGCCATCGCCAACGCCGGTGGCGGGACGCCCCGGCTGTTCCGGCCGCCCTACGGCGAGACCAACGCCACCCTGAAGTCGGTCGAGGCCAAGTACGGCCTGACCGAGATCATCTGGGACGTCGACTCCCAGGACTGGAACGGCGCCTCCACGGACGCGATCGTGCAGGCCAACTCCCGGCTCACCAACGGGCAGATCATCCTGATGCACGAGTGGCCGGCGAACACCCTCGCCGCGATCCCGCGTATCGCGCAGATGCTGGCGGGCAAGGGCCTGTGCGCCGGCATGATCTCCCCGCAGACCGGCCGGGCCGTCGCCCCCACCGACGGCGGCGGCACGGGCGGCGGGACCGGCGGCACCACCGGAGGCGGCACCGGGGGAACCACCGGCGGTACCACGGGCGGCGGCGGAGGCGGTGGCTGCACCGCGACGCTCTCCGCCGGCCAGTCGTGGAGCGACCGGTACAACCTCAATGTCGCGGTCGCGGGTTCGGGCAACTGGACGGTGACGATGAACGTGCCGTCGCCGGAGAAGATCATCGCGACCTGGAACATCAGTGCCAGTTGGCCGAGCGCTCAGGTGCTGGTGGCCAAGCCCAACGGCAGTGGCGACAACTGGGGCGTGACCATCCAGACCAACGGCAGCTGGACCTGGCCCACGGTCTCCTGCAGTACGAGCTGACGCCTCATCCGTAGCAACCCCCGCACCCCGTACCTCCCCGCGGGCGCGGCGGCCGTTCGGCCGCCGCGCCCTTGGCGTTCCCGGCCACCTGGTGATGTTACCGATGCCATGACGAGACGGACGGAGCATCGGACAAGCACGCCAGACCGAACCGTGACGGCGCAGCATGGGCGGGCAACGCACACAAGCTCAGCCGTACTTCGTTCCCCGCACTCTTGGCATCGATAACAACCTCTGCCATAGTTCCGGCTGACTCGTTCGCCCCCCACGTCAAGGAGTACTCGTGTCAGCTCCTCGGGCAAGACTCTTCGGCGCCGTCGCCGCGGCGGTGCTGGCCCTCACCGCCGGCGGCCCTGCCACCGTCTCCGTCGCGCCGGCCGCCGCCGCGGCCCGCGCCTACACCGTCACGGTCGGCGCGAAGGGGACCTGGTCCAGCCCCGACGACACCCCGGCCGCCGCGTACATCGACAAGGACGGCACGTTCTACTACCAGCAGTCCCACTCCCTGTACGGCGCGAGCGACAGCCGCCAGTGGAGCTTCTTCACCGGCACCACGTTCGACACGGCCACCCGCTCGACCGCGATCGGCAACGCCGGCACCAACGCGGACACGACGGTGTTCTGCAACAACAGCCCCACCGGCGTGGAGGCGACCGCCGCCCCCGCCGGATCCGGCTACTCCCAGCGGAACTACTGCGACCTGGCCGGTGTGTGGGTCGACCCCGACACGGGCGACTGGTACGGGCTGGTGCACAACGAGTTCACCCCGCAACCCTTCGGCGACGGCGTCCACTTCGACGCGATCGACTACGCGGTGTCCAAGGACCAGGGCAGGACCTGGACCATCAAGGGGCACGCCCTCACGTCGCCGTACAGCACCAGGCGCGGGGACACGGCCGCGTTCCCCAACCAGACCTACTCCTACGGGGACGGCGACCAGCGGCTGTTCGTCGACACCGCCTCCGGCTACTTCTACGTGTATTACGGCTCGCGCGTGATCGACAAGAACGGCGGCTGGAAGGCGTTCTACGAGCACGTGGCCCGGGCGCCGCTGTCGTCGAAGATGGCGACCGGCTCCTGGCAGAAGTGGTACGGCGGTTCGTGGTCGCAGCCGGGCGTCGGCGGCAGGGAGAGCAACGTCGTGCCGGTCACCCCGGGCGACACGACGGGCTACACGCCGACGTCGAAGGAGTACAGCCCGGCGACCACCGGGACCACCGACCAGCAGGTGGCGGCGGGCACGGCCCCGCCCACGTCACCGCTGTTCGTCATGGACGTCACCTACGACGCCTACCTCGGGCTCTACATCGGCGAGCCGCAGGCCGTCGACCAGTCGGGCGGCGCCCCGCAGCAGTTCTACGCCACCGACAACCTCGCCACCCAGAAGTGGACGCTGATCGGTGACACCGGCGGCTACACCGACGCCTCCTGGTACCGCTGGTTCCTGGACGGAGTGAACCGGACGAGCTCCACGATCGTCGGCAAGTCCTTCCGCTCCTACTGCTCGTTCGGGTGCTCGGGGACCTCCTCCTCGGAGTACGTCGACCTCACCATCGGCTCGTCCGCTCCTCCCGCGGCGCCCTTCGACCCGGCCAGGACCTACCGCGTCGCCGCCGGGAACGGCCGCGTCCTCGCGCAGGTCCCGGGATCGTCCGCCACCACCTCCCTGGCGGCCGCGAGCGGGACCGGACTCGACGCCTGGACGTTCGCCGCGATCGGTGACGGCTCGTATCGCGTCGCCAACGCCTCCACCGGGCAGTTGCTCGGTGTCGACTCCACCTCCACCAGCCGCCGGGCCTGGGGCACCGCACCCACCGCCACGGCGGCCGGCACCGGAGGACCCTCTGTCGGCCAGCAGTGGTTCGTCATCCCCGGCACCTCGGTCGCCGACGGCACCGCGACCGGGACCTACCGGCTCGTCAACCGTTACAGCGGTCTGGTGATCGGGCTGTCCGGGGCCGCCGGCCGCCTCGCCGAGACCACGCCCACCCGGGCCTGGACCGACACCAGCGGCAGCGGCGTCGGCGCCGGGCGCACCGCGTCCGAGCAGACCCTGAGCATCACTCCGGTCGGCACCTCCGGCGGTTCGCTCGACGGAGCCCACGCCCTCACCGATTCGGGCAAGGCACTCGACGACCCGGGCCACAGCACGACCGCCGGCACCCAGCTCATCACCTGGGGTCCCAACGGCGGGCCGAACCAGACCTGGACGTTCACCCAGCAGGCCGACGGCTCCTACCAGCTCACCAACGGCGAGTCCGGACTGTGCGCGGACGTGGACGGGGGCTCCACCGGCGCGGGTGCCGCGGTCATCCAGTGGACCTGCACCGGGGGCGCCAACCAGCGCTGGAAGGCCTCCCCCCGGCCCGACGGCACGTACACCCTCGCCTCCGTCAAGAGCGGCCTGCTGCTGACCACCGCCTCCGGCAGCGACGGCGCCCTGGTCACCCAGCAGGCGGACACCGGCTCGGCGCTGCAGCACTGGACGATCGCCTAGCCGTTCCGCCGGTGTGAAGCCCCCGGCGGGTCGCCCCCTGCCCGCCGGGGGCGCCTCGCCGTCGGCCCGACCTGGCGCGGTTGGCAGTGGGGGCAGAACACCGTCGTACGGCCGGAGACGCGGATGCTGCCCAGGGAGGTGGAACAGCGCGGACAGGTACGCTCGCGGCCCTCGCGGTGCCCGGTCAGCCACGACGGACGGCCGGGGACGCGGCCGGCCCGCACCGAGAGCCGCAGGACCTGCCGCATCGCGCCGTAGAGGTGCCGGCCCTCCTCGGCGGACAGCCGGTCCGCCGGGCGCGCCGGATGGACGCGGGCCCGCCACAGGATCTCGTCGGCCAGCAGGTTGCCGAGTCCGGCGAGCACGGACTGGTCCATCAGCACCGTCTTGATCCGGGCCCGGCGTCCGGCCAGCAGGTCCAGGAACGGCTCGCGGTCCAGGGACAGCGCATCCGGCCCCTGTCCGGCGAGCGCCCGCTCCACCGCCGCCTCGTCGTCGGCGAGCCGCAGGCCCTGCAGCTTGCGCTGGTCCTGGTACCGCAGGTCCCGGCCGCCGGTCAGGCCGAAGCGGACCCGGTCGTACCGGTGCGCGGGCTCGCCGGGCGAGCAGCACAGGAGCCGGCCGGTCATGCCGAAGTGGAGGAGCACGGCCGCGTCACCGTCGGTACGCAGGATCAGGTACTTGCCCCGCCGTTCGGGCGCGGCCAGCCGCCGGCCCTCCAGGGCCCGGCGCAACCGGGCGGCGCTCACGCCGCGCAGCACCCCCGCGTCCGCCACCTCGACCTTCTCGACGCGGCGGCCGGTCCCGCACGAGTCCAGGACGTCCCGGAACCCCTCGACGTCCGGCAGTTCGGGCATGGCCTCAGGCGCCGGGCGACCGGCCCGGCGGCGCGCAGGACAGGGACGGGTGTCGCCACCCGGTGATCGAACCTCTGGGCATGACGCCCACCTCTCACATGACGGCCGCGGCCCCGGGGCCTGCCGTCAGGTCGTCTTCCCGGACGCCGGCGGGGTACGCGCGGCGGAGCCCGGTGCTCCGTCCGGCACGCGGCGCCCGATCCGCAGGCCGGGCCGCCGGCGGTGGACGGTCAGATAGGACAGGCCCTCGGGCCCGGCGTCGATCCGGCGGGTCGAGCCGTGGGGAAGCCACAGGAGGGCTCCCGCGGTGAGCGCCTGGTCCGCGCCGTCCGGTGTGCCCAGTGTGCCGCTGCCCGCGACGACGAGCAGCAGCACGTCGAGGTCCGGCTCGCGGTGGTCGGCCACATGCCCGCCCGGCGGCAGATGGACGACGTTGGCGTCCAGCTGTCGCCCGGACTCGGCGAGCCGCCACATCGCGCCCGCGGGTGCCGGCAGCTCCCCGGCCAGGGCCTGCACGTCGCACAGCAGATGGGGAGCCGGTGCGGTGCCGGTCGCGCCGTCGGGGGTCTCGGAGGGCGAGGTCATGCCCTTAATTATGACAGGTAGTATTTGGAGAAATTCCCCGGAGGTGAGGAGGCGGATCATGGCTCGCGCCGCCGGCCCGGCCCCTTCACCGCGCGACGACGCCACCGACCCCGGCGCCGCCGGGCTGACCCCGCGCCGCCGCGCCGTGCTCGACGTGCTGCGTGCGGCCGCCGCTCCGCAGGGCGTCGTGGAGGTCGCCGAACGTCTCGCCGTCCACCCCAACACCGTGCGCTTCCACCTCGACGCGCTCGTCGCGGACGGCCACGTCGAGCGGATTCTGGAGGAGCCCTCCGGACCGGGCCGGCCCCGGACGGTCTACGCCGCGCGCGGCGGCATGGACCGCGGGGGAGCGCGGAGCTACCGCCTGCTCGCCCGCATGCTGCTCAGTCACCTGGCCGCGCCCGCCGGGAACGGCGACGCGGGTTCCGCTGCCGATGCCCGGGAGCCGTCCCGAGCCGAGACCGCCGCCGTCACCGCGACCGGTCGCGGCTGGGGCCGTCACCTCGTCGAACGCTTGCCGCCCTCGCGGAAGCCGACCGCAGACGACGCCGTCGAGCGGCTCACCGCCATGCTCGCCGACCTCGGGTTCGACCCCGAGCCGCAGGCCGCGGCGGCCGACCCGATCCGGCTGCGCCACTGCCCGTTCCTCGAGCTCGCCGAGGAGTACGGGCGGATCGTGTGCCCGCTGCATCTGGGCCTGATGCAGGGCGCGCTCGCCGAGCTGGGGGCACCCGTGGCGGCCACCCGGCTGGAGCCGTTCGCCGAGCCCGGCGCCTGCCTGGCCCACCTGACCCGGCCGACCCCGCGACGCGAGCGGTCGCCCGAACGCAGTACCCCCTCGGACGGAGAGACACCCCAGCGATGAACACCACCTCAGCGGCGGCGGCCGGCGCCGTCACCTTCGTCTGGCTCGGCATGGTGCTGGCCATCTCGTTCCTGGAGGCACCGCTGAAGTTCCGCGCGCCCGGAGTGACGATCCCCATCGGGCTGGGGATCGGACGCCTGGTGTTCCGGGCGCTCAATCTCGTCGAGGCGGTCTTCGCGGTCGTCGTGATCGCCCTCGTGGCCACCGCCGGCCCGACGGCGGCCGCCGTCGCCCTCACCGCCGTCGCCGCGGCGGTGCTCGTGGTGCAACTGGTCGCCGTCCGTCCGCCCCTCAACCGGCGGTCCGACGCGGTGCTGGCCGGTGAGGACCCCGCCGAGCACCGCTCCAGCGTCCACCTCTTCTACGTGGGCCTGGAGATCGTGAAGGTCGCCGCGCTGATCGCGCTGGGCTGCGTGCTCCTGGCCCGGTAGGCGGGGCGTTCGGGGCCCGCCGTCCGGCGCATCCCCGGTGGCCCTCTGGGTAGGGGGCCGGGCATGGCCAACGGGTTGATGACGAGACTGCGGCAGGCGGCGCCCCGGCCCGGGGCCGGCGGCGCCTCGCCGAACACCGTCCTGGTCGTGATGTGCGTCGGCTACTTCCTGGTGCTGCTGGACGTGACCGTCGTCAACGTGGCGCTGCCGCGCATCGGGTCCTCGCTCGGCGCGGGCGTCAGCGGCCTGCAGTGGACGGTGGACGCCTACGCCCTGGCCCTGGCCTCGCTCATGCTGGCCAGCGGGACCGTCGGCGACCTGCTGGGTCACCGCCGGGTGGTGCTCGCCGGCCTGGCCGTCTTCGGCGTCGGGTCGCTGGCCTGCGGACTCGCACCCGACGTGGGCTCCCTCGTCGCCGCCCGGGCCGTGCAGGGTGTCGGCGCGGCGCTCCTGCTGCCCGGGACCCTGGCGATCATCAGCCACGCGTACGCCGACGAGGCCGAACAGGCACGGGCGATCGGCGTCTGGGCGGGCATCGGCAGCCTCGCCCTCCCCGCGGGACCGCTGCTGGGCGGCGTGCTGATCTCCGGATTCGGCTGGCGGGCGATCTTCCTGCTCAACGTGCCCATCGTGCTGCTGTCCCTCGGCGCCGTCGTCCTCACCGTCCGGGAGAGCCGCGAACCGCGCGCCGGGCGGTTCGACGTCCCGGGACTGCTGTTCGGCTGCGGGGCCCTGCTCGCCACGGTCTTCGCGTTCGTCCAGGCCGGCCGGTCGGGTGTCGGCTCGCCCGTGGTGATCGGCGCCGCGATCGCGGCGGTGGTGCTGCTCGGCGCGCTCGTGGTGACCGAGCGGCGGGCCGGCGACGAGGCGATGCTGCCGCCGGCCCTGCTGCGGCGTCCTGTCTTCGGGGCGGCCAACACCGCCGCCGGGGTGATGAACCTCTGCACCCTGGGGCTGTTGTTCGTGCTGATGCTGTTCCTGCAGTCGGTCCAGCACCACTCGCCGCTGGCCGCAGGCGTGCTCATCCTGCCGCTCTTCCTCCCGCTGGCGGTCGTCGCGCCGCTGGGCGGCCGGATGACGAGCCGGCTCGGCGCACGGCTGCCGGGGACGGCGGGGCTCGCCGTCGCCGCGGTGGGACTCGCCCTGCTGGCCCGGGCGGAACCGGGTTCGGGATGGCTGGTGCTGCTGCCCGCGTTCCTGCTGTGGGGCGCGGGCATGGGCCTGCTGACGCCCGCCGTGGTCGCGGCGGCCGTCGCCGCGGTGCCGGGGGAGCGGGCCGGACTGGCATCGGCGATCAGCAACACCGCGCGTCAGACCGGCGGCGCGGTCGGGATCGCGGTGGCGGGCGCCGTGGCCGGACAGCCGGGAAGCGGCGGGCACTTCGTCCGCGGCTTCCATGTGCTCGCCCTCGGCAGCGCGGTCCTCTATCTCGCCGCCGCCGCGCTCGTCGCCGCCCTGCTTCCCGGCGCGCCCCCGCCGGACGAGCGGAAGCCCTGACGAGTACGGGCCCCTTCGTGCATGCACGGGCATTGACGTGCGATCACGCTGACGTTAGCGTTCACACGCTCACGTTCCAACAATCTTCGACACATTCGAACGTCACGTCCGACATTCGCTTGGGTGTCACATCGGTCGCACCGGCCGCCCACGGCCGCATCCGCTCAAGGGGACCGCAGTGGAACTGTCTCGTCGTGCCTTCGGAGCCCTCACCGGCTCCGCCCTGTTCTCGCTCGCCCTGCCCGCCGGAGCCGCCGCGGCGGCACCGCCGCCCGCCGGGCCGCCGTCCGCCGGCACCGTCACCTTCGACCGCTACTCGCTGATCATCGACGGCCGCCGGGTCCCGCTGTGGTCCGGCGAGGTGCACCCCTTCCGGCTGCCGAGCCCCTCGCTGTGGCTCGACGTCCTGCAGAAGATGCGTGCCAACGGCTACAACGCCGTCAGCATCTACGCCTCCTGGAACTACCACTCACCCGCGCCCGGCCGGTACGACTTCACCGGTGTCCGTGACCTCGGGCTGTTCCTGCGGATGGCCGCCGACGCCGGTCTGTACGTCATCGCCCGTCCCGGCCCCTACATCAACGCCGAGGTGGACGCCGGCGGTTACCCCGGCTGGCTCACCACCACCCCCGGCCGGGCCCGCAGCAACGACCCCACCTACCTGGGGCACGTCGACGAGTGGCTCAGCGCCGTGAACGCGGTCATCGCCCGGCACCTGCACACCGACGGCGGCGGCAGCGTCGTGCTCTACCAGCTGGAGAACGAGTACGCCTCGCACACCGCCGACCCGGTCGGCCAGCAGTACATGGCGCACCTGTACGCGAAGGCGCGCGCCGACGGCATCGACGTCCCGCTGTTCCACAACGACAAGGGCCGCAACGGCTACTGGATCCCCGGCAGCTTCGACACCGGCGGCGAGCAGGGGCGTTACCTCTACGGCTTCGACGGGTACCCCTCGCCGACCGGAGCCCCGCCGGACTGGGGGTACTTCGGCTCCGGTGGCGCCAAGGGAGGCGCCACCGCCAGCCCGCAGACCCCCGGTCTGATGGCCGAGTTCGGCGGCGGCTGGTTCGACCCGTGGGGCGGCGCGGAGTTCGGCGGCGGCTGGTTCGACCCGTGGGGCGGCGCGGAGTTCGGCGGCAAGGGCTACGCCGAGTCGCGCCGCACCCGCGACGCCGCGTACGAGCGCCGCTTCTACCTCACCAACCTCGCCAACGGCATCAAGATCCACAACGTCTACATGACCTTCGGCGGCACCTCCTGGGGCTGGCTTCCCGCACCGGTCGTCTACACCTCCTACGACTACGGCGCGGCCATCGACGAGGCCCGCAACGCCACCTCCAAGGTCGTGCCGATGCGCCAGACCGGCACCATGCTCGCGACCTTTCCGGACTTCGCCGCCCTCGACCGCGCGGCTGACGCCGCCGCGTCGAGCACCGCGGTGCGCGTCTACCACCTGACCGCCGCCGAGACCGGCGCCCACGTCTACTTCCTGCGCAACGACACCTCCGCCGACGCGACCTGCACCCTGCCGGTGGTCACCGCGGCGGGTACCGTCACCGTGCCCGCCGCGCCGGGCGGCCTGCGTGTCGGCGCCAAGGACATGAAGATCGTGGCCACCGAACTGTCCCTGGGACGGCGCACGTTGCGCTACACGACCGCACAGCCCATGCTGCGCGCGGCAGGCGCCCGGCGGGACGTGGCCGTCCTCACCGGCCGCCCCGGCGACCCGGCCGAGGCGGTCCTGGCCGTCGACGCCGATCCCACGGTGACCGTTCTCGGCGGCAGCGCCGACACCGTCCACGACGCGGCCACCGGTACCCTGCGGATCAACACCGTCCTCGGCGGTCTGACCCGCGTTCTGGTCACCGGTGGCGGCGCCGAGGAGCCGCTGCTGCTGCTCTTCGCGGACGACGACGCGTCCGCCGTGCTGCGCTTGCTGACCGCCGCGGGTGAACCAGTCCTGGTCAGCGGGCCGCCCCTGGTCAGGACGGCGGAACGCGAGGGCGCGGTGCTGCGGCTCACCGGCGACACCACGCAGGACTGCCCGCTGGAGGTCTGGGCCGAGCCCGCCGTCCGTGAGGTCTTCTGGAACGCCCGCCGGGTCGCGGTCACCCCGACCGCGTCGGGCAGCCTCCTCGCGCGCGACCCGCTTACGGGCCCGCCGTCCGTCACACTGCCCGACCTCACCGGCTGGCGGCAGGCCCCGGAGAACCCGGAGTCCGACCCCGCGTACGACGACAGCGCGTGGCGCGCGTGCGACCTCACCACGTCCGGCGGCACCACACCGGTGCCCGCCGGCAGCCCGGTCCTCTTCGCCGACGACTACGGCTTCCACTACGGCGACGTCTGGTACCGCGCGCGCGTCGACAGTCCCGGCGACGCCGGAACGCTCAGCCTGTCGTACTCCAGCGGCACCCAGGGCCTGCTCATGGCCTGGTGGGACGGCCGCCCGCTCGGCACCCACCGCCAGCCGGTGCCCGCCAAGTCCCAGGACACGCAGGGGACCTGGACGGCGACCGTCGACCTTCCGGTCCCCGGCGACCTGGCCGGGCCGGGCCGGCACACCGTGGCCGTCCTGGTGCGCAGAATGGCCCACGAGGAGGACGGCGGCGCCAACGACGCCTTCAAGTCGGCCCGCGGCCTGACCTCCGCACGCCTGGACGGCGCCACCTCCGCCCTGACCTGGCGCGTCCAGGGCGGCAGCACCACCGGCGACCCCGCCCGCGGCCCGCTCAACACCGGCGGCCTCCACGGCGAGCGCGCCGGCTGGCACCTGCCCGGCTTCCCCGATCGCGACTGGGCACCGGCCGCCACCCTCCAGACCGGGCCGCGGCAGGGCGTGTCCTGGTACCGCACCGACTTCCGCCTCGCCATCGACCGCGCGGTGGACGGCTCCGTGGGCCTGACCCTGGACGACGATCCGGCCCACGCCTACCGGGTCCAGATCTTCCTCAACGGCTGGAACATGGGCCAGTACATCAACGACGCCGGACCGCAGCACACCTTCGTGCTGCCCAACGGCATCCTGCGGCCGCGCGGCACCAACACCCTGGCGCTCGCCGTCCTCGCCGACGGCACGACACCCGCCGGTCCGGCCGGCGTGTCGCTCACGCTGATGGGCATCGCGGCCGGGGGAGTGCCGCTGACCCTGGTCGACGCCCCTGGCTACGCCGAGTCGCGGGCCGCCGCGGGCTGACCGGCGGATTCGGCGACGCGCCGTCGCCGCGCGTGACCTCACGTCCCGCGCGGCGACGGCGCGCCCGCAGAGCCGTGACTTCGTGCGGGGACACCGTCCCCCGAGCCGACGCGGCCGCCCCGAGGGCGTCGGCACGGATGCGATTGCCTCGCATTCGGGTCATTCGTGACGCCATCCTGGGTAGCAGGACGAATATGACGACGGAGGTGACCTTCGGGGTCGAGGAGGAGTACCTGCTCCTCGACGAGAAGTCCGGGCAGGCCAGCCCGAGGGCGGCACGCGTCCGGGCGGCGGCCGACCACCAGCCCGGCCTCGGGCGGCACGAGGTCGACGACGAACTGCTGCAGGCGCTCGTCGAGGTCGCCACGCCGGTGTGCTCGGAACTCGACGAGATCGCCGGCCATCTGGAGCGGTTCCGGCGCGCCGTGGCCGAGGCGGCACGGCTGGCCGGCTGCCGCATGGCCGCCACCGGTGGAGCGCCGCTGTCCTCGCAGCCCGTTCCGGTGACCCGCAAGCAGCGGTACCGCGACATGCGCGCCGACGCCGGCCGGCTGGTGGACGAGCAGCTGATCTGCGGCATGCACATCCATGTGGCCGTCCCCGACCGTTCGGCGGGCGCCACCGCCCTGGGCCTGCTGCGGCCCTGGCTGCCGGTGATCGTCGCCCTGGGCGCCAACTCGCCGTTCTGGGAGAGCCACGACACCGGCTTCGCCAGCTGGCGCACGGTGGTCTTCGGGCGCTGGCCGGTCAGCGGGCCCCCGCCCTTCATCGCCGACGGCGCGGTCTACGAGGAGCGCGTGGAGGCGCTGCTCGCCACCGGCGTCATCCCCGACCGCAAGCAGATCTACTGGCACGCCCGCCTGTCGGAGACGTACCCGACGCTGGAAGTCCGCGCCCCCGACGTGCAGTTGGACGTCGAGAGCGCGGTCACTCTGGCCGGGCTGGTGCGCGCGCTGGTGGTCACGGCGCTGCGCGGCGGCCGGCGCGGCCACCGCCCGCTCGACCCGCCGGCCAGCATCCTCGACGCGGCCGGCTGGCACGCCGCGCGTCACGGCCTGAGCGCCGATCTGGTCGACCCCCGGCACGGCACCCCCGCCTCAGCCGCCGACGTGGTCAGCGCCCTGACCGATCATGTCTCCGGCTCGCTGAAGGAACTCGGCGACCACGACCGCGTCACCGCCGGTCTGGAACGCCTGCTGGACGGGGGGACCGGCGCGGAACGCCAGCGCCGCGCCCTGGCCCAGGGCGGCCCCGAAGGGCTGCTCGACGTCATCGCACCGGACCCGGCGGGCGGGCCCGGCCGGTGACGGCGCGAGCGTCGAGATCGCGGGCGGCCCGGGGCTCCCGGACCCTCACGCCTCCTCGAGCAGAGCGTCCAGCCGCTTGCGGGCGGGTCCGAGGGAACGGCCGCGCGGGGCGTGGTCCCACGGGTTGTCCGCCAGCAGTCCCTCCACATCGGTGATCGTCCACCGCTGGGCCGTCAGTTCCGGATCTGCCACGTCGTCCCATGTGATCGGCGCGGCGACGGGCGCGCCCGGCAGCGCGCGCACCGCATAGGGCGCGACGGCGGTCTGCGCGTACGCGTTGCGCCCGATGTCGAGGTAGAGCCGGCCGCGGCGGGCCTGCTTGCGCGCCTCGACGGTCAGCTCGTCCGGATGCCGCGCGGCCAGCAGGCCGGCGACGTCGCGGGCGAAGGCCCGGACCTCGTCGAAGTCGGCCCGGGCGTCGAGCGCGACGATCACGTGCAGACCACGCGAGCCGGTGGTCATCACCACCGACGGCAGCCCGAGATCGTCGAGCAGTTCGCGCAGCACCAGGGCGGCGCGCCGGACCGGTGCGAAGTCCCGGCCGGGCGGGTCGAGGTCGAACACCAGCCGGTCCGGCCGCTCGGGGTGCCCGGCCGTGGACAGGAAGCGGTGCGGGGTGATGCACGCCTGGTCGGTGAGGTAGATCAGGGTCGCCGTGTCGTCGCACAGCGCGTAGGTGACCGTGCCGCCCTGCTGCTTGGGCAACTCCACCCGGTGCACCCAGTCCGGGAAGTAGTCCGGGACGTCCTTCTGCATGAACCCGTGGTCCTCGATCCCGCCCGGGTGCCGCTCCAGCATCAGCGGCCGGTCGCGGACCTGCGGGACCATCCGGCGGGCGACCTCGCGGTAGTAGTCGGCGAGGTCGGACTTGGTGAATCCGTCGTCGGGCCACAGGACCTTGGCGGGGCGGTGGATGCCGATGCTGCGGTTGCCCGCACGGACGGTCTTCTCCTGGGCGCTCATGCGTCACCGTCCGGGGCGGCGTTCGCCATCTGCCGCAGCGTCCGCCCGCTGCGGACCGAGCGTGCCCGCCGTGGATCGGGCGTCTTCGCGTGCGAGGCGCGGCGGTCGGAACGCTTGACCAGCAGCCACACCTCGCGGCCGCCGCGGTCGGTGCGGATACGCGTCAGGGCGTAGCCGCCGTGCAGTTTGCCGCCGTCGAGCCAGAACGACGCGTGCCCGTCGGCCAGGGCCTCGGCGAACGGGACCGGCCGGTGCCTGCGGTCCTCGGTCAGGTTGGTGAACGTGCCCTCGTCCCAGATGATCACGGTTCCGCCGCCGTACTCACCCTCGGCGATGACCCCTTCGAAGTCGCGGTACTCCAGCGGGTGGTCCTCGGTCGGCATGGCCAGCCGCTTCTCCTGCGGGTCGCTCGAAGGGCCCTTGGGGACCGCCCACGACTTCAGGACGCCGTCCACCTCCAGCCGGAAGTCGAAGTGCATCGCGGTCGCGTCGTGGATCTGCACCACGAACGACGGCTGCTCCGCGTCCGCGCCCGGCTCACCGCCCCGTGGCTCGCCGGTCCTGGCGAAGTCCCGTCGCCGGTGGTACTCCGACAGCGTGCCCTTTCCGGCCATGTCAGCCTCCTTCGTACGGCTCCGCGGCTGCCCTGCGGCTACCCGCACGGCCCGCGGCTACCCGCCCCCGCCACGGCGTTTCCCCGCCGCCGACCGGGTAGCCGAACCAGCACAGGCCGTCGCCCCACGCCCGACACGAACGGACCGGGCCCATGGCGGCGGCCGGTCACCGGCCGCACCCGCGGCGTACCCGCCCTCGGCGTTTGAGGAGGAGATTCATGCCGGACCGCGACCCGGGCCAGGCGCAGGACGACGAGGGGCCCGACGAGGGCCGCACGCCGTCGGGCGGGCCGCAGCACGGCCACGACCAGGGCACCCGGGGCGCGGTCCTCGTCGCCCTGGGCGCGAACCTGCTGATCGCCGTCGCCAAGACCGTGGCGGGTCTCTTCGCCGGATCGCCCGCCCTGCTGTCGGAGGCGGCGCACTCCGTGGCCGACAGCCTCAACGAGGTCTTCCTGCTGACGTCGCTGCGGCGCAGCCGCCGTGCGCCCGACAGCCAGCACCCGTTCGGCTACGGCATGGAACGGTACTTCTGGGCCCTGCTGGCGGCCGTCGGCATCTTCGTGCTGGGCGGCTGCTTCTCCTTCTACCAGGGGCTACGTGCCCTGCAGGGCAATGAGCACGAGACGACGACGGGATACATCGCCGGTCTGGCGGTGCTGCTGGTGGCGCTGCTCGCCGAGGGCGTTTCGCTGCTCAAGGCGGTGCGCCAGGCCCGCCGCGTGCAGGGGGCGGGCAGCATCATGGAGGGCGCGCGGGACCCGGCGCTGCGCACCGTCCTGGCCGAGGACGGCACGGCGGTGATCGGCGTCGTCCTGGCCGCGGCCGGCATGGTCGTCCACCTGGTCACCGGGAGCGCCGCGGGCGAGGCCGCCGCGTCGATGGCCATCGGGCTGCTGCTGATGGGCGTCGCGTTCGGCCTGGGCCGCACCGCGCACCGCCAGCTGATCGGCGCGGCCGTCGATCCCGAGCTCCGCGGGGAGATCGAGAAACTGCTCGCCCGGCAGCCCGAGATCGACACCGTCGAGGAACTGCTCACCATGCGGCTGGGCACGGAATCGACACTGGTGGCGGCGCGCATCGACCTCGTCGGGGGCATGGACAGCGAGCTCGTCGAGGAGGTCAGCCTGCGCATCCGCCGTGCCGTCCAGGAGCAGTGGCCGTCGGCCGACCACGTCTTCCTCGACATCACCGACGCCCGCATCGAACGCCGAGGACGCGAGGCCGCCGCGCGCGGCGCGGGTCGCTGAGTCCCGGGTACGGTACCGGTTCCGGGGGTGGTCCGGCGGCCACCGAGCCGCCCGTCACCGGACGGGCACCGCGTGCAGGCAGGGGTGGCAGGCCCGCTCGGGGCCGGGACCGTCCAGCAGCTCGGCGCTGTCGCCGCTGATCACGAAGCGGTAGCGGCCTTCCGCATCGGTGTAGACGCGGCCTCCGGGGCCTGCTTCGGACGTCGCGTGCACCACGATCACCTCGGCTGGCGCATGGGTCCCCGGACGGCTCGGCAGAGTGATCGCGTAGTCCATCGCCATGGCGGTCCGCCTCCTCGGCGTCCCCCGCGGTCCACTGACCCGACTGGGGGACCTGCGGGGTTGTTGTGATCCTCCCGCGACCGGGCCGCCGCGGCAACCCCCGTCCTCCGGCGGCCCCGCGGGGCCGCCGCCCGGAACGGCCCGGCACCACCCGCGACCGCGGTCCGCGGAAGCGCTGCGTATGCGGTCGCGTATCGCGGGTAGCCGAAAAGGCAGCAGAGCACTACGGAGGTGACATCCATGCTGATCCTGGGCCTGCTGCTCCTGGCGTGCACGGCGGCATTCGTCGGGCTCGCCATTGCCGACAACCTCGGCGGCGGCGCGAACCACACGGTGACCATGCTGGGCCACCAGATCGCGGTCATGAACGGCTTGGCGATCTTCTGTGCCGGGCTGGCCCTGGCACTCGTCTTCGCCCTCGGTGTCATGCTGGCCTCGACCGGCATGAAGATGCGCAGGCGCAACGGCCGCAAGCTCCACGCGGCCCGCCGTGAGGCGGCGGCGACCGCCCGTGAGCGCGACGAACTGGCGGCCCGGCTCGACCAGATCCACGCCGAGCACGAAGCCGCTCAGGCCGACACCATGGTGGCCGGAAGCGAAGGATACGAACAGTACGAACGCGGCGACACGGGCGTGGCCCCCGGTGGCAGCCCGGACCTCGCGGCCGAACGCGAGCGGACGGCAGCCGGGGCCACGCAGGACCAGCCGCCCCGTCGCAGGCAGCACGGCCTGCATCTGTTCGGCCACTGATCCCATTCCCGCCCGGGCGGCGCCACGCGTCCGCTCCTCCGGGCACGCAACCGGCGACGCGCCGGCCCGACCGGGTCGGCGCGTCGTTGTGTGCCGGCCCGCACGACCCTGCTTCGATCTGTCCAGGGGACCTCGGCGTCCGAAATGCACCGCTAGGCAGGTGACCAGAGGTGCGCGATACTGCTGCATCGCGCGCACTTCCGCTCATCGCCGCGCGTTCGTTCACGCGTCATGTTCTGGCCCCCCACCCCGCTCGCCCCGTACACGGCGGGAAAGGACAGTGGACATCCATGGAGAAGCACGTCACCCGACGGAGATTCATGGCGCTGTCGGCGGGCGCCGCGGCCGGGGCGACGGTCGCCGGCACCGCCCCGGTGGCCGCCGCCCGCGCCCGGACGGCCGGCGCCGCCGCCGCGTCCTCGACCGGCACCCTCGCCGACGTCCGGCACGTGGTCGTGCTGATGCAGGAGAACCGCAGCTTCGACCACTACTTCGGCACACTCAAGGGAGTCCGCGGCTTCGGCGACCGCAGCGGCATCCAGCTGAGCGGCGGCCACAGCGTCTTCGACCAGCCGAACGGCAGCGGCCGCCAGTACCCGTGGCAGCTCAGCGCCACCAAACCGGCCGGCGGCGCCGACCCCGAGCGGCTCGCCCAGTGCAGCGGCGACCTCGCCCACTCCTGGATCGACCAGCACGCGGCCTGGAACGGCGGCAGGCTCGACGGGTGGGTCTCGGCCAAGGGCAACCTCCGCACGCTCGGCCACCTCACCCGCGCCGACCTCCCGTTCCACTACGCGCTCGCCGACAACTGGACGATCTGCGACGCCTACTTCTCCTCCGTCCTCAGCGCGACCGGCCCCAACCGCACCTATCTGTGGAGCGGCATGATCGACCCCGCGGGCACCGCGGGCGGGCCCGCCACCGACGGCGGCGACGAGTCCGGGCTGCGCTGGAAGACCTACGCCGAAGCGCTGGAGGCCGCCGGCGTGAGCTGGAAGGTCTACCAGAACGCGAGCGACAACTACGGCGACAACGCCCTCGCCTACTTCACCCAGTTCACCTCGGCCCCGGCGGGCAGCGCGCTCGCGGTCAAGGGCATGGGCTCGGTGCCGAAGACCACCGGCCGCACCCCCGACGACATCGCCGCCGCGATCCGCGCCGACGCCGTCGCCGGGAAACTGCCGCAGGTCTCCTGGGTGGTCTCGGACCAGGCCTCCTCGGAACACCCCTACGCCACGCCGCAGGACGGCGCCCACTTCGTGCACATGGTGATCGACGCGCTGGCCGCCGATCCCGACGTGCGCGACTCCACCGTGCTGTTCCTCAACTACGACGAGAACGACGGCTTCTTCGACCACGTCCCGCCGCCGGTCGCACCCGCCGGGACGGCCGACGAGTTCTCCTCCGGCACGCCCATCGGCCTGGGCTTCCGCGTCCCGCTGATCGCCGTCTCGCCCTGGAGCCGCGGCGGCTGGGTCGACTCGCAGGTCAGCGACCACACCTCCGTCATCCGCTTCCTGGAACGCTGGACAGCCGCGCTCGGCACCCCCGCCACCTGCCCCAGCATCTCCGCCTGGCGCCGCAAGGTGTGCGGCGACCTCACCGGCATGTTCGACTTCACCAGCCCGGTCTACGGCCTGCCGTCCCTGCCGGACACCTCGGCCGTGATCGGCCTGGCCGTCTGCGCCCCGCTGCCCAACCCGGCGCCGGTGAACAACGCGCTGCCGCAGCAGGAGGCCGGGACCCGGCCCGCCCGCGCGCTGCCGTACCAGCCGAACGCCTCCCTCACCGCGTTCCAGTTCGGCGCCAACGGCCTGATCCTCGCCCGGATCGCGATGGCCAACCAGGGCACGCCGGCCGCCCAGGCCGTCCACCTCGCCGCCTACGCCAACGCCTACCGCACCGGAGGACCGTGGCAGTACACCCTGGACGGCGGCGCCACGACCACGGACTTCTTCAACTGCGGCACGGGATTCGGCGCCGGCCTCTACGACCTGTCCGTCGTCGGGCCCAACCGCTTCCTGCGCCGCTTCCGCGGCGACGCCACCAAGCCCGGCAAGAACCTCACCGTCACCGCCTCGTACGCGGTCGAGCAGGGCACCGGCAAGCTCGCAATCTGGTTCGCCATGGAGAACGCCGGGACCGGCGCGGTGACCTTCACCGTCACCGCCACCCACTACCGCAGCGACGGTCCCTGGACCTACACCGTCGAGCCCGGCGGCCGGGCCGACGACTACTTCAACGCCGTCGCCTACTGCGACGGCTGGTACGACTTCACCGTCACCGCCGACAGCGACCCCACCTGGTCCCAGCGCTTCACCGGGCACCTGGAGACCGGACAGGCGTCCGTCTCGGGCTGAACCCGCCCCGCCCGGCCCCCGTCCCGGGGCCGGGCGGTCAGCCGTCCTCCGCCGCCCGCCGGAGC
This sequence comes from Actinacidiphila acidipaludis, assembly GCF_019890725.1. Lineage (GTDB taxonomy): Bacteria > Actinomycetota > Actinomycetes > Streptomycetales > Streptomycetaceae > Actinacidiphila > Actinacidiphila acidipaludis. The sequence continues at coordinate 18,654 of NZ_JAINZZ010000060.1, forward strand.
ACCTCGTCGAGCCGGCGGCCGAGGAAGGCCCGTTCGACGGCGTTGTCGGTGAGCGCCAGCGCCTCCTCGTAGGCCGTCGACGCCTGCGACCAGCGGCCGAGCCGGCGCAGGAAGTCGGCGCGCGCGGCGCTGAGGTAGCCGTAGGTCGCCAGCGCGGGGTCGTCGAGGAGCGGGGTCAGCGCGTCGAGGCCGGCGCGCGGCCCGTCGCACAGACCCACCGCCACCGCACGGTTCAGCTCCACCACGGGGGAGGGCCACAGCCGGCGCAGCACGTCGTAGAGCCCGACGATCTCCCGCCAGTCGGTGGCCTCCCACGACGGCGCCTCGGCGTGCACCGCCGCGATCGCCGCCTGGACCGTGTACCGGGTGGGCGGATGGTCCCGCAGCGAACGCGTCAGCAGGCCGACGCCCTCGTCGATCCGGGCGCGGTCCCACCGGCCGCGGTCCTGCTCCTCCAGCAGCACCAGCGAGCCTGACGCCGACACCCGAGCGTCGCGCCGGGCGTCCACGAGCAGCAGCAGCGCCAGCAGCCCGCCGACGTCGGGCACACCGGGCAGCAGCCGGTGCAGCAGGCGCGCCAGCCGGATCGCGCAGTCGACCAGATCGGCGCGCACCAGCCGGTCGCCGCCCGGCGGGGCGTGGCCGGTGGTGAACAGCAGGTGCACCACCTCGCAGACCGCGCCGACCCGCTCGGGCAGCTCCTCCCGGGCCGGCACCCGGTACGGGATCGCGGCGGCGGCGATCTTCTTCTTCGCCCGGGTGATCCGCGCCGCCATCGTCGACTCCTGCACGAGGAACGCGTGCGCCACCTCGGCGGTGGAGAGCCCGCACACCAGCCGCAGCGTCAGCGCCACCTGCGCCTCCGGCGCCAGGGCCGGATGGCAGCAGGTGAACACCAGCCGCAGCCGGTCGTCCGCGATCGCCGGAGCGTCCACCGCGTCACCCGGCCCGGGCACGGCGTCGTCCACGACCAGCAGCGGCAGCGACCGCCGCCACACCGACTCGCGGCGCAGCAGGTCACGGGCACGGTTGGCGGCGACGGTGGTCAGCCACGCGCCCGGCCGCGCGGGCACCCCCGAGCGCGGCCAGGTCTGCAGGGCCCGGGCGTACGCGTCCTGCGCGCACTCCTCGGCCAGGTCGAGGTCGCGCGTGACGCGCACCGTCGCCGCCAGTACCGCGGCCCAGTCACGGCGGTGCGCGTCCGCGACGGCCTCCGCGACGGCCTCCACGACGGCCTGGGGGAAACCCGGGAGCGCGGTCGGGTCAGACACGGCGCCACGTCACCCGTGCTGCACCAGCGGACGCACCTCGACCCCGCTGTGATCGTGCGCCACCTCGGCCAGACCGCCGGCGAGCGCGATCGCCTCGTCCAGGTCCCGCGCCTGGATCACGTAGAAACCGCCGAGCACTTCCTTCGTCTCCAGGAACGGGCCGTCGGTGATCGCGGGACGGCCCCCGGAACCGGCCCGCAGACTCGTCGCCGTCGCGGTCTCCTCCAGCTCGCCCGCGGCCAGCACCGCCGCGCCCGCCCGCTGCTGGAAGGCGCGGTGGCCCTCGTCGATCTCCGTCCGCTCCTGCGGCGACATCGCGTTCCACCGCTGCTCGTCGCCGTAGATCAGGATCAGGAACTTCGCCATGGCGTCCATCCTCTCGTCCGGGCCCGTCCGCCGGGCCCTCACTCGTACGACGAACCGGCGGGCCGCCCATCGACAGGTCGCGACGACGAGTCCGCGCGGTCCGTCGCGGCCCGGCGCGGGACGGGCGCACCGGGCGCGTCGGCGCGGGGACCGCGGAGCGCCGAGGCCAGCGCGGCCAGCACGGCGAGAACGGCGCCGAAGGCGAACACCACCACCAGGCCGGAGTGGAACGGCCCCGCGATCAGGTGGGGGAAGAACTCACGACCGGTCAGGGCCTGCCGCTGCGCGGCGGTCAGATGGGCCAGCGTCCCGGTGGGCCGCAGCAGATGGTCGACCGGGTTCACTCCGAGCTGGGCGGCGAACAGCGACGAGACCGGCGGCAGCGAACCGACCTGCGCGGCGACGTGCGCGGGCACGCCCTGCTGCCGGAGACCGGCGCCCAGGCTCTGCGGAAGGCTGCTCGCCAGACCGGCGATCATCAGCGAGAAGAACACGCCGATGGACACGGCCGTACCGGAGTTCTGGAACGTCGCCCGCATGCCCGAGGCCACACCGCGCAGCCCGGCGGGCACACTGCCCATGATCGACGAGGAGTTGGGGGAGGCGAACATCCCGCTGGCGATGCCGTTGAGCGCGATCAGCAGGGCGAACGCCCAGTAGGCGAAGTCGATGGGCAGCAGCATCAGGCCGACGAAGCTCGCGCCGAACAGCAGCGCGCCGCTGGTGGCCAGCCCCCTGGCGCCGAAGCGGTCCGACAGATATCCCGACACCGGACCCGCGGCCAGGAAGCCGGCGGTCAGCGGCAGCATGAAGATGCCCGCCCACAGCGGGGTGTCGGCGTAGTCGTAGCCGTGCAGCGGCAGCCAGATGCCCTGCAGCCAGATGATCAGCACGAACTGCATGCCGCCGCGGGCGATGGACACCGCCAGGCCCGCGAGATTGCCGAAGGTGAAGGCACGGCTGCGGAACAGGCCCGGCTGGAGCATCGGCTGCGCCACCCGCCGCTCCACCAGCACGAACGCCACCAGGAGCGCCACCCCGCCGGCGATCAGGGCGATGACAGGCGGGTTCGTCCAGCCCATGCTGTGGCCGCCGTAGGGCTGCAGCCCGTAGGTCACCGCGACCAGCACCGAGCTCAGCCCGACCGCGAACGTGATGTTGCCCCACCAGTCCACCCGGCCCCCGCCCCGGCGGCCGGTCTCCCGCAGGGTGCGGTAGGCCCACACCGTGAAGAACACGCCCACCGGCACGTTGACCCAGAACACCGCCCGCCAGTCCCACGCGGCGAGCAGGCCGCCCGCGACCAGGCCGATGAACATCCCCGCCAGCGCGGCGACCTGGTTGATGCCGAGCGCGAAGCCGCGCTGCTCCTGTGGGAACGCGTCGGTGAGGATCGCCGCCGAGTTCGCCGTCAGCATTGACCCGCCGACGGCCTGGACGACCCGCCACGCGATCAGCCACAGCGCGCCGTGTCCGCCGGTGAACGGATCGAACGACAGCAGCACCGAGGCCGCGCTGAACACCGCGAAGCCCGCGTTGTAGATGCGGACCCGGCCGTACATGTCGCCGAGCCGGCCCACCGTGACCACCAGCACGGCCTGCACCAGCCGGTAGCCCATGATCATCCACAGCAGGAAGGCGATGTTGCCCGGCGCCAGCGGATCCAGGTGGATGCCCCGGAAGATGGCAGGCAACGCGTTCAGCACGATCGAGCCGTCCAGCGCGGACATGAAGACCCCGGCCGTGGTGTTGGTCAGCGCCGTCCACTTGTACCGGTCGTTCTGCCCGCCCGGCCCGGCCCGGTCGTCTCGGCGCGCCGGGGAGGCCGGGGGAGGAGCGCTCATCGGATCTTCCTTCCGGGGACGGGGGATGTCCCTCCGGGACGGAGCGCCGCGGTCCGGGGCGTGCCCCGCGGCCCGGGGTGACGGGCGGTCCGTGACGGCGGTCTGCGTGCCGGGGAGGGGCGGTGCGTCACACGCTCTGGGCGAGCCGTTCCAGCAGCGGCGCGGCCGCGGCGAGCTGCTCCAGTTCGGCCTCGGTGAAGGCGCCGCTGGTCAGGGCGGCCGTGAGCCGCTCGCTGCGGGCGCTGCGCCGCCGCTTCAGGGCCGCCCGGCCGGCGTCGGTCACCGTGAGGACCACGCGGCGGCCGTCCCGTGGGTCCGCGCTGCGCGAGATGAGGTCCTGCCGCTGCAGCCTGCCGAGCGTTGCTCCCATGGCCTGCGCGGTGATCTGCTCCTGCCGGGCCAGCTCGGCCGAGGTGGCCGGACCGCCCCGGTCCAGCAGGGACAGGGCCCGCCGCTCGGGCATCGTCAGTTCCCCCTCGGCGGTGAGGAGGCGAATGCGGCGCACCAGCACGCTGATGCTGGAGAGCAGGGTGGTGGCGACGTGTTCGGCGTCCCGCGGTGTGCTCATACCGTCAAGCTACCTTATCAACCTGCCTGATGGTATGGCCGGGAAGCGGCCCTTTGCGGTCCGGCTCGCGGGAAGGCGGCCCCCGGCCCGGCGGTGTGGGTGCGGGGCGGAGGCGGTGAGCGTCAGAGGGCGGGATCCGGCCCGGGCCCGCTGCTCGCGGCGGCCGAGCGTGCCCCGGCCGTCGGGGCGGGGCCGAGGCGTGCGGCGAGGTGCCCGGCGGCGGGATCCGGCGTGTGCTCCCGGTGGACGGGCGGGCCGTCGTCCCGGACGTCACGCGGCGAGATCCCGCCGCCCGCGGTCACGAGGCGCACCCCACGTGGGCGAGTGCCTGCTTGAGCAGGAAGCCCTGGCCGCCGGGCATCTCCTGCTGCAGATGCGGCGAGGACGCCTCCTGCGGGGTGAACCACTCCAGGTCCAGGGCGTCCTGCCGCGGCATGCAGTCACCGGCCACGGGGACCACGTACGCGAGCGAGACCGCGTGCTGCCGCGGGTCGTGGTACGGAGTGATGCCCTGGGTCGGGAAGTACTCGGCGACGGTGAAGGGCTGCAGCGAGGCGGGGACGCGGGGCAGCGCCACCGGGCCGAGGTCCTTCTCCAGATGCCGGAGCAGGGCGTCGCGGACCCGCTCGTGGTGGAGCACCCGGCCCGAGACCAGGGCCCGGCTGACCGTCCCGTCCGGACCGATGCGCAACAGCAGTCCGACGTGGGTCACCTCGCCGCTGTCGTCGACGCGGACCGGCACGGCGTCGACGTACAGGATGGGCATGCGGGCCCGCGTCATCTCGAGTTCGTCGGGGGCGAGCCAGCCGGGGGTGGTTTCGGTCATGTCAGCCATTCGATGATCGTACGTGGGTGGGGTGGGGGGCGGGAGGTTCCCTGGCGTGGGGCGGTTTCCGGTGTGGCCCCCGGAAGAGGGGGACCCCCGTTCGGGGGTGGGGGGAGAAGAGCGGGCGGGGGCGAGAGGGGCGTTGTCGCAGGCTGTCGCGGCCGAATGGACGCCGCACCTCACCTCGGGTGGGTGATCCCAACACCATTCACTGCCGCCACCATTGACACACCCTCACCCCCCGCGTTGTACTCAACGCTCGTGCAGGTTGACACCGTTGTCAGCTCCCGCAGCACGACAGACAACGTTGTCGATCGGGGAGGCCATCCATCCCCTGGCACCGCCATGCGCGAGGCACAACTCTGTGCGGAGGCAATCTGTGGTCAGACAACGGCGTTCGGGTGCACCGGGTGCCGGCGGCAGGTTCCGCCGGCGCCTGGCCGTGGTGTCCGTCATGGGCATCATGGCCCTGCCGCTCTCATCCCTCGGCTCGCTCGGTTCCGCGTTCGCCGCGTCCGGGCCGGACTTCGTCAAGGACCCCGCGTCCCTGGTGAACCCGCTCATCGGCACCTCGGGCGCGGTCAACACCTTCCCCGGCCCGGACATGCCCTTCGGCATGCTCCAGTGGGGGCCGGACACCACGCCGCACCGCACGCAGGGCGGCGGCTACGAGTACAAGGACAGCAAGATCTCCGGCTTCAGCCTGGCCCACGTCTCGGGTCCGGGCTGCGACGTCGCCGGTGACGTGCCGATCCTGCCGGTGACCGGCGCGCTGTCGGGCAACCTCTCCGACACCTCCGCGGGCTTCAGCCACGCCAACGAGCAGACCGGCATCGGCTACTACGGCGTCACCGACGCGTCGGGTGTGAAGACCGAACTGACCGACACCACGCGGTCGGGCCTCGGCCGGTTCACCTTCCCGGCCGGCGCGCAGTCGAACCTGCTGCTGAAGCTGAGCAGCGGCGCCACCACGGTCGACGGCACCCGCGTCAAGACGGTCAGCGACCACGAGGTCAGCGGCGCGGTCGACAGCGGCCACTTCTGCGGCGCCGGCAACCGCTACACGCTGCACTTCGACATCAAGTTCAACCAGGCGTTCACCGGCAGCGGCACCTGGGTCGGCAGCACCATCAATCCCGACGCGACGTCGCTGAAGCTGGGCCGCGCACCGCAGACCACGGCCAAGCACACGCCGGGCCCGCTGCACGAGCAGCACTTCACCGTGCCGGACCACCCGGCTCCCTCCGTCCACGGCAGCCAGAGCTCCGCCTCACCGAGCGCGAGCGGAACCGCGACCCCGAGCGCGGCCGGCGGCTCGGCCACCGCGGCGGGGGCCCCGGTGACCGGCGCCAACGGGATGTACCTGACCTTCGACACGTCGAAGAACGCGACGGTGACGGCTGCCGTCGCCATCTCGTACACCAGTGACGACAACGCGGCGGCCAACCTGAACGCCGAGGTCAAGGGGTGGGACTTCGACGCGATGCGCCAGGCCAACCACGACGCCTGGAACGCACTGCTCGGCCGCGTCAGGATCGGTGGCGGCACCCACGACCAGCAGGTGCAGTTCTACACCGCGCTCTACCACACGCTGCTGCACCCCAACACCTTCTCGGACGTCAACGGCCAGTACATGGGCATGGACGACCAGGTGCACAAGCTCGCCAAGGGGCAGCTGGCGCAGTACGCCAACTACTCCGGCTGGGACACCTACCGGTCGCAGACCCAGGCCATCGCCATGGTCGCGCCCCGGCAGACCAGTGACATCGTCACCTCGATGGTCAACGGCTACGACCAGACCGGTCTGCTGCCCAAGTGGGCCTCGAACAACGGCGAGAGCTATGTGATGGTCGGCGACCCGGCCGACGGCATCATCGCCGACGCGTACGCCTTCGGCGCCCGGAACTTCGACACCGCCCACGCCCTGGAGGCGATGGAGCACGAGGCCACCGCGGTCAGCCAGAACCGGCCCGGCGAGGCCGTGCGCGACGCAGACGGCTACCTCCCGCTCGACCAGAGCTACCCCTGCTGCAACTTCTACGGTCCGGTCTCGACGCAGCTGGAGTACGACACGGCCGACTACGCCCTGGCGTCCTTCGCCAAGTCGCTCGGCAAGACCGCGGACTACCAGAAGTTCGCCACCCGTGCCCAGGACTGGATGAACGTCTTCAACCCGCAGACCGGCTACATGCAGGGCAAGAACAAGAACGGCCAGTTCGCGGGCGGCTTCACCCCGGGTACGTCCAACGGCTTCGTCGAGGGCACGTCGGCGCAGTACACGCCCATGGTGCCGTTCGACATTGCGCAGCTTGTCACGGCGCGCGGCGGCACGGCGGCGTACTCCTCGTACCTCGACAGCCTGCTCGGCGACATCACCGACCCGGGCGGCACCAACGCCGACCTGAGCAACGAGCCGAGTCTGGAGATCCCCTGGGAGTACGACTACGTCGGTCAGCCGTGGAAGACGCAGGCCGCCGTCCGGCAGGCGCAGCAGAAGCTCTACTTCAACGCCCCCGTCGGCTCGTTCGGCAACGACGACCTGGGGGCCATGAGCTCCTGGTACGTGTGGTCCTCGCTCGGCATGTACCCGGAGACCCCGGGCACCGACACCCTCGCGCTGGGCAGCCCGGTCTTCCCGGTCGCGCAGGTCACCCTCGGCAACGGCAAGCAGGTGCGGATCAACGCCCCGCAGGCCGCCGCCGGCGCCCCCTACGTGCAGTCGCTGAACGTCAACGGCAAGGCGTGGAACAACGCGTGGCTGAGCTTCGGCCAGTTCGAGAAGGCCGGCAGCATGGACTTCACGCTGGGCACCTCGCCGAACACCACGTGGGCGGCCTCGGCGGACTCCGTCCCGCCGTCGGACACCATCGGCGGCGGCCGGGTGCTCGCCGCGACCGGCCCGACCAGTGACGGGCTGATCGTGGCACCCGGCACCAGCAGCCAGGGCGTGCTCAAGCTCACCAACCTCGGTACCGCCCCCGTCACCGTGGACTGGGCCGCCAGCGCACCCGCCGGGGTGACCCTGGGAGCCGCCTCCGGCTCGGTGACCGTCCCCGCGGCGGGCAGCGCCGAGGCGCAGGTCCCCGTCACGGCGGGCGGCAGCGAGGGCTCGTACGCGGTGACGTTCTCGCTCACCAACCGTGCCGGCGGCACCAACCTGGGCGGGGCGAGCCTGCGCGTGGCCGTCGCCAAGCCCGGTGAGCTGTGGCCGTACGAGACCAACGAGGGCATCTACCCCGACGGGACGCACTTCTCCGGCGGGTTCGACGACGGTGGCTGGGCGTACTCGCAGGACGCGCTGACCGCGGCCGGCGCCACCGCCGGCAGCACGATCACCGCGGACGGCATTTCGTACACCTGGCCGACCCCGGCCGCCGGGCAGGCCGACAACCTGGAGGTGGCCGGCCAGACCCTCCAGCAGCCCGCGGGCAGCTCCGGCTCCTTCCTCGGCCTGCTGGGTTCGGCGACCAACGCCCCGACCGACGGCAGCGGCGTCCCCGGCGAGCTGACCGTCACCTACACCGACGGCAGCACCGCGAAGGCGACCGTCACCTTCTCGGACTGGACGCTCAACGGCGGCTCCAGCCAGCCGGTGGCCGGCAACACCGCGGCCGTCACGACCGGCTACCGCAACACCGGAAGCGGCGGCCGCGACACCGTGAAGGCCTACGTCTTCTCGGTGAAGGTGCCGCTGGACGCCTCGAAGCAGGTCGCCTCGGTCACGCTGCCGGTGACCGGTGCCAGCGGCACCGTGCACCTGTTCGCGCTGGGCTACGGCAAGTGATCCGCTGAACCGCGGCGGGAGGCCCCGCGGCCTCCCGCCGCCGTCCGGACCCCGGGCGGCGGCGGAGCCCCGCAGACCGGAGCCTGTTCCCCGCGCCCACACCCCGCGGGGAACAGGCTCCCCCCTTTCACCCCAGGGCGTCCGTGCTCAGAACTCGCCCGCGGCGGCCACGATGGCCTCGCGGATGCGGTGGTAGGTGCCGCAGCGGCAGATGTTGCGGATCTCGTCGAAGACCGCGTCGTCCAGGTCGGTGATCGCGTGCCCGGCGTCCCGGGCCTGCCGCACCTTGGCCACCGCCGCCATGATCTGGCCCGGCTGGCAGTAGCCGCACTGCGCCACGTCGTTGTCCAGCCACGCCTGCTGCATTGGGTGCAGGTCCTTGCCGACCGTGGCCGGCAGCCCCTCGATGGTGGTGACCTCGTCGGTCGGCTGGAGATCGCCCACCGGGACGCAGCAGGGGTTGAACGCACGGCCGTTGATGTGGCTGGTGCAGGCCTGGCAGACGCCCAGCCCGCAGCCGTACTTGGGCCCGGTGACGCCGAGGACGTCCCGCAGGACCCACAGCAGCCGGACGTCGCTCTCCACGTCGACGGTCACGGGCGCGCCGTTGAGGACGAAGGTGTGTCGGGGCACGGGCACTCCTAGTAGGCGCGGCTGAGGCCGTCGGTGGGGGAGGCGGGAACGGGCGGGACGGTGGGCAGCGGCTCGAAGCCCAGCGGCCCGCCGTGGTTGAGCGGGAACGTGGTCGGCACGGTGCCGGTCGCCCGGCCGTAGGCGCAGGCCACCGCCGCCATGGCGCCCGCGACGGCCAGCTCGCCCGCGCCGCCGGGCTCTCCTGTGGTCGGCGGCATGACGATGATCCGCAGCTCCGGTGGGGTGTTCCACTGCCGGGTGTAGAAGTAGTCGTCCCAACTGCCCTCCAAGAAGTGACCGTCCTCCAGGTGCAGGCCGGAACTGAGGGCGACCGCGATGCCGTCCATGATCCCGCCCATCATCTGGGCCTCCAGGCCACGGGGGTTGACGGCGAGCCCGACGTCCACGGCGCACACCACCTTGGTCACCCGCGGTCCGGTGTAGGCGTCGGGGATCTGCCGGCCGGTGGTCTGCGGCCGGCAGTCGATCTCCGCGAGGACGGCCACGAAGCCGTGGTACTCGGGGTGCAGGGCGATGCCCTGCGCGGTGCCGGCCGGCATGGACCGGCCCCAGGACCCGGTCGTGGCCGCCTCGTCCAGCACCGCGCGGGCGCGGTCGTCCTTCAGGAAGCGGCGCCGGAACCGGTACGGGTCCTCGCCCATGCCCTCGGCGAGCGCGTCGACCACCAGCTCCTGCGCACAACGGACGTTGGGCGAGTAGATGTTGCGCATGCTGCCGGTGTTGAAGCCCCGGTCGACCTCGGCGAGCAGCTGGGTCGTGACCCCGAAGGCGTAGGGCGTCTGCTGGGTGAGCTCGAAGATGGTCTCGGAGAACCCGAGGTTCCCGACGGGCAGTTTCGCCGCCAGCGCGGTGATGACCTCGCCCACGCCGTGGCTGAAGTCGGTGCCGACCGAGGTGTGCCGCTGTTCGCAGCTGAGGACCTGCCCCAGGGAGTAGGTCGCGCGCACCCGCGAGATGGACATGGGGTGGGTCCGGCCCTGCCGGAAGTCGTCGGTGCGGTGCCACATCAGGCGTACGGGCCTGCCCATGGCCCGGGAGACCTCCGCCGCCTCCCGGGCGGCGTCGAAGAACAGCTTCCGGCCGAACGAGCCTCCGCCCTGGGTCACGTGCACGGTCACCGCGGACGCCGGCAGACCGAGATCCGCGGCGATCGTCTCCTGTGCGACGATCGGCGACTTCAGGGCCGCCCAGATCTCGGCCCGGTCCGCGCGCACGTCGGCGACCGCGCAGTTGGGCTCCAGCGCGCTGTTGCTCGCGAAGTGGAAGGTGAACCGCAGGTCGACGGCCTTGGTGAGCAGCGGCAACGGCGGTACCACCAGCGGGAGTTCGGCGCGGTGGAGCTCGGCGAGCACATCCGCCTCGGACGCGCCCTCCTCGGTGCCGGGCCCCCAGGCCACCTCCAGTGCCCGCACGGCGTCGATGCACTGGCCGAACGTCCGCCCGCGCACGGCCACTCCGCTCGAAACGGTCACCACATCGGTGATGCCGGGCATCGCCCGCACCGCCGCCAGGTTTGCCACCGACCGCACGGTGCCGTTGACGGTGGGCGGCCGGCAGACCATCGCCGGCAGCGCGTCCGGCACCGTCACATCCATCGCGAACTGCTTGCGGCCCGTCACGGCCTCCAGTGCGTCGATGCGGCCGCGCGGCGTGCCGATCACGGTGAACCGGGACGGCGCCTTGAGGGTGACCGGTACGCCGACCGTGGTCAGGCTCGCGGCCTTCTCGGCCAGCTCCCCGTAGCCGACGGTGGCGCCGCCGGGGCCGTGCACGACCCCGGCCTCGGTCGTCAACTGCGCCACAGGTGCGTTCAGTTGGTCTGCCGCGGCCTCCAGCAGCCGTCCACGGGCGACCGCCGCGGCCACCCGGATCGGGGTGTAGGTGGAGATCGTCGTGTTGGAGCCGCCGGTGAGCTGGTTGAAGAGCAGCTCCGGTCGGGCGTCGGCGAGCGAGACGCGGATCCGGTCCAGCGGCAGGTCCAGCTCCTCGGCGATCAGCATGGCGCTGGAGGTGGTCACCCCCTGGCCGACCTCGGCCCGGGGCAGGGCGAACGACGCGGTGCCGTCGCTGTGCACCTGGATGCTGATGAGGTTCGCGGTGGGCAGGGTCGCGTCGGTCAACAGGTCGTTGAGGTCATACAGTTCGGCCGGCTCGGGGGGCGAGGGGACGGCGGCCGAGGCCCGCGACGGCGCGCCGGCGGCCTCGCCGAGCTGGGCCGCCACCGTGAGCGTGGAGGCGGCGAGCACATAGCCGAGGAAGGTCCGCCGCCCCAGGCCGTGTTCCTGGTCTCCGGTTGCTGCCATGACAGGCCTCTCCTCGCGCCGTCCGACGATGATCGCGCCCGTGGAGCGTGTCATGTTCATACCGGGCAGGGACATCACCCGTAGGAGTGACGGTGGCCGGCCCCTGTACCGTGCCCTCATGCACGACCTGACCTACCCGTCGCCCGGACTCACCGCCGGGGAGGGGGAGCCCTCCCTGCCCGGGTTCCACACCCTGCGGCTCGACACCGACCTGCCCCCCGGGCTGTTCGACGCGGCCGCCGACGCCCTCTTCGGCTGGCGCATGCACCGGGCCGTGCCGCTGCTGCGGGTCGACGCCGAACAGCCGCAGGCCGCCACCGGCGTCCGCGTGGTCCTGCGGTTCGGCCCGGTCGCCGCGCCCTGCCGCGTGGTGTGGGCGGTGCGCGACGAGAACCAGGCGGCCTTCGCCTACGGCACGCTGCCCGGCCATCCCGAGTCCGGCGAGGAGGCGTTCGTCCTGCGTCGCGACCCCGACGGCGGGGCCGTCACCTTCACCGTCCTCGCCGTCAGCCGCCCGGCCGCCTGGTACGCCCGCGCCGCCGGCCCGCTCGGACGCCTCCTCCAGCGGACCATCGCCGTGCGGTACGCCGCGGCGCTGCGGACCGCCGCGACCCGTCCTTCCTGAGCCGGCCGGAGACCGGCGTCCGGTACTGACCGGAATGGCCGCCTCCGCCCCGGGATCCGGTCGTCCGGCTCCTCGCGGACGCCTGCCGTTCCTCTGTTCCACGAGCGGATCAAGGGGGTAGCCTTCCCCGGTCGTGCCACGTCAGCGGCCACCCGCCGTGCCGGCCACGGGCGAGGCGACCGTTCGACCGGAGGTCCACGCATGCTCAGGTTCACCCGCGCGAAGCTGCTCACGATGCTGTCCGGGGGCCTGGCGGTGCTCGGGGTCATGGCCGCCGCCCCCGCCCTGGCCGATCCGCCCCCGCCGCCCGGCGCCCCCACCGCGACACCGTTCGACGGCATATCCACCGTCGGCCCGCTCTTCCGCAACGGACTGGACCACAACCACGGGTGCACCGCGAGCGTGGTGGCCAGCCCGGGCCACGACCTGCTGCTGGCCGCCGCGCACTGCGTCTCGGGCACTGCCGCCGGCTGGCAGTTCGCCCCCGGGTACCGCAACGGCCAGACCCCGTACGGTGTGTGGACGGTCACCCGCGCCTACGTCGACCCCCACTGGCTCCGCGACCAGGACCCGCAGTACGACTACGCGGTCCTCGAGGTCGCCGACCAGTCCATCGGCGGGCGGCGGACCGGCGTCGAGGACGTCACCGGGGCGAACATCCTCGGCCGCGCGCCCCGCGCCGGGCAGACCATCACCGACGTCGCCTACAACGCCGGCATCGGCGACCGGCCCGTGAAATGCACCACGACCGTGTACGACACCAACGGCTTCCCGAGCTTCAACTGCCACGGCTACGTGGGCGGAAGCAGCGGCAGCCCGTGGCTGTCCGAGGTGCCCGCCACCGGCCTCACCGAGGTGGACGGCGTGATCGGCGGCCTGCACCAGGGCGGCTGCTACGAGTACACCTCCTACTCCTCGGCGTTCACCTGGCAGGCCTGGAAGCTGCTCCTCCGGGCGTCGCTGGGCCTGCGTCCCGACGTCGTACCGGCCGCCGGCAGCGACGGCTGCTGAGCGCGGGCTGCTGAACGCCGTCGGTTGAGCGGCATCGGCTGAGCGGCGCCCGGCGGCCGGGCGGACGCCTATGGTGCCGGCTCACCGCGCCCGCCGATCACCCCCAACTGCGCCCGCAGAAAGCGCAGTTGCACCCGCAGTACCTGCTCGGAGGCCGCCGAGCCGACGACCTGGTGGCCCACGCCCGGCAGCAGCAGCACCCGGTGGGGACGGCCGGCGGCCAGCAACGCCTCCGACAGGCGCAGGGTGTGGGCCGGGTGCACGTTGCCGTCGTCCAGTCCGTGGATCAGCAGCAGCGGACGGGTCAGCCGCGCGGCCGCGCCGAGCGCCGAGCCCGCGTCGTACCGGCCGGGGAACTGCTCGGGGTGGCCGAGGAATCGCTCCCGGGACCGGGCGTCGTAGAGCAGGTTGTCGCTGACCGCCGAGGCGGCGACGGCGGCGTGGAAGACGTCGGGGCGGCGCAGGACCGCCTGCAGGGCGAGCGTGCCGCCGTACGAGGAACCGCGGACGGCGACCCGGCCGAGATCCAGGTCGGGATGCCGCGCGGCCGCCTCGTGGAGTGCGCACACCTGGTCCTCGACCGCGGGGCCCGACAGGTCGCCGTGGCCGGCCCGTTCCCACGCCGGACCGCGGCCGGGCGTGCCGCGGCCGTCGGTCACCAGCACCGCGAAGCCCTGCTCGGCGAACCACTGGGAGAGCGCGGAGCGCCAGTCGGGCGCCGAGACGACGCGCTGCCGGCTCGCCCCGCCGTAGGGATCGACCAGCACAGGCAGCCGGGCGGTCCCGGGGCGGTGCCACGAGGGCAGGTACAGGTCGCTGCGCAGTTCCCGTGAGCCCAGCACCAGCCGCGCCGGACGGCCTTCCACGGCGGGCCGTTCGGCCAGGGACGCCAGCGGCACCGGTGCCGCCCCCCGGCGCGTCACGGTGACCCGGCCGTGCGGTGCGACGCCCTCGGCGACCACCAGCAGGGTGCCGCCGCGCTGGGCGCCCGTGTGCACACCGGGTCCGCCGGTCAGCCTCCGGAGCGCGCCGGTGGCCGCGTTCCGGCTCCACATGTGCGTCCGCGTCGGGTCGTCCGCGTCCGAGGCGGTGAACAGCACCTCGTCGTCCTCCGTCCCCAGTACGGCCCGCAGGTGGAGGCCGGGCGGCGTGACGGGGACGCCGTCCACCGTCAGCCGCCGTGTGCCGTCGGCGTCCGCGTGGGCTAGCAGAGTTCCGGCGGCGGTGCGGGCGGGCGACCCGGGGACGATCTGCACCCAGTGGGCGTCGCGCTGCTCGGCGAGGACCGTCGTCCCGCCGCGGGCGGCGTCGACGGCCAGCATCCGGACCGTGCGCTGGTCGCGCGTCTGCACGACGGCGTACGGGCCGTGCCGGTCCCAGCCCGCGTTCACGAGGTAGGTGAACGTGCCCTCGTCGCAGCGGACGTCGGTCGCCGTGCCGTCGAGCCCCACGATCCGCAGCGTGACCGCCGCGACCGGTTCGCCCGCCGCCGTGTAGCGCACGGCCCGGGGCCGCGCCGCCGGATCCGCGGTGCCGCCGAGGTGCCACAGCGGGACGGCCGCGGAGTCCACCCGGGCCACGAGCAGCCGGCGGCCGTCCGGCGCCCACCAGAAGCCGCGCTCCTCGCCGGACGCCATCGCGGCGGTGTGGTCGCCGATGCCGAACTCCACGTGCGGGCCGTCCGGTACGGCCACCGCACGGTCGTCGGTCCCGTCGACCGCGACCACCCGCAGCGCGCCGCCGGTCAGGTACGCGATCCTGCGTCCGGCGGGATCCGGGCGCGGCTCCGCCGCCGGCTCCACCACGTCGAGCCGCCTCGGCGGTTTTCCCCCGGCGGTGTCCACCACCCACAGCGCGCCGCCGAGCGTGAACGCCGCGCACCGGGCGCCCTCGTCGGTCGCGTAGGAGCGGATCCCGCCGCCGGGAGCGCCGAGGGACAGCACCGACGGGTCGGCCAGCAGCAGTTCGGCCCCGGAACCGGAGTCCAGCGCCCAGAGGCACCGCGCCGGATCGTCCCCGGCCCGGCTGCGCAGGAAGAGCAGGGTCGTCCCGTCCGGGGTGAGGGTGAAGCGTCCCGGCGCCCCGAGGGTGAAGCGCCGCGTGCGGTGAAGCTGCCCGGGCAGCGCGTCCGTCTCCATGCAGCCGACCCTGTCACGGGAGCCGGAGGGGGAGAAGGGAGCGCCTCGGACAGGGGAAAGGTGCGCCTCGGACGGGAGGTGGACGCGCCTCAGGAGTGGGCGGCCGCCGCGGTGCCGAGCGTGCCCGGGGTGTGGACGGGCGGCGGGGGCCGCCTGAACAGGGCGTTGACCGGGGACCGCGGGTCCAGGTCGCGGTGCACGACACGGGCGACGGCCTCGATGGTCGCGACGCCGTAGGCCATCGTGCTGTCGTCCTGCGTGAGCACCACGATCGCGTAGTCCCGGCCGCCACCGGTGAACGCGCCCACGCTGTGTACCCGCCAGCCGTGGGTGGCCCGGGACAGCCAGCCGTTCTTCACATGGACGGTCACTCCGGACGGTGTTCCGGCCGGGACACCCCAGCGCTGTGCGGGGACCACCTTGCTCATCAGGCCCAGCGCGTACGCCCGTGCGGCCGGTCCCAGAACGGTGTTGCCGGATGTCATCAGTGCCATCAGCTTGAGTTCGTCGCCCGCGGTGATCCGGGTCAGGCCCCAGTAGCCGTCCGTGCCGGGCGTGGTCTGCGTCATGCCCGCGAGGGACAGGAAGTGCCGGACGCGTCCCACGCCCAGCTGGTTCCACAGCGCGGTCGTCGCGGCGTTGTCCGACTTCGTGATCATCGCGGTGGTCAGCCCGACCTCGCGCGAGGTCAGGGACCGGCCCGCCTCCTGCGCCTGCCGCAGCAGCGCCGCGAGCACCGTCACCTTGACGGTGCTCGCGGAGTCGAAGCGGCGGCTCGCGTCGAGCGTGCACCGCGTGCCGGTGGTCCGGTCGTAGAGGGCCACGGCGGCCGTGCCGCGGCGGCTCCCGAGGGCCGCGGTGATGTCCCGGGCGAGACCGGGCGCGATCCTCGCCCGGGCGGAGGAGCAGACCACCTGCGGTGCCCCGGCGGCGGCCGGCGCGGCACCGGCGATCACGGGGACGAGGGTGCCGGCGGCCACGACGACGGGCAGCACGGCTCTTCGGACGAGGTGTGCGGTCGGGCGTGCGGACATGAGCCGCCTCCGTCCTGTCTCGGGATTCCGGGCACCGCGGGCACGGCCCCGGGCGTGTCGCCACGCACCCGGGCCCCGCCCCCGTGCCCCCGCGGGCGGGCCGGCGTCGGCCACCAGCCCGCTCGCCCGGGACGACGCACCGGGCCCGTCACCCGGTTGCACCCGTCCGGCACCGCAACAGGACCCGCTACGGGGTGAGTTCGGCGACCCGCGTGAAGGCGCCGTTCTGGGCCTGCGAGCCGGTGACGACGATCCGGGTGCCGGTGGTCGTCACGGGGGAGCCGAACGGGATCCACCGGTCAAGCGCGGTGCTGCCGGTCACCTGCGCCCGGGTCACCCACGAACTGCCGTCCCACGTCTGCACGGTGAAGTCGGTGGGGACGCCGTCGACGACGGACGAGAACCCGACGCCGTGCAGCGTGACCGGTGCCGGCGCGGTCACGGTGAGGGTGTCCGGGTACTGGCCGGAGGTGTCGTCGTTCCAGAACGTCGCCGGATCCCCGTCGATCGCGTTCGCCGGGTCGTAGGTCCGCTGCTGCCCCTCGTACACGTTCGGGGCGTGGAAGCTGGACGCCGAAGCCGCGGTGTCCTGGGGCCAGTTGCCGAAGACCAGCACCTGGGCCCCGGTGCGCGCGCTCGTGCCGTCCGCGGCGGCGGTGAGGGTGATCGTGCGCGGCCCGCCCGCGGCGTCCGCAGGGGCGTGGACCGTCACCGGGACGACCGTGTCCGTCGGGCCGTCACGCGTGTCGAGCGTGAAGTCCGCCGGGTCCGCGGTCCAGCCGGCCGGCACGGACGCCGTCACCGTCCCGTGCAGCAGCGTGTCGCCGGTCGCGCTGACCGTGACCGGAACGCTCATCGTCCCGCCCGCGCGCAGCGGGGTGCCGGACGCGGTGGTCAGCGACGCCCCGAGCGCGGTGGCCACCCGGCCGAGTGCCCGGCTGCCGATGTCCGCCCGGGAGGGAACGCCGCGCAGGACGACGTAGTCGCCGTCGGTGTGGGCGCCGTACGCGAGTCCCGCGCGGCCGTTCCACACCACGCGCCCGTCGACCGTCACCGTGGTCCTGGCGCCGAAGGTGGGCACGTCGATCTCGGCCACGGCGGCGGTGGGTGCGTCGACCTGCTCGGTGAACGTCCGGTCGTGGGTGTCGTGGTGCCAGGCCAGCCGGATGTCACCGAGCGGGGTCTTCAGCGAGCCCTGGGCGGAGGCCAGGTCGCCGGGCTCCGGACGCAGTGCGTAGCCGCCGCTGACGGACTGCGGACGGATGCCCAGCACGTAGAAGGTCAGCGCCGAGGTGGGGCCGGTGGCCCAACCGTGGGCGGCGCTCATGTAGGCGCCGCCGTAGCCGAACCGCCCGTCGGCGAGGTAGCCCTCCCAGAACGTACTGCCCGTGCCCAGGGGTGAGTCGAGCATGTACCCCCATTCGCGGCGCATCAGGTCCAGGGCGCGGGTCGCGTCGCCGGCCTGCAGGTGTGCCTGCAGCTCCATCGACCCGGGGAAGGTGGCGATCTCGGAGTTCTTCTCCGGCGTCGTGGCGCCGTAGGCGTTCCAGCTACGGGTGAGGGCCGCGCTGACCCGCAGGGCGCGGTCCGGCGGTGCCACCTGGAACCAGACGGCCGCGGAGTTGCCGTCCTGCGGGTGCAGACCGCTGGACGGGTTGTCCCGGTACTGGCCCGCCGCGTCGTCCCACAGACGGGAGTTGACGGCGTCCTTGAGGGTGGCGGCCGTCGCGGTCCAGGCCGCCGCCGACGCGTCGTCGCCCTCGACCCGCGCGAGGGCCGAGCCGGTCACCAGGGCCTGGTAGAGCAGCGCGTTGGCCTCGATGTTCTCGCCGCCCTGACCGCCGCGGGCCCAGTCCGCCGTGCCGGTCACCGACATCAGCCCGTCCGGCTGGACCTTGGCCAGCGAGAAGCCCAGGGCCCGCTTGTACGCGGCCCATTCGCCGTCCAGCCAGGCCCGGTCGTGGGCGTACTGGTAGTAGTTCGCGGTGCCGATCAGGGTCCACAGGTGGTAGGTGTCCGAGCCGTAGAAGTTCACCTGCGGCCCCGCGAAGGGGAGTTCACCGGACGCCGCCTGATGCTGGTACAGCGTGGTCAGTGCGTTGCGGGTGGGGGTCAGGTCGCCGAGGGACGCGTACTCGGTGGGCACCGACACGCCGAGATCCCCGGGCCACACGGTGCGGTCGCGCTTGGCACCGTCCACCAGCACGGTGTCCCCGGTGCCGACGGTGGCCGAGTTGTCCCAGCCGCTCGCCGGCGGCCCCCAGACCCGGCCGGTGGACGGGGCGATGGTGTTGGTCTGCACGGTGTACGCGCCCGCGTACCAGATGCGGTTGAGCAGCGGGTCGCTGGAGGAGAAGGAGTTGGCGTACGCGCGCAGGTCCTTCATGGTCGGCGCGAAGCTGATGGCGAGGGAGACCCCGTCGAGGGAGACCGGCGTGTCCGAGGTGCCGAAGAGCGTGAGGTAGCGGAAGCCGCCGCGCAGCGAGGCCGCGGGCATCGTCCAGGTCGAACCGGCGGTGACGTCGGCGAAGATCGCGCCGTCGCTGCCGCCGCCTCCGTTGCTGGCGTCGCTGGTGGTCCCGATGTACTGCGACGACTCGGTGAAGGCCAGGCCCAGCCGGGCGCCCGTGGCGGTGCCGCCGGCGAAGCGGAGGGTCACCAGGCCGCCGACCTCCTCGCCGAAGTCCAGCGTGAGCGAGGAGCCGGCGCCCGTGAGCGTCGTCGGATGCCCGTCAAGGACGGCGGCGGGCGCGTCGACCGAGCCGGTCGTCCGCGTCACCCGGACCGGAGCGACGGTCCGGGTGGCGGGAGCGAAGTTGGCGGTGCCGCCGTCGTCGCCGGGGCGGGCCGCCGACGCGGCGGAGGCGGTGGCCCCTGCCGCGGGCAGGCCCGCGAGGGTCAGGCCGGCGAGCGCCAGGCAGATGCCGAGACGTCTGCGGCCGCGGGGGCGGACTGCACGGGGTGGCGTGGCCATGGGGGCTCCCGATGAGGTTCGGACAGGACAGAAGGGGACCGGAAGAGCAGCGGAAGAGCAGCGCAAGAGGAGCGGAGAGCAGCGGAAGTACGGCGGAAGTGCACAGGAAATGGGACATTGAGCCGTGTGTGAAACGATTCATCTCCTGGAATACGCGGCGGAATATACGGAGGTGGTTCCCGGGCGTCAAGAGGCCGGACGTCGACGACCGGAGAGGCCACGGGAACACTTCGCCGCACCTCCCGGGTGACGTCGCCCGGGAACACTGTCAATTGAAGACGTTTCAATTGCACCGTTCCGATTCTCGTGACGAGCCGATGACGCACGCCTCTTGACCCATGGTCAGCCGCGCCCTAAGTTCTCGGTCGCTTGCTTGAATCGTTCTATGGCTCTGGGTGGATGTGGGCAGTCGCCACCAGTCCGCACGAAGGTGTCGACGGCTCCGCCTCCGAGCGGGCCCGCCGGAACGCCCGCGGCGCGTCACCGCAGGGAAGCCGCCGAGAACCGCCGAGAACCGCTGAGATCCGCTGAATCGTTTGCATCTCCCGAGGAAGGTGTGTGCCCATGCCATGGCCTGGGGTTCGGCGAGGCCGGCGGCCTCGCACGACAGGAAACCCGGTGGCGGCGGTGGTCGCCGGTGTCGCGGCGGGAGCCGCACTCGCCGCGATGGCACCGGCGGTGCCCGCCGCCGCGTCGGCCGCGGCACCGCGCCTCGACGCGGCCTCCGCCGGCCCGCTGGCGCCGGCCGGTCTGCGGGTCGACGGCCACGGCGCCGGTCTGCCCGCCGGCGAGAGCCGCCCGCTGCTCTCCTGGACCGCGCGCGACACCGGCCGCGCCGAGGCGCAGACCGCCTACGAGATCCGGCTCGGTCCCGCCCCCGGCCCGGCGCGGGCCCGCGACCAGGCGGCGACGTGGGACTCGGGGCGCACCAGCTCGGCCCAGTCCACCGGAGTCCCCTACGGCGGGCCGCGGTTGAGCAGCGACCACAGCTACACCTGGTCGGTGCGGACCTGGAACAGCCAGGGCCGGCCGTCCCGCTGGTCGGCCCCCGCCACCTTCGACACCGGGCTGCTGGACCCCGCGGACTGGTCGGCCTGGTGGATCCAGGCCGACGACGGCGCCCTGGCCAGAGGCGACGTCGACATCACCAAACCCGTCGCCCGGGCGCGCCTGTACTTCGCCGCGCAGGGCCTCGCCGAGCCGCACCTGAACGGCGCCGTCGTCGACCCCACCGAGGTGCTCGACTCGTCGGTCACCGACTACGCCGCCCGCGCCCTGTACCGCGACATGGACGTCACCACCCTGCTCCGCCACGGCCGCAACGCCCTCGGCTTCATGATCGGCAAGGGCCAGGCGAGCGGCCGCCCGGCGTTCGTCGCCCAGCTCGACGTGACCTACACCGACGGCACGCACGACGCGTTCGGCACCGGCCCGGACTGGAGGACCACACCGGGCCCGGTGACCGGCGACGACTTCTACTACGGCGAGACCTACGACGCCCGCCGGGCGGTGCCCGGCTGGGACACCGCGGACGCCGAGGTCACCGACGACAGCGCGTGGACGGACGCCCGCGCGATCGCTCCCGCGTCCCACCCGCTGAGCCTCGCCCAGGGCAGACCGGTCACCGCGCACGACACCACGTCCTGCTGCGGATGGTCGCCGGCCGCGCTCACCGACGGTGTCGACGGCTCCTCCGACGCCTCCGAGGGCTACCACTCGGCCATCGAGAGCAGCGCCGACAGCACCAAGTGGGTGCAGACGGACCTCGGCGCGGACCGTGCCGTCCGGCAGATCGCCCTGTTCCCCGCACGGCCGACGAACGACCCGGCCGGTGACTTCAAGGGCGCCGGATTCCCGGTCCGCTACAAGGTCGAGGTCAGCGACGACCCCTCGTTCGCGACCGCGACCACCGTCGCCGACCGCACGGACAGCGACCAGCCGCAGCCGGGCACCGATCCGGTACGGCTCCCGGCCGACGCCACCGGCCGGTACGTCCGGGTCACCGCCACCGAACTGCGCTGCATCGGGGCCAGTTGCACGTTCCGCCTGGCCGAACTGGGTGTCTACGGCGCACAGCCGGTCACCGGCTACTCGGCGATCACCCGGCTGGAGGCCGACACCGCACCTCCCACCCGCGTCGTGCGGACCCTCACCCCGGTCCGGCAGACCCGGCCGGGGAACGGGTCCCGTGTGTACGACTTCGGCCAGGACGTCACCGGCTGGGTGACCGTCAGCGCCACCCAGCCGGCCGGTACCACGGTCGACATCAAGAAGGGCGAGATCCTCGACGCGGCCGGTCACGTCACCACGGCCAACATCAGCTTCTCCGCGGCCGATCCACCCCGCCAGACCGACCACTACACCTTCGCCGGCACCGGCACCGAAAGCTACGCCCCGCACTTCAACTACTCCGGCTTCCGCTACGCCGAGCTGACCGGCCTGCCCGACGACGCGGACGTCACCGTCACCGCGCAGGTCGTGCACACCGACGTCGCGACCACCGGAACGTTCAGCACCTCGAACCCGCTGCTGGACTCGATCCAGGACGCGGTCGCCCGGACGCAGCTCAACGACCTGCAGTCCATCCCGCTGGACTGCCCGACCCGGGAGAAGCACGGCTGGCTCGGTGACGCGGGGGACTCCGACGTGGAGGCCATGGCCAACTACGACATGCAGTCCTTCTACACCAAGTGGCTCGGCGACGTGGTGACCAGCCTCAACCCCGACGGCAGCATCCCCTCCGTCGCCCCGGCCAACGGCGGCCAGAACTCCTGGCGCACCGACCCCGCCTGGGGTTCGGCCTACCCGCAGATCGTCTGGGACGCCTACCAGGCCTACGGCAGCACCAGCCCCATCACCGCCAACTACGCCCAGGTGAAAGCCTGGGTGGACTACCTCGGCACGATCAGCGACGCCGACCACATCGTCGTCGACGCCCCGACCTCCTGGGGCGACGACTGGGTCGCCTCCGTCAGCACCCCGCACGACTACTTCCAGACCGGCTTCTTCTATCTGGACGCGCAACTGCTGTCCAAGATGGCGCGCGTGGTGGGCGACACCGCCGACGCCACGCACTACAGCGCCCTCGCCGACCAGATCGCCGCGGGTCTCACCAAGCGCTACTTCGACGCCGGCACCGGGGTCTACGCCAACGGGACCCAACTCGCCTACGCGATGCCGCTGATGCTCGGCATCGTGCCCGCCGGGCACGAACAGGCCACCGTGGACCGGCTGGTGCAGGACATCGCCGCGCACGACGACCACCTCACCACCGGCTTCGTCGGCTCCACCATGGTCTTCCAGGCCCTCGGCGCCCACGGCCGCAACGACGTCGCCCTTGCCGTCGCCGAACGTACCGACTTCCCCAGCCTCGGATACATGGTCCGGCAGGGACCCGGAACCATCTGGGAGAAGTGGCCCGACTCCGCCGCCCCCGACGGCACGTCGTCGAAGGACCACATCGGTCTGGGCGGCTCGATCGGCCAGTGGTTCTACCAGCAACTCGCCGGCATCCAGCCCGGATCGGGGACGGGGAACACCGCCCTCACCCTCGCCCCGAGCGTCGTCGGGGACCTGACCAGCGCGTCCGGACAGCAGGAGACCGCGCACGGCACGGTCGTCAGCGCCTGGCAGCGGGACGGCAGCACGCTCACCTACCACGCCGTCGTCCCGGTCGGCGCCACCGCCACCGTCCGCCTGCCGCTGCTCGGCGGCGCCGGGTCGGTCGTGCGCGAGAGCGGTCGCACCGTCTACGCCGCCGGCGGAACGGCCCAGCAGGACCCGGGGCTCACCGTGGGCGCCGCGACCTCCGACACGGTCACGCTGACCGCGGGCTCCGGCGACTACACCTTCACCGTGCTGCCGCCCGCCCAGCCGTTCACCCGCCTGTCGGTCACCGCCGCCCAGGCCGCCGCCGCACCGATCATCCCGGGCGGCAGCGGCGACCTGACCGCCGTGGTCGAAGGGCGCTCCACCGGCACCGGCACGGCCACCGTCGGCGCGAACGTGCCCGCCGGCTGGACCGCCACGGCCGAACCCGCCGGCATCCCGCTGACGCCCGCCACCACCGAGACGCGCGCGACCGTCCACCTCACCGTGCCGGACGGCACTCCCAGCGGCGTCTACCCGGTGACGCTGACGGTCCGGGCGCCGGACGGCACCCACGCCGCCACCACCGTCGACGTGCCGGTCTTCGGACGCTGGGCCGCGGGGACCACCGCGACGGCGTCCAGCGCCCACGCACCCAATGTCGTCGACGGCGCCACCCGCACCTACGACGCGGCCAACGCCATCGACGGGAACCTCGGCACCTTCTGGAACGACGACACCCAGGGCCGGTACCCGGACACGCTGACCGTGACCGCGCCGGACGCGGTGCCGCTCCACGGCGTCGGATTCGCCTCCTTCAGCGACGGCGTACCGGTCGACTTCACCGTGCAGACCTGGGACGGCACCGGCTGGGTCACCCAGGCGACGGTCACCGGCAACTCCGCGGTCCACCGCTGGATCCCGTTCTCCTCCCCGGTCACCACCACCCAGGTACGGCTCACCGTCACCGCGACGCAGGACGGCTTCACCCGGGTCGCCGAACTCACGCCCTGACCCGGCCCGCCCTACCCGTCACAGAAAGGCAGGACACACGATGCCAGGACGTCCCCCGCCCCTGCGCCGCAGAGCCGCCGCCCTGCTGGGCGCGCTCCCGCTGCTCGCCGCCGCTCTGCTGACCGGGCCGGCCGCGCACGCCGACTCCGGCGGACCCGAGGTCCACGACCCGGTCGTGGACGGCACGGCCGACCCGCAGGCGGTCACCGAGCAGCGGCCCGGCCTCGGCTGGCAGCTCACCTCACCGCACACCGGCGAGCTCCAGACGGCGTACCGGATCCTGGTCGCCGACAGTCCCGCACGCCTGACACCCGGCCGGGCGGACGTGTGGGACAGCGGGAAGGTCTCCTCGGACGAGTCGGTCCGCGTGCCGTACGGCGGACCGGCCCTCGCGGCGGGTCACCGCTACTACTGGAAGGTCCGCGTCTGGGACAACCACGGTGAGGCCTCCGGCTGGAGCCGCACCGCCACCTGGGACACCGCCCTGGCGTCGCCCGCCGACTGGAAGGGCGCCCAGTGGATCACGCCCGACCGCTCGGGCGTGTCGAGCTGGTCCGACTTCACCCTCGACACCGACTTCACCGTCAAGTACGCCGCCGCGGCCGTGGTGTTCCGGGCCAAGGACGCCTCCGACTACTACATGTGGCAGATCAACAACGCCAGTTCGCCCGGCAAGGTGCTGCTGCGCCCGCACGTCGACCTCGGCGGCCGGTTCACCACCCTCAAGGAGGTCGACCTCAGCCCGGTGATCACACCGGCCGACGCCGGGGACCGGCACCACCTGCGGATCCGCGCCGAGGGCAGCACCATCACCACCTGGGTCGACGGCACCCAGGTGGACACCCTCACCGACACCTCCCTCACCGCGGGCACCATCGGGTTCCGGGAGTCCACCACGGCCGGCCGACAGGAGGACAGCCTCTACGACGGCCTGACCGTGCGCGGCCTCGACGGCACCACGCTCTTCAGCGACGACTTCTCGACCGCCCCCGACCCGTCGTTCCCCGGAACGAAGGTCACCGACGGGGAGTTGGAGCCGGCCGGCGACCCCACGCTGCTCGACCGCGACGCCGCCGCGCCGATGCTGCGCACGACCTTCACCCTCGACAAGAAGATCGCGCGGGCCCACGCCTACGTGTACGGCCTGGGCCTGTACGAACTCCACCTCAACGGCGCCAAGGTCGGGGACCATGTGCTCGCCCCGGCCGGCACGCCGTACACGCAGCGGAACCTCTACGACACCTACGACGTGACGTCCGCGCTGCGGCAGGGCGGCAACGCGGTCGGCATCTGGCTCGGCACCGGCTACGGCCCGCACTTCAGCCCCTACGGCTTCCGCTGGACCGGCCCGCCGCAGGCCGTCATGCTGATCGACGTCACCTACGCCGACGGCACCCGGAAGACCGTCACCACCGACCCGTCGTGGAAGTGGTCGACCGGCCCGATCCTCGCCGACGACCTGTACGACGGCGAGGTCTACGACGCCCGCGCGGCCCAACCGGGCTGGGACACCTCCGCGTTCGACGACGCCGCCTGGCACCCCGTCACCACGGCGACCGCCCCCAGCAGCACGCTGGTGGCCTCCACCATGCCGCCCGTCAAGGTGGTGGGGAACCTCGCGCCGGTGAAGGTCACGCAACCGCGTCCCGGTTCCTACGTCTACGACTTCGGCCAGAACTTCGCCGGCTGGGAACGCCTGACCGCCCACGGCCCCGCGGGCACGGCCATCACCCTGCGCACGGCGGAGGAACTCAACGCCGACGGCACGCTCGACACCACCACCAACCGGAACGCGGCCTCCACCGACACCTTCGTGCTCGCCGGAACCGGCGGCGCCGAGACCTACGAACCGCGCTTCACCTACCACGGGTTCCGCTACCTGGAGGTCACCGGTTACCCGGGGACGCCCACGGCCGCCGACGTCACCGGCCGCGTCGTGCACGCCGACGTGACGTCCACCGGCACCTTCGGCTCCTCCGACCCCCTGCTGAACACCATCTGGCGGAACAACCGCTGGAGCATCCTCAACAACTCCATGAGCATGCCCACCGACAACCCGGTGCGCGACGAACGCACCCCGCCCGGCATGGACGTGCAGGCCTACCACGACGCGTCGGTCCGGGAGTTCGGGATGGACGCCTTCTACGCCAACTACCTGGCCGACATGCCGCCCGGAACCGCCCTGCCGAACGACGCCGGGAACGCCCAGCAGCCCGACATGGGCGGGGACCAGGTGACGCTCGCCTGGACGCTGTACGAGCAGTACGGCGACCTGGCCACGCTGGCCGCCGACTATCCGGCGATGCGGGCCTTCGTCGACAAAAACGCCACGGATGTGCCCGGCCACATCTGGCCGGACGACCACGGGTTCGGGGACTGGTGCCCGCCGTACTACGGCCCCGGCACGAACGACGGCATGGGAAGCCCAGGCGCGGGCAGCTGCTTCAGCGAGGTGTCCCTGGTCAACACGGCTCTGTCGTACCTGCAGGCGGCCGACGTCGCCAAGGCCGCCCAGGCGCTGGGCCGTACCGACGACGCAGCGCACTACTCCGCGCTCGCCGACAGCGTCAAGGACGCGTTCAACGCCCACTTCCTCAACAGCGCGGGCGACACCTACGGTGACGGCCGGCAGGTGACGAGCATCCTCCCGCTGGCGTTCGGCATGGTGCCGCCGGACCGGACCCAGGCGGTCGGCGACCAGTTCGTCCGCACGCTCACCACCACCGACGGCGGCCACCTGGACACCGGCATCTTCGGCACCCGGTACCTCGTCGACGCGCTCGCCGCGATCGGCCGGACAGACCTGGCGATGACCGCGCTCGACAAGACCGACTACCCGGGGTTCGGGTTCGAGATCGCCCACAACGCCACGTCCTCGTGGGAGGAGTGGCTGTACAGCTCGGGCATGGAGACGCACGACCACGCGATGTTCGCGGGCGTCAACGCGTCGCTGTACACCGCGCTCGGCGGAGTGCGGCCGGCCTCGGCCGGCTACCGCACGGTCACCGTCGCCCCGCAGGTACCGGCCGGACTGCGGAGGGTCTCCGTGACGCAGGACACCGTCCGCGGCCGGATCAGCAGCAGTTGGGTGCACGAGGGGACGTCGTTCGACCTCACGGTGACGCTTCCGGCCAACAGCACCGCCGTGGTGCGGGTGCCCGTGCTCGACGCCGGACGGACCGTGCACGCGCCCGCCGGCGCCGCCCCGGTCGGGGGCGGTGGCACGACGGCGGTCTCCTACCGGGTGGGCTCCGGCACCTGGCACTTCCACGTGGGCTGACGCGCGGAACGGAAGACGGGACGGCGGCGCCACCACGGGCCGCCGTCCGGTCCTCCGTCGCCGGGCCGGGTCGGCCGGGCACGGGTCGCGTCGGGGAGGAGCAGGTCGGGCAGGATCACATCAGGGACGCGAAGTCCTGGGTGAGCCAGACCGATCCCGAGGCGTCGCGGTGGACCGCGATGCCGATGTACGTGAAGCCGCCGCTCAGGATGTTGCGGCGGTGGCCGTCGTTCGGCGCCTGCTCGTCGAGCATGCTCTGGGTGAGGTTGACGGCCATCGCGGCGATCGCCTGCGGTGTGTCGGCCACCGGGCCGCCGACGCCGATGTTCTCGCCCGCCGAGGACCAGTGGACGCCGTTCGCGGTCTCCCGGTCGCCGATCGGGCTCTCGCCGGGGCACTGGTGGCTGAGGCCACAGCCACCGGACATCACCTGGTTGTGCTGTGTGGCGCTGCTCGTCAGCCCGTCCAGCAACCGGTAGGCGGGCAGGCCCTGCTGGGCGCGCGCCCGGTTGATCAGGTCCAGGACCTGCTGGACCGCGTCGTCCGAGGCGACCGGACTCGCGCTCGGGGCCGGGGACGCCGGCGGCGTCGCACTGTGGGAGGGCGCGGGGGTCGACCGCGTGGGGGAGGGGGTCGCGGTCGGCCGCCGCGGGTGGTGGGCCGGGGCGGTGCCGTGGTGGTGCGCGGTCGGGGCGTGCCCGGGCTGCGCGGGCGGCGGGGTGGTCGCGTCGGCCGGAGTGCCGTCGTGCCAGTCGGCGGGAACGATCAGGTGGAAGGGGGACGTCCCGGAGGCGCTGTGGCCGGGCTGGCCCATGCAGGCGAAGGCGGTGCCGCCGCTGACCACGGCCAGTGCCGCGGCACCGGTCAGGGCTATTCGGGTACGGGGCTTGCGCGGGGCGCGGTGACGATGCGGCCGTGGGGTGACGGAGTGCGAACTCATCGCGGCCTCTTTCCTGGTCGGGGAGGGGGCCCGAACGGCGGTGGCTCGGCAGCCGGGTGGGGGGATGAAGCTGCCGGGGACAGACCGACCGCCGCTCGGGCGTGATCGAACCTAGGCTGTCGCCCGTCGGAAAAGGACCGCTGATCGCGGAACTTAAGGTTCTGCTGAGAATCGCTTCATGTTCCGCTGCACCCCGGGACCGGGAGCCCGCCTCACCAGGACGTCTCGGTGGTGACGGCGTTCGGCGAGGGGCGCAGGGTGGCCACCACCTTCGACCGGTGACCCGATCCCTCGAAGGTCACCGTCAGCGTGTCCGGCGCGCTCTGACCGGTCCTGGTGGTGAAGCCCTGCGCGGGTACCGCGGACACCAGGCACACCGCGTCCGCGCCCCAGCGGATCGTCACCTGACCGCCCTGCGCCTGGACGGTGTGGGTGCCGACGCCGCCCTGGCAGTCGTTCGCGGAGGCGCCGGTGGACGGGTGCGGTGTGGACGTCCGCGGTGACGGCGTGGCGGTCCGGCGCGGGCGCGGTGACGGCTTCGACGGTTTCGGCGACGGCACCGGGTGGGAGGCGGGCGACGGCGACTGCGTGCTCGGCACGAGCGTCGGGTCGTCGAACGACGTGGGCCGTGCGTGCGCGGTGGGCGGCAGCGGAGCGGTGGAGTGCACCACGAAACGCACCGTCAGGAACACGACGGACACGGTCACCGCCGTGCACGAGAGCCAGACCAGGAAGTAGCGGAGCAGCCGGGGCACCGGCCCATCATGGCGGATCCGCTACGGTGTGCCGCATGGCCAGCGTCCTGGTGGTGGAAGACGATCCGGTCATCCGGTCCTCCCTGATAGAAGCGTTGACCGCGTTCGGCCACGTCGTGCGCAGCGCGGCCGACGGGTTCGGCTGTCTGCGGGAGGTCACGCGGATCCCGTTCGACGCGGTGGTGCTCGACCTGGGACTGCCGGACCTCGACGGAGGTGACGCGCTGCGCATGCTGCGCGGCATCTCGCAGGTGCCGGTGGTGGTCGCCACCGCCCGCGACGACGAGACCGAGATCATCCGGCTGCTGAACTCGGGAGCGGACGACTACCTCGTCAAGCCGTTCTCCGCGGGTCAGTTGGAGGCCCGCATCGCCGCGGTGCTGCGGCGTTCCCAGGCGCCGAGGCCGCGCACGGCGACGCCGGGCGGGGGTGGCCGCGCGGGAGCGGCCCCCTTGCGCGTCGGCGACCTGCAGATCGACGTCCGGGCCCGCACGGTGGAACTGGCCGGTCGTGAACTGGCCCTCACCCGCCGCGAGTTCGACCTCCTCGCCTATCTGGCGGTGCGCGCCGGCACGGTGGTGTCCAAACAGGAGCTTCTCACCGAGGTGTGGCGCGAGCCGTACGTCGACGACCAGACCGTGCACGTCCACCTGTCCGCCCTGCGCCGCAAACTCGGTGAACGCGCCAGCCGCGCCCGCTATCTGCACACTGTCCGCGGGGTGGGGTTCAAGCTGGTCGCACCGCGATGAGACGGACGCTGGCCGGCATCGCCCTCGCGGTCACCACGATGGTGGCCCTGTCGTTCCAGATCCCACTGTCGCTGCTGGTGCGGTCCGAGGCGCGCACCCAGGCCGTCACCGCCGCCGAGCAGCGCGCCGCGGCGCTCGCGCCGGTCCTCGCCCTCACCACGGACAGTGCCAGCCTGCGCCAGGCCGCGGCCGGCGTCGACCCCGACGACCGCCTCGCCGTGCACCTCCCCGACGGCCAGTCGATCGGCACCGGCCACGCGCCGGCCTCCCTGCTGCGGCGGGCGCAGCAGGAGGGGGAGTCACTCGCGCGCGACGTCCCGGGCGGCTGGGCCTACCTGCAGCCGGTGGTGCTCGGCGGCGGACGCGTCGCGGTGATCGAGGAGTTCGTGCCGGCGAAGGAGCTGACGCGCGGTGTCGCCGTGTCCTGGTGGGTGATGGCGGCCCTGGCCGTCGGCCTGGTGGCGGGCTCGGTCCTGGTCGCCGACCGGCTCGCGGCCCGCGTGGTGCGCTCCTCCCAGCACCTGTCCCGCGCGGCCAACGCCCTCGGCGGCGGCGACCTCGACACGCGGGTCGAACCGATGGGACCGCCCGAACTCTACGAGGCCGGGCTGGCGTTCAACGCCATGGCGGACCGGATGGTGCAGCTCCTGGCCACCGAACGGGAACTCGTCGCCGACCTGTCGCACCGGCTGCGGACCCCGCTCACCGTGCTGCACCTCGCCGCGGAACAGGCCGCCACCAGCGCGGACTCCGAGCGCATCAACGCCGCCGTCGCCGCGCTGGAGACCGAGCTCCAGGCCGTCATCGAGACCGCAAGGGCCCCGCTCGCGGTCCGTCCGGCCGGGCCCCCGGCCGCCGGCCTGCCCGGCGGCACGCACTGCTCCGCGGCGGAGGTCACCGCCCGCCGCGCCGGGTTCTGGGCGGTCCTCGCCCGCCAGCAGAACCGGCCGTTCGAGCTGGCCGTCACCTCCGAACCGGCGCCCGTCGCCCTGCCCGAGGACGAACTGACCGCCGTCATCGACGCGTTGAGCGGCAATGTGTTCCGCCACACCGCCCCCGGCACCGCCTTCGCCGTACGGCTGGAGCGCAGCGCCCAGGCGGTGACGCTCGTCGTGGAGGACGCCGGGCCGGGCATCGCCGACCCCGACGCGGCGCTCGCCCGGG
>NZ_JAINZZ010000061.1 GCF_019890725.1 Actinacidiphila acidipaludis
GTTGCGGGCTGCGCGGACGGCAAGGTCGTGCTGCCTCACAGCCGAACCTTGCGCCAGGCTTGCCGGAGGCAACTGGTCCGACCACCTCGCAGTCCAAGGCAGCCCCCGAGCTACATGACAATCAGTCTCCACCGATTCGGTTCTGCGGGTTCTGCCCGAGCCGCAGGGAGCTTGGACGGCTTCCGCGCTGTCCGCCGGCCCGATGAGTGTGCTACCCGACGGGGCAGCTCGACGTGCCGTACTGCCCCGGAGGACAGGGCGATGGCGGCGCCCACCACCGGATAGCTGAGGGGTGCGAGGCCGACCATGGTGAGCACGACGACGGAGGTGACACGGCCAAGATGGGCAGGCTCGGCCGAGGTCTGTATGAGGGCGTTGTCCAGGCTGTCGCCGATGCCCAAGTTCAGTCCGATGACTGCCGCCAGCACCACAAGGGGCCGGCAGCTTCGATGCGGGGGCAGCGGCACCCCTGTACCTGGGGTAGAGCGAGTCGAAGCCGTCCGCGTTGACGTCGTGGAGCACATCCCGGCCCCGGTCCGCGCTGTCTGCCCTCGTCGTCGTCTCTCCGGGAGCTGCACGCGCTCAGTCACATGATCATTCTGGCCGTCCGGTGTCGCCCGGCGCTGCAACCGGACGACACGTCAGGACCGGGCGAACGTTGTCTGATGCGGCACCAGCTCACCGTCCTGCCGTGGGACGCGCCAGACACCCGCTCGTGGGGCGAAGAGCCCGGAGGTCATAGGAAAATCCGTAGTTCCGGGAACGGACCTTGCGCCTGGTTCGCCGTCGCCGTCGTTCGGAACGAAGAGGACGGGCCGCGCACGATAATCCGTACGCGACCCGTCCCTTGACGATCGATCAGTCTTCGAGGGTCAGACCCCGAGGGCGCTCAGGAACTTGTTGGTGTATTGGAGCGGCGTGGTGCTGGGGATCGAGTTGCACGTGGGCGAGGCGTACGAGGCGGAGCAGGGCGTGTCGCGGTCCAGCGACCAGTAGTGCAGCCCGGCCAGGCCGTTGCTGACCACGTACGACGTCAGCGTGCTCACGTCCGCGACCGTGAAGGTCTCGCTGGTCGCGTCGTTCATGCCGATCATCGGAGTGACGGCGATCTTGCTCGCCGGGACCCCGTACGTGTGCTCCAGGTTCTTCACCGCCTGGATCGCCGACTGCGCCATCTGGCAACTGCCGGAGGTGACGACGCACACGCTGCTGGACGCGTTGCCGTAGTCCATGGTCATCAGGTTGATGACGTACTTCTTCAGACTCGAGCCGAGCACCGCCCTGACGACCGTGTTGCCGAGCGAGTTCACGCCGCCGTAGCTGCCGTCGGACGCCCCCAGCGTGGCGAGGGTGAACGAGAACTGCAGGTTCGGGTACTGCGCCTGCGCCCCGGCCGCCGCGGTGACCAGGTTCTGGATGTCCGACGCGGACTGGCCGCCCTCGATGTCGAAGTCGACGCCGACCAGGTTCGGGCTGGCGTAGCGGGCGATGAACGACTCCATGCCCGCCGTCGAGCCGCAGGTGAAGGTGCCGGCCGCACCGCCGGTCGACACCACGTAGTTCAGGTTGGCGGCGTGGAGCTGCGGCACGTTCTCGGCGGCCCAGTTGGCGCCCGACACGCCGCCCCAGTTCTCGCTGCCGCAGGCGCCGGTGGCGAACGCGACGGTGAGTGCGGGCAGCTTCTGGAGGTGCTGCGACACCAGGCTGCCGGAGCCCACCACCGGCTGGACGGAGCCGGCCGCGGCCGACTGCATCTGGTAGGTGTTCCAGTTCATGTTGATGGTCACGTCTTTGTACGGGCTGAAGAGCAGTCCGCTGGCCGTACCCGTGCCGCCGCCCGTTCCGCCGGTGCCTCCCGTGCCCCCGGTTCCGCCGCCTCCTCCGCCGGTACACGCCCCGTTGGACGTCCACGGCTGTCCGGAGCCGCTTCCGCCGTTGCTGGTCGCCGGGTCGTTGCCCTGGGTCCAGTAGTTGGCGGTGTAGTTGATCCCGTTCTCACTCGCCTGCTGGCCGGCGGTGTAGACGGTTCCGGAGCTCCACGCCGAGGCGCAGGTGGCGGCCGCCTGGGCGGTGGGCGCCGAGGCCACGGCGAAGGCCACGCCGCCGACTGTCAGCCCGAGTGCCGAGCCGGCGACCAGAGCTTTCCGCAGAATGTGCTGTCCGACTCGCATGGACCCTCCCGGGGGTGAGCGGAGCTTCGGCCGCCGCGGCCCTCGCAAGGCCGTGGACGGCAAGGCAGCCGCTGTGAATGTGGGGGAAACGGAGTGGTCTTGACCAGGTAGCTGATTGGTCCAGACCATGTTATAGGGGTGGCTGGCGAGCCGGTCAAGGCTTCAACAGGGCTTCACAGGGCTTCACAAGTAGTCGGCCGCATCGGCCGGTTGGCCGCATCGCGTGGCGTCCGCCGGGCAAGTCACCGTATGTCGTATCCATCGCCCTGGAGCCGGAGCTGCGCCGTCGGTGTGGCAGTCCGGGAGGGCTGACGAGACGGTCGGACGCGTCCCGCCGACTCATCGTTTCAGAGTGCTCTCCGGAGTCAGCGGAGGCAGATGCTGCCGGCTGCCGGTTCCAGCAGTCACTGATGAAGATCGGCCCCAGTTCGTTCGTATGCCGACGACCCCCTCGCAGTTCCGGGTGCGCCGGGCCCTATGATGCA
Source organism: Actinacidiphila acidipaludis (assembly GCF_019890725.1). Lineage (GTDB taxonomy): Bacteria > Actinomycetota > Actinomycetes > Streptomycetales > Streptomycetaceae > Actinacidiphila > Actinacidiphila acidipaludis. The sequence continues at coordinate 2,657 of NZ_JAINZZ010000061.1, forward strand.
CCGATCTACACGCATCCCTGGGGGGAGCCCATGACTGCTCGACGTCCATTGCGCCTGCTCAGAACAGCCGTCGCCACCGCCCTGGCGGCCGGAACCGTGCTCGGCAGCGTGGCGGTGGCACCGATGTCCTCAGCCGCGCCCGCGACCGCGGCGACGGCCGCCAAGGCGCCGAACGACTTCGACGGGGACGGCAGGAGCGACCTTGTCGGCCTCGACTCGTTCGACCGGCTGGCGGTGCTGTGGCGCACAGGCGCGGAGACCATGATCGGCGGCGGCGACACCCAGGTCCGGGGTTTCGAGGTCAACTATCAGAAGATCGCGACGCCCGGCGATCTCGACGGCGACGGCCTGCCCGACGTGCTCGCGGTGCGGCCGTCCGGCCAGCTGCGCATCTTCTCCAGCCGCCTGCACGAGACGACCGACGGCGGGCCGGGTTCGACCGATCCGAAGTCGCCCACGATCATCGGAGGCGGCTGGCAGGCGTACAGCATGCTGCTGACCCCAGGCGACCTGAACGCCGACGGGCGCCCGGACCTGCTGGCCCGCGGCTACGACGGCAGCCTGTGGTTCTATGCCGGCACCGGCAGCGCCACCGCACCGTTCAAGGCCCGGGTGAAGGTCGGCACCGGCTGGAACATGTACGACCAGACACTCGGCGCCGGCGACTTCGACGGCAACGGGTACGGCGACGTCATCGCACGCGACATCCAGGGCCGGCTGTGGCTGTACCCCGGGGTCGGCGGCGGCAAGCTCGGCGCCCGCCACCAGATCGGCACCGCCTGGCAGAGCTACAACCAGCTCATCGGCGACGTCGACTGGAACGGCGACGGCCATCTCGACCTGCTCGCCCGGGCGCTCGACGGCACGCTGTACCTCTACGCCGGCGACGGCCACGGCGCGTACAAGGCGCGCACGACGGCGGGTATGCGGGAAAGGACGGACGCCTTCGCGGACCAGGGAGGCATCTACTCCTGGGGGAAGAACAACCTCGTCGGCCATCTGACCAACGGCCACTTCGCCTGGTACTACGCGAACAACGACGGCACCCTCACCAAGTACGGCGCCGACCCGTGGAACTACGACACCGGAATGGCGAGTGCCAAGCGGGTCACCAACCCGGCCGCGCTCACCGACAACGGCCAGCTCGGATACCTCTACGACGACGGTTACGGCAACCTCATCCTCCCGCACGGCAGCGGCATCGAAGGTGCCCGCTCGTACTCCCTCTTCTTCGCCCCCGGCGACCTGACCGGCGACGGCAACACCGACCTGGTCGTGCGGACCACCTCGGGGGGCCTGTACGTGCTGCCCGGCGACGGCAACGAGGGGTTCGGCACAAAGCGCTACGTCGGAGCCGGCTGGAACATCTACAACCGGATCGTCGGCGCCGGCGACTTCACCGGGGACGGCCGCACGGACATCGCGGCCACGACGCCCGGCGGAGCGCTGTACATCTATCCCGGCCGGGGGGACGGAACGTTCGCCGCGCGGCACTACGTCTGCGGCGGCTGGCAGGGATACGGCAAGCTCGCGGCGCCTGGCGACCTGACCGGCGACGGCAAGGCCGACCTGGTGGGCGTGGACTCGACCGGCCGGCTGTGGCTCTACCCCGGCAACGGCGCGTCCGCGTTCGGTGCGCGCAGGGAGATCGGCACCGCGGGATGGAACGGGTTCAGCGAACTCAGCTGAACACGCGCACATGAGGGCGCGGTCGTGGTGCCCGCCACCGCGCCCTCGCACGGGCCGATGCCCGGCCGTACCGGTTGGAGGGAACCACCGCCCCCCGGGCGATCAAGACGTCGGCTTCGTGGATGCCAGCCGAGGGAGGAGCAGAGGCGCCGGCCTTCCTCACTGGCCATGAGAAGACCGGTGCGGACGCCCTGGGCCACGGCGGCCTCCGCCAGAGCGCTCATCATGGCGCGGCCCAGCCCGCATCGCCGGCGCCCCACCGAGGGGAGAGCGCAGGTGACTACGGTGTCAGCACGATCCTGCCGAAGACTTCGCCCCCGTCCATCTTCTGGTGCGCCAGCACAGCTTCGTCCAGCGGCAGCAGTTCGTGCACCACGGCTTCGATCTCGCCCCGGTCGGCTGCGGCGAACTGCTCGCTGCGTACGGCACTCAGGTCGGCCCGGATGACGGTAGCCGCGCCGAAAGCGGCGAAGGACATCGACTTCTGGAACGCCGCCATGATCTTCATGCCGAAGTCCAAGGAGGCGACGGGAGCTGTACGGTCGCTCACCTCGAGCTCCGGGTCCGCCCCGCCCGGGCCGTGAGCATGTCCGGGCCGGGAGCGGCCGCGACGCAGGAGACCGGGTATCTGCGGCCGGCCACGACCTGCTGCTCGGACGGCTGCCGCAGGCCCGCACTCAGTTCGCGGTTCCAGCTTCTCCGCGCTCGTGACGCTTCTTCCAGCGGCGTGACTCGATCTCGCGCCGCAGAGCTGTACGTCCGAGAAGCAGGTGGCTGCCCATGAGCAACAGCTTGACAAGAAGGAGCACCAGGACGGCGTTCGCAGTCCAGCCCGTCCATTTCGCGTGGGACAACGCAGCGCCGCCGATGCCGAGGTGCACCGCGACGATCACCGCGCCGGCCGCCGCCAGGAGCCACGTGGGTCTGCGGGATAGGTGACGCCCAGGTGCGCCCAGGGTCCCGCTGGCTGGGTCGCTGTCGGTCTGCCGCTGGTGGGCATCGGGGCCTCCGGGTCGCCACTGCACCTCGAGTCCGTCACGGCGGCCGATCTTCTCGATCCGGGCGCTGATCGCGTCCTGGAGACGCTGCAGGGCCTGTTCGTCGTCAGCTTCGACGCGCAGGCAGAGCGTTTCCGCGGTGGCATCCAGGGTCCACTCGCCCTCGGCGAACCGGACCACGCCATGCGTCTCGGTGTAGTCGACGTGCTGAACCGCGGGCAGCGTGCGGCCCGCGCCGTGACCGCGCAACGGTCCGTGGCTCATACGGTTCATCTGTGCCAGGTGGCGGCACAGCTGGACGAGGTAGCGGCTCGGGCGGTCCGTGGTGAGATGAGCTTCGGCGGTCGGCATGACCGGTCCTTTCATTCGTGCTCTCGTTAACGCCTGGTCAGGCGGGTGCGCCAGCCGCGGATTCCGTCCGCAAGGTCGCGCAGGGAGCTGTCGACTGTGACCGGGTCGATGGCGTCGACTTGCCAGCCCTCGGCGAACGCGCCACGGATCTCGTCGGGTGTCACCTTGTGGACGCGTCCGGAGCGGTTCGGCGGCTCGTCGCGGAAGGAGAGCACGAAGCACTGTCCGCCCGGCGCGGTCACGGCGTGCAGGGAGTCGACGTAGCGGGCGCGATCGTGGCCATGGAACCCGTGGAAGACGAGGGAGTCGAGGACGGTCTGGAAGCGGTCCTCCAGGGCAGCCAGGTCCAGCACGTCGTGCTGGACGAAGTGTGCGGTGAGGCCGCGGTCCCGGGCTTTTCGTCGTGCCGTCGTCAGGGCTGTCGCGGCAAGGTCGATTCCGGTGGCCTCGAGTCCCAGCCGAGCGGCCATGAGCGTGTGCTCGCCGGTCCCGCATCCCACGTCGAGCAGGGGGCCGCGGAGCACTCCGTTGTCGGCGAGGTCGAGCAGGGCCGGTTGGGGTCTGCCGATGTCCCAGGGCGGCGTGGCCGCGTACAGGGCATCCAGCGACTGCTGGCCGGCGCCGTCGGAGGCGGCGGTATGGGCGGGTGGCGCGTCGGACATGGAGCCTCGTTTCCTCGTCCCGATCGACACCTCCAGGTTTATCGATACAAACTGTCCTCGTCAAGACGATGTGTCATTAACTCGGCGTTGCGTATCCTTGGGGCATGCCGAAGCTGTGGGACGAGACGATCGACGCGCATCGCCGCGCCGTGCAGGACACGGTCCTGGAGACCACCGTCGCGCTCGTGACCGAGCACGGTCTGGCGTCGGTGACGATGTCGCAGATCGCGAAGGAGGCGGGGATCGGGCGCGCGACGCTGTACAAGTACTTTCCCGACGTCCAGTCGATCCTGATGGCGTGGCACGAGCGGCATGTCGCCGCTCACCTCGGCCAGCTCGCGCAGGCGCGGGACCGCGCCAGAGAGCCGTCGGCGCAGTTGGAAGCGATCCTGCGCGGCTACGCGCGCATCACGTACAAGCGGCCTCAGGACGGTGAGATCGCCGCCTTCGTCCATCAAGGTCAGCAGGTCGTCCAGGCCCAGCAGCAGTTGCGCGACCTGGTGCGTGACGCCATCGCCGACGCCGCCGCGCAGGGTGCGGTGCGAGGCGACGTCTCGCCCGGGGAGCTGGCCGACTACTGCCTGCACGCGCTGTCAGCCGCCGGACGGCTGTCCTCCGAGCAGGCAGTTCATCGCCTCGTCGACGTCACCCTCTCCGGACTCCAGCCGTCACGCTGACACGGTCCAGCAGCAGTTCGCTGCACCACCGTGTCACGACGAAAGGCGCTCGGCGAAGAAGAGCCCCGGTCGTCAGCGGCAGAGCCGCGCCGCCGATGAGGCCGAGGAAGGACGGCCGCCGCAGAGGGTCACATGAGGTCGTTCAGGACCTCGACGCGCATCGGCCGCCAGGCGGGCACCCGATCAGCCTGTTCGTGCCGCCGGGTGCCCGCTCAGCCTCAGCTGACGTGAAGGGTCAGCGCGGCGGTGTGGAGGGTGCCGGCGGTGCGGAACTGAAGGAACAGCCGCCAGTCACCGGACGTGGGCAGTTCGGCATGGAAGGGCAGGTCAGGACCGCCGTGGTCGCCGTTGACCGTGGTCTGCGGATGCAGGTGCGCGAAGGCCTGGTCACCGGCGTGGAAAGCGGTCAGGTGGGCGTAGGTGTCCAGGTACGGCTGCAGGTCGGTGACCGGCTTTCCGTTCTTGGCGAAGCTCACCGTCAGATCGTGGGCCATCCCGGCCATCAGCTCGCCCTGGACCGTCACGGTGTACCCGTCGACGGTGACCTTCGATGCGGCCTTGGGCAGCGGCGTCGCGGACGCGTTACCCGCGACGGTCAGGGTCCGGCTGAGCACGAAGTCCTTGCCCTTGCCTGATCCCGAGTCGGGTGCGAAGGACGCGAACAGCCGCCACTTTCCGGGCTGCAGATTGCCGAGAGGCGCCATCCAGGTGCCGTCGGCGGCCATGGCGGGGTGCAGGTGCTGGAAGCCGGTGAGATCGGAGCGGATCGCGTAGAAGTGCAGCTTCTTGGTCTGGTCGACGGCGAACGAGGTGACAGGTTTGCCGTCGGGGCCGCTGATGGTGAAGCGGTAGGACGTCGCCATGCCGGCCATGACCCGTGCAGTCCTGGAGGCCATGCGGTAGCCGCCGTCGGATTCCGACAGTCCGTCGCCGGCGGGCATCGGACCCATGCCGGGCATGGACGGCATCGCGGAGGTGGTGGCCGGAGACGGCCCGGCCGGCATGGCGCTGTCGCTGTGCGACATGCCGGGCATGGAGGTGTGATCCGCATGGGAGGACGAGCCGCAGGCGGCCAGGACCCCGGCAAGGGCGGCAGAACAGACAGTTGCCGCGAGCGTACGGCGGCGCGCAGAGGACATGCGTGCAGACATCAGACAGTGATCTTTCCGGACGGGCGCGCAGCAGCGCGCACGTGAACAGGACGCTGGTCCCGGAACCCGGGTCATCCGGATCCGGGTGTGTCTGTCACGTCCGCGCCACGCACACGCGCAGCAGGAGCTTCGGGCCACTGTCCGGCGGCCCGCGTCGCCCACCCGCAATCGATACGCCGAGTCTCATCAGCAGGAGAACGGAGAGCGCACCGCCGGCCGGCAGGCCGGGGGCCGGCAGGTGCAGACCGCCCCGTGCGGGTGTGGCCAGGCACGATCCGCCTTCCGTCGACGCATGGTCATGAAGGCTGGCGCCGTGATCCGTGTCACTCACTCCGACGACCGGACCCGTGCTCGCCGCATCGACGCCCTGGGAACTGCCCATGGCGGGCATCGTCATATCGGCGGTCGCGGGGGGATCGGGGGCGCCCGCGGAAACCGTCACGGCGCCATGACAGCCCGAGGCCGCGGCAGCCGGATTGCCGTGCATCAGCACGAGCCCGAGCAGCACGGCACACAGCACCCACAGCCGGGCCGCGCCCGACTCCCGCCACCTGCCACCGCGCACTGACTGCCTCCTCGTCCCGGATCCCGGCCACCATACCCCCCGGGGTTTCCCGCGCGCGCCGGGTGGCGAGTGCGCAACCAACGGCCACTGGATCCGCCCTTCCCCGTACCTCCCGTGAGGCGGGTCTCTCGCCGTTGGCCCGCGCACCCTAGGGCCTGCCCGGCGGATCAGGTGACCGTCGCAGCGTTGGGTTGTTGGCATGGGCATGGGCCGGGGAGCTTCAACGCATGAGGAGTGGGCCCGGCTGAAGCCGCATCTGCCGATGTCCGGGCAGCGCGGCGGCCGTTGGGCCAGCCACCGCAGGCTGGGGTCCGCCTCTGGGTGCGAACGTGAACGATCAGGACAGAGGCGTGGTCAAAGGTTCTCGATCACGCTTTGGATCGCGGTGCCGCTGAGGTCAATCACCACCGCGTCTGCTTGAAGCTCCGCCGGCAAGTGCGAGCGGTCGTCCGCGGTGCTCAAAATGGCCACCCCCTCAGGAAGCAGGATGACAGCCCTCAGGTCTCTGACCAGCTCAGCCACGATGTCGAGAACGGCACCCCAAGCGAAGCGGTCGACCATGATGCTGCCCTGGCTGGCATAGACCGTGGCCTCGCCGCCATCGTTCGCGCGAATGCGGACGAATCCGTCCTCCGGCTTCCTCGAAACGACGTAGGGGGCCAGCACAGCATGCCCCAAGCCATCGTCCATGGGAGCAGCGTCGCCATGCGAAAACCGCTGAAGATAGATGCTGTAGCTCACGTGAACACCTTGACCTGGTGATCCGCCGGACAGGCCCCGGCAACCGCGCCCCCATCGGAGAAGTGGAACGGGTAGGGGATCGGACGTGAGCACCTTGCCAGGGAGTCGCACTCGCCTGTTCATCGCGGCTGCGAAGGAACGCCGCTGTCTCCGCCGCCCTACGCACGGCGGGCTATTCACGTGGCCTTGGCGCATGCGCCGCGAGGACCGCGGACGTCACTATGGCGGCTGCCCCGGCGACCCAGACAAGCGGCAGCCAAGCCTGGATCGACGCAATGGTCAGGTGCAGCCGGTAGACCGCCAGCATGACCAGCGCCAGCGGCATGGTGGTACCCAGGACACTGATGCGGGCGTACCCGAACCGGATGAGCAGCGGGAACTGGATCGCGATGTTGACCGCGAACAGCACCCAGGCCAGCGTCAGCATCGTCGCCAGGGTGCGACCGCCGAACGGCACGCCCTCGGCCTGCGTAAGCAGAAGGGCCGGCACTGTACCTGCGGTGACGGTGGCGACAAAGCTCGCCAGCGCCCAGGCGTAGTGCCCGAGCAGCACTGTACGGCGAGGCAGGGGCAGGACGGCATAGAGGGTCTCCAGGCCCGCCTTGTCGGCGACCACGAATGGGTGTACGGCGATCAACGGGGCGAGCAGCACCGCGAGCGCCGGTACGACATGATCAGGATTGCGGGCGAGCACCAGGAGCAACAGGCCCAATACCAGCAGGCCCTGAGTCCGGTACGGTGCGACGGTACGCAGGTGCAGCACGGTCATACGGGCGACGGCGCTCATGTGGTTGCCCCGCTTCGGCCGTACTGCGTAGCTGCCGCCTTCATCGGTGGCGATCCGATGTGGATGGCGATCTCCTCCAGGGTGGGCGCCTCGACGAGGACGTCCCCGCCGAGAAGGGTGGCTTCCTCGGTGCGAACGAGAGCTTCCGCCCCGGCAGCCGTGCGCCTGAGGCCGATCAGCTCGACCCCGATGAGGCCGCTCAGATCCTCAGGCCCGCCCCGCACCACTCGATAGGCGTCCAGGATCTCGTCCTTGGGGCCGGTGCGGACGACGCGACCGCCGTGAATGAGCGTCAGGTAGTCGCCGATGCGGTCCAGATCGGAGGTGATGTGCGTGGAGAACAGGACGCTGTGTCCCTCGTCGAGGAGGAAGTCCCCGATGATGCCGACAAGCTCGTTCCGGGCGACAGGATCCAGACCACTGGTCGGCTCGTCGAAGACGAGCAACCGCGCCCGGTGCGACAGCGCCACAGCGATCATGAGCTTCATCGCCATGCCGCGGGACAGGTCCTTGACCTTGGCCCGCATGTCCAGACCGAACTCCGCGAGCAACTGCCGGTAACGGTCGCCGTCCCAACGGTCGTAGAAGGGACGCAGCGTCCGCTCGACCTCGGCCAGTCGCCAGTCGCCCACGAGGTAGGTGTGATCGAGCACGACCCCGATGTCCTGGCGCAGCGCGATCGGGCCGGGCACCCGGTGGCCGAGCAGGTCGATCTCACCGGTGTCGAACCCGCGCATGCCCAGCAGGCAGCGGATCGTCGTCGTCTTGCCGGCGCCGTTCGCGCCGATGAGGCCCATGACGTAGCCGGTCGGCAGCTCGAAGCTCACATCGCGTAACGCGAAGCCGTTGCCCACCTCGGCGCCCACGCCCCGCAGGGCGAACGCGAACTCACTGCACACTGACGGATCCTCCTGATCTCAGGCGTGCTCGTGCTCGGCCCGCATCAGCCCGTCCAGGATCTGGATGAGTTCCTCGCGGTCGAGGCCGGCCCGCCGGGCGGCGTCCAGGGCGGTCTGCATGCCGTCCTCCACCTGGCGCAGCAGTTGCTCGCGCACGAGCGCCGAGTCCAACGGCAGGACGTAGGCACCCTTGCCGGGAACCGTGGCGATGAACCCCTCGGCGGCCAGCTCGGTGTACGCACGGTTGGTGGTGATGATGCTGATCCGCAGATCACGAGCGAGAGCCCGCACGGAGGGCAAGGCGCTGTTCTCGGCGAGTTCCCCGGACAGGATGGCCGCGCCGATCTGCTCTTTGATCTGCTGATAGAGCGGCACGCCGCTGCTGTTGGACAACACCACCCGCACGACGGTCCTCCATCCTCCCGAACTGTACATGCAGAATATATACAGTAAGAACGCTAGTGACGCTACGGTCTGCCTTGCACGGCACCCCCCGACAGGTAGCCGGTGGCCCGCTGGGGTCGTGCAAGCTCCAGCATGGCCACCACCGTCGACCGCCGGCGCGACGCTCTCCCACTCGCCCGACAGACCGATCAGCCCGTCCGGATCTCCGGACGCCAACCGCTGCGTGCAGCGGCACGGCTCGCCACACGATCCGCAAGGCAGTTGTCAGCCGAGCCCGAACCAGCCGACCACGGTCTGGACGAGCAGGATGGTGGACATGGCGCCGACGCCGACCACGACGAGGCTCGCCGCGAGGCGGTAGCGGGGGGTGTTGGCGGCCGGGCCGAGGACGCACCGGCGGTTGGTGAGGATCAGCAGGTAGACGAGCACGATGGGGCTGATCAAACCTTGCAGGACCTGGGTTCCGATGAGCAGCTTGATGACGTCGATGGGTGTCATGGCGATCGCGGCACCCAGGGCGATCTGGGCGGTGAACAGTCCCAGGAACAGGGGGGCGTCGCGGAAGCTGCGGGACACCGACCGCTCCACGCCGGCGGCCTCGCCGATGGCATAGCTCGCCGAGAGCGGTACGACGGCGCCGGCGAGTGCGGAAGCCCCGATCAGGCCGAAAGCGAAGAGGAGTTCGGCGTTCTGCCCGGCGACCGGTTTCAGCGCGGAAGCGGCCTGCGCGGCGGAGTCCAGCGGGCCGGTGCCGCCCATCGCCGAGGCGGTGGCGATGATGATGGTCAGGCTGATCGCGCAGGCGAAGACCGCTCCGAGGACGGCGTCGGCGCGGATCAGCCGGTAGTCCTCCGGCTTCGCCCCGCGGTCGACCACACCGGCGGCGGCGTAGAACTGCATGTACGGGCTGACCGTGGTGCCGATCAGGGCGACGCCGAGCAGGATGAACGCCTTGCTCGGCTCCACATGCGGGATCACCAGGTGCGAGCCGACGTTCCCCCAGCGCGGGTGCCCGAGGATCATCGCGACGGGGTAGGCGAAGAACACCAGCGACATCAGCAGGAAGATCCGCTCGGCGTGGCGGTAGGACCCGAACAGCACGAGCGACCACAGCAGCAGCGCGGCCGGCGGGATCACCGCGTACTTGGGGACGCCCAGGAGTTCGAAGGCGGCGCCGATCCCGGCGAACTCCGAGACGACCAGGCCGGTGTTGGCCAGCAGCAGGCACGTCAAAGCCAGTGCCGTCAGGCGCAGGCTGAACTGCTCGCGGATCAACGCGCCCAGCCCCTTGCCGGTGTACGCGCCGAGCCGGACCGCCATCTCCTGGACCATCACCAGCGCGACGGTGACCAGGACCATGAAGAACAACGTGCCGTAGGTGAACTGGGAACCGGCCGAGGCGTAGGTGGCGATGCCCGCGGCGTCGTTGCCCGCGTTCGCGGCGACCAGGCCGGGACCGGCGACCGCCGCGATCATGGTGATGCGTGCCCAGCGGCCTTTCAGACCGCGCGGACGCGACGCCGCAGGCAGCTGGGCGGGGGCGCCGCCGTTCCGGCTGGCGGGCACGCCTGTGACAGCGCCCGTGGTGGTGTCGAGGTCGCGGGTCACTGCAGGATCCTCCTGAAATGCAGGCGCCCGCGCTCGGGCAGCAGGGAATCCAGGACGTCGTCCGCCAGAATCCGGCCCAGCGGCCGACCCGACTCGTCAACCACCAGGAGTGAGGAGACGCGGGCGGCCACCAGGAGTTGGGCGACCTCGGCGATCCGTGCGTCGGCGCCGACGGTGACCGGACGGCCGAACTGCGCAAGCCAGTCCGCCAGATCACCCACCGACGCCGTGTCGTCGGCCACCGCCAGATCGAACAGGGCGATGTCGCGGATCAGACGGCCGTCACCGTCAACGACGGCGACCGCATCGATCTCGCTGCGGTGCTCGGCCCGTGCGGCCAGCTCGCCCCGCACTTCGGCGACGGTCTGCTCCCGGCGTACGGTGACCACCAGTGTGGTCATCGCACCGCCGGCGGTGCCTTCGCGGTGGGCCAGCAGCCCGCGCAACTCCGCCGCCTCGCCGCGCGGCATGCGGTCGAGCAGCTGCTCACGCTCCTCGGAGTTCAGGTCCCGCAGGGCGTCGACGGCTTCGTCGGGCTCCATCTCGTCCACCAGTCGCGCGGCGTGCTCCAGGGGCGCCTCGCGCAGCAGACTCTCCAGCTCCGGCGGTTCCATCTCCTCCAGCGCGTCAGCGGCCTGCCCCGGCTCGAGCCAGCCCAGCAGTTGCTGCCGCTCGCCGCGGCCCAGGTCCTCCAGCAGGTCGGCCAGGTCCGCGGGACGCAGACGGTGCAGAGCCGACCGCGACGCGCGCAGCCGCACCTCGGCCGGCCCGTCCGTGGCGTCCTGGCCGAACGGTGCGACCGCCTGCCAGTCCAGGACCCGTTCCGGCGTCGGCCGCACCTGCCAGCGTCGTGGGCCCAGCCGCCGCAGCAGTGTGGGCAGGGAAACGTCCACCCCGACCAGGACGACACGGTCGACCAGCGGCGCGAGGTAGAGATCGGCGGCGCGGGTGACCTGGACGCCGTCCACGTCCACCAGTTGGTGGTCCAGCACGTCCCGGGCGAGCAGCACCTCGCCGGGGCGACGCTCGTACTCCCGCAGGTCCACCCGCGCGGTGGACAGCGTGACCCCCTTCGCGTGGACCTTCTCCACCGCGTCGGCCGTCAAAAAGGTGCGACGGCGGCCGATCCGGATCACCAGCCCGGTCACCGGCGGGTACGGGTCAGAGCCGTACAGGCGGGCGACCACGTCCACGACGCGGCCCACCTCCTCCCCAGTCTGGTTCTCAGCCGGGCAGCCGATCAGGCCGGCAAGCGAGACCAGCGACCCGCGCACGGCCCTGGACGCGGTGGCCCGCCGTTCCAGGTGCACCCGGCGATCACGCAGCCGGGCAGAAGTCGACATGAGCACAGCGGTAGCAGACACAGAACAACACCCCCTTGCCCCGCGACCGCGGGACACGGGCGACCGGCAGCAAGCACCGCTCCTCCTGACCGGGCCGCATTCACGGGCCAAGCGCACGAGCCGCGCACGGCTCCGCCCAGCCCACTGCCACCGGCAACGCCCACACACGGGCATCGCACTACAGCTGGAACCCGGACCGACAGAGCGGGGTCAGGAAGGGGGGAGGCTGCCTCGGGCCGCGAAAGGACGACGAGGACACCACAGGAAGGGCCGACTATGGCCCGGACTACTGTCCATCTCGCCTCCTCCCGGTCTACGGCCCCCGCAGGGGTGCCGTGGCGACGCGGCAAGGAGCAGGCCGGACATGATCCCGGCTCACCCCAACTCGTCAGAGCTTTGGCACTCCACGGCGTAATCCCCCGACCGGGGAAGCCACTTGGGATCACCCCTTAACTCGGGGAGACCTGTCCTGATCCGGAGCGTCTCTCGACGGGTGGGATCAGTGGCCTGTGTCCATGAAGACGCCTCACCGAACGAGGTGCCCAACAACGCGTGAAGGATACGCCCACGGCGCGGTCTCCAGGCAAGTTCCCTGGTGGGGGCGCGATCGTGTCGTTGGTCTGGGGGTTCGATCCAGCAACGGTCCCGAGGCGGATCGTGACTTCTTTCGCCTGGTTTCAGGGCGGGAGTCGGTGCGAGCCTCGGCGGCCTGTGGCGTCAGACCGAACCTGTGTCGTCGTCGTTCGACGCGCCTACGCGCTACCGGGAAGACGCTGGATGGCGAGGAGGGCGACGTCATCGGCTGGTTCCTTTCCCACGTGACTGATCAAGTCGGCCTGAATGTCACGCAGCAAGGCGCCTCCCGCCGACATACGAGATGCGCCTGGGGTACCACTTGGGACGCCAACCGGAGGAAGAGCACTCGGGATGAAGCGCGGCCCTCAAGGCCGCCAGGACAACCCCTGGACGAGTGACTGGTCGTTTCAGAATGAACCGTGCAGGGCCCGTGGAGACGGAGATGTCGTCGGAGCCGGCCGGCTCACGCCCGCCCAACGCCTGATGGTGGGCGTGCCACTGATCTGTGAGGCGGGCAGCCTGCCCAGGATCAGTAGCTCTCGCTGTCGCCCGCCGTTGCCGCTTTCGACGCGTGGGTCCGGTGGTGCCGCAGCCGGACGGCGAGAACCGCTGTCGCCGCGAGCAGACCCGCGCTGACGGCGCCCACGAGACCCACGGCATGCAACAGCCTTCCCGCGGCAGCGCCGAGGAAGTAGCCCGCGAGGACGTTTCCCACGCCCCACACAAGTGAGGCGGCGGCGCTGAAGGCCACAAACCGGCGGTAGCGCATGTCGGCCGCACCCGCTGCGAAAGGAAGGAACGAACGCACGAACCCGATGAAGCGGCCGGTGAAGACGGCCACCCCGCCGTGGTGCTGCAGGAAGTCCCGCGCGTGATTGATGCGACTGCCGGGACGGATGCGACGGCGCAACCGGTCCCCGCCGCGGCGGTGTGCGTACCAGTGGCCCAGGGCGAAGCCGGCGCTGTCGCCGATGACCCCTCCGCCGACGACGACGGCGGCCAGGGCGACCGCGTTGAGCTCTCCCCGGCCGGCCAAGGCGGCCGCGAGCAGTATGAGGGTCTCGCCGGGGAGGACGACGCCGGTGAAGGCGCTGGTCTCCCCGACGGTCAAGGCGAACACGATGACGTAGGACCAGGGGCCGGCGCTCTCGATGAACGCGTTGAGGTTCATCGGGGACGTTTCTGAGCCGAGTGCCCCGTTCCCGGATCAGCCGCGCGATGAGGGGCCTTGCCGACGATCATGTCGTGCAGCAGGCGCCGGACACCGGTGACACGGAGAGCCGGGGTGCTCATCGGGGGTCACCGGGGGCCGGGCGGGCCGAACCGGGTGCGGCCGCCGCGTAGCTCGCGGGGCGCCAGCCGTCGATGTGCACCTCTTGTTCCGCGCGGACGAGGTGCATCACGGCGTTGATCAGGGCCAGATGAGTCAGCGCCTGGGGGAAGTTGCCGAGGTGCCGGCCGGTTCCGGGGTCGAGCTCCTCCGCGTACAGGCCGAGTGGGCTGGCCGCTGCGAGCAACCGTTCGCACAGCGCCTGGGCGCGCCCGGTCTCGCCTATCTCGACCAGGGCGGAGACGAGCCAGAAAGAGCATGCGAGGAAGCTTCCCTCGGTGCCGATCAAGCCGTCGTCGGTGGTCTCGGTGCGGTACCGCAGGACGAGACCATCCTCGGTGAGCTCGTCCGCGATGGCCAGGATCGTCCTGCGCAAACGGGGGTCGTCGCAGGGCAGGAAACGGAACAGCGGCAGAAGCAGGAGGGATGCGTCCAATCCGTCGGCACCGTAGTACTGGGTGAGGCGGCCCTGTTGGTCAACGGCGTTGGCGAGGACGTCGGCGTGGATCTCCTCGGCGGCCTCACGCCACCGTGTGGCGCGCTCAGTGTCGCCGCGCAGCGCGGCCAGCTGTGAGCCGCGGTCGGCGGCGACCCAGCACATGATCTTCGAATGGGTGAAGTGCCGTCGTTCGCCGCGTACTTCCCAGATACCCCGATCGGGCTTGCGCCAGCGATCGAGTGCGGCCTCGACGGCGACCAGGACGAGCTGCCATGAGCGTTCGGACAAAGCGTCCCGGTTGCGGGTGTGCTGATAGACGCAGTCAACCACCGCGCCGTAGATGTCGTGTTGATCCTGGTGGTACGCGGCGTTGCCGATGCGTACGGGACGAGCGCCGTTGTAACCGGAGAGATGGGTCAGCAGCGACTCCGGCGCTTCCGAAGCGCCGTCGACGCCGTAGAGCACCTGCAGTTGGCCTGGTGTGCCCTCGTGGCTGGGAGTCTCGAGGGTGTCGGCGAGAAAGGCGAGGAAGTCGTCGGCTTCGGAATCCAGTCCCAGGCTGTGCAGGGCCCAGAGGGTGAAGGACGCGTCGCGGATCCAGGTGTAGCGGTAGTCCCAGTTGCGCTCGCCGCCCGGATGCTCGGGCAGGGACGTGGTCGAGGCGGCCAGCAGCGCACCCGTAGGCGTATAGGTGAGGGCCTTGAGCGTGAGGGCACTGCGTTGCAGTGGCTCCCGCCACGTGTGGTCCGGGAAAGCGGCGGCGTCCAGCCACTCGCGCCAGAAGCGCTCGGTGTGGGCCAGCATCTCGCGCGCCTCACGGAGGTCGGCCGGCAGTGGGCGATTGCCCCAGCCCAACGCGGCGAAGCACGATTCCCCGATCTGCAGGCGGTGGCGAGCGTGGACGGCCCTGCCCTCGTGCCCGAGCCGTAGGTCACCGCTCATCCGCAGCCGAACGGGGTCCGAGACGGTGGTGGCGGCCTCCTCGTAACCCGCTCCGGTGTACTCCCAGGTCGGGTCCATCCGGCCGTAGTCGAACGTCGGCTCGCACGCGAGCGCGGTCTCCACGCTGCCGTACACGCAGGTGGCGATCCTGATCAGGACGTGTTCCGCGTCGAAGTCGCCCGGGGTGCGGCGGTGGACGGTCGAGCGTTCCTGCCTGCGGTGCCAGGGGCCGACAGCGAGGAAATCGGTGACGACCAGCCAG
Source organism: Actinacidiphila acidipaludis (assembly GCF_019890725.1). GTDB lineage: Bacteria > Actinomycetota > Actinomycetes > Streptomycetales > Streptomycetaceae > Actinacidiphila > Actinacidiphila acidipaludis. Next base: position 18,082 of record NZ_JAINZZ010000061.1, read on the forward strand.
CCTGTGCGGGTCTGCCAGGTGGTCTCCAGCACCTTGGTCCCGGGAAGGTAGCGGCGGCTGGCCGGGACCTGTGCATCGGCGGGGCCCAACCGAAAGGAACCCGCGGACCGGTCGAGCAGCGTGCCGAACACACTCGGATCGTGCGGGCGTGGCAGGCACAGCCACTCCACCGCCCCGCCCGGGGCCACCAGACAGGTGTTCTCGCAGTCGGACAGAACCGCGTAGTCGGCGATGGCGGGGAAGGAGTGCGGGGCGGCAGCCGGGCCGAGGGAACCGTCGGCAGTCGGCACGGTCCCGGTCGGCGCACCGTCGGCGGATGCCACGCGTGGCAAGGGCAGAACGGCGTGGCCCTCGGACGAAGAGGGTTCGCTTGAGGCCGCGGTGGGGGAGTGCATACCAGTCTCCTGTTCGGCCGGGGCTATCGGCCCGGTGGGCGGGAGGCGAATGAGCCGGTCCATCGGGAAGAAAATGGAAGGCGTCCTCCGATTATTCCGCATGTCATCGGCGTCACGGCTGCGGATCTCCTGGGGGCCCTGGGGGCGATGCGCCGTGCTTCCGGCTCCCCGGGGCGACGGGGGCAGATGCAGGAGGAGCGAGGTGTTCCATGAAAGGCGGCGCGGGCTCGGGATTCACGGCGCCCGTCGCCGGGCGCGCCCTTGCCCGCCGCGGGTGCTGTGGTCATGTCGCCCTCCCAGTACCGGGGTCGCCTCAGCGGTGCCGTCGCACTCCTCTGCCATGAGAACCGGAGAAGGGTCTCCGAATCCACTGAATGAGCGGTGTTCTGCGTCACGCTCCGACCCGGTTCCACCAGGTGAACAGGAGCGAGGCAGGAGCCGCGGGGCGTCCGGAGGATGGCCTCCGGACCGTATGCTGGTATCCATGGGTGAGCTGGAGCGAGAGAGGCCTCGCGGTCGGGCTCTTCGCGCCGATGCGGAGCGCAACCGCGAACGCTTGGTGGAGGCAGCGCAGAGCGTCTTCGCCGAGGGGGGCCTCAACGTGGCGCTCGAAGAGGTCGCGGCTCGTGCCGGAGTGGGGATCGCCACCCTCTACCGCAGGTTTCCGACTCGGGAGGAACTGGTCGCCGCCGCCTTCGAGGCCAAGCTCACCGAGTACGCGGTGGCAGCCGAAGAGGCCTTTGCGCTGCGTGATCCGTGGGAATCGTTCGTCGAACTCGTCGGACGGATCTGCTCCATGCAGGCCGAGGACCGCGGATTCACCGACCTGATCACGATGTCACTCCCCTCCGCGAAGCACTCGGCCGAGCTGCGCGACCGGGCGCGGCGCGCCGCCGTGAAGATCATCGACCGAGCGCAGGAATCCGGGGTGCTGCGTGAGGATTTCGTCCTGGAGGACCTGGCGCTCTTGCTGATGGCCAACGCCGGTGTGGTGCGCGCGACGCGTGACGTCGCTCCTCACGCATGGCGAAGGCCGCTGGCTTTCATGCTTGACGCCTTGAGGGTGCCCTCGCCCGGGGCGTTCCGTCCGGGGCCGATGCCGGCTCCTCCCACGCCCGCGCAGTTGGCCAGAATGCTCGACGGGAACGCGTTGACCCAAGGTGTGGCAGGCAGGCTCCACGAGTAGATCCCACTGCTGGCCAGATTTCGCCGGTTGCCGACCGTGAGCGTACGGGTCCCTCGGCGGGCGCGAGCGGTGCACCTGCCGACGGCTCACCGAAAGGCCTGTCCGACGTGTCGCCGACCAGTGTGCGGAGACGGCTGGAAATCCGCGTTTGAAAAACAAGAAGTCCAGATTGTAGGGCTTGCGGTTCGAGGATGATGCTTGTCATGGCCATTGACGCTGCGAACGGAGCGTTGCTAGCCTCGCCGCGTTCGGTCAAACGAGTAACGGGGGCTCCGATGGCGAATGTCTCCACACCCTCTCATGGATCTCTTTCTCATCCCTCCGAGAGTGCGCACACCCCCCGGATTTCACCCGAGAAAATCTCCTCCTCTTTCCTGCGGGACGGATATGTCCGCGTAAGAAATGCCGTGGACCTCACGCCCGGATCCCGCCTCCGGACGCTCTTCGAGACCACGCTCCGCCGTGAGGGGCTGTCCACGGACGGTCGGCTCACGGTGCCGGCGGGCCTCACCTCGCTGCCCCCGAGCCGCGTCGCGGACCTCGCGGACGTGGCCCCGCTGCTCTGGTCGGCCGTGTGCGCGCTGCTCGGCGGCCCCGGCCGGATCAAGCGGCCGGTCCGTCTCAGCAACGCCCTGATCTGCAATTTCCGTACCACGCGACTGTCCGACAGCTGGCATGTGGACGGTGACTTCTTCGTGCACCATCCCGACAGCCCCGAACAGGCACTGCTGCTGTTCGTCCTCTGGAGTGACGTCGGCGAGGGGGAGGGAGCCACCCTGGCGGCGCCTTCGGCCACGGCGGACATCCTCCGGCACCTGGCCCGCCACCCCGCTGGACTGACCAGCGCGCGGATTCCCACCCGGGACTATGTCGGCAGTCCGGCGGAACACCTTTCCCTCACTGGGAAAACCGGTGACGCCTGGATCCTGCATCCGCTGACCGCGCACCAGTCGGCACCCAATCCACGAGGTGGGCCCCGATTCATCTCGAATCCGGTCGTGGCGCTGAACGAGCCCATGAATCTCACGGACGACGCGGAGGGGAAAAGCCCTCTCGAAACGTTTACACGCCGGCTTCTGGGTAGCCCCTGGACGCCGGACGAGAACGCGGTGCGGGAAACCTTCGTGCCCGGCCGCATCGCTCGTTGGAATGGTGAAGGAACGTACACCGACCCTTCCTGAGCCCGTGCCGACCCCCACCGCCCGATTTTCCCCTGCGAGGGGGCGAGGTGAGCCCATGCCCGCGCACATGCCGACTTCCCCGCACCACCAGCCCGGCTCCCCCCGAGTGCTCCTGATCAACCCGCCGCTGTGGAACCCGTACGCCCCGCACCTCGCCGTACCCTTGCTCCTCGCGGTGTTGCGTCAGCACCACGTGGCGGCGTCCGCGCTGGACCTGTCGGCCGAGACGATGCGCTACCTGCTCAGCTCGGACGGGGCCGCCGACTACGCCGCCGAGCGTGACCTGGGGCTCGGCGGCCGGGCCCGCGACCAGTTCGAGGCGGCCCGCTCGTCGGTGGATCGTGCGGTGGCCTTCCTGCGCTCACCGCTGAGCATCACCGATGTCGACGGTCACCGTGCCGCGACGGCCATCTGCCAGGCCGTCCTCGATGGCATCGCGGCGCTGACCCCGGGCGCGGAGCTCAGCTTCGACCGGTTCGACCTGCGCCACCGCCCGGTCTCCAGCCGGCAGGTCTACCGCGCCGTGGCCGACGCCGAGCACAACCCCTACGTGCACGTCTTCGAGCGCGTCCTGATCCCCCGGCTGCGTGCCATGCCGGACCTGGAGGTCGTCGGCCTCTCCGTATCGGCCGACTCCCAGCTGATCGCCGCACTGACCGCCGCACGCCTCATCCGACGGGAGCGGCCCGACGTACACATCACCGTCGGGGGGAACTTCGTCACCCGCATCGCCGACCGGTTGTGGCCGGGCCACCCGTTCTTCACGCTGGTCGACTCCCTGGTGTGCTACGAGGGCGAGGAGTCGATCATCGACCTCGTCGACAGGCTGCTGACCGGCCGGCCCCTGCACGGCGTGCCCGGCATCGTCGTACCGGACGGCGACGAGCTGCATCGGTGCCCGTCCGCGACGGCCTCGCTGGCCGAGCTGCCCGTGCCCGACTTCACCGACCACCCCCTGGCCGACGGCTATCTGGCCCCGGGCCCCGTGCTCCCGGTGATCGCCTCCCGCAGCTGCGCCTGGAAGTGCGCTTTCTGCGCGATCCCCTTCGCCTCCGACAAGTTCCGCATCCGCGCACCGGAGGCTGTCGTCGCCGAGATGGACGAACTGCACCGGCGCCACGGCACCGGCTTCTTCCAGTTCGTGGACGAGATCCTGACCGTCCGCAGCATGCGGGCGCTGGCACGCGGGCTCGCCGACCGCGACTACCGCTGGTACGGCGAGACACGGTTCTCCCCGACGATCGACCGCCGGCTGACGGACGCGCTGTACACCGCCGGCTGCCGCCGTCTCGACCTCGGGCTCGAATCGTACAACCAGGACGTCCTGGACCGGATGCGCAAGGACATCAAGGCGTCCTGGATCGCACCCAACCTGGACGCGTTGCTGGCCTCCGGCATCAGCGTGCATCTCTTCGGTATCGCCGGGTTCCCGGGCGAGGCGCGCTGGCAGACAGCACGCACGGTGGAGTTCGCGGCGGCCACGCTGGCCCGCTCGCGCGATCGGTACGCGGTGCCGGACAGCACCTTCGGGATCGGCCCGTTCGTCCTCGACGCCCTGTCCCCGGTCGCCACCGCGCCCGAGCAGTTCCAGGTACGGGTGCTCCACCAGGACCCGGGCGACGACCTGCAGATGGCACTGCGCTACGACTACCTGGGCCCGCTGCCCGAACCGGTGAGCGCGGAGGACCGGGACATCGCCGCCCGGGCGGACCGCGTCCTCGGCGGCGCCTTCGGCGACGGGGACCGTCCCGCCGAGGAGGTCGTCTTCCTGCGGGCGGCAGCCCGGCGCCCGGGCGAGCGCGACGACGACCGCGACGGTCCGCGGGGCGTGCCATGCCCCGGGCCGCATTGGGAGCGCATGCTGCTGCGCCCCGCGGAGGGCTGGGTCGTCCGGCTCGTCGAGGGCGAGCGGACCCTGTTGTACGAGCCCCGGGCAGGCGCACTGTTCAGCCTCCCCAGCAGGATGCTGGACGGCCTGCCCGCGACCGCCGAGGAGCTGTGCCGCGACGCCGCCGAGCGCGAACTGGTCCGGTCCGCGCTGCACCACCGGTGCCTGGAAGCCGCCGAGCCGGGCGCCGCCGGCCTGCTGACCTCCACCGCCCAGCTGACCGGCGATCTGCTGCTGCGCCTCGGTCCCGGCACCGAGTTGGCCACCGAGGGCGTCGACGTCTTCCTGACCTCGCGGGTCACCGGGCAACGGCTGCGGCTGTCCGCGTCCGGTGCCGCCGTGGCCCGCCTCGTCGCAGCCGGCGAAGGCAGCCCGTGGGCCGACCTGGCCGCGCGCTGCGCCCCCGGCTCCGTACCGCGGCTGCGCACCTTCGTGTGGCGGTTGCTGGTCAACCGGCTCCTGTCCGTCGAGACGCCGGACAGGTCAGCGCACCCACTGGCCGAGAGGAGGTGAACCACATGGCAGAGGAGCAGCTCAACACCGCCGAGGCGGAGGTGGAGTTCGAGGACGACGGATTCTTCGAGCCCACCATCGAGGAGGCCATCATGGCTTCCGGCCTGCACAAGCAGTTCGTCGTGGACTGACCCGCCCGCACGGGCCGGGGCCGGTGCACCGGGGCCAAGCCGGTGCACCGGACCCCTGACCCATCATCGCGCACACCACGCTACGACGGCGCGCACGGAAGGACACCAGTGACGCAGAGCCCCGCACTCCTGCCGCTGAGGCCGGTGATCCGCACGGCGCCCGCGGTGAACGTGGCCGTGGTCTCGCTGCCCTTCTTCTCGCCCTTCGCGACCTGCTACCCGGCCGTCCTCATCACCCGGCGGCTGCGGGAGCTCGGCTGCCGGGCCCGGTTCCTGCCGGCGCACATGGAGTTCTACGCCCATGCTCGGGGCCGGGGATTGGCGGAGAGCGCGTACAAGCTGTTCACCAACCGGCATTTCGCCGCGGATGTCGCGCTGCTGCCGCTGTGGTCGGCGCCGACCGCCGCGCACCGGGCGGAACGCGAGGAACTGGCCCGCACGGAGTTCCTCGCCACCACCGAGGACGAGGCACGGCTGCGCGACCTGTTCGACAGCTACGTCGACCGGCTGGCGGAGCGTGTCCTCGGTGTCGAGGTCCTCTGCCTGACGAGTACCCACTTCCAGTTGCTGCCCAGTCTGTTGCTGGCCCGCCGCCTCGCGCGCCTGGCACGGGAGAGGGGTGTGCCCCGGCCGCGCGTGATACTCGGTGGCTACTTCGGCTCCCTCCAGGTCGCCCGCGACGTCCTCGCTCTGCACGAGGAGGTGGACATCGTGGTGTACGGGGAGGCGGAGGACATCCTCGGTGACGCCGTGCACCACGCACTGGGTGGACGGCGCCGGCTCGTCACGGGCCGGGCGCACACCTTCAAGGACGCGTACGCAGAGCAGTCCGCCCTCGTGGCGGCGTCGCTGCGCCGGCCGTGGCTGCGCGATCGGCTGGTGGTGAGCATGGAGGTGTCTCGCGGCTGCTACTGGGACCAATGCGACTTCTGCAACTTCAACGACTCCTATGACGCCCGGTTCAAGATGCACGACCCCGGGCGCGTCCTGGCGGAGATGGCCCATCTGGCCCGGGCCTACGGACAGCGCCGTTTCCAGTTCCTTGACACCGCTCTGCCGCCCCGGTTGGTCCAGGCGGTCGCCGACTCCGGCGAGCGCCACGACTACCGCGTGTTCTGCGAGATCAGGCCCGACTTCGGCCGGGAGCGGCTGGGCCGGCTCGCCGCCCTGGGCCGTGTCACCGTCCAGCTCGGCATCGAGACGCTGCTCGACGACCACCTCGACCTGATGAACAAACGACAGACCGTCGAGGAAGGCGTGCGCATGCTGTACGCGGCCCAGGAGTTCGGGATGCACAGCGTGTGGGGTGTGATGATCGGCCACCCCAAGGAGACGCCCGATCACCGCCGGCGCCTGCTCGGCGAGATCCGCTCTCACCGCAAGGCGGGGCTTCCGGCACCCAAGTACCTCACCGAGTGCGAGCTTCGCCCCGGCAGCGGGCTGTGGGACGAGCGCGGCGAGCTGGGGCTGAGCATCGAGTTCCCGTGGCGGATGTTCGACAGCGTCCTGAGCCCGCAGGAGCACGCCTGCTCACTGATCCCCAGCCGGGTCCGGGGCATGCCCGCCGAGGAGCTGGACTATCGGGCCGACCGCCGGGAGATCAGCGAGGAGCTGACCGCCTGGCAGCGGGAGCAGGGGATGGAGGTCGGCCTCGATGCCTGATGCCGGCGGTGCGGCCGTCGTCGCCCGGTTCCGGGACACCACCGTGGAGTTCCGCTGCCCGGACCCCGCAGACACCGCCCACCTGCGGTACTACCTCAGTGACCACCTCGTGCCGGAGGAATCGACACCCGAGTTGTCGGTCCGTCTGGAGGCCGCGGACGGTGGTTCCTTCACGGCGGCTCTCGGGACGCCCGCCACCAAACGCGTCTGGTGGCGCACGCCCGCCGAGCCGTGGCGGCTGTACGAGGAGTGGGGCATGCGCGCCCGGCTGCCCTCGCCGGTGCCGCCCTTCGGCCTGCCCCCACTGCGCGAACTCGTGCGCATCCGGCACGGGGCCGCACTGGCCGCACCCGACGGCAGCGGCCGGGCGCTCGCGATCACCGGCGCCAGCGGAGCGGGCAAGTCGGTGGTCCTCCTCCATCTGATGCGTCGCGGCTGGGAGTTCGTCTCCGACGATCTGCTGGTCATGGACCGGCAGGACAGCCGGCGCCTGTACTGCTTCGGCCGTCCGGTCGGCATCCGTGAGCGCAGCCTGCCGCTGCTGCCGTGGCTGGACGCCGCCCTGCTGGCCGACGCCCCATGCCTGCCCACTCTTTGGGGCCGCACCTGGATGGTGCGGGCCCAGCGCCTCGGCGGATGCGCCCCGGTCGACCGGTCGCTCCGATTGGCCTGGCGCCTGCACCTGACGCCCGGCCCCCGCTTCACCGTGCGCGCCGAAGGCCCCACCACGCATGCCACCTGGGATCCCCAACTGCACCTGGAAGAGCTTCTGGCCGTGTGCCGACGACCGGCCGCCGAAGGAGACGACCATGCCGCCTGATCCGAAGCCGGGCCCGTGGGGCGCCGAGCGGCTGTTCGACTTCTTCGGCACCGTCGTGCGCGTCCGGTGCACTCCTGCGGACGCCACCGACCTCGACTTCTTCTTCGGCCCGCACCGGGCGGAAGCCGGTACCCGGCCGCGTTACCGGGTCGAACTGTCCGCCGGAGACGGCGGCTTCCTGCGGTCGCTGCTGGCCAAGGACGACGCGCCGAAGTCGTTCCGGCTGAGCGCCGAGGCGGACGGCGAGGTGATCGAGGAGCGCAGGTTCACCCGCTGGTCGTCGGTGCCCTCGCCGCTGCCGCCGTTCCGGGTCTTGCGCGAGGACTTCGCCGCCGTGCAGGCCACGGTGCTCGAGCGCGGGGGGCGTTGTCTGGCTCTCCACGGCGCTCCGCACAGCGGCAAGACGAGCCTCGGCCTGGCGCTCCTGGCCCGCGGCTGGGCCCTCGCCTCGGACCAGTTGCTCGTCGTGGAGCGTGCCACGGGTGCGGCGCGGCCGTATCTCACACCGACCGGGGTGCGGGGCCGTACGCTGGCCGCGATGCGAGAGGGGACACTGGCCGGCCTGGAACAGCGCCGCTCCTTCTGCACGGTGAGCGGCGAAGTGGTGCTCGCCCGGCCCGAGAGCCTGGGCGCGGTCGTGCCCGTGGCACGCCGGCTCCGGTCGGTGTGCCTGATCGCGGTACGGCGCTCGGGTGCGGCGGCGCCGGTCCTCACGGCCGGCGGGCCCGCACCGCGCGTATGGCCGGCCGGGGCCTGGTCCTGGCTGAGCGGCGCGCTCGACACCGACCGAGCACAGAGCCTGCTGACGCTGCCCGCCGAGGGCGGCGAACAGGCGGGTGCGGACATTGTGGAGGAGTACTTCGGTGCGTAGCCTGACCGTCGATCAGATCACCAAGCTCTACCGCACGGGGACGGAGGCCCTGTCCGGCGTCTCCTTCGCCGTGGAACCCGGCACCATGCTCGCCGTGGTGGGCCACAACGGTGCGGGCAAGTCCACCCTGCTGAACATCGTCTCGGGACTGATACGTCCCACGTCCGGCACGGTCACCACCGACGCCAGGCGCGGCAGGCTGATGTGGACACCGCAGCGCACCATGGTGGACTGGTCCCTGACGGTCCGCCAAAACATCGAACTCGTCGCCCGGTTGACCGGAACACCCGGGTCGTCCGTCGACCGGGTGCTGGAACTGCTCGACCTGGACAAGGTCCAATCCCGACAGGCGGAGTACATCTCCGGCGGGCAGTTGCAGCGCGTGCAGATCGGCCGCGCCCTGGTCGCCGAGGCGGCAGTCTACGTGCTCGACGAGCCGACGGCGGGACTGGACCCGGCGGCCGGTGAACTCGTCATGGAGCATCTGCGCGAACGCGCCGCCGCGGGTGCCACCGTGCTGGTGTCCTCGCACGACCTGGACGCCGTCGAGCGGACCGCTTCCGAGCTCGTACTGCTGGACGAGGGCAGGCTGCGCGCCCACCTGCCGATCCAGGAATTCGTCCGGCGGGCGGGCGCCACCATGAAGGTGAACGTGGTGTTCGCCGAGCCCATGCCCGAGCCGTACCCGGACCGGCTCGACACCGCGCTGCCCCCCGAGTGGACGCTGCAGACCGACGCGGACCGGACCGGCCTGTCCGTGCAGGTGCCGCTGGCCACCGGACTGCGTCCGGTCCTCGCCTGGCTGCCGCCGGAACTGCAGGTGCAGGACCTCAGTGCCGAGAAGCAGTCCCTGCGCGACGTCTACCTGGCGCGCTACGCCGAAAGGACCCCCACCCCCGAGAGTGTGATGGTGCAGCAGTGAAGACGTCCCTGACGCTGGCCCGCTTCCACCTCCTCAGCGTGTGGAACTGGCGGACCAGCCACCTCAGCCGGGTCATCGAGGCCCCCGCCTACTTCCTGTTCATGGTCACCGGCCTCAACACCCTCGCGGCGGGCACCCGCATCGAGGGCATGGCGTACGACGACTTCGCCTACGCGGGTGTGCTCGTGGTGATCGCCATCCGCGCCCTGTTCTGGTGCATGGGCGACGTGGCCAACGATCGCAAGTGGGGCGTCTACGCCGTCGCCCGGACCACCGACGTGTCCTTCCCGCAGTACATCGGCTCGATCCTGGCGGCCAACACCCTGGTCGCCTCCGTGCAGGTAGCGGCCATCCTGGTGCTGAAACAGCTGCTCGGGCGGGGAAACCCCGTCCAGGACCTGCGGATGGCCGGCCTGGCCGTGCTGGTGTGTCTGCTGACCGTGCTGACGGGGTGCGCGCTGGGGTTCGGGATCAACAGCTACAGCAAGCGCGACCTCATGACGTCGCTGTTCAGCCTGCCGCTGGTCATGACGGCGCCGCTGTTCTACTCGCTGGACGACCTTCCGGTCTTCATGCGGGTGCTGGCAGCGGTGAACCCGTTCACGTACTGCGTGCTGCTGGTCCGTTCCCCCGCCGCCGACACCTTTCCGACCCAGGCCGTCGCGGGATGCCTGGTGGCCGCGCTGCTCGTGGCGGGAGCCCTGTACCTGGCTTCCGGCCGGCACGAACTGGCCTCGAACGAGCAGGGCTGAGTGGGATGCGGGAGCCGAGCGAGAGCCCCGGGGCACGGGTGGCCGTGCACGGCCTGGTCACCGTCGGCACGGCGGGCTACTGGTGGCAGGACGCGGAGTCGGGCGCCCACCTGCTGCGCGGGGACGCGACCGGAGTCCGCGTCTGCGACGTGCCGGCCGGGCCCGCCGGCCTCACCCCGCTGACCGTCCACCCGGCGGATGCGGGCCCGCCGGTCGTGCTGTACGGCCGTCCCGGCGGCGACTACGGCTACCTCTCGGACCCCGGTGCCCCGGACACCGTGCTCGCCCGCCGCCCCAGCCTCGTCCACTTGGCCCGCGTGCCGTCGGCGACCGGCGGCACGGCGGGACCCGGGTTCGTGTACACGGGCTTCGCGCCGGGGGCCCGGCTGGACGACCCCCCGGTGGACGGGCTCAGGGTGGCGGTGCACCGTACCGGTGAACCCTTCGCACACGACCGTGCGGTCGACCTGGACGACGGCCCCCTCCCTCTGGTGACCGTGGAGGCGACGGGCGATCCCACTGCCGTGCTGGTCCGCTCCACCGCGCACGGCGTCACGACGCAGCGCCTGCTGCGTCTCGACCCGGCGACGGGCCGATCCCTCCTCACTCCGCTGCCGGCGGCGGCGACCCCGCGCACCCGTCTGGTGCTGGGCGCGGACCGCTGGTGGCACGGTGAGGCGCTCGGCACGCCCAGAGCCGTACTGCGCGCGGGGCTGCCCGGGAATGCCGAGGCCGGCGAGACCGTCGTCTTCCCCGAAGGAACGGCACTGGCCTGGATCTGGGGCACGCGGCGCAGCCTGCTGGTCCGTACGGTCGCCGGGCGCGGGGCGCAGGCGGCCGAGGCCCTGTACCGGGTCGACGGCGACACGCAGGAGGCGCGCCTCGTGGCCGGGGGCCGCCCCGGTGACTCGTTCCCGGAGGTGGCCGCTTCGCCCGCCGCGGACTGCGCGCTGTGGCTGCGGGTCTCCCGGCGGCCCGACGGCGCCGCGGTCGGCCGGACCGAGCTGCTGCCGGACGAAGAGGAGCGGGCCCGCCCGCTGAGCGCGACGCCGTGGCCCGCTGCCCTGCCTCGCACCACCCGGTACTGCACGGCGGGCGACGGCAACCAGGTCCCCGTGCAACTGTCCGGCACCGCGGGTCCCGTCCTGCTGCTGGAGCACGGCGGGCTGACCGCTCTTGCGAACGCGCCCCTGGAACGTGCCCTGGAGGAACTGGCCCGCTCCGGGCAGCTGACCCTGGCCAGGGCGGTGACCCGGTCGCTGGTGCCCGCCCATCGCGCGTCCGGCGGGGAACGCGGCTACAACGACCTCCTGCACGCGGCCCGCCTGCTGCGCGAGGAGTGCGGGCCGCAGCGGCCTCTCCTGGTCCTCGGGCACAGTATGGGCGCCGTCGGCGCCGCACGCGCGGTGCTGCTGGAGCCCGGACTGTTCGACGGCTGGATTCTGCGCTTCCCGGTCACCGACCTGGTGGGTTTCCCGCATCTCGGCATCGGCCGGCACTGGACGGGAATGCTCGGCGACCCGTCCCGCACCGACCAGCTGAGCGCCCTCACCGCGCTGTCCCCCCTGCATCTGCCGCTGCCCGCCGACCCGTTGCCCCCCGTGCTGATCCAGACCGGAACCTACGACACCCGGGCCGACGCCCGGCACGGCCTGCGCCTGGCCGACCGGCTGCGGGAGCGGGCGTCCGTGACCCTCAGCAGCTACCCGGTCGGCCATGTGGAGCGGTTCTGTCAGGCCGCCTCGCGCCGGGCCGTGGCGGAGGTGACGGCCTTCGTCCGCGGTTGCCCGGCCGTCGCCAATGATCTGGAAGGAGCCCCGCAGTGACCGTCACCGGCATCGACCGCGCCTCCCTCGTCGTCGTGGACGACGTCTACGCCGACTTCGAACGCGCTAGGGCGGCCGCCCTGGGCTGCGCCTTCAGCCCCCGGACGGACAGCGCCTTCGCCTACCGCACCGCGCCGGCGCCCCGCTGGATGGAGGAGGAGGCCATCGGCCGGATCTGCGAGGTGCTCGGCCCCGGGAGCCGGGAGGAGTTGCTCGCCAATCACCTGCACATGTCCTCGGCCATGGACTGGAAGGTCAACCTGCACCGGGGTGCGCGCATTCACGTGGACGAGGCGCGCTGGGCCGGTGTGCTGTATCTCAACACGGCGGAACAGTGCCGCGGCGGCACCTCCCTCTACGCCCACCGGCGCACGGGCATCCGGCACTTCTTCGAACTGCGGGACCGCCCGGACGCCCAGGAGATCCTCGCAGACGGGGGTGACATCGCCCAGTGGCAGGAGCTGGTGTCGCTGGCGATGGTGCCGAACCGGCTCGTGCTGTTCGACCCCGGCCAGTTCCATCAGGCCCAGGAGTACTTCGGCGACAGCAAGTCCTCGGCCCGGCTCATCCACAACTTCTTCTTCCGGCACATCCCAGCCCACTTCGACCCCGACCGGGACGGCGCCGGCGCGGGCGGTGTCATGGGGCGGGCGTGAACCGACGACGTCCCCGGCCGGCGGGTGTCCGGTCACGAGCCGGGCGCTGACCGCGGTGTGCACACGGTTCTCGACCCTGTCCTTGTTGTCGTTCGTGCCCGGCCTCCTCGGCCAGCGTCCAGCCGTTCTTCCGTTCCAACGGCGCTGTCAACCCGCGCACATCCGCAAGACCGGCTGAACGTCCGGTGCGACAGTGGTCACTGTTCCGATCGACATCGACGGAGCCGTCTCGGGGGCCGAAGCAGTCCGTCGCCTGGGGGCGGCCGACTGCTGCACCACGTGGCCGGACGGGACCCGCGGTGCCGGACGGCCGACGACTTCGCCTCGCTCGGTGATCTTGCGTCTGACGGCACCGACCTTGTTCATCCGGAGGTCGGCTCGAGGCGGTACAGGCGGATTTCCCCGCTTGGGGGATTGATGACGGCCAGCAGAACACTCCCGTCGGGGCGCGTCAAAGCGGAGAGGTTCACCCCGCGAAAGCCGCCCACGGCGCCCCCGGTGGCAGCGTCGCGCACTTCCATGCGGCCATCGAGGTAGGTCACCATGAGGCGTCCCTCGCCGCCGAGCGAAGCACCGGTCATCGCCACCGCGTTCTCGCCCAGTTCCACGATGCTGCCGATCCGCGCACCGGTGGACGCGTCCCAACGTGTCGGGCGACCTCGGCGTACCGAGGTCGCGTGCGCCCCTGCTTCAGATCTGGTTGAGGCCGCCGTCGACGAAGAGTTCGGTGCCGGTGACGAAGCTGCTCTGGTCGCCGGCGAGGAAGAGTGCCGCGGCGGCTGCCTCGTCGGGGCGGCCCATGCGGCCCAGCGGTACCTGGCTGGCGAAGAAGCCCCACAGTTTGGCCGCCTCGTCCGCGTCGGGGGCGAGGCCGGCGTTCCCGGGGGTCTGGATCGGGCCGGGGACGAGGGTGTTGACGCGGATCCCCCGGTGCCTGAGCTCGTTGGCCCAGGTGCGGGAGAACGAGCGGATGGCGGCCTTGGACGCGGCGTAGACGCCGAACGCCTCGCCGCCGGAGGTCGCCGCGGTGGAGCCGGTGAGGATCACCGAGGCACCGTCGTTCAGCAGTGGCAGTGCCTTTTGGACGGTGAAGAGCGTGCCGCGCACGTTGATGCCGAAGGTGGTGTCGAAGTGTTCTTCGGTGACCTGTTCCAGGGTGGAGAACTCGCCGCCGCCCGCGTTGGCGAACAGCACGTCCACGCGCCGGCCCTGGTCGGCGACGGCGGCGTAGAGGCGGTCGATGTCGGCCGGATCGGAGATGTCGCCCTGGACGGCGGTGGCGTTCGGGCCGATCTCGGCCAGTGCGGCGTCCAGCGCCTCCTTCCGTCGCCCGGTGATGAACACATACGCGCCCTCGGCGGCGAAGCGCTTGGCGCCGGCCAGTCCGATGCCGCTGTTGCCACCGGTGACGACGGCGGTCTTTCCGTCAAGCTGTCCCATGGTGCGAACTCCAGTTCTCTGTGGGCCGTGACCGGCCCGGACGAGGGGGAATGAAGGGATGCGAACGGTTACCGCGACGCCAGCACGTCGCGCAGGACGTCGGCCAGCGTGATCCGGTCGAGCTCGGTGCGAACGGCTTCCTCGACGCGGGCGTACACCGGACGCATCGCAGGCTGGATGCCGGACCCGACCGGACAGCCGAGGTTGGGATCCGAGCGATGCATGGCGAACAGTGGCGGCGGCTCGATCGCCTCGTAGACCTCCCGGAGGGTGATGTCCTCCAGGGGCCTGGCGAGCACCCACCCCGCGTCGGCGCCTCGCCGCGAGTGCACCAGCCCGGCATCGCGCATCCGGCCGAGCAGCCGGCGGATCACGACGGGGTTGGTGTTGACGCTCCCCGCGACCCCTTCGGATGTCGCGGTTCCTTCCCCGATCCGCCGGTGCAGTTCGATCCACGTCAGCGCGTGCGCCGCCACGGTGAGCTGGCTGTTTCCGGCCACGTGATCGCCTCCTTCGAAGTAACCGTAAAAGTTACATTGTGAGAGTAACAATAAAAGTTACATCCAGGGTCGTCAAGCGAGGCCGGCAATGCCGCGCCCGGAGACCTGGCGGCGCCGGCCTGCGCCTCGGTGATCTTCTCTGTTCCCCGCTCGCGACCCGTCCCGCGCCGTTGCCGTCCCTCTCGGGCGAAGCGGACCTGAAGCGTGCCTGGCATGGTGGCGCGGGCACCTAAGGGCCACGCGTCGGCGCAGCGAGCCGGTCGTGTTCACCTTGAGCAATGTCACTGAACCTTCAGTGATATCGACGAGTCCGACGACTGGTAGCACCGGGTGTTCGGGCTTGAACTCCTGGCGACATCACGCTGCGACGCGATCAACGCCGACGCGGCGCTCTTCAGGGGCCCGGCTTCAAGCTGGAACTGCGCCGGACTCCCCACGCCTTCCGGCTGCCCGAGCTGACGGCCGATCCTCCCGCCCACACCGGGCCGATCGGCATCACGGCACTTCGCCAGCCTTGGTCGGTCCCGCACGGCGCGGCGGCGGCCTGAGGCCTCGCATGCAGGAGGAGCAGCAGGGCGACAGTGATCGCCGGCTCGAAACTCACCGAGTCAGCAGGGCCCCGGCGTGGCGACGGCAGAGACCGCTGACAACGGCAGGCGGGAACCTGTGTGATCCTCGCCCGCAGACGCCGCAGTCGCGGCAGGATGACCCCGTGAGCGTCCTTGAGTTCATTTCCTCCCTCAAATGGCCCGTCACGCTGCTGATACTCGCTGTCGGACTCGGAAGGTGGTGGCACCGCAGTCCCGACGCTCGTGCCTCCTTTCGTGAGTGGATAGCGAACAGGGACATCCGGCTGCACCTGGGTGGACAGGAGCTTGAGGCAACGCTCGCCGACACCACGGGAAGCATGGCCGCCGCCGCGGCCAGCGACGAGCAGATCAGCGCCCTGGCCCATGAACCGGGCGGCCCGGAGGTTGAGTTGGAAGAACTGCTGCGATGGAGGCGGGACGCTGTCGAGGATGTGATGCGCAGCGCTGCACTATGGGGCTTCGAGCTCGGCAAATCCGGCGTGCCAAGGCTTCCCGCAACCACCGTGACGTGGTCGGAGAACGGAGAGCCGAGCATCAACATCCCGGCGTGGCCGACCCATTGGGACTTGGTGGGTCAGGAACGGGCACTTTTGCACGCCATGGCCCAGCGCCCGGGCCAGCCGCTTTCGACTTACGCACAAGAAGTCGGTATCTCCACTCGGCTCGCCCACAGCATGGCGCAGTCGCTGGAGCAGCGAGGACACCTGGTGCAAAGGTCCAGAGGGCGATGGGCAGTCCTGAGACGTACCGACGACCTGCCCCTGAGACGTGAGAGTTGACCGGCCCAGACGGCTTGGCCCTGCGCCATACCGACGGCCACCTCGGCGACGTCGGTCAGCCCAAGGGCCCGCTCACCGGCCATCTGGCCGCGAAGCGCCCCCAGGACGTGCCAGGCTGAGGCAAAACCCGATCACGGCTGTGGTCGCAGGCGAGGCGAGGGGGGATCTGATGGGGACGGACGAGGTGGCCGGGGAGGCCGGCCTGCGCAAGGCGGAGCTGAGGCTCCAGGCCGCCGTACGGGCGGGTGACGTCGAGGCGCTGCGCCTGCTCCTGGACGACCGCGTCGTCTATACCGGCCCCGACGGCAGCACCGTCACGAAGGACGAGGACCTGGCCGCGCACAGGTCGCGGGCCTTGACCGTCGAGGTCTTCGACCAGCAGGAGCTGCATGTGACGGTGGTGGACGGGACGGGGATCACCCACGTGCTGGCCGCGCTCGCGGGCACCGCCGGGGGACAGCCCTTTGCGGCGCGCCTGCGCTACACCCGCACCTGGGTGCACACCGACGGCACCTGGCGTGTCCTCGCCGCCCACGCCAGCGCGCTCCCGGACCCCGGCGGGCGATGAGGACCGACGCGCTCACGACACCGTGGCCTGCTTCGAGTTCACCGGCCCGGTCGATCTGCACTTCCGCCCGGTGGAGGGACTGCGCCGCCCGCGCTCGGTCCCCGGTGACGGAGAGCCCGGGGCGACGCGGCAGTGAAGGAGGACGGAGAGCCGCGATGCGCGGCGGCCCCGGTTGGAGTTCACCGCTGGCGATCCACCCCTACACGGCGTGATCCACCAGCCCGTTCACGCCGGTCGACGGGAAGTTGGGGTAACGGGGGAACGCGCGAAGACTTCTAGGCGCTGGGTGGGCAATGGACCGTTGGTGCAGGCCGCAGGGGGAGCAGAGCTGAAGGGGGAGCGCCGGGTGGCGCCCCCCCGTGCGGGCTATCCGGCGATCGGCGTGCCGTCCTGCGCCGTCGCGAAGATGTGGATGTCCTTGTTGGAGGGCAGCGTGATCGACGCGACGACCTTCGCCGGGTCGACGGGCACGCTCTGCTCGTCGACGTAGAAGGCGTGGTCCTGCTTGCCGAGCGCCTGGTTGCGGTAGGTCATCGCGGCGACCTCCGTGTTCCCGGCGCCGGGCGCGTTGCCCCAGTCCGACTGCGCCAGCGTCGCCGTGCCGCTGCTGCCGTCTGTGTAGCGGATCGTCACGGTGCCGGAGTGGGCGCCGTTCGTCGCCGCGCCGAGGAAGCCGATCCGGGTGGCGCCGGACCGGTGCGGCATCAGGACGGTCTGGCCGAGCGCCCGCACGTTGTCGTTGGTGCACGGCTGCGCCTGCGGCCAGGCGAAGGTCAGCCCGTCGACGCTCACCTGGGCGCCGGGGGTGAGGGACTGGGGAGTGGCCGCGGCGAGCGCGTCCGCCGAGTAGGTGTCGGTGCCGTTGTCGAGCTGGCCGCACCCGCGGTTGCTGTCCGGCGAGATGCCCACGTCGTTGGCGTAGTCCGACAGTTCGGCGCTGGCCGCGACGGTGAACTGCCCGGTGCCGGAGGTCCCGCCGGGCCCGGTCACCACCGCGACGCTCGCCGTGCTGCCCGGCTCGACGCGCCA
Source organism: Actinacidiphila acidipaludis (assembly GCF_019890725.1). Classification (GTDB taxonomy): domain Bacteria; phylum Actinomycetota; class Actinomycetes; order Streptomycetales; family Streptomycetaceae; genus Actinacidiphila; species Actinacidiphila acidipaludis. Next base: position 35,791 of record NZ_JAINZZ010000061.1, read on the forward strand.
GATGTTCCCCGGCCCCGTCGACGTCGAGACCTCCGGGCCGCTGGGCCCCGGCACCGTGAACGTGATGGACGTGTCGGACCAGTGGGCGATCCGCAGCGTGCCGAGGTCGCCCGCGCCGCCCCAGTGCACACCGTTGTCGGACAGCAGCAGGTGCCGGCCGTGAGCGGAGGAGCCGAAGCCCTCGCCGGTGACGGTGACCTGCTGCCCCGGAGCCGCCTGCGCGGGCGAGACCTCGCTGATCGTCGCGGGCCGGGTGGCGTTGTCGGTGAGCGCGACGTCGTCGACGTAGCCGCGGTAGCCGCCGTTGCTGCCGGGCCGGTCGTAACCCAGGTCGACGCGGACCACGGTGCGGCCCGCAACCGCCTTCCCGATGTCCACACTGACCTGGTTCCACTGGTCGAGTGTGAGTGTGCCGCACTGCGAGGCCGGCGTGAGCGGGGAGCCGGGCAGGCCGTGCAGCGTGCTGCCGTCGGAGAAGACGAGGTCGAGGGCCACACAGCTGCTGTTGTCGCCGCTGACGCCGGGCGCCGCGCTGCCCTGCGCCTGCGGGTAGATCCAGTACGTCAGCGTGGTGTCCCGGCCGGTGCGCACCGGCCGGTCGGCGAGGTCGAACAGCCGCATGTAGGCGTGGTCGTCGGCCGCGCCGGTGGCCTGGCCGGAGTACATCAGCGCGTTGGTGCCGTCGTGGTCGAGGACCTGGCGCGCGCTGGCCTCCGGGCCGGTGGCGCCGCCGTACGCGGTGACCCCGGCGATCCCGCCGCCGCCGGGCGAGGTGTCGATGCCGTCGACCCAGTCCGGCGCGGGCTGGCCGTGCTCGAAGCCGGTCCGGAAGGGCGTCCCGCCCGAGGCCGCCGGCTGCGGCCGGCGCAGCCCCGCGGTGGCGAGCGCGGTGACCTGGTCGCCACCGCCGTAGTACATCATCCACTGGCCGTTGTGGAAGAAGACGCTGTTCGTCCACACCGTCTTCGGCGTCTGCCCGTTCCATTCGTAGGGCACGTCCGGCGTCGGGGTGAGCACCGCGTCGCTGAGCTGGTGGAGCATCAGCGTCGGGTCCTGGCCGGAGAACTCCTCCTCGCTGATCGCGTAGAACCAGCGGCCGTTGGCCATCAGCGTCCCCGCGGTGAAGACCACGATGTCCTGGTGGGCGGGCCGGCCCACCACGGTGCGGTAGTCGGTGACCGCCACCGCCACCTCGTACGGCTTCCAGCCCTTGGGGTAGTGCACGTCGAGCGGGTCGGCCGTGCGCGGGGTGCTGCTGCCCTTCGCGTGCCAGGTGCGCAGGTCCGACGAGTAGGCGATGTCCGTACCGGTGTCGCCCTGGCCGAAGTACATGACGTACTCGCCGTTCACCTTCCGCGGCGTGCCGTCGGCGTCGGTGACCACCGCCGCGTCCTTGTTGTTCCCCGCGTTCGGCTCCACCGTCCACGGGGTGCTCCAGTGGACGCCGTCGGTCGAGGTGGACTCGGAGATGTCGTACGAGCCGTAGCAGCTGCCGTCCGCCTTCGGGTGGACGGCGGTGAAGAACGTGTAGTAGGTGCCCTGGAGTTCGAACAGCCGCGGGTCCTCCAGGCCGCACTTGGACTGCTGCCCGGCCAGGCCGAAATCGATCACCGGGTTGTCGGCGGTGTCCTCCGTGAAGTGGCTGCCGTCGGTGCCGGCGGCGTAGCCGATCTGCGACGGGCCGCCGTCGGTGCCCTGCGCGCGGTACAGCATCTTGTACTGACCGCCGCGGTACAGCACGCCCGGGTTGTACAGGTCGGCGGCCTCGTAGCCGCTGCCGCTCGGCGTCAGCAGCGGGTTGTCCGCGCTGCGGGTGAACGGGCCGATGGCCCAGTCCGGGAGGTTCGCCGCGGTGTAACTGGAGTTCCCCGCCGCGCTGGTGTCCGACGCCGCCGCGGACGCGGTGGCAGCGCCGGGCGACGGGTGCGCGGCCCCGCCCGACGCCGCCGTGGCCGTGGGCGCACTGGCGAGCGCCGCGCCGACGGCCAGCGCGATCGCGCCCGATGCGAGCACCCGGGCCGCGACGGGCCCGCGCCGGGTCCGCCGCGGCCCGGGTACGTCCGGCCTCCTTCGACGGTGCGCGGAGAACAGGCGAAAACCGACCATTGTCCCAACCTCTCCATTCGAAGCGACAAGCCCGGGGGGTCTTCGGGTCACGCGGTGCGGTAGTGGGTCATGTCTCTTCATGACTCTGACAACGTTGTCGAAGCTGGACGATTCCACCGCGGATCGGCGGCGTCAAGGGGTGCGGCGCGGCAGCCGGGTTGCCCGCTGCTCCGCTCGGCGGTCCCGGGTGCGCCAGGGCTCGTTCGGCGGCGGGCGAGCCCCCGGGCGTCACGGCTTGGAAGCCCACCCGCCGTGACACGCACGACGGCCACCGCCTTCGACTCCCAGCGCGGCACGACCTGGTGGACAGCACCCGTCCGAAGGTGCCGCGTTCCCCAGCGCACGGCGATCAGCACCGTGATCGACCGGACGTCCGGGCAGGATCGCGTCCTACGCGGTCGCAACGCCCAGGAAGCGCAGCACCGCCAGGACGCGGCGGTGGTCGGCGTCGGCCCTGGGCAGGTCGAGCTTGGTGAAGATGCTGTTGATGTGCTTGGCGACCGCGCTCTCGCTCACCACCAGCTCGGCGGCGATGGCGGAGTTGGACCGGCCGCCCGCCATCAGCTCCAGCACCTCCCGCTCGCGCGGTGTCAGCCGGTCGAGTGGGTCGCTGTGCCGGCGCACCAGCAGCTGCGCGACGACCTGCGGGTCGAGGGCGGTGCCGCCGGCCGCCACCCGGCGTACCGCCTCGGCGAACTCCTCGACGTCGGCGACCCGTTGCTTGAGCAGATAGCCGACGCCCGAGGTGTTGGCGGCGAGCAGATCGGCGGCGTACCGCTCCTCCACGTACTGCGACAGCAGGAGCACGGCGGTTCGCGGATACTGGCGGCGGATCACCAGCGCGGCACGTACTCCCTCGTCGGTGAAGCCGGGCGGCATGCGCACGTCGACCACGGCGATGTCGGGCCGGTGCTCCTCGACGGCCGCCAGCAGCCCTTCCGCGTCGGTGACCTGCGCGCACATCTCGAAGCCGGCCGTCTCCAGCACCTTGACCACGCCGATGCGCAGCAGGAGGGAATCCTCGGCGATCACGGCGCGCACGGCAGCTCCACGGTGATGACGGTCGGGCCCCCGGCGGGGCTGCGGCAGGAGAACGTGCCGTCGACGGACGCGACGCGCTTGGCGAGCCCGGCGAGCCCGGTGCCGCCGCCGGCCGCTGCGAGATCCGCGCCGCCCGCGCCGTCGTCCGCGACGACCACCAGCAGTGTCTCCCCGATCCGCTCCACGGTCACATCCGCCCGGGTCGCCTGGGCGTGTTTGACCACGTTCGTCAGGGCCTCGGAGACCACGAAGTACGCGACGGCCTCGACCGTGGGCGAGGGGCGCCGCGGCAGGTCCACCGCCACACGCGCCGGGATGGGGAGGCGGGCGGCGACCCCGGACAGCGCGGCGTCGAGGCCGCGGTCCTCGAGGACGGCCGGATGCAGGCCGCGTACCAGGTTGTTCAGCTCGGTGATGGCCTCCTTCGCCTCGCGGTGGGCCTCGTCGATGACCTTGCGGGCATCGGCCGGCAGGTCGTCGAGGGTGGCCCTGGCCAGGCCCAGGTTGACGGCGAGTGAGACGAGGCGCTGCTGTACGCCGTCGTGCAGGTCGCGCTCGATCCGCCGCCGCTCGGCGTCGGCGGCGTCGAGCACGCCGGCCCGGCTCTCGGCGAGGTCGGCGACCCGGCTGGTCAGCTTCTCCGTTCGGCTGGGGCCGAGCAGGACCTCGGCCGCCCGGGTGTCCAGCCGCACCAGAGCGCCGGTCAGCCGGGGCCCGAGGAACAGCAGGGCGAGGCCGCCGGCGGTGATGTACGCGGCCTGCGTGGTGTACCCGAGGTCGGTGACCCGCCATTGCGGGGGCAGCGCCCAGATCCACACGTAGATGGAGGCGGCCACGAGAGCGGCGGCCCAGACGGCGAGGACGGCGAGGTCCAGGACGGCCAGCAGCGGACCCGCCACGGCGTGGTAGCAGGCCTGCCGCCACAAGGCCCGCGTGGTCAGCCGGCGTACCGCCGACTTCCAGTTGCGTCCGGGCCCGGGTGCGGCGGGGCGTGGGAGGTCCTTGCCGACGAGTGCCCGGTAGCGCCGCCGCTGCCCGGCGGTCAGCGCGGGTGTCACCGCGAGGGTGAGCAGCACGGGCAGCGGAATCACGGCCGGCGCCCCCGCTATCGCGCCGGCCAGCCACAGCCACAGTGGCACCACGGCGAGGTGGAGCGGAAGGCCGGCGGCGACGAGCGCGGTCCGGTGTCCCGCCCTGCGAAACAGCCGGCCCGGCACCAGCTTCAGCCACGTGGTGATTTGCATGCGTCAAACGGTAAAGCCGCAGGCCATCCCCATGCCATGACGCTGCCGCCCGGTTCCGGGGTGCACTTGTCTCCACCCCGGCTCGGCACCCTGCGTGACTGACGGCGCCCCCCTGCCCGCCGGAGCCTGGAGGACGTGAAGGGGACAGCCGACGGGGAGCGGGGGAAGAGGATGCGTCAACTGGCCTTGTACGACGAGGAAGTGGCCGGCGCCGAGGTGATCCCGCTCTACGAAGAGGCGGAGGAGCCGCGCCCGGCGCGGGGCATGCGGCGGGCCGGGGGGCTGCTGGTCGGCTGCGGGCTGGGCCTGCTGCCGTGGCTGTACGTGCTGGCCACCGGCCTGCCGGCCACCGCGACCGCGGCGCACTGGCCGGTCGCCTGGGTCGGGCTCGACGCGCTGGAGGCGCTCGGTCTGATCGCCACCGGTCTCCTCGCCGCCCGCGGTGACCGGCGGCACGCCCTGGCGGCCGCCGCGACCGCGACGCTGCTTGCGGTGGACGCCTGGTTCGACACCACGACCGCGGCCCCGGGCGGCGACTTCGCCACCGCGGTCGTCATGGCGCTCGGTGCCGAGCTGCCGCTCGCCGCGCTGTGCGGCCGGCTGGCGCTGCGGGCGCTGGGCCGGCGCGCGTGACGCCGACGGTCCGACCGTCCGACCGTCCGACCGCAGACACGAACGACGATCACGAACCGAATCGATCGACCGGAGAACACCATGCACCGCATCACCACCGCCGCCACCGCCCCGATCCCGGCCCGGACCCGCTGGGCGGTCGCCGCCGGCGTCGGCGCCGCGTTGGCCGCCGCCTGGTGGCTGGGCGACACGGCGCCCTATCCGTACGCCCAACGTGGCCTCCTCGACGTGCCGTTGCCGTTCCTGACAGCCGACCGGATGGACGCGGTACTGCAACCGCGGCCGGGGGAGCGGTTCCTGGAGATCGGCCCGGGGACCGGCCTGCAGTCGCTGCACGTCGCCCCGCAGCTCGGGCCGGAGGGACGGCTCGATGTGCTCGACATCCAGCAGGAGATGCTCGACCACGTGATGTGCCGCGCCGAGCGCGACGGCCTGGTGACGATCAGGCCCACCCGCTCGGACGCACGTGAACTGCCCTACGCCGACGGGACATTCGACGCCGTATACGCCGTGACCGCGCTCGGCGAGATCCCCGATCCGGATCGGGTACTGCGCGAGGCGGCACGGGTGCTGGCACCGGGCGGGCGGCTGGTGATCGGCGAGTTCTTCGACCGGCACTGGATCCCCTTCGGCCGACTGCACCGGCTCGCCGACGCCGCCGGCCTCCACCTGACCGAGCGCCGCGGCCCGAGCGCGGCCTACCTCGCCCGCTTCCGACCCTGCAGAGCCGGCGTTTCAGGCCACCGGAGCGAGCGCCTCGCCCGCAGCGGCCCGGACAGCGGCGACGGGGAGGCGTGAGCACGGCACGCGGGGACCGCGATCAGCGAGCTCGACAACCTGGGGCGCGATAGGCCGCTCCAGGAGGCGAAGACCCGGTGGCCAGCCTGGCGCCGACCTCGCTGACGGTGGCCCAGGGCGCGGGCGCCGCACACACGCTGGCACGGGGTGGGACACGCTGGACCGCACGCCCCCGGTCGTTACGGGCGCGGTGGAGGCCGCGGCCGCGCACCGGGCCAGGCTCGCCGAGGCGCTGCCCGGCCGGACCGTGGTGATCGCCGCTGGCGAGGCGCCGATCCGCAGCAACGACACGGCGTACGACTTCCGCCCGGACAGCGACTTCTGCTGGCTGACCGGCTGCGCGATCGAGAACGCCGTCGTGGTGGTGCGCTCCGGCGACGCCGTCCTCTACATGCCGCCGCCCGCCTACCCGGGCGAGAAGGCCTTCTGGTCCGACGCCCGCTACGGCGAGCTGTGGGCCGGCGCCGCGCCCGGTCCCGAGGACTGGGCGCGGGCGCTCGGCATCGACGTGCGGCGCCTGTCGGAACTGCGCGACGAGGTGCTGGTCGACCACGAGGTCGCCCGGACGCTGGCCGCCCTGCGGATGTACAAGGACGCGTGGGAGATCGACCAGCTCCGGCAGGCCGTCGACCGCACCGTCGAGGGCTTCGCCGAGGTCGTCCGGGAGATCCCGGCCGCGATCGCCGGGCGCGGCGAGCGCTGGCTGCAGGGCACCTTCGACCGCTACGCCCGCGCCTACGGCAACGGCCCGGGGTACGCGTCGATCGTCGGCAGCGGCAAGCACGCGCCGACCCTGCACTGGGTGCGCTGCGACGGCCCGGTGCTCCCCGAGGAGCTCCTGCTGCTCGACATGGGCGTGGAGGTCGCCAGCCACTACACCGCCGACGTCACCCGGACGTTCCCGGCCTCGGGCCGGTTCTCCGACGCCCAGCGTCAGGTGCACGACCTGGTGGAGAAGGCCCACCGGGCGGGACTCGCGGCGGTCGGCCCGGGCCGCGACGAGGCGCTGTCCGACGCCGGGCAGCAGCACCGCCGCTATCTGATCTGCGGCATCGGCCACCACCTCGGCCTGGACGTGCACGACTGCGCCCAGGCCGCCCCGGAGGCGTACCAGGGTGCCACCCTGGGCGAGGGGATGGTGCTCACCGTCGAACCGGGGCTGTACTTCCATGCCCACGACCGTGCCGCCGGAGCTGCGCCGGATCGAGGACGACATCCTGGTCACCGCCGAAGGGTCCGAGGTGCTGTCCCGCGCGCTGCCGCTGGACGCCGCCGGCCTGGAGAAATGGATGGCCGGCCGGTGAGTTGGCGGACCTTCCCAAGTCTATGCGATGTGACATTGCACTGATAGTCTCTGCTTACCATCACTCAAGGAGCCGCAGCATGACCAACCCCGCGAGGCCCTGGCGCGGAGTCCACGTCGCCACGGCCCTGCCGTTCCACGACGACCTGTCGGTGGACTACGACGCCTTCGCCGAGCACGTCCGGTTCCTGGCCGCCGGCGGCTGTGACGGCGTGACGCCCAACGGTTCGCTGGGCGAGTACCAGACGCTGACCGACGAGGAGCGCGCCCGCGTCGTCGAGACGGCCGTCCAGGCCGCGCCGGAAGGGTTCGGCGTGATGCCGGGCGTGGCCGCGTACGGCGCGCTGGAGGCCCGCCGCTGGGCCGAGCAGGCCGCCGAGGCCGGCGCCACCTCGCTGCTGCTGCTGCCGCCGAACGCCTACCGGGCGGAGCGCGCGGCCGTCGTGGAGCACTACCGCGAGGTCGCCAAGGTCGGACTGCCGATCGTGGCCTACAACAACCCGATCGACACCAAGGTCGACCTCACCCCCGAGCTGCTCGCGGAGCTCCACGGCGAGGGCACCATCGTCGGCGTCAAGGAGTTCACCGGCGACGTCCGCCGGGCCTACCAGATCGCCGAGCTGGCGCCGGGCCTCGACATCCTCGTCGGCGCCGACGACGTCCTGCTCGAACTGGGCATGGCCGGCGCGGTCGGCTGGATCGCCGGCTACCCCAACATGATCCCGGCGAGCACCGTCGAGCTGTACCGCCTGGCCACCTCCGGCGACCCCGCCGACCTGGCCCAGGCGCTGCCGGTCTACCGCGACCTGCACCCGCTGCTGCGCTGGGACTCCAAGACGGAGTTCGTGCAGTCCATCAAGCTGTCGATGGACATCGCCGGGCTCAAGGGCGGCGTCTGCCGCCCGCCGCGCCTGCCGTTGTCGCCCGAGCAGACCGCGCGGATCACCGCCGACACCGAGGCCGTCCTCGCCAAGGGCTACCAGTGAGGTCCCGCCGCACCTTCCACGCCGTCGACTCGCACACCGAGGGCATGCCCACGCGCGTCGTCGTCGGCGGGGTGGGCACCATCCCCGGCGCCACCATGGCCGAGCGCCGGCAGTGGTTCATGGACAACAGCGACGACGTCCGCACGCTGCTGATGTACGAGCCGCGCGGGCACGGCGCGATGAGCGGCGCGATCCTGCAGCCGCCGACCCGCCCGGACGCCGACTTCGGCGTGCTGTTCATCGAGGTCTCCGGCCTGCTGCCGATGTGCGGCCACGGGACGATCGGCGTGGCCACCGTGCTGGTCGAGACGGGCATGGTGCCCGTCACCGAACCCGTGACCACGATCCGGCTGGACACCCCGGCCGGGCTCGTCGTCGCCTCGGTGGCGGTCGAGGACGGCGCCGCGACCTCCGTCACCATCGAGAACGTGCCGTCCTTCGCGTACGCGCTGGACGCCAAGGTGGAGGTGCCCGGCTACGGCGAGGTCGGCTACGACCTGGCGTTCGGCGGCAACTTTTACGCGATCGTCGAACTCGGCGACCTGGGCCTGCCGTTCGACCGGGCGCGGGCCGGGGACCTGCTGTCCGCGGGACTGGCGATCATGGACGCCGTGAACGCGGCGAACCTGCCGGTCCACCCCGAGCGTGACGACATCTCGGGCTGCCACCACGTCTACCTCAAGGCGCCCGGCTCCACCGCCGCCCTGTCGCGGCACGCCATGGCCATCCACCCCGGATGGTTCGACCGCTCGCCCTGCGGCACCGGCACCAGCGCCCGCATGGCGCAACTGCACGCCCGCGGCGAACTCGCCCTGGACCAGGAGTTCGTGAACGAGTCCTTCATCGGCACCCGCTTCACCGGACGCCTCCTCGGCGAGACCACCGTCGGGACGCACCCGGCCGTGCTCCCCTCCATCACCGGCCGCGCCTGGGTCACCGGGACCTCCCAGTTCCACCTCGACCCGACCGACCCCTTCCCCGCGGGATTCCTGCTGTGAACGTGCCCTCCACCCCCAACCTGCAGGCCCTCGGCCAGCGCGAGACGCTGCGCGAACGCGTCAGGGACGCGCTGCGGGCCGCCATCATCTCTGGCGAGCTGGAACCGGGCGTGGTCTACTCCGCGCCCACCCTCGGCGCGCGTTTCGGTGTCTCGCCCACCCCGGTTCGGGAGGCGATGCTGGACCTGACCAAGGAGGGCCTGGTCGTCGCGCAGCCCAACAAGGGCTTCCGCATCACCGAGGTCTCCGAGCAGGACCTGGACAACCTGGCCGCGGTGCGTCTGCTCATCGAACCGCCGACGGTGCGTGACTGCGTGCCCGTGATCCCCGAGGAGGACTTCCCCTCCCTGCGGGAACTGGCCCAGGCCATCGTCGACGCGGTCGAGCGCGACGACCTGGTCGGCTACGTCCGGGCCGACCACGTCTTCCACCTGACCCTGCTCGGCTACAGCAACAACCGGCACCTGGTGGACGTCGTGTCCGACCTGCGCACCCAGACCCGGCTGCTGGGCCTGTCCCCGCTGCTGCAGAGCGGACAGCTGGGCCACTCGGCCGCCGAGCACCACGAGCTGATGGACCTCGTCGAGGCCCGGGACGGGACGGCCGCCGAGGAGCTGATGCGCCGTCACATCGGGCACGTCCGCGGGCTGTGGGCGAGCGGCGCGGAGGAGTCGTGAGCACCGCACTCCAGGGAGCCGGCCCCGGGCCGACGCTCTCCCGGAGCGCGGACCTGGTGATCGTCGGCGCGGGCGTCGTGGGGGCGGCCGCCGCCTACTTCGCGGCGCTCGCCGGCCGGCGGGTGGTCGTCGTCGACCGCGGCGCCATCGCCGGCGGCACGTCCAGCGCGGGGGAGGGGAACCTCCTGGTCTCCGACAAGGAGGCCGGTCCCGAACTCGACCTCGCGCTGTACTCGCAGGCCGTCTGGCGCGAGGACCTCGCCGAGCACGCCGGCCTCTGGGAGTTCGAGGCCAAGGGCGGCCTGGTCGTCGCCGCGACCGAGCACAGCGTCGCGGGGCTGCGGGAACTGAGCGTCCACCAGCGCGCGAGCGGCGTCGAGGTCCACGACGTCGGGCACTCGGCCCTGCACGAGTACGAACCGCACCTGTCGAAGGACCTGGCCGGCGCCGCCTTCTACCCGCAGGACGCCCAGGTCCAGCCGATGCTGGTCGTCGCGCACCTGCTGCGCCTGGCCCGCGGCCTGGGCGCCACGGTACGCACCGGCACCGAGGTGACCGGGTTCCTGCGCAGCGGCGACCGGGTCACCGGCGTCCGCAGCACCGCGGGCGACATCCCCGCGGGCGCGGTCCTCAACGCGGCCGGCACCTGGGCCGGCGAGGTCGCGGCCCTGGCCCACGTGGCCGTCCCGGTGCGCCCGCGGCGGGGCTTCGTGCTCGTCACCGAGCCCATGCCGCCGCGCACCGTCCGGCACAAGGTCTACGCCGCCGAGTACGTCGGCGACGTCGCCAGCTCCGACGCCGCCCTGCAGACCTCCCCGGTGGTCGAGGGCACCGACAGCGGCACGATCCTCATCGGCGCCTCGCGTGAACGCGTCGGCTTCGACCGCACGGTGTCCGTGCCCGCGATCAGCACCCTCGCCGCCAAGGCCGTCGCGCTGTTCCCGATGCTGCGCGAGGTCCGGCTGATGCGCACCTACCACGGCTTCCGCCCGTACTGCCCCGACCACCTGCCGGTCATCGGCGCCGACCCGCGCGCCCCGGGGCTGTGGCACGCCTGCGGCCACGAGGGCGCCGGGATCGGCCTGTCCGCGGGGACCGGCAAGCTCATCGCCCAGGCGCTGACCGGCGGACAGCCGGACCTCGACCTGACGCCGTTCGCCCCCGACCGCTTCACCGACCGGACCCAGGACGCCGAGGAGGCCGTCTCGTGACCTACCGGATGACCTTCCGCGGTACTGATATCCCCGCTGAGCCGGGGCAGAGCGTCGGCGCGGCCCTGGTCGCGGCCGGGATCGTCGACTGGCGCACCACCCGCAAGGAGGGACGGCCGCGCGGTCTGTTCTGCGGCATCGGCGTCTGCTTCGACTGCCTGATCACCGTCGACGGCACCCGGGCCGAACGGGCCTGCCTGATCCCCGCGGCCGACGGCATGCGGCTGGGCGACGCCCTGGAGACCGGGGACGCTCTGGGGACCGGGGACGCCCTGGGGGCCAGCGACGACGGCCGCGACCGCGCCACGCACCACGCAGAGGAGGACGGCGATGCCGCACACCCATGACGTGACCGTCGTCGGGGCCGGCCCCGCCGGTGTCGCCGCGGCCGTCGAGGCCGCCGAGGCGGGACTGGACGTCGCCCTGATCGACGCCGCCGCCCAGCCCGGCGGCCAGTACTGGCGGCACTTCGACGAGGACCGCGCCCGCCCGGAGGACCGCCGCGGCCACCACGGCTGGCCGGTCTTCACCGGTCTGCGCGACCGCCTGTACGTCCTGCGTGACGCGGGACGCGTCCACTACCTGCCGGGCCACCAGGTGTGGCTCGCCACCCGTGACGACGCCGGGACGTTCACCCTCCGCGTCACCCCCACGGTGCGGGACCCGGAACCGGCCGGCCCTGGCCACGGGGGCACCGGACACGACGGCCAGGACCCCGTCGTCGCCCGCGCGCTGATCCTGTGCCCCGGCGGCTACGACCGCCAACTGCCCTTCCCCGGCTGGGACCTGCCCGGAGCCATGGCCGCCGGCGGCGTCCAGGCGCTGCTCAAGGGGCATCGCGCCCTGGCCGGGCGGCGCGCCGTCGTCGGCGGCACCGGGCCCTTCCTGCTGCCGGTCGCGAGCGGGCTCGCGCACGCCGGTGCGCAGGTCGCGGCCGTCGTCGAGGCCAACGCCACGCTCGGCTGGCTGCGCGACCCGGTCGGCGCGGTGTCCGCCCCCGGCAAGGGAGTCGAGGCCGCGCAGTACGCGGCGACGCTCGCCCGCCACCGCATCCCGTACCGGACCAGGACCGTCATCCGCGCCATCCTCGGCGACGGCAGGGTCGAAGCGGTCCGGACCGTGAAGGTCGACCGCGAGGGCCGGCCGGCCGGACCCGAACGGGAGATCGCCGCCGACCTGGTGGCCCTGGGCTGGGGGTTCACGCCCTCGCTCGAACTGCCGCTCATGCTCGGCGCGGCCACCCGGCAGGACGTCGACGGCTCCCTCGTCGTGGAGGTCGACGATTTGCAGCGCAGCAGCGTCGACGGCGTGTATGTCGCCGGCGAGGCAACCGGCGTCGGCGGCGCCGCCCTGTCCGTCAGCGAGGGCCGGCTGAGCGCCCTCGCACTGGCCGCCGCGCTCGGCCGCCCGCGGATGGACCCCGGCACGAACGCGGACGCGGACAGGAACACGGAAGCGGCTGGGAACACGGACGCGGACGGAACCACGGACGGGAACACGAGCGCGGACAAGAGCGCGGCCTCTGGCGCGGCCGCCGACCCGGCAGGGATCCGCCGCGTCCAGGCCCGGATCCGGCGAGGGCGGCGGTTCGCCGCCGCCATGCACCGCACCTACCCCGTGCCGGCCGCCTGGCCGCGGTCGCTGCCGGACGCCACCGTGGTGTGCCGGTGCGAGGAGGTCACCTACGGCGACCTGCGCCACGCCCACGCCGAGCTCGGCGCGACCGACGCCCGCACCCTGAAGATGCTGGCCAGGCCGGGCATGGGCTGGTGCCAGGGCAGGATCTGCGGATACGCGACCGCGGGCATCGCGGCGTGGCTGGACGGCAGGCGTCCCACCGCGGACGACCTGCTCCCCCTCTCCGGCCGCACCCCCGCGGTCCCGGTACGGCTCGGCGAACTCGCCGCCCTCGCCGAGACCGTGACGGCCGACCCGGCCGGCCCCTGAACGCCGTAGCGCACGACTGCCGTGGGCCGCCTACGCGGCCCACGGCAGTCATGACTGTTTGACTGAACCGGCCGTGCGGTGCGGGAAGCGACTCCCGGCTCAGCGCGGCCCGGTTCAAGGTTCAGTACTGCTCGGTCTCCACGAAACCGGCGTCGCCGTCGTCGTCGGCGCCGAACGCGTCGGCCGCGGCAGTGGGGTCGAATCCGGGCGGGCTGTCCTTGAGGCCCATGCCCATGCCGGCCAGCTTCGCCTTGACCTCGTCGATCGACTTCGCACCGAAGTTGCGGATGTCGAGCAGGTCGGCCTCGGAACGGGCGACGAGCTCACCCACGGAGTGGACGCCCTCGCGCTTGAGGCAGTTGTAGGAGCGGACCGTGAGC
>NZ_JAINZZ010000062.1 GCF_019890725.1 Actinacidiphila acidipaludis
CCTCGGAGTCGTCGGCCCACAGGTGCCCCCAGGGGCCGCGGCGCACATGGGCGGCCTGCAGGCCCGCGGACTTGGCGGGGAACAGATCGTTCTGCGGGTGGTCCCCCACGTACAGCACCTCGTGCGCCTCGCACCCGGCGGCGCCCACGACCTGGGCGAAGAACGCCTCCTCGGGCTTGGCGACGCCCCACTCGCCCGAGGTGGCGACGGCGTCCGCCGGCAGGTCGAGATCGCGCAGCAACTCCGCGGCCCGCGCGGTCTGGTTCCCCGCGACGAGGACCCGGATCCCGATCGCCTGAATAGCGCCCAGCGCCGGGCGGACGTCCGGGTACAGGTCCGCCTCGTCCAGTTGCTCGCCCCGCCCGGCTGCCTCCATCGCCGCCCGAGCGGCGTCCACGTCGATCCCGGGCCGGATCAGCCGCAGCGCGTCCGCGCTGTCGCGCCCCTGCGCCACCACCGCGCCGACGAGGGCCGACACGGTGTGTCTCGGCGTCCGCAGCCAGTCGGCCCAGGTCGCCCAGTAGCGGTCGTCGCGGGTCAGGGTCTCGCCGATGTCGAACGCCACAGCACGGATCATGACCAGCAGCGTACAGACACGGCACAGGCCGCCAGGGCCCCCGGCTCCGGCGGGGCGTACTGAGCCCCGAACGCGGACGCCGACCGGCACGGCGACCGGATTTCCGCCTGCCGCACGGTTCCTGACGGCGCGTCACCGAGTGACGTTGACCACTCGGCAACCGTTCGATCACAACGAATTCACGTTCGACATCTACCCGCGTAGCGCCTCATGCAGTGTCATGGACACGACCTCAGTGATCCCCTCTGAGCCTCACGTCCCGGGAGACACTCATGCGCACCATCGCTCGCATACCGGCCGCGGCCGGTTCGGCTCTCGCCCTCGCGTTCAGCGGCCTCGTCCTCGGCGTCAGCGCCGGCACCGCCCAGGCCAGCACCTGTTCCCACGCGTACCTGCCGCTGCCGGACGCCAGTTGTACGCCGGGGGCGTACAACTCAGCGGTCACGCAGTCGACGATCAACAGCACGATCTGCGTCTCGGGCTGGACGTCCACCGTCCGCCCGCCCACGTCGTACACCAACCCGCTCAAGGCGCAGGGCATCATCGACTACGGCTACTCCGACACCAACATGGCGGACTACGAGGAGGACCACCTGGTGCCCCTCGAACTGGGTGGCGCCCCCCGCGACCCCAACAACCTCTGGCCGGAACCGCACTACGGTACGCAGACCTCGTCCACGAAGGACGGGGTCGAGACCAAGCTCAAGAACGCGGTCTGCAAGGGCACCATCACCCTGTCCGCCGCCCGCAGCGCCATCAAGAACAACTGGACGACCGCGCTCCAGGTCACCGGAATCGGCTGACGAACCGCCCGGCGTCCGGCCGCCCCGGGACCGCGGTCCCGGGGCGGCCGCCGCCCGCGTTCAGCAGTCCTTGCCGTTCTGGCGGCGCCACGGGCCGGTGATGGCCAGCATGATGCCCGGCGTCTGGATGTTGGCGAACAGCGTCCCGCCGTCGGGCGAGAACGTCACCCCGGTGAACTCGCTGTACTCCGGCTCCGCCTCGGTGCCGATATTCAGCTCGTTGCGCGCCAGCGGGTACGTGCGGCCGTCGTCCACGGCGCCGAACAGGTGCTGGAGGCCGTTGCCGTCCTCGGCGATGATCAGGCCGCCGTGGGGAGAGACGGTGATGTTGTCCGGGCCGTCGAACGCGCCGTCCTTCTCCGGCTCGGCGTTGACACCGAGCAGCACCTTCAGCGTCAGCGTCCGCCGCGACGGGTCGTAGAACCACACCGCGCCGTCGTGCTGCACCGGGCTCTCCTCGCGGGCGAAGGACGACACCACGTACGTGCCGCCGTCCGCCCACCACATGCCCTCGAGCTTGCGCGCGCGGGTCACCTGGCCCTCGGTGAACTGCTTGCGCACCGACGTGGTCCGCGCGTCGCGGTCCGGCACGTCCACCCAGTCCACGCCGTAGACGGTGCCGATCCTGGTCGCGCGCGACAGGTCGTCGACGAACCGGCCCCCTGAGTCGAAGCAGCGGAACGCCTGCAGCACACCGGCGTTGTCGTCGAGGGTCGCCAGCCGGCCGCGGCCGTGGTGGAAGCCGTGGGGCGGAGTCCAGCGGTACAGCAGGCCGTTGGGTCCCGCGGCGTCCTCCGTCAGGTACAGGTGGCCGCGCTTGGGGTCGACGACGACGGCCTCGTGCGCGTACCGGCCGAGCGCCTTGACCGGGCGGGGGTGACGGTTGGCGCGGCGGTCGTGCGGGTCCACCTCGAAGACGTAACCGTGGTCCTTGGTCATGCCGTTGGAACCGGCCCTGTCCTCGGTCTCCTCGCACGTCAGCCAGGTGCCCCACGGGGTGGCGCCGCCCGCGCAGTTGGTCGAGGTGCCGGCGATGCCGACCCACTCGCTGACGGTGTCCGCGTGGTGGCGGTCCTGCCAGTGCCGGGGCACCTCGACGACCGTGCAGCCGCCCGCGGCCGCCGGGTCGTACACCAGGTCCTCGGCCAGCGGCACGGGGTACGGCCACTTGGCGCGCGGGCCGCCCAGCTCGTGGTTGTTGACCAGCAGCGTGGCGCCGCGCTCGCCGGCGAAGGCGGCGGTGCCGTCGTGGTTGGACGGGGTGAACTCGCCGGAGTCCAGGGTGGTGGTGCCGGTGCGGGTGACGATGCGGTACGAGAACCCGGCGGGCAGCGCCAGCAGGCCGGCCGGGTCGTCGATCAGCGGCCCGTACCCGGGCGCGTGCGGCTCGGAGTGGCGGTCGTCCTCGCCGCGGCTCACGGCCAGCGCGCCGGGTGCGGTGGCCAGCACGTCGACGGCACCGGCAAGGGCGACGCCGGCGCCGGTGAGGGCGGAACGGTGAACGAAGTCTCTGCGGCTGAGCGGCACGGTGGCTCCTTGGCTGGGGCGGATTTCCCGTGGCAACGCTGACGCCGGTGGGCCAACCCCCGGTGAACGTTCGGCGTCGCCGCCACGACAACCCCAAGAATCCGTAAAGCCCAAGTCAAGCCCACCCCATGCCACAGGTGGACGAACGGCACGTGATTCCGGAGCGCGAGGTCCCCCAGGCTCCGCCCGGGAGGTGCCCCCGGCGCCACAGGCTCAGCCGACCAGCCGACGGCAAAGCGCCCGGGGGCACCCCGGAAGCCGAGGGCGCCCCCGCAGGACCAGAAGCGGAGCTTCAGGAAGAGGAAGCCCCGGCCCGCGAGCGGGCCTTGAAGGCCGCTTTGCGCGCCTCCTTCGCCACCCCCCGCTCCGGATGCAACCTCCCCATCGCCTCCAGCACGTCCGCCGTCGCGGGGTGCTCCACCCGCCAGGCCGCCTCGAAGAACCCCTCGTGCCGCGCCACGAGATCCCGCACCAGCTCCTGGAGCAGCTCCGGCTCGTCGTCCCCGGCGAGCTGCGCCGCCACCGTGTCGATGGTCAGCCAGAACACCATCGCCGCATCGGGCGCGGGCACGTCCGGCACACCGCGCTCGGTGAGCCACACCCGGGCGAGCCCGCCGAGTTCACGGTCGTCCAGCACGTCGCGCACCGCGGGCTCGGCGGCGGAGCCGAGCAGCGCCAGCGCCTGCTGGCTCATCAGCCGGCGGCGCGGCGCCTCCGCGTCGTCGCCGCGGCTCGCGGCCAGCAACTCACCTGCCGCGTCGGCCTGGTCGCGACCGGCCAGCCACGTCTCCGCCTCGGTGCGCGCCGCGTGGTCCGGGTATCCGCCCAGCGCCGCGAGCAGTTCGGCGGCGGGCCGCTCCCGGAGGTCGCCGAGCGCGGGCGCGTACGCACCCGAGTCGTTGAGCCGCTCGCGCATGCCGTGGACCCCGAGCGGGGTGAGACGGACCATGCCGTAGCGGGAGATCTCGTCGGCGTCGAGGTCCTCCGGGCCGGCGCCGGCGGCCTCGCCCTCGCCCTCCTCCTCGATCAGCGCCTCGTCGACCGGCTGGTAGTCCAGCAGTCCGGTCGGGGCGAGCAGCCGGAAGTGGTCGTCCAGCCGCATCATGACCTCGGTGACCTCCTCCAGCACCGCGTCGCTGGGCTGCTCCATCTCGTCGGGCACGACGAGCGACGCGGCCAGCACCGGCAGCGGCACCGCCCCGGCCTCGGGGGCCTGGTCGGCGCCCGGGTCCATGGCCATCAGCGCGTAGAGGTTGGCCAGCGCGGTGTCGATGAACTCGGCCTCCTCCTCCGGGTCCCACTCCATTTCGTCCAGCACCAGCCGGTCGCCGTCGTCCAGGACCTCGCGCAGGCTCTCGAAGTCCGGGGAGGCGGCCTCGGCCAGGGCGGACTCGGCGGCCGCCAGCCACAGGTCGAGGACGTCGTTCGGGTCGCCCTTGCCGATGCGGGTCAGCGCCTCGCCCGGGACGGCCCGCCCGGCGACCTCACCGGTCTGGGTGGCCTCCGCGGCATCCTCGGGGATCTCCAGGCTCAGCAGCCCGGTGTCGACGGCGACGCCCCACGCCTGCGCGGTCCGCGCCAGACCTTCGTCCGCCTCGTCCGTGCCCTCCTCGCCGGTCAGCCCCAACTCGGCGGCGGCCAGAGCCAGATCGTCGTCGAGCAGTTCTCCCATGGCGTCGACGTCGCGGTGCGGGGCGGCCCACCGGGCCAGCCGCACCGCCCGGTCCAGCAGCGGCACGGCCAGTGCCAGTCGGGCCAGGTCGTCCGCGGGCAGCAGCCGTACGGGCGGCAGGACGAGAGGACTTGCGGACATCGGGCGGGCTCCCATTCGGCGTTCTTCTGGTGGAGGTCTCGCGGGGAGACCTCGACGGCGGTCCCGGGACGCCGGGGCGCGGCGGTGTGCGGGCGCACAGCCGCGGCCGGGTCGCGCCGGTGAGGGCGCGGAGGCGCCGCGTTGCTCCCAGCGTATTGCCTGAACGGGTCGGGCCGGTCGCGCCCGCGCATACAGGACACGGCGGGGCGCTGTATTCCGGCCGCCCGCGGCCCCACGGCCCGACCGCCGACCGCACGCGGAACGCGGTGAGCGCCCGGGCGACGCGGCCGCGCGACGCGCCCGCGGGGGTCAGCGCACCCCGTCCCACAGGGCGCGTTCGGCCGGCAGCGGGTCGTCCACGAGGCGTGGCACCGCGGGGTCGGGACCGCCGAAGTGCAGGGTCGCGCGCCGCTCGGCGGTGTAGGCGGGCCAGCCGGGGTCGCCGGTGGTGGCGAAGGCGACCCACGCGCCGTGCATGGCGTCGGCGAGGGCCTGCGGGGCGGGGGCGGGACCGAGCAGGGTGCCCGCGCCGCTGATGCCGAGGTTGTCGAAGACGAACGGGAGCTCGCTGCCGTGGCAGGCGCCGAGTTTCCCCTCGTAGGCGGACGAGCGCCAGCCGAACTCGTAGACGTGCGCCCGCCGCACGGACTCGGCCAGCCGCACCGCGGGAATGCGGAAGAACCAGTCGGTGAGGAGGGCGGAGATCAGGTCCCCCGGGCCCGCGCCCGGTCGGGCGGCCGCGTACACCGGCAGGGCGGTGTCCGGATCGAGGCCGTAGACGGCGGCGACCTGACGCAGCCGTGCCTCGCCGACCGCGTCGACGGCCCCGGTGGGGACGGTGAACAGCCGGTACTCCTCGGTGGTGCTGCCGACGAGCAGCGGGACCTCGGGGTCGGTGGCCGCCGCCATGGCCGCCGGGTCGTCCGCGACGGGCGCGAACGGGATCATGGTGCGGACGGCCTCGCCCCAGACCGCGGGGTCGGGGTGGGCGGCGAGGTCGGCGCGCAGCGCGGTCTGCGCCTGCCCCAGCCGGTCCGGCGGCACCGCGGCGAACGCCTCCGCCGTCGGCTCGATGCCGAGGGTCCCGGCGAAGTGGGCGGCGATACGGCGGGCCGTGCCGGGCCGCACGGTCAGGCCGTGCGCGCCGCTCTGCAGGATCGCCCGGTGGAACAGGCCGCGGGCGGCGGGCTCCGCGAGCAGGTACGCGATGCTCATCGCGCCCGCCGACTCGCCGAAGACGGTGACGCGGCCGGGGTCGCCGCCGAACGCCGCGATGTTGTCGCGGACCCACCGCAGCGCGGCGATCTGGTCGAGCACGCCGCGGTTGTCCGGGGCGCCGTCCAGGGCGAGGTAACCGTCGGTGCCCAGGCGGTAGTTGGCGGAGACGAGGACGACGCCGTCGCGGGCGAAGGCGGCGCCGTCGTACGTCGGGACGGCACTGGAGCCGTTGAGGAACGCGCCACCGTGCAGCCACACCATCACGGGGGCGCGGCCGTCCAGGGACGGCGTCCAGACGTTGAGGTTGAGGCAGTCCTCACCCGGGACGACGGGGTCGGGCAGCAGGACGTCGAACGGCGGCGCGTAGCCGCCCTTGGGGGCGGTGGGGCCGAACGCGGTGGCGTCGCGTACGCCGTCCCAGGCGGGGGCGGGCCGCGGAGCCCGGAAGCGGAGGGGGCCGAAGGGGGGTGCGGCGTAGGGGATGCCGCGGAAGACGGCGAGGCCTTTCGCGGTCTCGGTTCCGCGGATCCGGCCGTGCCGGGTGAAGGTTTCCGGTGCGGCTCCTGCCATGGTGTGCGGCTCCCTTCGCGGTCCGGGTGGGCTCGGCCCCTGGGGTCACTCTGCGGGTGGGGCTCCGCCCCTGGGTTCACTCTGCCCGTGGGGGTGGGGCTCCGCCCCTGGGTTCACTCTGCCCGTGGGGGCTGCACCCGGGCCAGGGTTCGCGGGCGGTTGCCCGCGCCGCGCTTGCGCCCTTGCGGGGTTCGGGCTGCGCCCGCCGCTCCGTACCCGGCCACCGGTCCGCGGTGGTTGCCCGCGCCGTTCCCCGCGCCCCCACGGGACACGAACTGCCCCACCCGCTCCATACCCGGCTCACGGTCCGCCGTGGCCGCCCGCGCCGTTCCCCGCGCCCCTACAGGGCACGAACTGCCCCGTCCGCTCCGTACCCGGCCCACGGTTCGCCGCGCGCCGCTGGGGACCCGGGCGTTGCGAGGCGGGTGGGGCGGGGGGAAGAGTGAGGGGGTGAGCAGATCCGCGGGGGAGGTACGAAGGCTGACCGGCGTCTTTCTGGCGGCGACCGGGACGCGCCAGGCGTTCACCGTTCTGGTGCCGGTGCGGATGCCGCAGGACCCTCCGTGGGCGGCGGGCCCCCTCCCGTTCGGGCCGAACGACGGAGCGGCCGAACGGGAGGCGCGGGAACGGCTGTTCACTCCGTCCGCGGCCCGCGTGCTGTACGGCCGCCGCTGGCATCTCCAAGCCGTCCGGGAGCAGGGCCCGTTACGCCTCGACGCCATGGAACTGCTGCGCACCCCCACCGCCCGCTCCCCCGAACAGGTGCTGGCCGCCCTGCACTTCACCGTCCTCGACGCACCGATGCTGCCGCTGCTGCGGGCGTTCAGTGGTCGGCGCCAGTCCCCGGACCCCGATCCGCTGACGGGCGACGTCGCCCCGACGGCCCTGCTCGCGGGGGTCGCCGACACCACCGCGCCCTCGGCGCCGTTCGCCCTCGCGCGCCCCTACACGGTGGCGTTCCTGACGCCGGACGCGCGCCTGGTCGAGGCGCTGCGGGACCCGGACACCGGGGAGCTTCCGGCGACGGCCGACTGGCTGCTGCAGTCGCTGGCGTCGCGCGCCGCGCCGTCCGACATCCCGATGGCGCCGGAGTACGTTCCCGATCTCGCCGCCGAGACGCGCCGGGTGTCGGCCGACTGGAGCGCGCTGGTCCTGCGTCAGGGTGCCGCGTTCCTGGGCCACCGCGCGGACACCGGGCCCGGCGACTTCTACGACTACGCCGAGCGCAACGCTCGCGGGGTCTACCTCGACGCCCTCCTGCTGGGCGCGGCGCAGCGCGATCACATCGACGAGCTGACGGACGACCTGTCCGCGGTGTTCGACGGGCCGGGTCCGGCCCGCCGGGTGGCCGCGCTGGAGCAGCGCATCGCCCGGTTCCGCAGCACCTACTGGCGGCAGCACCTGAGCGCCCACGGCCCGGCGAACGAACTGCTGCTGGCGTTCCAGGCGAAGCACCGGCTGCCGGAGCGGTTCGCGGAGATCCTGGCCGAGGCCGCCGACCAGGCGCGGCTGGTTCAGACGCAGGAGAGCCAGCAGATCGCGGGCGCGCTGGGCGTCCTGACCGTTCTGGGCCTGCCGCTCGCCACCGCCCTGTCGATCCTGCAGGTGCTGGGCGACAAGAGTCCCTGGCATCTCGTCGCGGCCCTGGCCGCGGCCTTCGCGGCCACCGGTGCGGCCCTGCTGACGCGTTACGGACGGCTCGTCCTCAACTCGCTGCGGGGCGGCCTCCGCTGACCGCGCCCGCGCCGTCAGCGTGCACGGCTAGCCCCGCTGGACCCGTCCCATCCGGGTCAGCGCCTCCCGAAGAATGTCCGGCGACGTACCGAAGTTGAGGCGGACGCAGCCCGCGCCGCCGCTGCCGAAGACATGGCCGGAGCTGAGCGCGACGCGCGCATCGTCGAGAAACATCCGCGCCGGGCCCGCGAGTTCGCTGACGACGCCGGGACCGGCGGCCGGGCCGCCGTCGTGCAGGCCGAGCGCCGTGCAGTCCAGCCAGGCCAGATACGTCCCCTCCGGCGGGATGTACCGCACGTAGGGCAGGTGTTCCTCGATCAGCGAACCCAGCAGGGTCCGGTTCGCGGCCAGGCCCACGAGGAGGTCGTCGAGCCAGCCGGTGGCGTCGCGGAACGCCGCGGTGTGGGTGAGGATCCCGACGTGGCTGGGGCCGTGGCCCACCTCTTCCGGCATCCGGGCGAGGTCGTCGGCCGCCTCGGTGCCGGCCACCGCTACGGCGGCCTTCAGGCCGGCGAGGTTCCAGGCCTTGGACGCGGACAGCAGGGCGAAGCCGTTCTCAGCGCCGGGGACGCTGAGGAACGGGGTGAAGCGGGCGCCGGCCATCACCAGCGGCGCGTGGATCTCGTCGGAGACGACCCGCACGCCGTGGGTGCGGGCGAGCGCGGCGACCGTCTCGAGTTCGGCGCGGGTGTGGACGACCCCGGTCGGGTTGTGCGGGTTGCTCATCAGGAACACCGCGCGCCGGCCGCGCCGCCGGGCCTGACGGAAGGCCTCCTCCAGAGCGTCGGGGTCCATGCGCAGGCGGGGGCCGAGCGGCGCCTCGACGACGTCCCGGCCGCTGTGCGCGACGAACGCGTAGAACGGCGGATAGACCGGTGAGCAGACGACGACGGCGTCCCCCGGGTCGGTGATCAGCCGGAGGATCTCGACGATGCCCATCATCACGTCGGGGACGATGGTGGTGCGCTCCACGTGCAGGCCGTCCCACCCCCAGCGGTCGGCGGCGAACGCGGAGATCGCCTCGGCGTAGGCGGTGCCGTACGGGTAGCCGGTGTCGCCGAGGTCCGCGACGCGGTGCAGGGCCTCGGCGACGGCGGGTGCCAGCGGGACGTCCATCTCGGCCACCCAGAGCGGGAGGACGTCCGCCGGGTGCTCGTGCCACTTCATGCTGCTGCGCCGGCGCAACTCCTCCAGGGACAGGCGCACGAGCGGATCCGTCCGCCCGCCGCCGTCGGCCGCTGCCGCGGACGCCTGGTTGCCGGGTTCACTCATGCGGTACTCCCCTGTCCGATGGATGGGCCCGATGGATGGGCCCGATGGATGGGTCCGGTGGATGCGCCCGGTGGCTCCCGACAGAACATCTGCCCGCTCTGTCGGCTCCGCCACCAACTCGGCGGCGCCCGGCCCGTTCCCGGGAGTACTGTGTGAGTTCCCGTCGGGGACTCACTGGGGATGCCCCGGAGGCACGAAGGGCGGTGCGCGCGATGCAGGAGATCGCGGGACAGGAGTCCGAGGAGCGGGAGAGCGCGGGGAGCGGGACCACCGGGCCGGACACCACGGCGACCGGGCCGGACGTCCGGGCGCGGGACATGCCAACGCGGGAGATGGCGGCGCGGGACACCGCGGGGCGCGACTTCGCCGTACGGGAGATCACCAGCGAGGCCGAACTGGACGACCTGATCGGCGAGCCCCACCCCCGCGACGCCCACAAGGTGCGCCACGCCCTGGACGCGCTGGACCGCGAGTGGCTCGCGGCGGCGCCGTTCTGCCTGGTGGCCACCGCGGACGGCACGGGCATGTGCGACGTGTCGCCGAAGGGCGACCCGGCGGGCTTCGTCCTGGTGCTGGACGACCGGACCCTGGTGATCCCGGACCGGCCGGGCAACCGGCGCGCGGACGGGTTCCGCAACGTCCTGGCCAACCCGCACGTGGGGCTGATCTTCCTCGTCCCCGGCCGCGGCGACACGCTCCGGGTCAACGGCCGTGCGCGGCTGCTGCGCGACGCCGGCTTCTTCGACCGGCTGACGGTGCGGGGCCACCGGCCCGAGGTCGCCCTCCTCGTCGAGGTCGAGGAGGTGTTCTCGCACTGCTCCAAGGCGTTCCTGCGCAGCGCGTTGTGGAAGCCCGACACCTGGCGGCCGGACGCGGCGCCGTCCCGGGCACGGATGGCCGCGGGACAGGAACGCCGGGGCCAGTCCGTCGAGGAGCTGGAGGTCTACTACGGCGCCGGCTACGGCACCCGCCTCTACGGCTGACCCCGCCGCGGACCGGACCACGCGGACGGGCGCCGCCGACGGCACCCGCCCGCGCGAGGCGGTCAGTTGTGGCTGTGCAGGACGGCGTTGAGGCCGCCCCAGGAGCCGGTGCGCTGGAGCACCTCGACCTTGCCCGTGGTGGAGTTGCGGCGGAACAGCACGTTGTCGGCGCCGGACAGCTCGACGGCCTTGACGATCTCGCCGTCGGGCAGGGTGACGCGGGTGCCCGCGGTCACGTACAGGCCGGCCTCGACCACGCAGTCGTCGCCGAGCGCGATGCCCAGGCCGGACTCCGCGCCGAGCAGGCAGCGCTCGCCGACCGAGACGATCTGGGTGCCGCCCCCGGACAGCGTGCCCATGATGGACGCGCCGCCGCCCACGTCGGAGCCGTCGCCGATGACGACACCCTGCGAGATGCGGCCCTCGACCATGGAGGTGCCCAGCGTGCCGGCGTTGAAGTTGCAGAAGCCCTCGTGCATCACGGTGGTGCCGGCGGACAGGTACGCGCCGAGCCGGACCCGGTCCGCGTCGGCGATGCGGACACCCGCGGGGGCGACGTAGTCCGTCATGCGCGGGAACTTGTCCACGCCGTAGACGGACAGGTGCAGGCCCTCCGCGCGGGCGGCCAGCCGGGCCTGCTCGATCCGCGGGACCGGCACCGG
Organism: Actinacidiphila acidipaludis; assembly: GCF_019890725.1. Classification (GTDB taxonomy): domain Bacteria; phylum Actinomycetota; class Actinomycetes; order Streptomycetales; family Streptomycetaceae; genus Actinacidiphila; species Actinacidiphila acidipaludis. The sequence continues at coordinate 11,160 of NZ_JAINZZ010000062.1, forward strand.
GCCGATCGAGGTCCAGGCGACGTTGGCCAGCAGCCCGAAGACACCCTCCAGGTTCTGGGTGTTGGGGCGGGCCAGCCGGTGGCTCAGCAGGTGCAGCCGCAGGTACACGTCGTGGGTGTCGAGCGGCTTGTCGTCCGTCGAGGCGATGGCGGTGCGGACGGCGATGACCTCCACGCCGCGGCGCGGGTCGGGGCCGACGGCCTTGGGGGCCGCGCTGCCCAGGGCCGCCGCGGCCTCGTCCGCGGTGAGCCGCGTGGTGCCCGCGGGTCCCGGCTCGTCGGAGAGCTCGGGGGCGGGGTACCAGGTGTCGAGTACGGTGCCGTCGTCGGCGACGGTGGCCAGGCCGACGCCGATGGCGCCACGGGCGCGGTTCTCAGTCATGACAGCACGCTAACGCGTGGGGCACGCGCCCACCCAACCGGCTCACCATGCGAAATCCGCCTCCCGCGCCTTGGCCACATCCCGCACGCGGACGGGTCGCGTCCGGCTCGCGTCATCGGCGGACGGCTGCCGCGGGGCTGGGCTCGGCGTGGGGCAGGGGCGCGCGGCGACGCGCGGTGCGGGTGGCGGACAGGCCGAGCGACGCGGCGAGGGCGAGCGCGGCGCAGACCGGCCACAACGCAGCGGGTGCGGCGGCGTACAGGGCGGAGCCCAGCGGGGGCGCCAGCACCGTGCCCGCCACCGACGCACCCGCGTACAGGCTCTGGAACCGGCCCTCCATGCCCGGCGGGCTGTGGTCGGCGACGTAGGCGGTGGCCGGGGTCTTGTAGAGGATCTCACCGGCGGTCAGCAGCACCATCAGCGCGAGGGCGGTCGCGGTCGAGGCGCCGAGGACAAGGGCGCCGTAGCCGAGGCCGACCAGGCCCAGCCCGGTGGCGATGATCCGCAGCGGGGCCGCGCGGCGCAGGGCGAGAGTCACCGGGATCTCCAGGCAGAGGATGACCCCGCCGTTGACGGCGAGCAGGGCGCCGTAGAAGGCGGCCGGGAACCCGTGGTCGCTCAGGTAGACCGGCAGGGTGCTGTACTGCTGGCGGTACACCGTGTCGGTGACGACGACCGCCGCCAGCAGGGCGAGAACGGCGGGCCGGGCCCGCAGCTCCGCGAACAGCCGCCCGGGGGCGGTCAGGGTCCGGGTGTCCCCCGCGCCGGGACCGGCGACGCCCGTCCCGGGCCTGGCTGCGTCGGAGGCCGCGCCCACGGGTTCGGCCCCGCCCGCCGACGGACCGGCCGCGCCGGCGAACGGACCGGCCGCACCCGCCACAGCACCGTCGGCACTGGTGGCCGCCGCCCCCGCCTCCCCCGCCGCGGCCGCGGCCGGACGCCCCGCCCCGCGGCCGCCGCCCTGCCCGGGCAGGATCCGCGCGGCGTACGCGGCGAAGCCCAGCGTGCCGGCGCCGTCGAGGACGAACAGCCAGCCGTAGGAGAGACGGGCGGCGAGCAGGGCGCCGAGCGGCGGGCCCAGCGTGAAGCCGGCGTTCGCGGCGAACCGCATCACCGCGTAGGCCTGGCGCCGGGCGCCCTCGGGGACCGAGACGGCGACCAGCGCGGAGTTGGAGGCGCGGACCGCGCCCGCCGCGTACTGGGCGACGGGCAGCACCAGCAGCAGTCCGGCGACCGGCAGCAGCGGCAGGCAGATCAGGCCGGTGCCGCTGACGGCCGCGGCGGCCACCAGGGTGCGGCGGTGACCGTGGCGGTCGCCGAACCAGCCGCCGGTGAAGTTGCCCGCCACCAGGCCCGCGCCGCCGGCACCGGCGACCAGGCCGGCCTGGGCGACGGGCAGGCCGCGCGGCCCGGTCAGGTACAGCACGAGGTAGACGAACGTGTACGAGACGACCATGTTCGCGAAGGAGCCGGCCGCGAGCAGCCGGACGGCCTTCGGTACCGCGCCCAGCCCCCGTCGCATGGCCCACCCCCGAGCGAGTCCGTTCCTTTTCGGAACTGACAATCCCAGCCGCCGGGGGTTATCGTCAACCGCACAGCGACGAGGCAGGAATGACATGACACACCGCAGCGGGCCCGCCGACCCGCACTGCGCCATCGCCGCCGCGCTCGACGTCGTGGGCGACGCGTGGACGCTGCTGATCGTGCGCGATGTCGCCCGCGGGGTGCGGCGGTTCGACGCGCTTCAGGCCGAACTCGGCGTCTCCCGCAAGGTGCTGGCCGAGCGGCTGAAAGCACTGGTGGCCGACGGCGTGCTGACCCGTGAGCCGTACCAGCAGCGCCCGACGCGCCACGACTACCTGCTGACACCGCGGGGCCGCGCCCTGCTGCCGGTGCTGGTCGGGCTGCAGGACTGGGGGGACGGCTGGGTGCTGGGCGACGGCACGACGACCGCGACCGCCGACCCCGGCTCCCAGGAGGCGGCGCGCGTACGGGAGTTGCCGGGGATCCGGCTGCCGGAGATGCTGCTGCCGAGCGCGGCGGGCCCGCTGGACCCGGTGAGCGCGGAGCAGCCGTTCACGGTCCTGTACTGCTTCCCGGGCGCCTACGCCCGGCCCGAGTCGTACCCGCCGGGCTGGTCCGCCATCCCGGGCGCGCCCGGCTGCACGCTGGAGTCGTGCACCTTCCGCGACCGGCTCACGGAGTTCACGGACGCGGGCGCGGCGGTGCACGGCGTGAGCACCCAACGACCGGACGAACAGGCGGAGTTCGCGACGAAGGAGAAGCTGGGGTTCCCGCTGCTCTCCGACGACGGCCTGGTGCTGGGCGCGGCCCTGCGGCTGCCCACCTTCCGGGCCGGCGGTGCGGCCCGCCTCAAGCGCCTGACCCTGGTCCTCGACCGGGAGCGCACCGTGCGGGCGGCGTTCTACCCGGTCACCGACATCGAGCAGAGCATCACCGCGGCCCTCCACGCCGTCCGGGACGCGGCCGCCTGACACCCGCGCCCGCGCCTGCCAGGACCGGGACGGCTCAGTGCCGCGCCTCCGGCGGCTGCTCGTCCCAGGCCGCCGCCTGCCCGGGTCCCGCGCCCAGTACGGCGCACCGCAACCAGTGCTCCCCCGGCGGGAGTTCGGCGGTGAGCAGCGGCAGCAGGGTGCGCCGGGCGAGCACATTGGTGCCGGGGAGCGGCTCGACGACCGTGCCGGTGCGGGCGCCGTCGAGGTCGCGCAGCCCGGTCAGGTCGCCGGCCGCGGAGACCGCCACCGCGAACCCCTCACCCTCGGAACGGGTCCGGGGTTCGCCGTCGCGGTCGACCGCGAAGCCGCCCTCGGCGGTGTGCAGGGTCCGGCCGGTGCGGATGCGGTGCGTGCGCAGGTGCCAGGGGGCGGCGGCGCTGATCCAGCTCGTGATCTCCACGTCCGGCCAGGGATGCCAGGTGCTCCACACCGTCCCGTCCGGAGCGGCCCCGACGTCGGTGCCGTGCTCCCGCACCCGGAAGTGCACCGGTTCGCCCGCGTCGTCGCTGACCGCCAGCACGGAGTCGTACGCGCCCTGGACCAGGCCGAGTTCACCCGCGGGCAGGCTGAAGCCGAATCGGGTGGAGTACGCGAACTTGGCGTACTTCGCCGATCCGCCCCGCGCCCAGGTGTTGTGCTGGCGTCCGCCGAGGAGGGTGACGTCGCCGCCGGAACGCAGGAGCACGGCCCCGGCGTGCGGCTGGACGAGGGTGTCGGGCAGGGGTGCCGGAGGCCGCTCCTCCGCGGTCCAGAACGGGTGCGTCTCCGGCAGGGCCAGCGGCAGGAACGCCTTCATCGCCCAGTACGGCGACCCGGGACCGTTGTACTGCTCGGCGACGGCGGGCTGCGGATAGGCGTAGCCGATGGACAGCAGTCCGCCGGGCGCGGTGTCGCCGGTGCGGTCCTGCCACCACCGCAGGTGCCGCAGCAGCAGGCCCTTGACCTCGCCGTACGGCAGGACGTCGACGTCCGCGTACGGCAGCGCGCCCCAGAACGCGCCCTGGGCGAAGCGGTAGGTGAGGCTGCGGCCGAACGGCACGGCGGCCCCGTCATCGGCGAACCAGTGCCGGAAGCCGAGCGCGAACTCGGCGGCGCGCTCCCGGAAGCGGGCGGCGCGGCCCGGGTCCTCCGCACCGGCCAGCGCGGCGTAGAGCAGGCCGTAGAAGTGCATCGCCCACGGGATGTAGTAGTCGCGCTGGGCGGTGTCGCCGTCGGCGTACCAGCCGTCGCCCAGGGCGTAGCCCTCGATGCGGTCGAGGCGGGCGTGCCGCAGTTCTCGCTCGTGCGCGAAGCCGACGCGGTCGAGGCCCAGGCTGACCAGGACCGGGAAGAAGTTCCAGTTGTTGGCGGCGGTGGTCCGGTGCAGGGCGCTCGCCAGCCATGCCCCCGCCCGGTCGCGTTCGGCGCCGCTGAGCGGGTCCCACAGGCGCTCGGGGACCAGGGCGAGGGCGAAGCCGATGGCGGCCATCTCGACCAGCCGCTGGTCGACGTCGCCGGGGCTGCCCCAGTAGTCGGGATGGCCGGGGTCGGTGCCGGCGGCCAGCCCGCGGGCCCACAGGTCCCAGTGGGCGAACTCCCCGCCGCCCGCGCCGAGCGGCGCCAGGCCCCACAGCGGGCGGGCGTACCCCTCCAGGTCGGCGGCCGCGTCGTCGTGGTGGGCGATGTTGACGCCGAGCCGGATGCGGGCGCCGCTCGCGCCGGCGTACGGCACCAGCGGCTCCACCAGGTCGCGCACCTGGCGCCGCAGGTCCTCGCGTGCCGTCGCCGGTTGTCCGTGCGCGTCCTGGGCCATGCCGGCCGCCTCCCCTGTCCGGGCTCCCGAGCGGAGTTGCGACAACTTTCGCAACTCGATCCCGGCAGCGTCAACGGCCCGCGCGAAGCACGCAGCCCTCAGCCCTCAGCACGCAGCACGCAGCACGCAGCACGCAGAGCACGGCCGCACCCCGTACGGCCGCGCGGGCACGCGAAAGCCGGCGGCCACCGCGTGACACGCGGTGGCCGCCGGCTGTCGGCTGTCGGCCCGGGCGAGCGCCAGAGAGGCGAACGCCAGGGATCAGACGTTGAACCCGAGGGCCCGCAGCTGCTCGCGGCCGTCGTCGGTGATCTTGTCCGGGCCCCACGGCGGCATCCAGACCCAGTTGATCTTCAGGTCGTTGACGATGCCCTCGGTGGCGGTCTTGGCCTGCTCCTCGATCACGTCGGTGAGCGGGCAGGCAGCCGAGGTCAGCGTCATGTCCAGCGTGGCGACGTTGCCGTCGTCGACGTGGATGCCGTAGATCAGGCCCAGGTTCACCACGTCAATGCCGAGTTCGGGGTCCACGACGTCGTACAGGGCCTCGCGGATCTCTTCCTCGGAGGCCGGCGAGAGGGCCGTTGCCTGGTTCTCAGCGGACTCGGTCATGCGGCGGTCTCCTTACTTTCCCGCAGCGCCGGACAGCGCCTGTGCGGTCGCGTCTTTCCACGCCATCCAGCTCAGCAGCGCGCACTTGACGCGTGCCGGGTACTTGGAGACGCCGGCGAACGCCACGGCGTCCTCCAGCACCTCCTCCATCGCGTCGTCCGGCTCGATCTGCCCCTTGGACTGCATCAGCTCCAGGAACGTCTCCTGGATCTTCTGCGCCTCGCCGACGTCCTTGCCCACCAGCAGGTCGTTGAGCACCGACGCGCTGGCCTGGCTGATGGAACAGCCCTGGCTCTTGTAGGACACGTCGCCGATCACGGTCCCGTCCATCCGCACCCGCAGGGTGATCTCGTCACCGCACGTCGGATTGACGTGGTGCACCTCGGCCTGGCCGTCGCGCAGACCGCGCCCGTGCGGGTGCTTGTAGTGGTCCAGGATCACGTCCTGGTACATCGAGTCGAGCTTCACAGCAGCACCACCATCAACCGAAGAAGTTCCGGACCTGCTCCAGACCCTCGACCAGGGCGTCGACCTCGGCCGGGGTGGAGTACAGATAGAACGACGCCCGCGTGGTCGCAGGAATTCCGTACCGCAGGCAGACCGGCCGGGCGCAGTGGTGGCCCACCCGGACCGCGATGCCCTGCTCGTCGAGCACCTGGCCCACGTCGTGCGGGTGGATGTCGCCCAGCGTGAAGGAGATCGCGGCGCCGCGGTCCTCGCCCGTGGCCGGGCCGACGATCTGCAGCGTCGGGACCTCGAGCAGCCGGCGGACGGCGTACTCGGTGATGGCGTGCTCGTGCGCGGCGATGTTCTCCATGCCGATCGCGGTCAGGTAGTCCACCGCCGCGCCCAGGCCCACGGCCTGCGCGATCGGCGGGGTGCCAGCCTCGAACTTGTGCGGCGCCGGGGCGTAGGTGGAGGAGTGCATCGAGACGGTCTCGATCATCTCGCCGCCGCCGAGGAAGGGCGGCAGGTCCTCCAGCAGCTCCTGGCGGCCCCACAGCACGCCGATGCCGGTCGGGCCGAGCATCTTGTGGCCGGTGAAGGCCACAAAGTCGGCGCCGAGCGCCTGCACGTCCAGCACCATGTGCGGCGCGGCCTGCGAGGCGTCGATCAGCACCAGCGCCCCGACGTCCTGGGCGCGGCGCACGATCGCCTCGACCGGGTTCACCGTGCCCAGGATGTTGGAGACCAGCACGAAGGAGACGATCTTCGTCTTCTCGGTGATGACCTGCTCGATGTCGGACAGGTCGAGCCGGCCGTCGTCGGTCAGGCCGAACCACTTCAGCTTCGCGCCGGTGCGCTGCGAGAGCAGCTGCCACGGCACGATGTTGGAGTGGTGCTCCATCTCCGTGATGACGATCTCGGTGTCGCGGTCCACGCGGTAGGGCTCGTCGGCCCAGCCCAGCATGTTGGCCACGAGGTTCAGCGACTCCGAGGCGTTCTTGGTGAAGATGACCTCGTCACGGCTCGGCGCGTTGATGAACGCCGCGACCTTGTCGCGGGCGCCCTCGTAGAGCGCGGTGGCCTCCTCGGCGAGCACGTGCACACCGCGGTGGACGTTCGCGTTGTGCCGCTCGTAGTACGCGTTCACGGCGTCGAGCACCTGGCGCGGCTTCTGCGAGGTCGCCGCGTTGTCCAGGTACACCAGCTTGCGGTCGTCGTGGACCAGACGGTCCAGCACCGGGAAGTCCTTGCGGATCGTCTCGGTGTCGAGGAGGCCCGGCAGCACCAGGCCGGTGGAGGCAGAGGTCACGCTGCAGCGCCACCCTTCACATAGGACTCGTAGCCCTCTTCCTCCAGCTTGTCGGCCAGCTCGGCGCCACCGGACTCGGCGACCCGGCCGCCGACGAAGACGTGCACGAAGTCGGGCTTGATGTAGCGCAGGATGCGCGTGTAGTGGGTGATCAGCAGGGTGCCGACCTCGCCGGTCTCACGTACGCGGTTGACGCCCTCGGAGACCACGCGCAGCGCGTCGACGTCGAGGCCGGAGTCGGTCTCGTCGAGGATCGCGATGTGCGGCTTGAGCAGTTCGAGCTGGAGGATCTCGTGGCGCTTCTTCTCACCGCCCGAGAAGCCCTCGTTGACGTTGCGCTCGGCGAAGGAGGGGTCCATGTGGAGGCGCTCCATGGTCTCCTTGACCTCCTTCACCCAGGTACGCAGCTTGGGGGCCTCGCCGCGGATCGCGGTGGCCGAGGTGCGAAGGAAGTTGGAGACGGAGACGCCGGGGACCTCGACCGGGTACTGCATGGCGAGGAAGACCCCGGCCCGGGCGCGCTCGTCGACGGTCATGGCGAGGACGTCCTCGCCGTCGAGGGTGACGCTGCCGCTGGTGACGGTGTACTTGGGGTGACCGGCGAGCGAGTACGCGAGGGTCGACTTGCCCGAGCCGTTGGGGCCCATGATGGCGTGCGTCTCGCCCTGCTTCACGGTCAGGTCGACGCCCTTGAGGATCTCCTTCGTGGCGTTGTCGGCCTCGACGGTGACGTGCAGGTCGCGGATTTCAAGCGTGGCCATGGGTGACTCAGGACTCCTGGGTGACGGAGACGAGCACGTCGTCCCCAACGATCTTGACGGGGTAAACGGGGACGGGCCGCGTGGCGGGCAGCCCGGACGGCTTGCCGGTGCGCAGGTCGAAGCTGGAGCCGTGCAGCCAGCACTCGATCTGGCAGTCCTCGACTTCGCCTTCGGACAGCGAGACGTTGGCGTGCGAGCAGATGTCGTTGATCGCGAACACCTCGCCCTCGGCGCGGACGACCGAGACCGGCACGTCGCCGACCTCCACCCTGCGCGGGGTGTCGTCCTCCAGCTCGCTGAGCGCGCAGACGCGGACGAAGCCCGACACCGCGCTCCGCTCGGTACTGGTCATCCGACCGACGCCTCCAGTTCGGCGTCGATGCTGGCCATCAGCCGCTCCTCCAGGTCGGCCAGGCCGATCTGCTGGACGAGTTCGCCGAAGAAGCCGCGGACCACCAGACGGCGGGCGTCCTCGGCGCCGATGCCACGGGACATCAGGTAGAAGAGCTGCTCGTCGTCGAAGCGGCCGGTCGCCGAGGCGTGGCCGGCGCCGACGATCTCGCCGGTCTCGATCTCCAGGTTCGGCACCGAGTCGACCCGCGCGCCGTCGGTGAGGACGAGGTTCCGGTTGAGCTCGTAGGTGTCGGTGCCCTCGGCGGCGGCCCGGATGAGCACGTCGCCGATCCACACCGCGTGCGCGTCCTGGCCCTGCAGCGCGCCCTTGTAGGCGACGTTCGAGCGGCAGTGCGGGGTGTCGTGGTCGATGAAGAGCCGGTGCTCCTGGTGCTGGCCCTTGTCGGTGAAGTACAGGCCGAACAGCTCGGCCTCGCCGCCGGGGGCGCCGTAGATCACCCGCGGGTGCAGCCGGACGACGTCGCCGCCGAAGGTGACGACCACGGACTTGAAGCTGGCGTCCCGGCCGACCAGCGCGGTGTGCTGGGCGACGTGCACGGCGGTGTCGTCCCAGTCCTGGACGGAGACCACGGTGAGCTTGGCGCCGTCGCCGAGGAGGAACTCCACGTTGGCGGCGAGGGTGCCGTCACCGGTGTGGTCGATGACCACCACGGCCTCGGCGAACGCGCCCAGCTCCACGACCTGGTGGCCGTAGACCGTGCCGCCCTCGCCGTGCACCGCGATCCGCACCGGCTCGGTGAGCACCGCGTCCTTGGGGACGCTGATCACCGACGCCTTCTCGAAGGCGCTGAACGCCTGCGCGGCGACCCGGTCGGCCGGCTTGCCGGCCTTGCCGACGCGCGGGTCGGTGCGGTCCACGGTCTCCACGGTGACGCCGTCGGGGGCCGTCACCTCGACCCGCAGGCCGCCGGTCGCCTCGGCGGTGCCGTCGTGCAGGCCGCGCAGCCGCTCCAGCGGGGTGAACCGCCAGTCCTCCTCGCGGCCGTGCGGCACCGGGAAGTCGGCCACGTCGTAGGACGGGGCCGCGCTGACCCGGGCGTCGGTGGGCTGAGCCGGCTGGTCGGCCGGCCGCCCCACCGTGATGGCACCGTCGGTGGTGCTGCCCGCAGGGGTGTTCTCAGCCATGGCGTGTCGTGCTGCTCTCTTTCGGGATACGTCGTGGGTGATCGGAGGGGGGAGACGCGGCGGGGACTAGCCGACGGCGCCTTCCATCTGCAGCTCGATCAGGCGGTTGAGCTCCAGGGCGTACTCCATCGGGAGCTCCTTGGCGATCGGCTCGACGAAGCCGCGCACGATCATCGCCATGGCCTCGAACTCGGTCATGCCGCGGCTCATCAGGTAGAAGAGCTGGTCGTCGGAGACCTTGGAGACGGTCGCCTCGTGGCCCATCGACACGTCGTCCTCGCGGACGTCCACGTAGGGGTAGGTGTCGGAGCGGGAGACGGTGTCGACGAGCAGGGCGTCGCACAGCACGTTGGACTTCGATCCGGCCGCGCCCTCACCGATCTCGATCAGACCGCGGTAGGAGGTCCGGCCGCCGCCGCGCGCCACCGACTTGGAGACGATGTTCGACGACGTGTTCGGCGCCATGTGGACCATCTTGGCGCCGGCGTCCTGGTGCTGGCCCTCGCCGGCGAACGCGATGGAGAGCGTCTCGCCCTTGGCGTGCTCGCCCATCAGGTAGACGGCCGGGTACTTCATGGTGACCTTGGAGCCGATGTTGCCGTCGATCCACTCCATGGTCGCGCCCTCGTACGCCACGGCGCGCTTGGTGACCAGGTTGTAGACGTTGTTCGACCAGTTCTGGATGGTCGTGTAGCGGCAGCGGCCGCCCTTCTTCACGATGATCTCGACGACCGCGGAGTGCAGCGAGTCCGACTTGTAGATCGGCGCGGTGCAGCCCTCGACGTAGTGGACGTAGGCGCCCTCGTCGACGATGATCAGCGTCCGCTCGAACTGGCCCATGTTCTCGGTGTTGATCCGGAAGTAGGCCTGCAGCGGGATCTCGACGTGCACGCCCTTCGGCACGTAGATGAAGGAGCCGCCGGACCACACGGCCGTGTTCAGCGAGGCGAACTTGTTGTCGCCGGCCGGGATGACGGTGCCGAAGTACTCCTGGAACAGCTCGGGGTGCTGCTTGAGCGCGGTGTCGGTGTCCAGGAAGATGACGCCCTGCTCCTCCAGGTCCTCGCGGATCTGGTGGTAGACGACCTCGGACTCGTACTGCGCGGCGACACCGGCGACCAGGCGCTGCTTCTCCGCCTCGGGGATGCCGAGCTTGTCGTACGTGTTCCTGATGTCCTCCGGCAGGTCCTCCCAGGACTCCGCCTGCTTCTCGGTGGACCGCACGAAGTACTTGATGTTGTCGAAGTCGATGCCCGTGAGGTCCGAACCCCAGGTCGGCATCGGCTTCTTGTCGAACAGCCGCAGGCCCTTGAGGCGCAGCTTCAGCATCCAGTCCGGTTCCGACTTCTTCGCGGAGATGTCGCGGACGACGTCCTCGGAGAGGCCGCGCTTGGCGGCGGCCCCGGCGAGGTCGGAGTCGGCCCAGCCGTACTCGTAGTTGCCGATGCCTTCGAGCTCCGGGTGAGTGGTCTCCGTGGGAGCAGTCATGCGGGGTTCCTCCCGGACGTGCTGGCAGTTTCTGGTGCTGGTGCGTGGTCTGGTGCGGGCGCGGCCCGGTGGGGCCGCTCGGCCCGGCCGGCCTTGCCCGGCGGTGCGGGGCCCTCGGTGCCGGCCCGGGGGATGTACGTGGTGCACACCCCGTCGCCGTGGGCGATGGTGGCCAGCCGCTGGACGTGCGTCCCGAGCAGGCGGGAGAAGACCTCGGCCTCCGCCTCGCAAAGCTGCGGGAACTGCTCGGCGGTGTGGGCCACCGGGCAGTGGTGCTGGCAGAGCTGCTCGCCGGCGGGACCGGCGGTGCTCGCGCTGCGCGCCGTAGCAGCGTACCCGTCCTGGGTCAGGGCACTCGCCAGCGCCTGGGCCCGGTCCTGCGGGGCGGCGGCCTCCACGATCGCGCGGTACCGCTCGGCCTGGGCGGCGACCCGGGCGCGGGCGAACGCGGTGACCGCGGCCTGCCCGTCCTCACCGCCGCCGGCCGATTCGGCTATCCAGCGCAGCGCGTCGGCGGCGAGCTGGTCGTACGCCTGGTCGAACGCGTCCCGGCCGCAGTCGGTGAGGACGAAGACCCGGGCGGGGCGGCCACGGCCGCGGTGGCCGTAGACGCGCTGCTCGCGAGCCTCCACCACGTTTTCCGCGGCGAGGGCGTCCAGGTGACGGCGTACCGCCGCCTGGGTGAGTCCGAGGCGCTCGGCGAGGTCGGCGGCGGTGGAGGGCCCGTGGTCCAGGATGGACCGCACGACCCGGTTGCGGGTGCGCCGCTCCCCGGTCGTCTGCTCCTCCGCCGCCCCCTGGGCGGCGCCACCGACGTTTTTCACAAGGCCATTGTTGCGTAATTCGCGGGAGACGGGCAAGCGACCCCCCTCGCCGACACGGTGTGCTGCATCACTAAGGGTCACCTAATTCCGCCCTGCCGCCGATCGCACCGCACGCGCTCCCTAGACTCGTGCGCATGCGAATCGAGCCCGCGGTCGAGGTGACCGGACTGGTCAAGCGGTACGGCACCAGGACCGCGGTCGACGGCATGGACCTGACGGTGCCCCGCGGGTCCGTGACCGCGGTCCTCGGCCCCAACGGCGCCGGCAAGACCACCACCGTCGAGGTGTGCGAGGGCTACCGGCGGCCGGACGGCGGAAGCGTCCGGGTGCTGGGCCTGGACCCGGTGACCCAGGGTGCCGAGCTGCGGCCCAGGATCGGCGTGATGCTGCAGTCCGGGGGCGTCTACCCCGGCGCGCGGGCCGCCGAGATGCTGCGGCACGCGGCCACCCTGTACGCCGACCCGGTGGCCCCGGAGCTGCTGATCGGGCGGCTCGGCCTGGAGGCGTGCGGCCGCACGCCCTACCGGCGGCTGTCCGGCGGGCAGCAGCAGCGGCTGGCGCTGGCCATGGCCGTGGTCGGCCGCCCCGAGCTGGTCTTCCTCGACGAGCCGACCGCCGGCCTGGACCCGCAGGCCCGGCACGCCACCTGGGACCTGGTGCGCGAGCTGCGCGCCGACGGCGTCACCGTCGTGCTCACCACGCACTACATGGACGAGGCCGAGCAGCTCGCCGACAACGTGGTGATCATCGACCGCGGCCGGGCGATCGCCGAGGGCACCCCCGAGGAGCTGTGCCGGGGCGGCGCCGAGAACACCCTGCGCTTCACCGGCCGGCCGGGCCTGGACGTCGCGTCCCTGCTCAACGCGCTGCCCGCGGACGCACTCGCGGCCGAGCTGACCCCCGGCAACTACCGCATCGAGGGCAAGATCGACCCTCAGCTGCTGGCCACCGTCACCTCCTGGTGCGCCCAGCACGGCGTCCTGCCCGACCGGCTGTCGGTGGAGCGCCGCACCCTGGAGGACGTCTTCCTCGAGCTGACCGGCAAGGAGCTGCGCGCATGAGCACTGCGACCACGGACACGGCGTTCGCCCAGGGCGCGTTCACCCCGCGGCCGGGCGCCGCGCCGCTGCCGCGGATGATCCGGGCGCAGGCGCTGCTGGAGACCAGGATGCTGCTGCGCAACGGCGAGCAGCTGCTGCTCACCGTGGTGATCCCGGCACTGCTGCTGGTGCTGTTCAGCGCGGTCGACATCGTGGACACCGGGGCGGGCAGGTCGGTGGACTTCCTGACGCCCGGCATCCTGGCGCTCGCGGTGCTCTCCACCGCGTTCACCGGGCAGGCCATCGCCACCGGGTTCGAGCGCCGCTACGGCGTGCTGAAGCGGCTGGGCGCCTCCCCGCTGCCGCGCTGGGCCCTGATGACCGCGAAGACCTGCTCGGTGCTGGTCACCGAGGCACTCCAGGTGGTGCTGCTCACGCTGATCGCCCTGGCGCTGGGCTGGTCCCCGCACGGCGACCCGCTGGCCATTGTGCTGCTGCTCCTGCTCGGCACGGCCGCCTTCTCCGGCCTCGGGCTGCTGATGGCCGGCACGCTCAAGGCCGAGGCCACGCTCGCCGCGGCCAACCTGGTGTTCCTGCTGCTGCTGGTCGGCGGCGGCGTCATCGTTCCGCTGGACAAGTTCTCCGGCGGTGTCCAGGACGTGCTGCGGCTGCTGCCCGTCTCGGCGCTCTCCGACGGTCTGCGGGACGTGCTCCAGCACGGCGCCGGGATGCCGTGGGGCGACCTGGGCATCCTCGCGGTGTGGGCGGTCGTGGGGCTCGCCGCGGCCGGCCGCTGGTTCCGCTGGGAGTGACGCCACGCCCCCCTCGTGAAAGCGTGCACAAGGCGGGCGCCTACCATGGCTCCGTGCCGAAGCTGCCCGAAACCGCGCGAAACCCGCTCGCCTTCATCGCCGCCAGGTGGACGCCGAACCCGGTGACGGTCCGCCGGGCGGCGCTCGCCGCCCTGGTGATGTCGGTGCTCATCGTGGTCACCGGAGGCGCGGTCCGGCTGACCGCCTCCGGGCTCGGCTGCCCGACCTGGCCGACGTGCAGCGGCGACAGCCTGCTCGGCACGCGCGAGATGGGCATCCACCACGCCATCGAGATCAGCAACCGGATGCTGACGTACGTGCTGTGCGCGGCCGTCGGCTGGGCGATCATCGCGATCCGTGCCATGGAGCCGCGCCGCACCGGCCTGTACCGGCTGGCCTGGGCGCAGTTCTGGGTGGTCGTCGGCAACGCGGTCTGGGGCGGCCTGACCGTCCTCACCAAGCTCAACCCGTACGTGGTCTCGCTGCACTTCCTGCTCTCCGCCGCGCTGATCACCGTGGCGGTGCTGACCTGGCAGCGGGTGCCGGAGGGCGACGCCTCGCCCCGGCCGCTGGTGGGCAAGCCGGTCCGGCAGCTCGGCCAGCTGCTGGCCGCCGCGGCGGCGGTGCTGATCGTCGTCGGCACCCTGGTCACCGGCGCCGGCCCGCACCCCGGGGACTCCAGCGGCACGTACAAGGTCCAGCGGATCGACGTCGACTGGAAGACGATCGCGCAGCTCCACGCCGACTTCGCGTGGATCGTGGTCGGCCTCACCATCGCGCTGTGGTTCGTGCTGCGCGCGGTGGACGCGCCCCCCGGGCCGCAGCGCCGGGCCGCCGAGCTGTTCGCGGTGCTGATGGGCCAGGGCGTCATCGGCTACGTCCAGTACTTCACGCACCTGCCGGCGGTGCTGGTCGACCTGCACATGTTCGGCGCCTGCCTGGTGTGGATCGCGACCCTGCGGGTGCTGCTGTCCTTCCGCGAGCGGCCGCTGGCCGAGCCCGGCGAGGGCGCCGCGGTCACCTCAGCGGTCGCCCCGGCCCAGGGTGTCGGCGCAGGGCAGGCGGGGGTGCGGGACACGGCCGGCGGCCGTGACCGGCAGCCCGTAGACGCGGCGCGCGTTCCCCTCGCCGACCAGGACGGCGACCCGCTCTCCGTCCGCGGCTGACCACTCCCCCGCCGCCACCCGCTCGTCCACCAGCCGTCCCAGCCCGGCGCGGAACGCCCGGGCGCCGGTGACGTACAGCTCCGGCAGTCCCGCCGCGCCGCTGGCGTAGAGCACCTTGCCGAACGGGGTGCGGGCCAGCACCGCCGACGGGTCGCCGCCCAGCGCGACATAGACGTGCGGCAGCGCGGTGGCGAGCTCCGCCGCGGCCGTCTCGTGCCGGGCGCCCGGCATCAGCACGACGTCGGTGCCCAGCCCCGCCGTGGCGTGCAGGAAGTCCACCGCCGCCCGCGGCCCGGGGCCGGCCTCCTCGTAGCCCAGGGCCAGCGGCAGACCGGTCGCGACGGCGTGCCACACCAGGTGCCTTCGCAGCACCTCGTCGGTGAGCCGGCCGCCGACCGCGCGGGTCGCCAGCCAGCGCGCGGCGGCGTACCGCACCACGTGGGCGCCGGGCGGTCGCGGGCCGCCGCCGCTGCCCGGCGCGTCCGGGCACGCGGCGTACTCGGCGTACTCGGCGTGGAGGGCGTACTCCGCCGACTCCTCGTCCCACGGCCGGGCGTGGCGTCCGCGCAGGGCAGGGCCGAGGTCGGGGGCCGGCCAGGGCGCCGGGACACCCGGAGTCCCCGCCCGGGCGTGCCGGCCGCCGGGCGCCGGGAATCCGGTGCCGCAGGAGAAGCCCGCCGCCTCCTGCGCCGCGGCGTGCACCGCCTCGGCGAGGTTGGCCAGGAAGCCGTCGACGGTGCCCGAGGTGTCGGCCACCTGCTGGGCGAGGGGTTCCAGGCGGACGATCTCGTACGTGGCGGCGCCGCCGACCGCGCCGAGGTCCTTGGGCGGGGTGAGGTCACCGGGCTCGCCGGTCTCCACCAGATAGGTGGAGACGCCGGTGCCGCGCAGCAGCCGGCGGGCCGCCTCGTAGGCGCCGAGCTCACGCCGGCGGGCCAGGTAGCGGGCCGGGGGGCAGTGCGGCTCCAGGCCGAGCAGCGGCGGGCACCAGCGGCGCACGGCGAACCCGGCCGGGCTGTCGAACAGCGTGGTGTGCGGCGCCGGTGTGCCCGGCAGCCGGGCCTCGAACGAGCCGAGGCCGAGTTCCCCCTGGAGCACCCCGTGGCACTGCGCGTCCACGAGATGTCCCTGCGCCCCGTCCATGGCTGCCCCTGTTCCCGCGTCACGACCCTGCCATGGTCCTAACGGCCGGGGGTGCCGTCAGGTGTTGGCGGGACCGCCCATCTGGAAACCGGCCATCCGGGTCCACTCGTAGCGGCCGGTGCGGATCCGGGCGGCGAACTCGCCTTCGAAGTCCTCGTGCACGGTGACGCCGGCGCGGGTCACCGCGTCCTGGGCGACGGCCGGGGTCGGCGCGACGAGGTCGCCCCAGGCGCCGTCGCCGCCCACCAGCACGATGCGGGAGCCGCGGGCGCCGATGTACTCGACGGTGGCCTCGGCGCTGCCGCCGTGCGCGGTGGCGAAGGCGGTGATCTGCCGCGCCAGCCGGTCCGCCCGGCGGTTCGCCCGGGCCTCCTCGCGGGTCGGGTTCGCCGGGGCGTCGTCGCTGGTCTGCTGCGTGTCCGTCATGGCCCTATGCTACCCATCGGTAACTCATGTCGGCGACCCGCTCACGGCCGGAATCGCCGCCGGAATCGCTGTCGTCGTCGCTGTCGTCGCTGTCGTCGTCGCGGTCGGACTCCCCGCCGGGAACCCACGGTAGGGCCCGGCGCGCGCGTCGTCGTAGTCGGCGACCTGGACGGTCACCGTCAGCCGCACCGGGGGCGCGTCTGCCTGGCCGCGGACGGTGAGCGGCACCTCGTAGGAGCCGGCGGCGGTGCCGGCCGCTGCGCTCACCCACAGCCGTGCGGTGCCCGATCCGGTGGCCGGGTCCAGTGCGAACGGCCCGGCCGCGGCGACGGTGATGCCCGCGGGCGGGGCTGCGGAGACCGACAGCGCGTCCTCGTGCCCGGCGAGCCGCTGCGCGTGCACGACGAGCTCGGCCGCCACCCCGCCGGCCGCCACCGACGGCCGGTTCGGGGTGGCCGACGCCAGGACGTCGTGCTCGCCGGTGCGGAAGGAGGGCGACGCGGCGCTCGGGGACGCGGCCCACCGGGTGTCGGGCGTGGCGGACAGGGTGAAGTCCAGCCGCCCGCCGTGCGCCACCACCGACGGCGGCAGGTAGGTGCGGGCCCAGGTGTGCCCGTCGAGGGTGAGGCGGTGGACGTAGGGCGTGCCGTCCGAGGCCCCGGGGGCGCGGATGTCCAGGTCGCCGGCGCCGGGCAGGTCGATCACCGCCCACTCGAACAGCGGGCTGTGCAGGGCGAGGTCGGCGGTTCCCGGCGTGGCCGGGTACATGCCGAGCGCGGCCCAGACGTACCAGGACGACTGCGCCCCCAGGTCGTCGTTGCCGGGCTCGCCGTCGGGGGTGGGGCTGAACAGCGTCGTGGCGATGTCGCGGACGGTCTTCTGCGCCTTCCACGGCCGGCCGACCTGGTCGTAGACCCACGGCGCCCCGAAGTCGATCTCGTTTCCCGCCCACATGTACGGGGCGTTGGGGCCTGCGTTCAGCCGGCCGAAGAACCTGTCGAGCCGGTCGGCGGCGGCCGCGGAACCGCCCATCGAGGCGATCAGCCCCGCCATGTCCTGCGGGACGAGCCAGTTGTACTGGGCGGCGTTGCCCTCGTCGTAGCCGTCCTGCCCGAATTTCCCCGCCGCCGGCGGCTGGAAGCCCGCCTTGTCGGGGAACCGGCCGTCCTCGCCGCGCGGTTCGAGGTAGCCGGTGGCCGGGTCGAGGACGTTCTGCCAGTTCTGGCCGCGCTCGGCGAAGGTGCGGGCCACGTCGTCCTGCCCGGCCGCGGCGGCGAGCCGGGAGATCGCGAAGTCGTCGATGGCCCATTCCAGGGTCTCCGAGGCGCCGACGTGGCCGTGGTCGCCCCTTGCCGTGTCGCCGTCGGGCATGTAGCCGCGCTCGGCGTACTCCGCGATGCCGGGCCGCTCGTGGTAGGCGTGCGGATCGGGGTCCACCGAGGTGGCGCCCTTGACCAGGTACGTCAGCGCCCTCTTCAGGTCGAAGCCGCGTGCCCCGTACGCGTACAGGTCGGCGATGAGCGGCACGGAGTTGTCGCCGGACATCTGCCCAGTGGCGGAATTGGCCAGCGGCCAGCGCGGCCACCAGCCGCTCTGCTGCGCGTCGTTGACCAGGGACTGGGCCATGTCGCCGGCCTGCCGCGGGAACAGCATCGCCTGGAGCGGCGCGAGCGAGCGGTAGGTGTCCCAGTCGGAGAAGTTGGTGTACTGCGCGTGCCCGGCGGGCAGGGTGCGGATCCTGCCGTCGAAGCCGATGTAGCGGCCGTCGGCGTCGTTGAAGGTGTTGGGGTGCAGCAGGGAGTGGTAGAGCGCGGTGTAGAACGTCTTCAGCTCGCCGGTGTCCCGGCTCGCGACGCGCACCTCGCCCAGGGCCCGCGTCCACTGGTCGCGGGTCTGCCGGTGCAGCGCGTCCAGGTCCCAGCCGGGCACCTCGGCCGCCATGTTGGCCCGGGCGCCGGCCGCGGACACGTACGACAGGGCGACCTTGGCCCGCACGGTGCGGCTGCCGCCGTCGCCGAAGGTGAGGTAGGCGCCGGCGCCGGCCGCGGTGGCGGAGTCGCCGCCCGCGGTCACGGTGGTGCCGTCCCAGGTGCCGTGCGCCGTGAAGGGCTGGTCGAAGGTGATCGCGTAGTGGACCGTGTACTGGTTGCCCTTGCTGCAGAAGTTGCCCGTGGTCACCGAGCCGGTGACCTCCCGGTCGCCCACCACCCGGACGTCGGCGGTCTTGACGACGCTGAGGCTGCCGCCCGCCTTGACCAGCAGCTGGGCCGGGCCGGCGCCCGGGGGGAAGGTGAAGGAGGCCAGCCCGGTGCGGGTGGCGGCAGTCAGCTCGGCCCGGACGCCGGAGTCGTCGAGGGTCACCGCGTAGTAGCCGGGCTCAGCCTGCTCGCCGGTGTGCGTGAAGTGCTCGGTGAGCTTCCAGGGCGCGTCCCCCACCGGCCCCGCGACGGGCAGGATCGGCACGTCCCCGAAGGCGCGGCAGCCGACCGAGGCGTGGTCCATGCTGAAGCCGCGGATCCGGTCGCCGTGGTACTGGTAGCCGGCGTAGGAGCCGGCGGTGTCCGGGGAGAACTGCATCATCCCGAACGGGGTCGCCGGGCCCGGGAAGTCGTTGATCTCACCGACGGTGGAGCCGCCGCGTCCCGTGCCGATCAGCGGGTCCACGTAGCTCGCGGGGTCGGAGACCAGGGCCGCCCCCGAAGCGCGCGCCGACAACGTTATCGGACCATCGGACAGCAGGGCCGTGCCGGCCGAGGCAGATCCGGCGGTCACCAGCGCCACCACCACGCCGAGCACGGTCACCAGCGCGTCGCGCACGGTACGCCGCCTTCTCACACGTACCTCCGATGGTGGACGGGAAGAGCCCACATCCTGGAGGCCGCACAGGCCGGAAATCAACCGTCCCGGCCCGAAGAGCGACGCAGGTAACAGCGTGTGGAGCAGCAGGTCAGCCGCTCGTGGCCGGCCGATCCTAGTGCAGGAAGGGGTCGACCGCGACGGCGACGAACAGCAGGGTCGCGTAGGTGATCGACCAGTGGAAGAGCCGCATCTCCTTGAGCTTGGCCCCGGTGATCCCGGCCTTGGCGCGGGCGTGCAGCCCGTGCGCCTCCTTGAGCCAGAACGCGCCGAGCGCCGCCGCCACCACCGGGTAGAACCAGGACGTCTGGCCGAGCGGCCACCACAGCGTGAGCGAGGTCAGCACCATCACCCAGCTGTAGAGGACGATCTGCTTCGCCACGACCTGGTTGCCGGCGACCACCGGCAGCATCGGCACGCCGACCCGCTCGTAGTCGTCCTTGACCTTCATCGACAGCGGCCAGTAGTGCGGCGGCGTCCAGAAGAAGAGGACGAGGAACAGCACGAAGGGCGCCCACGCCAGCTCGTTCCGCACCGCGGACCAGCCGATGAACACCTGCAGACAGCCGGCCACCCCGCCCCAGACGATGTTCTGGGCCGTGCGGCGCTTGAGCCACAGCGTGTACACGAAGACGTAGTAGAGGATCGCCGCGAGTGACAGCGCCGCCGACAGCGGGTTGACCAGCACCGCGAACCAGACCGTGGAGACCACCGAGAGCGTGATGCCGAAGACCAGGGCCTCGGCCGGCGAGACCATGCCGGTGACCAGCGGCCGCTGCTCGGTCCGGTGCATCAGCGCGTCGATGTCCCGGTCGATGTACATGTTCAGCGCGTTCGCGCCGCCGGCCGACAGGTAGCCGCCGACGACCGTGGCCAGGACCAGCCACAGGGAAGGCACTCCGCCGGCCGCCAGGAACATCACCGGAACGGTGGTGATGAGCAGCAGTTCGATGATGCGCGGCTTGGTGAGTGCCACGAACCCCATCACACGGGCCCGAAGCGGCCGGTGCGCTGAGCCCGCCCCGAGGACCCCTGCGGGTCGGGTTTCGACGGCCGTCACGAACACCCCAAGAGAGATGAGTCAGCAAGCACGGGCCACCGGCGGAATCAGCGGGGCCTCGCGAGGCTTGCGCGTACCACGCCACTCTAGAGGTAGGGAATACCCGGCTTTCGCCCGGGGGTGGAACGTGTCCACCGTGGCGTGAAGGCGGGCCCGGAGCGGGTTCACCGTCCGTTCACGGTGCTCGGCAGGCGAAGCGGGCTGCTGGGGGGCAGGATCGAAAAGGTGAGCGCCCTGCGGCGGTAGGCTCGACCGCGTCGGGTAGGCACACGTCACCGGCGCTTTTCGAACATGTGGAGAGGAGCCCTGACTCAGGGTGAGCAAGCAGCCGACCACCACAGATCTCGAGTGGACCGAACTGGACGAACGCGCGGTGGACACCGCCCGTGTCCTCGCCATGGATTCCGTGCAGAAGGTCGGCAACGGCCATCCCGGCACGGCGATGAGCCTGGCCCCCGCGGCCTACCTGCTCTTCCAGAAGGTCATGCGGCACGACCCCGCGGACCCGGACTGGACCGGCCGCGACCGCTTCGTGCTGTCCGCCGGGCACTCCAGCCTGACCCTCTACACGCAGCTCTACTACGCCGGGTACGGGCTCGAACTGAGCGACCTGGAGGCGTTCAGGACCTGGGGCTCCAAGACCCCGGGCCACCCCGAGTACGGCCACACCACGGGCGTAGAGACCACCACCGGCCCGCTCGGCCAGGGCGTCGCCAACGCCGTCGGCATGGCCATGGCCTCCCGCTACGAGCGCGGACTGTTCGACCCGGACGCGGCGCCCGGCACCTCCCCCTTCGACCACACGATCTGGGCGATCGCCGGTGACGGCTGCCTGCAGGAGGGCATCTCCTCCGAGGCGTCCTCGCTCGCCGGCCACCAGAAGCTCGGCAACCTCAACCTGCTGTGGGACGACAACCACATCTCGATCGAGGGCGACACCGAGACCGCGGTCTCCGAGGACACCTGCAAGCGGTACGAGGCCTACGGCTGGCACGTGCAGCGGGTCGACATGCTGGAGAACGGCGCGCTGGACGTGCACGCGCTGTACGCGGCGATGCAGGCCGCCAAGGCCGAGACCGAGCGCCCGTCGTTCATCGCGGTCCGCTCCATCATCGGCTGGCCGGCGCCGCACGCGCAGAACACCGAGGCCGCGCACGGCTCCGCGCTGGGCGAGGACGAGGTCCGCGCCACCAAGGAGGTGCTGGGGTTCGACCCCGACAAGCACTTCGACGTGGCCGGCGATGTGATCGCGCACACCCGCGCGGTCGGTGAGCGCGGCCGCGAGGCGCGGGCGGAGTGGGACAAGTCCTTCGCCGCGTGGCGCACCGCCAACCCCGAGCGCGCCGCCCTGTTCGACCGGGTCGACGCGGCCGAGCTCCCCGAGGGCTGGGAGAACGCGCTGCCGGTCTTCGAGACCGGCAAGTCCCTTGCCACGCGCGCCGCTTCGGGCAAGGTGCTGGAGGCGCTGGGCGGGGTCATCCCCGAGCTGTGGGGTGGTTCCGCGGACCTGGCGGGCTCCAACAACACCACGTTCGACAAGAACTCCTCGTTCCTGCCGGTCGGCAACCCGCTGCCGGGCGCCGACCCGTACGGCCGCACGATCCACTTCGGCATCCGCGAGCACGCGATGGCCGCCGAGCTCAACGGCATCACGCTGCACGGCAACACCCGTGTCTACGGCGGTACGTTCCTCGTCTTCTCCGACTACATGCGCAACGCGGTGCGGCTGTCCGCGCTGATGCACCTGCCGGTGACCTACGTGTGGACGCACGACTCGATCGGCCTGGGCGAGGACGGCCCCACGCACCAGCCGGTGGAGCACCTGGCCGCGCTGCGGGCCATCCCGGGGCTCAACGTGGTGCGCCCGGCGGACGCCAACGAGACCGTGATCGCCTGGCGGGAGATCCAGCGGCGCTGGACCAAGGAGTTCGGCAAGGGCGCTCCGCACGGCCTGGCGCTGACCCGGCAGGGCGTGCCGACCTACGAGCGCAACGAGGCCGCCGCGCGCGGCGGTTACGTGCTGCTCGACGCCGAGGGCGCGGACGGCGCGGCCGCCGAGCCGAAGGTGCTGCTGATCGCCACCGGTTCCGAGGTCCAGCTGGCCGTGGGCGCCCGCGAGGAGCTGCAGGCCGCCGGCATCCCCACCCGCGTGGTGTCGATGCCGTGCGTGGAGTGGTTCGAGGAGCAGGACCAGGCGTACAGGGACAGCGTGCTGCCGCCGTCGGTGAAGGCGCGTGTCTCGGTCGAGGCCGGCATCGGCCTGACCTGGTACCGGTACGTCGGCGACGCGGGCCGGACCGTCAGCCTGGAGCACTTCGGCGCCAGCGCCGACGCGAAGGTGCTGTTCCGTGAGTTCGGGTTCACCGCCGAGGCGGTGGCCGCCGCGGCCCGGGAATCTCTCGCCGCCGCAGATCGCTGATCCGGGTAACGACTAGTAGGAGATGCAATTCCGATGACAGACGCACTCAAGCGCCTCTCCGACGAAGGCGTGGCGATCTGGCTGGACGACCTGTCCCGCAAGCGCATCACGTCCGGCAACCTGGCCGAACTCATCGACCAGCAGCACGTGGTGGGTGTCACCACGAACCCGTCGATCTTCCAGAAGGCGATCTCCCAGGGCGACGGCTACGACAGCCAGCTCCAGGACCTGGCCGTGCGCCGGCTGACGGTCGAGGAGGCGGTGCGGATGATCACGACCGCCGACGTCCGTGACGCCGCGGACATCCTGCGTCCGCTCTTCGACTCCAGCGAGCACCAGGACGGCCGGGTCTCGATCGAGGTCGACCCGCGGCTGGCGCACAACACGAAGGCGACCGTCGCCGAGGCCAAGCAGCTCGCGTGGCTGGTGGACCGGCCGAACACGCTGATCAAGATCCCGGCCACCAAGCCGGGCCTGCCGGCCATCACCGAGGTCATCGCGCGCGGCATCAGCGTCAACGTCACGCTGATCTTCTCGCTCGAGCGCTACCGCGAGGTGATGGACGCGTACCTGACCGGTCTGGAGAAGGCCAGGACGGCGGGCCTGGACCTGTCCGAGATCCACTCGGTGGCGTCGTTCTTCGTGTCCCGCGTGGACACCGAGATCGACAAGCGCCTGGAGAAGATCGGCACGGACGAGGCCAAGGCGCTCAAGGGCAAGGCCGCCGTCGCCAACGCGCGGCTGGCGTACGAGGCGTACGAGGAGGTCTTCTCCTCCGACCGCTGGCTGGCCCTGGAGAAGGCGGGCGCCAACAAGCAGCGGCCGCTGTGGGCCTCGACGGGCGTGAAGGACCCGGCCTACCCGGCCGACCTCTACGTCTACGAGCTGGTCGCGCCGAACACGGTCAACACCATGCCGGAGGCGACGATGGACGCCGTCGCGCAGCAGGACCGGATCAGCGGTGACCGGGTGCACGGCACGTACGAGCAGGCGCGTGCGGACATCGACGCCCTCGAGGCGCTCGGCGTGTCGTACGACGACGTGGTCCAGGTGCTCGAGGACGAGGGCGTCGAGAAGTTCGAGGCCTCCTGGAACGAACTGCTGGACTCCACCAAGGCGGAACTCGAACGGCTTTTCCCTTCGGAGGCCTGAGGTGACCACCACCGACTCTCCGGCGCATGCCGGCAACCCACTGCGTGACCCACAGGACCGGCGCCTGCCGCGTATCGCGGGTCCGTCGGGGCTGGTCATCTTCGGCGTGACCGGTGACCTGTCCCGCAAGAAGCTGATGCCCGCGGTCTACGACCTGGCCAACCGCGGCCTGCTGCCGCCGGGTTTCGCCCTGGTGGGCTTCGCCCGCCGCGACTGGGCGGACGAGGACTTCGCGCAGGTCGTGCACGACGCCGTCAAGGAGCACGCGCGCACCCCCTTCCGTGAGGAGGTGTGGCAGCAGCTCGCCGAGGGCATGCGCTTCGTCCCGGGCGAGTTCGACGACGACAACGCGTTCGAGACGCTCAAGTCGACGATCGAGGACCTGGACAAGGTGCGCGGCACCGGCGGCAACTTCGCGTTCTACCTGTCGGTCCCGCCGAAGTTCTTCGCCAACGTCGTGCAGCAGCTCAAGAAGCACGGCCTGTCGCAGGGCAGCGGCGACTCCTGGCGGCGCGCGGTGATCGAGAAGCCGTTCGGCCACGACCTGAAGAGCGCGCAGGAGCTCAACAGGACCGTCCACGACGTCTTCCCGCCCAACGAGGTCTTCCGCATCGACCACTACCTGGGCAAGGAGACCGTCCAGAACATCCTGGCGCTGCGGTTCGCCAACACGATGTACGAGCCGATCTGGAACCGGTCCTACGTGGACCACGTGCAGATCACCATGGCCGAGGACATCGGCATCGGCGGCCGGGCCGGCTACTACGACGGCATCGGCGCGGCGCGCGACGTGATCCAGAACCACCTGCTGCAGCTGCTGGCGCTCACGGCGATGGAGGAGCCCGGCTCCTTCCACCCCAAGGCGCTGACGGCGGAGAAGCTGAAGGTGCTGGGCGCGGTCGTGCTCCCGGAGAACCTCGGCGAGTACACCGTGCGCGGCCAGTACGCGCACGCCTGGCAGGGCGGCGAGGAGGTGCTCGGGTACCTGGAGGAGGACGGCATCGACCCCAAGTCCAAGACCGACACCTACGCGGCGATCAAGCTGGAGATCAACAACCGCCGCTGGGCGGGCGTGCCGTTCTACCTGCGCACCGGCAAGCGGCTCGGCCGGCGTGTGACGGAGATCGCGGTGGTCTTCAAGCGCGCCCCGTACCTGCCCTTCGAGTCCGGCGCCACCGAGGAGCTGGGGCAGAACGCCCTGGTCATCCGGGTGCAGCCGGACGAGGGCGTCACGGTCAGGTTCGGGTCGAAGGTTCCGGGCACCTCCACCGAGGTGCGGGACGTGACGATGGACTTCGCCTACGGCGAGTCGTTCACCGAGTCCAGCCCGGAGGCGTACGAGCGGCTCATCCTGGATGTGCTGCTCGGTGACGCCAACCTCTTCCCGCGCCACCAGGAGGTCGAGCTGTCCTGGACCATCCTCGACCCGATCGAGGAGTACTGGGACAAGCACGGCAAGCCCGCGCAGTACGCGTCGGGCACCTGGGGCCCGGCCGAGGCGGACGAGATGCTCGCACGAGACGGCAGGAGCTGGCGCCGGCCATGAAGATCGATCTGACGGACACCACCTCGTCGCGTATCAACGCCGGTCTGATCCAGGCCCGGCGGGCCATCGGCACCCCGGCCGTCGGCATGGTGCTGACCCTGGTCATCGTCACCGACGAGGGCAGCGCCTACGACGCGCTGAAGGCCGCCACCGAGGCCTCCAAGGAGCACCCCTCGCGGATCCTGGTCGTCATCAAGCGGCCCGGCCGCTCGCCGCGGGACCGGGCGCTGGCCCGGCTCGACGCCGAGGTGCTGGTCGGCTCCGAGGCCGGCACCGGCGAGACCGTGGTGCTGCGGCTCCACGGTGAACTGGCCCAGCACGCCGAGTCCGTGGTGCTGCCGCTGCTGCTGCCCGACGCCCCCGTGGTCGTCTGGTGGCCGGAGGCGGGCCCGGAGAACCTGGCGGCGGACCCGCTGGGCCGCCTCGGCCAGCGCCGGATCTCCGACGCCGCGTCGGCCGAGGACCCGGTCGCGTCGCTGGGCCTGCGGGCCGAGACCTACGCGCCCGGCGACACCGACCTGGCCTGGACCCGGATCACCCCGTGGCGCTCGATGCTCGCGGCGGCCCTGGACCAGAAGCACTCCACGATCTCCTCGGCCGTGGTCGAGGGCGAGGCGTACAACCCGAGCACCGAACTGCTGGCCCTGTGGCTGGCGGACCGCCTCGGGGTGCCGGTGGAGCGCAAGATCTCCCGCGGTCCCGGCATCACCGCGGTGCACCTGGCCAGCGCGGACGGCGAGATCTGCCTCGACCGGCCGGACGGCGCCCTGGCCGAGCTGGCCATGCCCGGCCAGCCGGACCGGCACGTCGCGCTCAAGCGGCGGGAGACGTCCGAGCTGATCGCCGAGGAGCTGCGGCGGCTGGACCCGGACGACATCTACCGCTCGACCGTGCAGTTCGGCGTCAAGCACCTCATCCCGGAGTCGGGGAAGGCCGCCGCGGCCGAGGGCGAGCCCTCCCGCGGGGCGAGCAAGGCGACGCCGTCCCGGAAGGCCAGCCCGGAGCAGAAGGAGGCGCAGGCCGGAAAGACCGCGGCGACGCAGGCCCAGAAGGCCGCCTCCGGTACCGGGAGCGCGGGGAAGGCGTCGTCGAAGTGAGCACACCCCAGGTCGTGGTCCACCGGGACAAGGAGCTGATGGCGCAGGCCGCGGCGGCCCGGCTGATCACGAAGGTGGTCGACGCCCAGGCCGCCCGGGGCACCGCCTCGGTGGTGCTCACGGGCGGCCGGAACGGCAACGCGCTGCTGGCGGCGCTCGCCGGGTCCCCGGCGCGCGACGCCGTGGACTGGGCGCACCTGGACCTGTGGTGGGGCGACGAGCGGTTCCTCCCCGAGGGGGACCCGGAGCGCAACGTCACCCAGGCCCGTGAGGCGCTGCTGGACGCGGTCCCGGTCACCCCGTCGCGGGTGCACGCGATGCCCGCGTCGGGCGGCGTCCACGGTTCGGACGCCGACGCCGCGGCCGAGGCGTATGCCGCGGAGCTGGCGGCCGCGGCAGGCGCCGAGGACCACGTGCGGGTGCCGTCGTTCGACGTGCTGATGCTCGGGGTGGGGCCGGACACGCATGTGGCCTCGCTCTTCCCCGAGCACCCGGGGGTGCGGGAGCGGTCCCGCACGGTGGTCGGCGTGCACGGCTCACCGAAGCCGCCCCCGACCCGGATCTCGCTGACGCTGCCGGCGATCCGGGCGGCACGCGAGGTGTGGCTGCTGGCGGCGGGCGAGGACAAGGCGGGGGCGGTCGCTCTCGCGCTGTCCGCGCCGGGCGAGCTCCAGGCACCGGCCTCCGGCGCGTACGGGCGCTCGCGCACCCTGTGGCTGCTCGACCGGGCGGCCGCGGCCAAGCTCCCGCCGCAGCTCTACCCGCCCGCCTCCTCGTAGGCGGCCGGCCACGACGGTGGCCGCAGACCGTGCGCGAAGGGCGCGCCCCGCTCGGGGCGCGCCCTTCGTGTGCGTCCGGCGCGCCCCGTCCGGGTCCCCCAGTCAGCGGCAGCCGGCGGCAGTCAGCGCGCGATCGGCGGCGGTCAGCGGCCGCGCAGCTCGCGGTACCTGGCCACCAGCGCCTTGGTGCTCGGGTCGAGGCCGGGCACGTCGGCACCCTCGGTCAGTGCGGGCTCCACGCGCTTGGCCAGGACCTTGCCGAGCTCGACGCCCCACTGGTCGAAGGAGTCGATGTTCCAGATCGCGCCCTGCACGAACACCTTGTGCTCGTAGAGCGCGATGAGCTGGCCCAGCACCGACGGCGTCAGCTCGGTCGCCAGGATCGTCGTGGTCGGGTGGTTGCCGCGGAACGTCTTGTGCGGCACCAGCTCCTCCGGCACCCCCTCGGCGCGGACCTCGTCCGGGGTCTTGCCGAACGCCAGCGCCTGCGTCTGCGCGAAGAAGTTCGCCATCAGCAGGTCGTGGTGGCCGGCCAGCGCGCCGAGCTCCTCGACCGGCCGGGCGAAGCCGATGAAGTCGGCCGGGATGAGCTTGGTGCCCTGGTGCAGCAACTGGTAGTACGCGTGCTGCCCGTTGGTGCCCGGCGTGCCCCACACCACCGGTCCGGTCTGCCAGCTGACGGGGTTGCCGTCGCGGTCCACGGACTTGCCGTTGGACTCCATGTCGAGCTGCTGGAGGTAGGCCGTGAACTTGCTCAGATAGTGGCTGTAGGGCAGCACGGCGTGCGACTGCGCGTCGTGGAAGCCGCCGTACCAGACGCCGAGCAGGCCGAGCAGCAGCGGGACGTTCTGCTCGGGCGGCGCGGTCCGGAAGTGCTCGTCGACCAGGTGGAAGCCGGCGAGCATCTCGCGGAACGCGTTGGGGCCGATGGCCAGCATCAGCGACAGGCCGATGGCCGAGTCGAAGGAGTAGCGGCCGCCGACCCAGTCCCAGAACTCGAACATGTTCTGCGGGTCGATGCCGAAGTCGGAGACCTTCTCGGCGTTGGTGGACAGCGCGACGAAGTGCTTGGCCACCGCCTCGTCACCGGCGCCGAGCTCCCCGAGCAGCCACTGCCGGGCGGAGGTGGCGTTGGTGATGGTCTCGATGGTGGTGAAGGTCTTGGAGGCGATGATGAACAGCGTCTCGGCCGCGTCCAGGTCGCGGACCGCCTCGTACAGGTCGGCGCCGTCGACGTTGGAGACGAAGCGCACGGTCAGGTCGCGGTCGGTGTGGGTGCGCAGCACCTCGTAGGCCATCGCGGGGCCGAGGTCGGAGCCGCCGATGCCGATGTTGACGATGTTCCGGATCCGCCTGCCGGTGTACCCGGTCCACTCCCCGGAGCGGATCCGGTCGGCGAACTGCGTCATCTTGTAGAGCACCGCGTGCACGCCGGGCACCACGTTCTGGCCGTCGAGGTCGATCGTGGCGGACTGCGGGGCGCGCAGCGCGGTGTGCAGCACCGCGCGGTTCTCGGTGACGTTGATCCGCTCGCCGCGGAACATCGCGTCGCGGAGCGGGAACACCCCGGTCGCGGCGGCCAGTTCCCGCAGCAGCCGCAGCGTCTCGTCGGTGACGAGCTGCTTGGAGTAGTCCAGGTGGAGGTCGCCGACCTGGAGGGTGTAGCGGCTGCCCCGGTCGGGGTCGCGGTCGAACAGGTCCCGCAGGTGTACGTCGGCCAGCTCCTCGCGGTGCTTGGCGAGCGCGTGCCACTCGGGACGCTGGTCGAGCCTGGTGGAGGCCTGCGCGTTGGTTTCGGACATCAGTCCACTTCTCCTCGTCCTCGCTGCGACACCAACGCTAGTTGATGACGCAGCGGGACGAGGTGAGGGGAGATCAGAACCCTCCGCGGTGCAGCCGCCCGGCGTAGCGCTCCTCCAGGACGACGTTGCGCTCGTGGCCCCCGGGCAGGTTCGCCGAGATGTACACCGGCGCCTCCTTGCCCTCGGCCTGCAGGATCCCGACGGCCTCGGCGAGGACCATCTGCACCAGCAGCGCGGAGGTGATGGTCGACACGCCGCACAGCGCGCCGCCGTTCTCCAGCGGGAGGATGGCGTCGCCGGCCGGGGCGCAGTTGTCCAGCACGGCGTCGGCGACGTCGGCCAGCCGGCGGCCGCTGGGATGCAGGGCGGGCACCGCGCGGGTGTGGGTGAGCGAGGTCAGCGCGATCAGCTGGTGGCCGGCTTCCTTGACGTGCAGCGCCATGTCGACGATCGAGTTGTTGACGCCCGAGTTGGACACGATGACGAACAGGTCCTGCGGGCGCGGGTCGGCCAGCTCGTACAGCCGCCGGGCCAGGCCCGGGGAGCGCTCCAGCAGCGGGTCGCCGAGCACCGAGCGGTCCTCGCCGCCGCGCAGCACCAGGTCGGACAGGCCGATGCGGTTGGTGGGGATGAGGCCGCCGGCCCGGCCGACGATCTCCAGCACGGTGGCCTGGGAGTGGCCGGTGCCGAAGCCGTGGATCACGCCGTCGGCGGCCACGCAGTCCGCGAAGAGCCGGCCGGCGGCCGCCACGGAGTCCTTGTTCGCCTCGATCGCGCGCTCCACGGCCGCGCGGCCCTCGTCGGCGAACGCTGCGGCGCTGATCTGTCCTGCGGCCATGGCCGGGGCTCCTTCGCAGAGCGGTGATCTTCGGTGATCAACTGGGATGATCTTCGGTTGAGCCAACCACACTGTCGGCACTGCGATGAAACAACGAACCAAGGAGTGCCGTCAAGGCACCGTGGAGAGCCCGCCGCGCGGGTCAGAGCAGGGTCCGGGCCAGCGCGGCGGCACCGGGCGCGCCGTCCGCCGTGGGATACAGCCGCAGCCCCAGACCGGACAGCCGCGCCGAGACCCGGGACAGCAGCGGTCCCCCGGGACCCAGCAGCCCGCCGGTGAGTACCAGCGGCTCCCCCGCCAGCGGGTGCAGCGCCCCCACCGAGGCCGTCAGCAGCGCCGCCGCCTCGTCCAGCAGGCGCAGCGCCACCGCGTCGCCGGCGTCGGCCGCCGCCACCGCGGCGGGGCTGAGCAGGGCGAGCTGCGGGGGCGGCTGGCCGTAGGCACGCGTGACGACGGCCTCGCTGAGCTGCCACCGCTCCTCGAAGTCCGGCAGCCGGCCCGCGGGCAGCAGTGCCGTCTCCCCCAGGTAGTGCGCGGTGACGGCGGCCACCAGCGCGGTCCAGGGCCCGCGCCCGTCCAGTGCCTCCAGCGCCGCCCGCACGGTGCGGCCGCCCAGCCAGTAGCCGCTGCCCTCGTCGCCCAGCAGCCAGCCGTGGCCGTCGATCACGGCGGCCCGCTTGCGCCCGGCCAGCCGGGTGGCGATCGCGCCGGTGCCGGCGATGAGCACCAGCCCGTCGACGGGCGCACCGGGGGCGGCGGCCAGCGCCACCTCCGTGTCGCCGCCGACCCCGACGGCCGCGCCGGAGATCCCGTTGGCGGTCAGCGCGTCCGCCAGGCAGGACAGGGCGAGCCCCTGCCCGCGCTCGCTGCCCAGGCCCTCGGCCGCGCCCGCGAAGCCGCCGAACGCGGCGACCACCCGCCCCCGGGCGGCGGGCGGCACGGCCTGGGCGATCGCGTCGGTCAGGTGCCGGGTCAGGTCGGCGCGGCCGACGCTCAGGGCGTTGCCGGGGCCGCCGCTGCCGCGGCTCAGCACGGCGGCGGCGGGATCGACGGGGGCGGCCCCGGAGCCGGAGGCGGCGCCGGAGCCGGTTGCGGGGCCGCCGCCGGGCTCGGGAGCCGGTTCGGCGAGGGCCAGGCACGCGCGGCTGCGGGTGCCGCCCGCGTCGATACCGATCACCAGCGGCTGGCTGTAGATTTCACTCATCAACCCGCATGGTGGTTGATGGATTCACTCCTGCACAAGACCCGACGGGACGCGTGTCATGATCACCGCTCTGATCCGCTCCGAACTTCCGCGGATGTCCGGTTCCCTGCGCAAGGTCGGCGAGCTCGTGCTGGCCGACCCGGTGGCGGCCACCCACGGCTCGGCGGCGGAACTGGGCCGCAGGACCGGCACCTCGCAGGCCACGGTGACGCGTTTCTGCCGGGCGCTGGGCCTGGAGTCCTACCAGCAGCTGCTGATCGAGCTGGCGCAGGAGCAGGGCCGGGCCGAGGCCGAGGCGCGCGGCGCCGCGCTGGGGCCGCGGATCGGCCCGGACGACGACCTGGAGCAGGTCATCGCGGTGGTCGCGGAGGCCGATCTGCAGGCGCTGCGGCACACCGCCGACCTGCTGGACCGCGAGGCGCTGGAACGGGCCGCGCAGGCCCTCGCCAGGGCCCGCAGGATCGACGTCTACGGCGTCGGAGGCTCTGGCATCGTGGCGCACGAGACGCAGGCCCGGCTGTTCGGGATCGGCTGCCAGGCCCACGCCTGGACCGAGGTGCACGCGGCGGAGACCTCAGCGGCCCTTCTGACGCCCTCGGACGCCGTGGTGGCCGTCTCGCACTCGGGTGCCACCCGGGAGGTCCTGGAGCCGCTGCGGATGGCCGCGGAGCGCGGCGCCACCACGGTCGCCGTCACCGGCGATCCGCGCTCGCCCGTCGCGCAGGCCGCGGACGTCCGTCTGACGTCGTTCTCCGGCGAGACCAGCTTTCGGCAGGGCAACTTCGGCACCCGCCACTCCGTCCTGCTGATCGTGGACTGCCTGTACGCGCGGGTGGCCCAGCTCACCTACGAACGGGCCACCGCGTCGATCGCGTTGACGTCCCACATCGCCCAGGGGCACAGCACGAAAAGAGCCCCCGGCCGCCGGGCCGGCTCAGCGGGCTGAGCCTGACCCCGGACCGGGGGCGCTTCCGTCAGATCTCGCCGCGGAGCTTCGCGAGGGCCTCGGCGAGGATCGCCTCGCCGTCGGCGGCCGAGCGGCGCTCCCGGACGTAGGCCAGGTGCGTCTTGTAGGGCTCGGTCCGCGGCGGCGCCGGCGGGTTCTCCTCGTCCTGCCCGGCCGGGAAGCCGCAGCGGGGGCAGTCCCAGGTCTCCGGGATCTGCGCGTCGCTGGCGAAGCTCGGCTGGGTCTCGTGCCCGTTGGAGCACCAGAAGGAGATGCGCAGCCTGGGCGCGGACTCGCCGCGCTCCGCCTCTCCCATCGGCCCCGCTCCGACCCGACTGCCACGGATCGCGTTGCCACTTGCCACGGTCGTAACTCCCTGCGTGATGGTGCTGCGAGGTCGCCCATTGCCGGAGACCGGTTCGCCCCCGCGCCTGGCGGGAAAGGGCACGGTATCCCAAGACGCGCTTCCATGATAAGTCGTGGATGCGCCGCTTTGGCGACGAGCCGTCAGTTCGGCCTGAACGACGGCTTTTTCGGGACGTTACTTCTGGTACTTCATCACCAGGCCGAGCGTGACGATGCACGCGAACCACAGCAGGCCGACGACCACGGTGATGCGGTCGAGGTTGCGCTCGGCCACCGAGGAACCGCCGACGGAGGACTGCATGCCACCGCCGAACATGTCCGACAGGCCGCCGCCCTTCCCCTTGTGCATCAGCACGAGCAGCAGGAGCAGCAGGCTGAAGATGATGAGGGCGATGGAGAACCCGATGACCACGGCTGGACCAACTCTCTCGACTACACGACGGCACTGAATGACTACGGCGCGGGGCCGGCGGCGGTCACCTGCACACCGCACCGGCCCCGACAGGGTACTTCACACGTGTCCGGACTTCACTGGTCCCGGAAGCGGACGATCCTCACGAACTCGTCGGCGTCCAGCGACGCACCGCCGACCAGGGCACCGTCGATGTCCGGCCTGGCCATGATCTCGGCCACGTTGCCGGCCTTCACCGAGCCGCCGTACTGGATGCGAACCTGGTCCGCCACCTCCTGCGAGTACAGCTCGGCGAGCTTGCCGCGGATCGCCGCGCAGACCTCCTGCGCGTCGTCCGAGCCGCAGACCTTGCCGGTGCCGATGGCCCACACCGGCTCGTAGGCGATCACCACGGTCGCGGCCTGCTCGGCCGGCAGACCCTTGAGGCCGCCCTCGACCTGCGCGAGCGTGTGCGGCACGTGGTCGCCCGCCTCGCGGACCGCCAGCTCCTCACCGACGCACATGATCGGGGTCAGGCCGTGCTTGAAGGCGGCCTTGACCTTGGCGTTCACCTGCTCGTCGGTCTCGTGGTGGTACTGGCGCCGCTCGGAGTGGCCGACGGCCACGTAGGAGCACTTCAGCTTCGACAGCATCGGCCCGGAGATCTCGCCGGTGTAGGCGCCGGAGTCGTGGGCCGAGATGTCCTGGGCGCCGTACTTGATCCTCAGCTTGTCGCCGTCGACCAGGGTCTGCACCGACCGCAGGTCGGTGAACGGCGTCAGCACCGCGACCTCGACCGCGTCGAAGTCCTTGTCGTTCAGCCCGAAGGCGAGCTTCTGGACGTGCGCGATGGCCTCGAGGTGGTTGAGGTTCATCTTCCAGTTGCCCGCCATCAGCGGCGTGCGGGTGTTCTGTTCGGTCATGGTGTTTCAGCCCTCCAGCGCGGCGAGCCCCGGCAGGGTCTTGCCTTCCAGGTATTCCAGACTGGCTCCGCCACCGGTCGAGATGTGGCCGAAGGCGTTCTCGTCGAAGCCCAGGATGCGGACCGCGGCGGCCGAGTCGCCGCCGCCGACCACGGTGAAGGCCGGGGCATCGATCAGCGCCTGGGCGACGGCGCGGGTGCCGTCGGCGTAGTCGGGGTGCTCGAACACGCCCATCGGGCCGTTCCAGAACACGGTGGCGGTGTCGGCCAGCTTCGCGGCGAACAGCTTCCGCGACTCCGGGCCGATGTCCAGGCCGATCATGTCGGCCGGGATGGCGTCGACCGGCGCGGTGGCCGGCGAGGACGGCGCCTTGGTCTTCAGGTCGGGGAACTCGGTGGCGCCGACCACGTCGACCGGCAGCACGAACTCCACGCCCTTGGCCTCGGCGCGCTCCAGGTACTCCCGGACGGCCGGGAGCTGGTCCTCCTGCAGCAGGCTCCTGCCCACCTCGTGGCCCTGGGCCTTGAGGAAGGTGAAGACCATGCCGCCGCCGACCAGGATGCGGTCGGCCTTCTCCAGCAGGTGGTCGATCACGCCGAGCTTGTCGGACACCTTGGAGCCGCCGAGCACGACCGCGTAGGGACGCGAGACGTCCTCGGTGAGCTTCTTCAGCACGCCGACCTCGGTGGCGATCAGGCCGCCCGCGGCGTGCGGCAGCCGCGCCGGGAGGTCGTAGACGGAGGCGTGCTTGCGGTGCACCGCGCCGAAGCCGTCGCCGACGTACAGGTCGGCGAGCGCGGCCAGCTGGTCGGCGAACGCGCCGCGCTCCGCGTCGTCCTTGGCGGTCTCGCCCGCGTTGAAGCGCAGGTTCTCCAGCAGGGCGACCTGGCCGTCGGCCAGGCCCGCCACCGTGGCGGTGGCGCTGTCGCCGACGGTGTCTGCGGCGAACGCGACGTCGCGGCCGAGCAGTTCACCGAGCCGCGCGGCGACCGGGGCGAGCGAGAACTGCGGGTCGGGCGCGCCATTGGGGCGGCCCAGGTGCGAGGCGACGATCACCTTGGCCCCGGCCTCGGCGAGTCGGGAGATGGTCGGGGCGGCGGCGCGGATGCGGCCGTCGTCGGTGATCGTGCCGTCGGAGAGAGGGACGTTCAGGTCGGAGCGGACGAACACCCGCTTGCCGGACACCTGCCCCTCGGCGAGGAGGTCGTCGATCGTCTTCATGAAGGGGTCTCCTGAGGTCTGAACGGGATGTCGGCATGCGGACAGGGCCCGGGGGGTGCGTGCTCGCACCCCTCCGGGCCCTGTCCGTCACATCACGGTGCGCTGCGGGCGCGCGGTCAGAGCTGGCCGCCGACGAAGACCGCGAGGTCCACGAGGCGGTTGGAGTAGCCCCACTCGTTGTCGTACCAGCCGATGACCTTGACGGTCTTGCCCTGGACCATGGTCAGGGAGGCGTCGAAGGTGCAGGACGCCGGCGTGTTGACGATGTCCGAGGAGACGATCTGGTCCTCGGTGTACACCAGCAGGTTCTTCAGCTGGCCCTCGGCGGCCTTCTGGAAGGCGGCGTTGACCTCGTCCTTGGTGACCTCGCGCTCCAGGTCGACCACCAGGTCGGTGACCGAGCCGGTCGGGACCGGGACGCGCATGGCCATGCCGTCCAGCTTGCCCTTGAGCTCCGGGATGACCAGCGCGGTGGCCTTGGCGGCGCCCGTGGTGGTCGGGATGATGTTCTCCGCGGCGGCCCGCGCGCGGCGCAGGTCCTTGTGCGGGAAGTCCAGGATGCGCTGGTCGTTGGTGTACGCGTGGACCGTGGTCATCAGGCCCTTGACGATGCCGAAGTTCTCCAGCAGCACCTTCGCCATCGGCGCCACGCAGTTGGTGGTGCACGAGGCGTTGGAGATGATGTTGTGCTTCGCGGGGTCGTACTTCTCCTGGTTGACCCCCATGACGATGGTGATGTCCTCGTCCTTGGCGGGCGCCGAGATGATGACCTTCTTGGCGCCGCCCGCGAGGTGCTTGCCGGCGTCGGCGGCCTTGGTGAAGATGCCGGTCGACTCGATCACGATGTCGACGCCCAGCTCGCCCCACTTGATGGCGGCGGGGTCGCGCTCGGCGAGCACCTTGATGGTGTGGCCGTCCACGGTGATGGTGTCGGCGGTGTGCGTCACCTCGGCCTTGAGACGGCCGAGGATGGTGTCGTACTTCAGCAGGTGCGCGGTGGTCGCGGTGTCACCGAGGTCGTTGACCGCCACGACCTCGACGTCGGCGCCCTGTTCCAGGATGGCGCGGAAGAAGTTACGACCGATACGGCCAAAGCCGTTGATGCCTACCCGGATCGTCACGAACCGATCTCCTCGCTCAGATGCCGGAGTCCCTCTCCGGCTGCGAAATATGGGATGTCCCCGACCACTGCTGAGCCTACCCGCCCCGCGACGCGGTCGCGTCACGGGGCCGCGCCGCGCCGCTCTGGCAGGTTCGCTCCACGCTGGGGATTCCGTCCCCGGCGGCCGCCTCGGGCCCCTCGGGAGGCCGCCCCACAGCGGTCAGGGGGCGGTCCCTGCGGGAGACCGGCCGAGGATCAGCCGACCATCTCGTCGGTGAGGTTCGCCTCGGTCCCGGGCATGCCCAGATCGGACGCCCGCTTGTCCGCCATGGCCAGCAGCCGCCGGATCCGGCCGGCCACGGCGTCCTTGGTCAGCGGCGGCTCGGCCAGCGAGCCCAGCTCCTCCAGCGACGCCTGCTTGTGGTCCATCCGCAGCCGGCCCGCGGCCGCGAGGTGCTCCGGGACCTCCTCGCCGAGGATCTCCAGCGCGCGCTGCACACGGGCGCCGGCCGCCACCGCGGCCCGCGCGGACCTGCGCAGGTTGGCGTCGTCGAAGTTGGCGAGCCGGTTGGCGGTGGCCCGCACCTCGCGGCGCATCCGGCGCTCTTCCCAGGCCAGCACCGAGTCGTGGGCGCCGAGCCGGGTCAGCAGCGCGCCGATCGCGTCGCCGTCGCGCACCACCACGCGGTCCACGTTGCGGACCTCGCGCGCCTTGGCCGGGATCTGCAGCCGGCGGGCCGCGCCG
>NZ_JAINZZ010000063.1 GCF_019890725.1 Actinacidiphila acidipaludis
CAGACGCGGCGCTCCCAACCGGGCTTCGGCCAGCGTCCATTCCACGAGCTCGGGCAGCGTCTTCGCCGGGCACTCCAGAACGAGACCGCCCGCGCAGTACAGCGATCCGTCGCCGGCCAGCACGCCGAGGGGGCCGTGGGCGAACCGTGTGTCGTCGGCGGCCCGCTGCTCCGGAGCACGCTCGGCCTGCGCCTGCCGGGAGGACCGCGGCGACCCTGCGGCGGCCGGGCGGCGAACGCTGCCTCTTGCCGCCCGATCGCGGGCGGGACGCGGCATTACGTCCGGTGCGGGTACGGGCACGGGATCGGCCCCTGACAGCGGCACGGGGGCGGCGGGCAACGGCGACTGGTCGTCCTCGGCCGACCGAGCCGGGCCGGGCTCGGCTGCGCGCCCGGTCGACGGCTCCGAACCGTTCGCGGGTGACCATTCGGGCTCGGCCTCCGGCGACCTCCCCGCATCAACTTCGGACCGGAGCCCGGCCACCGGTTCGTGCGCCGATACGACGCTCGCACCGCGCGCCCGCTCCGGACCGGGTTCGGCGGACGTGCCCGCGGGAAAACGGGCCGCGAGTCCTTCCAGCAGGTGCCGGTACGCCTCGCGCTTGTCCCCCGCCGGCTCACTGCGTCCGGCTTCCCAGGCGATCACGCTGGCGGAACGCACCTTGAGGGCCTGGGCCACGGCCGCTTCGGTCAGCCCGGCCGCCTCGCGCAGCCGCACGCGCTCGGCCGGCGGCGGCAGGACGCGGCCGGTCTCGACGGCGTGGAGAAGGGCCTCGACGGCTCCCAGCAGCTCGCCCGAACCACCGTGGCGTGAGCCCGCGTCCTCCGCCGGGCCGCGGCCGGTCCGCTCGGACGGTCGCCGCGTCACCGCCGCACTCCGTCGCCCTGGCTGCGATTCCGGGCCGAGGCCACGGTCCGCGCTCCGCGGTCGCTCACACCCGCATCCTTCTGTTCCCGCACCGGACTTCCCTGTTCACCGCAGCGTATCAACGGCGCCTGACAGTCCCGCCCGCCGCGCCACGGTCGACCCCCGGCCGGCGCGACGGCCCTGGCGCGGCGCGCGCGTCGCGCCCCAGCCGGGTGCCGCGCACCCACAGCGGCGAACCGTGCCTCAGCCGAGGGCGTCCCGCACGGCGAGCGCCACCTCGTCCGCGTGCTCGGGTGTCACCCGTTCCGGCTCCGGCCTGCGCAGCAGCGCGAAGACACGCGCTCCTCGATGTTCCAGGGGCATGTCGTGCATGCGGGGCACGATGTGGAAGTGCACATGTGCGAAGCCTTCGGCCTCCGCGAACTGGACGACGTACGTCTTGGCGCAGCCGGTCACGGCCAGGAGGGCCCGGGACAGCCGGACCTGCCACTGTCCGAGCGCGCCCGCCTCCGCGTCGGTCAGGTCGTGCACCGCTGTCACATGGCGGCGTGGCAGCAGCACCAGCCAGCCGGGAAGCGCGGTGTTGAAGTCGTGGGCCACGCGCCACAGCCCGTCGTGGGCCACCCGCTCGCGCGGGGGAAGGTCGTCGAACAGTGCTTCGTGGCGGCACGCGTAGCAGTCCGAAGGCGTCATGGCCGGGATCCTAGAGCCGTGCCGCCCCTCAGGAAGGTGTCATCGTGACGGAACCCCTGGGCTTTCGCTGCTCGCTGCGGCGGGTCACCGCCGTCCGGCACGGGCAGAGCAGCGCGAACGTCGTGTTCGCGCGGGCCGTCCGGACCGGGGACACCGCGGAGGCGGTGCCCGAGCCGTGCGACGCCGTGGTGCCGCTCTCTCCGCTGGGCGTGGCCCAGGCGCGGGCGGCCGGGCAGTGGCTGGGCGACCTCTACGGCGTGGACCGGCCGACCGTGGTGGTGTGCTCCCCCTACATGCGGGCGGTGCAGACCTGGGAGGTGATGGCCGGGGCGGCCGGGAAGCTCGGCGTGGTCCCCGCCGAGGCGTTGCTGGACGAGCGGCTGCGCGACCGGGAGATGGGCGTGCTGGAACTGATGACGCCACCGGCGATGCGGGCTCACGCGCCCGAGGAGGCGGAACGCCGCGAGCGGGTGGGTGAATGGTTCTACCGGCCGCCCGGGGGCGAGTCGATGGCCGACGTCCTGCTGCGGGTGCGGGACTTCCTCAACGAGGTGTCCGTCAACGCGCCCGGTGAGCACCTGCTGATCGTCGCCCATGACGCGGTGGTCCTGGCGGTGCGTCAGATCCTGGCGGGCATCGGCGCGCCGGTGCCCGGGCTCCTGCCGATCCCCAACGCCTCCGTCTCCCGCTGGGACAGCGACGGTTCCCTCATGCGGATGACGGAGTTCGGCGCGATCGACCACCTCTCACACCTCTGAACCCACCGCATCAAGCCGCTGAACCCCGCCGCGCGAACCGACCGGGCCGGACCTCTTGAGAGGACTTCTTTGCATGGGTGTCATGCCGCCGGCGTCGCTGGGCGCGGGGTGGCTGCTGACGGTCGCGGGCGCGCGCTCGTCGGTGCTCGTGCTGGCGGCGGTCATGCTGGGCTGCGCGGTCGCCGCCTCGCTGAGCCCGGCCGTCCGGCGCGCGCCGGCGCTGCCGGCGGCGGGCCCGCCGGACGCCGGCGGCCGGCCATGACGACCAGCCCGGCAGGGGCACGCCCACGGCCGCGCCACGCCGCTGTCAGAAATGCGTGGCGATGCCGAACCGCTCACGCAGCCGCGCCATGTCGTGCAGGTCGCGGTCGGACGGGTCGTATCCCTGGTGGAAGAACACCTGCTGTTCGGCCGACAGGCACGGCACGGTGGTTCCGCCGATCGTGCCGGTGACGAAGCACGAGGCGGGATAGGCGAACGGCACGCCGGGGTCGAGCGAGGCCTGGAGGGCGGATCCGTCGTCGGCGAAGACGAGCGGGTGCAGATCGATCTCGCGGCCGTCGGGGTGACTGACCACGAAGCGGACCGGGCGCCAGTCGAGCGTCTCGGTGAAACCGGCGGCGGCCAGCGCGGCGACCAGCGCGGATTCCTGCTCCTGACGGTGCATCAGGTCCACGTCGCGGTGCGGGCGGGTCTGCTCGCCGAGCAGGGCGTCGATTCCCCACCCGCCCCCGATCCAGATGTCTGCGCCGGCCTGCCGCGCCACGGCGACGACGGACAGCACGTCCTCAGCGGTCATCACCCGGCGCACGGTAGCGAGCCCTCTCGGCGGGGGCGAGCGAATTCCGCCCCTCCTGCACCGCGTGGCCGTAGGAGCGTGCCAGGCCGTCGAGTTCGGGCTCGCCGAACTTCGCGCGGAGCCGCGCGAAATCCTCCACCTTGTCCTCGCCGAACCGGCGGACGTGCTCGGCGTAGCTGTCGGCGTTGACAAACCGGGGCGGACTGGTCTTGCTGTGGAACTTGTCGGCGTACATGACCAACTGCTCCTCCGTCGTCACGGCGACGTAGTCCCCCTCGGGGAGCGGCAGTTGCTGCACCACGATGTCCTGGCGGGTGAGTCCGACGCCGGTGTGGCAGGAGCAGAACCGGCACAGTTCCTCGGGGAATCCCGCGCCGCGCAGGATCTCGTGGCCGAGCAGCCCGTGGAGCAGGTAGCTCTCGTCGCTCCTGCGGCCGGAGGCGTCGTAGAGGCGGTAGACGCCGATGTCGTGGAGCAGGCAGCCGGCCCGGACCAGGTCGCGGTCGGCGGCGGTACCCGTGGTCTCGGCGAGCTGGTCCGCGATCTTCGCGACGATCTCGCAGTGCGTGTAGACGCTGTCGAAGAGTTCGGGGGACGGGGCGTGGCGCTGGTGGAGCGCGCGGATCTCGTCGGTGGTGGGCAGGCGCATTCCCGTCACCGTACCGGGGTCCGTGCGCGGGCCGGCGTTCGGCGTCACGGTGAGGCGACCAGGGCGGCGACCGCCTCGACGACGACCTGCCGCCGGCGGTCGGCCGTGTCGTCGGCGAGGCGGGCGTCGAGTTCGGGGGTGTGCGAGCTCCAGAAGCCGGAGAGGTGCAGGACCAGGCCCAGCAGCTCGGGTGCGGTGAACCGGGTCGGCAGCAGGCCCTGGCGCTGCGCTGCGGCGACCGCGTCGATCTTCGCGGCGTTGCTCTCCAGGACGATGGGCAGCAGCGTGCCGCTTCCGGCGCGCTCCAGCCGGTACCAGGCGGCGAGCCGCTGCACCCAGGGGCGGGCCTGGTAGGAGTCGAAGAGGCGGCCGGCGTACTCGGGCAGTTTCGCCGGGTCGATGGGGACGGCGTCGAGCGTCTCACGGCACATGAGGTCGAAGACGGCGTCGAAGAGACCGTCCTTGCTGCCGAAGTAGTGGTAGATCTGCGCCTTGTTGCTCGCGGCCGCGGCCGCGATGCGGTCCACGCGGGCCCCCGCGATGCCGTAGGCGGCGAACTCCTCCGTCGCCGCCCGCAGCAGCCGTCGGCGCGTCGCCTCCGCGTCCCTGTTCATGACAGCCACTGTAGCAACTAACCGGATAGTTGACAGCGGACCGTTTCAGGTGTCCCATGGAAGAAAGAAGCTAACCAACCAGTTAGTGGGCTGAGCGGACAGGAGTCCTCACATGTCGTACGTCTTTCTCGTCAGCGGGGCCTCCCGCGGCCTCGGACGCGAGATCGTCCGCGCCGCGGCCCAGGCCGGCCACCGAGTGGTCGCCGGTGTGCGGTCGCCGTCCGCCCTGGCCGACCTCGTGGCGGAGCACGGGGAACGCATCGCGGTCGTCCCGCTCGACGTCACCGACGCGGACCAGGTGCAGGTCGCCGTGCGCACTGCCGTCGACCGGTTCGGCCGACTCGACGTGCTCGTCAACAACGCCGGGTACGCCAACGTGTCCTCGGTCGAGGACGTCCCCTTCGACGACTTCAGCGCCCAGGTGGACACCAATCTCTTCGGGGTCGTGCGGCTGACGCAGGCCGCCCTCCCGCTGTTCCGCGAGCAGCGGTCGGGCCACATCGTCCAGGTGTCCTCGGTCGGCGGCCGGATGTCCACGCCGGGGCTGTCGGCCTACCAGGCGGCCAAGTGGGCCGTCGGCGGCTTCTCCTCGGTGCTGGCCAAGGAGGTGGCGCCGCTGGGTGTCAAGGTCACCGTGCTGGAGCCCGGAGGCATGTCGACGGACTGGGCGGGTTCGTCGATGCGGGTCGACCCCGTGCGGCCGGAGTACGCCCCGACCGTCGGCGCCATGGCGGCCATGCACGGTTCGGGAAGCAC
Organism: Actinacidiphila acidipaludis; assembly: GCF_019890725.1. Classification (GTDB taxonomy): domain Bacteria; phylum Actinomycetota; class Actinomycetes; order Streptomycetales; family Streptomycetaceae; genus Actinacidiphila; species Actinacidiphila acidipaludis. The sequence goes on from NZ_JAINZZ010000063.1 coordinate 5,137, forward strand.
CTCGGCCAGCGATCCGGTCAAGGTCGCCCGGCTGGTGCTGGACGTCGTGGCGCTCGACGAACCGCCGGTGCGGCTGCTGGTCGGCCCGGACGCGTACGCCTACGCGACCGCGGCCGGGCGTGACCTGCTGGCCGAGGACGAGCGCTGGCGCGAACTGAGCGAGTCCACCACGGCCGACGGCGCGACGGCGGAGCACATCGACCCGCTCGGGCACTCCGCGCGCTGAGCCGCCGGCCGCCGGGAACGCGGTAGGACGTCGGGGCTTGCCCGGAGGGGCGGGCCCCGGAGGGAAGCCGCGGGTCAGCGGACCCGGACTTCCTCCTCCTCGTCGGTCTCCTCACCGGGGACGTGCACGTCGCGGACGTTGACGTTGACCTCGACGACCTCGAGGCCGGTCATCCGCTCGACGGTACTGGCCACGTGAGAGCGGATCCCGGCCGCCGCGTCCGCTATCTCGGTGCCGTAGAGGACGACGATGTCCAGGTCGATCGCGGCCTGCTTCTCACCGACCTCGACCGACACCCCGCGGGTGTGGTCGGCGGAACGCGCGACCCGGTCGCGGACGGCCCCCATCGCGCGGGTGGTACCGCCGCCCATGGCATAGACGCCCTCCACCTCGCGGGTCGCGATGCCGGCGATGGTGGCGACGACACTGTCGGCGATGACGACTTTTCCGTTGACGCCGCCCTTGTGCCGGTTGGTGTTGGAGGAGTCCGAGGACGTGGACGAATTCGACGAGAACGTGTCCGTGGCTGCCATGGGGAAGGTCCCCTTCGCTGGAGGGTGGTACGGGCGGTGAACCGCCGGGCTCTGGGGCCGCACGGCGGCTCGGGAACCGGCGCCGCGGCGCCGAACCGGCCTGCTGGCCGGGGGCGTGGAACGAACCGGCCTTCCCTGCCACTGTGCAGCCGTTCGGGCGACCCCGCCACTCCACGTCCGGTCCGCGCAGCCGTCCCGCTCGGCCGGATCACCCCGCGTCCGGCCCTCCCCACACCTCCGCCGCGCACCCACCCTCACCGTGCGGTTCAGCTTCACCCTCACCCTTTACCTGAGGTTCCATCTTGGGCCTGGGGAGGCAGCGCAACGGCCCCGCCCGTGCCCGCCGGGTGCGGCGGGACGGGCGGGGCCGTGGAGCGTGACAGGCCGGGTGCGGCCGGCCGCGCGCGGTCCGGGTCAGGAGCCGACCGGCGCCAGCTTGTCGACGATCCCCGGGTTCTGCTTCAACCAGGCGTGCACACCGTCCTGTTCGTGGCCCTGTCCGGCCTTGTGCACGGCGGCCTCGAGCGAGGTCAGCTGCTTGTCCGTGAGGTGGAAGCCCTTGAGCCAGGCCGCGACCTTGGGCTCCTTGGCGCTGAAGCCCTTGTGCGCGAGGGTGTGCACACCGTCGCCGCTGCCCCAGGCGTTCAGCGGGTCCTTCAGCTTCTTCAGGCTGTGGGTGTCGTACGCCCAGTGCGGCGACCACAGCGTCACCACGACCGGCTCCTTCGCCTTGATGGAGCGGTCGAGCTGGGCCAGCATTCCCGCGGTCGAGCCGGCCACGACCTGGTACTGGCCCTTGAGTCCGTACTTGGCCAGCACCGTGTCGTTGAGCAGCTTCATCTCGCCCGCGCCGGGCTCGATGCCGATGATGCGGCCCTTGAACTCGCCGCTCTTGCCCTTGAGGTCGGCCAGCGAGTTGACGTCCTTGACGTACGACGGGACGGTCAGCTCCAGGGACGTCGGGCCGTACCAGGAACCGAGGTCCTCCAGGCTGTCGCGGTACTTCGCCCAGTACGAGGCGTGCGTGGTCGGCAGCCAGGAGTCGGTCTCGAAGTCGATCTTCCCGGTGGACATGCCGGTGTAGAGGGCGCCGACGTCGTACTGCGTGACCTTCGGGTCGAAGCCGCGCTCCTTGAGGATCTCCTGCCACAGGAAGGTGGTGGCGACGCCCTCGTCCCACGGGATGTAGCCCATGTCGATGGAGCGGCCCTTGCCCACGTCGTCCTTGGCGGGGACGGTCGCCTCGTTGGTGCCGCTGCCCGCGAAGACGTTCATGCCGCCGGCCACCAGGGCCAGGGCGACCACGCCGACCACGGCGAGGGACGCCTGCGGCCGGTAGGCGAGGACCCGCCGGCCGGCGCGCTGCGGCAGCGCGGCGGCGGCCCGGCGGCCGACGGCGGTGACCCGGCCGCCCAGCGCACCGGTCATCCGGTCCAGGTACATCGCGAGGATGACCACGGACACGCCGCCCTCGAAGCCGAGGCCGATGTCGACCTGGCTGATGGCGGTGAACACCGACTGGCCGAGGCCGCCGCTGCCGACCATGCCGGCGACGACCACCATCGACAGGCCCAGCATGATGACCTGGTTGACGCCCGCCATGATGGTCGGCAGGGCCAGCGGGAGCTGCACCCGCAGCAGCGTCCTGGCCGGCGGTGTGCCGAACGCCTCGGCCGCCTCGACCAGTTCGGCGTCGACCTGGCGGATGCCCAGCTCCGTCATACGGACGCCGGGCGCCAGTGCGAAGACGATGCACGCGATGATGCCGGGCACGACGCCGACGCCGAAGAAGAAGATGCCGGGGATCAGGTAGACGAACGCCGGCATGGTCTGCATGAGGTCCAGGGCCGGGCGCAGCACGGAGCTCACCGTGCGGTTGCGCGCCGCCCAGACGCCCAGCGGCAGCGCGACCACCAGCGTCACGACGGTGGCGACCAGCACCAGGGACAGGGTGTCCATGGCCTGGTGCCACTGCTGCACCGAGTCGATGAGCGCGAAGCCGGCGAAGGCCAGTACGGCCGCCAGCGGCCCGCGCAGCCACAGCGCGAGCACGGCGAGGATCCCGGCGAGCAGCAGCGGCTGCGGGCCGGTGAGCACGGCGTCCACGCCGTCGTACATCCCCGACACGATGCTCGAGACGACGTCGAAGAGGCCGCTGAAGTGGTCGCGCAGGAAGGAGACGACGTTGTCGGCCCAGTCTCCGAGGGGAATCCTAGGCATGCGCCTTCACCCCCGCGGCGGGACGCCGGTCCGCGAAGGCGGCGCCGCGGTCGACGTCGGCCATGAACGAGGCGACGTAGTCGTCGGCGGGCCGCAGCAGCAGGTCCTCGACGCTGCCGTTCTGCACGATGCGGCCGTCGCGCATGACGGCGATGCGGTCGCCGATGCGGACGGCCTCGTGCGGGTCGTGGGTGATGAAGACGATGGTCTTGCGCAGCGTCCGCTGCAGTTCCAGGAGCTGTTCCTGCATCTCGCGCCGGATCAGCGGGTCGAGCGCGCTGAACGCCTCGTCCATGAGCAGCACGTCGGCGTCGGTGGCCAGGGCGCGGGCGAGTCCGACGCGCTGCTGCATGCCGCCGGACAGCTCGTCGGGCCAGGACTGCTCCCAGCCCTCCAGACCGGTCAGCCGCAGGGCCTCCTCGGCCCGTTCCTGGCGCTCCGGGCGCGGCACGCCCTGCACCTCGAGGCCGTAGGCGGCGTTGTCGACCACGGTCCGGTGCGGGAAGAGCGCGAAGTGCTGGAAGACCATGCTGATGCCGTGGGCCCGCACGTGGCGGAGCTCGGCGGCGTCCAGTGCCGTGAGGTCGCGTCCCTCGTAGTGCACGCTGCCCGCGGTCGGGGGAAGCAGCCCGTTCAGGGTGCGCAGCAGCGTGGACTTGCCCGAGCCGGACAAGCCCATGACGACGAAGATCTCGCCTTCAGCCACCTCGAACGACGCGTCGATCACCGCCGCGGTGTCACCGCTCTCGCGCAGTTCCGTCTTTCCGGCGCCGGCCCTGAGCCGTTGCACCGCTTCCTCCGGTCGTGGCCCGAACACCTTGTACAGATGCTCGACCTGCAGCCTTGACACATACACCTCACGGGTCGCGCGAAGAGCGACCCGCATCCCCCGCGGGCGGATCGCTCACTGTCCAGCCGCCGCTGCCCGTGAAATCTCGATGCAAACTACACCGTGTTCCAGATCACATCCGTCCCGTACAACCAAAGTCGGCACACACGCATCAGGCGGCGGGCGCCGGAGGGCTTCAGACGGCCGTCGCGGGCCCGTCCACGCGGATCACCATCGCGGCGATGTCGTCGTCCAGCGCACCGCGGCTGTAGCGGACGAGCCGGTGGTGGAGGGCGTCCAGGAGGGCGCGGGGCGACGCGGCGTCCTGGGTGCCGGCCCACTCGGCGAGCGGGAAGAACACGCCCGCCCGGTCGCGGGTCTCGGTGACACCGTCGGTGTACAGCAGCAGCCGGTCACCGGCGGCCAGCGGCAGCGTGTCGACGGTGTACGCGTCGCCGATCAGCGCGGCCATGGTGATCGGCGGGGAGGCGTCGGTCGGATCCAGGACGCGGACGCCGCCGTCGTGCAGCAGCAGGGGCGGCGGGTGACCGCAGTTCAGCAGGTCGAGGCTGCGGCTCCCCGGGGGGATCTGGGCGAACACGGCGGTGGCGAAACGTTCCGCGGACGCGGTGGGGTCGTTGCGGGTCTGGCTGTAGCGGGTCATGCAGCGGTCCAGCCGGCGCGCGATCGCGACGAGGTCGGGCTCCTCGAAGGCCGCATCGCGGAAGGCGTTGGTGATGGCGCCGGCCGTTCCCACGGCTGACAGGCCCTTGCCCCGGACGTCACCCATGAGCAGCCGCACCCCGTGGGGTGTGTCGAGAGCCTCGTAGAAGTCGCCGCCGACCCTGGCCTCTTCTGCGGCCGCCAGGTACAGCGTCTCGATGCCGAGGTCACGCAGGCGGTGCGGCATCGGGCGGAGCACCACGGACTGCGCGGCCATGGCGACCGACCGCACCTGGCTCAGCGTGCGTTCCCGCTGCAGGCGCACATGGCCGGCGTAGGCGGCCGCGGCGGTGACGGCGAGGATGGCGGCCGCGGTGAACGAGGTGGCGTCGGGGTTGTAGACGATCTCGATGATCAGCACGACGGCGAGAGCGAGCAGGCCCAGGGCGACGGTCGCGGCCACCGACCACATCGATGCGGCCAGCGCGGGCGCGGCGGGCAGCAGGCGGCTGACCGCGAAGTCCTTCGGCGTCATGAGCGCCAGCCCGCAGATCACCCCGGCCAGCACCAGCGGCGCCCAGAAGGCGCGCGGCCGCGGCTGCCGCCCCGTCCGGGGACGGCGGTGCCAGGGCTCGTCCTCGGGGGGATCGTCGCTCGCCACCAGCCGAGCGTAAACCGGATGATCAGAACATTCCGCCCCAACGGCGCGGCCATACCTCCGTGCTTTCAGCCCTCCACGGCCAGCCGCAGGCCCAGCAGCACCAGCACTCCCCCGGAGATCTGCTCCAGCCGGCGGCGGACCCCGGCCCGGGAGATCAGGGAACGCATCCGCCCCACGAACCAGACGTAGAGCCCGTAGTAGCCGACCTCGAACACCGCCCAGATGGCCGCCAGGGCGATCATCGCCGGCAGTTCGGGGTCCCCTGCGGGCACGAACTGCGGCAGGAAGGACAGCGCGAAGACGGCGGCCTTCGGGTTCGCCAGGTTCAGCAGCAGCCCCGAGCGGTAGGCCCGGAAACCGGCGCGCCGCTCCGGAGGCCTCGACCGGGCGGCCTCCGGGAGCGGATCGCCGCCGGCGGCGGCGTTCGCGCTCACGTTCGCGTTCTCCGCGGCGGGTGCCGCGTCGCCGTCGGAGTGGCGGGCCGCCCGCGCGGCCCGGAGCGTCTGGACGCCGAAGCCGACGAGGACGACCGCGCCGACGATCCGCATCGCGTCGTAGGCGGCCTGGGACGCGGCGAGCAGCGCGGTGAGCCCGCAGGCGGCGACGATGCCCCACAGGAAGACCCCGGTCTCGTTGCCGAGCACGGTGAGGAAGCCCGCGCGGCGGCTGCGCAGCGACTGACGGATGATCAGCATGGTGCTGGGACCGGGCGACGCGGCGATCAGCACGCAGGCGCCGAGGAAGGCGGGGAGGACCGCGAGGAAGGCGGGGACGGTTGCGGGCATGGCGTCATCGTGCGGCCCGGGCGCCGGTCTGTCCATCACGATGTCCCGCCGGATGCCGGCGCCGGCCGCCGGGGGGCGGCTCGCCCGTCCGGACCGCCGGAAAGAACCGCGGCGGGCCCGGGAGAGGATCTAGGATCCTGCGCGGGCGGCGACGCCGTGTCGCCGGCCGGGTACCGGGAGGAGTCACGACGTGCGCAGGTCATGGCGGTCGGGTTGCGCGGTGGCGGCGGGAGTGCTGGCGGTGGTGGCGATGCCGGCGACGGCGCACGCCACTCCGGCCTCGGGGGTGAGCGCGGTCGTCCTCGCCCAGCAGACCGTGGGCGGCAAGGACTACATCCTGCGGGAGATCACGCTCCAGCCGGGCGGCAGCACCGGCTGGCACTACCACGACGGAACGCTGTACGCGTACGTCCGCCAGGGCACGCTCACGCACAGCGACCACACCTGCGCCACCGACGGGACGTACGCGGCGGGAACGGCGTTCGTCGAGCCGAGCGGGCCCGGACGTGTGCACATCGGGCGCAACCTCGGGACGACCCCGGTGGTGCTGGACGTGCTCTACGTCGACCCCGCGGGCAGCCCCTTGTCGGAGGACGCGCCGAACCCGGGATGCCCGTTCCGGTGACGGCCCCGGACGCGGACACGCCGGCCGTTCCCGCCGCGGTGCGCGGTGGGAGCGGCCGGCGTGTCCGGCAGCGGGTCAGGCCGCGACGGTGCCCGACTCGGCGATGACGACCTTGGAGCTGGTGCGTCCGCTCTGCGAGCCCTTGCTCTCGATGAGGCTGACCAGGTCCTGGCCCTCGACGACCTCGCCGAAGACGACGTGCTTGCCGTCGAGCCACGGCGTCGCCACGGTGGTGACGAAGAACTGCGAGCCGTTGGTGTTCTTGCCGGCGTTGGCCATGGACAGCAGGAACGGGCGGTCGTGCCTGAGCTGGAAGTTCTCGTCCGCGAACTTCTCGCCGTAGATGCTCTTGCCGCCCGTGCCGTCGCCACGGGTGAAGTCACCGCCCTGCAGCATGAACTGGGGGATGACACGGTGGAAGGCCGAGCCGGCGTAGCCGAAGCCGTGCTGGCCGGTCGCCAGCTCACGGAAGTTCTGAGCGGTCTTGGGAACGACGTCGTCGAAGAGCCGGAAGACGATCCGTCCGGCCGGCGCGCCGTCGATGGTGATGTCGAAGTACACGTTGTCCATGACCCCCATCCTGGCATCCCCTCCCCGTGTGACCGAATCGCGGCGTGCCCGGGCCGGGCGTTTCGCCGGACTCGGCCGCACACCGGTTATCGCCTGGCCGTGCGCGAGGGGGTTCGGGGATACTCACCGGCCATGAAGGACAGACCCCCGGGTGTCCGCGACGACGACCTCGTCGCCGCGCTGGCGGACGGATGGGGGCTCACCGCGCGGGCGGTCGCGTACCGGCCGGTGGGCTTCGGCAGCCACCACTGGACCGCCGAGGTCGCGGACCCGGGCCGGGGCGGCTCGACGCGCCAACTCTTCGTCACCGTGGACGTGTTGAGCGGCGAGCGCCCGGCCGCCCTGGCACGGCTCACTGCGGCCCTCGACACCGCGCTGGCGCTGCGCCGGGACGCCGGCCTGGAGTTCGTGGTGGCGCCCGTCCCCGACCGGACCGGGGCGACCGTCCGGCTCCTGGGCGAGCGGCACACCGTCGCCGTGTTCCCGCTCGTGGACGGCGTGGCCGGGGACTTCGGCCGGCATCGCCGCGAGGACGTGCCCGCCGTGCTGGACCTGCTGGTCCGGCTGCACGGGGCGGCCGTCGCGAAGGCGCCGCGGGGGGATCTGGTCCTGCCCGGCAGGAACGACCTCGAGGCCGCCCTGCTGGACGTCGGCCGGCCCTGGTCCGGTGGCCCCTTCGCGGAACCCGCGAGGGCGCTGCTGACCCGCCGAACCGACCTACTGCGCACGATGCTCGGCGCGTTCGACCGGCTGGCCGAAGAGGTGCGGGAGGCCTCCGGCACCTGGGTCGTCACCCATGGCGAACCGCATCCCGGCAACGTGATCCGCGGCGCGACGGGCCTGTGCCTCATCGACTGGGACACCGTCCGGCTGGCCCCGCCGGAGCGGGACCTGTGGATGCTCGACGGCGACGCGGAGTTGCTCGCCCGCTACACCCGCGAAACCGGCCACCCCGTCTCCCCCACGGCGCTGGCGCTGTACCGCCTGTGGTGGGACCTCGCCGACATCGCGGTCTATGTGGCCGAACTGCGCGGCCCGCACGAGGCGGGCGAGGACACCACGGCGGCGTGGACGTATCTCCAGGGCCACCTGGCCGGCTGACCCCGGCGGCCGTCAGCGGTCCCGCCCATGGAGGCGGGCGAGGCGGGCCGCCTGGGCTTTCGTCCGCCGACGGGCGCCCTCCGCGCGCCGTCGCGCCACCCCGCACCACCCCATGCCCCTTGCGCCGCCCGGCCGTCGCCGGCCGGGCGGCGCACAGCAGAAGCGTCACATCGTGATAGCCCGTACGGTGAAAGGTGAGGAGGGTCTCAGCCTGGAGGCGCGATGACCGTGTCCAGCCTTGGCGACGGCGCCCTGCCGATCGGTGACGAGGGCCTGGCCGCCGTCGTGGTCGACAGCCGGGGCACCGTACTGCGGTGGACCGCTACCGCGCAGATGCTCACGGGTTTCACCGCCGGTGAGATCTGCGGACGCCATGTGACCGAGCTGCTGGCCGGAAGCAACGGCGGCCCGGGCGCGGCCCCCAGCGCCGAGCAGGCCGTGATCCCGGCGTCCGGGAGGGTGCCGCTGCGGCACCGGCCGGGGGGAACGGTCGACACCGTCTTCCGCGCCACCCCGATGGACGGCCCCGGCGGTTCGCTGATCCTGGCGGCCTCGGCGCGGCAGGTGACCGGCCGTGAGCAGGAGGTCGCGCTCTTCGACGCCGTCTCCGGCAACCGCGGTATCCGCATCGCCCTCCACGACGCCGACCTGGCCGTCGTCCAGACCGGCGCGACGCCCGACGGCGCCTTCGGCCCCCAGTTGCTGCCTGGCAGCCGGCTGGGGGACGTGGCCGTCGCCGAGGACGCCGAACGCGTCGAGAGGCTGCTGCGGCACGTGCTCCACACCGGCGTGCCGATCATGCGGAACAAGGAACGCCTCACATCACGGCACGACCCGCGGCGGGAGTGGGTCCTGTGCTGGTCGGCGCTGCGTCTGGAGGACGAGCAGGGCCGGCCCGCGGGTGTGGCGTCCGTGTTCGTGGACGGCGGGCGGCCGCCCGGCCCCGAGCGGCTGACCGATCTCGTCCGGGAGACGGCCGAGCGCGTCGGGGACTCGCTGGACGTGCCGCGCACCGCGCAGGAACTCGTCGGCGTGCTGGCCCCCGGGTTCGCCGACGCCGCGGCCGTCGACCTGGTGCAGGCGGTCCTCGTCGGCGAGGAGCCGCCGCGGTGGACCGGTGACGGCGAGGGGCTGCGGGGTGTCGCCACGGCGCCCGCGGGCGCCCCCTGGGGACCGCGCCCCGACCAGGGCGACCCGGTGCTGCGGCACCCGGGCTACCTCGGGCTGCGCCACGGCAGGTACGGGGAGGCCGTCTCCCTGACCCGGGACGAGGTGGCGGCGGCGCTGGGCGCGCGCATGGCCGACGCGGTCTTCCCTGACGGCTTCCATTCCGTCGCGGTGGCCCCCATCGCGGCCCGTGGCCTGGTGCTGGGGGCCGTCTCCGCGTGGCGGGTGGGCCCGTCGGAGCCGTTCACCGCGGACGACGCGGCCCTGCTGCAGGCGGCGGCCGCGCGCGGCGCGCTCGCCCTGGACAACGCGCGCCGCTACACCCACGAGCACCGGGCGGCCGGTGTGCTCCAGCAGCGGCTGCTGCCGCCGTCGACGACCGACACGCCCGCGGCCGAGACGGCCGGCGTGTACCTTCCCGCGGGCCGTGGTGCGGCGGTGGGCGGTGACTGGTTCGACGCCATCCCCCTGCCGTCGTTCCGGCTGGCGCTGGTCGCCGGGGACGTCGTCGGCCACGGCATCCAGGCCAGCGCCACCATGGGCCGGCTGCGCACGGCCATCCAGACCCTCGCCGACCTGGAACTCGATCCCGAGGAACTCCTCACGCGGGTGGGTGACCTCGTGCAGCGGCTGGCGCACGAGTCGGAGCCGCACTCGCACGACGTGGTCGGCGCCACCTGCCTGTACGCGATCCACGACGCCGTGACCCGGCGCTGCACCATGGCGAGCGCCGGTCATCCGCCGCCCGTGCTGCTGCGCCCCGGCAAGGAGGCGGAGATCGTCGATGTCTCCCAGGGACCGCCGTTCCCCGTGGCCGGGGCGCCCTACGAATCGGCCACGATCGGGCTCGAACCCGGTGACGTCCTCGCCCTCTACACCGACGGTCTGATCGAGCAGGACGCACAGGGGCGGCTCCTGGCCGACCTCGGCGAGGGAACACGGCGGCTGGCCGCGGCACTGACCTCCGTCTACGACCCGGACCGCCCGCTCGCCGAGACCGGCCGGGCGATCATCGCCGAACTCGGCATCGACGCCCCGCACGACGACGTGGCGCTGATGCTGGCGCGGGCCCGGGCCGTGTCCGAGGACTCGATGGCGAGCTGGGACTTCGCGGCCGATCTGGAGGCGGTGGCGCACGCGCGCGAGGCGACCGCCCGCCAGCTCGCCGACTGGGGTCTGGAGGACCTCGCGTTCACCACCGAACTGATCGTCAGCGAGCTGGTCACGAACGCCGTGCGGCACGCCCGGCCGCCGATCGGGCTGCGGCTGATCAAGAACGGCGTGCTGGTATGCGAGGTCTGCGACGCGAGCCCGACCCAGCCGCGGATGCGGCGGGCGCGCACCACCGACGAGGGCGGCCGCGGCCTGTTCATCGTCGCCCAGCTCTCCTCGCGCTGGGGCTGCCGGTACGGGCGGGACGGCAAGACGATCTGGGCCGAGCAGCCGATTCCGGACGAGCCGGAGGACGGCATTCCGTCCGGCTGACCGGCGAGGGCGATCCGCGGGCTGACCGGGGAGTCACCGGGGCAGGCTTGAGCCGACCCTGGCGCTTCCCCTCTTTTGCACTTAGTTGCATAATGACCGGGCCACGACGCCGCGCCCGAGAGGAAGCCCGCGATGACCCAGGTCGCGACCGCCTACCCCCGTCTGCTCAGCCCGCTGGATCTGGGCTTCACCACGCTGCCCAACCGCGTGATCATGGGCTCGATGCACGTCGGCCTGGAGGAGGCGCCGGACGGCTTCGCGCGGATGGCCGCGTTCTACGCCGAGCGGGCCCGCGGCGGCGTCGGCCTCATCGTCACCGGCGGCATCGCCCCCAACGAGGAGGGGCGCCCCTGGGAACAGGGCGCCAAGCTCACCACCGAGGAGGAGGCGGAAGCCCACCGCGCGGTCACCGACGCGGTGCACGCCGCCGGCGGCCGGATCGCCCTGCAGATCCTCCACTTCGGCCGCTACGCCTACCACCGGGCTCTGGTCGCGCCCAGCCCGCTGCAGGCCCCCATCAGCCCCCACGTCCCCCGCGAACTGACGGCCGACCAGGTGGAGCGCACCATCGAGGATTTCGTCCGCTGCGCGGTGCTGGCGCGCCGGGCCGGCTACGACGGAGTCGAGATCATGGGCTCCGAGGGCTACCTGATCAACGAGTTCGTCGCCGCGCCCACCAACCGCCGCACCGACGCGTGGGGCGGCTCGTACGAGAACCGGATGCGGTTCCCCGTGGAGATCGTGCGCCGGACCCGCGAGCGCGTCGGGCCCGACTTCATCCTGATGTACCGGCTGTCGATGCTGGACCTGATCCCGGGCGGCTCCACGCTCGACGAGGTGACGGCCCTGGCGCAGGCCGTCGAGGCGGCGGGCGCGAGCCTGATCAGCACCGGCATCGGCTGGCACGAGGCGCGCATCCCGACCATCGCCGCCTCGGTGCCGCGCGGCGCGTGGGCGTGGGTGACGAAGAAGCTGATGGGCGCGGTGTCGGTGCCTCTGGTGACCAGCAACCGCATCAACACCCCGGAGCTGGGCGAGCAGTTGCTCGCCGACGGATACGCCGACCTGGTGTCGCTCGCGCGGCCGCTGCTGGCCGATCCGGACTTCGTGGCGAAGGCGGCGGACGGCCGGCCCGAGGCGATCAACACCTGCATCGGCTGCAACCAGGCGTGCCTGGACCACACCTTCAGCGGCAGGATCACCTCCTGTCTGGTGAACCCGCGGGCCTGCCACGAAACCGAACTGGTCCTCTCCCCCACCCGGCTGCGCAAGCGGATCGCCGTCGTCGGCGCCGGCCCGGCCGGTCTGGCCTGCGCGGTGGCGGCCGCCGAACGCGGGCACGCCGTCACCCTGTACGACAGCGCCCCCGAGATCGGCGGCCAGCTCAACCTCGCACGGCGGGTCCCGGGCAAGCAGGAGTTCGACGAGACCGTCCGCTACTACGGCCACCGGCTGCGAACGCTCGGCGTGGACCTGCGGCTCGGTACGCACGCCACCGCCGACGATCTCAGTGCCGCCGGCTACGACGACATCGTGCTGGCCACCGGCGTCACCCCGCGCGACCCCGCGATACCCGGCTCCGACCACCCCAGCGTGCTCGGTTACCTCGATGTCCTGCGCGACAGGGCGGAGGTCGGCCGGCGGGTCGCGATCCTCGGTGCGGGCGGGATCGGCTTCGACGTCGCCGAGTACCTCACCGACCCCGGCCAGGAGACCGCGCTGGACCGCGACGCCTTCCTCGCCCAGTGGGGCGTCGACGGCGCGCACCGCACCCCCGGCGGCCTGGTGGAGCCGGTCCGCCGCGCGGCGCCGCGCACGGTGCACCTGCTGCAGCGCCGGACGACCAAGGTCGGCGCCGGGCTGGGCAGGACCACCGGCTGGATCCACCGCACCGAACTGCGGCACCGCGGCGTCACCATGACCGGCGGTGTCACGTACCGGCGGATCGACGACGACGGCCTCCACATCACCGTCGACGGCGAGCCGCGGGTACTGGCCGTCGACACGGTGGTGCTGTGCACCGGCCAGGAACCGAACCGGGCGCTGGACGCCGAACTGCGGGCGCGGGCGCTGCGCCCGCATGTGATCGGCGGGGCCGACACCGCGGCGGAACTGGACGCCAAGCGGGCGATCGACCAGGGCACCCGGCTGGCGGCACGGCTGTAGAGGGACGGTGATGATCGCGGACCCTAGGATCGCCTCATGTCGCTGCCGCACGCCATCCTGACCGCGTTGCTGGAGAAACCGTCCTCGGGCCTGGAGTTGACGCGGCGGTTCGACAAGTCCATCGGATTCTTCTGGTCGGCGACGCACCAGCAGATCTACCGCGAGCTGAACCGGCTGGAGCGCGACGGCCTGATCCACGCGCTGCCGCAGCCGCCGAGCCGCGGGCAGCGCAAGGAGTACGAAGTGCTGGCGGCCGGCCGGGCGGAGCTGACGCGGTGGGTCGCCGAGAACCAGGACCCCAAGCCGATCCGGGATCCCCTGCTGCTGCGGCTGCGTGCCGCGACGGTGGTCGGTTCCGGCGGTCTTGCCGACGAGCTGCGCCGCCATCTGGGCCTGCACCGGCAGCAGTTGGCGCTGTACGAGGAGATCGAGCGGCACGACTTCCCCGCGGAGGAGGAAGCGGACGAGAACCGGCTGCAGCACCACATCCTGCGGGCGGGGCTCAGCCTGGAGACCTTCTGGGTCGAGTGGCTGACCCGCACCCTGGCCGACCTTCCTCCGGAGGGCGGCTGACAGCCCCGGGCGCTGACGCCGGACGGGACCGGGCGAGTCGTGGGACGCGCCCGGTCCCGTCCGGGACCGGCGGTGGTCAGACGGTGGCCACGCCGTTGGAGTACCGCTTCATGTTGTAGACGGCGAAGCCGTTCTGCACCGGGTCACCGGAGTTGTTGATGCAGTGCAGCATGCCGCCGCCGCCCGGGCCGTTGAGGCAGACGGTCATCAGGTCGGTGAAGACGACACCGGGCCGGTCGGGGACCTCGTAGGTCCGGTCGGTGTAGATGTCCGCGTTGAGGTTGAAGAAGCAGTAGCTTCCCAGGCCCCACGCCAGGTGGTCGCGGACGTCGTCGGCGACCTTGTAGGCCGCGTAGCCCTTGGTGGAGCCGTGGACCCACGCCGACTGGGTGGGCACGTCGTACGGGTTCTCGTTCTGGAAGAAGTAGGTGCGGCCGTGCTCGCCGTTCCACAGCACCTCGTACTTCTGGTAGTGCTCAACGAAGAGCCCGTACGTGGTGACGCGGTCGCCGTTGACGACGATGCCGGTGTCGGCCGGGTTCACCGCCCAGCCCACGGTTCCGTCCAGACCGTGGTCGGCGCGCCACAGCCACAGGTGGTCGCAGATGACGTCGTCGCTGTCGATCTGGAGGCTGACGCCTGCGCCGCCCGCGATCGCGCCGCCGATCCTGGCGAACACGTCGAACAGCACGGTCGGGTCGTTGTCGTGGCGGTGCCCGCCGCAGGCGCCGTCGCCGACCTTGAGCAGCACGGGGGTGTGCGCGGAGGCCGCCTCGATCAGCACGCCGGCGATCGTCACCCCGTCGACGTCCGCGACGTCGATGAGGGTGTTGCCGTGTGTGGAGCGCAGCGTCGTGTAGCCCAGGCCGAGGACGACGGTGCCGGGGCGCGAGACGCGGATCGGCGAGGACAGGTTGTAGATGCCCGGGGTGAACAGCAGGTGCTGGCCCCTGGACAGTGCGCGGTTGATGTCGGAGACCGCGTCCCCGGGCCGGGCCACGTAGAAGCGGGACAGCGCGATGCCGTGGCCCGCCGCCCGGCCGCCGGCCCAGGTGGTGCCGGTGCTGTCGCGGCGCAGGGCGGGCACGAACACCTGGTAGGCGCCGTGCTTGTCCGCGGTCAGGAACGGCTTCTCGCGGACGACCGGGGTGCGGTCGATCGTCGTCATCGGCGGCGTCGGGAAGCTCTGGGCGGGAGCGCCCTGGGTTCCGACGAAGACCATGTTCCAGTTGGAGCCGGTCCAGCTGCCGAAGGTGTCGTTGCGGGACAGCCACTGCTGCTGCGAGCCGGACTCGACATAGCCGTCCACGACGCTGTCGGACAGGAATCCGCCGCTGGACCACCGGTTGCCGGGCGGGCTCGGCCACAGGGTCATGTTGCCCTTGACGTGGACCCGGCGCATCGGCCCGGCCTGGGCGACGGCCCAGCGGTTGAGGCCGTCCGGCGGCACGATCGTCAGGTTCTCGGCGGCGCGCCAGAAGTTCTGGGTGCCGTTGCCGTCGAACCACTGGGCGTCGACGGTGACATGGCCGTTGATCACGACGTCCTCGGGGCTGTCGCCGAGCCCGAGCACGTGGGTGTAGAAGCCGACGTTGATGTCCACGGTGTACGTACCGGGCATGAAGGCCAGTGCGTACCGCTCGTCGCCGAACTGGTTGGACTCCTGCACGGCGAAGACGGCGTCGACCTGCGCCTGGATCGCGGCGTCGCCCATGGACGGGTCGAAGACGATGACGTTCGGGCCCAGGTCGGCGCCCCGCGACGACGGGGACGACGCCGGCGCGGCGGACGACGCGAAGGCTGATCCGGCGGAGATGCTGCCTGCCAGCGGCACCGCGGCGGCAGCGGCCGCACCACGGAGCACGGTGCGGCGAGAGGGAATGACGGACACGGCTCTCCCTGTAGAGATGGATGGAGAGGACATTGCGGCTGGGTCCTCAACCGCCAGAGAGCGCTCTCAGGGGGAGAGTGAATCATCGGGGTCAGGCAGCGTCAATGGAGGAGACGGACCAACTCCGAGCCGCCGCACGCGGGATGGCCGATCCCCATCGCCGACTTATTGACGGGGTCATGACCCCTGGCTACCGTACGCGAGAGCGCTCTCTCGGCTTTCGCACCGCAACCCCGGAGCGCCCCGACCCACCCGGTGCAGATCCTTCACCGGCCGCACCTGACGGGCCGGCGACAGTGGTGCCCACACCTGCCGCCGCACGTCGTTCCGCACGTCGCACCATCACGTGAACCCGTTCCGGATCGGCTCGCCCCGGTTCGACAACGTTGTCAGCCTCTCGCGAGCTGATGCGGTTCACGCCCCCACACCGACGTTCAGGAAGAAGGTTCGCGATGAGAAGACCCGCATGGCTGTGCCGGCCAGGCCCGGCCGCCGCGGTGGTGGCCACCGTGGCGCTGGCCGCCGGAGGGCTGTGCGCTCCCGCGCACGCCGCCGGCCGCGCCGCGCTGGTGAGCGACCCGGGCGCGCTGGTGAACCCGTTCATCGGCACCTCCAACCAGGCCGACGACTTCCCCGGCGCGGACGCGCCGTTCGGCATGGTCCAGTGGAGCCCGGACACCACCTCCCGCCCCGAGGGCGGCGGCTACGAGTACAACGACTCGGCCATCACCGGGTTCAGTCTCAGCCACATCTCGGGGCCGGGCTGCGGCGCCGCTGGCGACGTGCCGGTGCTGCCCACCGTCGGGTCGACGAGCACGTCGGCGACCGCCGCGTTCTCGCACGCGAACGAGTCGGCCTCGGCCGGCTCGTACAAGGTGACGCTCAACAGCGGGATCACCACCGAGCTGACCGCCACGACCCGCAGCGGCATGGCGCGCTTCACCTTCCCCGCGACCAGCCAGGCCGACCTGGTGTTCAAACTGACGGGCAGCCAGAACGGCGCCAGCGCGACGCAGTTCACCAAGGTCTCCAGCACCGAGGTGAGCGGGCAGATCACCAGCGGCCACTTCTGCGGGGCCGGGAACACGTACACCGTGTACTTCGACATGCTCTTCGACCGGCCGTTCGCGTCGCAGGGCACCGCAGCCGCGACCAGGGCCGCCACGTCCGGGGGGAGCACCGGCACCCAGGGCGAGCGGGCCGGCAAGAACACCGCCGAGAAGCCCAACCGGCCGGTGCTGCACGGCACCATGCCCAAGTCGGAGTCAGGGGCGGCGAAGACAGCCGGTGGCGGCGCCACGCCGGCCGCCGCCGCCTCGAGCGGCTACGTCACCTTCGACACGACCTCGAACCCCGTCGTCCAGGCCAAGGTCGGCGTCTCCTACGTCTCGGTCGCCAACGCGGTCGCCAACCGGACCGCGGAGAACGGCGGCTGGGACTTCAACGGAATCCGCGACGCCACCCACGCGAGCTGGAACAGCCTGCTGGGACGGATGCAGGTCGCGGGCGGCACCTCGGCGCAGCAGCAGACGTTCTACACCGCGCTGTACCACTCGCTGCTGCACCCGAACGTGATCAGCGACACCAACGGCCAGTACCCCGGCTTCGACGGCAAGGTCCACACCGTGGACTCCGGGCACCAGGCCGTCTACGCCAACTACTCCGGCTGGGACATCTACCGCTCCCAGGCGCAACTGGAGGCGCTGGTCGCGCCCGCCGTCGCTTCGGACACCGCACAGTCGATGGTCGACTCGTACCGGCAGACCGGGCTGTTCCCCAAGTGGTCGGAGGACAACGGCGAGTCGTACGTGATGGTCGGTGATCCGGCTGCGCCGATCATCGCCGACTACTACGCGTTCGGCGCGACCGGGTTCGACACCGGCAGCGCACTGACCGGTCTGGTGGCCCAGGCCGCGAACGCCAACAACGACCGTCCCGGGCTGAACTACCTGGGCGCGCCCGGATATCTGCCGCACGACGGCAGCTACGGGTGCTGCAACTTCTACGGTCCGGCCGCGACCACCCTGGAGTACGCGACGGCCGACTTCGCGGTGTCCTCCTTCGCCAAGGCCCTGGGGGACGGCGCCGACCACGACACGTACCTCAACCGGGCGCAGGACTGGAGGAACGTCATCAACCCGGCGTCCGGCCTGCTGCAGTCCCGCAACGCCGACGGCAGCTGGGTCGGCGGCTTCGACCCCACCAGCGGCAACGACATGGTGGAGGGTGACTCCTTCATCTACACCGGCATGGCGCCCTTCAACCTGGCCGGCCTGGCGCAGGCACAGGGCGGCAGGACGCAGATGACGCACTACCTCGACACGGTGCTGCGCAGCTTCACCGGCGACAAGGGCTACGCGTGGGTCGGCAACGAGCCGAGCATCGAACTGCCCTGGGAGTACGACTACACGGGCGCGCCCTACAAGACGCAGTCGACCGTGCGGGCCATCCAGGACCAGATCTGGCGCAACACCCCGGACGGCCTGGCCGACGGCAACGACGACCTGGGGGCGATGAGCGCCTGGTACGTGTGGTCGGCGCTGGGGATGTTCCCGGAGACCCCGGGGACGTCCGATCTGGCGCTGGGCTCCCCGCTGTTCACCCAGGCCGTGGTCACCCTTCCGTCGGGGAGCACCCTGACCGTCAACGGGAACGGCGCGGCCGACAACGCGCCGTACGTGCAGTCGGCGACATGGAACGGCGCCGCGTGGAACAACGCCTACGCGCCGGCCGGCGCCGTCGCCGCGGGCGGCACTCTGACGTACTCGCTCGGCACCAGCGCCAACACCTCCTGGGCGTCGGCCTCTTCCGCCGCTCCGCCGTCGTACGCCGGCGACACGGTCGCACCGCCGTCGCCGCGCACCGGGCCGGTGACCTCGGGCGTGTCGTCCAGCCAGTGCATCGACGACGCGGGATCCTCGACCAGCGACGGCAGTCACGTCCAGATCTACGGGTGCGACGGGACCGCGGCGCAGGACTGGACGATCGCGGCCGACGGGACGGTCCGCACGCTGGGCAAGTGCCTGGACGCCGCGAACTCCGGCACCTCCACCGGCACGCTGGTGCAGCTGTGGACCTGCAACGGCTCCGGCGCCCAGCAGTGGCAGCCGGGCGCCAACGGCTCGCTGGTGAACCCGCAGTCGTCGCTGTGCCTCGACGACCCGAACGCCTCCACGACCGAGCGCACCCAGCTTCAGCTGTGGACCTGCAACGGCAGCGCCGCCCAGAACTGGACGCTGCCGGCCGCGACCACCCGCACCGGCTCGGTCGTCGCGGGCGTGTCGTCGTCGCTCTGCCTCGACGACGACGCCAACGCGACCACGGACGGCAACCCCATCCAGATCTGGGGCTGCAACACCAGCGACGCGCAGAAGTGGACCATGGCGTCCGACGGAACGTTCCGCGTTCTCGGCAAGTGCCTCGACGCCGCCGACTCCGGCACCACCAACGGCACGTCGGTCCAGCTGTGGACCTGCAACGGCACGGGGGCGCAGCAGTGGCGCGCCTCGTCCTCCGGCCAACTGGTGAACCGGCACGCGGGACTGTGCCTGGACGACCCCAGCGGATCGACGACAGCCGGCACACACCTGCAGCTGTACACGTGCAACGGCTCGGCGGCGCAGAAGTGGGTTCTGCCGTCCTGACCGCCCGGCTCCGTCCGGCCTGATCCGCTCTCGCCTTCCGGTGTGACGGCGGGCCTGCCGCCTTCCCCCTGCCCTCGGGGGGAAGGCGGCGGCACGCCGGGCACCGGTCACGGCCGGCCGGTGGTGAGCAGGAGCGCGCCGATGTTCCCGCCCTTCTCCAGAACGGTGTGCGCCTCCGCGGCGTCCTCCAGTGCGTAGGTGCCGTGGATGCGGGGTGCCAACTCGCCCGCGGCGGCCGCCCGGAGAGCCCCGGCGGCGTCGGCCCGCCGCTCCCCGTGCGGCTTGGCGAAGGCGATGCCGAGGGCGCCGACGACGCTGATCCCCCGCCGCCCGATCTGGTAGGCGTCCAGTTCGACCCAGCTGCCCGAAGTGAATCCGTAGAGGCCGAACCTGCCGCCCCCGTCGGCGGTGGCCGCCAGGGCTTCGGCGCCCACGGAGTCCCCGACGGCGTCCAGCGTGACGTCCGTGCCGCGGCCGCCCGTGGCCGCCCTCACCTGCTCGGCCCAGTCCTCCGTCCTGTGGTCCACCACCACGTGCGCCCCGAACTCCCGTGCCGCGGCGGCCTTCTCGGCGCTGCCGACCGCGGCGACGACCAGCCCGGCTCCTGCTGATCGTGCGCGCTGGACGAGCAGCGAGCCGATGCGCCCGGCCGCCGCCGTGATCAGCACCGTCTCGCCGCGCCGCAGCCGGATCGCCGACAGCAGGCCGACCGCGACGGCGCCCGCCTGGAAGACGGCCACAGCGCGGTCGAGCGGCAGGTCCCGGGGCACCTCGTGGACATCGCCCGCGGAGGCGAGGGCGCGCTCGGCGTAGCCGCCGGTCATCCCGGTGGTGGTGGCCACCACCCGGCGCCCGGTGAGCGCCGGGTCCACGCCCGGGCCGACGGCCGCGACGATGCCGCCCACCTCCAGGCCGGGCACGTACGGCCGGGGAAAGGGGTAGCGGCCGGACCGCACGATGACGTCGCCGTATCCGACTCCGGCCAGCTCGACGTCCACCAGCACCTCCCCGACCGCCGGGGCCGGCTCCGGGGCCTCTTCGATGCGGAGGACGTCCGGCGGTCCGAACGTGCTGACGCGTACGGCTCTCACGGGTGGGCTCCTCAAGGGGGGTTGACTGACACCACCTCCCGAACGGGACACTGTGTCCCGCACGGGGCGGTCCGTTCGCCGTCCAGCGTCGTCGGACGAGCGAGGACGGCACAAGCAACAGACCGCCCGTGGTGTCCCGTTCGAGACAGGGAGCGCGAAGTGTCCCAGCCGGCTGAGAACCTGCGGGTGCGGCGGACGCGGCGGCTGCTGCGTGACGCGCTCGTCGACCTGACCGAGGAGCGCGGGTTCGAGCGGCTCACGGTGGGCGAGATCACGGGGCGGGCGATGGTGAGCCGGGCCGCCTTCTACCGCAACTACCGGGACAAGTACCAGCTGGCGGAGCAGATCTTCGACGAGGCGATGGCAGAGCTGCTCGGCACCGTCACGGGTGAGGGGGACGGCCGGGCGCCGGCCGAGCGCTGGGTGGCGTTCTTCGAGCACATCGACGTCTACCACCGCTTCTACGGGGTCCTGCTGGGCCGCCGTGGCAGCAGCTGGTTCGCGGACAGGATGCGGGCGTCCCTGACGGACATGGTCAAGGACCATCTGCGGATGCCGGACGGTCCCGGCGCCGTCCGGGATGGTCTGGCCGCCACGGTGCTGGGCGCGATGTTCACCCAGTCCATCACGTGGTGGCTGGAGAGCGGCCGGCCCTGCCCGCCGCGGGAGATCGCGCTGCGGTCGGCGCAGTTGGCGGGGGCGGTCATCCCGGTGGCGAACAGCTGGGCCGAAACGGGGAATTCTGCGAGCTGACGGCCGGGAAGCCGACCGTCCCCGCCGCGCTCGACTTAATTCACCGAGTTGCATTGTTGACCGTGTGGGAATCGGACTCGGAGAATCGCTTCATGGCCGATCCGACACGAGACATGGACCATCGCGCCCCGACAGGGCGCTGTTGTCGTCCTGACATGTGTCGTCGGGCGATGCCGTTCCGGCAGCCTGCGCGCACGATCGGGCTCGTCTGACGCGACGGGCCTGACCTGCCGGGCAGTCTCGTCGTCGCTGCCGGACGCCTGATGCGCGGCCGCGCAATCCGATTCCACCAGCCTTCGCGGACCGCGATGGGGGCGCCGTTTCCACGAGCTTCCGTCTGTCCCTGTGCCCAGCCTTTGGCCGTTGGCAATTCCCCCTGCCCGAGCGGCCTTTCACGCCGTCACCCTTTCCCTGATCGGACCCGTCATGAGCCGGCATTTTCTCTGGTACATCCCCAACACCCTCGAACCCGGTCACCGCGGTGACGACACCGCGACCGGCTGGGGTTCGATCGACTACGCCACGGACCTCGCCCGCTCGGCCGAAGAGCACGGCTGGCAGGGTGCGTTGCTCGGTACCGGGTGGGGACGCCCGGACACGTTCACGCTCGCCACGGCGCTGGCGGCACGCACGGAGACGTTCCGGCCGCTGATCGCCATCCGGCCGGGCTACTGGCAGCCCGCACACTTCGCCGCCGCGGCCGCGACGCTCGACCAGTTCAGCCGTGGCCGCGTGCTGGTCAACATCGTCAGCGGGCTGGACAACCTCGCCGCCTACGGGGACGGCAACGCCGATCCCGCCCAACGCTACGCGCGCACCGAGGAGTTCCTGCACCTCGTACGGCGGCTGTGGACCGAGGAGCAGGTCACCTTCCACGGCGAGCACTTCCATGTCACGGACTCCACCGTCGCGCCGCGTCCGTTCCGCACCGCCGACCGCGCCCATCCGACGCTGTACTTCGGTGGGGCCTCCGAGGCCGCCGAGCGGGTGTCCGCCGCGGAGGCCGACGTCCAGCTCTTCTGGGGCGAGCCGCTCGACGGGCTCGCCGCGCGCATCGACCGGCTGCGGACCCTGAGCGACCGGGTCGGGCGCCGGCACCGGCCGCTGGAGTTCGGGCTGCGGATCACCACCCTGATCCGCGACACCACCGAGGAGGCCTGGCGAGCCGCCGAGGAGAAGGTCGCGCGGATGGCGGCGCGTGGCGCCGACACCCCCTGGACCGGCAACCGCAGGACGGCGGTCGGGCAGCAGCGCCTCCTCGATCTCGCCGCGCGCGGTGACGTGCTGGACACCTGCCTCTACACCGCTCCCGGGCGGTTCGGCGGAGGTGGCGCCGGCACGACCTGGCTGGTCGGCTCCCCGGACGATGTCGCCGCCGCGCTGGACGCCTACCGCCGACTCGGCATCACTCACTTCGTCCTGTCCGACACGCCGTACAAGCAGGAGATCGCGCGCATCGGCGATCAGCTTCTGCCGAGGCTCAGCCGTGCGGAAATGTCCGTCGCCCACCCCACAGCAGGGCGCTGACCTGCGACGACGCATCGAAGTAACCATTTGTTGACTTGACGCCGATTCCGGCGCACCCTGTAACTATCCAGTTAGATATGCAGGAGGACCGGAATCATGACCACCACCCTCATCACCGGCGCGAACAAGGGCCTCGGTTTCGAGACCGCACGGCAGCTGGTGGCCCCCGGGCACACCGTCTACGCCGCGGCACGGGACGCCGAACGCGGGCGCCGGGCCGCGGAGCGGATCGGGGCCCGCGCCATCAGGATCGACGTGACCGACGACGCCTCGGTCGCCGCGGCCGTCAAGACGATCGAGGAGGACGGCGGGCTCGACGTGCTCGTGAACAACGCGGGGATCGAGCCGCGCACCGCCGACGGCGGCTTCGTCGACCCGGCCGGGGTCACCGCCGACGACGTGCGGCGGGTCTTCGAGACCAACGTGTTCGGGCAGGTCCGCATGCTGCACGCGTTCCTGCCGCTGCTGGAGCGTTCCACGGCCCCTGTCGTGGTCAACCTCAGCAGCGGGCTGTCGCTGGCGCGCGAGCTCGCCGACCCCGACTCCCCCACACACTTCTACCCCGACCTCGCCTACCCGGCGTCCAAGGCGGCGGTCAACATGCTCACGGTCCAGTACGCCAAGGCGTACCCGCGGATCCGGATCAACGCGGTGGACCCCGGCTTCACCGCGACCGATCTGAACCACCACGCGGGGACCCAGACGGTCGCGGAGGGCGCCGAGGCGATCGTGCGGATGGCCCGCATCGGATCCGACGGCCCGACCGGCGGCCTGTTCGCCGCGAGCGGTCCTCTGAGCTGGTGAGGGCGGCCGGGCCGGTGCGCCCGACGCCGACTCCCCCGCAGGTCACGTTCAGTAGGGTGTCCCCCATGTCCGAGTCCACGGCCGACCGCAAGCCGCGCCCTCGCAACGCCCAGGCCACCAAGGCCATCCTGCTGCGCGCGGCCACCGCGGAGTTCGCCGCGTACGGGCTGGCCGGGGCGCGCATCGACCGCATCGCCGAGCGCGCCGGCGCCAACAAGCGGCTGCTGTACGTGTACTTCGGCGACAAGATCGCGCTGTTCAACGCGGTCGTGGAGGAGCAGACGACGGCTGTCATGGACGCTGTGCCGATGGGCGACGGCGACCTCTGCGCGTTCGCCGCGGCCCGCTACGACTACGTCCTGGCCAACCCCGAGGCGGGGCGCATCGCCGCGTGGCGGTCCTTCGAGCAGGTCGAGCCCACGCCGGCGGAAGTGGCCGGCTTCCGGCAGCGGGTCGAGGCGGTGACCGCCGCGCAGCGCGAGGGGCGGCTGCGGTCGGACATCCCCGCCGTCGACCTCTTCGCGATCGTGCTGCGCATCACGGAGAGCTGGCTCAGCGCCCCGCCCGCCCTCAAGTCGGTCAGCGGCGCCACCGCCGCCGCCCCCGACCACCGCCTCCGAGAGCACCGCGGCGCGATGCTCGCCGCCGTGCGCAGCCTCGTCACTCCCGATCCGCCCGCCGGTTCGCCGGCCGCGCACGGTTCGTGAACGCGGGCCAGGGGCGGGGGGTGCCGCCGCGGGTCCGGGCGGCGGCCGCGGCCGACGGCGACGGCGTCTTCCGCCTGCTGGCCGGATTCGCGACCAGTCACCGGCCCGACCGTGCCGTGTTCGACGACGTCACGTTCCCCCGCGTGCTGCGAGCCGTGGCGGACGGAAGCGCCGAAGTCCTGGTCGCGGAGCGGGAGACGCGGGTCGTCGGGTACGTGCTGGCCGTGCGGATGCCCACCTTGTTCGCGGGCGGGACGATCCTGGAACTGCTGGAACTGTGCGTGGAGGAGGCCGAGCGCGGCCGCGGAACCGGATCCGCGCTGATCCGGTCCGTGCAGGCCGCGGCCGTCGGGTCGGGCGACGTCGAGGTGACGGTGCCGACGCGCAGGGCCGCCGGCTTCTACGCCGGACTCGGCTTCGAGGAGACCGCCGCGTATCTGAAGTGGCCGGTCGGCTGACCGCGGCCGAGCCGCCGTCAGGCGGTCACTCGCCCTCGACGCGCCCCAGCGGATCCGCCTGCTTGGCCAGCGCATCGCGGGCCTCGGACCACGACGGGTCGCCGGGGAAGAGCGTGTGCCGCAGGTAGGCCGAGGTCAGCCGCTGGATCAGTGCGACGCGCCCGGGGTGCTCGTCCGTGGTCTCCGTGACGCCGTACCCGGGGATGCCGCCCAGCGAGTGCTCTCCGCCGAAGACGGTGAGCAGGCTCTTGCGGCCCTTGCTCAGGTAGTAGGCGTCGGTGAACCAGTCGGGGCCGCGCCCGGACAGCGCGGACTGGTCGTGGTCCCCGGCGACCACCAGGGCCGGAGTGGTCATCTGCGCGAAGCCCGGGTTCATGAAGGGGAAGTGCTCGGCGGCGAACGGGGTGAGGTCGCTGCCGCCACGACCCGCCGCCGCCAGCAGCACACCCGCGCCGACGCGCGGATCGGACAGATCCTCCCCCGGCGTGCCGTCGGCGTCGAGCACCCGTGCGCCCAGCAGCATGCCGGCGGTCTGCGCACCCCAGGAGTGTCCGGCCGCGGCTATCCGGTCGTGGTCGAGGCGCCCGGCGAGGCCCGGGACGGCGGCCTCCAGGACGTCGAGTCCGTCGAGGACGCGGGTGAGGTCCTCGACGCGGATGCGCCAGATCAGCGGCGTCCGCGGGTCCTCGGGCGGCAGACCGAGGGTCCGGGAGTCGAGGTGGGTGGGCTGGACCACGACGAATCCGTGGGCCGCCCAGTTGTCGGCGAGCGGGGCGTAGCCGTCGAGTGAGCTGCCGAAGCCGTGCGAGAAGACGACGACGGGCAGCCCCTCTCCGGTCATGGGCGCGGTGATCCGCACCCGCAGATCCTCGCCGCGGCCCGGCGCCGGCAGTGTGACCGGCTTCACCGAGACGACGGGGACGGGTGTACCCGCGGCGGGCGCGGCGGTTCCGGACGCGCCGGAGAACGGCGCGCGGGGCGCGGTGTGCGGTTCGGACATGGGGAGGTCCTCCAGCTCTGGCATGATGAGCACAAACGGAACGCTGTCCCGATTAACGATACGGAACACCGTCCCGTTTAGCAAAGAACGTCGAGGAGCGGAGCTGCGCGGTGAGCGGGAACGGGCGAGTGGACGACGGCGGCCAGGCGTCGGGGGCCGGGGACGGCGGTGGCCGGGAGACCGGATCCGGGCCGGGCGGCGGCGGCCGGCAGGCGGCCCGCCCCAAGCGGGCGGACGCGCGCCGCAACGAGCGGACGCTGCTCGACGCGGCGGCCGCGGCCTTCGTGGCGTCGGGCGTGGAGGCTCCCGTGCGGGACATCGCGGCCAGGGCGGGCGTCGGGACGGCCACCATCTACCGGCACTTCCCGACGCGCGCGGACCTGATCATCGCCGTCTACCGGCACCAGGTCGAAGCGTGCGCCGAGGCCGGACCCGCCCTGCTGGCGTCCGCCGCCACCCCGCACGCCGCGCTCGGCTCGTGGATCGACCGGTTCGTCGACTTCCTGGTCACCAAGCACGGCCTGGCCGCGGCGATGCAGACCGACGCCGCCGGATTCGAGGCGCTCCACACCTACTTCCTCGACCGGCTCGTGCCGGTGTGCGGGCGGTTGCTCGACGCGGCGGTCGGGGCCGGCGAGATCCGCGCCGACATCGACGCCTACGCCCTCATGCGCGGCGTCGGCAATCTCTGCATCGGCGCCGAGAACGACCCGCGCTACGACGCCCGCCACCTCGTCCGCCTCCTCGTCGCGGGTCTGCGCGGGACGGGGCCGGAGGGGGCCATGGCGCATAACTCTGAATGATGCTTCACTTCTTATATGCCCTACCGCAAGACACCCGCCGAGCTCCGCCGGCTCGAGGCCGCCAAGGAGCATCTGGTGAGTCGCGCGACCGCCGTCGTCGCCGAGGTCGGCTGGTCGCAGGCGTCCGTGACGGCGGTCGCCGACGCCGCCGGGATCGCGGCCGGGTCGGTGTACCAGCACTTCCCGTCCAAGGCCGCGCTGGCCGTCGAGGTGTTCCGGCGGGCGGCCGGGCGGGAGGTGGAGGTACTGGGCCACGTACTGAACGAGCCGGGCGATCCCGTGGAACGGCTGAGCCGCGGTGTCGCGACCTTCGCCCGGCGGGCACTGGAGAACCGCGGTCTCGCCTACGCCCTGCTCGCCGCTCCCGCGGAGCCGGCGGTCGGCGCCGAACGCCTCACGTTCCGCCGCCGCTACCGCGCGCTGTTCGCCGAGGTGGTCCGGGACGGCATGGCCAAGGGCCTGCTGCCGGAACAGAACGCGGAGGTCACGGCCGCCGCTCTGACCGGGGCGATCGGCGAGGTCCTCGTGGACCCGCTCGCCGCACCCGACGCGGCCGGAACCGACGCGCTGCTGGCCGACCTGAAGGCCATGACCCTGCGGTGCGCCGGCGCCCCTGCCCCGGTTCCCTAGCCGACGCCGTCACCGACCGGCAGAGGGCAGGGCCACCTCACACCCCGGCCGCCACCGTCCCGGACCGCCCACCCCATCCGCGCCGACCCGCACATCCGGAGGAACCCGTGTCCGCAACCGCCGTCCCGCGCAGCCACCCCAGCGCCGTCACCCACGAAGTGACCAACCAGGCAACGCCGTTGACCGGGTACGACGCCGCGGACGACCCCGTGCTATTGGAAGGCGTGAGCCGCGAGGGCGCCGGCTGGCACCTCGACGAGCTCCACAGCATGGGCCGGTTCGTGGGCAGCGAGGAGGCACAGCACTGGGCGGACCAGGCCAACCGTCACGAGCCCGAGCTGAGGACGCACGACCGCTACGGCCACCGCATCGACGAGGTCGAGTTCCACCCCGCGTACCACCACCTGATGGACGCCTCGGTGAGCGCGGGCCTCGCCGGAGCCGCTTGGGCGGACGCCCGTTCCGGCGCCCATGTGGCGCGTGCCGCGAGTTTCATGCTGGCGACGATGCTGGAGCCGGGCCATCTGTGCCCGGTATCCATGACCTACGCCGTGGTCCCGGCACTGCGCCGATCCCCCGACCTGGCCAAGACCTACGAACCGCTGCTCACCGGCCGCGTCTACGACCCGGGGCTGCGGGCCCCCGCCGACAAGCGCGGCCTGCTGGCCGGAATGGGCATGACGGAGAAGCAGGGCGGAACGGACGTACGCGCCAACACGACCGTGGCCACCGAACAGGGCGACGGCACATGGCGGCTGCGCGGCCACAAGTGGTTCACCAGCGCGCCGATGAACGACCTGTTCCTCGTTCTCGCCCAGGCGCCGGCCGGTCTCTCCTGCTTCCTCGTACCCCGCGTCCTGGCCGACGGCAGCCGGAACACCTTCCGCATCCAGCGGCTCAAGGACAAGCTCGGCAACCGCTCCAACGCCAGCAGCGAACCGGAGTTCGACGACACGGTCGCGTGGCTCGTCGGCGCCGAGGGCAAGGGTGTGCGCACGATCATCGACATGGTGACCATGACACGGCTGGACTGCGTGCTGGGCTCGGCGGCCGGCACCCGCGCGGCCCTCGCGCAGGCCGCCCACCACGTGCGCCACCGCGCCGTGTTCGGCGCCAGGCTGATCGACCAGCCGCTGATGCGCAACGTGATCGGGGACCTCGCCCTGGAGTCGGAGGCCGCCACGACGCTCGCGCTGCGGCTGGCGGGTGCCGCGGACCGCGCACAGCGGGGCGACGAGTCGGAGCGCGCCTTCCTGCGGCTGGCGACCGCCGTGGGCAAGTACTGGGTGTGCAAGCGGCAGCCGGCCGCCGTCGCGGAGGCGCTGGAGTGTCTCGGCGGCAACGGCTACGACGAGGCGTCGGGCATGCCGCGCCTGTACCGCGAGGCTCCGCTCAACGGGATCTGGGAGGGCTCGGGCAACGTCAACGCCCTCGACATGCTGCGGGCGCTGGCGCGGGAACCCGCGTCCCTGGAGGCGTTCCGCGCGGAGGTCACGGCCGCAGCCGGAGCCGACAGCCGGCTCGACGCCGCGTGGCGCGAGCTCCAGGGCGATCTCGTGCTCACCGAGGACGCGCCGCTGCGCGCCCGCCGGGTCATCGAACGCGCCGCCCTGGTGCTGCAGGGGTCGCTGCTGGTGCGCCACGCTCCGGCGGCCGTGGCCGACGCGTTCTGCGCGTCACGCCTCGCCGGCGACCGTGGCCTGGCCTTCGGGACCCTGCCGCCGGGGACCGGATTCGACGCGCTGCTGGAGCGGCTTCCGGTCTGACCTGGGCGTTGGGCCCGCGGCCTCGACGACGCTCAGGCCCCGGACTTCACGAGCGGGGCGTCCTGGGTGAACTTGCGGAAACCGACGCTGTAGTAGAGGCCGCGTGCGGCCCGGTACCCGGGCGCGCCGAGGCACGCGACGGTCATCTGCCGGGCTCCGGCGTCGCGCGCCAGACGCATTCCGTGCAGCAGCATCGCCCGGCCCAGCCCGCGGCGCCGGTGACCGGGGTGCGTTCCGACGGGCTCGAACTCCGCGGTGCGGTTCGCCTCGTCGAGCCACATGATCGTCGACGCGGCCATGGTGCCGTCCGGTGCCTCCACGAGGACGTGCAGGTCGCCTCGGTACGGCGGGGCCTGCCTGACCCCCTCGTAGGCCTCCGCCGAGTAGGTCGAGGGGGCCCAGGCGTCCAGATGCGCCTGGACCGCGGCCCGCGCCCCGGCCTCCTCAGCCGTGCGGAAGCGGTAGCCGTCGGGCAGCACCGGCGCTTCGAGCTCGTCGAGATCGCGCTGGTTGAGCTGCGTCCAGGAGGCGGTGTCGCCGAGCGAGGACGGATCGGTCAGGTAGCCGTGTGCCGCCCAGCGCTCCAGGCCGAACGTGTCGCCGGAGCATGGCAGGACGGTGCGTTCGCTGCCGGCCGCGACCGCGTCGTACCACTCGATCACCTCGTCCACCAGCTCGCTGTGGCCGGGATGCACCTGATAGGCCAGACCGGCGCCGGTGACGTCCTTCACCGACCCGTCGCTGCGGGAGACCCGGTGGGGCAGACAGGCCCAGCCCCACGCCGCCACCTCACCGGCCGCGAACCACAGTTCGCGCCGCCAGCTCCCGCCTTCGCTCATCCGGCCCTTGCCCCAGCTCCAGGCGAGCTCGCCGTACGACGCGCCGCTGCTCACCAGATCGGGACGGAGCGCCGTGACCTGCTGCGCGAGCCCCTGCATCAGCCGCACGTCGGCGGCGGTCACGTGAACCGAGTCGTCCATGGTCGGCCACTGTGCCAGGGCCCCGCGCACGTGTCGCCCCAATTTCCGCCCTCCTTTGACGCCCGGCGCCGCAGACCACGAGAGCGCCCGCGTCTCCGGCTCGCCGGGTTCCGGCCCCGGCAGTGCGCTGCCGTGGTGATGGCGTGCGCCCCGCCGGTGCGCCGCACGCGCCGCTGCGGCGCCGGTTCGGCCTCTGCCACGATCGGGCCGAGCGTGCCGGGAACGTCATGGATCGTGGGGGAACGCATGGGACGCAGCTGGCTGGTGACCGGATGTTCGTCGGGGCTGGGGCGCGCGCTGGCCATTGCCGCGGCGGAGGCCGGCGACCTGGTGGTGGCCTCGGCACGCCGCCTGGGGGACGTCGAGGAGCTGGCGCGGGCCTACCCGGGCCGGGTGTCGCCGGTGGCGCTGGACGTGTGCGACCCGGAGCAGTGCGAGGCGGCCGTCACCCACGCGGTGGAGCGCTTCGGTGGCGTGGACGTCCTGGTCAACAACGCGGGAGGCGG
Source organism: Actinacidiphila acidipaludis (assembly GCF_019890725.1). Classification (GTDB taxonomy): domain Bacteria; phylum Actinomycetota; class Actinomycetes; order Streptomycetales; family Streptomycetaceae; genus Actinacidiphila; species Actinacidiphila acidipaludis. The sequence goes on from NZ_JAINZZ010000063.1 coordinate 35,301, forward strand.
CCTCCTCGGCGCGGTCGAGGAGGTCTCCGACGACGAACTGCGCTCCCAGCTGGACGTGTTGGTGGTCGCTGCCTGGCGGCTGACCCGTCTGGTCCTGCCGCACATGCGGCTCCGGGGCGCGGGCCACGTCGTCAACGTGTCCTCGCTCGCGGGCCGGATGGCCCTGCCGGGACTCTCGGCGTACGTGACGGGCAAGTACGCGCTGGAGGGCATGAGTCAGGCGCTGGCCAGCGAGGTGGCGGCGTTCGGCATCCGCGTGACCGTGGTCGAGCCCGGGGCGTTCGCCACGCGCTACGGCGCGTCCCTGGTGCCGGCCGCGGCGGAGATCGACGCGTACACCGAGGTGACCAGGGCGACCCGCGAGGGCATGCGGAGTCTGCAGGACAACCCGGCGTTCGGCCGGCCCGAGGTCTTCGCGGCGCACGTGCTGCGGCTCGTGGCGGCGGAGCAGGCGCCCGCCCTGCGGGTGCCGATCGGTGAGGACGCGTACGCCTTCACCGAGAGCGTGGAGAAGGCCAACGCCCGTGAGTTCGAGGCCGCGAGGGCGTTCATCGTGGGCTGAGACCGGTGCGGGGCTTCCCCTTGCCCGGTCCCCGCGGCGAGGTCGCGTCACGGTCCACCCTCACCGAGGGGATCCGGGCCGTGTCCGTGCCCGGTCGACGTCAGCTCGCGGCGGTGCGGCTCGTCCGGCGCTCGCCGGCCGGACGCCGCCGCCGGCCGACGGGGGGCGAACCGGCGTCAGCCGAGCGACAGTTCACGTGCCCGCCGCCGCGCCCACCGCTCGGCGTCGGCCACGGCCTCCAGCGTCATCGCGTCACCCGGCACGAGGTCGTGCTCCCCGACGACCTTCGTGAGCGTGTCCACGATGCCGAGGAACGGCAGCCGGCCGGCGACGAACGCCGCCACCAGCTCCTCGTTGGCGGCGTTCAGCACGGCCGGCATGGTGCCGCCCGCGCTTCCCGCCTCGTACGCCAGCCGCAGGCCGGGGAAGATCTTGTCGTCGACGGGGAAGAACTCCCAGGTCGACGCCTTCGTCCAGTCGCAGGACGGCGCGGCGTCGGGCACCCGGTCGGGCCAGCCCAGCCCGAGGGACAGCGGCAGCCGGATGTCGGGCGGGCTGACCTGCGCCAGCGTCGACCCGTCGGTGAACTCGACCATGGAGTGGATCATCACCTGCGGGTGGATCACCACCTCGATGCGGTCGAAGGGGATGTCGAACAGCAGGTGCGCCTCGATGACTTCGAGACCCTTGTTGATCAGGTTGGCGCAGTTGATCGTGATGACCGGTCCCATGCTCCACACCGGATGCGCGAGCGCCTGCTCCGGCGTCACGTCGGCCATCTCCTCGCGGCTGCGGCCGCGGAAGGGGCCGCCGCTGGCGGTCACCACCAGCTTGCGCACCTCCTCCGCCTTGCCCCCCTGCAGGCACTGGAACAGCGCCGAGTGCTCGGAGTCGACCGGGATGATCTGGCCCGGCGCCGCAAGCCTCTTGACCAGCGGGCCGCCGATGATCAGCGACTCCTTGTTGGCCAGGACGAGCCGGCTGCCGGCGCGCAGCGCCGCGAGGGTCGGCTCCAGGCCGACGGCGCCGGTGATGCCGTTGAGCACGGCGTCGCACTCCAGGGCGGCCAGCCGCGTCGAGGCGTCCGGGCCGTCGATCACCTCGGGAAGACGGACCGCCTGGCCCTCGGCCGTGCGCCGTTCGGCCTCGGCGCGCAGCAGCGAGCGGAAGTCCTCGGCGGCCCGGCTGTCCGCCACACCGACCATCTCGACGTCGAGATCCAGCGCCTGACGGGCCAGCAGCGGGAGGCTGCCGCCGCCCGCGGACAGCGCCTTGACCCGGAACCGGGAGGGGTTGCGCTCGATCACGTCGATCGCCTGCGTCCCGATGGAACCGGTGGATCCCAGCAGGACGACGGTGCGGGGCTCGCTTGGGTAAGAGATCATCAGCGCAGCCTACTCGGCGCACACGTCCGATTACGGTCACGTACCGTTCGCGGCGGCGTGCCGGATCAGGCGTTCGCTCCGGGGTCGTTGAGGGACCGCTCGAACTCCGCGAGGACGCCGAAGTCGTCCTCCCGCATGCCGACGCGCGGGTCGACGTGCCGCAGCAGTGCGGGGGCCGGGTGCTGGGCCGCCACGTAGGCGTGGTCGGCCTCGCTCTGTTCGTCGTCCACCCACGCGAAGGGCCGCCCCGCGGCGTAAGCGACGAGTGCCTCCGTCTTCCAGTGCACCTCGTCCGGCCGCTGACTCAGCAGTGCCGTGCCGAAGTCGACGAACGGCAGCTCCGGCAGCCCCAGGACGGGTGCGATCCACTCGTTCGCCGCCCCCATCCAGGTGGTGGCCCAGCACAGGTCGTACTCCAGTGCCAGCAGCGCCGTCCCGTGCTCCGGGTTCAGCCATACCCGCAGCGGCGTCGTGCGGCCCATCACCGTCGCGGTCTGCGGACCCATGATGCTCGCCCACGGCACCCGGATCGTCACATAGCCGTCCGGCCGCCGCTGCGCGGGGGCCGCATAGGGGTTGAGCGGCCCGTCGACGTCGAGGAAGAGCAGGGGTGGCCTCATGATCACCAGTATTCCCGCGCGGACCGCGGGCTTCACCCCGTGCGTGCGTCCGTCCCGGACCGGCATCCCCACGCGCACCGGCACCGGCACCGGCATCCGCACCGGCAGCGCTCCGGCCCCGGATCGCCGCGCGGCCGCCGCCCGCGTCGCGCATCGGCGTGGGCCGTGCGGGTGCGGGCGGCGGCGGGGACCGGTGGTGCCGTGCGACAGGGTGCGCCGTGCGGAGGGTGTCAGACCTCCAGGTCGGCCTCGATGGCGCGCAACTGGTGCCGGGCCATCGCCAGGTTCGCCCGGCTCTTGTCCAGGGCGAGGTAGAGGAAGAGGCCGTTCTTGCCGCGTCCCCTGAGGAGGCGGATCAGGTGGTACTGGGTGCCGAGCGTGATGAGGATGTCCTCGATCTCGTCCTTGAGGCCGAGGAGTTCCATCGTGCGCACTTTGGCGCGGACGACGTCGGTGTTGCCCGCCGCGGCCACGTTGAGGTCGAGTTCCTTGCCTCCGCCGAGCGTGCCCAGGGCCATGCCGCTGGTGTAGTCGACGAGGGCGACGCCGATGACTCCTTCGATCGAGGTCATCGCGTCCTTGAGGGCGGTTTCGGTGTTGGCCATGATGCGGTTGCTCCCTTGCTGGGCTGCCGGTGTCCCCGGCGCTTCGGATCGGTCGGTTTGGTGCGTGGTGTGGGGGGTTCGCGCGTGCGCGGCGGCACCGCGCGCCCTCGGCGGGCGGGGGGTGGTCATGGTGGTCAGCTGTCCTCCAGTCGTACGGCCTCGCCGTCGAGCAGTTCGGCCACGCGGGCGCCGGCGCGGCGGGCCTCCATGTGCAGACGGCCGACGTTGACGCGGGGGCCGGCCAGGACGGTAAGGACGCAGGCGGGTCCGGCGGCGTAGGTGGCGACGTATCCGTTCTCGCCGTGGACCAGCAGTTCGCGGAACGCGCCCCGGTCGGTGGTGTCGGCGAGCCGCAGCCCCACCCCCAGGGCCGCCGCGGTCAGCGCGGCGATGCCCTCGGCGTCGGCCACCGGAGGATCGGCGGCCAGCACCAGACCGTCCACACTGGCCGCCACGGCCGCCGTCAGGTCGGCGGTGCGCGTGCGCAGCCGGGCCAGTACCTCACGCACCTCGGCCTCGTGCGCCATCATTTTCCTCCTCTCGGCGCGTTGTCTGAGCCCGCGCCTCATCACGGCGCGGACCGTGCCCCGGTGGTGGCGGCAGACGGATTCACAGACGGGCCTCCAATGCGTCGCGGACCCTGAGCAGTACGGCCACGTCGGGGGCGCCACCGGTCAGGTCCGGTGGCAGGACCGGAGCGAGCGACGCGCCCGGGGCGGTCCGGGCGGTGGCCGACGTCGTCGCGGCCGGGCCGGACCCGGCGGACGCCGCGGTGGCCGTACGTGTGCCGGGCGCGGTCGCCGTGGACCGGTCGGACGTCCGCACCCCGGTCTCCAGGTGCCCGGCGGCCGCCAGACGGCGGATGTCCACCAGCGTGTGGAAGGCGGGACGGCCGAGTCGCGTCGCGATCTGGCCCGGGGTGCGCCGTCCGTCGGCGAGGTCGAGCACGTCCTGCTGGCGCCGGGTCACGGGCGGCAGCGGGGCCGCCCTCACCCGCACCGGCGGGGCGGCGTCCAGATGGGAGTGCGGCCACAGGTCGTCGAGGTAACGGCGCCGCCGCCGCGTCTCCCGCACGACGTCCGCGACGCCGACCGGACGGACCCGGCCGAACCAGTGGACGGCGCCGTGCCGGAAGCGGGAGGGGCCACCGTCGGGCGCGAGGGCGAAGTAGGCGGCGTCGTAGAGGGCGCTGAGGTGCCGGATCTCGAGTTCGCCCCCGGACATCCGGCGGTGGTCGAGCAGGTAGCCGGCGATCCGGCACGCCGCGCCCGCCTCGTCCACGGCCTCACGCCACAGTTCCGGTCGCAGTCGCCCACCCGCGGTGAGCAGGACGTCGATGCCGGGTGCGGCCGGGCTCTCGGCGTGGACGACGGCGCCGTCGGCCAGGTACAGCACACCCGTGTCACGTAACAGGGCGCCGGTGGCGCGGCGTTCGGCGAGGCGCACGAGCATCGAGGGAACCTGCGCGGTCATTCCAGCACCAGCCGTTCCGACAGGTCGCGCATACGCATCAGGGACAGGGCGAGGTTGGCCTGCGCACGGTCCAGCCACAGGTGCAGGAACACCCCGCCCTCGTAGGGGGCTTCGAGGAAGCGCAGCAGGTGGTAGCCGGTGCGGGCCACGACGATGACATCCTCCACAGGCGGTTCCTTGTCGGCGGGCGCGATGCGGTGGTCGGTGCCGGCCGGTGACCCGGCCGGATCGACGGCGCCGTTCGCCTCCCCGGTGCCGCTCGGGGCACCGCGACCTTCCGGCTCGTCGGCGCCGGTCCGGTCCATCGCTCCCTCCGTGCGGCTGAAGACAGGGAGTTCCGCGGCGTTCCGTGCGAACTCGGCCGCTTCCGCCGCCATCGCCTCGTGGTCGCCCCCCGGTGCCTCGCCCACGACACCGAGTGCCAGCCCGCTCACCCATTCGACCAGCGCGGCCCCCCGGGCGCCGGGCAGCCTCATGGCCTCGAGCAGGCATTCGTCGATGCCGGACACACAACCCCCTTGCCGATCGGCCTGGTCGAGCCGCTCCTCAACCGCACGAGTGAGCGAGACGTTACCCAACGTTGTGTCGGTCGAGGGGAGTTCTGGCATTTTCCAGTGGCACAGGCGCCCGGTTCGCTAGGGTGCCCCGCGCTCTCGCTGAGAAATCGCACCACTACTGGCTGAGACGGACCGCCAGTTCGGTCAGCTCCGCACGTCGCAGGACCCGGTCGCCGAAACCCGGCAGCGGTACGTGCAGCGGCATGGTCCACCGCTCGGGGATCGCGTCGGCGCCGTAGCGGGCTCCGGCCAGTCCCCCGGTGACGGCCGCGACGGTGTCGGTGTCGCCCCCGAGGTCGATCGCGGCACGTAGCGCGTCCTCGAACCCGGCGGTGCCGCGCAGTGCCCAGACCGCCGAGCCGAGGCATGGCCACACGGCGCCGTTGAACTCCGTTGCACGGTCCGGTGTCCAGTCAGGATCGAGTACGGTCGCGTACCGGTCCCGGTGCTCGGGATGGATCGTGTCGAGCACCTCGGGGATCGCGTCGAGCGGGTCGTCGCCCAGCATTGCCCGGCGCACCAGTTCATGGAAGACGGCGGTTCCCTCCCAGGCGGCGCGGTCGCCGTGGGTGAGCGCGGCGATGCGCCGGGCCGCGTCCATGGTCGCCTGCCGCCCGGCCCGGGCGAAGTGCACCGCGGACGTGGTGGCCCGCATCAGCGAACCGTTGCCCGCCGCACGCAGGTTGGTCGCGAAGTGCGCGGCCGCGGCCCGGTCCCAGGGCATGCCGTTGGTGAGCACGTCCTCCGTCTGCAGGCCGATGTCCTTGGGGTCGGCCGCGGCCCACCGCCGGAAGCGGGCGAAGATGCCGGGCAGGTCCAAGCCGGCGCGCTCCAGGAGGGACTCGGCGACGAGGACCGCCATCTGCGTGTCGTCGGTGGCCTCGCCGGGGTCCCACCCCGCTCCCCCGCACATCTCCCCGCCGGACCCGGTTCCCCGCGGGAAGCGGCCGGAGAACGCCCCGGCGGGACCGAACTCGAAGGGAGCGCCGAGGGCGTCGCCGACGGCCGACCCGATGACCGCGCCCACGGCCCGTTCTGTCCGGTCCATCGCGGCACGCTATCTCACCCGGCCACTCGACGAGGGTCGGTGAGATCAACGCCCTCACGGCGGAGGTGCGATGCGAGCATCAGGGCTGGGCGGCACGGGGCTGAAGCACGCGCTGACGTCGCACCAGGACGACAGCGATGTCAACCGGCGCCCGGTCTGCCGCGGGTGGGGATGTCGGGGGCCGCAGGCGTGCGGCCCTACGCCGGCCCGCGCCGGAGGTCGTGGCCGGCGCTGACGGTCGTGGCGGCGAGGAGCGCCAGGGCGAGGCCCTGCGCGAGGGCGCCGGGGTGGAGTCCGGTGGTGGCGGCGGGGAGCAACCGCTGGCCCGCGCCGAAGGCGAGGCCGGTGCCGGTCAGCAGGAAGGCGGCACGGAGCCGGCGGGGCGTCGGCGGGGTCGTGGCGCCGCCGGCGCGGGCGACGAGGGTGCACATGCGGAGCGCGGCGAAGCCGAGGGTCAGCCAGTAGGCGAGGACCAAGGCCGCGTCGGGGTACCCGGTGACGTTCCGGGCCACCCCGCTCCAGGCCGTGACGACGAGGGCCGCCCCGACGGCCGCCGGGGCGGCGAGTGTGCGGACCGCGGTACGGGCCAGCCGCACGAGTGAGGCGCTGCGGAGGGGCGGGAGCGGTGCCGCCAGCAGGACGCCGAGGAGGAGGGGCGCGAGCCACAGGCTGGTGACGGGGTGCCGGATGTCGGCCGTCATCGTCGCGGAAGGGGCGACGGAGCGCAGCAGCAGCGCGGTCGAGGCGACCACGCCGGCCAGCGCGACCGTCAGGTCGTGCCGGGCGCGCTCGGTTCGCGAACCGGGCCAGTCGCTGGGGTGGAGCCACAGCCGTACCGCCCCGGCGACGGTGTCGGGCCAGCACCGGACGCCGGACGCGGAGATCTCGCGGGTGAGTTCGTCACCCCACTGCTCGCGGACCGCGGGCGGATAGAGCCGGGTGAGCAGGCCGGCGGGTGTCATGCCGGTCCCAGCCCGAGGGCGCGCAGTCCCGCGGCGGAGATGCGGGCCATCTGCTGGAGTTCGGCGCGCAGTTGGTGGCGTCCCGTGTCGGTGATCCGCATGGTGCGGTGGCGTTCACCGGGCTCGGCGGGCTGGTCCGTGGGAGCGATCAGCTCGCGCGCCTCCAGCCGGGACAGCGCACCGTAGAGGCTGCCCGGGCCGAGGCGGCTGCCGGTGAGCTCCTCGATCGCGGTGTTGATGGCGTAGCCGTGCAGCGGCCCGTCCGCCAGGACGGTGAGCACGAGTACCTGGGCGTCGTTGCTGTGCATCCGTCGTCTCCCTGCCTCGCTCTCAGCATAGTACGCGACGCGATACTCCTTGACGCGTACTACGTAGCGCGTACTATGACGGTCATGCGACGGGTGACCAGAAGCGACGACGCGGCGTGGACCGCGGTGTGGGCGGCCCTCGGGGCGGCGACGGCATTCGAGGCACAGGCTCTGCTGGACACGCAGAGCAGAACGGTCAGAGCCGCGAGTCCGTGGCAGGACGACCCGTACCACTCCGTGGTCTTCCTCGCCGCGCTCGCGGTGCCGGTGCTCGCCGCGGCCGTCGCCGCACGGCTGCTGCTCTGGCGGGCGCCCGGCGGCCCGGACCGGGCGCGGCAGACGGCACGCGCGGCGGCGACGGCGATCGTGCTGGTGACACTGGCCCTCGGTTTCGAGTGGGCGGCGTTCCTCGGGCGGCGGCACCACGCCGTGTGGTCCGCGTGGACCTGGGTGCTCGTCGCCGGGGCGGCCGCGGCCTCCGTCCTCACCGTGCCCGCCGGGGTGCTGCTGGCGCGGTGCCGGCTGCCGCGTGCCGACCGGGGTCCGTGGCGGCACGACTGGCTGGACGACGCGATCGCCCTAGGCGGCCTGGTCCCCGGGTTGCGGCACCGGGCGACTCCGGAGGCCGCGGCCTGGGTGCGGCGTCACGCGACGGGCCTCATCGTGGCGCTGAGCACGCTGGCAGCCGCGGCCGGCGTCACCGCGCAGGCCGTCGGCGAGGACTGGACGGACCCGCTGCTCATCGGCTGGGCGCTGGTGGCGCTCACGGCTTCCAACGTGGCCCTGTGCGCGGTCGCCAACGCGGTCGCCGGATTCGTCGCCCGCCCTCCGCGCAGCCGGAACGGGCGGGTCGCCGAGGTGTCCCTCGTCGCGGGCTGCGTGGCCGTGCCCGTCGCGGTCGCCTTTCACGGCGCGCTGTGGTCCGCCGTCGGCCACGGCGCCCTGACGTCGGTCCCCGCCCTGGCCGCCCTCACTCTCGGCGCCGGCACGGCGACGTCCGCGCTCACGGCGGGAGTTCTGCTCATCGGGTTCCGGCGTACCGCCCGGGGGTGAAGCGTGCGGCGGGCTGCGGCGACCCGGCGTGCGACCTCAGGCGGCCCGTCCACGGAAGGCCGAACGGTAGGCGTAGGGCGTGGTACCGGTGACCCGTTTGAAGCGCTCGCGGAACGCCGTCGGCGAGCCGAACCCCGCCTGGTCCGCGATGCGTTCGACCGTGTGGTCGGTGTTCTCCAGCAGGAACTGAGCCCGGCGCACCCGGGCCCGCAGCACCCACTGCAACGGCGTCGTCCCGGTCTGCTCGCGAAACCTGCGGCCGAGGGTGCGTTCGCTCATCTCGGACCGCCTGGCAAGACCGGCGAGGGTGAGCTCCTCCCCCAGGTGCTCCTCCATCCAGTCCAGCAGCGGTTCCAGCGCCGAGCCGCGGGGGACCGGCGGCTGCTGGTGGACGATGAACTGCGCCTGGCCGCCCTCCCGTTCGAGGGGCATGACGGACAGCCTGGCCGCGTCGGCGGCCACCGCGGAACCCCAGTCCCGTCGGATCATGTGCAGGCACAGGTCCAGCCCGGCCGCCGCACCCGCGGACGTGAGCAGGTGCCCGTTGTCGACGTAGAGCACGTCGGGGCGCAGGTCGACCTTCGGAAAGAGCCGGGCGAAGTGGTCGGCCGCCACCCAGTGGGTCGTGGCGGCCAGGCCGTCGAGCAGCCCGGCCTCGGCCAGGACGAAGGCGCCGACGCAGATGGACGCGATCCGCGTCCCCCGGGCGGCTGCCTCGCGCAGCGCCTCCAGCACCTCGGGGGTGGGCGGGGCGGCGCCCTCCGCACACCCCGGCACCATGATCGTGTCGGCGTCCCGCAGCGCGTCCAGTCCCCGGTCCGCCCTGATCGTGAATCCGCGGCTGCGGATCTCGGGCGTCGGCGCGCACACGACCACCCGGTAAGGACGGCTGCCGTCGGGCAGCCGCACCCGGGCGAAGACCTCCAGCGGGGTGGACAGGTCGAAGGGGATCACCCGGTCCAGTGCCAGGACGGCGACAGTGTGCACGTGTGACTCCGCACTCATCGAGATCCGGCCAGGTTTCTGACCTGGAACATTATCTCCCGTGGGCCATCGGCACCGGTCAAGGGGGTTGGCGGAAATCCGTTGCCATCTGGCGTTCCCGCCCATGGGAGTGCGGTCGCCGGGACCCTAGCGTCGGTGCGGGTCCCGGAGGCGGCCGGTCCGGCCGCCACGACCTCTTGTTTCGACAGTCACGGGAAGTCCCCTCGAAATCCGCCCGAAAGGTGCCTCATCCGCCATGCCCCGCACGACCCTTCACCGGCTCCGGCCCCCTGCGAAAGGACCGGTCAGGTGACCAAGTTCCTGCTCGCCCTGCACGTCCTCGCCGCCATCGTCGCGATCGGTCCGGTGACCGTCGCCGCCAGCATGTTCCCTGCCGCGGTACGCGGCGTCCGGACCGCCGAAGGGCAGGGGCCGGCGACCGCCCGGACGTTGCACGGCATCTGCCGGGTCTACGCCTTGGTCGCCGTCGCCGTCCCGCTGTTCGGGTTCGCCACAGCGAGCGCCCTGCACGTGCTGGGGAGCCCCTGGCTGATCGCCTCGATCATCCTGACCACCGTCGCGGCGGTGGTCCTCGGCGTGCTGGTCCTGCCGCTCCAGCACGAACTGCTGTCGGTCTCGTCGACGCCGGACGACGAGCCGCTCCCCCGTTCGGCCACCGCGCGCCTGGCCATGTTGACCGGCGTGTTCAACCTGCTGTGGGCGGCCGTCACCGTGCTGATGATCGTCCGCCCGGGGTCCACGACCGGAGCCTGAGCCACGACCGGAGCCTGAGCCATGGCCGGAGCCTGAGCCATCACCGGCCGGTCACCTTCACCGGACCACCCGCGCCGGGCCACCCGCCCGGTTTCATGGGCGCGGGTGTGTCCGGCCGTCGCACCGCCCGGCGGGCGCGAGCAGGGCAGGTCAGGCGAACAGCGCTGCGGAGCCGGTGAGTTCGAGGACCCGCCGGACCACCGGCGACATCCCCGTGACCTTCATCGAGAGGCCGGCTTCCACGGCGTCCGCTCGCACCCGCAGCAGCACGTTCAGGCCTGAGCAGTCCAAGAAGTCGACGCCCAGCAGGTCGACGTCCAGTCCCCCGGGCGCCCCCCGCAGGGACTCGCGCAGGACGCGTTCGAGGAGGGGCGCGCAGTCGAGGTCGATCTCCCCCGCGACGGCGGCCCGGGCGCGACCGGCTGCCTCGGTCAGCCGCACTTGGAGTCCGGACCGCAGATCCCTGACCAGGCGACCCGCCGGAGGCGGCGCCGCAGGCCCGGCCGGCTCCGGAAGGCACGTCGGTGCCCCACACCCTGCGGGGACGCCCACGTCGGGGACGAGTTCGAAGCCGATCATCACACCGTTCCCCCCTTGGGACAGCAGCCGTTCGCCTGGGTCACACCAGCATGCGCACGAGAACCTCACCCGTCAAGAAATGCATGAAAAGTGGTTCACGTATGTGCTGACGTGAATCATACGCCGTACGATGTGCTGCATGAACGATGCCCTGCACCCTCGAACAGGATGGACTTTCCTGACCAACCACGCCCGCGTGCTGGCCACCATCGCCCGCGACCCGGGCGTCCGCGTCCGGGACATCGCCGCGCGCTGTCTGCTCACCGAGCGAGCCGTGCAGAAGATCATCACGGACCTGGAGACCGACGGTTATCTGACGCACACCCGCAGCGGGCGCTCCAACCACTACGAGATCCCGGAAGGGACCGTCCTGCGGCACCCCGCGGACGCCGGTCCCACCGTCGCCGA
>NZ_JAINZZ010000064.1 GCF_019890725.1 Actinacidiphila acidipaludis
CAGGGCCGGGGACATCCAGGGCCGGGGACTGAACGCGTCTGCGCATGCTGGGCGCCTGGCGGCTCGGTGGGCCAGGGCAAGGAACGTGACCGGGCGGGCGGTCCATTCGATCGCGGTTGTGGCGTGGTGGGCCGTGTAGGTGCAGGGCTTGCCGGCCTGGAGGAGTTGGGTGGCGTCCAGTTGGCCAGTGGTGAGCCAGGCCCAGGCGTCGTGAGAGGCGGCACGGTCCAGGGCCGGCGTGATCGTGCGCAGAGCGATGCGGATCCAGCGGATCGCGTCGACGGCCGTCGCTACGTCAATGGATGCCACCAAGGCAGGAGCTTCGCCTGTCGCGGGACTCTTGGCCCAGCACTCGCACCAGTAGCCGGGGCGCATCAGGGACCTGGGGTTGTTCATCGGGAGCTCCCGCGCGGGTGGATCGTCAGCCGGTAGCGGCAGGCATCGTCGGTGAACGTGACGCTGTAGGGGCTGCCTTGCGCGAGGACGGCCATGGCGCGTTCGTGCTCGGCCATGTCCGTCTGCCAGTGGCGGCCTGGTCGGGCGTAAGGCTCGTCGAGTTGGTCGGTCACGTCCTGGGCGCGGCCGGTGAGCCAGCGCAGCGCCAGGCGTCGGTTTCGTGTGGCGGATGCTCCCAGCGAGATGATTTGCTCGCTGGCCCCGTGGGCGGTGACCTCGCACCGGTACCCGAACCCAACCGCGGCCCCCTGCGCGGGACTCAGCGCGGTAAGCATGCGATCCCATCCACACCTGTGGACGAGAACAGATACGCCGTGACCGTGCGGCCGTCCTCGCCTCCCTGCGTCTCCACGCGCTGAGCCAGCGCCGCCACCATTCCCAGCCCGCGGCCGTGGGTTTCCTCGTCGTCCGGGTGCTCGACCATCGGCACGGTCTTCGCGCCGCCGGCATCCGTCACCGACACGCACACCACGTGCTCGGACAGCGCCAGGCTGACGTGGAAGGACCCGGCCGGATCGCCGCTGACCGTGTGCAGGAGCGCGTTCGCGCCCAGTTCGGTGACGATCAAGGCTGCGTCGTCGGCGTGCGGCGAATCGCCCAGTACCTCGCGGGCCCAGCGCCGTGCGCGGCTAACTTCTTCCAGCGAACCCGGGCAAGTGAGTCCCCAGATCCGCACTCTACTCATATACTCGTCCATACAAGTTCCTTTGTGCTGGTAGGCGGCCATGGGTAGAGGGTTCGAGCTAGACGAGTTTCACGCCGTCGTGCGCACGCACGGCCGGCGGGGACGCCGCATCCAAAGCGTCCAGGACACGGATGGCATACGCCTCGTCCGCAAGGTCGGTGACTTCTTCCCGGGTGGCCCAGCGCAGCGCGCTGGTCTCACTGCCGATGGTTGGCTTCCCGTCGACCGCCTCACACCGGAACACCAGCGAGACGATCAAGCCGGTCATGTTCTTGTAGATGCCGGTGAGGGTCGCGGGCACCGCGATCTTGACGCCGGTCTCCTCCAGGACCTCGCGCTGCAAGGCGTCGGGGATGGTCTCGCCCGCCTCCAGCACTCCGCCCGGCGGTTCCCAATGCCCGTTGTCCCGGCGCCTGATGAGCAGCGCGCGACCCTCGTCGTCGACGATGACTCCGGCGACGCTCACCGAGTGCGGGCGCTCGATCGGCACGTACCTGATCCCTTCGGGTGGCTAGGCTCTCCACCGTAGCAACAAGGGTCGGCCGCTCGTCTAGATATCCAAAGGAGTACGCATGCCCGCTATCCCCTCCGGTGCGCTCGGCGCGCTGGACCCGACGAGTGATCGGGCGGTCTTCCGCCAGATCGCCGACCAACTGCGCGACGCCATCGACAAGGGACGCTTCTCCGAGGGCGACAAGCTGCCGTCCGAGACGGAGTTGGTGGAGCACTACGGCGTCTCGCGGATGACCGTCCGCAACTCCCTGTCCGTCCTCCAAGGCGAGGGCCTCGTGTTCTCCGAGCACGGTAAGGGCGTCTTCGTCCGCCCCCGCCCCCCGGTGCGCCGCCTGGCCTCCGACCGGTTCGCCCGCCGCCACCGCGAGCAGGGCAAGTCCGCGTTCACCGTCGAGGCCGACGCCGCCGGCAGTCACCCCACCGTGGACAGCCTGGAGATCAAGGAAGAACGGCCGACGCAGGACATCGCCACCCGCCTCGGCGGCCCCCGCCGCGTGCTGGCCCGGCACCGCCGCTACCTCCTCGACGGCCGTCCGGTGGAGTTCGCCACCTCCTACCTCCCGCTGGACATCGCCCGCGGCACCCAGATCGCCGAACCCAACCCGGGCCCTGGCGGCATCTACGCCCGACTGGAAGAACTCGGCCACCGCCTCGACCACTTCGAGGAAGAGATCCGCGCCCGCATGCCCGCACCCCATGAGGTCCGGTCCCTGCGCCTGGCCGCCGGCGTCCCCGTCATCCACCTCATCCGCACCGCCTACGACACTGAAGGCCGCGCCGTCGAGGTCTGTGACACCGTGATGGCCGCCGATGCGTACGTGTTGGCCTACCAGCTCCCTGCCACGTGACCAGGGCAGATGGCGTGACGGGTGTTCAACTCCCGCTACTCGTAAGCCTCCAGAGGCAAACTCGTATAGACGAGTAGGTGGGATGTGTGGCACAGTGGTTCTCGTGCCCGGGTCTTCGGGTACGACGAATGGCACTTGTCTAGACGACTAGCTGTCACACTGTGAGGAGACTCGACCTTGCGTTCCATCCGTGTGGAGACCTCGGCGGCGACCATCCTGCTGACCGAGGCTCCGGAGACGAAGATCAAGGACCGGCAGACCGGAGAGGTCGCCACCGACGCGACGACCGGCGAGGCGCTGATGACCGTCGGCGTCGTCTACATCGAGGACGGGGAGTCCTCGCTGGTCAAGGTGACCATCCCGCAGAGCGGTGTGGGTGAGGGGCTGGCGCTCGGTGCTCCGGTCGCACTGCCGGGGCTCATCGCCCGGCCGTGGGAGAGCACGTTCAACGGTCAGCAGCGGCACGGCATCGCGTTCCGCGCCGCCGCCGTCACCCCGTCCGCCTTCCCGGCTCAGGTCGGGGCCTGAGCGGCATGTCCGACCTGACGACGATGCTGGAGGTGGGTGGCTCCCTCGCCGCTGTCGGCGGTGGCGCTGCCTACCTCCGGGCCGAGCAACCGGCCGCGTACTGGTCCATGGTCGGCCTGCCGCTCTCGGCGGCTCGCCTCATGGGCTCGTACGGGTCCGTGATGGATGCCTGCGGGCTGACCGTGGCCCCGTCCCGCTTACGCACCCTGGCGGTACGGGCCACGACCCGGCGAGAGGTGCGGCCGGTCCCTCCGCGACGGGGGATCATTCGCCCGACCACGACCGGCATGCGGCTTCGGCTGCGGCTCGCCCCCGGCCAGGAGCCGGCGGACGTCGCTGCCTCGGCCGAACGGCTCCGGCACGCGTGGGGCGTGCACGCCGTGTACGTGTCCGTGGTCAAGCCCGGTGTGGTTGAACTGCGGCTCGTCGGCTTCGACGTGCTGCGCAAGGTCCGCATGCCGCGCAGGGCTGGCGGCGACTTCCTCAAGGTGCCCGTGGCGCTGCGCGAGGATGCGACGGCCTTCGTTCGGGACTACCGGGCGATACCCCACCAACTGACCCTCGGCGCAACGCTGGCGGGCAAGTCGATGTACCTCCGCCACCTCATAGCGGGGCTCGCCCCGCAGTCCGTCGCCCTGGTGGGGATCGACTGCAAGCGGGGCGTGGAACTGGCCCCGTTCGCCGCTCGGTTGTCGGCCCTGGCGACCGACCCCGAGCAGGCAGCCGACTTGTTGCCCGCGCTCGTCCGACTGATGGAAGACCGGTACGACCTGATCAAGGCCCGGCAGGGCATCGCCTCCTCGACGCCGAACGAGGAGATCACGTCCGACGTGTGGGGCCTGCCCGAATCCGAACGGCCCGTGCCCGTCGTGCTGTTCGTCGACGAGGTGGCGGAACTCTTCCTCGTCGCCTCCCGCAAGGACGAGGAACGGCGCGACGAGATGGTCACCCAGCTCATCCGGCTCGCCCAGCTCGGCCGCGCCGCCGGCATCTACCTGGAAGTGTGCGGGCAGCGCTTCGGCGCCGAACTCGGCAAGGGCGCGACCATGCTCCGCGCCCAGCTCACCGGACGCGTCTGCCACCGTGTGAACGACGAAGCCTCCGCCAAGATGGCACTCGGCGACATCGCCCCCGAAGCGGTCATGGCCGCATGCGCCATCGCCCCCGAACGGCCGGGCCTCGCCGTCGCCGGAGACACTTCCGGCGGCTGGTCCCGCATCCGCACCCCGTACCTGTCCCTCGGGGACGCCGCCGACATCTGCGACGCGTCCGCCGAACTCGTACCGGACCTGCCCGCACTGGACCCCTTCCGGCCCGCAGTCCCGCCGCGTCCGGTCGGCTCGCCCGACCCACTGGCCAAGCCCCGTCCCGTCACGGGCTGACTCAAGCCCTCTCCTCGTACAGCGCCACGTCCCTACCCCGTCATGCCATGAACCGAGAGAGGAGGTCCCGCGCGTGCGCGCTCGCCTGGCCCGTATCGACGCCGTGCTCGTCCAAGCCGTCATCGCCGCCGCGCTGTCCTTCGCCCACCTGCACGACATCGCGGGCGCCGCCGGACAGCACGGATGGAAGGCATGGGCCTACCCGATCTCCGTGGACCTGCTGCTGGTCGCGGCTTGGAAACGGCTTCGCAGCGGGACGAGCAAGGGCGCCGCCTGGTGCTGGTTCGTCATCGCACTGTCCGCGTCGCTCGGCGCCAACATCGCCACCGCCGGCCTCCTGGACGCGCACGCCGTGCCCGCCTGGCTGCGGATCCTCGTCGCCGGGTGGCCCGCGGTCGCCTTCCTCGGCGGAACACTCCTCGCGCACGGCGCTACCCGGCCGGAACCGGTGGCCTCGCCGGAACCCGTCACCGTCGAAGCCAGCTCGGCGCCGCCGCCCGCTCGTCCCGCTCCTGCGATCCCGGCTGCCCTGGTCGCCCACGCCCGCAAGGTCGCCGCCGACCACCTCACCAGAACCGGCAACGCCATCGACACACCGACCCTGCGCGCCCGTCTCGGCGTCCCGGCACCGCTCGCCGAAGCCATCGCCGCCCAGCTCTGAGAGGAGAGATCACATAAGCGGGGGTGGTGCCGAACGCCTCTTCAGCCGGCGTCGCCGCACCTCCGAATAGGACCCGACCGCGACCACCAGAAGAGGAATGAGGATCACCCGACCCCAGGATTGGTGGTCCCACACGCGGGCGACTGCCACTCCGATGCCAGCCCACGCGCACCAGAAGACGACAGTCACCAACAGGCGTACTCGCTCGCTCACTTGGCCCCCCAGCCCCCGCACCCCTGCCCGACGGGGTCGCTCCCCGGCCGGTGACAGGCGTCGCACCTGTTTACCGCCCCCCTTCCCGCCAGGCAACCAAGTCCCAGGAAGAGAGAGTGCCATGGCCGCCAAGCGCCGCTTTCGCAACGTCGTCCGCATCGGACCCGTTCAGGTCGGCACCGCCTACGACCAGCGGGGCCAGGAGAAGCACACCGCCGCCTGCACTGCCCCGCGTTGCGGCTTCTCCACCGAGTACGACAGCCGCTCCGCCGCCGAACTGGCCGCCCGCACCCACCGCTGCCCCGCCCGCTGAAAGGACCGCCCCACCCGTGACCGTCAGCCTGCCCCTGGTCGTCGTCCTCGGCATCGTCGCCTGGACCGCGATCAAGTTCCTCGGCGTACGCCTCTGGGTCGCCGTCGTGATCGCCCTGTTCGGCTTCTACCTAGCCCACACCTTCCTGGCTCCCGCCATCGACGACAGCACGCGCAACGGCGTCCGCGTCGTCAACGGCACACACACCTAGACGAGTAGTTGAGAGAGGGTTCCGCCGTGCTCCTCAGCCCCAAGTACCCGCAGACCCCCACCCCCTCGGCCCACATCACCACTGCGCCCGTGTCCGTCCAGCACCCGCACCACTCGACCGTCTGCGCCTGCCAGGCGACCGCTCTGCCCGCTGCTTCTCCTCGACGGGTCGCGCCGACTGCAGGAGTCGTCGTCGGGGCCGTGGCCGCAGTCATCACGGTCGGCGTCGTCCTCACCGCGCTCCTGGTCGCCGTCGCCGTCGCGGCCGTCTCGGTCGCCGTCGTCGCCCTGGTCCTGCGCTCGCTTCTGGCGCCCCAGCGCCAGCGCTGACCCAACGAACTGCCGGGGCGGCACTGACGCCGCACATCCGCCGCCCCGGCCCCCTCTCTACGCACCGAAGCCCGTGAAGGGAGCTCCGTCATCACCCGCGCAACACCGCCCCCGCTGCCCGAACTCGGCGCCCTGGCCGCGCTCGGCACCATGCCCGCACTCCTCCGACAACTCTCCGGACTCGGCGGCTGCACCCACCCCATCCGACTCGACGGCCACCGCACCGAACACGAACTCAACCCCGAGACAGGGGAGATCGGCCCGGCCATACACCGCCTGCTCTCCGACCAACTGGCCGCCGGCCACCTCCTCGTGCGCTGCAACAACCGCCGCACAACCCGATGCGCCGCCTGTGCCGAGACCTACCGCCGCGACACCTTCCACCTGATCACCGCCGGACTGCGGGGCGGCAAGGGCACGCCAGAAGAGGTCACGGACCACCCTCGCGTCTTCGCCACCTTCACCGCCCCCGGCTTCGGCCCCGTCCACAACCGACCCGACTCCGGCACCTGCCGCTGCGGCACCGCACACCCCGCCGACGCACCCGAACTCGGCACCCCACTCAACCCCGACACCTACGACTACGAAGCCGCAGTCCTGTGGAACGCCCACGCCGGGGCCCTGTGGCGCCGGTTCTCCATCTACCTGCGCCGCGAGATCGCCAAGCGCGCCGGACTCAGTCAACGTGCCTTCCGCGACCACGCCCGCGTCTCCTTCGCCAAGGTCGCCGAGTACCAGAAACGCGGCGCCGTCCACTTCCACGCCGTCATCCGCCTCGACGGCCCCGAAGGAGGCAGCACCCCACCGCCCGCCTGGGCCACGGCCGACCTGCTCACGGACGCCATCCGCGCAGCAGCCTCCGCCGCCCGAGTCACCGGCCCAACCATCGACGGCCGCGCGCACACCTTCGCCTTCGGCCGCCAACTCGATGTCCGCACCATCCGCGGCGCCGACTTCGCCGGCTCGACCGCACTGACCGATCGTGCCGTGGCCGCGTACATCGCCAAGTACGCGACCAAGGGCGCCGAGACAGCGACGGGCACGCTCGACCGCCCGATCCGCTTCCTCGCGGAGCTCCAGCACTTCGCCATCTCCGACCACGCGCGGCGGATGATCCGCACGGCGTGGAACCTCGGGGCCCGCAAGGAGCTGGAGGTACTGAGACTGCGGGCCTGGGCCCACATGCTCGGCTTCCGCGGTCACTTCTCGACGAAGACCCGGCGCTACTCCACGACCCTCGGAGCCCTACGCAACGCCCGCGCCGAGTACCGCCGCGCCCAAAACGGCCAGGCGCGACCCGAGGAGACCACGTACGTCCTCTCCCACTGGGTCTTCGCCGGCACCGGCCTGACCCCTGGCGAAGCCTGGCTCGCCGCGACTCTCGAACCCGCCCCCGGAACGGAAGGAGAACCTACCCATGGCTGAGCGCTATCTGTCCGTGGCCCAGGTCGCCGAACGGCTCGGGACCACCGAGCGGTTTCCCCGTCGGCTGATCGCTGAGCGACGCATCACCTTCGTCAAGGTGGGGCGTCACGTGCGCATCGCGGAAAGTGCGCTGTCGGCGTACATAGACGCCAACACCGTGCAGCCCCGGCGTCACCGGTCCGGACTCCGGAGGGCCGCCTGATGGCCGCCAAGAAGCGGGCGTTCGGCCGCATCCGCAAGTTGCCGTCCGGGCGGTTCCAGGCCCGGTACCTGGGGCCTGATGGCCTCGACCGTCCGGCGCCGCACACGTTCGCGACGAAGAAGGACGCTGACGACTGGCTGGCGGAACGGCAGAGTGAGGTTCGGGCCGGGCGTTGGCGTGACCCGGACGCCGGGGCCGTGAACTTCGGTGAGTACGCGGTTCGCTGGATCGAGGAACGGGGCTTGGCGCCCACCACGGCTGAGCTGTATCGCCGGCTCCTGCGTATCCATCTCCTGCCGACCTTCGAGGCGGTCAACCTGGACGAGATCACCCCTCCGTCCGTGCGAACCTGGCGGGCGGAGCGGCTGGCCGCCACCGGAGCGACCACAGTCGCCAAGGCGTACCGGCTGCTCAAGGCGATCTTGCAGACGGCGGCGGATGATGAGCTGATCCACCGGAACCCGTGCCGCATCCGTGGGGCGGGCAAGGAATCGGCCCCGGAACGTCCCATTGCCACCGTGGCCCAGGTCGACGCCCTGGCGGACGCCATGGGGCCGCGCTGGCGGCTGATGGTCTACCTGGCAGCGTTCGGACCGGCCCGGCCGGAAGAGCAAGCCGCCCTGCGTCGGCTGGACGTCGACACCGAGGACGTCGGCGTGTGGATCCGTTCCGCCGAACCGGAGCTGGCGACGGGACGCCGCGTCCCTGGCGACACCAAGTCCGACGCCGGTCGTCGCTTTCTGGCGCTGCCGGAATTCATGCGCAAAGACCTCGTGCGGCACCTTGCCTGGTACGCGGAGAAGAAACCGAACGGATTGCTGTTCGTGGGGGAGAAGGGTGCGCCTTTCCGCCGATCGACGTTCGGGCGGAAATGGCGGCGGGCCCGCGCGAAAGTGGGGCTGCCTGACGACTTCCGCTTCTACGACCTGCGGCACACCGGGCACACCCTGTCGACGCGGAGCGGCGCGACCCTCAAGGACACCATGGTGCGGGCGGGCCAGTCCTCGGAGCGTGCGGCACTGATCTATCAACACTCGGACCGGGAGCGGCAGAAGGAGGTGGCCGCCGGCATCGACGCCCGGGTGCAGAACGAGCGGCGGAGGGCCGCAGAGAAAGCCGCCGCCGAGGAATCGGGCACGCAACGGGCACGGCACAACTGAATTGGTCTAGGCAACACAAAAGGCCCGGGTCTTCGACCTGGGCCTTTTCGTATGGAGCGGATGACGGGAATCGAACCCGCGCTCTGAGCTTGGGAAGCTCATGTTCTACCATTAAACTACATCCGCGAGAAACGGCCCCAAGGGGGCTGCTCCAGGGACACTGTACCCCATGGCGGGGGGTGCGTGAGGGAGGGAACGGGGGGCATCGCGGGGGCGGGTGGGGGTAGGTTGAGGGGGCGGTGTGGTGGTCCCGGGCCGGAGTTGGGGCATCCCCTAATGTGTGGGTTTGTCGGCCACGCGGAGTTGGGGAAGGGACTTCATGGAGCGCACCGTTGTTCGTTGTGCGGAGGGGCACGTGTTCAGCACGGCTTCGTTTCCGATGCAGCACCTGGGGGCTGATCGCCTCGGGCCTGGACGCCTGTTGAGGTGTCCCAAGTGTGCCCGCCTGCGGCATGCCGTCCCGGTTGCCGCAGCCGAGAGCAAGTAGGCCGGGGTGCCCCGGGCTGCCGGCGCGGCCCGGGGCGTTAGTCTCGGGGGCGTGCTTCTCTCAGACAAGGACATCCGGACCGAGATCGACAACGGGCGCGTGCGCGTCGACCCGTTCGAGCCGGCCATGGTGCAGCCGTCCAGCATCGACGTGCGCCTGGACCGGTTCTTCAGGGTGTTCGAGAACCACCGCTACCCCCACATCGACCCGGCGGTCGAACAGCCGGACCTGACGCGCCTGGTGGAGCCCGAGGGCGACGACGCGTTCATCCTGCACCCGGGCGAGTTCGTGCTGGCCTCGACGTACGAGGTCATCAGCCTCCCCGACGACATCGCCTCCCGCCTGGAGGGCAAGTCCAGCCTCGGCCGGCTCGGCCTGCTCACCCACTCCACCGCGGGCTTCATCGACCCGGGCTTCTCCGGGCACGTCACGCTGGAGCTGTCCAACGTGGCCACCCTCCCGATCAAGCTGTGGCCCGGCATGAAGATCGGCCAGCTCTGCCTGTTCCGGCTCAGCTCGCCCGCCGAGTTCCCGTACGGCTCGCAGCAGTACGGCTCCCGGTACCAGGGCCAGCGCGGCCCGACGCCCTCCCGCTCCTACCTGAACTTCCACCGCACCCAGGTCTGAGCCGGCAGAGCGCCCAGCGGCCCGCACCGCCCAGGCCCCACCCCCGGGCCCGCGCACCGTTCCGCACGCGCCCCGGGCCCGCGCACCGTTCCGCACGCGCCCCGGGCCCGCGCACCGCTCACGGATGCATCCGCGCCCCCTTGAACACCTTGTCGACCGCGTTGCGCGGCCCGTAGACCGCAAGCCCGACCAGATCGAGCCCGGTCCGCGGCACCGCACGCACGGCCGCCCGGTTGTCCCGGTCGTTCCCGGTGGTGAACAGGTCCGCGGTGAACAGCGCCCGCGGCAGGGCTCGCGTCAGCGCCCGGTCCAAGGCCTTGTCCAGCAGCTCCTTGCCGCCCTCGAAGACCAGCACGGGCTGCCGGAACATCGCCAGGTACGCCGTCCCGTCGGCGTCCGCGTACGGCTCGCCGACCACCTCGGGCACCGCCGAGCCGAGGCCGCTGACCAGGAACGCCGTCGCGTTCAGCCGCTGCCACAGCGCGAGGTCGTCCCGCAGCAGGACGGCGATCTTGGTCTCGAAGCGCACCGGCGCGGGCTCCTGCCCGGGGACGGCGCCGGTGTCGGACGGGGTGTGCTGCTCGTGCGGGGCGGGTCCCCCTCGCTCCACCCGCTGAACCTGCTGGATCTGCCGCACATGCTCGCCGTTCTCGCCGTTCTCGCCGTTCCCGACGGGCTCGCCGTGCTCGCCGTGCTCAATCTGTTCGGTGCTCATGCCACGAATCTCGCTGTCCCGCCCGGACCGCGTCTTGTACGTTCCTGGCGTGACGCTCTCCCTCGCGCACCTCAGTGACCCCCACCTCACGACCGGCGTTCTCGGCGGCGCGCCCGCACTCGCCCTGCGCCGCGCCCTGGGCCGGGTGATGATGCTCGACCCGCGCCCGGACTGCGTCGTCATCACCGGCGACCTCACCGATCACGGGCGGCCGGACGAATACGAGGCCCTGCGCGAGGTGCTGGGGCACTTCCCGCTGCCGCTGCACCTGATCGCCGGCAACCACGACGACCCCGCCGCCCTGCGGGCCGCCTTCGCCGGCACCCCGTTCCTGGACGGCGACGCGTCACGACGCCGGGACCGGGACCGGGACGGCGACGCGGCCGCGCCCGACTGCCAGTACGTGGTCGAGCACCCGGCCCTCACCGTCGTCGTGCTGCAGTCCACGGTCCCCGGCGCGCCCGGCGGCCTGCTCGGCGCGGACCGGCTGGCCTGGCTGGACCAGGCGCTGGCGGCGCGGCCCGGCTTCCCGGCCGTGGTGTGCCTGCACCACCCGCCGCTCCCGATCGGCATCCCGCTGCTGGACGGGATGCGGCTCGCGGACGGGCCCGGGCTCGCCGAGGTCGTGGCCCGGCATCCGCATGTCGTGAGGGTGCTGGCCGGGCATGTGCACCGGCCGGTCGTCGCGCCGTTCGCGGGGACGGTGCTGGCGACGGCGCCGAGCACGTACCTGCAGAGCGGTCTCCGGTTCGACGAGGGCGCGCCGGGCTATCTGCCCGAGCCGACGTCGTTCCTGCTGCACCTGCTGCCGGACGGCTCAACGACGTGGGTGACGCACGCGGTCGCCGTCAGCCACGCGGCCGCGCCCGTGTTCTGAGACGGGACGCGGGATCAGATCAGCGGCAGCTTGAACAGCATCAGCAGGGCGAGGAGTTGGAGCGACGACGCGCCGAGTGCCTTGTGCCAGGGCAGGTCGTGGGACTTGGCCACCATCGACGTCATCAGTGCCCCGCAGGCGAACCAGGTGATCCAGCCCAGCAGTTGGACGAAACCGTTGCCGCCGCCGAGGAAGAGGGCGAAGAGCAGGCGCGGGGCGTCCGTCAGCGTGGTGATCAGCATCGCCAGGCCTATGGTGGGCGCCCACGCGCCGTCGCCGCCGAGCTGACGGGCCAGCGTGTTGGTCACCGCGCCGAGCGTGATGCCGCAGAGCACCACCGCTATGCCCGTGGTCAGCACCCACGGGATGCTCGTGGTCAGCGTGGTGTTCAGGATGTCGCTGCGGGCGGCGTCGAAGCCGAAGACGGCGAGCAGCCCGTAGAGGAAGGTCACGATGAGGGCGGGGGCCCACACGGTGTGGTCGCGCATCTGCCAGAAGGTGCGGCCGGGGTGCAGCACGATGCCGCGCAGCAGGTCCTTCCAGTGCAGCCGCGGGCCGGCCGGGGGAGCGGCGGACTGGCCCGCCCGGTAGGTGGCCACGTTGCCGTAGGGGTCGTACGCGTCGTACGTGCCGCCCTGGGCGTAGCCGTCCTGACCGCCCTGCGCGTGACCGTCCTGACCGGGGTATCCCGCGGCGCCGGCCAGCGGCGTCGGCTCGCCGAGGGTGAACGCCCGGGTGTGGCCGGGGGCGTCGTCATGACCGGAAGCCGGCCCGCCGGCTCCGGAGGGGCCGCCACCGGGGCCGGGACCGTAGTACTCGGGGTACCCGGAGTACCCCTGCTGCGGTCCGGACTGCGGGGCGTGTCCGGGATAACCGGCAGGTCCGGGGCGTCCGGGCTGCGGCGCCTGTGCGCCCGCCCGGGGGTGCCCGCCACGCCTGCCCTGTCGATTCGAGAATCCAGCCACCTTTCGAACGTACCCGCTGACGCGGGGTGCCGTACCGGCGGCTGTGGACCGGGGCTCCTTTGCTGCCAACCTGTGACACGCGGTCAGGGCGGGCGGCGTGGCCCGCGTCACGCGTCACGCGTCACGCGTCCCGCCCGGGTTCCCACGGCCCGGTACATAGGCGGGAAGGACCTGGCACATCCGCACGACCCAGCGACACAGCCCTGAGGCGCCGCTCAGCCCTGAGGCGCCGCACACGCGCGAGGGGCGGCACACCCCTGCGCGGGTGTGCCGCCCCTCGACCTGAGTGCGGGCGAACCGTCACGCCGTCCCGGCGTGCTCCTCCTCGCCGAGCTCCACGTCCTCCGCGGGCGTCCGCACGGAGTCCAGCAGGAGCTGGGCGACGTCCACGACCTGGAGGCTCTCCTTCGCGGTGCCGTCGTTCTTCTTGCCGTTCACGGAGTCGGAGAGCATCACCAGGCAGAACGGGCAGGCGGTGGAGACGATGTCCGGGTTGAGGGACAGGGCCTCGTCGACGCGCTCGTTGTTGATGCGCTTGCCGATCCGCTCCTCCATCCACATCCGGGCGCCGCCGGCGCCGCAGCAGAAGCCGCGCTCCTTGTGGCGGTGCATCTCCTCGTTCCGCAGGCCCGGCACCTTGGCGATGATCTCGCGCGGCGGCGTGTAGACCTTGTTGTGCCGGCCCAGGTAGCAGGGGTCGTGGTAGGTGATCAGGCCCTCGACCGGGGTGACCGGGACCAGCTTGCCCTCGTCCACCAGGTGCTGGAGGAGCTGGGTGTGGTGGATGACCTCGTACTCGCCGCCGAGCTGCGGGTACTCGTTGGAGATCGTGTTGAAGCAGTGCGGGCAGGTCGCGACGATCTTCTTCGACGCCTTGGGCTTGCGGCTCGCCGGGACGACCTTGCCGTCGTCGTCCAGTTCCTCGCCGAACGCCATGTTGAGCATCGCGACGTTCTCGGCGCCGAGCTGCTGGAAGAGGAACTCGTTGCCCAGGCGGCGGGCGGAGTCACCGGTGCAGTTCTCCTCGCCGCCCATGATCGCGAACTTCACGCCCGCGATGTGCAGCAGCTCGGCGAAGGCCTTGGTGGTCTTCTTGGCGCGGTCCTCCAGGGACCCGGCGCAACCGACCCAGTAGAGGTACTCCACCTCGGTGAGGTCCTCGATGTCCTCGCCGACGACCGGCACCTCGAAGTCGACTTCCTTGACCCAGGCGAGCCGCTGCTTCTTCGGCAGACCCCAGGGGTTGCCCTTCTTCTCCAGGTTCTTGAGCATCGTCCCGGCCTCGGACGGGAACGCGCTCTCGATCATCACCTGGTAGCGGCGCATGTCGACGATGTGGTCGACGTGCTCGATGTCGACCGGGCACTGCTCGACGCAGGCGCCGCAGGTGGTGCAGGACCACAGGACGTCCGGGTCGATGACGCCGTTCTCCTCGGCGGTGCCGATGAGCGGGCGCTCGGCCTCGGCGAGGGCGGCCGCGGGCACGGCCGCGAGCTGCTCCTCGGTGCCCTTCTCCTCGCCCTCGGCGTTCTTGCCGCCGCCGGCCAGCAGGTACGGGGCCTTGGCGTGCGCGTGGTCGCGCAGCGACATGATGAGCAGCTTGGGGGAGAGCGGCTTGCCGGTGTTCCAGGCCGGGCACTGCGACTGGCAGCGGCCGCACTCGGTGCAGGTGGAGAAGTCGAGGATGCCCTTCCAGGAGAAGTGCTCGATCTGGGAGACGCCGAAGACGGGCTCCTCGCCCCCCTCTTGATCGAACACAGTCTCGAAGTCGATCGGGACGCCCGCGCTGGTCATGGGCTGCAGGGCGCCGAGGGAGACCTCGCCGGTCGCGTTCCGCTTGAACCAGATGTTGGGGAACGCCAGGAAGCGGTGCCAGGCCACGCTCATGGTCGTGTTCAGACCCAGCACGATCGCCCAGATCATGGTCACCGAGAGTTTGATCATCGCGGTGAGGTAGACCAGGGTCTGCAAGGAGTGGGTGCTCAGCCCGCGCAGGCCGGCGACCAGCGGGTACGAGGCGAAGTAGCCGGCCTCGTAGTGGTCGACGCCGTGCAGCGCGCCCTCCAGGCCGCGGAGCATCATGATCGCCAGGCCGATGACCAGCACCACGTACTCCACGAAGTACGCCTGCCAGGCGGTGGAGCCGGCGAAGCGGGACTTGCGGCCCGGCCGGGACGGCAGGTTGAGCAGCCGGATCACGATGAGCGTGATGATGCCCAGCGTGGTGAGCGTCGCGATGAACTCGGTGTAGACCTCGTAGGGCAGCCAGTTCCCGAGCACCGGCAGGATCCAGTCGGCCTTGAAGAGCTGGCCGTAGGCGTTGACGATGGTCAGGCCCAGGGTCAGGAAGCCGACCGCCACGAACCAGTGGGCGACGCCGATGACGCCCCACTTGTTCATCCGGGTGTGGGCGACGAACTCGCGGGTCAGCGTCAGGGTGCGTCCGCGCGGGTCGTTCGTGCGGCTGCCCGCTGGCACCGGCTGGCCGACCCGGATGGTCCGGTAGATCTGCAGGACGGCGAGGCTGATGAGCGCGACGCCGACCGCGGTGAGGACCAGCGACACGATGATCGCGGCGAGTTGCATGGGGGCTCCTCGGGCCTGCGCGACTGGGGACGGACGAATCGGGGAGGGGGCGGAACGCGGAACGTACTAAGCGGTAACTTACTCCGGTCTCGGCTGAGGTTACCCGGGATTCCCGGCCCCATAAAGCCGCACTGCTGGTGATCTGTGTCGCGCGCCTCCCGAGCACGCCGGCCGTGCGTCCGAGCCGCGATTGAACCTGCTCTCATCGTGACAAACATGGAGGCAGCGGACAACGGTCCGCGACCGTCGCGGGAGGTGGCCGGAGGATGCGGGCGGTGCTGCGCTGGACGGCGATCGGCGCCGGGCTGGTGCTGGTCGTGGCGGCCGGCCTGGGATGGGCCGCGTACCGCAAGTTCAGCGGCAACATCAGGACCGACCGTGCGGCCGAACAGGTGCTCAGTCGCTATGCCGCCGAGCGGCCGCGCTCACTGGTGCCGCAGGCCAGCAACATCCTGGTGATGGGCGCGGACGGTCCGGACGCCGAAGACGCGGCCGCCGGCGCCGACGGCAGGCCGTCCGCCCATGGGTTCCGGGGCTTCGAGGGTCCGGGCAGCCCCGGCGGCGGCCCCGCGGACACCGCCGTCCTGCTGCACCTGTCGGCCGACCACCAGCGGGCGGCGGCCATCGGGGTGCCGGGCGACCTGCGGGTGACGGTCCCGGAGTGCGGTCCGCACGCCGGGCGCGGCGCGGCGGCGGAGGAGACGTTCGGCGAGACCCTGGGCGAGGCCTTCCAGGGCGGGGGCGCCGCCTGCACGATCCGCGCCTTCGAGCGGCTGAGCGGCATCCGGGTGGACCACCACCTGGTGGTGGACATGAACGGCCTCGCGCGGATCAGGGCGGCCGTCGGCGGCCCGGCCGCCGGCCGGCGGGCCGCACTGCTGCGGGCGCTGGCCGCCGAGGCGCACCGGGGGCCGCGCACCCTGGTCCACCCGGCCAGGCTCTACGGCTTCCTGGACACCGCCACCTCGTCGATCACCGCGGACCCGGGTCTCAGCTCGCTGCCCGCGCTGTACGAACTGGCCGGCCACCTGCGGGGGCTGCCGGCGGACGGCCTGGTGGTGCGCTCGGTGCCGGTCGGCGGGCACGGCGCGGTGCGCGAGCCGGAGGCGGGCCGATTGTTCGCCGCGGTGCGTGAGGACCGGCCGGTGGGAAAGACGACGCAAGTCTCCTGAAACATCCTGAACGTCCCCTTCGTTGTCCGCAGAGGGGGTTGCCCGAGGGTGCGCCTCAGCCTCAGGTGTTCCGAAGGGGTGCGCCGAGGGGGCTCAAGTCAGAGTGCGCGCAGGTCGCGCGGCAAAGTTGAGTGGGCTCGACTCATGTCTGTTGACACGTGATCTCCCATGAGGCACCCTTGAGCCAGTTCCACTCAAGTCAGCTGGAGGATTCACCATGGCACGTGCGGTCGGCATCGACCTGGGCACGACTAACTCCGTCGTCAGCGTTCTGGAAGGCGGCGAGCCCACCGTCATCACCAACGCAGAGGGCGCCAGGACCACGCCGTCCGTCGTCGCCTTCGCGAAGAACGGCGAGGTGCTCGTCGGCGAGGTCGCCAAGCGGCAGGCCGTCACCAACGTCGACAGGACCATCCGGTCGGTCAAGCGCCACATGGGCACCGACTGGAAGATCAACCTCGACGGCAAGGACTTCAACCCGCAGCAGATCTCCGCGTTCATCCTGCAGAAGCTGAAGCGGGACGCGGAGTCGTACCTGGGCGAGAAGGTCACCGACGCGGTGATCACCGTCCCCGCGTACTTCAACGACTCCGAGCGGCAGGCCACCAAGGAGGCCGGCGAGATCGCCGGTCTGAACGTGCTGCGCATCGTCAACGAGCCGACCGCGGCCGCGCTGGCGTACGGCCTGGACAAGGACGACCAGACGATCCTGGTCTTCGACCTCGGCGGCGGCACCTTCGACGTGTCGCTGCTGGAGATCGGCGACGGCGTGGTCGAGGTCAAGGCCACCAACGGCGACAACCACCTCGGTGGTGACGACTGGGACCAGCGCGTCGTGGACTACCTGGTCAAGCAGTTCCAGTCCGGTCACGGCGTGGACCTGGGCAAGGACAAGATGGCCCTGCAGCGTCTGCGCGAGGCCGCCGAGAAGGCGAAGATCGAGCTGTCCTCGTCGACCGAGACCTCGATCAACCTGCCCTACATCACCGCCTCGGCCGAGGGCCCCCTGCACCTCGACGAGAAGCTCACCCGCGCGCAGTTCCAGCAGCTCACCGCGGACCTGCTCGAGCGCTGCAAGACCCCGTTCCACAACGTCATCAAGGACGCCGGCATCCAGCTGTCCGAGATCGACCACGTGGTCCTGGTCGGCGGCTCGACCCGGATGCCCGCCGTCGCCGAGCTCGTGCGCGAGCTGACCGGCGGCAAGGAGGCCAACAAGGGCGTCAACCCGGACGAGGTCGTCGCCATCGGCGCGTCCCTGCAGGCCGGTGTGCTCAAGGGCGAGGTCAAGGACGTCCTGCTGCTCGACGTCACCCCGCTGTCCCTCGGTATCGAGACCAAGGGCGGCATCATGACCAAGCTGATCGAGCGCAACACCACGATCCCGACCAAGCGCTCGGAGATCTTCACCACGGCCGAGGACAACCAGCCGTCGGTGCAGATCCAGGTCTACCAGGGCGAGCGCGAGATCGCCGCGTACAACAAGAAGCTCGGCATGTTCGAGCTGACCGGTCTGCCGCCGGCCCCCCGCGGCATGCCCCAGATCGAGGTCGCGTTCGACATCGACGCCAACGGCATCATGCACGTGACCGCCAAGGACCTGGGCACGGGCAAGGAGCAGAAGATGACCGTCACCGGCGGTTCCTCGCTGCCCAAGGACGAGGTCGACCGCATGCGGCAGGAGGCCGAGCAGTACGCGGAGGAGGACCACCGCCGCCGCGAGGCCGCCGAGACCCGCAACCAGGGTGAGCAGCTCGTCTACCAGACCGAGAAGTTCATCGCGGACAACAAGGACAAGCTCCCCGAGGACGTGAAGGGTGAGGTCGAGACCGCGCTCGCCGACCTCAAGGAGAAGCTGAAGAACGAGTCCACGGACGACGGCAACACCGCCGCCATCCGCGAGGCCACCGAGAAGGTCGCGGCCACCAGCCAGAAGCTGGGCCAGGCGCTCTACGCCAACGCCCAGGCCGACGGCGCGGGTGCCGGTGCCTCCGCCGGTACGCCGGGTGCCGGTGAGCAGGCCGCCGCCGACGACGACGTGGTCGACGCCGAGATCGTGGACGACGAGAGCAACAAGAGGGACGGTGCCGCGTGACGGAGGAGCCGAAGGGCTTCGAGGAGCCCGACGTCCCCTCCGAGGCCAACGGGAAGCCGGAAGGCGCCAAGAGCGCGAAGGACACCGGCCCCGCCGAGGAGGCGGGGGCCGGTGCCCCGGGCGGCGAGGCGAACGGCACGGCCAAGGAGCTGACGGCCGTCAGGGCACAGCTGGACCAGGTGCGTACCGCGCTCAACGAGCGCACCGCGGACCTCCAGCGCCTCCAGGCCGAGTACCAGAACTACCGCCGTCGGGTGGAGCGCGACCGGGTCGCCGTCAAGGAGATCGCGATCGCGAACCTGCTCACCGAGCTCCTCCCGGTCCTGGACGACATCGGCCGGGCGCGGGAACACGGCGAGCTGGTCGGCGGGTTCAAGTCCGTCGCGGAGTCGCTGGAGACGGTGGCCGCCAAGCTGGGGCTGCAGCAGTTCGGCAAGGAGGGTGAGCCCTTCGACCCGCTGGTGCACGAGGCCCTGATGCACAGTTACTCGCCGGACGTCACGCAGACGACATGCGTGCAGATCCTCCAGCCCGGGTACCGCATCGGGGAGCGCAATCTGCGCCCGGCGCGGGTCGCGGTCGCCGAACCGCAGCCCGGGAGCCAGGGCAAGGACGAGGCCGAGAGTGACCGGAAGGGCGACGACGAGGAGAACGGTGGCGGTGGCCCGGACGAGGGCTGACGACCGAGCTCGTGGAGTGGGCGGCCGAGGTACGAGGCCGCCCGCGGAGCGAGTGAGGAGGAAGCCCGAGCGCAGGCAGGCGAGGGCTGACGACCGAGTTCGCGCAGTGGATGCCCGGGGCCGGGGTCGGATGTCCGGCCCCGGCCTGGGCAGAGGTGACGGAGAGGAGGGACGTCGGGGATGAGCATCAGCAGGGACCTGTTGGAGAAGGACCTGTACAAGGTCCTCGGCGTGCCGAAGGACGCCACCGAGGCGGAGATCAAGAAGGCGTACCGCAAGCTCGCCCGCGAGTTCCACCCGGACGCCAACAAGGGCGACGCCAAGGCCGAGGAGCGCTTCAAGGAGATCTCCGAGGCCAACGACGTCCTCTCGGACAGCAAGCGCCGCAAGGAGTACGACGAGGGCCGCGCCCTCTTCGGCAACGGCGGCTTCCGTCCGGGCCCGGGCGCCGGCGGCCCCGGCGGCTTCAACTTCGACCTCGGCGATCTCTTCGGCGGTGCCGGCGGCACCGCGACCGGCGGCCAGGGCGGCGGCTTCGGCGGCGGCCTGGGCGACGTGTTCGGCGGCCTGTTCAACCGTGGCGGCGGCACCCGTGTGCAGCCGCGCCGCGGCCAGGACATCGAGTCCGAGGTGACGCTCAGCTTCACGGAGGCGGTGGACGGGGCCACGGTCCCGCTGCGCATGTCCAGCTCGGCCGCCTGCAAGGCGTGTTCCGGCACCGGCGACAAGAACGGCACCCCCCGGGTGTGCCCGACCTGTGTCGGCACCGGGCAGGTCTCCCGCGGCGGCGGTGGCGGCTTCTCGCTCACCGACCCGTGCGTGGACTGCAAGGGCCGCGGCCTGATCGCGGAGAACCCCTGCGAGGTCTGCAACGGCAGCGGCCGGGCGAAGAGCTCGCGCACCATGCAGGTCCGCATCCCCGCCGGCGTCACCGACGGTCAGCGGATCCGGCTGCGCGGCAAGGGCGCCCCGGGCGAGCGCGGCGGCCCGGCGGGCGACCTGTACGTGGTCGTGCACGTCGGACCGCATCCCGTGTTCGGCCGCAAGGACGCCAACCTCACGGTCACCGTGCCGGTCAGCTTCGTGGAGGCGGCGCTCGGCGGGGAGATCAAGGTGCCCACCCTCGGCGGGCCCCCGGTCACCCTGAAGCTGCCCCCGGGCACCCCCAACGGCCGCACCCTGCGCGCCCGCGGCAAGGGCGCGGTGCGCAAGGACGGTTCGCGGGGCGACCTGCTGGTCACCATCGAGGTGGCCGTGCCGGAGGCGACCGACGGCAAGGCGCTCGACGCCCTGGAGTCGTACCGGGAGGCGACGGCGGGGTTCGACCCGCGCGCCGAACTGTTCAAGGCCGCAAAGGGAGCGTGACGCTATGAGCATCGACGGCGGCATGGGTGGTGGCATGGGCCGCGGCCCGGGGCGCGGTTCGCGTCCCGGCGCCCGCAATCCCTACCAGCTGACCGAGGAGAGCCCGGTCTACGTCATCTCGGTGGCGGCCGAACTGTCCGGGCTGCACCCGCAGACCCTGCGGCAGTACGACCGTCTGGGCCTGGTCTCCCCGGACCGCACGGCCGGCCGCGGGCGCCGCTACTCGGCCCGCGACATCGAGCAGCTCCGCGAGGTGCAGCGGCTGTCGCAGGACGAGGGCATCAACCTCGCCGGCATCAAGCGCATCATCGAGCTGGAGAACCAGGTGGCGGCCCTGCAGTCGCGGGTCGCCGAACTCACCGCCGCCGTCGAGGGCGCCGCCGCCGTCATCCAGCAGCGGGAGGCGGCGGTCCACGCCTCCTACCGCCGCGACCTGGTCCCGTACACGGACGTCCAGCACACCAGCGCGCTGGTGGTCTGGCGGCCCAAGCGGGACCTCTAGCGCCCGGCAGCATCCGACCACCCGATCCGACCGAGCCGCGGGGTTCTCGCGCGGCGGACGGCCCGTCACCCGAGTCCGGGTGGCGGGCCGTCCGGTGTTCGACGGCCGGTGTGTCGCGGCCGGTGTTCCCGCGTCCACCGTCCCGAGGAGCGCCGGGGGCCGGGTGTTTCCCGCCCGCGGCCCGCGCTTACGGCAGGACCTGGACGGTGTCGCCCACGGCCCGCTCACCCGTGGCGTCCGAGGTGCGGTTGACCAGCGCGCCGTCGACGGCCATCGCGGTGGATCCGCCGCCGTCGAGGTTGAGCGCCTGCACCGCGCCGAGCGAGCGCATGAACGCGGCGGCCTCGGCGATGGTGAAGCCCTCGCTGCCGCCGGTCTGCCGTCCGTCGACGGTCACCAGCAGCAGCCGGCCCCGGGCGTCGACGCCGGCCATCGTGCGCGGCTGGCGCACGTTCGCCCACGCGTACCCGAACGACAGGTCCTGCGGGTCGACCGTACCCTCGGTGGCCGCGTCGATCGCGACCCGGCCGTCCTTCACCAGGGTGGGCGCCGCGCTGACGATGCTGTCGCCGGGGCCGAGCGGAATCCGCCGCCCCCCGGTGTCGCGGACCGCTTCGTCGACGTCGACCCGGTGGCCGGGCACGGCGTGGGCGGTCAGCCAGGCCGCCGCGGCGCCGATGCCCTGGAGCACCGAGCCGCCGGCCGGGACGGTGCCGCCGCGGGCCCCGGTGGACACCACCCGGCCGCCCGCGTCGAGCACGGCCTGGACGCCGGCGCCGGCCGGCAGCGCGGCGCCGAACTGCGGGGTGAAGAGCACCAGGTCGTCGGTCTCGTGGCAGGTGACGTCCTGCCACGGCAGGGAACTGGGCGTGGCACCGGGCCGCCCGCAGTCCCGGACCGTGCCCGGGACCCGGTTGACGCCCTGCACCGCGTAACGGGCCGCGCCCGCGCGGGCGGTGACCGTGCTCGTCAGGTCGGCGACGCGTACGTGCCGTCCGCCGTCCTCGATGACGAGGGCCGCCCGCGCACCGGCCGCCAGGGACTCCAGCCTGCCGTCGTAGGCGCCGATCCCGGACTGGGTGCCCTGCACGCCGTCGGCGTCGGAGGTGACGAAGAAGCCCGCGTTGACGCCGACCAGCGAGCCCAGCTTCGCCGCCACCGAGGACGTGGTCTCGCGCTGCGTCACCTTGCCGTCGTGCGTGCCGGCGACGGTGCCGGTGAAGATGTGCGGGTCGATCACCGCGACGTGGATGTTCTCGACGTCGGCCGGCTGCTCGGCGTCGTAGCCGGTCCACTCGACCGCGGTGTGGAAGCCGGCGGCGGCCACCGCCGCGGCGGTGCTCTGCGCGGCGGCCTGGGTGGCGAAGGAGCCGATCCGCACCCGCAGCCCCATGACGCCGTGGGGGGTGTCCGCGTACCCGGGCCACTCGACGGTCTCGACGCGCGGCTGGTAGCCCGCGGCCGTGAGGCGCGCTGCGGTGTCCTGCGCCCAGGCGCGGCTGCCCACCTCGATGTCGACGGGGGCGCCGGTCAGCCGGCTGGTGCCGGGGACCTTGACGGTGACCGTCCAGGACGGGGACGCGTCGGGGTTCCGGACGGTGCCGGTTCGGACCTGCACGCCGGGAGCGATGTCGAGGGTCGTCCACAGGGCGGGCGCCTGGCCGCCGGCCGTCGCGGGGGTCGCGGGAGTGGCCGCCCGGGCCGTCGCACCGAGCCCGGCCGGTGTGCCCGCGGCCAGGACGACGAGCGTGGCCAGCGCGGCGCGGGTGCCCGTCCCCGGGCCGCCCTTGCTGTTCTTCATGGGTCCCCTTCCCTACGACGTCCGAGCGGTCGGCCGGATCCGACGGCATCATCGTGCCCCGGCCGGCCGGACCTGCGGAGCCGATCAGAACCTCCGGACGCGAAGAAGTGACGCTGCGGGGGCGAGAGTTCGGCGAACAGTCGGCGAACGGGGTGCGCGGCGGACCGGGCGGCCGGCGGGCGCCGGGAAGGCGGCGGGTCCTCGCGACGGTCTCCGGCGGCGGGAAAACCGGACGACATCCCGCCCGGGGCGCGATTAGCCTCGCGGGTATGGACCCCCTCACAGAAGCCGAGATCCGCGGCTCGTTCGTCAACTGTTCCAAGGGCGAGGCCAAGCGCCTCAGCCTGCCGCGGGACCTGGCGGAACTGCCCTGGGGAGACCTGGACTTCCTCGGCTGGCGCGACCAGGGCGCCCCGGACCGCGCCTACCTCGTGGCCCCCGTGGACGGCGGCGAGCCGGTCGGGCTGACCCTGCGCATCGCGCCGGGCGCGCGGCGCAACCTGCTGCGCAGCAGCCTGTGCGGGCTGTGCCTGACCTCGCACTCCGGCGGCGGCGTGGACCTGCTGGCCGCCCCGCTGGCCGGGCCCGCCGGGCGCCAGGGCAACACCGTCGCGCTCTACATGTGCGCGGACCTGGCCTGCTCCCTCTACGTCCGCGGCAGGAAGAGCTCCGCGCTGGCCAAGCGCATGGAGGAGACGCTCACGCTGGACGAGCAGATCGCCCGCACCCGCCGCAACCTGGACGCGTTCCTCGGCAAGGTCACGCAGGCCGCGGCCTGACCGGCGGATCGTGACGGGCACCGGGGTTGACGGGCCCCGGGGAACAGGGTGACCGGCCGCACGCGCCCCGCGGCCCGCGGAAGGGCGCGGCTCAGCGCGTTCCGGCGTTGCCCATCGCCCGGGTCAGGGCGATCTCGATGACGATCCGGTGCGGGTTGGGCGCGGGCGTACGCCCGTACCGCTCGGCGTACCGGCGCACCGCGTCCGCGACGCGCTCCGGGTCGTCCGACACCGTGGCGACCCCCTCCAGCGTCGCCCAGGTGGCGCGTTCCACCTGGCAGACCGCGACCCGCGCGCCGTCGGGGCCGGCGGCCCGCACATGGACGGCCTTCGCGCTGCGCCCGTCGGTGATGACCCGCGCGAGGCCGGCCTCGGGGTCGTAGGTGACGCCGACCGGCACGACGTGCGGACTGCCGTCGGGGCGGTGCGTGGTGAGCGTGCACAGGTGGTACTCGCGCCAGAAGGCGAGGTAACCGGGTTCGGGGGAGCGGGGGTCACGGCGTGCCATGGCACGACCGTAGCCGAGCGCGACGGAAGCCCGGGCCCGTGGGGAGCGCGGGCGGAACGGGGACGCGGGCCGGTGTCAGCCCAGCCGGACGGGGAGCTCGCCGACGCTGTTGCCGATGAAGCCCGGGAGCGGCGGCAGCGTCGCGTCGGGCACCGCCAGCCGCAGCCCGGGGTACGCCCGGTACAGGTTGCGCAGGGCGATCACCGCTTCGAGGCGGGCCAGCGGCGCGCCCAGGCAGTAGTGGGCGCCGTGGCCGAAGGCGAGATGCCGGGCCGCGGGACGGGTGACGTCGAACCGTCCGGCGTCCTGGCCGTACTCCCGCGGGTCCCGGCCGGCCGCCGCGTACCCGGCCAGCACGGGGGTGCCGCGCGGCACCGTCACCCCGTCCACCACCAGGTCCGCGGTCGGGTAGCGGAACGGGAAGTTGGCGACCGGGCTGTCCCAGCGCAGCGTCTCCTCCACGACCGCGTCCCAGGTGACCTCGCCGGCCAGTACCAGGGCGAGCTGCTCGGGGTGTGCGCACAGGGCCCGGACCGCGTTGGTGATGAGGTTGAGGGTGGTCTCGTGCCCGGCGACGATCATCAGCAGCAGGGTGCCGGCCAGTTCGTCGTCGCTGAGGCGTTCCGGTGCGGAGCCGCGGTCGCCGCCGGGGAGGGCGTCCTGCTCACGGCCGTGCCCGGCGTCCCGCCCGCTCTCGCCCTCGGTTTCCTCCCGGGCGTCCCCCTCAGTGTCCCCCTCGCCGTCCGGCCCGTGACCGCCCCCGCGGACGGCGATCAGCGCGCTGGTCAGGTCCTCGCCCGGTGCGGCCCGGCGGTCGGCCACCACCTGGGCCAGCACCTCGTGGATGCCGACCTGGGCCGCCATGGCCTCGGCGGCGGTGGTGGAGGTGCTCACCATGCGGTGGGTGAGCCCGTGCAGCCGGTCGCGGTAGGCGGTGTCGACGCCCAGCAGCTCGCAGATCACGCCCATCGGCAGGGGGTAGGCGAACCAGCGGCGCAGGTCGACCACCCCGTCGGCGTCCCGCCGCCCGGGCAGTTCGGCCAGCAGGTCCCCGGTGAGCTTCTCGATCCACGGGCGCATGGCCGCCACCCGGCGCGGGGTGAACGCCTTGGTGGCCAGCCCCCGCAGCCTGCGGTGATCGTCTCCGTCGGCCGTCGTCATGCCGCTGACCAGGGCGAACGCGTTGAGCTGCCACTGTGCGGGGATCTCGCCGCGCTGGAAGGCGGCGAAGTGCCGGGCGTTCTTGGCGACGGCGGGGTCGGCGAGGAAGTCGCGCAGTTCGCGGTGGCGGGTGATCACCACCCCGGGGACGTCGCCGGGCAGCAGCACGGGACAGGCGGCCGCGGACTCCCGCAGCGCGGCGGCCTCCGCCTGGACGGCGGCGCCGGACGGGTCCATCGAGTGCGCTGTGCCCATCGGACTCCTCACGCAACGGCCGCCGGCCGCTTCCGCGCAACTGAGGCCGTTCCCGGCGGGGTTGGAGCCCGCATTCTCGCACCGGTCCCCGGAGACCTCAATGACCCCAGATGTCCGCCGGCCGTTCCGCCGCGCTTCCGGCCCCGCGGCGTGCGCCGACGCGCCGTGGGCGGAATCCTCGGGGTAGGAGCCCGTGAGACGTGCGCGTCGACGGCAGCGGGCACTACCTTGAGTGGAATAGACTCAACTTGCTTCATGTTGCTGAAAGCAGGTTCAGGCAGTAGTCGACGACGAAGGAGGTCGCCACGCCCGTGGACGCCGAGCTGACCAACAAGAGCCGCGAGGCGATCAACACCGCCAGCAACCGGGCCGTCGCCGAGGGGAACCCGGACCTGACGCCCGCCCACCTGCTGCTCGCCCTGCTGAGCGGCGCCGACAACGAGAACGTCCTCGACCTGCTGGCGGCGGCCGGCGCCGACCCGGCCGTGGTGCGCACCGGGGCCGAGCGGCTGGTCGACGCCCTGCCGAAGGTCCAGGGCTCCACCGTCGCCCCGCCGCAGGCCAACCGTGACATGCTCGCCGTACTCGCCGACGCCGGACAGCGCGCGACGGACCTCGGCGACGCCTATCTGTCGACCGAGCACCTGCTGATCGGCATCGCCGTCAAGGGCGGGCCGGCCGGCGAACTGCTGAACCAGGAGGG
This sequence comes from Actinacidiphila acidipaludis, assembly GCF_019890725.1. Lineage (GTDB taxonomy): Bacteria > Actinomycetota > Actinomycetes > Streptomycetales > Streptomycetaceae > Actinacidiphila > Actinacidiphila acidipaludis. The sequence goes on from NZ_JAINZZ010000064.1 coordinate 26,205, forward strand.
CGCCAGCGGCAAGAAGCTGCTGTCCGCCTTCGAGACCGCCCGGGGAGGGCAGCGGGTGACCAGCCAGGACCCCGAAGGCACGTACAAGGCCTTGGAGAAGTACGGCACCGACTTCACCGCCGCGGCCCGCGACGGCAAGCTCGACCCGGTGATCGGCCGCGACCAGGAGATCCGCCGGGTCGTCCAGGTGCTCTCACGCCGCACCAAGAACAACCCGGTGCTGATCGGCGAGCCCGGCGTCGGCAAGACCGCCGTAGTCGAGGGCCTGGCCCAGCGCATCGTCAAGGGCGACGTCCCCGAGTCCCTGCGCAACAAGCGGCTGGTCGCGCTCGACCTCGGCGCGATGGTCGCCGGGGCGAAGTACCGCGGAGAGTTCGAGGAGCGGCTGAAGGCCGTGCTGTCCGAGATCAAGGACAGCGACGGCCGGATCATCACCTTCATCGACGAGCTGCACACCGTCGTCGGCGCGGGCGCCGGCGGCGACTCCGCGATGGACGCGGGCAACATGCTGAAGCCGATGCTCGCCCGCGGCGAGCTGCGGATGGTCGGCGCCACGACCCTCGACGAGTACCGCGAGCGGATCGAGAAGGACCCCGCGCTGGAGCGCCGCTTCCAGCAGGTGCTGGTCGCCGAGCCCACCGTCGAGGACACCGTGGCGATCCTGCGCGGCCTCAAGGGCCGCTACGAGGCGCACCACAAGGTGCAGATCGCCGACTCCGCTCTGGTGGCCGCGGCCACCCTCTCCGACCGCTACATCACCTCGCGCTTCCTGCCCGACAAGGCCATCGACCTCGTCGACGAGTCCGCGTCCCGGCTGCGCATGGAGATCGACTCCTCGCCCGTCGAGATCGACGAGCTGCAGCGCTCGGTCGACCGGCTGCGCATGGAGGAGATGGCCCTCAAGAACGAGACCGACCCCGGCTCGGTGCAGCGGCTGGAGAAGCTCCGCAAGGACCTCGCCGACCGCGAGGAGGAGCTGCGCGGCCTGACCGCCCGCTGGGAGAAGGAGAAGCAGGGCCTCAACCGCGTCGGTGAGCTCAAGGAACGCCTCGACGACATCGACACCCGGATCGAGCGCGCCCAGCGCGACGGCGACTTCGAGACCGCCTCCAAGCTGCTCTACGCCGAGAAGCCCAAGCTGGAGGAGGAGCTGGAGGAGGCCACCCGCGAGGAGCAGGAGGCCCAGGCCAAGGGCGCCGAGAAGGAGAAGATGGTCAAGGAGGAGGTCGGCCCGGACGACGTGGCCGACGTCGTCGCCGCCTGGACCGGCATCCCGGCCGGCCGCCTGCTGGAGGGCGAGACCCAGAAGCTGCTCCGCATGGAGGAGGAACTGGGCAAGCGGCTGATCGGCCAGACCGAGGCCGTGCGCGCGGTTGCCGACGCGGTCCGCCGCTCCCGCTCCGGCATCGCCGACCCCGACCGCCCGACCGGCTCGTTCCTGTTCCTCGGCCCGACCGGCGTCGGCAAGACCGAGCTGGCCAAGGCGCTGGCGGACTTCCTCTTCGACGACGAGCGGGCGATGGTCCGCATCGACATGAGCGAGTACGGCGAGAAGCACTCGGTGGCCCGGCTGGTCGGCGCCCCGCCCGGATACGTCGGCTACGAGGAGGGCGGCCAGCTCACCGAGGCCGTCCGGCGCCGCCCCTACAGCGTCGTGCTGCTGGACGAGGTGGAGAAGGCGCACCCCGAGGTCTTCGACGTCCTCCTGCAGGTGCTGGACGACGGCCGGCTCACCGACGGGCAGGGCCGCACGGTCGACTTCCGCAACGCCATCCTGATCCTCACGTCCAACCTCGGCAGCCAGTACCTGGTCGACCCGGCGCTGGACCCGGAGCAGAAGAAGAACAACGTGCTGGCGACAGTGCGGGCGTCCTTCAAGCCGGAGTTCCTGAACCGGCTGGACGACATCGTGGTCTTCACCGCCCTCGACAAGGGCGAGCTGCGCCGGATCGCCCGGCTGCAGACCGACCGGCTGGCCCAGCGGCTGCGCGAGCGCCGGCTGACCCTGCAGATCAGCGACTCCGCGCTGGACTGGCTCGCCGAGGAGGGCAACGACCCGGCGTACGGCGCCCGGCCGCTGCGCCGGCTGGTGCAGACCGCCATCGGCGACCCGCTGGCCCGGGAGATCCTGTCCGGCGAGGTGCTGGACGGCCAGACCGTCCTGGTCGACGCGGCCGAGGACGGCCTGATCGTCGGACCGGTCACGGCGCCCGATCTCACCAAGTGACCGGCTGACCGCGGGGACGGCGGTGCCCTGGCAGGGGCATGGTGAACGCCCCGGCCGGTACGCGCAACGCGAACCGGCCGGGGTTGCCACCTGTCCCCCTCGATGGGGGAGGATGGCGGGGAGACGTCACGAAGGGACCTTCACGGTGAGCATCGACCCGTCCTCGATTCCCAATTTCGGGGGCCAGCCGGACCCCGAGCCGACCGGACCCGCCGGCAGCGTGGTCATCCCCGACCAGGAGCTGGTCAAGCAGCTGCTCGACCAGATGGAACTGAAATACCTGGTCGACGAGGAGGGCGACCTGGCGGCTCCATGGGAGGAGTTCCGCACCTACTTCATGTTCCGCGGCGAGGGGGACCAGCAGGTCTTCGCCGTCCGCACCTTCTACGAGCGCGCGTACAGCGTCGACGACAAGCCTCAGCTGCACGAGGTCATCGACGACTGGAACCGCCGCACCCTGTGGCCCAAGGTCTACACCCACACCCACGACGACGGCTCGGTCCGCCTCATCGGCGAGGCCCAGACGCTGATCGGCCTGGGCGTCAGCCTGGAGCACTTCGTGTCCAGCACGGTGAGCTGGGTGCGCGCGTCCATCGAGTTCGACAAGTGGGTCGGCGAGACCCTCGGGCTCGAGAAGGACGCCGAGGGCGGCGACGAGGGCGACGCGGGCGAGACCGAAGCCTGAGTCCGGCCCTCATCCTGGCCCCCGGGGCCGACGGGCCCGGGCCTGCTCCTGGCCCTTTCCGGGCTGTGGGGCGGCCTGTCCGGGCCGTGCCTCGGCCTGCCCGGGACCTGCCCTGCCCGGGACCTGCCGTGCCCTGTCCGGTCACGGCCCTCGCTGACGGGGCCCGGCCCTGGCGCCGCGCCCGCCGTCACAGGGGCACGGTGACCACGGTCAGCAGATAAGCCCCGTAGCCGAGGGAGACCCCGGCCAGCGCGACTACCGTCACGGCGGCGGCGCGCGGCCGGGCCCCGGCGAGCGCGGTCGCGCACGGCACCAGCAGCGGGAAGGCCGGCAGCAGGAAGCGCGGCTTGCAGGAGAAGAAGTTCGCCCCGCCCAGCGCGATCACCACCAGCACCGCCGAGTACACCAGCAGCGGCAGCGGCATGCGGTCCAGCACCGCCAGCGTGAGCAGCAGCACCGCGCCCACGCACAGCGTCGTGGCCATGTAGGCGGACAGCGTGTCGGGGAACAGCACCTGGTGCTTGACGTACTTCAGCGCGTAGCGGCCGAAGTCGAAGTCCGAACCCCAGCGGCTCTGCACGTCGAAGTACCCGTGCACCGCCGCGTGCAGCCCGTGGCCCGTGTGCAGGCCGACCCAGGCCAGGTAGCCGCACCAGCCCGCCGGCGCGACCAGCGCCGCCAGCCAGGCCCGGCCGTCCTGGCGCCGCCCGGTGCGCCACCGGTGCCAGGCGTCCGCGACCACCGCGGCCATCAGCGCGGCCGGCACCGCGACGGCGTTCGGCCGCGACAGCCCGGCCAGCACGCTCAGCGCCCCCGCGACCCCCCACCGCCGGGTCACCGTCGCGTACAGCGTCCACGCGGCCAGCGCGCTCATCACCGGCTCGGTGTAGGCCATCGACAGCACGATCGAGTACGGCAGCAGACCCCACACCACGACCAGGGCGGTCGCGATCCGGCGCCCGTAGCAGTGGTCGATCACCGCGAAGATCCCCCAGGCGGCGAGCGCAGCGCAGACCCAGGCCACGAACAGCGCGGACGCCACCGAGCCGCCGGGCAGCACCACGTCGGCCGCCCGCACGACCGTCGGGTACAGCGGGAAGAAGGCCAGGTCGCTGTAGCGCAGGCCGGGCGCCTCCCACGAGGGGATGAACGTGCCGTAGCCCCAGTCCGCGATGCGGTGGTACCAGAGCGCGTCCCACTCCAGGCCGAGCAGGTTGCGCGGGTGGTCGTGGCGGCGGTGCGCCCACACCGTCAGGGCCGCGACGCCCGCCAGCCGTGCCACCACGAACACCGTCACCGCGGGCAGCGCCCGCCTCCCCGCGGCGGCCGCGGCCCGCACCCGGGCGGGGACCGGCACCCGCCGCCGGGGCCGGTACGGCGTCTCCGGGACGGGTCCTGCGACCTGCTCCGGCACGGGCGCGGAGACGGACTCCGGGACGGGCTCGGAGACCGGTCCGGGGGTGATCACGAACGGACGCTCCTCGGGAGGCGAAGGGGCGGCGGGTACGGCCGGAGCGCGGGGGCGGCGTCCTCCGGGGGCGGACGCAGTCCGGAGGAATAGTGCGATGGTCGGACAAAGCGACTATCCGGGATCGTCGGCGCGGGGCCGGCGGCGACACGCACGCTCCTCCGGGTGAATCGGCCACCGTTCGGGCGATGGCGGCGTGCGAAGCTAAGGCCATGGCTTCCGTGTCCCGCACCCCGCGCTTCGGCGTCGCGTTCGACATCCCGCCCACCACCCTGACGGCCGACGACCTGCTGCTGCGGCCGTTCACCGAGGCCGACGAGGTCGGAGTCGCCGCCGCGATGGGCGACGGCGCGATCCTGTCCTGGGCCGCCGGGCTCGCCGTCAACGCCGCCGAGCCCGCGGACCGTGCCCGGCTCTGGCTGGTGCCGCGGCTGGCCGGCTGGTCCTCCGGGGTGGCGCCGTTCGCGGTCGCCGACGCGGGGGACGGGACGCTGCTGGGCTACGTCGGGCTGCGGGACATCCACCGCGCGCCGGACCAGGCGGTGGCCGCCTACTGGACGACGCCCGCGGCCCGCGGCCGGCGCGTCGCCGCGCGGGCCCTGGACGCGGCGGCGACGTGGGCGTTCTCACCGGCCGCGGACGGCGGCCTCGGACTGCACCGGATCAGCCTGGACCACGCCATGGCCAACCCCGCGTCCTGCCGGGTGGCGACGCGGGCCGGGTTCCGCGAGGAGGGCGTGATGCGCGAGTCCTTCGTGGCCCCTGACGGCACCCGCCACGACTCCCACCTCCACGCCCGCCTCGCCCCCGACCCCAGGCCGGATCTCTGAGGGGGCCGCTCGCACGGCGGGTCGCGGTCAGACGGCCGCGATCGCCGCGTGCGTCCACAGGTCGGCCGGCATCGGGTGGCGCAGCTCCCAGACGATGCCCATGGGGCGGCTGCCGCGGTACTCGACGAACTCCGCGGGGCCGAGCAGCATCCACGGCTGCGGGCCGCCGATCTCCGTGTTCTTGAAGCGGCGGACGAACAGCAGGACGTGGGAGCCTTCCGCACGGTGGTGCCGGTAGCGGAGACCGGTCCGCGACGTGTCGGACGTCGAGCTCTGGCTCTCCCAGTGGAAGCGGGTCTCGCTCATCGCGAAGTCGCGGTAGCGGGTGGTGGGGGAGAAGTCCTTCTCGTCCTTCTCCAGCGTGACGAAGAGGGCGTCGGTCCGCAGGTTCTCGCACCACCGCACACCTTCACGGAAGTTGCCGGGCATGAGACCGCCGCCGTCGAGGTGCGCCTGCCCGAGGGCCGCCAGGATCTCCTCGCGGTTGTAGGAGGCGTGCACGGCCAGCGGCAGCCCGCGGTGGGCGCCGAGCAGCGGCCGGGTCACGTGCTCGGTGTGTTGCAGGCCGTGGTCGAGTATCTGCCGGAACTCGTCCCGTACAGCGCCGTGTTCGGCGAGGGCGCGGAATCCCTCTGCGTAGCTGCCGCACTCGCCCTTCGTCCACAGGGTGAAGACGAGCATGCGCGCGAAGGCCTGCTCCTGTGCGCTGAGTGCGTCGTACTCCGGCGGAGCGTCGGCGAGCAGCCGGCGGTACGTCTGGATACGCAGGGGGTCGTCCACGTGGAGGAAGGCCGGGGCACGCCTGAGCAGTGTGCTCTCGCCGTCCGGCGCGGCGGCCGGCAGCAGCTTGGCGCGGCGCAGCAGGCTCGTCCAGGAGTTGCCGGCCCGGTAGACGTCGCGGATCTCGCGGCCGTGGTCGGCGAGGTAGTCGGCCAGGCGCGGGGCCCCGGCGTACTGCCTCACCTCGTCCGCGAGTTGGGTGACGCGGACGCCGATGTGGTCCTTGATGTTGGCCAGGATCCGTTCCTTGGCCTTGCGTTCGAGGATGATCTGGCAGCCGGACGGCAGTTGCGGGAAGTCGTGCTCCATCGCGTGCACGAGGCGCTGCCGGCGCAGGTCGGTCAGCGCGCGGAACTGCTCCTCGAAACGGAACTCGGCCCGGTGCTGGCCGATGAAGTCCAGCACGGTCAGCACGGCCTTGTGCTCACTGCGGCGCAGCCCGCGTCCGAGTTGCTGGAGGAACACGGTGGCGCTGGACGTGGGACGCATGAGGAGCAGCGTGTCGACGTCCGGAATGTCGAGGCCCTCGTTGAACAGGTCGACGGAGAAGATGATCTGCAGGTCGCCGGACCGCAGATCGTCGAGCGCGGCCTTGCGGTCCTGCGGGGGTGTCGTGGCCGACAGCGCGACGGCCTTCAGGCCGAGACCGCGGAAGAACGTGGCCATGTAGCGGGCGTGGTCCACGGACACGCAGAAGCCGAGTGCCCGCATCGTGCCGGGGTCGGCCACTGTCGTCTGCACGGCTCGCGCGATGAGCGTGGCGCGCGCGTCGTTCCCGGTGAAGAGGTTGCTCAACTGGTCCGCGTCGTACGCGCCGCGCTGCCAGCGCACCGCCGACAGATCGGTGGTGTCGGTGATGCCGAAGTAGTGGAAGGGCGTGAGCAGGTCGTTCTCGAGGGCTTCCCACAGTCGCATCTCCGCGGCGATGCGGCCGTCGAAGAACGCGTCGTGGACGTGTTGCCCGTCCATCCGCTCGGGGGTCGCGGTGAGACCCAGCAGTTCCGCCGGGCGGAAGTGGTCGATGATCCGACGGTAGGTGGCGGCGGTGGCGTGGTGGAACTCGTCGATGACGACGACGTCGAAGTGGTCCGGCGGCAGCGCCCGCAGTCGCTCGGGCCGCAGGGACTGGACACTGGCGAAGACATGCGACCAGGCCGACGGGATGTCACCGGAGTGCAGGTGCTCGCCGAAGTTGGCGTCGCCCAGCACCTCCTGGTAGGTCCGCATCGACTGCTCCAGGATCTCCCTGCGGTGGGCGACGAACAGCAGTCGCAGATCCCGGCCCGGCGTGCGTTCGGCCGCCCTTCTCAGCAAGGCGCGGTAGTCCAGTGCCGCCATCACGGTCTTGCCTGTGCCGGTCGCCGCGACCAGCAGATTGCGGTGCCGGTCATGCACCTCGCGTTCGACCTGGAGGCGCTCCAGCATGTCCCGTTGGTACGGGTAGGGGCGCACCTCCAGTCCCGAGAGGCTGAGGCTGGGCCGGCTCCCGGTCGTCATTCCGTGTCCGGCGACGGCCAGTGCCTCCTCGAGTCGGTCCGCGTCCCCCGTGCGGTCCGGGTCGTACGACTCGAAAGCGGCCTCGCTCCAGTACGCATCGAAGGTCGCCTCGAACTTCCGCATCACCGCGGGGGTGGCTACGGACGACAGCCGGACGTTCCACTCCAGCCCGTCCAGCAGTGCGGACTTGGACAGGTTCGAACTGCCGACGTACCCGGTGTCGAATCCGGTGTTGCGGCGGAACAGCCACGCCTTCGCGTGCAGGCGGGTGGAGCGCGTCTCGTAGTTGACCTTCACGCGGGCGCCGAACTCGCGGACCAGCCGGTCGAGGGCGCGACGCTCGGTGGCACCCATGTAGGTGGTCGTGATGACGCGAATGGGCACCCCTCGCTCGTGGGCCTCCCTGAGCGGCTGCTCCAGCACGCGCAGGCCGTGCCACTTCACAAAGGCGCACAGCAGGTCAATGTGATCGGCGGTGGCCAGTTCCGCGCGCAGCTCGAAACCGAGACTCGGGTCCTCCGGTGCGTTGGTGAGCAGCGCCGTTTCCGACAGGGGCGTGGCCGGCCGCCTGGGGTACTCGAGCGCGTACACGCCCGGCGCCTTGTGCTCGGCGATGGCGACGAGTTGACGGGGCCCGTCGACCACCGCGCTGACCCACTCCTTCGCGCCGTCCAGGGTGCCCACGGACTCCAGGATCCGGTTGGCGGCGCCGACCCGATCCTGGGCGGGCAGGTCCTGCAGCACCCGCCGCACGATCGCGCCGACGTGCTGCGCCAGGACATGCGGCGTGGACTCCTCCCCCACAGGCTCGTCGAGGGCTCGCAGCAGCCCTGACTCCCGGAGCGCGCCCAGCTGGTCATCGAGCCGCTGCGTGATCAGCTCCTCGTACACCCCCGTGACGGGCGTGCCCGCCCCCGTACCCCGCCCCACGTCGACCACCGCTCGTCCCCCCGCGCCCACGTTCTCGTCCCACCCATATCTAGCACTCACCCCCGACAGCGTCCGTCGGCCCGGCCCCCATGGCGGAGCGGCGCCGTCCTCGACGGGTTCCCCCGGCGGTAACCGACCCGTCCATATGGGCCGGTTCGGCCTGCGATCCCACAGGCCCCACCCCCACCAACCCCCAGCTCAACCCCTATCCGCCCGCCCGGCCCAGGGCTTATGCGGAGTCGTCACTTCCGGCACTGCCGCACCATCTCCGCTCCCCCCTATTGACAACGTTGTCGGCGCGAGCAACGCTAGCGGCGATTTCCATCCCGGGTGCGCCGCCGCGCGAGCCCTCCATCGCGCGGGAGTTGCCGCTTGGCCAGAGTGCTCTGTCCCTGCTTATGACGGCGGCCGGCCCACGACGCCGGCCAGGTCCTCCCCGCCCCCTGCCGTCCGACGGCCGCCCCGGCACGCGAACTCCGCCCCGGTGGACGGACGACGGCAACCGTGAACCCCAGCGGCACGCAACGGCCGCGACAACCTCCCCACCGAAAGGCACGGTTGTGTCCCATCATCCTCATGCTCACCTCATGTCCCTGAGACGGTGGGTGAGCGCGGCGGCGGCGATGTCGCTGCCGGTGCTGGCGCTGGCCGTCGCGCCGGCGGCGCACGCCGTGTCGGCGGAAGACGCCGCCGCGGCGGCGGGCAACTTCAGCTCGTCGTTCGAGACGGCCGACCCGCAGCCGGCCGCCAGCACGGTCGAGGTCGACGCGCACGGCGACCCGCTGCAGAAGAACCTGAGCGGCACGAGCCCCTCGGGCCTGCAGGGCAGCCTGCTCGGCCAGGTCACCGCGGTGACCGCGAGCGCCGAGAACCCCCCGGGCGAGGTCGCGGCCAACCTCAAGGACGGCAATCCGTCCACCAAGTGGCTGGCGTTCAACCCGACCGGCTGGGTCGCCTACCAGCTCGCCAAGCCCGCCGCGGTGGTCAAGTACTCGCTGACCTCCGCGAACGACTCGCCGACCCGCGACCCCAAGGACTTCACCCTCCAGGGCTCCGCCGACGGCACCGACTGGGTGGACCTGGACAAGCACACCGGAGTGACCTTCAGCGGCCGCTTCGCCACCAACACCTACGACTTCACCAACACGACGGCCTACGCGTACTACCGGCTGAACGTGACGGCGAACTCGGGTGACTCGCTGGTCCAGCTCGCCGACTGGGACATCAGCGACGGCTCCACCGTCGTGCCCCCGGCCACCCCGATGATCACCAAGTCCGGTTCCGGCCCGGTCAGCGGCTACAACATGAAGCCGAACGCCGGCTTCACCGGAGTCGCCTCGCTCCGCTACTCCGGCGGCGCGCAGACCGACGGCGAGTCGTCCGCGACCAACAAGCTCTTCGACGTCGACATCCCGGTCGGCCCGAAGACGCAGCTCGCGTACAAGATCTTCCCCGAGTTCACCGGCCGCGACACCCAGTACCCGTCGCAGTTCGCCGCGGTGAACCTGCACTTCACCGACGGGACGTACCTGAGCGGCCTGAAGGCGGTCGACCAGCACGGCTACGCGCTGACCCCGGCCGGCCAGGGCTCCTCCAAGGTGCTCTATGCCGACCAGTGGAACGCCGTCCAGTCCGAGATCGGCAAGGTCGCCGCGGGCAAGACGATCGACCGCATCCTGCTGTCGTACGACGACCCGCAGGCCAAGGCCGCGACCCGCTTCCAGGGCTGGATCGACGACCTGACCGTCACCGGGTCGCCGACGCCGATCGACGCGTCGAGCCTGACCAACTACGTGGACACGCGCCGCGGCACCAACGCCTCCGGCTCGTTCTCGCGCGGCAACAACCTGCCGATCTCGGCGGTGCCGAACGGCTTCAACTTCTTCACCCCGGTCACGGACGCCACGTCCAACTCGTGGGAGTACGCGTACCAGCAGAGCAACAACGCGGCGAACCTGCCGATGCTGCAGGGCCTGGCGATCTCGCACGAGCCGAGCCCGTGGATGGGCGACCGTGACCAGATGTCGGTCATGCCCGTGCCCGCCGGCGGTTCGCTGACCGGCGCGCCGAGCACCCGCGCGCTGGCGTTCAGCCACAGCGACGAGACCGCGCGTCCCGACCTGTACAAGGTGAAGCTGCAGAACGGCCTGGTCGCGCAGATGTCGCCGACCGACCACGGCGGCATCATGCAGTTCACCTTCCCCGCGGGGCAGGCCACCGGCAGCCTGGTCTTCTCCAACGGCACCTTCACCATCGGCACGGACGGCACGTTCACCGGGTGGGTCGACAACGGCAGCGGCCTGTCCGCCGGCCGCAGCCGGATGTTCGTGTCCGGCACCTTCGACCGCTCGCCGACGGCCTCCACCGGTACCTCCGCGACGTTCGACACCTCGTCGAACCCGTCGGTGACGCTGCGCATCGCCACATCGTTCATCTCGACCGACCAGGCCCGCAAGAACCTCGACCTGGAGGTCACCGGGCGCAGCTTCGACCAGATCCACGCCGCGGCCACCGCGGCCTGGAACGACCGCCTCGGCCGGATCTCGGTGGCCGGCGCCACCCAGACCCAGATGGTGACGCTGTACTCCAACCTGTACCGGCTGAACCTGTACCCGAACTCGCAGTCGGAGAACACCGGCACCGCCGCCGCCCCGCACTGGCAGTACGCCAGCCCGGTGTCGAAGGCGACCGGCACGTCCACCGCGACGACCACCGGTGCGAAGGTCGTCGACGGCCAGATCTACGTCAACAACGGTTTCTGGGACACCTACCGCACGGTGTGGCCCGCGTACTCGCTGCTGTACCCGGACATCGCCGCCAAGATCGCCGACGGCTTCGTCCAGCAGTACCGTGACGGCGGCTGGATCGCCCGCTGGTCCTCCCCGGGCTACGCGGACCTGATGACCGGCACCAGCGCGGACAACGCGCTGGCCGAGGCCTACCTCAACGGCGTGAAGCTGCCCGACCCGCTGTCCGCGTACGACGCCATCGTGAAGGACGCGACGGTCGCCTCCGGGCGCAGCGAGGTCGGCCGCAAGGGGATCGAGTCCTCGATCTTCCTCGGCTACACCCCCACCACCACCGGGGAGTCGGTGTCCTGGGCGCTGGAGGGCTTCATCAGCGACTACGGCATCGGCAACATGGGCGCCGCGCTGGCGAAGGACCCGAAGACGCCGAAGTCCGAGGTGAAGCGCCTGAAGGAGGAGTCCGCCTACTTCCTGCAGCGCGCCCGTGACTACGTCAACCTCTTCGACACCAAGACGAAGTTCTTCGAGGGCCGCACCGCCAAGGGCGACTTCCTCGCGGGCAACCCGCTCGACTGGGGCGGCGTCTACACCGAGACCGACGGCTGGAACTACGCCTTCACCGCGCAGCAGGACGGCCAGGGCCTGGCCAACCTGTACGGCGGCAAGAAGGGCCTGGAGGACAAGCTCGACCAGTTCTTCGCCACGCCGGAGAACGCCGACCACCCCGGCGGCTACGGCGGCACCATCCACGAGATGGTCGAGGCGCAGGCGGTCCGCATGGGCCAGCTCGGCATGAGCAACCAGCCCTCGCACCACATCCCGTACATGTACGACGACGCGGGCGCGCCGGCCAAAACCCAGGCGCTGGTCCGCGAGATCATGCAGCGGCTCTACGTCGGTGACGAGATCGGCCAGGGCTACCCGGGCGACGAGGACAACGGCGAGTCGTCGGCGTGGTACGTCCTCAGCTCGCTGGGCATCTACCCGCTGCAGGTCGGCTCGCCCAACTGGGCTGTCGGCTCCCCGCAGTTCACCAGGATGACCGTGCACCGGACCACCGGCGACATCGTCGTCGACGCGCAGGACAACAGCACCAAGAACGTCTACGTGCAGAGCCTGACGGTCAACGGCAAGGCCCAGCGCACCACGTCCATCGACTCCTCCGTACTCGCGCACGGCGGCACGATCGACTTCCGCATGGGCGACAAGCCGTCCACGTGGGGCACCGGCAGCAACGACGCCCCGCCGTCCCTCACCAAGGGTGCGGCGACGCCCAAGCCGCTGCAGGACACCACCGGCCCGGGCCTGGGCACCGCGACCACCGACGGTGGTCAGGACGCCGCCAAGCTCTTCGACGACTCGTCGACGACGCAGGTCACCTTCGCCACCGGCACCCCGACGGTCACCTGGGCGTACCGCGGCGGCAAGCAGACGCCGACCACCTACACCCTCACCTCGGGTGCGGCCGCCGGCGACCCGGAGGACTGGAAGCTCCAGGGCTCCGACGACGGCATCACCTGGACCGCGGTGGACTCCCGCAGCGGCGAGACGTTCCCGTGGCGTGACCAGACCCGGCCCTTCACCATCGACAAGCCGGGCCGCTTCGCGCAGTTCCGTCTGGTCGTGACGAAGACCAGTGGGGCGGCGCAGGCGAACCTCGCCGAGATCGAGCTGCTGGCCGGTGGCGACGTCCAGCTCGGCGGTGGCGCGGTCAGCGTCAGCGCGGCCCAGCAGCCGGTGCCCGCGACCGCGGGTGTCGCGGTGTCGGCGCCGCTGGCGACGATCACCGGCGGCACGGCGAGCGGCTACCAGGCCACGATCAACTGGGGTGACGGGTCTCCGGCCACCGCGGGGACCGTGTCCGCGAGTTCGCGCGGCGTGTCCGGCGTGACCGGCTCGCACACGTACGCCAAGCCCGGTTACTACCAGGCGAGCGTGCAGGCGACCGACGGCGCCAGCCAGAGCTCCACGACGGTCGGTGTCGACGTGTCCTACACCCCGGCCTCCGGTCTCACCGCGGCCTTCGACACCACGTGCCTCGGCGACGACGGTGTGCTGGCGGCGGACTGCGACTCGGTCGGCTACGGGTTCTCCCGCACCGCGCTGGCCGCGGCCGGCGTGACCCAGGGCACGGCGGCCCAGGTGCCGGGCACGCCCCTGCACTTCACCCTGCCCGTGACCGCCGCCGGCGCCCCGGACGACGCGACCGGCAACGGTGACACGATCGCGCTCGACCTGCCGGCCGACGCGACGAGCATCTCCTTCATCGGCACCGGGACGGAGGGCAACCAGAACACCACCGGCACCGCGACCTTCAGCGACGGCAGCACGGCGAGCGTGCCGATCCAGTTCAGCGACTGGACGCTGGGCGGCAACGCCAACGGCACGCCGGCCTACGGCAACATCGTCGTCGCCAAGTCCGCGTACCGGCTGGCCGGGGCGTCCAAGGACAGCGCGCAGCCGTTCCTGTTCGCCACAGCCCCGTACCAGATCCCGGCGGGCAAGAAGCTCGTCTCGGTCACCCTGCCGAAGCAGACCGGCGACCCCTCGTCGGTGGGCCGGATCCACGTGTTCGCCATCGCCGCCGACGGCACGCCCGTCGCGCCGCTGGCGGTCACCGCGCCCAAGGACCAGACGGCCGGAACCGGCAAGGCCCTGTCGGCCGACCTCGGTTCGGTGACCGGTGGCGACACCGGTACGAGCGGCTACCAGGCGCGGGTGCAGTGGGGTGACGGCGGCGCTCCCGAGGACGCCACCGTCGGTGCCTCCGGTGCGATCGCCGGGCAGCACACGTACCAGCAGGCGGGCACCTACACGGTGCACGTGACCGTCTGGGACACCCAGTCCAGCACCACCGTCGCCTTCACGGTGACCGTGGCGAAGGACGCGACCGCTCCGTCGGTCACCGCGTCGGTGACCTCCGGCGGTTCGGGCGCGCACACCGTCGTCCTCGACGGCCGCGGCTTCACGGCGGGCGAGCGGGTGACCGTCCGGCTCGCCGGCTCCTCGGCCGCCGTGACGGTGACGGCGACGGACGCGGGAGAGATCCACGCGACCGTCGACGTGCCCGGCGGCACCAAGGCGGGACGGTACGCCGTCGTCGCCACCGGCGCCTCGTCGCGGACCCCCGCGACGGCCACCGTGCAGCTGAGCGACCACGCGGCGACCCCCGCGTACCGCATCCCGGTGATCCCGAGCAGCACCCCCAAGCCGGGGGGTGCGGCCGCCTGATGACCTGACGGAGTGCCCGGCCCGCGCCCTGCGGGCCGGGCACTCCTGTTTTCCCGCGGATCCCTGACCGACCCCCGTCGGTCAGGGACGCTCGGCCTCCGGGTGATGGACGTGCAGGTCGCCGTGCATCACGGTGTAGACGGTGGCGTGGCCACCGGCCGTGTTGTTCTGCGTGGAACCCGGGTCCGGGGCGCGATCCGGCGGCGGCGCGGCTTCGCCGGGAGGCGGAACCGCGGGCGCGCTCCCGTCCGCGGCCTCGCCCGCCACCGAGGTGCCCGCCACCGGGCAGCGGCACCAGCATGCTCGTCCGGTACGCGGCGCACGAGCTGCCCGAGGCGCCGGACGGCCGGATCTACCTCAACGCGGCCGACCGCGAGGTGGCCGACCTCGCCCAGGAGATCTTCGAGGCCTGTTACGACGCCGCGGGCTACGCGCCCTCGGAGACCGAACTGCGGCGCCTGATGGTGGGCGTGCCACGGCCGGTCGCCGGAGGGCGGCGGCCGGTCCGCCGGCCGGGCTCGCCGCTGACGCGTGACGGTCCTCAGGAGGCGGAATGGAACGGGAGCCGGTCTACCGCTCGGTGCTCGCGGTGGACATCGAACGCTCGGCGGGCCGCGGCGATCCCGCGCTGCTGGCGATCCGCGAGGTGCTGCGGACGACGCTGCGTGAGTCCTTCGCCCGGTGCCGGATCGACTGGGACGCCTGCCGGGTGGACGACCTCGGCGACGGCCTGCGCGTCACGGCTCCGCCCGGCGTGCGGAAGGCGGTGCTGGTCCACCCACTACTCGACGAGGTCGCGGCCCGGCTGCGGGCGCACAACCGGCTGGCCGGACCCGCCACCGCCATGCGCGTCCGGATGGCCCTGCACGCCGGTGACCTGTGGTTCGGCCCGTCCGGTGAGGTCGCGGGCCGTCCGCTGGAGGTGCTGGCCCGGTTGCTGGACGCGCCCGCGGTCCGCACCGCGCTGGCGGGATCCGCGCCGGGCACCGTCGCGGCGCTGGTCCTGTCACAGCACTTCCACGAGGAGACGGTCGCGCACGGATATCCCGGGACGGATCCTGAGGCGTTCCGCGAAGTGGAGGTACGCAACAAGGAGTTCACCGCCCGGGCCTGGCTCCGCCTGGCCGCACCGCCGGACGCACCGTCGGACGCCGTGCCGGACGCGGCGGGCGACCCGGCGCGGAACCCGGCCTCGACGGAGTCCGAGGACCCGGCCTCCGCGTCGGCGCAGGACCCGGAGACCGGGCGCGACGCCGAGTCCGCGCGGGACGCGGCCGCGCCGTACGAGCCGCGGCCCGCCGTGCCGTCGCGGATGACCAACACCGCCTCGGGGCACGGCGTCATCTACGCCACGCAGAACGGCGACCAGCACATCACCGTCACCCGGACACCGTGAAGGGGCGTCATGGACCGGGAGTTGACCGCGCTCGCGGAGGTGGGCGCCGCGGTGGTCGTCAGCGCGATGGCCACTGATCTGTGGCACGCGGTGAAGGAGGGCACGCTCACGGTGTTCCGACGTATGGGCGGCGACCGCCGCCGCGCGGTCGCCGACCAGCTCGACAGCAACGCGGCCATGGTGCGGGAGGCCGATCGCCCGGACGAGGTCCGCCGGGCGCTCTTCGGCTTCTGGGCCCTGGAGCTGGCGGCGGTCCTGCGTCAGGATCCCGAGGCACGCGCCGACCTGACCCGTCTGGTCACCGGACTCGAGGGCGGGCGCACCGGACCCGCCCTCGTGCAGACCAACACCGCCCGCGACGGCGGCACCGTCTACGCCGTCCAGTACGGCGACCAGCGGGTGGCCCGCGACCCCGAGTGAGCTCGGCCTCGCGGAGGCGGAAGCACGTGGCGCCGTACGGCGCCGCCACCGGCTTGCAGGAGAGCTGAGGTCAGGCGTTGAACGCCTTGCGGAGGCGGGCGGCGGCGTCCGCGAGGACGTCGTGCCGCTTGCAGAAGGCGAACCGGACCTGGGTGCGGCCGGCGGTGGGGTGGTCGTAGAAGACGGAGCTGGGGACGGCGACCACGCCGCAGCGCTCGGGGAGGGCGCGGCAGAAGGCGAGGGCGTCCTTCTCGCCGAAGGCGGCGATGTCGGTGGTGATGAAGTAGGTGCCCTGCGGCCGGTAGACCTCGAAGCCGGCGGCCGTCAGTCCGCTGGCGAGCAGGTCGCGCTTGTCCTGGAGGTCGTCGCGCACCGAGGTGTAGTAGGCGTCGGGCAGCGCGAGCGCCTCGGCGACGGCGTACTGGAACGGGCCGGAGGCCACGTAGGTGAGGAACTGCTTGGCCGTGCGGACCGCGGCCACCAGCTCCGCGCTGCCGGTGACCCAGCCGACCTTCCATCCCGTGAAGGAGAACGTCTTGCCGGCCGAGGAGATGCTGACCGTGCGCTCGCGCATGCCGGGCAGCGAGGCCGGCGGGATGTGCGGGACGCCGTCGAAGGTCAGGTGCTCGTACACCTCGTCGGTGACCACCAGCAGGTCCTGCTCCACGGCGAGTTCGGCGATGGCCGTCAACTCGTCGCGGGTCAGCACCATCCCCGTCGGGTTGTGCGGTGAGTTGAGGAGCAGCAGGCGGGTGCGCGGCGTGACCGCGTCCCGCAGCGCGTCGAGGTCGGGCCGGAAACCGGGCGCCGGCAGGGTCAGCGGGACCCGGACGGCGCCGGCCATGGCGATGCAGGCGGCGTAGGAGTCGTAGAACGGCTCGAACGCGATGACCTCGTCGCCGGGTTCGAGCAGCGCCAGCATCGCCGCGGCGATCGCCTCGGTCGCGCCCGCCGTGACCAGCACCTCGGTGTCGGGGTCGAACGCCATGCCGTAGAACCGCTGTTGATGCTCGCTGACGGCCCTCCGCAGCTCGGGGACGCCGGGGCCGGGCGGGTACTGGTTGCCGCGGCCGTCGCGCAGCGCCCGTACCGCCGCCTCGCGCACCTGCTCGGGGCCGTCGGTGTCGGGGAAGCCCTGGCCGAGGTTGATCGCGCCGGTCGCGACCGCCAGCGCCGACATCTCGGCGAAGATCGTCGTCCCGAGCCCGTCCAGCCTCCGGTTGAGCAACGCCCTGTCCCTGACCCGCATGCGCCCGCACCCGCTTCCGGCGTTCGTCCCGCAGCCGCGCCCGGCTGCCCGCTTCCGACCGGTCGAGCGTACTTCGCCGGCGGCCGGGCGCCACTCCATCTGAACACCTGAGCCCACAAGCGCTCCAAGGGATGGAAAGTATGCGCAGAAGGGTAAAAACGTTGAGGACGGGACGAGTTTCGTGATTGCGTGGGATCCGACACCCGTTGGATCCCCGCGACGGATCCGTGGACCCCACGGACCCCGCGCGGGCACGAACCGGCGCACTCCCGGTCTCCCGGCGGCCCCGCCGGACAGGCGGCCCCGGAAGGTTCACCGAGAGCTGCGGGACGGCCGACCTCCTCCACCGTGCGCGATCCAGCGCGTGCCCGTTCCCAGCGTGCTTGCGGAGCCGACCCGATGCTCACCACCCTTCAGACCACGTACACCGACACCCGCGCGGGTGACCTCGCCTGGTGTCTCGGCAAGGACCGGCTGCCGGCCCTCGCCGTCCTCGGCGTCGAGATCGGCGACGGCCACGACCTGCGGGCCAAGGTCGAGTTACGGCTGCTCGGCGCCTCCCACCAGGTGCTCGTCGACGCCGGCCGCGGCGGCTGCTCGGAGACGGTCGCCTGCCTGCCGGGCAGCCAGGCGCCGTTGCCGTTCGGGGTGGCGCGGCGCGTCGGCGGCTGGGACTACGAGTTCGCCGCGCGCATCGAGACCCTGGCCGAGGGGCCGTTCGCGCTCCGGGCCCAGGAGTTGCTGGCCCTGGTCGCCGACCACCCCCAGGGCCTGGCCGGCACCTTCCCCGGCGATCCGCACGCCTTCACCGCGCTGCTCGTGCAGTGCGTGGACGGCGGCGTGCGCTGGCGGACCTGGCACGCGTACCCCCAGGAGGGGCGCATGGTGACGACCCGCACCCGGGTGAGCGTGCTGCCGTGACCCGTGGCGTCGTCAACAGGCCTGGTATTGCACCCCTGTGGGTGACCGGTGCCGACGCGACCCTGACATAGCGTGCAAGCATGATCGACCAGCACAGCCGAACCCGGATCCCGTCGCGGCGCGCGGAACACCTGCCCGTGCCCGTGGGGGCGGCCCGCGCGCTGGTGCTGGCCGCGGTGTTCGTCTGCGCCGCCTGCGGTCTGGTCTACGAGCTCGAACTCGTCGCCCTGGCCTCTTCCTTGGTCGGCGACTCGGTCACCCAGGCGTCGGTCGTCCTGTCCGTCATGGTCTTCGCGATGGGCTGCGGCTCGCTGCTGGCCAAACGGTTACGGGCGCGGGCCGCGGCGGCGTTCGCGGCCGTGGAGTCGGCGCTCGCGCTGGTCGGCGGGCTCTCCGTGATGGCCCTGTACGGCTTCTTCGCCTGGGACGGGCAGGCCCGGCCCGCGATGGTCGGCTGCGCCTTCGCGATCGGCGTGCTCATCGGGGCCGAGGTGCCGCTGCTGATGACGCTCGTGCAGCGGATCAGACGGCAGGACGCGGGCGGTGCGGTCGCCGACCTGTTCGCCGCGGACTACGTGGGCGCGCTGGTCGGCGGCCTCGCCTTCCCCTTCCTGCTGCTGCCGCGCTTCGGGCAGCTCACCGGGGCGCTGGCGACGGGCGTGGTGAACGCGGTCGCCGGCGGCGCGGTCGTGCTGTGGCTCTTCCGCTCCGACCTGACCCGCCGCGAGCGCGCGCGGCTGCTCCTGCTCAACGTGCTGGTGCTCGCGGTCCTCGGCGGCGCCGCGTGGGCCGCCGCGCCCTTCGAGCGGGCCGCCCGGCGGGCGGTGTACGGCGCGGACGTCCGGGTCGCCGAGCAGACCCCGATCCAGGAGGTCGTCCTGGCCGGCGGCCCCCGCGCCCGCCCCTTGCGGCTCTACCTCGACGGCCGGCTGACGCTGTGCGGCTCGGACGCGGCGGCCTACGGGCAGGCGCTGGCGGGCCCCGCGCTCGGCTCGGCGGCGCGGCGGGTGCTGGTGCTGGGCGGCGGGGACGGCGTGGTGGCGGGACAGGTGCTGCGGCACCCAGGCCTGCGGGAGGTGACGGTCGTCGACGCGGACGCCGAGCTGCTGCGGCTGGGCCGGACCGACCCGGGCCTCGGCGCGCTGAACGGTCACGCCTTCGACGACCCGCGCGTCCGGGCGGTGGCGGCCGACCCCTTCGACTGGCTGCGGGGGGCGCCGCGCGCCGCGTACGACGTGATCCTGGCGGACCTGCCGGCCCCCGCGGAGTCCCGGGCGGCGAAATTCTACTCCGAGGAGTTCTACGGGCTGGCCCGGCGCGTGCTGGGCCCTGGCGGGCGGCTGGCGGTCCATGTGGAGGGGCCCCGGACCTCCCTCTGGACGGTTCGCTCCACCCTGCGGGCGGTCGGCCTCTCCTCCGCGGCGTACGTCGCCCCCGGGCACACGGTCTCGTGCGGGGCCCCCTGGACCTTCCTCCTCGCCGGAAGCGCCGACGTCCGCCCCTTCCCGGTCCTACCCCCACCTCCCTCCGCACCCCCGCCACCCCCTTCAACCCTCCTCCACCCCAGAGCCTGAAACGTGGCTTCCAGCCCGGTAGAGGGGTACGGCCTCCGGCCCGGTAGAGCGGTACGGATTCCGGGTGCCCCGCTGGGGTGAGTTCCCGGCTTTCCGCCGGTGGTGGGCTTGTCGCGTTGGGGGCACCTCC
>NZ_JAINZZ010000065.1 GCF_019890725.1 Actinacidiphila acidipaludis
GCACCCCCGACCCCGCCCACCATGACCTGCCAGCCCACCTGACCCACACCCCCCAACACCCGCAACACCCGCGATATCCGTCCCAGTAAACCCACCTGAACCACCCGCACGGTCGGCGGCGTCCCTCGGTCCCGAGGGACGCCGCCGGCGCGTCGTAGCATGATTTCCGTGACAGCGGGCGGCGCTCGCGACCCGTCTGGTGGTCCGCGGCAGCACCGATCCGCCGTCCCTGTGAGTTCTGCAACAGGGGCCCGCGTGCGACCCGATCTCATGTGTGATGTATCAAGCTCGAAACAGGTGCAACCGGCGGCGTGGGTGAGCAGTCTCATTGCACGACATCCGGGATGGGGAGACTCGATTGATCACCGTACGGTCGGCGGATTCCGTCGCAATGAAGACTCTGGACGGCGCACTGGACACCGCCCCTGAGGGGGCCGCCTCGCGTCGCGGCCGGCGCACCGCCAAGGGGCTGCTCGCGCTAGCCCTCGGTGCGGTCCTGCTGGGGGCCACCGCCTGCGGAGGGAGCGCCGGGGCGTCCGACAAGAACCACGCCGACGGCAAGGGCGGCAGCGTCCCGGGCGGCGCGTCCGCGTCGCCCACCTCGAAGGCGTCGCTGAACATCGCACCGAAGAACGGCGCCACCGGCGTCGACACCACGGGCGCCCTCAAGGTGTCCGCGGCCCAGGGCAAGCTGACCAAGGTCACCGTGACCGGTCCCGACGGGGCCGTCGACGGCGCCATATCGGCCGACGGCACGAGCTGGACGCCCGCGGGCGTGCTGCACACCGGCACGCACTACGCGGTCTCGGCCACCGCCGTCGACGCCGACGGGCGCAGCACCGCCCAGCAGTCGACGTTCACCACCCTGACGCCCAAGTCGGTGAACTTCGGCAACTTCAACATCAACGCGGGCTCGACCTACGGCGTGGGCATGGAGGTGTCGATCCACTTCAACAAGCCGGTCGTGAACCAGGCCGAGACCCACAGGGGGATCACCGTCACCGCCAGCAACGGCGTGGACGTGGCCGGGCACTGGTTCGGCAACCAGCGGATCGACTTCCGGCCCGAGGAGTACTGGGCGCCGGGCACCAAGGTGACCCTGCACCTGCGGCTGAACGGCGTGCAGATGTCGCCGGGCGTCTACGGGCAGCAGTCGAAGGACGTGTCCTTCACCATCGGCCGCTCACAGACCTCGATCGTCGACAACCACACCAAGATCCTCAAGATCTACCGCGACGGGAAGCTGTACAAGTCGTACCCGGCGAGCCTGGGCGACCCGCAGCACACCACGTACAACGGCAAGATGGTGATCGAGGAGAAGTCCCTGGTCGTCGACATGGACTCGCAGACGGTCGGCCTCGGCAACGCGTACCACATCAAGGACGTCCCGCACGGCATGCGGCTGTCGGACTCCGGCACCTTCGCGCACGGCAACTACTGGCGGCCGCTGTCGGTGTTCGGCCACGAGAACACCAGCCACGGCTGCGTGGGTCTGCACGACGTCAAGGGCGGCGGCGACCCGAACACCCCGGCGGCCTGGTTCTACGAGCACTCGCTCATCGGTGACGTGGTCCAGGTCGTCAACTCCCCGGACAAGGTCATCGACCCGAGCAACGGCCTCAACGGCTGGAACATGAGCTGGGCGGCCTGGAAGGCCAACTGACCCCGCCCGGTGTGGGGGAAGGGCCCGCTGACCACGGCCCACCGAACGACCGACCGGACCTGTCCGACCGTACGGACCAGGTGAACCCGCGGCGGCCCCGGAGCTTCGTGCTCCGGGGCCGTCGGCGTTCCGGCGTTCCGGCGCTTCGGTCGTCGGGACGGGCGGCCGGGACGGGCGCCGGGGCGGACGTTCAGCCGAGACCGCCGGTGGCGCGGAGGTTCTGGCCGGTGAGCCACCGGCTGTCCGGCCCGGCGAGGAACGCGACGACGTCCGCGATGTCGGCGGGCAGCCCGAGCCGGCCGAGCGGCGTGATGGCGATCACCGGCCCGAAGTCCGCGCCGGGGTTGGCCTCGTGGAGCAGGTCGGTCTCGGTGGCGCCGGGCGAGACGGTGTTCACGGTGATCCCGCGGGCCCCCAGCTCCCGCGCGGCGACCCGGGTGAGCTGTTCGAGCGCGCCCTTGCTGGCCGCGTACGGCGTGATGCCGGGCGCGGGCCGCACGGTGTTGAGCGTGGAGATGTTGACGATGCGGCCGCCCTCCCGCATGGTCCGGGCGGCGTGCCGCATGGTCAGGAACGCGGACCGGGCGTTGACCGTCATCACCCGGTCGAAGAGTGCCTCGTCCGTCTCGGCGAGCGGCGAAGGGGTGAAAGCCGTCGCCGCGTTGTTGACGAGGATGTCCAGGCCGCCCAGCCGGTTCTCCGCCTCGGCCATCATCCGCTCGGCGCCGCCCGGTTCGGCGAGGTCGATCCGCAGGTTCTCGGCTTTGCCGCCCGCCTCCTCGACGCCGCGCGTCACCTCCGCGGCCGCGTCGGCGTCGCGCGCGTAGGTGAACACCACGCGGGCGCCGTCCCGGGCCAGCCGTTCGACGATGGCCCGGCCGATCCCCCGCGACCCGCCCGTCACGATCGCGGTCCTTCCCGCCAGCACGCCCATGCCGTCCTCCCCTCGCCCACCGGCTGTTTCAGCCCCTCACGGGAACCTGTGCCCAGGTTCGCGGGGAACGTGCGGTGCGTCGGGACGTGAAGGGGAGGTGGCCCGGGAGCCGGGACCGGATCGGGGCGGGGCGGGAGTGCGGCGAGGGGAACGGGACGGGCGGACGCCCGGGCGCCAGGGGTCAGCGGCGGGAGCGGGAGTCGCCGAAGAAAATGCGGTAGCCGATCAGCAGGACGAGCGCGCCGCCGATGGCCGCGATCCAAGTCTTCGGGTCGTAGAAGTGGTGGGCGACGGGCCGGTGCAGGAAGTGCGAGGAGATCCAGCCGCCGAGGAAAGCGCCGGCGATGCCGATCAGGGTCGTGCCGACCAGACCGCCGGGGTCCCGCCCCGGCAGCAGGATCTTGGCTATCGCCCCGGCCAGCAGCCCGAGGATGATCCAGCCGATGATGCCCATGAGACCGTTCCGCCTTCCGCGCCTGTGTGACCCTCCTGGTCACCAGGACGCATCTACCCCGCCCGGCAGTTCCTGATCCTCTTCCGGGCCCGGGTTGGGAGCGCGCCGCTGGGCGGTGGCCGGGACGGCGGAGGCGGCGGCCCGACCGGGACCGCCGCCTCCGCCCGGGCCGGCCGGTCAGCCGAGCGTGACGTCCGCCGACGCGGTCAGCCCGCCGGAGGCCACGGTCAGCGTCACCGTCCCCCGGCGCAGGGCCGTCAGCGTGCCCGACGTCACGTCGAACACCGCCAGGGTGTGCGAGGACCGCCGGGCCGCGCTCACCTCCGCCGCCGTGGCCGCGACGACCAGTCCCGCGCTGCCGGTCCAGGTGACGCTGGCAGGGAAGCGCAGCGGGAACCTGAGGCCGAACTCGCTGGTGATGCCGGTCGCGGCCGGCTGCGCCGACGCGCCGACCGCGTGCTGCCCGGGCGCCGACAGGTCGATCCCGTCGATCAGCGGCCGGCTCTCGGCCTGCAGCCAGTCACGGGTCTCCGGGCTGGGCTGCCCGGCACGGATCCGGGCCGGCCGCGGGTCGACCGCGACGTGCATCCAGCCGAAGAACCCGCCCTGGTCGGGGGAGCTGTAGGGGGTCTTGCCGACGGCCGGGGTGGTCACCTCCAGCACGCCGTCGGACCGGGTCACCGACGCGGTGTGGGCGTGGCCGGTGAACAGCGCGACCGGCTTGCCCGACGTCTCACGGAAGTCCGCCAGCCAGCGGTGCAGCAGCCCGGCCTCCAACTGGTCGGCGAGCTGCGACGCGCCGGCGCCCGACGGGTCCTGCAGCGGGTGGTGGAACGACACCAGCACGCCGGTCACCGAGCGGTCGCTCGCCGCCTTCGCCAACTCGGCCTGCAGCAGCGGCACCTGGTCCCAGTCGGAGGTCCGCATGTCACCGGTGTGCGAGTCCAGCAGGATGAAGCGGGTGCCCTTGTGGTCGAAGACCTGGCGGTTCGGCCGCCCGGTGACCGACAGGAACGCGTCCAGCCCGCCGGTCGCCGACAGGCCCGCCTCGTGGTTGCCGGGCGTCCAGTACACGGGCAGGCCGTCCGGCACGTGGTCGCGCAGCAGGCCGAGCGCGAGCTCGAAGTCCGCCGGGTTGTTGTTGTCGACGAAGTCGCCGTTGATCAGCAGGAACTCCGGTTCGGTCGCCACCGCCTGGGCCAGCGCGGTCGCGGCCTGCCGCCCGGAGAACGAGTCGAGCCCGGCCGCGGCGCTGACGTGCAGGTCGGAGAGGACCGCGAACGTCCACCGGCGGTCCGGCAGGCCGCCCTGCTCGACCACGTAGGGGTCCGGCATCGGCGGCAGCGAGGTGTCGGGCTGCTGGCCGACCTGCGCGGCGAGCCCGTCGAAGAGCAGCTGCCCGGCGTTCTTGTTGGTCTGCGAGGTCTCCGCGATGTAGACGCGCAGCAGCGTGACGGGCTCCGAGTAGCCGGCCGGGATGTCGCCGACGACCCGGCGCCAGCCCGTCCAGTCCACGGTGAGGGCGAAGGTGAAGGGCAGGTTGGTGGTGCCCTGCGAGTACATCATCGCGCGCAGCCAGTGGTTGTTGCCGTCGCCGTTGACCCACAGCGCGAGCCGCTTGGTGCCGGTCGGCAGGGTGATCGGGCCTGCCCCCGCCACCGCGTACGCGGCCGAGGTGCTGGGCTGCCCGGTGAAGTCGTAGGTGAGCCGCAGCGCGTGGTTGTCCGCCGTGGCGCCGGGCCGGTCCGGCGCCGCGACGAACGCCACCGACGCGCTGCCGCGCGCGGCCAGGGCGGTCCAGTTCTCGGTGGGCTCGAACTCGGCGAGGGACACGTCGATCAGGCCGACCGTGACCGGCAGCCGCGCCGTGACGCCCTGCGCGGTCGCGGTCAGGGTGGCTGCCTTGCCTCCCGCGTCCGCCGCCCCCGTGATCGTGAGGCTGCCGTCGGCGGCGGGCGCCACGGAGAGCACCGCCTTGTCGTAGTCCAGCGTCGCGTCACGCGGGGCCACAGGGGCGTCGAATCCGTCGGCGTCGAAACCGGTGAGCCGGACGCTCGCCGTCGCGCCGGGCTCGATGGTGACCGCGCGCTCGGTGAACGCCAGCCGGTGCAGGTCGCCGAGGACCCGCAGCGGGTGCTCGCCCGCCACCTCGCCGCTGTGCGCGCGCACCGCCCCCGCGCCGGGGCGCTCGGCGTGGAAGACACCGTTGTCCGTCCGGCCGAGGGACCCGGGCTCCGCCGTCCAGCGGACCGCGTGGTGGCCGTCGACCGCGACCGGCGCCCACGTCTCGTCGTAACCGGCGACCGCGAGGTCCACGGTCAGTCCTGGCACCACCCGGTCCGCCTGCGGCCGCACGTCCAGGCCGCGCAGATGGCCGGAGCCGGGACGGGCGAACAGGCCGACGCCGTCCGGGACCGGGCGCTCGCTGCCGTCCGAGGGGGTGTTGACGACGTCCGCGGCGGTGTCGCCGGGGTGCCGGGCGACGATCTCGGTGGAGCCGCCGCCGTCGAGCATGAACGCCTCGGTCGCGCCCAGGCGCACCAGCAGCTTCGCGGTGTCGTCGAAGCTCAGCCCGGCGGAGAAGTTGGCGGAGCCGTCGATCGCGACGAGCAGCAGGCGGTGCCCGCCGTCCCGCCAGGCGATGGCGGTGCGCGGCTTGGGCGCGTCGTTGCCGGTGCTCGGCGGGAAGTCGACCGCGGTGCCGTCCTTGACCAGCACCGCGCCGCTGCCCAGGGCCGTCTTCAGCGCGACGGGGGCGTCGGAGTGCGGCGCGAACGCCACGCCGACCGCGTCGCCCGGCTTGGCGGCGGCGAGTTGGGCAGCCGCGGCGCCGCGGCCGAGGACGATCAGGCCGCCGGCGGGCACCGGCGTGTTCGTGAGGGCGCCGCCCACCGAGGCCACGGTGCCGCCGGACACGACGAGTTCGGTGTACGGGCCGGCGTCCTGGATCAGGGTGCGGTTGCCCCCGCCCCACTCGGGCGTGTACACCGCGATGCCGTCGGCCGGCACCGAGGGCGAGTTGAGGGCGGCCATCGGCCGCTGGGTGCCGGCGACCGTGACAGTGCCGGTGAGCACCAGGTCGGCCAGCCGCGCCACCCGGTCGGCGCCGATCGCGGCCACGGTCGTCGGTGTCGTGGTGCCCTTGCGGAGCTGCCCGTTCTTGATCTCCGGGCCCTCGGCGGCGTACGTCTCGGTGATGTCGAAGTAGTCGCCGTTGACGGCCGCGACAGCGCCCTGCGCGGCCGCGGCCTGCGCCAGCGGCCGGGCGTCGCTGACCGTGCCGGCGACCAGGTCCACATCGACGGAGGCGTTCCCGAGGTCGGCGTTGAGGACGTGGACGCGGGTCCAGCCGGTGCGGCCGAAGGTGTCGAACGACGTGAGGACGATGCCGGGGGCCACGGGGACGTCGACGCGGCCGGCCTCGACGGACTCCCCGGGGACGGTCAGCTGGTAGTCCGGGACGGGGAAGCCGGGGAAACCGGATCTCCCGGCGGCGGTGCCGGCCTGGGCGGGGTCCTGCGGTCCTTGCGGTTCCTGCCCGGGGGCAGCCGCGACCGCGATGCCTCCGTTGGCCGCGAGGCCGGCGGCGACGGCTCCGACGAGGAGGCCGCGGCGGGATATGCCCGGCTGGGTGGGGGTGTCTGGGTGAGTGCTGCTGCTTTCCATGGGCGGCAACGTATTGCTCGGGGCCTTCTTGTCGGGGGGAGTTGGGGAACGTCCGGGTGAACGCGGCACCCTGCCCCTCTCGGGACCGCGCCTTCCCCCGGCCCCCTACCGCCCGCCCGGCCTGGGCCACCCCGGAAGCGGTGCGGGTGAAGGGCCAGGTGCGGCCCTTTACGGACAGGGCGTACGGATTACGGCCAACCACCCACCACCCCCTTCACATCCGCCTCACCCATGCCTTGTCATGAGCATGAATTACCCCGCACCCCACTCCCAGAGAGGACCGCATCAGCGTGATACGTCCCCGATCCACCGCGGCCGTCTTCGCCGCCACCGCCGCCCTGGTCCTGGGCACCTCGTTGGGCGCCGCCGCCGCGACTCCCCGGCAGGCGGCGGCCGTCGGCGTCTGCAGCTCCACGGCCGTGTCCGGCCAGACCGTCAAGGGCGCCCTGCCGCAGGCCGAGGTCCAGCGGCAACTGTCCTCGCTCACCGCACAGCACCGCGCGCAGTACGGGATCGCGGCCAAGGGTCCGCTCGGCAAGGGCTCGGGCGCGGAGACCGGCGCCGGACAGACCAGCCCCTCCGCCGTCCGCCCGCTGGTGAGCATCCACCCCGCGCAGGGCACCGCCTTCAAGGCCCTGTCCGGGGCCGACGGCTCGTGCGCGACGCAGTCGGTGTCCACGCAGCTCACCGTGCGCGACAGCTACACCACCATCTACACCCCGACGATGTACCCGCCGGGCGGCTCCTGCGTCGAACTGGTCACCGTGTACACGAACTCCACGCGATCGGTGTCCGCGTGGGACTGGTGCAAGAGCGTCAACTTCGCGGCCTCGGTCACGATCAACAGCTCGTTCCTGAGCACGTACACCAACGGCTCGGGCGCCTACACGGGACGGGTGATCAGGACGTCCACGGCGTCCAACACCTGGGCCGCGGCGCTGTACAACTACACCACGGGACGCTGGGACACCCTGTTCACGCAGTCCGGCACCAACCAGTCCGGCCGCACGGACGGTTGGGACATCGAGGAGCTCTACTCGACCGTCCAGTCGTCCGGCAGGGCGTACTCCTGCGACGACATGGCCGGCGTCACCTTCGAGTCCAGCGGGATCTCCGTGCGCAACAACGGGACGTGGTCGACCGCGACCTCGGCCAACGCGGACACCCACTACGACCAGCCGAACAGCGCGTTCTACTGCCCGACGCGCAGCTACCAGATGATCAGCACCTACGACCACTGGAAGGACGTCGGCTGATCCGTCTCCCGGTTCATCCGGTCCCGCGGCCCGCCCCCCACTCGCCGGCCGCGGGGCCGCCGCGGAGGCGTGGAAGTATGCGCGTATGCGGCAGTTGGGAGTGCTGGGGTCCTGCGGTGGATGGGTCGAGGCCGGGCGGGCGGCCGCCGGGTTCGTGCTGGAGGCCGACGGGTTCCGGGTCGTGCTGGACCTGGGGTACGCGACGGTGCCGCGCCTGCTGGAGCGGTGCGCGGCCCGCGAGGTCGACGCGGTCGTCATCACCCACGCCCACCCGGACCACTGCGCGGACCTCAGCGTGCTGTCCCGGGCGCTGCTGTTCGGTGAACGCCCCGATGTCCGGGTCCCGTTGTACTGCCCTCCCGGCGTGCTCGACCGGGTCCAGGCGATGGAGCCCACCGAGGACCTGCGCGAGGTCTTCGACCCGCACCCGCTGCCGGGCACGTACGAGGTCGGCCCCTTCCGGCTGGACGCGCTGCCACTGCCGCACCATGTGCCGCACGCCGGCGTCCGGTTGACCGCACCGGACCTGACCGTCGCCTACAGCGGCGACGCCGGCCCCGACCCGGCTCTTGGCGAACTCGCCCATGATGCGGACCTGTTGATCGCCGGAACCACGCTGCTCGGCGCGGAGGACGACCCGTTGCTGCTCAGTGCCGCCCAGGCCGGCGTCTGGGCGGCCCGCGCGGGCGCGCGGCGGCTGCTGCTCGGCCACTTCTGGCCCGGCGCCGACCGGGCGCGCCACCCCGCGGAGGCGGCCGCCGCGTACCCGGGGGAGATCCTGGTCGCGGACGAGGGCATGACCGTGCGGCTGTGACGCGCGTGCCACGTACGTCAACGCCCCGGAACGCGGGCGCCCTTGCCGGACCGGACCGGGCCACGGCCCCGACCCCGCAAGGACGGTTCGGCCGCCCGCGGGCGACGGCGGGGAGGCCTGCGCCCCCGTGGAGGCGAGGCCGAGCCCGAGGACGACGGTCGCGGCGAGCGTCGACGCGCGGGCGAGGATCTTGGTGCGCACGTCGCTCACAACTCCTTCCCGGCAGGGGGAAGCGCCTGGTGAACGGGCAGGGCGGCGGACGGGCGGCGGACGGTCAGTTTCGGAGAAGCGGCGGCCGAGGCGCCGTTCCTAGCATGGGCAGCACCCACCCCGCCGGTACGAGAGGAACCCCGCCATGAAGGGCACCCAGGCCACGAGCACCGCACGCGCCGAGGAGACGGTCGACGCCGGTTACGAGGGCTTCACCGAGGAGGAGCGCGGCGCCATGAAGGACCGCGCCAAGGAACTGAAGGCCGCCACGCGCCGCGGCCCCCGCGCCAAGGCGGACGCCGAGGGCGAGGTGCTGGCGAAGATCGCCGAGATGCCGGAGGCGGACCGCGCCCTGGCCGAACGGGTGCACGCCCTGGTCAAGGCCCACGCCCCGGAGCTCGCGCCCAAGACCTGGTACGGCATGCCCGCCTACGCCAGGGACGGCAAGGTCGTCTGCTTCTTCCAGAGCGCCCACAAATTCAAGTCCCGCTACGCCATGCTCGGCTTCAGCGACCAGGCCCGCCTCGACGAGGGCACGATGTGGCCGACGTACTTCGCCCTGCTGCCCGAACTGTCCGACGCCGACGACGCCCGGATCGCCGCGCTCATCCGGCAGGCGGCCGGCTGAGGCGGTTCGGCCCTCAGGCGTTCTGGACGGACAGCGAGCCGGACGTGACGGTGAGGGCCACCCGGTGCCCCGCCGTCGGATCGCGCGGCACCTGCACCTGCACGCTCGCGGACGCCGCCGCCGTCGTCACCGCGTAACCGCCGTCGATCTGCGGCAGCCGCACGGCCACGGAGGCCGACGACGCGTGCAGGTCGAGATCGGCGGGCGCCGCGCCGAAGCCGAGGTCCGCGCTGCCCGACACCACCCGCACCTCGGCGTGCGGGGAGCGCAGGTCCCGGGTGGTGAGCTGGAGGGACGAGGCGTCGAGGCTGAGGTCCCCACCGAGCCCGTCGAGCACGGTCTCCCCGGACGTCTGCCGCATCCGCAGGCCGGTGTGCCCGGGCACGGTCAGCACGAGGTCGCCCGCGCACGCTTCCTGGTGGCCGTCGTCGTCCTCGCAGCGCACGGTGAGCGTGTGGCCGTCGCCCGACGCCGGGTCGTCGCCCGTGGTGCCGTGGAGTACGGCGGAGTGGCCGTCGGAGCGGTGGAAACTGCCGGTGACCGTGTGCGCGTGCGGATCGGCCGTCACCTGGATGCGGCCCGACACACCGTCGAGCACGACCGTGTCGGCGTCGGCGGCCCGGAAGGGGGACGTGCCGTCGACCCGCAGGCCGGGCATGCCGCCCACGGCGCCGTCGTCACCGCCGTGGGCGTGGTGGCCGGTGGCGTTGCCCGTGACCACCACGGCCAGCACCACACCGAGCGCGACGATCAGGACACCGGCCAGCACCGCAGGCCGCGCCGTCGCCTTTCCCGGCCCGCGGCCCCGGGCATCTCCCCGCGCAGCTCCCCTGGCCGTCGCCCCGCCGGCCGCCGCCGCACCGGCCGGACCCGAGTCCGGACCCCAGCCGGGACGGCCGGCTGAGCCCCTGCGCGTGGCGTCACCCGGACCCGCGTCCGGACCCGCGTCCGGACCCGCGCCCGGGTCCTGACCGCCGGACGGTTCCGCGCCGCGGTCCTGACCGCCGGACAGTCCCGCGCCTGACCCCGCATCCGCTCCCGCACCCGGCCCGGCTTCACCGTTCGCCCTCGGCGGCACGCCTTCTTCTGCGTCCATGCCGGGCGTTTTCCCCTGCCGCCCACCGGCACTCCTGGCCGCGACGGCCCGCGCGGTCCGGCAACCGCGGTCCGGCAGCCGCGTTCCGGCAACGGATTCGCGGCAGGGGAAATCCGCCGGACATGCGGTGCGTGACTCGGGGCAACCGACCCGATGAGCGCCCGAGTTGCCGGGCCGCCGCAGAGACCCGACGAAGGAAGAGGGCCAAGATGACTATTCTCTGGGCGATCATCGCAGGTCTGATCATCGGCCTGCTCGCCAAGCTGGTGCTGCCGGGACGGCAGCCGATCCCCCTGTGGGCCACGATCCTGATCGGCATCGTCGGAGGCCTGGTGGGCAACGCCCTCGCCGGAGCCTTCGGCGTCGCGCACACCAGCGGTGTCGACTGGACCCGCCACGCGCTCCAGGTGGGCGCCGCGGCGCTGCTCATCGCGATCGTCACGCCGTTCTGGGCGGGCCGGCGCAGAGTCTGACCCCCCATACCGGCCGACGCGGGCCTGGCGGAATCCCTTTGACGGGCCGCCAGGCCCGCGTAGTACGTTCCCCGGCGGACGCCGTGCGCCGTCCTGCCTACGGAAGGGGAACCGACGTGTCCCAGCAGACCTGGACGGCGGGGGGCGGGCACGCCGACGCCGTGCCCGCCGTGACGGACCGCGCCCCGGGCCCCGCCGCCGCGGTCCGGGTCTGACCATGGCCCGCGTGGTCGAGCTGGTCACCTACCCGGTCAAAGGATGCGCCGGGATGCCGGTGCGCGATACCGCCGTGACGTCGGCCGGGCTCGCGCACGACCGCGGCTTCATGGTCGTCGACGAGGACGGCCGCTACCGGACGCAGCGCCGGAACCCGCTCCTGGCCACGATCCGGCCCGTCGTGGGCGACGACGGCCGGCTGCTCACCCTCGACGCGCCCGGTGCCGGGACGCTGGCGGTGCCCGTCGACACCGAGGGCGTCCGCCGCCCGGTGGTCCTGTTCGGCGCCGCCTACCGGGGCATCGACCAGGGCGACACGGTCGCCGCCTGGCTGTCCGGCGTGCTGCGCGCACCCAGCCGTCTCGTCCGCGTGCCGCCCGAGCACGATCGGGTCACCGACGGCAGGACGCCCGGCACCTCCGGCTACGCCGACAGTTGCGCCCTGCACCTGCTGTCCCGCGCGAGCCTGGAACTGCTCGACCGGAAGCTGGCCGAGCGCGGCGCCGCACCGCTCCCGGTGGGCCGCTTCCGTCCGAACGTCCTGGTCGACGGCTGGGACGAGCCGCACACCGAGGACCGCGCGCACCTCCTCACCTTCGGCACGGCCGAACTCGCCTACGCCAAGCTCGCCATCCGCTGCGCCGTCACCATGGTCCGCCAGGAGACCGGCGAGCGGGCCGGCCCGGAACCGCTGCGGACCCTCGCGAGCTACCGGCGGGCGGCCGAGGGCGGTGTCGCGTTCGGGACCAAGCTGGCGGTGCAGCGGCCTGGGCGGGTCGC
Organism: Actinacidiphila acidipaludis; assembly: GCF_019890725.1. Taxonomy (GTDB): domain Bacteria; phylum Actinomycetota; class Actinomycetes; order Streptomycetales; family Streptomycetaceae; genus Actinacidiphila; species Actinacidiphila acidipaludis. Next base: position 12,191 of record NZ_JAINZZ010000065.1, read on the forward strand.
GGTCGGCGACGAGGTGACGGTCACGGTGTGGGGGCGCTCGGAGCTGGGGGTGCGTCCCGGCCGCGGCCCGGGAGGGGCGCCGGGTTCCAGTCGTGACACCCGCACCGACGTCACCGACACGGCCACCGACACGGCCACCGACACGGGCGCCGCCACCGGTCCCGGGCCGGCCCCGGGCGCACGGACGGCCGACGGCCCGGGAAGGACGCTGACGCCGTGACCCGCACGATGCCGACGGTGACGGAGATCCATCGCTATCCGGTGAAGTCCATGCTCGGGGAGGACCTGGCGTCGGTGCGGGTCACCGCGAACGGGCTGGCCGGCGACCGGACGCACGCCGTGCTCGACGCCACGGGTGCGGTGGGCAGCGCCAAGCACCCCCGCAAGTGGGGGGCGCTGCTGCGCTGCCGGAGCCGGCTGACCGCCGCGGGCATCCCCGAGGTCGAACTGCCCGACGGCAGCCGCTTCCCGGCGGGGGATCCGGGGCTCGACGACCGCCTGACCGGACTGCTGGGCCGCGAGGTGGCGGTCGCGGGGGTGGGTGACGAGGCCGGTGACGAGGCCGGTGCTGGGATCCGTGCTGGGTTCCGTGCCGGGGTCGTGCGCGGGGAGCCCGGGCGGCTTGAGCGCGTCGTGCCCGAGTACGAGGGCGGTGTGCCGGACAAGGTGCGGGCGACGGCCTCTCGCGATGCGGGCGGCGACCTGGTCACCCTGAGCTCGGTCGCCCCCGGCACCTTCTTCGACTTCGGGCGGGTCCACCTCGTGACCGGCTCCGCGCTGGCCCATCTGCGTACGGTCCATCCCGCCGGGGACTTCGACGCCCGCCGCTTCCGGCCGAACCTGGTGGTCGGCGGCGGCGAGGGGACCGGCACCGGCGAGGGGCCCGCGTTCCCCGAGGACGACTGGGCGGGCGCGGTGCTGCGCGTGGGCGAGGCGCTGTTCCGCGTCACGCTCCCGACGCCCCGGTGCGTCGTGCCCACGCTGGCCCACGGCGCGCTCCCGCCGGACCCGGGCATCATGCGGGCGGTCGCCCGCACCCACCGGGTCCCGGTCCTCGACCTGGGCCGGCTGGCGTGCTTCGGGGTCTACCTGGACGTTCTCGAACCGGGCACGGTGCGGGTCGGCGACCCGGTCGGCGTCGAGGGCGGGGCGGGCCGGGCGGGCCGGGCGTAGGGGCTTCCCGGGCGCCCGGGCGGGGTCGTGCGGCAACGCGGCGCCGGCGTGGCGGCCGGCCTCGTTCAGCCTCGCTCGTTCGGCAGTGCGGTGGCCGGCGCGGGGCGCGGGGCCGGGGGGGCCGCCCGGTGGGGCGCGGGGATGCTCGGGTCCGGGGATTCGTCGCGGCGCAGGGCCACCACGGCCATGTCGTCGTCGAGGCCCGCCACGGCGTGCCGCCGCAGGTCCGCGGTCACGGTGTCGACGAGCCGGGCCGGGCCGAGGTCGCCCCAGCCGGCGGCCCGTTCCAGCAGCGGGTAGAAGACGCCCCGCCCGTCGCGGGCCTCGGTGACCCCGTCGGTGTACAGCAGCAGCCGGTCGCCGGGCGCGAAGGCGAAGGTGGACGCGGCGTAGCCGCCCTCGGCGAGCATGCCGAGGCCCAGCGGCGGTGCGGGGTCCGGGGTGTCCAGCGAGGTGACGGCGCCGTCGTGGAAGCGCAGCGGCGGCAGGTGTCCGCAGCTCACCACGTGGACGTACGGCTCGTCGTCCGGGATCTCGACGATCGCCGCAGTGACGAACCGCTCGCGCACGTCGGCGCCCGGGCCGTCACCACCGGGTTCGTTCAGGCCCCAGCAGACGCTGCCCTCCAGCGAGGCGACCAGTTCGGGCAGCGGCATCGGGCGGTGGGCCGTGGCGCGGAAGGCGCCGAGGACGATCTCGGTGTCGCCGATCGAGCCCAGGCCCTTGCCGCGGACGTCGCCGATGAGCAGGCGGGTGGCGCCCTTGGTGCGCGCCACCGCGTAGAGGTCGCCGCCCACGGGGGTGTCGACGTCGGCCGCGCGGTAGGCGGAGGCGATGGAGACCGGGCCGGCCCGGGGCGGCAGCGGCCTGAGCACCGCCTCCGAGACGTGGCGCAGACCGGCCAGCTCGTGGCCGCGTCTCTCCAGCAGGCGGCTGACCAGCAGAAGCAGCACCGACAGCAGGGTGAGGGAGCCGAGTTCCACCAGCACGCTCTCGGAGCTGAGGGACATGCGTTCCACGGCCGCGACGACCAGGGCGAGGATGGCGATCCCCGCGATCGTCGCGGTGCGGCGCGGGCCGAAGAACACGGCGGTCAGGGCGACGGGGAGGACCAGGGCGTGGGCGATGTGGACGCTCGGGGGGAGGAAGACGTCCGCGATCGGGACGAGGGCGATGAAGACGGCGGCGGCCGCCATCCACCCCCTGCTGAGACTGCCCGTCGGGTTCCACGACGGCTTCTGTCCGCGCCGGGCGTGCATGGGCCCTCCTCGCGGCGCCTGGTGCAGGCCGACCGCGCCCCTCGTCCGGCGCCGCGGATGCGAGGGGCGCTCCTGTTCCGCCGCACTTCCGGGGCCTGTCCTGCGTGGTGCCGGCTCCGGCAGCGGCTGGCCGAAGACAACCGGGCATTCCGCCCGGATATTCCCATACACTCCGCAACCGCTTGTAAAGCCGCGATAAGCGTCCACGGGCTGGGACACGCGCAGTCCGCGGGCCTCGACGTCCTCGGGCTCCCGGCGCCCGGCGTCCGCACGGGGACGGCCGGCGCCGCGACTGCGGGCACCGGCCGTCCTGGGCTTCGCCGGAGCCTCAGTTCACGGTGAAGTAGTAGTCGTAGGCCGTCAGCTGGATGCCGTCCTTGGTCGTGGCGTAGACGTCGAGGTCGTGGAAGCCGTCGTTCGCGGGCGTCCACGTGATGTGCGCGGTACGGCCCGCCTCCGCCTTGACGGTGACCGGGGTGCCCCAGTCGAAGGAGTAGGTGTAGCTCACGACGTTCTTCACCTTCGGGGTGAACGTGAAGGCCCCCGGGACGCCCACACCGCCGCCGGACGCGTTCTCGGCGTAGACGTCGGAACCGACCGTGGGCGTGGTGTCGAAGACGACGTTCCACCACTGCTCGGCGCTGACCCAGCCGTTCGCGCTCGTACTGCTCACCTGGACCCACTCGCCGTCGGCCCCGTCCAGGGTGAGCTTGGCCGTGGCGCTTCCGTCGGCCGAGGCCGGCACCTGGACCGTACGGTCGTTCTGGCCGCCCGTGGTCTTCACGCTGTAGCTCACGACGGGGCTCTTGGCCTGCAGTACGGGGTCGGGCGTGAGGTCGAAGGTCGTGGGCCGGTCGAACTGCGGCTTCTCGACGGGGGTCACCGTAGGCGCGTGGGAGGCGAGGAAGAAGCTGTAGCTCGTCTCGTCGATGGACCGGTCGAGCGCGCGGTCCAGGCTGATCACGTAGAGCGTCGCCGGTCCCGAGCCGGACGGGGGGATCAGGTTCACCGTGGCCGAGCCGCCCAGGGAGTCGGCTCGCACGAAGTACCTGGTGTCGGCGTACGGGTCGATCGGCTGCGGGATCCCGTGGTCGCCGATGTTCGCGCCCCCGGCGACGGGAAGCGGGTTCATCCAGCCGAACTCGAACCCGCCGACGTCGCTCACGCCGTTGGCGCCGAAGGTGAACTGGACGGGCTCGCCGCCCTGGTTGGTCTGGTTCTCGGCGTAGTTGGCGGAGGTGACGGTCGGAGGCACCGACGGCCGGGTGTTGTCGACGGTGAAGTAGCAGGGTGCCGACCAGTCGGAGGCGTCGGTGCCGGCGAGCGTCTGAGCCTGCCAGGCGTACGTCTGCCCGTCGGTCAGTGCCGAGGCGGGTGCCGTGGCCCACGCCTCGAACCCCGCGGTGGCGTACTGGTCGCTCAGGCTGGTGACCTGCGTGGGGTCGGCCACCGGCCAGAGCTTGAACTGCTCGCTGAGCCGCGGCGTCGCGTCCGGGTCGGTGTATCCCGGGACGCCCTCGAGATCGACGCCCGAGCCCGCCCACACGTACACGGGCGCGTCGGGATCGTGCGAGCAGGTGGAATAGGCGTTGAAGAGGTCCGTGGGCGTGGTCGGCGTGCCCGTCGCCGCGTCGGCGCGCGGCGTCGCCAGGAGTGCCAGGCAGAGCGCCCCCGTGGCTCCGAGGGCGACACGCGTTCGTGCCCGCCAGGACATGGTCATGATGATGTTCCCTCCCCTTGTGCCCGTATGCGGCGGTTCCGTCGCACTGCGTCACGGGCACGACCAGGCAATGGTAGGAAGAACCGTCCGGAGGCGCTGGGAATATCCGGCGGCCCTCGGCGAGGCTCCCGCCGAGGCCGGACGGCGCATCCCGGCCGGTCCGGAGCCGGCGCCCGGCCGGGCCGCCCGCTTGGCTGGGGCGGGCCCGGCGATGGGGCGGGGCGTCAGTGGACGTGGATCGTCACGGTGACGGTCTTGAGGACGGCCGGCAGCTTCGTCGTGTCGACCTTCAGGATCTCGCCGCTGTCGCTCCGGCCGGTGGGCGGCAGCACCTTCTGGTGGACGGTCCACTTCCCGTCGGGGTCGACGGCGATGGTGTCGATGCCGAAGTCGTCGTCGTTGGACAGGTACAGCGTCCGCCCGGCGTCCGCGGTGGCGACGCCCTCGACCTTGTCGTGCGCGAAGAACGCGCCGCTCGGGTCGAGCTGGCTCACCAGCGTGCCGACGTTCAGGTACGGCTGCTTCTGCGCGACGTTGACGCCGGCGCCGGTCAGCGCCGTCAGCGCGGCGTTCGTACCGTCCTTCCCGACGAACGCCTCGGGGGACTTGCCCCCGATCGTCAGGCCGCTGACGTCCGTCGCGCCGTTGACGTCGACCTCGTAGAGGGACTTGCGGGCGAACGGCTCGTAGTTCCCGTCCCGTTCGTCGACCAGGAACTTCGTGTCGGACACCGCGGTGATCTCGCTGTTCGCGTCGCCGGTGTCGTTCGGGTCGTCCAGCAGGTACAGGTACTGCCTGGTGCGGAACGTCCGCAGGTCGACCGTGACGATGCGGGTGGCCGCCACGTTGCCGGCCTTGGTGCTGCCGAGGTCGGGCTGCTGCAGCGCGGACTGCATGACGCCGACGAGCGTCGAGCCGTCGGGCGTGACCGTCAGGCCCTCCATGCCCTTGTTCTTGGCGCGGTAGGCGAGTTCGGACGGCAGGTGGCCGAGGATCTTGTGCGACGCGTTGTCCGGGCTGTCCTTGTAGGGCGTCAGCCGGCCGAGCTCGTAGCCGTTCGCGTCGAAGTGCGTGATGTACGGGCCGTACTCGTCGGAGACCCAGAACGTGCCGTCGGGCAGCGCCACCAGGCCCTCGGAGTCGTAGCCGTACGGGTCCTTGGCGACCGGCGTGGGCGTGCCGTCGGCGTTCGTCGCCGCGACGTCGTCGATGACCTCGCTGGTGTCGTGCGGCGGGCGGCCGCTGTACGGGACCCCGCCGAGGCTCTTCGGCCCCTTCAGGGTGACCTTCCCGACCAGTTCGGCCTTGCCGCCGGTCAGCTTGAACTCGCCGATCTGCGGCGTGAAGTCCAGCAGCATCTCGGACTTGTTGCCGTCGGGGGCGTCCGCGTTCGGACCGCGGTCGGTGAGGCCGTAGAAGAGGCCGGACCGGCCCGGCACCGGGGTGAGCGACGAGCCGTAGCCCTCGCCGGAGATGTCGGTGGTGGTGCCGTTCGGGCCGGCGACCTTCGCGAGCGGCGCCAGCGGCGCGCCGTTCGCCTGGGTGTCCTTGAACAGCTCCACGGCGTCGGTCGTGGTGTACGTGAAGGTGTCCGTGCCCGTGAAGCCGGCCTTCGGGGTGTACGTGAACGAGCCGTCCGCGCCGACCGTCACCGAGCCGTCGGCCGGGGCGGTGTGCCGTACGACCGCGGTCGCGCCGTGGTCGTTGTGCAGGACGTTGCCGGTCACCGTGCCGTGGCCGGAGTAGGAGTCGGCGACCGCGCCGAAGTCGTGCGACGGGGCCGACAGCCAGCCGCCGGCCTGGGCCGCGGCGGTGCCCGCGCCCACCACGGCGAAGGCGACACCGATCGCCACCGCGATCCGGACGCGCTTGCGGGAGAAGGGTCTCGAAGACATGGTCCGAACCTGTCGGGCCATGGTGAACCGCGAGGGGCCCGCGGGTGAATGCCGGGTTCACAACGCCCCGGAGTTCCACCGCACTTCGCGCTCCCACGTGCGACGGCGCCGACGATCCGTACCGCGCGCGCGACCCACCTCAAGCAATCCCGTCCGACTTCTTGACGGTCGGCCGGGGCCCCCTGACACTGCCTTACGGATCCGCTGCCCCTTGATCCGTAAATTGAGAGCGTTCTCTGGAAGGGAATCGCAGGCAGAAACAGAAAGTCTCCGGCGGAGTTCAAGGAGAAGTGCGCGATCTGCCCCCACAATCCGCGCCGACTCGGCGTTCACCTCGTGAACTCGGGTGAAAGGACCCCCCACTTGATGTCCACATCCCTCAGCGACACCCCCACCGGTCACGCCGGGCGGACCAGACGCCGTGCCGTCGCCGCGCTCGGCGCCCTGGCCCTGCTGCTGGCCGGGCTGCTGGGCCTGTCCGAGACGGTCGGGACCGCCTCCGCGGACTCCTCGGACTACACCCAGAGCGTCAGCCAGACCAGCAGCACCCAGGCCCAGGTCACCTTCACGCCGACCAGCACCTCGGCCTACGTGATCATCCACTACCTGGTGAACAACACGAACCAGCAGAACGTGCAGATGACGGCGGCCGGTTCGGCCTGGAACTACACCGTCGGCGGTCTGGCCGGCGGCTCGGTGCTGTCGTACTCCTTCACGTACACCAAGAACGGCCCGCAGTACGACTCCCCGTGGTTCTCGTACACCCAGGGCGGCGGCACCACCACGCCCCCGCCGGGGACCGTGGCCACGCCCACCTTCAGCCCGGGTGGCGGCAGTTACACCTCCGCCCAGTCGGTGACGATCTCCGACGCCACCTCCGGCGCGACGATCCACTACACCACCAACGGCTCCACGCCGACGGCCTCCTCCGCGACCTACGGCGGCGCGATCAACGTCGCCGCGACCACCACGCTCAAGGCGATCGCGGTGAAGTCCGGCTCCACCGACTCGGCGGTGGCCAGCGCCACCTACACCATCGGCGGCACCCCGGCGTCGTGCCCGGCGCAGTCCGACACCCCCGACTTCGGCTCGAACGTGCACGTCTTCGACCCGTCCATGGGCAACGCTGCCATCCAGTCCCAACTGGACGCCCAGTTCAACCAGATGAAGGACACCCAGACCGCCCAGTTCAGCGAGAACCGGGTGGCGGACCTGTTCAAGCCCGGCACCTACGGCGTCGAGGACAACGTCGGCTTCTACACCTCCGTGGCCGGCCTCGGGCAGAACCCGGACGACGTCACGATCAACGGTGACGTCACCGTCGACGCGTTCAACGCCTCCGACGCGGGCAACGCCACCCAGAACTTCTGGCGTTCGGCCGAGAACCTCGCCATCAACCCCTCCAGCGGCACCGACCGCTGGGCCGTCGCCCAGGCGGCGCCCTTCCGCCGCATCGACGTGCACGGCAACCTGGCCCTCTACCCGGCCAGTTACGGCTACGCCAGCGGCGGCTACATCGCCGACACCAAGGTCACCGGCCAGGCGTCGTCGGTCTCCCAGCAGCAGTGGTACACGCGCGACAGCAACCTGGGAAGCTGGGCCGGCGGCGTGTGGAACATGGTCTTCTCGGGCGTGAACGGCGCCCCCGCCACCACCTTCCCGAACCCGCCGGAGACCACCCTGGGCACCACCCCGGTCTCCCGCGACGTCCCGTACCTCTACATCGACAGCTCCGGCAAGTACCACGTGTTCCTGCCGAGCCTGCGCACCAACGCCTCCGGCCCGAGCTGGGCGAGCGGCAGCACCCCGGGCTCCTCGCTGCCGATGAGCCAGTTCTACGTGGTCAAGGCCGGTGACACCGCGGCGACCATCAACAACGCGCTCGCCGCGGGCTGCAACCTGTTCGTCACGCCGGGCGTGTACCACCTCAACCAGACGCTCAACGTGACCAAGGCCAACACCGTCATCCTGGGCATCGGTTACCCGACCTTCGTCCCGGACAACGGCGTCAACGCGATGCAGGTCGCCGACGTCGACGGTGTCCGCGTCAAGGGGCTGCTGTTCGACGCGGGCACCACCAACTCCCAGGCGCTGCTGACCGTCGGGCCGTCCGGCTCGTCGGCGAGCCACGCGTCCAACCCGACCACGATCCAGGACGTGTTCTTCCGGATCGGCGGGGAGATCGCGGGCAAGGCCACGCAGAGCCTGGTGGTCAACAGCAGCAACACGATCATCGACCACATCTGGGCCTGGCGGGCCGACCACGGCAACTCCGGCACGGTCGGCTGGACCACCAACACCGCCGACACCGGCCTGACCGTCAACGGCGCGAACGTGCTGGCCGACGGCCTGTTCGTCGAGCACTACCAGAAGTACGAGGTGGTCTGGAACGGCCAGGGCGGCAAGACGATCTTCTTCCAGAACGAGAACCCGTACGACCCGCCCAACCAGGCGGCCTGGATGAACCCGTCGGGCGTCAACGGCTACGCGGCGTACAAGGTCGGCGCCAACGTCACCAGTCACGAGGCGTGGGGGCTGGGCAGCTACTGCTACTTCAACGTCAACCCGTCGGTGAACAACTACCACGCGTTCGAGGTGCCCAACACCGCGGGCGTGAAGTTCCACGACGTGCTGACCGTCTCGCTCGGTGGCGTGGGCACCATCAGCCACGTCATCAACGACACCGGGGCGGTGACGGCGTCCAACACGACGCCGAGCAACGTCGTCTCGTTCCCGTGAGCGGATTCCGCTGACGCCCCAGGGCCCCGCCGGTGATCCGGCGGGGCCCTTCGGGGGTCTTCGGGAGTCTCCGGGGCCCTCGGGGTCCTTCGCGGTCCTCGGGGGTCCTTCGCGGTCCGGCCCGGCTAGGCCTTCGGCGGGTGGAAGGTGACCTGCCTGCGGGTCGCCTCGTCGATCTCCTCGATGGTCAGCAGAGGGGTCGCCATGGTCCGCATGGCGCCGCTCGCCTTGACCATCATGCTCACCGCGGCCATGGAGACCGTGTCGGGCAGATCGATGATCATCACGGCGTCGTGCTCCCCGTAGGCGTAGTACATCGCCTCGACGGTGCCGCCCATGCCGCCCACCGTCTCGTCGACGGCTCTCCGGCGCCCGGTGCCGCCCTCCTTCAGCAGGCCCTGCGCGCCCTCGGCGGTGTAGCTGGCCTGGATCAGGTACTTGGCCATGCGGTGCAGCTCCTTCCCTCCTCGATCCACCCCCGCGATCCACCCCCGCGATCCACCCCCGCCGACGACCCCCGCCCATCACCTTCGGCCGCCCAGCGGCTCCGGGCCATCCGCCGGAGCCCGAACGGGTGAGGGCCGTTCCGGCGTGACGTGCGGATCAGGGCCGTCCGGGGGGAGTGCCCGCACCCGGATGGGGGTGCCCCGCCGCCCGACGCACCGGCCGCGGGCGCTCAATGGGAGGAGAACCGTCGTCGGGCTCCGGGAGCGGGCATGAGCACCCAAGTGCCTCCGGCCGATCCCGGGCCGCCGGAACGGTCGCCGGCAAGGACCGCGGGACGGGTGGCCCGCGTGACGGCGTCTGGGGTGCTCGCCGTCCTCGCGTGCGTACTGGTGCCGCTGGCGCTGATCGCGGTCTGGGTGCACGACATCGCCCTGGACACCGACCGCTATGTCGCGACCATGGCCCCGCTGGCCAGGAACCGGGCCATCCAGGACGCCGCCGTGGTCCGCATCGCCAGGGCCGTGGACGTGCGGGTCAACGGGCCGGCGGCCACCGCCCAGCTCGCCGCCTGGCTGCGCTCGCACGGCCTGCCGCCCCAGGCCGCCCAGGCGGTGCAGAACCTCGGCCCGCAACTGGACACCGCGGTGGACGACGCGGTCCGCAAGGCCGCCACCCGCGTCGTCCGCAGCGACCGTTTCCCACGGGTGTGGGACCAGGCCAACCGCCGGGCCCACACCGCGATCGTGCAGGTCCTCACCGGGCAGGGCCGCGGCGCGGTGGACGTCAGGGACGGCACGGTCGTCCTCGAGGTCGGCACGGCGGTGGACACCCTCAAGAAGCAGCTGGAGGACGAGGGGCTCGCCCCGGCCAAGGCCATCCCCTCCACCGACAAGGAGCTGGTGCTGTTCAGCTCCGACCAGCTCGGCAAGATCCGCACGTTCGCGCACGTCCTCGACGTGGTCGGGAACTGGATCATCCCCGCCGTCGTCGTGATCGCCGCGGCCGGCGTGCTGCTGGCCCGGCGCCGCAGACGGGCCCTGGCCCGCGTCGCACTCGGCGCCGCGGTGGCCTGCCTGATCGTGGCGATCCTGCTGTCCGTCGCCCGCGGCTACTACCTGGACCACCTGCCCGCGCAGGTCCAGTCCCGGGACGCCGCCGCGGCCGTCTTCGACACCCTGGTCCGCTTCCTGCGGCAGGCCCTGCGCACCGCGATCGCGCTGGGCGTCGTCCTCGCCCTGGGCGCGTACCTGGTCGGCCCCGGCCGGCTGCCCGTCGCCGTGCGCGGCGGCTGCGAGCACGCGGCCGACTCCGTCGCGCGCTGGGCCGACCGCCACCAGGTCCGCACCGGCCGGGCCGGCACCTGGACCCTGCACCACCGCAGGTGGCTCACCCTCGGTGCGGTCATCGCCGTCGCGATCGGCTTCGCGGCCTGGAACACCCCCACCGCCCTGGTCATCCTCGGCCTGGTCCTGATCCTCCTCGCCCTCCTCACCGTCATCGCCCTGCTGGCCGCGGGCGGCCGCGTCACGGACGCCGCCGACCGGCCGGCGGCGTGACCGGAACGGGCAGGCGGGAGGGGGTCTGCCCGGTCTGACATGCCGTCCGTCCACTCCGATGGCACGCTGGAACGGCCGGCACCTGTTCGCCCATGTGGAGGAGCCGAGATGACAACCATCCACGGCCAGCGGGACGACATCGGCCACGCCCACGGCGGGGGTCACCACACCAGCAGCGGCTGGCGGTCCGGCTGGGTGATCTTCGCCGCGGTCATGCTGCTGTTCAACGGCGCGATGTCGATCCTCGAAGGCATCACCGCGATCCTCAAGGACGACGTCATCGTCGTCACCCGCAACTACGCGTACGCCTTCGACCTCACGACCTGGGGCTGGCTCCATCTCGCGCTCGGGATCGTGCTGGTCCTGGCCGGGGCGGCCCTGTTCAACGGCGCCCTGTGGGCGCGCGTCGTCGCCGTCATCGGCGCCGGCGTCTCGATGGTCCTGCAGTTCCTGTGGCTGCCGCACTACCCGCTGTGGGCCCTGGTGGTCATCGCCCTCGACATCTTCGTCATCTGGGCCGTCTGCACGATGGACCGGCCGCGGACCGCACCCCGGTAGCGGGCCGGAGGTCCCGCGCGCGGTGTGTTTTGCGGCGCTTGCCCCGTGTCGCCCGGGCTGAGACCCGCGGTCTCCCCTAGGCTGATGCGCCCCGACAGGAACCGCAGGGCATGGAGGGCAGGACGGCCGGCATCAACCGTGAACGCCTGTTCAGACAGCTGACGTTCTGGCTGCGTCCGCCCTTCGTGCTGCGCGTCGTCAACCGCTTCCAGAAGGTCGCGGGCTTCGACCGTTCGATGGCACTGGCCTCCAGCGCGCTCACCGGGCTCGCCCCGCTGCTGATCCTCAGCAGCGCCGTGCTCGGCGGGGACGTCGCCGACCAGGTCATCAAGCGCTACCGGCTGACCGGGGGAGGCGCCGACGCGGTGCGGGCGGTGTTCTCCGGCGAGGGCACCAGCGCGGGGGTGAACGCCTTCAGTGTGATCTTCCTGGCCATCTCGACGCTGAGCTTCGCCCGGGCCACCCAGCGGCTGTTCGAGCAGACCTGGGAGCTCAAGCCGCTGAGCGTCCGCAACACCCGGAACGCCCTCGGGTGGATCGTCACCCTCGCCGTCTACACCGCGGTCACCGGCCTGCTCTACGGGACCCTCGGCGGCGGTGGCCACTTCGGCCTGAAGGCCGCAGTGTGCGAGGCCCCGATCACCGGAGTCTTCCTCCTCTGGAGCGGCTGGATCCTGTCCGCGCGGCGGCTCACCTGGCGCGCGCTGCTTCCCTTCGCGGCCACCGCCGGCGTCCTGACCGCCGCCTACTCGGTGGCCGCGACCGTCTACCTCCCCGCCCTGTTCAACTCCCAGGCGTCCCGCTACGGCGCGGCCGGCGCGGTCTTCGGAACGGTGTCGGCGCTCTTCGGCGCCATGCTCGTCCTCGTCCTCTCCGCCGCGCTGGGCCGGGAGGTCCGCGACGAACTCGACCGCATCAGCCGGGGGGACCGACCTTCCGAGGACGAGGTCCGCCGGCAGTGGGACCGCGTCGTCGAGCAGACCCGCTCGCGCTGGCACAGCGCCCGCAGACGGAACGCGAACACGAACACGAATACGAACTCGGACGCGGACTCGGATTCAGGCTCCGACTCCGCGGAGGCGTGAGGGGGCCGCTCGTGCGGGGTCCGGTGTCGCGGACGCCGCTGCTTCGGCGAGGTGCGGTGCGTGCCGCGCCGCGTGGCGTGGGTCTTTGACAGGGCCGGAGCCGGCGGCGAGGCTGCCGGGCATGGTCCGTTCCGCACGCCGAACCGGTTCGACGCGCCGGCCGATCCGAGTCCGCGCCCGTGCCGGGTCACGGGGGCACGCCGGTGCCGTTCCGGCGGCGGCCGCCGTGCTGGCCCTGGGGCTGCTCAGCGGGTGCGGGGGCGGCGCGGCGTCCTCCCGGGCAGCACCCGCGGCCGGCAAGGGAACGGCGACCGGGTCCGCGTCCGCCTCCGCGGGCCCGTCCGACGGCGCGGCCCCGTCCGCCGACGCGTCCTTCCAGGACCTCGAACACCGCTTCCACGCCCGCCTCGGGCTGTTCCTCCTCGACACCGGCACGGGCCGCACCGTCACGTACCAGGCCGACCGCCGGTTCGCGACCTGTTCGACCGTCAAGGCGCTGGCCGCCGCGGCCCTGCTCCGGAAGGACGACGACGCCGACCTCGCCCGCACGATCCGCTACAGCCGGTCCGACCTCCTCGACTACGCCCCTGTCACCTCCCGGCACGTCGCCGACGGCATGCCCCTGAGCGACGTGATCGCCGCGGCCCTCCAGTACAGCGACAACACCGCCGAGAACCTGATGCTGCGCGAACTCGGCGGTCCCGCCGGTCTGCAGCGGGCGGTCAGGGAGTTCGGCGACACCACGACGCACGTCGACCGCACCGAACCGAGCCTCAACGAGGCGGCACCCGGCGACGTCCGCGACACCAGCACGGCGCGGGCCCTCGGCACCGACCTGCGCGCCCTCCTCCTCGGCCCGGCCCTGCCCGCCGCCCGCCGCGCCCGGCTCACGGACCGGATGCTGCACAACACCACCGGAGGCCCGTACATCAGGGCCGCGCTGCCCCAGGGGTGGAAGGCGGCGGACAAGACAGGCAGCGGCGGCCACGGCACCCGCAACGACATCGGCGTCGTCTGGCCGGCCTCCGGCTCCCCGATCGTCGTCGGGGTCCTGAGCGACCGCGACCGGCAGGACGCCCCCTCCGACGACGCGCTCGTCGCCGACGCCGTCCGCACCGGACTGACCGCGCTGCGCGGACCGGCCTCCTGACCCGCCGCCCCCGCCGCCCCCGCCGCGGGGACCTCCGTGCCGTGGGGTCTCCGTGTCGTGGGGACCCGCACCCCGTCATCCCCAGGCGGCGGCGTTGTCCGCGGGCCAGTACGTGACGTCGAACCCGCCCTGGTCGTCCGCCGCGAGCCCGGGGGGCCCGGGGAGGGGGGACAGGCAGTGGCAGCACAGCTTGTAGCCGCCTCCGTGGCGGGGGTCGGTCTGCCAGCTCACCCACTCGGCGGCCTCGTCCGCCGTCAGCACCTGCATCCCCGCCGCCCACGTGGTGCTGCACACGCCGTGGTGGGCGAAGGCGGGCAGCCCGGCCTGGCACCACGGCGAGCCCACCGGCTCCGCCCGGCCCACGTACCGGGCCACCCGCGGGCAGACGCTCCGATGCAGCGTGGTCTTCCCCGCCGCGTACGGATAGCGGTCCGGGTCCGCCAGACGCATCTTGTGCACGAACGACTCGGTGGCGATCGCGTCGAACTCGGCCCGGGCGCCGAGGCACACCGGGCAGCCGTGCGGGCAGTCGTACCCGAGGATCTCCGTCTCGCCCTCGGCGTCCTCCGGTTCCGGCGGGCCGACCCGCAGGGCGAGGGTGTCCAGCGCCTCGGCGACCTGCTGCCCGCTGATGTACCCCTGCGCGACCATGCCGATCATCTCCTTGACCGCGGAGACCTCGACCACCGTGAGCAGGCCGCCCGGGGCGTAGGGGGTGCGGGCGGAGTGCACGCCCCAGACGAACCAGTCGTCCGTGCGCGGTCCTTCGAACACCACCTGGTCGTTCACTTCGAGGAGCACACGAACCTCCCGTAATGGCTGTGCAGGCCGCAGGGCCGTCTCGTTCCGGCGCCGGTGCCGGCTGTCCCCCGGTGCCGGCGGTCGCCGCCGGGGCTCAGCCGCGCCTGGTGGCCGGCGTCAGTGCTTGCGTCGGCGCCGGCGTGGGACCTTCGGCTCGCTGGGGCGGATGAGGGTGATCTGGCGGGACAGGAGGAGGAAGCCGGCCAGGGCGGAGAACGGTGGCAGGCCGGCGGTGGCGCTCGCCGTGATCGTCCGCGGTGCGTCGGCGACGCACAGGGCCATGGCGATCGCCGAGAAGAGGACCACCGCGACCCACCCGGTCCTGGCCGGCCGCCGGTGGGCGGTGGCGTGCAGGACGGTCAGGCAGCCGGCCAGCCACGGACCGTAGACCAGCAGGGGCCACAGGTCGTCCAGACCGTGGGCGGTCGGCGAGGCCAGCGTGCGCAGGGGCCCGTACGAGACCATCGCGCCGAGCACGCTGATGGTGCCGGCGACCCCGCCCGTGACGACCGCGATCGAGACGCCGAGGCTCAGCGCCCGCCGCAGCCGCACGAGCCGGGGGCGTTTGCGGCGGTGGCTGAGGCGGCTGAGCCGGTCGACCGGGGGTGTCGCGAGGACCACCGGGGGCGCGGTGGGCGGGCCCGCCGGGGGCGCCGGGGGCGCCGGGGGTGCCGGGGGAGGGACCACCTGGGGGGCCACGGGCGGGACGACGTGGGCCGTGGCGTAGAGGTTCTGCGGCGGGACCGGCTCCGCCTCCACGATCACCGGCTTGAACAGGTGCTGGAACTCGGCGTCGAGGTCCCACTGCGTCGTGGTGTCGTCCGGCCGGGGTTCCGGGAAGAGGTCGGCGAGGCCGCCGGTGGGGAAGTCGTGGAGGCCGCCGGGGCGGGAGTCGGCGAGGCCGCCCGGGGGGACGGCGGCGAACCCGCCGGGGTGGATGTCTGCGGGTCCCCCGTCGTACGGGAAGAACTCGTCGGTCCCCACCGTCTGGTGGAGGTCGTACTCATACACGTCGAGGCCGTCCGTGGTGCGAGTCGTGCGGGTGCGCGGGGTCCGGGTCCCCGGGGGGTGCGGGGGCCGCGAGGGGGGCGGGGTCCGGGTCCGCGAGGGGTGCGGGGTTCGGGTCCGCGAGGGGCGCCGGTTCCGCGGACCGGGCGGGATCCGGCGGGGTGCGTCCCGCGAGGGAGAGCAGGCCGCCGAGCAGGGCGCTGTACGGCAGGGGCAGGTCCGGGGCCGGCGCGGCGTCGGACCCCGCACCGCGTGCCGTCTCCCGGCCGTTCTCGGGAGTGAACGCCTGCGCAGGCGTGGTGCGGCCGCCGGGGACCCGGCCCGGATCCCCGGAAGTCAGTTGGCCAGAGGGCGTGTTCACACCCGATCAACGAGTGCGGGGGTGGGACGAGGACGGCGCAATCGGGTGAAGTAGCGTGACGCGCGGTTAGACCGTTTGCCACGGGGGTTCCCCGGCCCGGTCAGATACGCCGCGGGTGGAGCAGGCAGGACACGACCACGACGGCGGGCCACAGCGACTGCAGGGCGGTCAGCACGCGCTCGGCGATGCCGGCCGGGCCGTTGAGCTCCAGCTCGACCAGGAACCACGCGGCCCCGACCACTATCACCGCCGTCGCCGTGATGGACGGCACGGGACGCAGCGCCCAGGGCACACTCGTGCCGCGTGCGGCACCCGCGCCGCGGAAGCAGGCCAGGACCGGCCACACGGCCAGGAGCGAGAACCCGACCGTGACCACGGAACCGTGCGGGAACGAGCCGCCGCTCTTCGGCGCCGGGAACAGCGCCAGCACGATCGCGGCCACCCCGCCGGCGCCGAGCGCCACCCGCCCCAGGGGAGCGGCCGCGCGCAGCCCGAAGGCGGTCGTCAGGTAACACATGCCGAGCACGACCAGCATCGTGGTGAGCGCCCAGTACTCGGACCTGCCGCCGGCCGCCAGCACGCTGATCGTCTCGGTGACGGGGTCGTACGTGGGCCCCTGCAGTGCTGCCGCCGTCATCGACCCGCCGACCAGCACGGCGGGAGCGCACGCGGACGACAACACGGCCCACCAGGTCACCCGTCCCATGAACCCACGGTAAATCGCCCCGGGCCCTCCCCTTCCGCATACACGCGGACATATCCCCACCCCCGCCTCCCGAAAGGCACTCGCCCGCGGCCCGCGCATCCCGGCACCCACGGCTGCAACGCGGGCGCCTCACCGACTCGTCTGATGGGTGGTGTCCGGGAGGAGGGGCTGCGTGGAATTCGAGGAGTTCGCCCGCGCGGAGTGGGCGGCGTTGCGGCGTACGGCGTTCTGGCTGTCGGGGAACTGGCACACCGCCGAGGACCTGGCGCAGGCCACGCTGATCAAGGTGTACGCCCGCTGGTGGACGCTGCGCCGCCCGGCGAGGGCCGCGGCCTTCGCGCGTTCGACTCTCGCCCGCACGTGGATCGACTGGCAGCGCAAGCGCTCGACGGGGGAGGTCCCCGCCGAGTACGTGGCCGACCGGGCCGCCGAGGAGAGCGACGTACCGCTGCGGCACGCCCTGCTGACCGCGCTGGAGTCGCTGCCCGCGGTCCAGCGCGCGGTGGTGGTGCTGCGGTACTGGGAGGACCTTCCCGTGGACGAGGTGGCACGACTCCTCGGCCGCAAGCCGGCGACCGTGCGTTCGGACGCGGCACGGGGCCTGGCCGCGTTGCGGGAGACGCTCGAAGAGAGAGGCGCCCTCAGGTGACGGACATGACGGACATGACGAACATGACGGACCCGGCGAGCGCGGACGAGGTGAAGGACGCCATGACGCGTGCTCTCCGGGGCGAGGCGGGGGGCGCACCGGACCTGGCCGCGATCCTCGTAGGCGGCAGGCGGCGCCGTCGCGCCTTCCTGGGGAAGGCCGTGCTGGGTGCGGCCGTACTGGCTGTCGCCGGCCTCGGCGTGGGGTACGGCGTGACGCACGGCCGGACGGGCGCGCAGCAGCCGGACGTCGCGCCCGCCCCGGCAGGTCAGGCCAGGACGCCGTCGCCGCCGCCTCACGACAACAGCCACGCCAACCTCGACCGGACGCACGCCGCCGTGCGCGCGGCGCTGGCCGGCCGTCTGCCCGCGGGGATGACGCTGGAGGACGGTGACGGTCCGGCCGTCTTCCGGCTGGTGCGATCCGATGGGACGGTGACGTCCCTGGGCGCGGAGGTCGGGTATCAGAACCTGGCCGGCATGCCGAATCCCTGCACGGGTTCCCGGTACAACACCGACTGCCGGCCCGTCTCCCTGGCGGACGGCTCCCGGGGGTGGGCCTGGGAGACCGACGCCGCGCTCGCGGAGGGACACGCCGTTTCCGTGGCCGTGTACACCCAGGACGGCCAGGCCTGGGGACTGGAGGACAGCGCCACGGAGGTGGACCCCGCGACGTCCAAGCTGGAGAAGGGCAGGCCCCTCACCGAGGACCAGTTGATCTCCCTCGTCTCCGACCCGCAGGTGATGGCCGCCCTGAAGCAGGTCCCCACGGACCAGCTCACCTCCACCCAGACGGGCCGCCCCTACCACCTGTGAAGGTCACGACGGGAACCCCGTCCAGCGCGGGCCGCCACCGGATGTGTCAGCCCGCCCCAGTCCGGTCGGTGCCGGGAGGCGCGAGCCGGAACCGCGCTACCCGGCCTCGGTGAAGACCATGCGCCGCAGCCCCTTGCGGTCGTAGTAGGTGGTCATGGCGAAGCCGAAGGCCAGGGCGAGGGCGAAGCCGATGGCGATCATGGTCCAGCCGCGGCTGAGGCCGGCGTCGGCGCGGGCGTCGAAGTAGAGGACGGCGCGCACGCCCCCTGCCACCTGGCGGAAGGGCTCGAAGAGGGCGAGGAAGCGGTAGAAGCCGGGGACCGCCTGGAGGGGGACCGTCGCGCCCGACGAGGGCAGGGCCAGGGCGACGAAGACGAACATCGAGACGATCTGGCCGATCCCGCCGAAGGCCGCGTTGATGGCCTGCACGCCCAGCCCCACCGCCAGGCTCGCGCAGTAGGAGAAGATCCACAGCAGCGGGATGTGCGACGCGTCCATGCCCAGGACCGCGATGGTGGCGACCATCGTCAGGCTGGTGGTGAGCACGGCGATGGCCGCCGACATGATCATCTTCAGCAGGAGCGTCTGCGTGCGGCTGATCGGCACCGTCGGGCGGCGCGAGTGCCACGGCCCGATCTCGTTGTCGGTGTAGCCCAGCCCCGCGTCGACGCCGTTGTTGATGATGTTGCCCCCGACGAACGCCGCGAGCACCAGGAGCAGGGTGTAGTAGAAGGCGGTCAGGCCCAGACCACTGTGCCGGCCGATCGGATGCCCGGGCCGGACGGTGACCGTGACCGGGTCGGCCAGCAGGGCGCGCAGGGTCGCCTCCGCGCCCTTGGCGCTCGCCTGTGCCGACAGTTGCCGCCCGATGACCAGCGAGCTCTGGTGCGCGGCGGTCTGCGAGATCTGGCTGGCCAGGGACGAACCGAGGCTGCCCAGTCCGGGGTTGGTGAGCACCGTGAGGGTGGGCCGCGCCGTGGCCCGGGGAGTGGTCAGCGCGCCGACCGACGTCGTGAAGCCGGCCGGGATGACCAGCGCGCCGTAGATCCTGGCGGACGCCAACTGGTCCTGCATCTGCGCCTGGCTCAGTCGGCGCCACTCCACCGCTGTCGACGGCGTCGACGTGACGACCGCGCGGCTCAACTGCGCGCCCAGCGGCTGTTGCTGCCCCGGCAGCGGTGGGCCCTGATCCGAGTCGACCAGGGCGATCGGCAGCCGGCGCAGGCTGTCGTTCGGATCGACGATGCCGCCCATGTAGAGCAGCGAGAGGAACAGCGCCACCAGCGAGGACAGGACCGTCGGCACGATCCACAGCCGGCCGTGCCGGGCCACGGCGAGAGCGCGCGCCGACGGCGGCTGCTGCTGCCCGGAACCCGCTGCGGTCATGGCACTCCGTCCGGCTGCCGGCCCGGCGCTGCCCCGGCCGTGTCACGGACGATAGCCGCCGTGCCGCCCGCCGCCGGAACACGACACGATCGCGAGCGCGCGGCGCCTTCCGGTCACGCGTGCGTGGGTGCCGCCGACCGGTCGTCCCCCACATGCGACTCCACGTTCCCGCAGGTAGCGTGGATGTCGCCCATTCGGCGTAAGGGACGGCGCCGGGCCTCGGGCGGCCCTCGAAGCGCCCGACGTCCGGAGCGAGCACGTCCCGCGACACGTGCGCGGAGGCCGGGGCCGAAACCCGCCCTCTCCCGCCAGGAGGAACGGCATGCAAGGGCTCCACCACGACGTGGCGCGGCTGCGGCAATGCGTCCGGGAGACGGGTGGGTGATCACGGGTGGCGGGGGCCACCTGACGAAGTCCACCTGACGGGGACGGGACGGCGGGGGTCCCAGGCGTGGCCCTGCCGAGGCTGGTACCGGCAGGGCCACCCACGGCCCCGGACACCGCACCCGCGAGAGCCACACTGGAGCCATGGACAGCCGAAACGAGCTCGCCGATTTCCTGCGCACCCGGCGTAGCCGTCTCACCCCTGACCAGGCAGGACTGCCCGAGGACGGCCGCACCCGCCGGGTTCCCGGACTGCGCCGTGACGAGGTCGCCCGGCTCGCCGGCGTCAGCACCGAGTACTACACACGGCTCGAACAGGGGCGGTCCCGCAACCCCTCACCGGAGGTCCTCGACGCCCTGAGCCGGGCCCTCCACCTGGACGCGTCCGAGGCGGAGCACCTGCGGGACCTGCTGACCCGGCCGAAAGCCGCCACGCACCGCACTCCCACCGGCCCGCAGCGCGTCCGCTCGGGCCTGCACCTGATGCTGCAGACCCTGCAGCACGTCCCGGCGTACGTCCTCGGCCGCCGGACCGATGTCCTGGCGTCCAACCGGCCGGCCCGGGCCATCCTCACCGACTTCGAGGCGTTGCCCGTGCCGGCCCGCAACCTGGCGCGCTACTACCTGCTGGACCCGTCCGCCCGGGAGACCGTCGGCGACTGGGAACGGATCGCCGCCGAGACCGTGGCGATCCTCCGCCTGGAGGCCGGACGCCGCCCCAACGACCGGCAGCTCGCCGACCTGGTGGGCGAACTCATGCTGCGGTCACCGGAGTTCACCACCTGGTGGAACGACCACCGGGTGCTGCGGTGCACGCACGGCGCGAAGATCCATCACCACCCCGTCGTCGGCGACCTGCACTTCGACTTCGAGTCCTTCCCGGTGCCCGGGGACGCGGAACAGACGCTGTACGTCTACAACGTAGAACCGGGGTCGGCGACCGAGGAGGCGCTGCGCCTGCTCGAGTCGTGGAACAGTCCCGCGCCCGACCGCGCGTCCCCCGAGCTTCGGCCCTCAGTCTGACGCCGCCAGCGAGACCACGGCCCAGGCCCAGCCAGGTTCAGGCCCAGGCCCAGGCCCTTGACCCGGCTCGCGTCGGTTCGGTGCAGCTGGTCAGTCCGCGGCGACGACCGTCGTCCAGTCGAGCCCGCCGTGGGCGCCGACCGCGGGTGCGAAGCCGCCGCCGGGCAGCCCGGCGAAGAACTTCAGGCCTCCGTGCCGGGTGGCGGCGTAGAGGTCGGGTATCCCGTCGCCGTTGGCGTCACCCGCGCTGAGAACCCGCGGGTAGCGGGCGGCGGTGAAGCCCGTCCCCACCGTCGTCCGGTCGGCGGGCGCGGCGAGCGTCCCGGCGGCGTCGGCCGCGGCCAGAGTGAGCGTGCCGGTGGCGTCGTCACGGATGAGGACGTCCGGTATGCCGTCGCCGGTCATGTCACCGGGGGTGATCACCGTGCTGTGCTCGAGACCGGTGGCCAGGACGGTGGAGCTCATCCCGTCGAAGCCACCCGCCCAGTGCAGCAGTTGGCCGTTCTCCACGGTGAGGATGTCCTGGAAGCGCGTGGACGTGCCCAGGCTGCCTGACGTGCCGTGGAGGATCTGCGTGGCCGCCGTCCAGCTCGTGCCGTCGGCTCGGCTCCAGGGACCCGTGCTCGACCCGTGCGTGCCGAAGTCCCCGAGACCGTTGTTCGGGACCCCGGTGACGTAGCCGGTGGCGCTGATGCGCAGCAGGTCCTGGTAGCCGTCACCGTTGACGTCACCGTCGCGGAGCACACCGCCCTGGTCCCAGCCGTCGCCGGTGTCGGCGTAGGTGACCGCCTTCTTGAGCGTGCCGTCGCCCTTGCCGTACAGCACGTAGAGCTTGCCGTCGGCGCCGGTGGCCAGCAGGTCGGCCTGCCCGTCACCGTTGAGGTCCCCGGCCCGGTCCATCGTCGGGGCGGAGGCCACGAGGAAGCTGTACCGGACGGTTCCCGAGACGTTCCCCGCCCGGTCCACGGTCTGGACGTTCAGGTAGTTGGTCCCCCACTGCGTGGGCGTCAGCTTCACCCTCGCGGTGCCGTCGGAGCCGACCGGGACGGAGGCGTTGCCCCCGACGGCGAGTTGCCGGTCCAGCGCGTACTCGAAGCGGACGGTGTCCTGCGCGCCCGGCCCGGACACCTTGAACGTGAAGGTGCCGGTGGTGCGGACCGGCGGCGCCGGCGCGGTGGAACCGGTCGGCGGGAACACCTTGGACGTGATCACCGGGGTGGCCGGCGGGGTCAGGTCGACGGTGAAATGGCAGTCGCCTGACCAGGCCGACGCCGCCCCCGCCTGGTCGACGTCACGGGTGCGCCAGGTGTACGTGACGCCGTCCGCGAAGTCCGCCGAAGGCGGCGTCAGTTGCCGCGCGGAGCCGCCGTAGCCGGATCTCGTGTAGTCGTACGGCGCGGATCCGTCGCCCGGCTCGACGAGGAACTCCGTGTCGTACCAGACGGACGGGGTCCCGTTCGACGTCGCCGAGAAGGTGATCCCGGTGGCCCTCCCGATGTACCCGTAAGGCGCGTTCGCCCCGCAGCCGTCGCTGTCCGCCCCGCCCACCGGGGTGGGACTGACAGCGAGCCCGCTCGGCGCGGGCGTCGCGCCGTCGGCCGCCTGGGCCGCCGCCGGGAGCGCCGCGAAGGCGGAGCCGACGAGCAGGGTGGCCGCCGCGCCGACGGCCCACCGTCTGAAGCCGTGCCTGCCTGACCTTCTCACTGTCATTCATCCCCCCACATGACCGGCGCGGAGCATGACTCCCACTGGTGTCCGATCGGCGACCGTCGGTGACGACGCCGTTGATCAATGTATGCGGGGGGTCTGACAACGCCAACGGGATTTCGCCCGCTCATGGGGGAGCGGGGAGCCGGACAGGGGGAGAGAGACGGGGGCGGCGACCGATCACCAGCCGCGTTCGGTGGCCATGGCGACGAAGGTCTCGGCCTCGGAGGGGCGGCCCGCCAGTTCGCCGGCGGCGCGGATCTGCTCGGGCGTCATACCGCCGCGCTGCAGCAGTTCGATGGTCTCGTGGATGCCGTCGCCGTTGCCGTGGTCGAGCATGGCCAGGAACCAGCGGACGGCCTGGACCGGGTCCGGCGCCGTCCCCAGACCGTCGCGGTACCAGCAGCCGGCGGCGAACATCGAGCCGACGTGACCGCGCTCGGCGGCGTGCAAATACCAGCTCAGCGCCTCGGCGTCCTCATCGATCGCGGCGAGCCGATCGCCGAGGACGGCGGCGCGGCCCACTGCGCGGAGTGCGGCGCGGCCTTCAGCGTTGAGGAGGCGGTCGTCGCTCGATGGGGATCGTGAGCGCGACCGGTCTCCCATGTCACGTGAGTAACGCAGAGGCGCCGTAGGAGGAGTTGCCCGTGGCGCGCGTCGCCAGGTACCTTGCACAACATGGTAGCTCCTGAGGAACCACGTTCAGGGATCAGCCAACTCAGAAGGGGAGTCCTGCAGTTCTGCGTCCTGGCCCAGCTGCGGGACCGCGAGAAGTACGCCTACGAACTGGTGCGGGAACTGTGCGACACGCACGGGCTGGTGACCAGCGAAGGCACGATCTACCCCCTGCTGTCCCGGCTTCGAAAGGACGCGTGGGTCAGCTCCTTCCTGCGCGAGTCCGAGGTCGGGCCGGCGCGCCGCTACTACTCGCTGACGTCCGCGGGACGCGATGCGCTGGAGAAGTTCACCGGCGACTGGGCGCAGTTCCGCACGGCCGTCGACAAACTGCTGGACAACGAGGAGGACCACCGATGACGTCTGTGCGCCAACAACTCGTCGAGGAGTACCTGCGGCGCCTGGACAGCGCCTCCGCCGTTCTCGAGCCGCAGCGCCGCGCGGAGCTCAGGGCAGAGATTCGTGAGCACATCGAGGCGGCCACGGACGAAGTGGAGGTCCTGGACGCGACCGCGGTGCGGGCCATTCTGGAGCGACTGGGTTCTCCGGAGGAGATCGTCTCGGCCGAGCAGGGGCCGACGCCCACGGAATCCGCAACGCCCACGGAATCCGCAACGCCCACGGAATCCGCAACGCCCACGGCACACCCGGCGCCACCGGACTCCGCACCCGCGGTGGCGTCGACGACCGGGCGGTCCAACAGGAAGGTCGTCGTCCTCGGCGTGGCAGCGGCGCTCCTCGGCTGTTTTCTGGCCCTGGCCTGGTGGGCCCTGCAGTCGTCCCAGCCGAACGACGCCATGCATCAGCCCAGCGGGCCGGCGGCGACGAGCACTCCTTGACGGCGACACACTCAGCCGTCGGAAAAGTGCTCTGCGTGAACAAGGGGCCTCTTCCCGTTACCCGCAGGCCTGATCACGGCGGTGGGAGTCCTGCAAGGGCCGTTGTCAGCGCCTGGCCCTAGCATCCCGAACGTTGGGCCTGGGGCAAGCACATGCTGGGTCCGATGTTCGTTGCCTGTGGGGGGAGAGACCGTGGGAGCCAAGACCGGCCTGCTGGTGTACGCGGACGCAGATGTGCCGGAGCTGCTGCACCGGGTGGAGTCCGAAGCGCCGGACCTGGAACGGACGCTCGCCCTGATGCGACGTCTCTATCCGGAGTGGGAGATCGCAGAGGGAGACGTCTCGAACCTATCGGACGCCGTCTATCCACCCGACGGGACGGCGTACGCCGCGAGTTGGCCGGGAGTGGAGGTCGTCTGCGACCGGCGGGTGATGGTCGATGAGCCGTCGCAGCTTGCCGAGCCTCTGGTGGGCGCGAGCCGTGGGCGGCGGCTGGTCCTGCACGCCATGCACAGTGTGGTCGACTGGCTGGCGTTCGCCGTCTGGGAGGACGGTCGCCTCGTTCGGTCGCTGAGCGTGTCACCCGACAGCGGCATCATCGAGAACGTCGGCGATCCGCTTCCTTTCGAACTGCCCTACTGGGCCGGGGAACGGCCGGCAGAGGTCATCCCATGGCCGGGTGAGGAGGACGATCCCTATCCGCTGCCCTTCCACCCACTCGACTTCGGCGAGGACGCACTCCGTGCACTCTGCGGGTTCATCATCGAAGGCCGTCCCGAGCCCGGCGACGTCGACGCGGACTCCATAGCCCTCCATGGCTTCGCCGTGCACGACCCGAGCGGGCCGAGCCGGTCCGAGAAGGAAGAGGCACTGAAGCAGGCCGTCGCAGCCATGGGCCCGGGACGCTTCTACTCGATGGGACCCGACGGAAGGCTGGTCGAGCGGAGCCGGCCGAAGCCCATGTGCGGTCGCTGCCACGTGTGCGACGAGATGTGCTGGTGTGGCCATCCAGCCTGTGGCGTGTGGACAATCTGGTGCGGCCGGTGCGACCGCCGTTGGGCGGCACGTGGGCGCGATGCTTGGAGTTCACCGTCGTTGAGCAGGTCCCTCCATGGCTGGTCGCCGGTCCGCACGGGTACGCCGTCGAATGGGTGGTTGCCGCGGCGCGCACTCTCACGCCCGAGCAGGTGGGTACGCTCAGCCGGCTGTCGGACGCCGGCGAAGAGGCCCTGACGCAGCAACTCTGGGCTCGCTGGGCTCAGGGGCGAGCCAGGAACGGCTCCCCCGTGGGATGGAGCTTGTCGACGCTGCACTCGGCAGTGGCGGAGGCTGCCCGACAGGTAGGGCCCGAGCTGTTCGGCCCTGACGAGGACGAGGACGGCACCGAAGTGCTCATCGATCCTGCCTGGCAGCGGGCTTTCAAGGCGGCGTACTCGGCCGCCCTCGCGCTCGGCGCCCCCGAACTCCTCGCTCCCGAGGGGAACGAAATCCTTGCCCGCCGTTGGACCACCGTGTTCGGCACGCCCGACGAGCCCGGGTGACCTCGGATCGGGAGGAGGCGGAGCGGAGACGGCGGGCGGCCTTCAGCTTCAGGGCCTGAGCCGGTTTTTCTGAGGGTCGAAGCAGACCAGACCCATGGAGGCCGCCAAGGTTGCCGCATAGGCGGAGGCTTCCTCGGTCATGCTCCATCGCATCGGGAAGTAGACGAGCGGGCCGCTTGCCTCTCCGATCAACGGCCCTGTCGACCAAGGCGACGTGTCCTCCTCGTCCTCGGTCAGGTCGCACCACCTGGCGCTACCCAGTCCGACGCCGGCCGTCGCTTTCTCGCGCTGTCGGAATTCATGCGGAGGGACCTCGTGCGCCACCTCGCCTGGTACGCGGAGAAGAAACCGAACGGATTGCTGTTCGTGGGGGAGAAGGGTGCTCCTTTTCGACGCTCGTCCTTCGGACGTAAATGGCGTAGGGCCCGCGCGAAAGTGGGGCTTCCGGAGAACTTCCGCTTCTACGATCTGCGGCACACCGGGCACACCCTGTCGACGCAGCCGGCGCCACACTCATGGACGCCAGGGTCCGCGCCGGCCAGTGCTCCGAGCGGGCGGCGCTGATCTGATCTACCAACACTCGCCGCTGGCTCGGCAGAAGGAGATCGCTGCCGCACTGGATGCGCGTGCCCGATCCGAGCGGGCAAAGCCTTCTCGTTCGGATCTGGTGCGCGATGCATAAAGAGGTCTGGACAACACAAAAGGCCCGGGTCTTCGACCCGAGCCTTTTTCTTTGGAGCGGATGACGGGAATCGAACCCGCGCTCTGAGCTTGGGAATCACGGGGCCCAGGAGGCTGCGTCTACTCGCTGACCTGCACCTATGACGGTTCTCGGAGGCTGCAGGACGGCCCGCCGTTGACCGCGTTTCGCCGGGATGCACCCCTCGGACGGGCATGCATCGGGCACGTCCCGATGAGCTTCGGGACGGCGTCGCAGCCATCAGGTGAGAGGATCGCCGGCAGGTCCGTAGACGTTGATGTACTGCCGCCAGACGGGGTTCCGGGCGTCGAGGTAGAAGCCGCGGAGACGTTCAACAGGAACTGGCCGGAGTGTGGTCCCTCGACCAGACCGTCCAGGCAGGATCGCGCACGGAGCTCGTCGACAGTGGCAACCCCCTCTGGTCGCCAGGGACTAACGGAATCCACCGCTGCTGATGTCCGGTGCTCAACGGCATCCATCGTCTTGGCTGGTCATGGCCCTACTCGTGTACACAGACTACGCATCGACCGTGAGTCGGCACGGGCTCCCCAGCAGTTGCACCACTGTGCGCCCTCTGTGCCATCTTGAGCGATGGCCTTGGTTGAGGTCGGATTTCCCTGTATGCACTGACAGGGGAATTCAGGCTGGCTTGCCAGCCCTTCTGGAGGGGGAGCGATGGCGATCGAGGTGCTGTGGGTGTCTGCCACTCACGACGAGCTGATCGACAAGGCCGTAGCGTTGGGGAATCGGCACACCAGGACACTCGGCCTGATGACGCCGCCTGCATACCGCAAGATGGCAGATGATGGGGGGCTCGTGGCCGCCGTCGAAGCGGATGAGCTGGTTGGGTACGCGCTGTTCGGGCTTCCGAAGAGAAGTCCCCACATACGTCTTGCGCACCTGTGTGTGTCCGAAGACCACCGCGGCAAAGGCATCGCACGACGCCTCGTTGAGGCAATCAGCAAGCAGTATCCGCAACGGCTCGGCATCAAAGCGAAGTGCCGACGAGACTACGAGCTCAGCGGTATGTGGACGAGTCTGGGCTTTGTACCACGGGGAGAGGTCCGAGGGCGGGGTCGTGGCGGTGAAATCCTCGATGGATGGTGGCTGGACCTCGGACATCCGGACTTGTTTGCGGATGTGGAGAGTGATGCGCAGTTGACGGTGGCTGTCGATCACGGCGTCTTCGCCGACCTGCGCGGGCTTGCCGAGAGGAGTGACCCGGAGGAGTCCCGTGCGATGGAAGCGGGGTGGATGACGGATCTCGTCGAACTTGTCCACACGCCCCAACTGGTCCACCAAATTCGAGATGTCACTGATACAGCGGAGCGGCAGCACCAGCGGTCGGCACTCAATGGTCTGCGCCAGCTAACTCCTGATCCCAGCGCTGTGGCGGAGCGTAGGAGCGAACTGGTCCGGGCGGTCGCTCGATCCTCTGGACATCTGACCGTCGACGCGGAACTTCATCGCTGCCTGCAATACATCGCCGAGACTTCGTGCGCCGGTCTGCAAGTTCTCGCGACCCGCGACTCGCAACTGTCTCGTTTGGCCGACATCGCGTGGGAAGTTGCTAGGGTTCGCGTCGTTTCACCTGCAACCGTGACCCTCCATGTGGATGAACTTCGACAGGCTCAGGTGTACCGCCCAGCGGATTTGATGGGCACTGAGTTTAGGTCTAGCGCGGTGGCGGCCGGCGGAGAGGGCGAACTGATCGCGTTCTTTCGGCAGTCAGGCCACGACGATGGTTCCGCCTTCGCTGAGAGGCTGCGGTCGCTAAGCGAGGGAACGATCGCATGGCGCCGCGAGTTGCTGCGTGACGGTGAAGGCCGCCCCGTCGCACTGTACGCGTGGGCACTCGACGGGCGCACCTTGATCGTCCCGGTTCTTCGAACGGCCCGCCATCGCCTGGAACAAACTCTGGCGCGGCAACTTCTCTTCCTGCTTAAGCGCCTCGGTCGGGACTGCGGCGCTGAGATCGTCCGCATTACCGATCCGCATCCCTCTGATGTCGCCAAGGAAGCGGCGCGGGACGACGGGTTCTTCGAGCATGGCGGCAGACTCATCGCTCTTCTCGTTAACGTGTGCGGGACGGCTGCTGGAGTGGAAGCGGTGGCTGGCGGCCTCGCCCGTGAGGTGACCGTAGAGACAACCTCCCTCCAGGCTGGGATGCCAGCCGAGGTCGCTGCGCTGGTAGAGCGAGCCTGGTGGCCGGCGAAGGTCATCGACTCGGAGCTGCCGTCTTTCCTGGTGCCTATCAAGCCTCGATGGTCCACCGAACTGTTCAACGTTCCCGCCATGCTGATTCCGCGGAGCGACGTCCTGGGCATCAGTAGGGAGCACGTCTACTACCGCTCCTCTGGCCGCCGAGGGGTGAGCGTGCCGGCTCGCCTCCTCTGGTACGTCAGCGAGGGCAAGTCTCCCGTGGAAGGCCAGATGGTGATGGGGAGTTCGCGACTCGACGAGGTGTTCATCGACACACCCGACAGCCTGTTCTCGAAATTCGAACACCTGGGCGTATATGGTCGTGCTGAGGTTCAAGAGGCTGCTGACGCTTCCGGCCGCGCCATGGCGCTGAGGTTCTCAGACACCGAGATCTTCCCCAAGCCGGTGACCCTGCGGCGATTGACCTCGCTGGCCAGGGAGCTAGGACTAGCGTGGTCGCCGAGCTCGCTGATCTCATTGTCGAAGATCAAGAACGAGCTGTTCCAGGCGATCTATCAAGAGGGGCACCGAACGACGTGAACGATCCGGAGCGCGCGATGCTGCTGTCCGTCCACCCCCGTTTCGCGACTGCGATCCTGGATGGCAGCAAGACGGTGGAAGTCCGCCGCCAGCGCGTCGCCGCACCTCCCGGTACCCCGGTTCTGCTGTACGCGACCGCGCCCACCATGGCCTTGGTGGGCCTGGCGCGGATTGCCGCCGTCCATACCGCCTCCCCGAGGGAGGTGTGGTCCGTCTACCGCTCTCAGACGGGGATCACCCAGCGCGAGTACGACGCCTACATGAGCGGCGCGACGCAAGCCAGCGGCCTAACGTTGGAGGACACCTTCGCCTTCGACGAGCCGGTGACGCTCGGAGCGCTGCGTGCCGCAGGGACCTTCCACCCGCCCCAGAGCTACCGCTACCTGAAAGGCGATGACCTGCGTCAAGTCGCCGCGACTGGCTCTGTTGTGGGCGCGGCCCTTCGACAAGCACTGGGAGATCTGGTTCCTGCATAGCGCCCGCTGGCCGAATCGATGCAGACAACGCGGTGACGAAGTGTCCCGTCCCAGAGCGGCTTGCGAGCTTGGATCCTGCAACGGTGCCAGGGGCGACGGACCCCCGTACCGCGCTGTAGCTCCGCCGGCGCTGCGCAGAAATGAGAGGCTGCGGTGACCGCGCCCAGACGCTTAGGCTGCGGCTTCGCCGGGGTCCTCGTCGTCCGGGCTCCAGCCAAAGCTTGAACGCGCCGAACGCAGGCTGATCGCCCTTCCTCGCTCGCGCTGGCCGAGAGGCGACGATATGCGTAGATCTTGTCAAGTGAGTAGCGGCGTGTCTGTAGGCGTGGGAGGGTGTGGAAATGCTTCGTAGAGTTTCCAAAAGATCACAAGTCACATCGCACCCCGAAAACCCGATCCAACTTCTAACCGACAAGTTGCCAGCTACTTATCAACCCATCGTGAAGCCGCTAATTCGCCAACAGTCAGAGCTTTTTGGAGTGCCCGAGTCCGCTTTTGAGGGACGAGGTGCCGAGACATTCGCCCGTTCTCCATATGGCAGCGATAGCGATACTCTAGACTCCGAGATATACACGCACGGTAGCGTTCTTATTGTCATCTCGGTGCATGAGAGTGTGCGGATTTTGAATCGCCGAAATGACGAAGGTGATATCGTCGCCTTCGAAGATAAGACCAGCATTGTGCGGGTTACCTACGCCATCCCGTCGGTCAATCCTGTAGATCTTAGTGAATTTGAGCGCTTTGTCGGCGAAGTATGGGAAGGGATAGAGCTCCAGGAAGTTATTACAAGTCCGCGAAGAATCCGCGAGATTGCCGCCGGAAAGCCCAATACGACGAACGCGCCAACGCCGGAAGAACTCGGCGCTGCTGAGGCGCTCTCGGACAAGGCCGTTCGGATGTTGGCGATCGCCATTAAGTCTTCAAGCGGACTTCTCTTGGGGGACGCGCCGAAGCAGATTCCTCCTAGGGAACGCGGACGGGTGGACGAGATTGTCCAAATCTTGATCGCGCAGAAGCTCGTTGAAACCGAAGTGGTCATCGTTTGCGCGAAGACCTCCGCGCAGGTAAACCGGGTACCTTCGGTGGATGTCCTTGCCGATCTCGATAAATACGGAATGCGCTGCGCCTGCGGTAGACCACTCTCCGCAGAAAAGAATGAGAAAGCGCTAAGTATTACTGATTTCGGTCGATCGCTGCTTGACGGCAGTGCGTGGCTTTCTTTTCTCGTGCTTCAGTATCTGCTTGACTTCGGCGTTCCGTCTAGGAATATTCGAATGGAGCAGGAGTATTCCGGGGAAGAGATAGACTGCCTTGCGGAAATTTATGGCAGGCTTGTGCTGTTCGAACTCAAAGACAAAGAGTTCAATCTAGGGAACGCGTATTCTTTTGGTGCGAAGGTTGGCATTTTCCGACCTGATGTTCCAGTGATTGTCACGACGGAGCGGGTCGGCGCTGATGCGCGGGACCACTTTGTGCGTTCTGCTAATGTCGGGAAAACCTCCCGAAGGTTCTCTGAAGAATCATCGACTGGTGATTCAATGATTTTTATTGAAGGCTTGGAAAACTTGAGAAGTGGGCTCGAAGGTGTGGTTACTGAGATAGCAAGTGCCGCTCTGGCTCCGCCTCTAAGGACGGCGTTCGCATTTGCTAGTGCCAACCCGACTGCACTTCTTTCGGCATGGTCGGGTATTGATTGGTCCTCGAAATCGGTAAGGCCTCGGAAAAGGCAGGGCAGTTAGATCCCGATGGGACTCATTCGAGGTCGGTGCAGCGGGTTTGGGCGGGAGCTGCCATGGGGCGAGAGAT
This sequence comes from Actinacidiphila acidipaludis, assembly GCF_019890725.1. GTDB lineage: Bacteria > Actinomycetota > Actinomycetes > Streptomycetales > Streptomycetaceae > Actinacidiphila > Actinacidiphila acidipaludis. Next base: position 43,392 of record NZ_JAINZZ010000065.1, read on the forward strand.
CGGGGCCCGTAAGCTTGCCGCGACTCGGGCAGGCTGTGGACCTGCCCGCAATAGCCCGAAGTGGGCCCCGATCTTCGAGGCTCGCCCCATGGTGGCTGCCTAAAGCCGCGGAGCCGACCGCCCCAGCCACGGCCAGCCTTGTCTGAACCCCTGGTCATGTGGCTCGCTGCTGGCGCGCGACCGGCGGAGCCGGGGACGGAGCGGGGCGAAGACATGAGCGGCGTCCCCGGCGGTGAGCCGGGGAGCGCGCGGCGAGCGTCAGCGAGCCGCCTTGAACCCGTAGAGAAGGTTGTTACTCAGTCCAGGGCCGGGGACAT
>NZ_JAINZZ010000066.1 GCF_019890725.1 Actinacidiphila acidipaludis
TCCGTCGCGCTGGTCACCGGCGCCAGCAGCGGCATCGGCGAGGCGACGGCACGCAGCCTCGCCGCGGAGGGCGCGACCGTCGCCGTGCTCGGCCGCCGGCGCGAACGGCTGGCGGAACTGGCGGACACGATCCGCGGCGAGGGCGGCAACGCGCTCGTCGTCGAGGCCGACATCACCGACCAGCAGCGGGCGGCGGCGGCCGTCGAGCAGGTGGTGAGCGAACTCGGGCGCCTCGACACACTGGTGAACAACGCCGGCTTCATGGGCATCGGCCAGGCCGTGGACTCCCCCCTGGACGAGTGGGAGCGCATGCTGCAGGTCAACGTCCAGGGGCTGCTGTACGTCACCCACGCGGCACTGCCGCACCTGCTGCGCGCGGCGGAGGACTCCCCCCGCCGGGTGGCCGACCTGGTCAACATCAGCTCCACCGCGGGCCGGGTGGCCCGGCCCGGCACGGCCGTGTACAACCTGACCAAGTTCGGGGTCAACGGCTTCACCGAGGCCCTGCGCCAGGAGGTCATGCAGAAGCGCGTGCGGGTCAGCGTCGTCGAACCCGGCACGGTGGCCACGGAGCTGAGCACGCACCTGCGCGACGGCGTACGGGAGGCGATCCAGCGCCAGACCGCCGACATGGAACTGCTGCGCCCCGAGGACATCGCCGACGCGGTCAGCTACATCGTCACCCGGGACCGCCGGGTCGCGGTCAACGAGATGCTCGTCCGCGCCGCCGAGCAGACCTGGTGACAGCGGCGACCGGCGGGCGTGCCCGGTCCCGGTGAGCACGGCGGGCGCCGGAACCGCCCGTGCTCCCAGAATGCCTCGCAGACAACCCTCGTATGACCCGCGTATTGGAGTGTTCCGGTGAACTTCGCCCGTCCCGCGATTCAATCCGCCCCTGCACGTCACCCGTTCGGGATGGTGGCGGTCCCTGGGGATTTGCCGGCGGGACGGAGGCGGGTAACGCGTGGCAGTGCTGTTCAGAAGGCGGCGGCAGCGGGCACGGCGGATGGCGCGGGAGGCGGCGTCGACCGGGTTCGATGTGCTGGACCGGCGGCTGCCGCTGGCCGAGGCTGCCAAGCAACTGCTGCGCAAGGCCTTTCCCGACCACTGGTCGTTCCTGCTCGGTGAACTCGCGCTGTACAGCTTCGTGGTCCTCCTGCTCACCGGAACCTGGCTGACGCTGTTCTTCGAGCCGGGGACGCGGCAGACGATCTACCACGGCGGCTACGTCCCCTTGCAGGGCCTGCAGATGTCCCAGGCCTACGAGTCGACGGTGCACATCAGCCTCGACGTGCGCGGCGGCCTGCTGATGCGTCAGATGCACCACTGGGCGGCGCTCCTCTTCATCGCCTCCATCGGCGTGCACATGCTGCGGATCTTCTTCACCGGGGCGTTCCGGCGGCCGCGCGAGGGCAACTGGATGACCGGCATCGCGCTCTTCATCCTGGCCCTGCTGGAGGGCTTCGCGGGCTATTCGCTCCCCGACGACCTGCTCTCGGGGACCGGGCTGCGCACCGCCTTCACGATCGTGGAGTCCATCCCGCTCGTCGGCACCTATCTGGCCTTCTTCGCCTGGGGCGGTGAGTTCCCCGGGCATCTGCTGAACAGCCGGCTGTACATCGTGCATGTGCTGCTCGTACCGGCCCTCCTGGTCGCCCTGGTGACGGTGCATCTGTTCCTGGTCGTGTACCTCAAGCACACGCAGTGGGCCGGGCAGGGGCGCACCAACCGCAACGCGGTGGGGCAGCCGATGTTCCCCCAGTTCACCGCCAAGACGACCGGGCTGCTGCTGAGCGTGTTCGGCGTGACTGCGGGGCTCGCCACGGTCGCCCAGATCAACCCCATCTGGGTCTACGGGCCGTTTCGTGCGGACCAGGTGAGCACGGATGCGCAACCGGACTGGTACGTCGGATTCCTGGACGGCGCCCTGCGTCTGATGCCGCCCTGGGAGACGACGTTCGCCGGCCACGCGATCATGTGGAACGTCCTGCTGCCCGCGATCGTCATGCCAGGCCTGCTGTTCACCCTGCTGTTGTTCTATCCGGTCTTCGAACGCTGGCTGACCGGTGACGTCGGCGAGCACCATCTGTGCGACCGTCCCCGGGACAAGGCGGTGCGCACGGCCTTCGGCGTCGCGGGCATCGTCTGGTACGCCGTGCTCCTCACCACCAGCAGCACGGACGTCATCGCGTTCACCTTCCGGGTATCGCTGAACACCCTGGTCTGGATCTTCAGATTCGGCGTCATCGTCCTGCCGATCCTGGCGTTCATGCTGACCAAGCGCCTGTGCCTGGCCCTGCAGGCGCACGAACGGCACGAACTGCTGCGGGGCGAGGAGACCGGTGAGGTGAGCCAGAGCGTCTACGGCGCCATCGTCCCCGGCCACAGACCCGTGCCCGTCGCCCGCTGGTACCGCTTCCTGGTCCGCGACATGCCGCGTCCGATCCCCGCGCCGCGCGACGGAGCGTCCCGGCGGATGCGGGTCCGCTCCGCCCTGTCCCACTGGTACTTCGGCTCCCGGGTCGAGATCCCGCCGACCATCACCGAGCGGGAGCACATCAAGGAGATCCAGGCGCAGCCGGACCGGAGGTCGTCATGACGGACACCCGTCCCCAGGCCCCCGCGGCCACCACGGAGCAGCCCGAAGGGGTCGACCGCGGCAGCCCGTTCGGCGAACGCGTCCTCGGGTGGGTCACGACCACCGATCACAAGGTCATCGGCAACCTGTACATGGTCACGGCGTTCTGCTTCTTTCTGTTCGCCGGGCTGCTGGCCATGGGGATGCGGGCCGAACTGGCCCGGCCGGGTCTGCAGTTGTGGAGCAACTCCCAGTACGACCAGCTCGTCACGATCCACGGCACGATCATGATGCTGCTCTTCGCGACGCCGATGTTCGCCGGATTCGCCAACGCGGTCATGCCGCTGCAGATCGGCGCGCCGGACGTCGCCTTCCCGCGGCTGAACGCCCTGACGTACTGGCTCTACCTGCTCGGCGCCCTGATGGTCGTCTCGGGGTTCGTCGTCCCGGGCGGCGCCGCGGCATTCGGGTGGTTCGCCTACGCGCCGCTCAACAGCGCCATCTACTCGCCCGGTTCGGGCGGCGACCTGTGGGCGATGGGCCTGGTCCTGGCCGGGCTGAGCACGACACTGGGTTCGGTGAACTTCGTCAGCACGATCGTGTGCCTCCGCGCTCCCGGGATGACGATGTTCCGCATGCCGATCTTCACCTGGAACATCCTGTTCACCTCGATCCTGGCGCTGCTGGCGTTCCCGGTGCTGACCGCCGCGCTGCTGTGCCTGGAGGCCGACCGGAAGTTCGGCGCGCACATCTTCGACGCGGCCAACGGCGGCGCGATCCTGTGGCAGCACCTGTTCTGGTTCTTCGGCCATCCGGAGGTCTACATCGTGGCGCTGCCTTTCTTCGGCGTCGTCACGGAGATCATCCCGGTGTTCAGCCGCAAACCGACGTTCGGCTACATGGGCATGGTCGGCGCCACCATCGCCATCACCATGCTGTCGGCCACCGTGTGGGCCCACCACATGTTCGCCACCGGCATGGTCCTGCTGCCGTTCTTCTCCCTGATGTCGTTCCTGATCGCGGTGCCCACAGGAGTGAAGTTCTTCAACTGGATCGGCACGATGTGGCGCGGCAGCCTGTCCTTCGAGACGCCCATGCTGTGGTCGGTAGGCTTCCTGGTCACGTTCCTGCTCGGCGGGCTCAGCGGTGTGCTGCTGGCCTCGCCGCCGCTGGACTTCCAGGTGACGGACAGCTACTTCGTCGTCGCCCACCTGCACTACGTCCTGTTCGGCACCGTCGTGTTCGCGATGTTCGCCGGCTTCTACTTCTGGTGGCCGAAGTGGACCGGAAGGATGCTCGACGAACGCACCGGGAAGATCCACTTCTGGACGCTGTTCGTCGGTTTCCAGCTCACCTTCCTCGTCCAGCACTGGCTCGGCGAGGAGGGAATGCCCCGCCGGTACGCCAACTACCTCGCCGCGGACGGCTTCACCAACCTCAACACGGTCTCGTCCATCGGCGCGTTCCTGCTCGGGGCATCCACCCTGCCGTTCCTCTGGAACGTCATCAAGACCATGCGGTTCGCACCCAAGGTCGAGGAGGACGACCCGTGGGGCTACGGCCGGTCGCTGGAGTGGGCAACGGGCTGCCCGCCGCCGCGGCACAACTTCCACTCGCTGCCCCGCATCCGCTCCGACTCCCCCGCCTTCGACCTGCACCACCCGGAGGCGGCCGGCATGCCGTCGCCGAAGACACCGCCCGGACAGGCGACCCCCGACACCCATGAAGAGTCGACTCCATGAAAAACGAGGCATTCCTGTTCGGCGGCGTGGCGGCCTTCTTCTTCGTCACCGCCGGGATCTACGCGGGCTGGTCCCGCGAACCCGCCGGCACGGCCGCCCTGATCGTGGCGTTCGTCATGGCGTCGGTCATCAGCTTCTTCTTCACGATGAACTACCGGCGCCGGGGTTCCCGGCCGGAGGACAACAGCGCGTCCGAGATCGTCGAACGCAGTGGCCCACTGGACTTCTTCCCGGCCCGCAGCGCCTACCCGCCCTTCACCGCCGTGGGGGCCGCGGTCACCGCCCTGGGCATCGTCTTCGGCATCTGGCTCTTCCTGATCGGCTTCGGCATCCTGTTCACCGGCGTCGGCGGCATGGTCTTCCAGTACGTCCACCGCGGGGAATGACGCGGCGTCCTTGACACTTCACCGGCGGCACTACAACTGCCGCCGCACACCCGCCTCACCCTCGGTACGGGCCAGTTGCTGGGCCAGGTCGCCCTCCAACGCGCCACGCGCCCGGCCACGCCGCGCGAGCGGCAGAACGGTCCGCTGGGCGCCGTCCTCCAGCAGCAGGGCCAGACCCCCGTACAGGGCGAAGACGCCGAGCGCCACGCCCATCCACCCGGCGACGGTCTGCAGTTTGCCCGGGCCCCCCGCCTCGTAGGCGCCGATCAGCACGAAGCGGGCCGCGCCGATGACCAGCAGCGCGCCGAAGAGCGGTTTGCCCTGCAGCGACGCCACAGCGAGCACCAGCATCAGCGGGGCGACGGTGAGCAGGAAGACCGCCAGGGCCGGACTGGTCTCCCCTGGCTGTCCGCGGAGGAACATGAGAGCGCTGCCGGCCCAGACGCCGGCGAAGACAGCGAGCGCGCACGCGGCACCCGCGTCCCGCGCCAGGAAGGCGAAGACGGCCGCGAGCACCTCCAGCGGGACGACGAACACCAGCACCGGCAGCATGAGCGAGGAGCTCTGCTCCTGCGGCGCCCAGCGCAGTTCGAGGGTGGTCAGCAGGACGCTCCCGGTGCCGAAGGCGAAGAACCCCAGCGGCAGGCTGCTCGCGATGGGCCGCAGCATGATGCGGGTGAGCGCCTCCGGGTCCGGGCCCCTTCTCTGAGCGGCAGCCCCGTCCACTTCCCGCTTCGCGGGCCGGTAGCCGTCGCCCCGGTCGTTGCCAGTCGGGTCGGACATGCACCCTCCGATGGTGTGTGCGACGCGGTCGGGCGGATGCCGGCCGCGGTCGAGCCGTCTTCATCTTGACCGCCCCGCCGCACGAAAGGTGATCACCGGCGGCACGGCATGTCCGTCGTGCGCCGGGACTGGCTGGACATGCACCGCACACACAGGGTGTTCGAGCAGACACCAAAAGCAGTCATCGACCTGCGGCTAAACGCCCCGGACAAACCCGGCATATACCGTTTTCTCTCCATTCGAGGGGGAAGCCGAATTCTTGACGATCGCCCCGGCTGACGAGGAGAACACTCATGGACACCGGAAAGGCGGCCGCGGCAGTGACCGGGGGTTATCTCCTCGGGCGCTTCCGCAAGGCCCGTTGGGCCCTTGTGCTGGCCGGAGCAGTGGCCGGAAGGCAGCTCCGCTCGAACGGCAGGGGCGGCACTGCGGCGCAACTCCTGAAGTCCCCCGAGATCGGCAAGCTGACCGGGAACCTGCGCGGACAACTGGCCTCCGCCGGCAAGGCGGCGGCCGTGGCGGCGACGGCACGGCAGATGGACGCCCTCAGCGACCGGCTGGCCGAGCGCACCGAGGCGTTGCGCGCCGGCCCCGATGACTCGTCCGAGGAGTCCGACGAGGACGAGGCTGACGCCACCGAGCCGGAAGAGGACGAGGACGAGGCGGAGGACCAGGAGGAGGACGAGGACCAGCAGGAGGAAGAGCAGCCCGAGGACGAGGAGCAGGAGGGACGCAAACGCGCCCCGGCCAGGAAGCGCGCTCCGAGCCGCACCGCTGCACGGAAGAGCACAGCAGCGAAGAAGGCCCCGGCCAAGAAGCAGGGCGCGTCCGGCGGCGCCGCCCGCAAGAAGGCCTCCGGGCCGCGGCCCTCCGGTTCCGCGGCCAAGAAGAAGACGGCGAGCGGCGGCGAGGCCCGCAAGCGGACCGCACGCAAGAGCTCGGCCTCCTCACGGGCCGGCGGACGAGGCAAGGAGTGATGACGCCATGACCGAGCGGGAACGCCCAGCGGGCGACACCACCAGCGCACTGCCCGTCGACCGGTTGATGGAACAGGGGCAGGAGCTCCTGACCGCGCTCGGCGAGCGGGCCATCGGGCAGATCTCCGACAAGCTGTCCGGCGCCACCGAGAAGCTCACGGACTTCGCCGAGAGCGGCGGAGGCGGCGGCGGCCTTGCCGCGGCGTTGAAGGGCGGCCAGAGCCTGGCGAGCGGGAAGTCGGGGTTCCGCTCGATGCTCGACGCCGGGATGGAACAGACCAAGCAGAAGGTCAAGGGCGCGTTCGGCGGCGGCAAGGACGACGGGGGAGGCGGTGGCGGCGGCGACAAGGGCCAGAAGATCAAGGTCACCAACATCGTCGAGAGCATCGAGGTCGGCGTGCCGGTCCGGGTGGCCTACAACCAGTGGACCGAGTTCGAGGACTTCCCGACCTTCATGAAGAAGGTGGAGAACATCAAGCAGGAGTCCGAGACCGAGATGAACTGGAAGGCGCAGGTCTTCTGGTCCCACCGGGCCTGGAAGGCGACCGTCATCGAGCAGATGCCCGACGAGCGCATCCACTGGGAGTCCGAGGGTGAGAAGGGCCGCGTCGACGGCACGGTCACCTTCCACGAACTCACCCCCGACCTGACGAAGATCCTCCTCGTGCTCGAGTACCACCCGCAGGGCTTCTTCGAGCGCACCGGCAATCTGTGGCGCGCCCAGGGACGCCGCGCGCGGTTGGAGCTCAAGCACTTCCAGCGCCACGTCATGACGCGGACCATCCTCAACCAGGACGAGGTCCACGGCTGGCGCGGTGAGGTCTCGGACGGCGAGGTCGTCCGCAGCGACGAGGAAGTGCGCGAGGAAGAGGAGCAGGACGAGCGGGACGAGTCGGAGGAGGGCGCCGAGGGCGAGGAAGGCGCTGAGGACCAGGACGCCGAGGGCGAGTTCGACGAGGAGGAGCCCGAGGATTTGGAAGGCGAGGAAGGCGAGGAGGACGAGGACGACGAACTCGCCGACGAGGACGAGGAAGACGGGTTCGAGGACGACGAGGACGCGGATGACGAGGACGAGCTGGCCGACGAGGAGGACGGCGACGAGGACGAAGACGAGGAAGACGAGGACGAAGACGGGGACGACAGGGCCGGGTCCGGAACCCGGACCAGGACTCGATCCCGGAGGGGATGAACGCCATGACCATGGCGACCCAGTCCGGCACGTACATGGATCGCCCGTCGGGCGGCGGCCTGGTCGACGTGGTGGACCTGATACTCGACAAGGGTCTGGTCATCGATGTCTACCTGCGCGTCTCGCTGGTCGGCATAGAACTGCTCACCGTTGACGCGCGGATCGTCGTCGCGAGTGTCGACACCTATCTGCGGTTCGCCGAGGCCGCGAACCGGCTCGATCTCGCCCGGAGCGGTACCGAGACCAAGGGACTGCCCGGCATGATGCAGGAGATCCGCGAAGGCGGTGCCCAGCAGAAGACCAAGGGCGCTCTCGAAGGCGCCAAGGACAGTGTCAAGGACACGGTGGGCGGCATGCTCGGCGGTGGTTCCGACGAGGACGCCGAGGACCAGGACGGCGAAGCCGAGGAGTCCCGGCAGCCCAAGCATCGGTCCCGCCCGGCCAGCCGTAAGGATCGGAGCCGGTGATGGTTCCGACCGATGAGAAGCAGGCCCGCGTGGCCGGCGCTCCCGCGGCCGCGGAGGCGCCCGCGACGGGCTGTTACGTGTACGGCATCCTGGCCGCCTCGGCGACCGACCCGGCGGTCGAGAAGCTCACGCCGGTCGGCGGTGACAAGGAGACGCGAGTCGGTTACGTCCGCCACGGCGACGTCGCGGCCGCGGTCAGCCCCTTGCCGGGCGGCCGTCCGCTGGGCAGGCCTGAGGACCTGCGCGCCCACGCCGACGTACTGAACACCCTGGCGGCGACCGGCGCCCCGGTGCTGCCGTTCCGATTCGGAACGGTCCTCAAGGACACGCAGGCCGTCTCCGACGACGTCCTCGCGAAGGGCCACGACTCCTTCGTCCATGCCCTCGAACGCCTCGACGGGCGCGCGCAGTTCACGCTGCGCGCCACCTACGACGAGGAGGCGCTGCTTCGCGAGATCTTCGCGGACCGCCCGGACATCACCGAACTGCGGGAGTCCGTGGCCCAGATGCCCGAGGACGCCGCCTACTACCAGCGGGTGCGGCTCGGCGAGCTGATCTACGAGTCGGTCGCGGCCCGCAGGGAGAAGGACACCGAGCTCATCAAGGAGCGCCTGGGCCCGCTCGCCGACGCCATGGTCGTCTCCGAGGCCCCCACGGACGACGGGGTCACGGATGTCGCCTTTCTGGTGAACGACGACCGCCGCGCCGATTTCGAGCGCACCGCGGACCGTCTGGCCGGTGACTGGCAGAACCGGATCCGCATGCGCCTGCTGGGGCCGCTGGCACCGTACGACTTCGTCGCCGAGGCGATGGAGGAAACCGAAGGCGAGGCGTAGCCGTGGGACTCGTCAGCGGAGTCATCCTCCTTCCCCTTGCACCTGTCCGTGGCGTCATGTGGATCGCGGAGCAGATCCAGCAGGAAGCCGCACGACGTACGGACGACCCGGCGGCCCTCCGGCGGCGTCTCGCGGAAGTCGACCGCGCCCGCGAGAACGGCGAGCTCTCAGCCGAGGAGGCGGCGAGCGAGGAAGAGGAACTGGTGCGTCGCCTCCTGGCGTCCGGGCCTCCGCTCGGCGGCCTGGAGGTGTGAGCCGTGGCCAACGCACGTCTGACGGCACAGGACGCGGCGCTGAGCGCGGCACGCCACGTGAGGGACCTGACCGGCCACGAGCCGGAGGGCGTGACCTCGATCGCCCGCACCGAGGAGGGCTGGCGCGTCGGCGTGGAGGTGGTGGAGACCCACCGGATACCCGACTCGACCGACATCCTCGCGGTGTACCGCGTCCAGGTCGACGCGGCGGGTGATCTCATCTCCTACGACCGTGACGACCGCTACTACCGCGGTCGCGCCGGCAAGGAGTGACCGCCGTATGAACCAGCCCGCGTGGACCGGAGCGAGCAGCACGCGGAGCCCGTCGCGCGAGGCGGACCGGCCCCAGGCCGCCAATCTCGCGGACATCCTCGAACGGGTCCTGGACAAGGGCATCGTCATCGCCGGGGACATCAGGATCGACCTGCTCGACATCGAACTGCTCACCATCAAGATCCGGCTGATCGTGGCCTCGGTGGACCGGGCCCGCGAGATGGGGATCGACTGGTGGGAGCACGACCCCTCCCTCTCGTCCGGTGACCGAGACGTGCTGGAGGAGAACCGGCGGCTGCGCCGCCGGATCGGCGATCTGGAGGCCGAGGGCAGTGCCGAGCGCGCCGCCGCACTCGACCGTGACGATGGCGCTGGGCGCGAGGTCGCCGCCGAAAGGCGGGAAGAGCCGGATGAGCAGGACCGTCGGGAGGACGAGGCGGGCGGGAGCCGGTCCGGCCGGCCCGCGAAGGGCCGCAGCCGGTCCGGGCGGAACGGTGACGACGCCTCATGAACGATCTGGTGTGGATCTACGCCGTGACGACCGGGCCCGGGCCGCCGGAGGCCGCGGGGCTTTCCGGCGTCGCCGCCGAGCCGGTCCGCGCGGTCGAGGGCGAGGGAGGCGGCGAAGGGCTGACCGCGGTCGTGGGCACGGTTCCCGCCGCCGACTTCGCGGAGGACCCTCTCAAGGACCACCTGGAGGACCTGCGCTGGCTGGAGGCCGCCGCCCGCGCCCACCACGAGGTGATCGACACCGTCTTCCGGCACGGCGACACCGTTCCGCTGCAGTTCGCCACCGTCTACCGCGACGACGACTCGGTCCGCGCGGTCCTGCGCGAACGCTCCGCCGACTTCACCGGCGCCCTCGCCCGTGTGCACGGGCAGGAGGAATGGGGGGTCAAGGCGTACATGGACCCCGGGGGCGGTCCCGAGGCCTCCGGCGGTCCCGCGCCCTCCGGCGGTCCGGGCGGCGGGGCGGCGGGCGCCTCCGGTGCGGACAGCCGGCCGGGCACCGCGTACCTGCTGCGCCGCCGGGCACAGCGCGACGACCGGGAACAGGCGTTCCAGCGGGCGCGGGGACGGGCCGAGGACGTACGCGGCGTGCTGGAGAGCCTCGCCACCCGCGGGGTGGCCCATCCGCCGCAGGACCCGAAACTCGCGGCCTATCAGGGGTGGATGATCCTCAACGACTCCTTCCTCGTCGAACGCGACCGCGCCGAGGAGTTCGCCGCGGCGGTGACGTCCTGCGCGGAGGACTTCCCCGAGGTCGAGCTCGAACTCAGCGGCCCGTGGCCGCCGTACTCGTTCGTCGGCGAGGTCGAGGGGCGGCGGGCATGACGTCCCGCGCGCCCTCCTCCGCCGCGGCCGCCGGGCCAGGACCCGAGCGGCAGGTGGCGCTCGTCGACCTGCTGGACCGGGTGCTGGCAGGCGGCGTCGTGATCAGCGGCGAGGTCGTCCTGGGCATCGCGGACGTCGACCTCGTGCGGATCTCCCTCCGTGCCCTGGTCGCGTCCATCCGCGCCGTGCAGGAGGACGAGCCGGCGAGCGCGCCGTTCGCGGAGACGGACCCGCGATGACCGGACGGCCCGACGACGACCGCCGCACCGGACACGGCCCTTCGGCCCCGGACGGCGACCACCGCCCGGCACGGCGACAGGGAACGTCCGTACCCCGGCGGCTCGACATCGACCGCGAGGAGGTCGAGCGCGGTCTGGCCGGACTCGTTCTCACCATCGTGGAGCTGCTGCGTCAGCTGATGGAGCGTCAGGCCATCCGCCGGATCGATCAGGGCGGACTCAGCGACGAGCAGATCGAGAACCTGGGGCTGACGCTGATGGCCCTGGAGGACCGCATGACGGAACTGCGGGAGCACTTCGGGCTCTCCCCCGAGGACCTCAACCTCGACCTGGGACCGCTCGGGCCGCTCCTCCCACGCGACTGACCGCAGGTTCCCCACCGGAGGCCGGGTCACGCTTGCGGGACTCCCCCGCGCGCGCCGTCACGGGGAGCGCTGTTCGCCCTTGTCCTGCGGCTTGTTCGGGCCGCCGGTGAACACGTCCACCAGGGCGATGACCAGGGCGAGCGCGGCCAGCCCGGTGGAGGTGATGAGCCCCGCCTGGAAGCCGCCGGACCAGTCGCCGTGAGCGCCGCCGGCCTTGGAGAAGAAGACCGATCCGACCGCCGCGATGCCGGCCGCGGAGCCGATCCGCTGGGCTGTCTGCAGCACGCCGCCCGCGCTGCCCGCCCGCTTCACGGGCACCTCGCTGAGCGTGATCGTCTGGTTGGGCGCGATGACCAGGCCGCTGCCGAGGCCGGCGAAGAGCAGGGGTGCGATGGTGACCAGCCCGATCGAGCGGGTGCTGTCCAGGTGCACGGCCAGCGCGGTGCCCAGCAGCCCGATGATACCATCACCAGCCCCGCGGCCACCAGGGGCCGCCCGATCCGGGTCACCACACGCCCGCCGACGGCAGCCGCGGCGCCCGAGCCGACCGCGAAGGGCATGATCGACAGACCGGCTTCGAGGGCGGTGTAGTGCATGCCGTTCTGCAGGAAGAGCGTCAGCACGAAGAAGATCGAGGTGAAGCCGGCGAAGTAGAGCAGCGACAGCAAGGTGCCGAGGCCGTACGACCGCTGCCGGAACAGCGTCAGATTGACCAGCGGCTCGCGGGTCCGGGCGTAGCGGCGCTCCCAGAAGGCGAACGCCGTCAGCAGCGCCAGCGCCAGCGGGACCAGCAGCCACTTCCCGAGTCCGGGCCACTGCTGCTCCTGCACGAACGGCAGCAGCAGCACCACGGTGCCGAGGCCGAGCAGCGCCACACCGACCGGGTCCAGATCGCTGCGGCCGCGGCCGTCCTCCTGCTGCTCGCGCGGTGGCGGGGTGGGCAGCAGACGGTACGCCAGTGGCAGCGCCGCCAGGCCGATGGGCAGGTTGACGTAGAAGACCCAGCGCCAGCCCTCGTGCGGGCCGAACGCCTCGATGAGCAGTCCGCCCAGCAGCGGTCCGAGCGCGGTCGACACGCCGATGGTCGCGCCGAGCAGGCCGAACGCCCGGCCCCGGTCCGCGCCGCGGAACATCTGCTGGATGAAACCCGACACCTGTGGCACCAGGATTCCGCCCGCGACACCCTGCAGCAGCCGGGCTCCGATCAGCCACGCCTCGTTCTGCGCGGCGCCGGCGAACGCGCTGGCCGCCGTGAACAGCAGCAGCCCGGCCATGAAGACCGTGCGCCGGCCGCGGACGTCCCCGAGCCGCCCGGACGGCACCAGCACCAGACCGAAGGCCAGGGCATAACCGGAGAGCACCCACTGCAGGCCGCTCTGTGACGCCCCGATGCCCGTCCGGATGGACGGCAACGCCACGTTGACGATGCTCACATCCAGCAGCGTCATGAAACTGGCGGTCAGACAGACCGCCAGGGCGCGCCATCGCCGGCGCGTCGCTTCCTGCTGGTCCGCTTGTCCTCCGTGGTCTGCCTGGCGCTCCTGGCCGGCCGGCAGTGGGGTGCGTGACGAGGCCACGCGCGCCTCCTTCCGTCAGTGCCGTGAGGAGGGGTATCGGCCGGGTCACCGGTCTGGCCCGGCCAAAGCGATCCCTGCCCAGCAGTCCGGGCCTCATGCCAGGCCGGCTGCCCGCCGGCGAGGTCACGTGCACAGTTGCGAAGCGGACGTTTCATGCCCCTCTGGGCGGAAAGCCGCACCATGTCGGTGCGCCCGCCGCGCCGCCCTCCAGGAGGTGTCCCATGGCCGTACGCCATCAGCTCATCAAGCGCTCCCGTGACGACGTGTGGGCGGTGCTCTCCGACCGTGAGCTGTACGCGGATTGGGTGGCCGGGACCCAGTCGTCCCATGGCGGTGAGGGCGACTGGCCCGCCGAGGGCTCGTCGCTGGAGTACACGATCGGCATCGGGTCCTTGTCGCTCGCCGGCCGGACGACCGTCCGCCAGGAGGAGCGTCCGTCCCACCTCGCACTCGAGGTCGACAGCGGGCGCCTCGGGACCGCGAGGATCGACATCGAGATCAAGCCCTGGGGTGAGAACAGCCTGGTGATCGTCGACGAGCACCCGCTGACCGGCCCAGGCGGCGTCCTGCACAACGTCGCCCTCGACGCTGTGCTGCAACTGCGGCACCGCCGCATGCTGAGCCGGCTGGCCGAGGTGGTGGAGCAGCGCTCGCCCGAGCGACCCGGCCAGGACGCACACACTGGGCAGGACGGTCAGGACGGTCAGGGCGCCCGGGGAGGGCGCGATGCCTGACGCGGTCGTCATCGGCGCGGGTCCCAACGGCCTCGTCGCCGCGAACATCCTGACCGACGCCGGCTGGAGCGTCGAGGTGCTCGAGGCGCAGGACGAGCCCGGCGGCGCGGTCCGCAGCGACCGCGCGGTGGACCCGGCCTTCGTCACCGACGTCTTCAGCTCGTTCTACCCCCTGGCTGCCGCCTCCCCTGTCCTGCGGGATCTCCGCCTGGAGGACGAGGGCCTGCGCTGGAGCCACGCCCCCCACGTGCTCGCGCATCCGCTGCCCGACGGGCGGAGCGCGCTGCTCAGCCGCGACCTGCGCGAGACCCGCGTCAACCTGGACACCTTCGCCACCGGGGACGGTGCGGCCTGGCAGGAGTGGCACGCCCTGTGGGAGCGAATCAACGCCGACCTGCTGAGGTGCCTGTTCACCCCCTTCCCACCGGTGATCGGCGGACTGCGGACGCTGGCCGAACTGCGACCGGCCGCCTCACTGGAGTTCGCGCGGATGATGATGCTGCCGGCCCGGCGCCTGGGCGAGGAGCAGTTCGGCGGAGAAGGCGGACGTCTACTGCTCGCCGGCAACGCCCTGCACGCCGACCTGGCTCCGGAGACGTCCGGCAGCGGGGTGTTCGGCTGGCTGCTGTGCATGCTCGGCCAGTCGGTCGGGTTCCCGGTGCCGGTCGGGGGCTCGGGCATGTTGACGAAGGCGCTGACCGGACGCCTGGAGCGCCGCGGTGGAGTGATCAGGTGCGGTGAACCGGTGAGCGAGATCGTGGTGCGCTCGGGCCGGGCGGTCGCGGTGCGGACTGCCGCCGGCGAGGAGATCCCGGCCCGCCGGGCCGTGCTCGCCGCCGTCCCGGCCCCACTGCTGTATCGCCGCATGCTGCGCCCGGAGGACCTGCCGCCTGCCGTCCTGCGCCAACTACGCCATTTCCAGTGGGACTTCTCCACCTTCAAGGTGGACTGGGCGCTCGACGGCCCGGTCCCGTGGACCGCCCCCGACGCACGGCAGGCCGGTACCCTCCATCTCGCCGACAGCGTGGACGAGTTGACGAGGTTCGCCGCGCAACTCGCGACCCGGCGGATCCCGGACCGGCCGTTCGCGCTGTTCGGCCAGATGACGACCGCCGACCCCAGCCGCTCCCCCGCCGGGACGGAAGCGGCATGGGCCTACACGCACGTTCCGCAGATCGTGAGCGGCGACGCGGGCGGCGACGGTCTCACCGGCGCGTGGAACGACCACGAGCAGAACGCGATGGCCGACCGCGTCGAGGCCCAGGTCGAGCGCTACGCCCCCGGCTTCCGCGCCCTGATCCGGCGTCGCCGCATCCTCGCCCCGCCCACGCTGGAGAACCGCGACGCGAGCCTGCAGGGCGGCGCGATCAACGCCGGCACCACGGCGATCCACCAGCAACTGGTGTTCCGGCCGATCCCGGGCACGGGCCGGCCGGAGACCCCGGTGCGCGGGCTGTTCCTCGCGTCGGCCTCCGCGCACCCCGGAGGTGCGGTGCACGGCGGTCCCGGCGCCAACGCCGCCCGCGCGGCGCTGCACCGGCCCCCGGTGAACGCCCTGCTCACCCGCCTCCAGCGATCCCTGGCCGGCGGCTGAGACGGTCGTTCAGCAGGCAGCCGAGCAAAGGCGACCGATCAGGAGGTGCGATGCCAGCCCGGAAGAACGCCGAACCGCCGGCCGGAGCAGAGGGCCCCAGCGACGGATCCGGCTACGACGCCACGCCGTTCCTGCCCGCGCGGGGACGCATCCCCGCGCACCGCAGGGCCGCCGCGGACTGCCGGGGCTGCCCGCTGTTCGGCCCGGCCACCCAGACCGTGTTCGGGGAGGGCGACGCGTCCGCGCGGCTGATGTTCGTGGGCGAGGAGCCCGGCGACCAGGAGGACCGGCAGGGCAAGCCCTTCGTCGGTCCGGCCGGGCAGCTGCTGCACCGGGCGATGGAGGAGGCGGGTCTCGCCGACGAACCGTCGTACGTCACCAACGCGGTCAAGCACTTCAAGTTCGAGTTGGCGCCCCGCACCGGCAAGCGGCGGATCCACAAGCCGCCGTCGCTGCGGGAGATGACGGCGTGCCGGCCGTGGCTGTCCGCCGAACTGCGGCTGGTCGAACCCGAGGTGGTCGTCGCTCTCGGCGCGACCGCCGGACGCGCCCTGCTGGGCTCCTCGTTCCGGGTGACGAAGGACCGCGGTGCGGTGCAGGCGTGCGCGGTGGCCGCCGACGGCACGATCGGTCCCGTGGAGCCGGATGCGGTGCCGGGCGACGGCACGGACCACGCCTCCGACGGGCACGCGGGAATCCGCACCCAGGTGGTGCCGACCGTGCACCCCTCGTCCGTGCTCAGGTCGGATGACCGGGAGGCCGCCTACGCCGGACTCGTCGCGGATCTGCGGGTGGCCGCCGGGCTGGTGCGCTGAACGCGGCACCGCTGCGAAGCCGGTGCGGGCCCGGGTTCAGGCTCCGGTCATGATGAGCTCGAGTTCGGCGTCCAGGGCGCCGGCGACCTGGTCGGCGTCGCACCCCTGGCGGACCCGCAGCGCCCGCACGAAGGCGGCCACCTCCTGGTCGGGTAGCCGGACGCGTACGCCGAACGAGGGAGCGAGGGCCACCTCGACGCCGTGGAACCCCTCGGTGGTCGGGCTGACCCGTACGTCGCCCTCCCCCGCGGGGCCCAGCAGACCCGCCGTCAGGAGGTCCCAGGCGAAGGTCCAGCGCACGTCCTCGCCGTCGGGGCCACGCAGCACCATCGTCACGGCGAGGGGATCGGAGGGCTGGTAGACGAGATCGGTGGGAAGCAACGCCATCGACTCCTCGCTGACGTCCACCAGTCCGACTGTGCTCAACCGGACGGGCTCAACCTCGTCTGCAGTCGGCATTCCGGCACTCCTCTCCCGCGTTTCCGCTGGTGGCCCGATTGGAACCCTTTGGAACCCTTTGCGGAGCCGCGCATTCCGAACGACTCCGCGAGGCGACTTGCCACTCAACCCGCTTTCAAACCCGCCCGGTTGAGTGGACTCCCGACGCTCCTGCCCCAGCGGCCCCCCGCGGGCCGGACGACCCGGCCCCGCGGCGGTCACGCTGTGTCGCCGGGAGGCCGGTCCAGCAGGCTCTCGCCGAGGTGCCTCAGCAGGTCGGCCGGGGACTCGTAGACCGCCTTGGCGCCGGCGCCGGCGAGCTCGTCGCGGCACCAGCCACCGGTCAGCAGCGCCAGGCAGGGCACCTTCGCACGGCCGGCCGCCTCCACGTCCCAGACCGCGTCCCCGACGAAGACCGCCCGCTCCGCGGGCACACCCGCCCGCTCCAGTGCCTGGTGGACGATGTCGGGGGACGGTTTGCTGGCGGACACGTCCTCGGCGGTGGTCACCGCCGCGATCGCGTCGTCCGCGTCGAGCGCCCGGACCATCACGTCCGCCTCGGGCCCGGAGGCCGAGGAGGCGAGCACCACCCGCCAGCCGCGTTCCGCGCACGCCCGCAGCAGATCGCGCGCGCCGGGCAGCGGCACCAGCCGCGTCCAGTACTGCGCGTACAGAGCGTCATGGGCGGCCTTCGCCGCCGCGCTCTCCTCCTCGTCCCGGTCCTCACCGAGCAGTTCGTCGAGCAGATGGTCGCCGCCCATGCCGATGCAGCGGTGGATCCTCGCCATCGTCACCGAGTGCCCGTTCTGGCGGAACGCCTCCCACCAGGCCACGGTGTGCAGATAGACGGTGTCCATCAGGGTGCCGTCCACGTCGAACAGGACGGCACCGGGAGCGTCCGCGGTGTCAGGTTCCGGCACGGTCATCACCTCGCATGATCAGGTTGTCGCCTCACTCGCATCGCACTTGCGCTTCGGTGGGCCGGGGACTCAGACGCCGGGGTGCGCCGAGAAGCGGTCCCAGACCCGGTGGCTGCCCAGCAGTTCGGCGACCTGCCCCAGGACCCCGGTTCCGCTGTCGCCGCTGATGACGCCCGCCGAGGACGTCTGGGCGCCGGCCGCCGCCAGGAGGGCGTCGCCGCCGTCGTAGGCGCCCAGCGCCTTGCCGTGCCGGTACGCCTCGCCGACCAGCGTCAGCAGCCGCGCGTCGACAGGGGCGTCGCCGGACGGGGAGCCGGCCAGCAGGAGGGCGTCGAACTCGATGGAACGCGCCGTGGCGTAGGTCCGCTGCACCCCGTCGCCACCGGTGGGGGCCACGACCAGCGGCACCATGTCCATGTCGAGCACGGCCTGCCGCGCGTCCGCGACGTCCTTGCCGGCGTCCGGTACCACGATGCCCACGATCCGCCCGTCGAGCGGCCAGGTCCGGCCGACCTGGGACAGCGCCGGGCTGGGCTGCGGGTCCGCCAGTTCGACCGTGGGCTCGGGCGCGGGCAGTCCCAGGGCCTCGGCGACCGTCCGGCAGAGCTCGCCGTCGATGTTGGCGAGCACCCTCAGGCCGCGCTCCTTGATCGCCTTCTCGTAGCACTTGCCCAGCTCGAAGGAGTAGGCGGCGGCGATGTGCTCGCGCTCGGGCTCACTCATGCTCAGCCAGAACAGGCGCGCCTGGCTGAAGTGGTCGTCGAAGGACGCCGCCGCGTCGCGCACCTTGCGCGACTCCGGCACGGGCACCGGCGACTCGATGTAGGCGCCGTCGCCGGCGCCGGCGACGAACGGGCAGCCGCCGTCGAGGGAGTTGGGGCGGTAGGGCGCCACCCCGCGGTGCACGGCGGTCTGGTGCATTCCGTCGCGGAGCATGTCGTTGACCGGCGCGTGCGTGCGGTTGATGGGCAGCTGCGGGAAGTTGGGGCCGCCGAGCCGCGTGATCTGCGTGTCGACGTAGGAGAAGAGGCGGCCCTGCATCAGCGCGTCGTTGGTGACGTCGATGCCGGGGACGAGGTGGCCCACATGGAAGGCGACCTGCTCGGTCTCGGCGAAGAAGTTCGACGGGTTGGCGTCGAGCGTGAGCAGACCGATCGGCTGCACGGGGGCCAGTTCCTCGGGGACGATCTTGGTGGGGTCGAGCAGGTCGATCCCCTGGAACATCTGGTCCTCGGTGTCGGGGAAGGTCTGCACGCCGAGTTCCCACTGCGGGTGCGCGCCCGCCTCGATGGCGTCGGCGAGATCCCGGCGGTGGAAGTCGGGGTCGACGCCCGCGGCGATCTGCGCCTCCTCCCAGACCAGCGAGTGCACCCCGAGCTTCGGTTTCCAGTGGAACTTCACCAGGGTGGTGCCGCCCTCGGCGTCGACCAGCCGGAAGGTGTGGACGCCGAAGCCCTCCATCATCCGCAGCGAGCGGGGGATGCCGCGGTCGGACATGTTCCAGAGGGTGTGGAACGTCGCCTCGGTGTGCAGGGTGACGAAGTCCCAGAAGGTGTCGTGGGCGCTCTGCGCCTGCGGGATCTCCCGGTCGGGCTGCGGCTTGGCGGCGTGCACCACGTCGGGGAACTTGATGGCGTCCTGGATGAAGAACACCGGGATGTTGTTGCCGACGAGGTCGAACACGCCCTCGTCGGTGTAGAACTTCGTCGCGAAGCCGCGCGTGTCGCGCACGGTGTCCGCCGATCCGCGCGAGCCGAGGACCGTGGAGAAGCGCACGAACACCGGGGTCCGGACGCCTTCGGCGAGGAACGCGGCGCGGGTGATGCGGGCCGCGGTCCCGTACGACTCGAACACGCCGTGGGCGGCGGACCCGCGGGCGTGCACGACCCGCTCCGGGATCCGCTCGTGGTCGAAGTGGGTGATCTTCTCCCGCAGGTGGTGGTCCTGCAGCAGCACGGGCCCGCGGGGACCGGCCTTCAGTGAGTGGTCGGTGTCGTGCAGCCGGGTGCCGTGCGCCGTGGTCAGGTATGCGCCGCTCTGCGCCACGGCCGCGGGCGGGGCGCCGGTGGCCTGACCCGTCGGACTGACCGTCTCGGGAGCACGCTGGTCGGGCTTCGGCGGGAGCGGCTCGCGCGGCTCGGTCGGTTCGTCCACCGGCGGCGGTACGGCGGCGGGCGCTCCGGGGATCTCGCCGTGCTGCGGCTCTTTGCTGGTCAACTTCGGCTCCAGGTGGTCGATGTGAGTCGTTCGTCCACGGACGGGCGGCGCTTCCCGCCGCAGCGCGCTTCGTGTCCGTGGTGCTGCTGCGGGGCAGAACGGCACCACACCCCGGGCAGCTCGGGTGTGGCGGGGCCGGACGGCGGGGGACGCCGGTGAGCGGGTGCCCAGCCTCCGCGGGCGCAATCGTCAGCCGGCGGTATCGCCCCCGGACGGCGGTACGGACGGATCGGCGCCCGGGGACGTGCCGCCGTTCTTGGCCGCGGCCTCGGCGGCGCGCCGGCGTTCCTCCAGCCGCTCGCGCTGCGGCCCCACGGTGTAGACGGGGTCCTCGGCCGAGGCGACTCCGGCGTGGAAGACGCCGAACCGGGTGCAGGCGGAGGCCGCGAGCAGCGCCAGGCCGGCCGCCGCCGCCGTGGGCCGCCGCGCCGGTGGCGGCAGGAAGGGCGAGCAGGCGGCGGCCGCGGCTCCGACACCCGTCAGCACCTCGGCGGCGTGCATGCAGCGGCCGCCGCGTCCCTGTTCGTAGGGCTCGGCGACCGGCCCGAGCCGCTTGCGCATGCCGCGCACCAGGGCGAGTTCGGTCGTCGTGGCCAGCAGGGCGGCGGCGCGCGCCGGCCCGGTCTCGGAGTAGGGCGAGCCCAGCAGAGCCGCACCGGACGCCGCGGTGAGCGCCGACGCCGCGAAGACGGCGGGCAGTTCACGGTAGGCGTCGTGCCAGGCCGGTACGGCGGTGTCGGCGGCCAGCACGGCGGTGTAGGTCGCGATGGCGGGTCCCACCACGGCTGCCCCGGCCGTGGCCGCGGCGCCGACGCGCGGCAGCCGGCCCGCACGGTTGAGAACGGCCGCCAGACCGGCGAGTGGCGCGTAGCCGGTGAGCAGCCACGAGCCGACGCTCATGGGTGACGTCGGCTTGAACACCCGCAGCATGTTGGCGAACCGCGACGGGCGCCCGAGGTCGTGCACCAGCAGGGCCCCGGAACCGGCGATGGCGAGCGCCGAGGTCGTCTTGAGGACCCGGGCCATGCCGGGGCGGCCGGTCAGCTGGGCGCCGGCGGCGAGGACCGAACCGGCGCCGGCCAGCCCGCCGAGGAAGAAGTAGCCGGCGATGTCCTGCGCGGACCACGATGGCGCCTTGATCACCGGCCGGCCGTAGTACGAGGAGAACTCGGCCCGGTCGACCATGAGCCGCTCTCCCCCGGAGCCGCGCCGTCGGCGGCCCCTCCGCATCGGCGGCGCTTCGCGCCCGGGCCGCTCGCCCGTGATGCCGTGGCGCGTGACGTCGGAGGAGCTCATCGCGGTCCCTTCCCGGTCGCGGTCGCGGCGAACGCCAGGGCGGCGGCGCCCAGCAGGCCGACGGCCGCGCGGGCCGCGTGCCGCCACATGTCGGGCAGGTCGCGGGTGGTGACCACCGGGTCCGGTGGCAGGCCGTAGACCTCGGGTTCGTCCATGAGCAGGAAGAAGGCGCCGTCACCGCCGACGCCGTCGTCCGGGTCGTGGCCGTACAGCCGGGCCTCGGGCACGCCCAGGTCGTGGAGCTGCTCGACGCGCAGCGCCGCCCGCTCCCGCAGTTCGTCCAGCGGGCCGAACTGGATCGAGTCGGTCGGGCACGCCTTGGCGCAGGCCGGCTCCATGCCGTCGCCGAGCCGGTCGTAGCACATGGTGCACTTGAACGCCCGGCCGTCGTCCGGCCGTTGCTCGATGACGCCGTACGGGCAGGCGGGCACGCAGTAGCCGCATCCGTTACAGACGTCCTCCTGCACCACGACCGTGCCGAACTCCGTGCGGAACAGGGCGCCGGTCGGGCAGACGTCCAGGCAGGCCGCATGCGTGCAGTGCTTGCACACGTCGGACGACATCAGCCAGCGCAGTTCGGTGCGGCCGTCGGGAGCCGGCGGCCCGCCCGCGACGGGCGCGGCCTCGACGGCTGTGCCCGCGGACCCGGCCGGCTCCTGACCGGCGTGCCCGTGGGGGGAATGGCCGTGTCCTTCGTGCCCGTCGGGGGACGGCCCTCCGGCCGCGGGCGCGGCGACCGGCCGGCTCTGCTCGATGAAGGCGACGTGCCGCCAGGTGGAAGCGCCCAGGCCGCCGGTGTTGTCGTAGGACATCCCGGTCAGCGACAGACCGTCCTCGGGGATGGCGTTCCACTCCTTGCACGCCACTTCGCAGGCCTTGCAGCCGATGCACACCGTGGTGTCGGTGAAGAACCCCACGCGCGGCGGCGGATCGGGATGGCCGGCGTCCCCGGCCGGGTCGGGCTCCGGGCCGTACAGCAGGTCCGCGGACCGGTCCACGCTCACACCTCCATCCCGGTCTGCTCGGTGATACCGGCCCTGCGCCGGTAGTCGGCCAGGAAGCCCGGCAGGGCGGCTCCGCGGGGGCGGCGGCCCGGCCTGATGTCGGCACTCAGCGCCTTCACCTCCTGGATGTGCACGTTGGGGTCGAGGGCGATCGCCGCCAGTTCGTTGGCGGCGTCGCCGGTGACCAGGCCGTTGGGCCCGAAGTGGTACGGCAGGCCGATCTGGTGGACGGTGTGGCCGTCCAGGTGCAGCGGCGCCAGGCGCTCGGTCACCAGCACGCGGGCCTCGATAGCGCCGCGTGCGGTGACCAGCGTCGCCCACCCGGCGTGTTCCAGGCCGCGCAGCTCGGCGAGCTCCGGCGAGACCTCGCAGAACAACTCGGGCTGCAGTTCCGCCAGATAGGGGGACCAGCGGGTCATGCCGCCGGCGGTGAAGTGCTCGGTGAGCCGGTAGGTGGTGACCACGAACGGGAAGACGTCCGCGCCGGGTTCACCGCCCTGCGGGTGGTAGCGGTTGCCCTCACGGGAGAAGATCTGCCGCACCGGGTTGCGCTGGTGGTCGGCGTAGAGCGGATTGCGCACCGGAGAGTCCTGCGGTTCGTAGTGCGTGGGCAGCGGCCCGTCGACCAGGCCCGCGGGGGCGAACAACCAGCCCTTGCCGTCGGCCTGCATGATGAACGGGTCGTCTCCGCACAGCGCCGCCGGGCCGGTGGCGTCGTCCGGCGGCACCGTTCCGGGTGCCAGGTCGGGCACGAAGTCGGGGACGTCGTGCCCGGTCCACGTGCCGGTTTCGGGGTCCCACCACACATAGGCCTTGCGCTCGCTCCAGGGCTTGCCCTCGGGATCGGCGGAGGCGCGGTTGTACATGATGCGGCGGTTGGCCGGCCACGCCCACGCCCATTCGGCGGCGACCCAGTTCTGTTCGGTGTGCGGCTTGCGCCGGGCGGCCTGGTTGACGCCGTCGGCGTAGACCCCGCAGTAGATCCAGCAGCCGCAGGAGGTCGACCCGTCGTCCTTCAATTCGGTGTACGCCGACAGATGCCGGCCGTCGGGACCGAAACCGTTGATCTCCGCGAGTACGGCCTCCGCCGACGGCTCCCGAAGCGGCCCCTCGACCGGGTAGTCCCAGGCGAGGTCGAGGAACTGGCGGTCGCGCGGATCGTCCGACCCGGCCAGGCGCTCCCGGATCCGCCGCCCGAGGTGGTACATGAACCACAGGTCGCTGCGGGCGTCGCCCTGGGGTTCGACGGCGGTGTGGTGCCACTGCAGCCAGCGGTTGGTGTTGGTGAACGAGCCGGACTTCTCGGTGTGCGACGCGGCCGGGAAGAAGAACACCTCGGTTCCGATGTCCTCGGTGCGCAGCTCTCCCGTCTCGATCTCGGGTCCGTCCTGCCACCAGGTCGCGGACTCGATGAGCGAGAAGTCGCGGACCACCAGCCATTCGAGGTTGGCCATGCCGAGCCGCTGGAGGCGGGTGTTGGCCGAGCCGACCGCCGGGTTCTCCCCCATCAGGAAGTAGCCCTTGCAGTGGCCTGCGAGCTGGGCGAGCACGGTCTCGTACGTGCTGTGCGAACCGGTCAGCATCGGCAGGTGGTCGAAGCAGAAGTCGTTCTCCGCGGTCGCCGCGTCGCCGTAGTACGCCTTGAGCAGGCTGACCAGGTAGGAGCGCGCCTCGGCCCAGAAGCCCTTCTCGGTCTTGATGGTCTCGACGAAACCGTCCAGGTTCTCGTCCCGGTGCGCGTGCGGCATCGGCAGATACCCGGGCAGCAGGTTGAACAGGGTGGGGATGTCGCTGGACCCCTGGATGCTGGCGTGGCCGCGCAGCGCCTGGATGCCGCCGCCGGGCCGGCCGATGTTGCCCAGCAGCAGCTGGAGGATGGACGCGGTCCTGATGTACTGCGCGCCGACGGTGTGCTGCGTCCAGCCCACCGCGTAGCAGATCGCCGAGGTCCGGTCGGGACCGGAGTTCTCGGTCAGCGCGTCGCACACCTTGCGGAACAGCTCCGGCCGCACGCCGCAGGTGCGCTCGACCACCTCGGGGGTGTAACGGGCGAAGTGCCGCTTGAGCACCTGGTAGACGCAGCGCGGGTGCTGCAGTGTGAGGTCGCGCTCGGGATCGGGTGCCACGCTGGCGCCGCCGGAGCCGTGGGACTCCGACCCGCCGGCCTGCGAGACGGAGGGCTCGTACGGGGTCCCCGTGCTCTCCCGCTCCCCGGACGCGGCGTTCACCTCGGTACCCGCGTACTCCCAGGTGGAGGGGTCGTAGTGCCGCTCGTCCTCATGGAGACCGGAGAAGACGCCGTCCAGGTCCTCGGTGTCGCGGAACTCCTCGCGCAGCAAAAAGGATGCGTTGGTGTAGTGGAGGACGTAGTCGCGGAACTCCTTCCCCTCGGTCAGCACGTGGTTGATGATCGCGCCGAGGAAGGCGATGTCGCTGCCGGCCCGCAGCGGTACGTGGAGGTCGGCCAGCGCGCTGGT
Source organism: Actinacidiphila acidipaludis (assembly GCF_019890725.1). Classification (GTDB taxonomy): domain Bacteria; phylum Actinomycetota; class Actinomycetes; order Streptomycetales; family Streptomycetaceae; genus Actinacidiphila; species Actinacidiphila acidipaludis. The sequence goes on from NZ_JAINZZ010000066.1 coordinate 24,497, forward strand.
ACGGGTGAACCGCGGGTCGACGTGGATGACCGTCGCGCCGCGCGCCTTGGCCTCGGTGACCCACTGGAAGCCGACCGGATGGGCCTCGGCGTAGTTGGAGCCCTGGATGACGATGCAGTCGGAGTTCTGCAGGTCCTGCATGAACGTCGTGGCGCCGCCGCGGCCGAACGACGTGCCGAGCCCGGCGACGGTGGCGCTGTGGCACACCCGCGCCTGGTTCTCCACCTGCACCACGCCGAGGCCGGTCAGCAGCTTCTTGATGAGGTAGTTCTCCTCGTTGTCGAGCGTCGCCCCGCCGAGGCTGGCGATGCCCATCGTGCGGTTGACCCGCTTGCCCTCGTACTCGTCCTGCCAGCCCTCACGGCGGGTGCGCACCACCCGGTCGGCGACCATGTCCATCGCCGTCTCCAGGTCCAGCGGCTCCCACTCGCGCGCGTGCGGCCTGCGGTACAGAACCTGGTGGCGGCGGGCGTCACCGGTGGTGAGCTGGAGGGTGGCCGAGCCCTTCGGGCACAGCCGGCCCCGGCTGACCGGCGAGTCGGGGTCACCCTCGACCTGGACGACCTTCTCGTCCTTCACGTAGACGTTCTGGCCGCAACCGACCGCGCAGTACGGGCAGATGGACTTCACGACGCGGTCGGCGGTCGCGGTGCGCGGCGCCAGGGATCTGGTGTACGGCGACATCACCGCCTCGCCCCGGCCGAGTTTGTCCCTGCCGGTCACCTGCCGCCACGCCGGCCAGCGACCGAGAGCGTCTGCCACATTCACCTGATGACCTCCTGGTCGGCCCTTCCGGGAGCGCCCCGCCCGCCGGAGCCGGCGGTGTTCAGCGGCCGAGGGCCTTGCGGAGTTCCTGCTTGCTCATGCTGGAGCGGCCTTCGATGTTCTTCTTCTTGGCCTCCTCGTACAGCTGGTCCTTCGTGGGCCCCTGGGCGCCGCTGTGCGAGCGCTCGCCGCCCCGCTGCGAGGCGGACTTGGGGTCCTTGGTGGACGTGCGGCTGGAGGTGCGCGACTCACCGGAGCGCGCGCGCTCCTTGTTGACGGTCCGCGCCGCGATCTCCTTGGCGCGGCCCTCGGAGGCTCCGCGGTCCTTCGCACTGTCCTTGACGTGCTCGTACTGGCGTTCCCGCTTGGGGCTGGATCCTGCAGGCATGACGGTTCTCCCTCTCTTCAGGACGGCCCCCTTGAGCGCGACTACCCGCCGATCCGTGCCTGACTCCCACCCCATCGCGCTACGTGTCCCCCGGCCACCGGTGCGCCACCATCGGGGTCGCGGACGGCCGGGTTTCCCTGTTCGGGGGCCGGGCAGCCGTGGGGTGAGAACGAGACGCCGGGCGCGACCCGTCCGTGACGAGCGCGTCCCGGCGGAAGGACTTCTGCCCGAGAGGCATCACCATGGGAGCGAACGACCTGAAGGGCCGCAGCGTCCTCGCCATCGTCAGCAACTACGGGGTGGAGCAGGACGAACTCGTCGTCCCCGTCGACCACCTCCGGGACAACGGCGCCACCGTCGATGTGGCTGCCGTCTCCGACGAGCCGGTGCAGACGCTGGTGGGCGACAAGGACCCCGGCAAGAAGGTGCACCCCACGACAACTCTGGATCAGGCCGACGCCTCGACGTACGACCTGCTGCTCATCCCCGGCGGCACGATCAACGCCGACAACCTGCGGCAGAACGAGAAGGCGGTCGAGCTCGTCCGGACGTTCGCGGAGTCGGAGCGCCCGGTCGCGGCGATCTGCCACGGGCCCTGGACGCTGGTCGAGGCCGGCGCCGTCCGCGGCAAGACCCTCACCTCGTATCCGTCGGTGCACACCGACATCGTCAACGCCGGTGGGGAGTGGCTCGACCAGTCGGTGGTCAGCGACAACACCGGGGGCTGGACCCTCGTGACGTCCCGGTCGCCGAAGGATCTCGACGATTTCCTGCGCGAGACGGAGAACGCGATCATCACCGCGCCCTGACGGGCGGCGGCCGTGGGTCTGCAGCCCGGGGCAACCGTCGGACGCACCTGAACAACACGAAGGGCCCGCGCACCGGATCCGGTGGGCGGGCCCTTCCGTGGTCTCGGCAAGCGGCCGCGTCCGCGCCCTGGCGGCCTCACTCGCCGGGCGTCTCCGCCATCACCCGGAGGGTCTTCACCTCGGGGTCCGCGGCGTCGGGCACGACCATGCCGGCCTCCACGCCGCTCCGGAGGTACCGCAGCACGGCCGCGTTGAGGCGCTCGCCGGGCAGCGCCGCCGGGATGCCGGGCGGGTACGGGGTGAGGACCTCGGCGGCCACCCGGCCCTCGGCCTGGTCCCAGGGCACGACCTCCACCGGGCCGAAGAAGGCGTCGCGGGGCAGGCACACCTGGTCGAGCCGCAGACCGTCCGGGCCGGGCACGTCGACCCCGGGCGCGGGCCGCAGCCGGCCCGCGTGCCGGGTCAGGTCCTCCAGCGCGGCGATCAGGCGCCCGGTGGACTCGTCGGTGTCGGCGTGGGTGAGCTGCGCGCTGATCCTGCGGTGGTCGGCGACGTGCAGGTTGATCCGGTGGTGTTCGCTCAGCCAGTCGGCCGCGTCGTACCCGGCGACGTGCAGCGCGGTGAGGTCGATGAAGACCTGGAGGGGGTCCATGTCGTAGGCGCGGTCCGGGCCGCAGAAGTCCTCGCGGCCGTGGACGTGCAGGCCGTCGATGGCCTCGATACGGCCGCGGACCTCCCCCGCCAGCTTCAGCGCCCGGGCGTACAGCTCGTGGCCGTGCTCGGCCATCTGCCGCCGCCAGCCGTCGAGGGCGGCGTAGAGCAGCACTGAGGGGCTGGTGGTGCCGAGCAGATCGGCCCGTGACGCCAGCGTCTCGGGGGTGATCAGATCGCCCTGCAGGTGGAAGACCGAGCCCTGTTCCAGCCCCGAGCCCATCTTGTGCACCGACGTCACGCAGACGTCGGCGCCGGCGTTCATCGCCCAGGCGGGCAGGTCGGGATGGAAGGGCAGATGGGCGCCCCATGCCTCGTCGACGATGACGGGGACGCCGTGCTCGTGACAGACCTCGGTGATGGCCCGGAGGTCCGCGCAGGTGCCGTAGGGGGTCGGGCTGGTCACGAGGGCGCCGCGGGCGTCGGGGTGCTGGGCGAACGCCTTGCGGTAGGTCTCCGGCGCCGGCGGATGGGCCAGATGACGCTCGGGGTCCCACTGCGGGTCGACCCAGACCGGCCGGATCCCGGCGAGGATCAGTCCGGAGACCACTGCCTTGTGCGCGTCGCGCCCTACGAGCAGCTTCTCGTGCGGCCCGGCCGCCGAGAGCATGGCGGCCTTGACGGACAGCGAACTGCCGCAGGTGGAGAAGAACGTGTGCTCGGCGCCGACCGCGTCCGCCATCAGTTCCTGGGCGCGTTCCAGCACGTGGTTGGACGACGTGCGGTCGTCCAGGCCGGCCGTGGCGAGGACGTCGGCGTGGAACACCGCGTCCCCCAGCACCTCTCTGACGCGGGGGTCGGCCCCCAGCCCCTGCTTGTGTCCTGGCGGTGTGAACGGCAACTGCCGGTCTGCCCAGTAGGCAGCGAGAGCCTCGAGTACCGGCGCCTCGGAGTGATCCATGCCAGGCGGCTGCCCTGGTGGGGACGGGGGAAACCCTGACGGGGCGCCCTGGGCGGCCGTGAGGGTACCCGCGTCAGGGGCGACCCCTGGCCGCGCTGCAGCGTGCCACCTGCCGCCGTCTCGCCCGAGGTGGCCGGACGGCTGCTCCCGCGTTCAGCTCTCGCGGTACTTCGCCGCCACGTCGGCGCGCAGTTCCAGGCCGTGGCCCGGCGCACCTCCGGCGCCGGGGCGGATCACGCCGCCGGCCGGGTCCAGCGTGCCGTCGAACAGCAGGTTCTCGATGTGGACGTGGTCGTGGAACCACTCCAGGTGGCGCAGGTTCGGCACCGCGGCCGCCGCGTGGGCGTGCAGGTGGGGGGCGCAGTGGCCGGAGATCTGCAGGCCGCGCGCCTCGGCCAGAGCCGCCGCGCGCAGCCACACCGTGACGCCGCCGCAGCGGGTGACGTCCGCCTGGAGGCAGTCCACGGCCTCCGCGGCCAGCATCTGCTCGAAGTACGACAGGGTGTAGCCGTACTCGCCGGCGGTCACGTCCGCGTGGATGCCGTCCCGTACGCGGGCGAGGCCGGCCAGGTCGTCGGACGACACCGGCTCCTCCAGCCACGTCACGTTCTCCGCGTCCAGGTGGCGACCGAGCCGGATCGCCTGCTTGGCGCTGTAGCCGCCGTTGGCGTCGACGAAGAGAGCCGCACTGTCTCCGATGGAGCGGCGGGCCGCGGTGATCCGGCGCCGGTCCCGCTCCTCCGCCTGCCCCCAGGACTCGCCGATCTTGATCTTCACCCGCGGGATACCCGACTCCTCGGCCCAGAAGCGCAGTTGGCGGTCCTGCTGCCGCTCGTCGTAGGTGGTGAAGCCGCCGCTGCCGTAGACCGGGACCTCGTCGCGGGCCGCGCCCAGCAGGTGCACCAGTGGCATGTCCAGCAGGCGCGCCTTGAGGTCCCACAGGGCGATGTCGACGGCCGAGACGGCGTGCCCGGCGATGCCCGGCCGTGCGGCGTTGCGCACGGTCCGGGTCATCGCCTCGTTGGCGGCCGGCACGTCCCAGGCGGAGCGGCCGGTGACGACGGACGCCAGGTGCGCCTCGACGACCCGGGCCGCGGCCGGTGAGCCGTAGGTCCAGCCGAGGCCGGTGGTCCCACCGGCCTCGGCCCGCACGGTCACCAGCGTGGTGGCGTCCCAGGACAGCGTGCCGTCGGCCTCCGGGGAGTCCGTGGGCACGGTGTAGATGGCCGTCGTGACGGATGTGACGGGCGGGCCCGCGTCCGCCGGTGCGTGATCGCCGGTCACGCCTCGTCCCCGGCGCCGGGCCGGTCGTCGCGGTGGCGGTGCCCCGGCAGCATCTCCTGGATCTTCGCCTTCACGCCCTGCCGGACCATGCCCGCCGTGTCCGGGTCGCCCTGGAGCACGGCCGAGGCGGCCGCCTCGATCTGGTCCCAGGTGGCGTGCGGCGGGATGGGCGGCACGGCCGGGTCGGTGCGGAAGTCGATGACGAACGGCCGGTCGGCGGAGAGCGCCTGCTTCCAGGCGCTCTGGACCGCGCCGGGCTCCTCGACCCGCACGCCGCCCAGGCCGATGGAGCGGGCGAAGTCGGCGTAGGGCACGTCGGGGATGCCCTGCGAGGGCAGGAACTGCGGGGCGCCCTCCATGGCCCGCATCTCCCAGGTGACCTGGTTGAGGTCCTGGTTGTTGAGCACCGCGACGATCATCCGCGGGTCCTTCCAGTCCCGCCAGTACTTGGCCGCGGTGACCAGCTCGCCCATGCCGTTCATCTGCATGGCGCCGTCGCCCACGATGGCCAGAGCGGGCCGGTCGGGGTGGGCGAACTTCGCCCCGATGACGTACGGGACGCCCGGACCCATCGTCGCGAGCGTGCCCGACAGCGAGCCGCGCATGGCGCCCCGGAACCGCAGGTGCCGGGCGTACCAGTTGGCGGCGGACCCGGAGTCGGCGGCCAGGATGATGTCCTGGGGCAGCAGTTCGTCGAGCGCGTGCACCACGTACTCGGGGTTGATCGGGTCGGCGTCCACGGACGCCCGGCGCTGCATGACCTCCCACCAGCGCGCGGTGTTCTTCTCGATCTCCTTGCGCCACCCGCCGTGCTTCTTGGCCTTCAGCTTCGGCAGCAGGCGCTTGAGGGTGGCGGCGGCGTCGCCGACCAGGTTGACCTCGAACGGGTAGCGCATGCCGATCATGAACGGGTCGGCGTCGATCTGCACCGCGCGGGCCTGCCCGAACTCCGGCAGGAACTGGGTGTACGGGAAGCTGGAACCGATCACCAGCAGGGTGTCGCAGTCGCGCATCATCTCGTACGAGGCGCGGGTGCCGAGCAGTCCGATGGAACCGGTCACATAGGGCAGGTCGTCCGGCAGGACGTCCTTGCCCAGCAGGGCCTTGGCCACACCGGCGCCGAGGGTGTCGGCGGCCTGCTCGACCTCGGCGCGCGCGCCACGCGCACCCTGGCCGACCAGGATCGCGACCTTCTCCCCCGCGTTCAGCACCTCGGCCGCGCGGTGCAGGTCGGCGTCCGCCGGCTCCGGCGCGTAGTCGGCCATGCCCAGGCTGGAGGGGACCATCTTGAACGCGTGCGTCGGCGGGCTGTAGTCCAGCTCCTGGACGTCGGCGGGGATGATGATCGCGGTGACGGTGTGCCGCGCGTACGCGGTGCGGATCGCCCGGTCGAGCACGTTCGGCAGCTGCTCGGGGACGGTCACGGTCTCGCAGAACTCGGAGGCGACGTCCTTGTAGAGGCTCGCCAGGTCCACTTCCTGCTGGTAACTGCCGCCCATGGCGCTGCGGTTGGTCTGTCCGACGATGGCGACCACCGGCACGTGGTCGAGCTTGGCGTCGTACAGGCCGTTGAGCAGGTGGATGGCGCCCGGTCCGGAGGTCGCCGCGCAGACGCCGACCTTGCCGGAGAACTTGGCGTAGCCGACGGCTTCGAAGGCCGCCATCTCCTCGTGCCGTGCCTGGATGAAGCGGGGCTTGTCCTCGGCCCGGCCCCATGCGGCGAGCAGGCCGTTGATGCCGTCGCCCGCGTAGGCGAAGACCTGCTCGACGCCCCATTCGCGCAGGCGCTGCAAGATATAGTCGGAAACCTTGATCGACACGGAAGTTCCTTTCTCTGCGCCGCGTCCGGGGCGGTCACGCGGTCGGTTCGGCTGATGGCGGGAGGTGGCGCTGTGGGTTCACGACGGCCGGCACCTCGTCAGCGCCGGAGCTTGCGCAGGGCCAGGTAGGCGCCGCCCGCGGTCGAGCCCGCCGCCGCCAGGGCCACGCCGGCCGTGGTGAGGCGGGTGCGCAGGGCGGACGGTTCCGGCGGGCGGTCGGCCGCCTTCTCGGGGTGGTCGGCGGGTGCGGGCCCGTCGAGGCCGATCGCGAGGACTTCGGCGAGATGCAGGGCGCGGCGGCCGGTGCCGCCCTGCTCGATCTGGGTGCGGCAGCTGAAGCCGTCGGCGATCACCATCGCGCTCGGCGCGGCCTCGCGGACCGCCGGGAGCACGCCCAGCTCCCCGATGGCCATGGAGAGTTCTCCGTGGCCGCGTTCGAACCCGAAGTTGCCGGCCAGGCCGCAGCAGCCCTCGTCGAGCACGTCGGCGTCGATGCCGGCGCGGCGCATCAGTTCGCGGTCGGCGTCGAACTTGGTGACGGCGTGCTGGTGGCAGTGCGTCTGCACGGTGGCGGCCCGGGTCAGGGAGGGCGGCGACCAGCCGTCCGGCGCGTGGTTCAGCAGCAGTTCGGAGAACGTCAGGAACTGCCCGGAGAGGCGCTGGATGTCCTGGTCGTCGGGCATCAGCTCCGGTGCGTCGGCGCGGAAGACGGCCGTGCACGACGGTTCGAGGCCGACGATCGGCGTGCCGGCCTCGATCCACGGCCGCAGCACCTGCACGGTGCGTTTGAGGATGCGCTCGGCGGCGCCCAGTTGACCGGTGGAGATCCAGGTGAGGCCGCAGCACACGGACTGCTGGGGCACGGCGACGTGGAAGCCGGCGTCTTCCAGCACCCGCACCGCCGACCTGGCGACGGACGGGTGGAAGTAGGTGCTGAAGGTGTCCGGCCAGATCACGACGGTGCGCGGGTCGGACGGATCGGGCTCCGGCATGTTCCGGTCCTGCCACCACTGCGTGAACGACTGCGGGGCGAACAACGGGGCGTCGCGGTCGGCGACTCCGGCGAGCCGCTTGCCGAGCGCGGCGATGCCCGGGGCGTGCAGCAGCGTGTTGACCGCGCGCGGGGCGATCTGGGCGGCGCGTGCCCACAACGGCAGCCAGCCCAGGGCATAGTGCGCGAGCGGACGCAGCCGGCCCTCGTAGTGGTGGGAGAGGAACTCGGCCTTGTAGGTGGCCATGTCGACGCCCACCGGGCAGTCGGACTTGCAGCCCTTGCAGGCCAGGCAGAGGTCCAGCGCGTCCTTGACCTCTTTCGAGCGCCAGCCGTCGGACACCGGCGAGTCCTTGTGGCCGCCGATCATCTCGAACAGCAGTCGCGCCCGGCCGCGGGTGGAATGCTCCTCCTCGCCGGTCGCCCGGTACGAGGGGCACATCACGCCGCCCTGGTGGGTACGGCAGTTGCCGATGCCGACACACCGCATGACGGCCTGGTTGAAGGAGTGGTCGTCCTCGGGGTAGCCGAAGCGGGCGTCGGAGTCGTCGCGTGGGCGCCACTCGGGGCCCAACCGCAGGTTCTCGTCGGCGCGGTGGGGCGCGACCACCTTGCCGGGGTTCATCCGGTCGTCCGGGTCGAAGAGTGCCTTCAGCTTGCCGAACGCGGTGACGAGCGGGTCGCCGAACATCTTCGGCAGCAGCTCGCCGCGCGCCTGCCCGTCGCCGTGCTCGCCGGACAGCGAACCGCCGTACGACACGACGAGGTCGGCCGCCTGCTGCAGGAACTCGTGGAAGTGCGCGACCCCTTCGGCGGTGCGCAGGCCGAACGGGATGCGCGTGTGCACGCAGCCCTGTCCGAAGTGGCCGTACAGCGACGGGTGGTCGTAGTCGAAGCGGTCGAACAGCTTCTTGAGGTCGCGCAGATAGTCGCCGAGCCGCTCGGGCGGCACCGCCGAGTCCTCCCAGCCCTCCCAGGTCTCCCGGCCGTCCGGGGGGCGGGCGGTGACGCCGAGGCCCGCCTCGCGCGCCCTGAGCATCCGCTGCTCGCGTTCGGAGTCGTCGGACAGGGCCACGTTCGGGTCGTCGGTGGACTTCTTCAGCGCGCGCAGCAGGTCGTGCGCCTGCCGGTCGGCCTCGTCCTGGTCGTCCCCGGTGAACTGCATCAGCAGCCAGCTGCCGCCCTCGGGGAAGGTCCGCAGCGACTCCAGGTGGCTGCCCTCCTCCCGCATGAGCTGGGCCATACGGTCGTCGAGGGCCTCCAGTTGGGCCGGGTCGCTGTGTTCGAGGATGCGGGAGACGTCGTCGGCCGCGGCGCAGATGTCGGGGTAGCCGAGGATGAGCATGGCGTCGGCGGCGGGGACGGGCACCAGCTCCAGTTCGGCGCGCAGGACGGTGACGAGCGTGCCCTCGCTGCCGACCAGGCCGCGGGCGACGTTGAAGCCCTTCTCCGGCAGCAGGTCGTCGAGGTTGTACCCGGACACCCTGCGGGGGATCTGCGGGTATCCGCGGCGGATCTCGCCGAGGTACTGGTCGGTGATGTTCCGCATGCCGGCGTACAGTTCGGCCCGCCGGTCGCCGAGCGCGGTGATCGCGTCGTACTCCTCGGTGGAGGTCGGGCCGACCCAGCATCGCACCCCGTCGTAGGTGAGGATCTCCATCCGGCGGACGTTGTCCACGGTCTTGCCGTAGGCCTGGGCGGACGCGCCGCAGGAGTTGTTGCCGATCATGCCGCCGAGGGTGCAGTGGCTGTGCGTGGACGGCTTGGGCCCGAACTTCAGTCCGCACGCGGCGAGTTGCCGGTTCAGCTCGTCCAGGACGATGCCCGGCTCGACGATGCAGGTACGCGCCTCGGGATCGACGGACACCAGGTTGTCGCAGTACTTCGTCCAGTCGATGACGACCGCGGTGTTGGTGCACTGGCCGCCCAGGCTCGTGCCGCCGCCGCGGGACAGAACGGGCGCTCCGAACCGGGCGCACACGGCGACGGCCGTCGCCCCGGCGTCGATGTTGTACGGCACGACGACGCCGATGGGGACCTGGCGGTAGTTGGAACCGTCGGTGGCGTAGGCCCCGCGACTCCCGGCGTCGAATCTCACCTCGCCCTCCACCTCGTCCCTGAGGGCGGCCTCCAGGGCGGCTTCGTCCAAGTCGGCGAAGGAGGTGGACCGTTCAACAATGCTCATTACTGGCCTTCCGGGTGCGCTGCTGGGCCTTCCGGGTGCGCTCGCGTCTCGCCCGGGTGCCGATGCCCGGGGTCTCGCCCGGGTGCCGATGCCCGGGCTTCAGCCGGCCGGCCCGCAGGACGGCCGTGGACCGGTGGACGCCTTCTCCGGTTCTGGATGATCGCGTGCCCGGTCAGCGGCGGGATATTCAGCGCTTACGCCCGTCGTGGCGGCCACCCGCTGATCGTCCCGCTCCCCAGGACGGCGCGCGAGACGAGCGCGGCATCGGCGCATGCGCGCGCCACGATCGGGAAGCCGCAGTTCACGCTTCCGGCCGGCCCTGAAGGAGACACCATGGCGGACTACGGATATTTTCTCTCGTGTGAGGAGTTCACCCCCTCCGAACTGCTCGAACAGGCCCGAATGGCCGAACAGGCCGGCTTCACGGCGCTGGCGATCTCGGACCACTTCCACCCCTGGAACGCCGAGCAGGGGCAGAGCCCGTTCGTCTGGTCCATGATCGGCGCGCTGTCGCAGGTCACGTCGCTGCCCGTGACCACGCTGGTGACCTGCCCGACGCTGCGCCTGCATCCCGTGATCAGCGCACAGGCGGCCGCCACGTCGGCGGTGATGGTCGACGGCGGCTTCCGCTTCGGCATCGGCACCGGGGAGGCCCTCAACGAGCACGTCCTCGGTGACGCGTGGCCGGAGGCCCCCGAGCGGATGGCCATGCTGGATGAGGCCGTTCAGGTGATGCGCAAGCTCTTCACCGGCGAGCAGGTGACCCACCACGGCACCCACTACACGGTGCAGAACGCCCGCCTTTACACGCTGCCCGACGAGCCCCCGCCGCTGTACGTCTCCGCGTTCGGCCCGCAGGCCGCGGCCTTGGCCGGGCGGATCGGCGACGGCCTGGTGACCATGCAGCCGGACGCCGACCTGGTGGCGCAGTTCCGGCGCGCCGGCGGCGGGGACAAGCCGGTGATCGGCGGCCTGAAGGTCTGCTGGGACACCGACCGTGACCGCGCGATCGACACCGTGCACCGGCTGTGGCCGAACGAGCAGCTGCCCGGAGAGCTCGCCCAGCTGCTGCCGACGCCCGAGCACTTCGAGCAGGCGAGCTCGCTGGTCACCCGGGAGATGACCGCGGAGGCCGGCACCTTCGGTGACGATCCGGAGGAGCACGTCAAGGCCATCCGCGCCTACGTCGAGGCGGACTTCGACGAGGTCTACGTCAACCAGATCGGGCCCGACCAGCGGCAGTTCTTCGACTTCTACCGCACGGAGGTCCTGCCGGCCCTCCGGGAGGCGGGCTGAGTCATGACCGGCGAGCGGCGGACCATGGTGGTGGTGATCGACATGATCAACACCTACGACCACGAGGACGCGTCGCTGCTCGTCCGGTCCGTCCGCGAGGTGCTCCCCGCCGTGCGCTCGGTCGTCGAGCGCGCACGGCGGGCAGGTGTGGGCGTGGTCTACGTCAACGACAGCTTCGGCCGCTGGCGCTCCAACCACGACGAGCTGGTCGACGCGGCGCTCGCCGGGCCGCACGCCGACCTCGTCGAGCCCATCCTGCCGGACAAGGAGTCGCTCTTCGTGGTGAAGGCGCGGCACTCGATCTTCTACGAGACGCCGCTGGAGTACCTGCTGCGCCAGGAGGGCGTGGAGCACGTGGTGCTCTGCGGTCAGGTCACCGAGCAGTGCGTCCTGTACTCCGCGCTCGACGCCCACATCCGGCACTTCGAGGTGACGGTGGTCCGGGACGCCGTAGCGCACATCCACGCCGATCTGGCGGACGCCGCACTGCGCATGATGGAGCGGAACATGGGCGCCGAACTCACCAACGCGGCCGCACTCTCCTTCTGACCGCGCTCGGCGTGACCGCGTGTCCGCGACCAGCCCACGTCACCGAGCCGGCGCCCTTCTCCGGGCCGCGCCGTCACGCCTCCGCCGCTTCCCCGGCGCCCATCAGCTCCAGTGGCGGCGGGTGGCCACCGCGGCGCCGGCGACTCCCGCGGCCGCGGCTGCGGCGAGCAGGGAGCCCGGATGCCGGGCGGCCCACGTCTGGGGCGAGCGGGCGGACGCCTTCTCGTCGAACTCCCCGTGCGCGCCGAAGTCGCGTGCCATGCCGTCCTCGTCGTCGAGCGGTTCCCACAGGTTGCCCGGACGCCCGGGCCGCACGCGCTCGTCGGTCTGCTGGGAGTCGTAGCCGGTCCGCGCGAGGTACCGGTCGAGCAGTCCCGCCGCGACCTTGTTGCCGAGGATGGTGGCGACGGTCGAGGCGCCGACGTAGTACTGCTTGCGCTGCGGGTGCGCGGCCGCGTGCACCACGGCCCGGGCCGCGACCTCCGGCTGGTAGATGGGCGGGACCGGCTGCGGGTGCCGCGGCAGCCGCGAGATCACCCAGGAGAACTGCGGGGTGTTGACCGCGGGCATCTGCACGACGGTGATCCGCACGTTGCTCTTGCGGTGCATCAGCTCGGTGCGCACCGAGGAGGTGAACCCGTTCACGGCGTGCTTGGCCCCGCAGTACGCGGACTGCAGCGGGATCGAGCGGTCGCCGAGCGCCGAGCCGACCTGCACGATCGTGCCGCGGTCGCGCGGCAGCATCCGCGACAGCGCCTCGCGGGTGCCGTTGGCGTACCCCAGGTAGCTCACCTCGGTCACCCGCTTGAACTCCTCGGGGGTGATCTCGGTGAAGGGCGCGAACACCGAGCTGAAGGCGACGTTCACCCACACGTCGATGGGCCCGAACTCCTTCTCGACGGCCCCGGCCGCCTCGGCGACGGCGGTGTGGTCGGCGACGTCGGTGGGGACGGCGAGCGCCTGGCCGCCGAGTTCCCGCACCTCTTTCGCGGCCGCCTCCAGTCCGGTCCGGCCACGGGCCAGCAGACCGATCCGCGCGCCGTGGCGGGCGAACTCGCGGGCGGTGGCCCGCCCGATGCCGCCGCTGGCCCCGGTGATGACGACCGTCTCAGACATGCTCGGAACACCTTTCTGTCGCTCTGTCGGATCAGTGCGGCGCGCCCCAAGAGGTGGCCAGGCGGGCCGAGGACTCCAGCATCAGTGCGTGCACGAAGGCCTGCGGGAGATTGCCGCGCATCTCCCGCTGCACCACGTCGTACTCCTCGGAGTACAGACCGGCGGGTCCGCAGGCGGCGCGGTTGCGTTCGAACCACCGGTACGCGGACGCGGTGCGGCCCTGCTGGTGCTCGGCGAGGGCGACGACGAAGCCGCAGAGCACGAAGGCGCCCTCGGCCTCGGCGAGCGGGCGGTCGTCGTGGCGGAAGCGGTAGGCGAAGTGGTCCTCGGTCAGCTCGTCGAGGAAGGCGCGCAGGGTGCGGACCGTCCGCGGGTCGTCGGCCGGCAGCGCGCCGCGCAGCGCCGGCAGCAGCAGGGCCGCGTCGAGCGACGCGTCGTCGTTCGCCCGCTGCCAGCGGCCCGACGGGTGCAGGCCGCGGCGTTCGGCGTCGGTGACCAGGGCGTCGGCGAGGGCGGTCCAGCCGGCGCTCCGGCGGTCCGCGGCCGGCGAGCCGGACAGCGCGGCCGCGGCGGAACGCAGGCCCGCGGCGCAGATCAGGGTGCTGTGCGTCCAGTGGGTGTCGTGCAGCTCCCAGATGCCGGCGTCGGGTTCGTGCCGGCGCTGGGCGATGGCCCGGGCGGCGGCGTCCATGGCGCGCAGCCCGTCGTCGTCGAGGCGGCCGTGCCGGGCGGCGGCCGAGAGCAGCAGCAGGCTCTCGCCGAACGCGTCGAGCTGGAACTGGCTGCGGACCTGGTTGCCCACCAGGTCGAAGCCGCCCGGGTAGCCGGCCAGGTCCAGACGGCGCTGTTCGGGTACCGGCCCGCCGTCGACGGTGTAGGCCGGCGACAGCTTGGGGCCGTCGGCGAGGAGGCGCGCGGAGACGAAGCGCACGGCGTCGTCGAGGAGGCCGTGCCCGCCGGCCGCTGCGACGGCCTGCCCGGCGTAGCACTGGTCCCTGATCCACACGTACCGGTAGTCGTAGTTGCGTCCCTCCTCCGCCCGTTCAGGGAGGCTGGTGGTGGCCGCCGCGACCATGCCGCCTGAGGTGGACGTCAGCCCGCGCATGACGGCGTACGACATGCGCGCGTCGCCCTCGGCGAGGGTGCCGGGCAGCCGGGGCACCTCGCGGTGCCAGGCGTCCTCGGTGTCGCGCCACGCCCGGGCCGGGTCCACCGGCGGTCCGTCGAGCGGGCGGTCGGCGATCTCCAGGACCAGGTCGTGGGTGTCCCCCGGCTTGAGGGTCAGCTCGAACTCCAGCGTGCCGCGGTCGTGCCGGGCCGCGCTCGCGCCCGACCAGCGCATCCGCAGGTCGCCGCTGGCGAGCTGCCAGGTGCCGGAGTCGTCGCGGTGGACGCCGTCGAGGCCCGCGGCGCCGTACTCGGCCCGGGGTTCCAGGACGATGCGCAGCCGGGCCGCGGCGTCGTGGGCGGTGATCCGCCGCAGCACCACCGCGCGGTGCGGGTCGCCGGGGAACGCGAGGGCCTCCCGGCACTCCACGACGCCGTCCTCGGTCACCCAGCGGCTGCGCCAGATGAGGGAGCCGGGCTCGTAGTAGCCGCCCCACACATAGCGGCCGGCCGGCGACACGGCGTACATCCCCGAGCCGCCGACGAGCTGCGCGAAGACCGCCCCCGAGTCCCAGCGCGGGGCGCACATCCACACGTACTCGCCGTGCGGCCCGACCACCGCGGCGCGCTCACCGTCCGCGATCAGCGCGTAGTCGCGCAGGGCGTGCGGGCGGTACTGCCGCGCGGTCTCCCGGGGTCCGTGCTGCTCCGTCACTGCGTCGTCCCTGCTGTCATCCTCGCTCCACGGCGCTCGCGGCGCCGGCGGCTCACCGCCTTCCTCCGGCTCGTCTGCCCGGGATGACCGGGGGGAATCGGAGCCGTCGCCCGATCGGGGCCACCGGGCGGCCGTGACCCGTGGGCGCGCGGCGTCCGGATCGTGGCAAGATCGAGTGGCGTGTACACAGGAGCGGTGCGGTACGGAAAGGTTGCGGCCCATGGCTGATCCGGTCGAGGACCGCGAGTCGGTGCCGGACCACTACACGGGGCTGCTCGACGGAGTCCTCCAACTGGTGGACGCCGGGGTCTACGCGGTCGACGACCGGGGGACGGTCGTGGCGCTGAACCCGACGGCGGAGAGCCTGCTGGCCCGGCCCGCGGACGAGCTGCTGGGACGCAACGCCCACGACGCCCTGCACCGCGACGGCTCCGGCGGATCCGTCCCCCGGCCCTCCTGTCCGATGGCCCTCGCCCGCCCGACCGGCCGCACCTCGCCGGAGGGCTCCGCCTGGTTCGAACGCGGCGACGGCACCCTGCTGCCGGTCTCCTGGCTGCTGACCCCGTTCCGGGCAGGCGAGGGCACCACGGGCGCCCTGGTGGTCTTCCACCCGCGGGCGGCGGCCGAGACCCCGTCCGCCGAGACGGGGACGGCGTCCACCGCGATGTCGGACACCGAACGCCTCGCCCTGCTGGCCGAGACGACCACCCGGCTGACGTCGACGCTCGACTCGGACGAGGCGCTGCGCCGGCTGGCGCACATCGTGGCCCCCAGGATCGCCGACTGGGTGGTCGTCGACCTGCTCGCCGAGAACGAGGAGGCGCGGCGGGCCTACGTCGTCCACATGGAGGACGGCAGCCTGGTGACGCGGGAGGACCTGTGCGGGCCGCTGCCCCCGGTACCGGCGGACTCGCCGCTGCCGCTGTCGCGGGCGCTGCGCGGCAGGGCCTCGACGGTCGCGACCCCGGCGACGTACGAGGGGCGGCCGGACTCCGGGATCGCCATCGAGCAGCGGCGCATGTTCGAGGCCACCGGCATGCACTCCGCGGTCATCGCCCCGATCCGCGGCCCCCGGGAGGTGCTGGGCGCCCTCACCCTCGGGCGCTCGGAGTGGCCGCACCCGTTCACCGACGACGACCTGCCGCTGCTGGAGGACATCGCCCGCCGTACCGGCGTCGCACTGGAGAACGCCCGGCTGTTCCAGCAGCAGCGTCGTGTCGCGGAGACCCTGCAGCGGCACCTGCTGCCCCGGCTCCCGATCCTGCCGGGCCTGGAGACGACCGTCCGCTACCTGCCGGCGCCGGACGCCTCGCAGGTCGGCGGCGACTGGTACGACATGTTCGAGCTCGACGACGGCAGCTTCGCGGTGGTCATCGGCGACGTCGTCGGCCACGACCTCAACGCGGCCGCGGGGATGGCGCAGCTCCGCAACATGCTGCGGGCGCACGCCTGGACGCACCACGGCGGACCCGCGGCGATCGTCCGGCTGCTGGACGACACGGTGATGCACGTCGCCGAGGTGTCCATGGCCACCGCGATCTTCGGCACCCTCCGACGGGAGCCGGCCACGGGCTGGGAGCTGCGCTGGAGCAACGCCGGGCACCCGCCGCCGCTGCTCGTCGACTACGAGGGGCGCGCCGAGTTCCTCGAGGAGGGCCACGGGATCCTCCTGGGTACCGGCACCTCGCCGGACCGGGCGGAGGACACCGTCCCGCTGCCGCCCCGCTCGACCCTGGTCCTCTACACCGACGGCCTCGTCGAGTCCCCCGCCCAGTCCCTCGACGACGGGATGGAGCGCCTGCGCCGCCACGCCGCCGCCCTCGTCCACCGGCCCCTGGACCTCTTCTGCGACCAGTTGCTGAACCGGGTGCGCCCGCCGGCCAACGAGGACGATGTCGCCCTGCTTGCCCTGCGGGTCCCGGAGCAGGGCACCGACGAGATCCTGATCGCCGGAAGAGGGATGGAACCGGGCGTTTGACCCCATTCCGCTCGGGCACGCGCCCCACTGGAGGGACGGTTCTCACCGGACCGCGCGCCGACGAGACGGGACGCCCGCGAAGGGGGTCGCTCGACCATGGCCACCAAGACCGACCGGAAGACCGCGCACGAGCTGCTGGCCGCACACGGCCGCACCTACGCCGAGGACGCCGGCATCCGCCTGCGCAACACCCCGCAGCCGCTGTATCAGCTCCTGGTCCTCTCCAGCCTGCTCAGCGCCCGTATCAAGGCCCAGGTCGCGACCGACGCGGCCCGCGCGCTGTTCGAGGCGGGCATGCGCGATCCGCGGCGCATGGCCGAAGCGACCTGGCAGCAGCGGGTGGACGCCCTCGGGGCCGGCCACTACCGGCGGTACGACGAACGGACGGCCACGCAGCTCGGCGAGGGCGCCGAACTGCTGCTGGACCGCTGGGACGGCGATCTGCGCAAGCTGCGCGACCAGGCCAAGCGGAGGGCCAAGGGCGAGGCTCTCGCGGAGTACAAGCGGCTGCTGCGCGAAGTGATGCCCGGTCTCGGGCCGGTCGGCGCGGACATCTTCCTGCGCGAGGTCCAGGGGGTGTGGCCGGAGGTGGCGCCGTACTTCGACGGCAAGACCGA
>NZ_JAINZZ010000067.1 GCF_019890725.1 Actinacidiphila acidipaludis
GGAAGGGCGGCGCCGCCCGCCGCGGAGCGGACCGTGCCCGTCAGTTCCCCCCGGGAGCCGGGGGCGGTCGCCGTGAAGCCGACCGGCACCGGGCGGCTCGGGTACGGGGAGTCGGTGATCAGCGACAGCCAGGCCGCCTGATCGCCGGGGACCGGGAGAGCGCGCGCGTCGGCGGTCACCCGCACCCGGGCGGACCGGCCGGGCGCCAGGTTCACCGTGGTCCTGCTCTCCGACAGCCAGGCGACGTCGTCACCGCCGCACTGGTCGAAGCCGGGCAGGGCGCTGAAGCCGGTGGTGCCCGCGGCGGGGAGGCCGTAGACCGACCCGCCCACCAGGGACAGCCCGCAGCCGGTGCCGCGGCCGGCGCCGTAGGCGGCCACCGGGGTGTCGGGCAGGACACTCCAGACGTCGGCCACCGGGTCGTACTGGACGGCGGCGCCGGTCCGGTCGCCGCCCGCGCCGCCGGCGACCTGCAGTTCGCCGTTCGCGGAGCCGTAGGAGCCGAGGTAGTCGCTGAACGGCATGTCGGCGCCGCGGGTCCAGGTTCCGGTGGCGGGGTGGTAGAGGTACGTGCTCGCCAGGACGGCCGTGTTCAGGCCCTGCTGGGTGTGGCCGCCGGCGCACACGATGGCGTCGACGCCGCCGCCGCAGCCGCCGGAGTCCACCGGGACCGGGTAGTCGGCGATCTGGGTCCAGGTGTCGGCGGCCGGGTCGTAGCGGTAGGCCGCCGCCGAGTCGCCGCCGCCGGCGGTCTGGCCGCCGACGACGTACAACTGCCCACCGAACACCGCGGTGTCGGCGAACGCCACACCGTGCGGCAGGTCGGCGACCCGCGTCCAGGCGTCGCTGTCCGGGTGGTACGCGTACGTGGTGGACTCGAACACCCCGACGCGGCCGCCCGGGTAGTCCATACCGCCGACGACGTACAGCGTGCCGTTCACGAACGCGCCCGCGGCGCCCGTCCGCAGCTGCGGCAGGTCGGCGAACTGCCGCCAGGAGCCGACCGCGGGATCGTAGACGTAGTTGTGCCTGACCAGCCCGGACTCACCGAGCATGCCGACGAACAGCGTCGACGCGCCGCCGACGGAGTAGGTCCGGCCCCGGTAGGAGGCGACGACGCTGTTGACGACCAGTTCGGGGTAGTCGGGCAGGCCCCGCCATGCGCTGCCGCCCGGCGCCGCCGTCGAGCCGGGGTTCTGGTCGCCCACGGTGACCCTGAGCGGCGCGGTCCCGGTGTTGGTGAGCGTGACGTCCGCGCTCGCCGTGCCGCCGAGGGTGCTCTTCAGCGTCACCTGACCGGGCGAGACCTTCAGCCGGCCGGCCCGCAGGACGGGGCTGTAGGCGCGCACCGCGGCGGAGGCGGTGACGGTGGTGCGGACGGCGGTGTAGCGCGGCGCCGTCGTGGTGACGGTGTTCGGCCCGGCCTTGGGGGAGTACAGCCAGTAGAAGCCGCCCGGCAGGTTCGCGTCGTCCGGGTGGGTGCTGCTGACGGTGGTGGCGTAGGCGTCGGTCACCGGCGCGGAGGTGTCGGTGACGGTGGCGCCGTCCAGCGGCTTGCGGGTGTTGGCGTCGCTGACCTCGCCCATGACCAGGCCGCCGCCGAGGGGCCGGCACTGGCCCACCGCGACGTTCGACAGCTGGACGTAGGAGTCGCCGTGGCCGGCGAAGTGGAAGCGGACCTGGACCTCGCGGTGACCGAGGGCCCGGGTGAGCGGTACCTCGACGGTGCGGGCGGCACCGGCGGCGCTGCCGTCGGCCTGGTACACCCGCTTCCAGGTCCTGCCGCCGTCGGTGGTGACCGAGGCGTCGGCCGCGGCACCCGCAGCGAGGACGGCGGCGGTGCGGAACGTGAGGTCGGCGCTGCGGCGCCCGGTCAGGTCGAACACCGGGGAGGTGAGGGTCGCGTCCTCGGCGGCGCCGAACTCGCTCTGCGGGTCGACGGTCGCGAAGCCGCCCGTGCCACCGGTCAGTTCACCCCGGTGACCGGGGTCGTCGAACCGCCAGCCCTGCCCCGGTGCGCCGGCGGAGGCGACGCTCCAGCCGTATCGGGGGGCCGTGGTCCATCCGGTGAAGTCGGCCTGCGCGGAGTACCCGTAGCCGGGCGCGGTGCACAGGGTCGTGTCCGGTGTGACGGACACGTCGCGGCGCAGCTCCTTCGTGCCGAGGGTGACGGTCGTGACGGAAGGCGCGTAGCCGGGGTACAGCGGCGTCACGTCCAGGGTGTAGCCGGCCCGTTCGGGCAGGGACAGCGCGTAGGCGCCGGTCCGGGGGTCGGTGTGGACCGGGGTGTCCGGGTCGCCGGGGACGGTGATGCGGGCGTAGAGCGGCCAGCCGTGACCGGAGTCGGTGACCTTGCCCGAGACGGTGTGCCGCGGCGTCCTGGTCAGCGTCACGTCGGCGGTGGCGCCGCGGCCGGCCGCGACCGCGAGGCCGGTGACGGCGCCCTTGCCGTAGCCGAACACGGACACCGAGACGTCGTACGTGCCGGCCGAGACGCCGGTGCGGTACGTGCCGGTGCTGTCGGTGAGCGTGCGGAAGGTGAGCTGCCGGGCGGTGTCCGTCAGCACGACGGGGACCCCGGTCAGCGGGGCTCCGCTCGCCTTGTCGGTGACCTTGCCGGTGACCGTCCCCTGCGGGCCCATGGTGAAGGCGGCGACACCGTTGGGCGTGCCGAGGCCGGTGGGCCCGTCCCAGCCGGCGCCGGCGGTGCACAGCACGCTGCCGCAGTCGCCGTCGCTGCCCGCCGTGACGTCGTACAGGTCGCCGGCGGCGTGGACGTAGGGGTAGTCCGCCGGGTAGGTGCCGGCGGCCGGGGTGCCCGCCAGCGCGTACATCGCGGCGACGAGCGGCGAGGCCAGGCTCGTGCCGCCGCCCTGCAGCCAGCCGCCGTTCAGGGAGTTGTACATCGCCAGGCCGGTGCCGGGGTCGGCGTCCGCGGAGACGTCAGCGGTGGCCTTGTGCGCGCACGCGGTTGCCAGGGCGCTCTGGTAGACGGTGCGGGGTTCGAACGACGAGCAGCCGCTGCCGCCGTCGGACCAGGCGGTCTCGGTCCAGCCGCGCGAGGTTCCGGGGGCCGCGGTCAGGGTCGTGCCGCCGACGGCGAGGACGTGCGGGTTGGAGGACGGCCACTCGATCGCGTTGCCGATGTCGCCGGTGGAGGCGGTGATGACCACGCCCGGGTGGTCGTAGTCGGCGTCGTCGACCTTTCCGGCGGCCCGCGTGTCGGGGGCGCCGTAGGAGTTGGAGACGAACTTGGCGCCGAGCGTCACCGCGGTGTCGACGGCCGCTCCCAGGTCGTGCGTGCTGGCGGAGTCCGCCTCGACCAGGAGGATGTGGCAGGCGGGGCAGACCGACGAGACGGCGTCGACGTCGAGCGCGGTCTCCAGCGCCCAGTCGGGGTCGTCGGCCGGGTAGTCGGTTCCGCCGCGCTGGTCGACCTTGCGGAAGCAGCCGTTCTGCGTGGT
The DNA here is from genome assembly GCF_019890725.1 of Actinacidiphila acidipaludis. Taxonomy (GTDB): domain Bacteria; phylum Actinomycetota; class Actinomycetes; order Streptomycetales; family Streptomycetaceae; genus Actinacidiphila; species Actinacidiphila acidipaludis. The sequence goes on from NZ_JAINZZ010000067.1 coordinate 3,465, forward strand.
GCAGGCGGAGAGTCCGTACTGGGCGCGGAACGTCGCGAGGTCGGCCTCCGCGGCCGCGTAGCCGTTGGCGTCCACGACCGCGACGGTCTGGCCCTGCCCGCCGGCCGGCAGGCGGTAGGCGGACCGGATGTCGGTGGGGGTCAGCGCGGCGCTCGGGGGCCCGTCCTGGGCGGCCAGGCGTCGTCCGGCCGAGGCGCGCACCCAGGTGAAGCAGCTCGCCGTGCCCTGCTTCGGGGTCGCGGTGAAGCAGCCGGCGGGCTTGTCGTCGGGATCATGCGGGGCGGGCTTTGCCGGTGCCGGTGCCGGTGCCGGTGCCGGTGCCGGTGCGGCGGGCGCCGGTGCGGCGGGCGCGGCGGCGGGGATCGGCCGGGCGGCGGGAGCGGTGTGCGCGGCCGTCTTCGGGTGCGCGGCCGCCGGCGCGGCGGCCGTGGCCGACTGGGCTGCGGCGAAGGCCGCCAGACAGATCGACAGGAGCAGGGTCACAAGGGCGCGCAGGCGCCCGCGTCTCATCATGAACGGGCCAATCCTCGGTAGCGGGGCGGGGCGCGGCGGGACCAGGGGGAACCGGCGTCGGATGAGTATGGAGCGGGTGAACACGCCGCAACCATTGGGCAACTGACCTAATGAATGGCGTCGCACCGCCCGGCGCGGGCAACGGGAGGAGCCCCCGACCGGGACGGTCGGGGGCTCGTGAGGCCCGCTGTGCGGGGCGCGAGGGGGTGACGCCCCGGCCGGCCAGGTCGATCCGTGACCGGCGGGGGCGCCGTTCGGGGAGGCCGCCGTCAGGAGGCGGCGGCGGTGAGCGCGCCGCGGGCGCGGGAGGCGGCGCCGACGGCCACCGCGTCGCTGCCCAGCAGCGACGGCACGAGCCGGATCGGCCGGCCGCTCACCGGCGGTTCCGCGGCCAGGGCCGCCTGGACGGCGGGCTCCAGCAGCGGCCAGGCGCGGCTGACCCCGCCGCCGATGACGACGGTGGTGACGTCGACCAGGCCCGCGGTGATGAGCAGCGCACGGGCGATCCCGGCGCCGGCCGCGGTGAGGACGGCGAGCGCGTCGGCGTCGCCCTCCCCGGCGGCCAGCGCGACGCCCCGGGCGTCGGTGTCCCGGCCGGTGCGCTCGGCGTACCGGGCCGCGAGTGAGCGGCCCGCGGCGAGGGTCTCCAGGTGGCCGCGGCCCCCGCAGGAGCAGGGCAGGTCGCCGAAGCCGGGGATGTGGCCGATCTCGCCTGCGGCGCCGTGCGGCCCGTCGAGGAGTGCCCCGTTCATCCACAGTGCGCCGCCTACCCCGGTGCCCAGCGTCATGCCGAGCACGTACCGCTCGCCGGCGACGGCGCCCTTGGCGACCTCGCCGCGCAGGAAGGCGTTCACGTCGTTGTCCAGGAACGCCGGCACGCCCAGCGCGGCCTCGAGCGCGGCGGTTACGCCGAATCCGGCCCAGCCGGTGAACGAGTCGCTGGCCACCAGGATCCGGCCGGTGTCGGCGTCGACCACTCCGGCCGCGCCGACTCCCACACCCGCCAGGCGGGCCGGACTGCGGCCCAGCAGCAGCCGCAGCCCGTCGAGCACGGTGTCTATCATCGCCCGGCCGCCCTCCGCGGCGGGCGTGGGCAGTTCGACGCGGTCCAGGACGTCCAGACCGGTGGAGCAGAGCACGACCTGGGTGGTGGTGCCGCCGATGTCCACGCCCGCCAGGACCGCCGGTCCCGAGGAGGCGGGCGCGGAACCGGACGGTTCGAGGGTCCAGGTCACGCCGTCGCCCCCGCTCCGCCCGCGGCGGCCCCCGCGGTCGCGGCGAGTCTGGCCGCCCGCCGCCGGCGCTGGAGCACCGGGTCGGGGACGGGCACCGCCGCCAGCAGGCGCCGGGTGTAGTCGGTGCCGGGGTGCAGGAGGGTGTCCATGGTGCCCCCCTGCTCCTCGATCCGGCCCGAGCGCATGACGACGACGCGTTCGGCGAAGTGCTGCACGACCGCGAGGTCGTGGGACACGAACAGGCAGGCGAAGCCGAGCTCATCCTGCAGTTCGGTGATCACCTCCAGCACCGCCTCCTGCACGCTGACGTCGAGCGCGCTCGTCGGCTCGTCGGCCACGAGCAGCTTCGGCTCCAGAGCCAGGGCACGCGCGAGGCTGACCCGCTGCCGCTGGCCGCCGGACAGCTCCCTCGGGGCCCGCTGCGCGAACGACCGCGGCAGCCGCACCCGTTCCAGGAGTGCGCCGACCTGCTCCTGGCGCTCCTTCGCGGACATGCCGCGCCGGTGCACCCGCAGCGGCTCGGCGATGCACTCCAGCACCGTCATCCGCGCGTCGAGCGAGGCGACCGGGTCCTGCAGGACGACGCCGATGCCCGAGCGCAGTTCGCGCCGGGCCCGGGCGCGGGTGCGGCGCAGGTCGGAGCCGAAGAGCGTGACCGTGCCGGAGGTGGGACGGATCAGGCCCAGCGCGACACGTGCCGCGGTGGACTTGCCCGAACCCGACTCACCCACCAGCCCGACGGTCTCGCCGGGCCGGACGTTCAGGGACACGCCGTCCAGGGCGCGCACCGCGCCGATGCGGCGGCCGTAGACGACCGTCACGTCCCGCAGGTCGACCACGGGCTCGTGGCCGGCCGCGGACCCCTGGGCGGTGTCGGTGTTCGCCTTCCTGGCGCGGGCGGCGTAGCGCGGCAGCGGGACCTCGGGGGCCGGCGTGGCGGACTCCGCACCGGCCTCGGTTCCGGTCCGCGGCCCGTCCTGTGATCCGGCTTCCGGCCGGTCCTGGGATCCGGCTGCGGCGCCGTCCTTTGCAGCGGCCGGGACCGCGGCCGGCGCCACGGCCAGCCGCGGCACCGCGGCCAGCAGCCGCTTGGTGTACTCGTGTTCGGGGCGCAGCAGGACGTCCTCGACGGGTCCGGTCTCCACGATCCGGCCCTGCAGCATCACCGCGACACGGTCGGCGAAGTCGGCGACCACGCCCATGTTGTGGGTGACCAGCAGGACGCCGGTGCCCGACTCGACGGCCAGCCGGCGCAGCAGGTCCAGGATCTCGGCCTGCACCGTGACGTCCAGCGCGGTGGTCGGCTCGTCGGCGATGAGCAGGCCCGGGTCGTTGGCGATGGCCATCGCGATGACGACGCGCTGGCGCTGGCCGCCGGAGAGCTCGAACGGGAAGGCGCGGGCCCGCCGTTCGGGGTCCGGGATACCCACGCGGCGCAGCAGGTCGACGGCGAGCGCGTCGGCCTCCTTGGCGGCGATCCGGCGGTGGTTGCGCACCACCTCGGCGATCTGCGCGCCGATGCGGGTCAGCGGGTCCAGCGCGGTCGCCGGCTCCTGGAAGACCATCGAGACGGTACGGCCGCGCAGCGACGCCAGGTCCCGCTCGGCGGCGCCGACCACGTCGGTGGAGCCGAGCAGGGCACGGCCGGTGGCGCGGGCGTTGTCCGGCAGCAGCCCGATCGACGCCAGCGCGACGGTGGACTTGCCGGAACCCGACTCGCCGACGAGGGCGAGCGTCTCGCCCGGCCGGACGTGCAGGGACACTCCCCGGACGGCCGGCACGTCGCCGGTCTCCGAGGAGAACGTCACCCCGAGGTCCTCCAGCCGCAGAATGGGCTCGCCGGCGGTGGTGGTGCGGTCGGTGGCGGTCATCCGCGTCCCCTCACGTCGAATGCGTCACGGAGTCCGTCGCCGATGGCGTTGAACGCGCAGACGACGAGGATGACGGCGAGGCCGGGCGGCACGATGAGCCACCAGCGACCGGAGTAGGTGGCGCTGAGGCCGGCCGAGAGCATGCCGCCCCAGTCGGTCTTGGGCGGCTGGAGACCGAGCCCGAGGTAGGAGACGTAGGCGACGAGCAGGATGGCGTCGGCCACCTGGAAGGTCGCCGCGACCACCACCGTGGACACCGAGTTGGGCAGGATGTGCCGGCCGATCGCCCGGGTGTGGCTGCCGCCGATGGCCCGCAGGGTGTGCACGTAGTCGCGGTTCTTCAGCGTCAGCGTCTCGGCCCGCACCAGCCGGGAGGGCACCAGCCACGACACCAGGCCGAGGATGAGGATCAGGCCCCACACCCCGGGCGTGGCGATGGCCGAGATGACCAGCAGGATGAACAGCGCGGGGATCGCGATGCCGGCGTCGACGACGCGCATCATGACCGCGTCGACCCACCCGCCGGCGTAACCGGCCGCGGCGCCCCACAGGGTGCCGATCACGGTCGCCAGCACACCGGCGGCCAGGCCCACGACCAGGGAGACCTTCCCGCCGTACATCAGCCGGCCGAGCTCGTCGTGGCCGACCGCGTCGGTACCGAGCAGGTGGGAGCCGCTCGGGCCCAGATTCGCGCTGGTCAGCGCGGTGTGCGTCTGGTCGGTGGAGTACAGCAGCGGCCCGGCGAAGCAGAACAGGAAGAACAGCACGACCACGGCGAGCCCGATGACCGCGAGCCGGTTGCGGCTGAACCGCCGCACCGCCAGACGCAGCCCGGACACTCCCGCCCCGTCGGCCTCCGCCCCCGCCGACGGCCCTGTGCCGCCGGGCAACTGGCCGGACTGGACTACGGCGCTCATGCGCGGCCCTCCTTCACTCGGGGGTCGATGAACCGCTGGACGACGTCCGCGGCGAGCGTGCCGACCACGGTGGCGACCGAGATCACCAGCACGCAGCCGAGCAGCACCGGGTAGTCCGAGGACTGCGCGGCGGTCCAGAACAGCAGCCCCATGCCGGGGTAGTTGAACAGCTGCTCCACCACCAGCGCGCCGCCGAACAGCACCGGCACGTAGTAGCCGAGCATCGCCACGACGGGGGTCAGGGAGTTGCGGAAGACGTGCCGGCGCAGGATCGCGCCGCGCCGCGAACCACCGGCGCGGGCGGTCCTGACGTAGTCCTCGGACAGGTTCTCCAGCGTCGCACCGCGCATGTACCGGCTGAATACGGCGACCACGGACGCGGCGCCCGCGGCGACCGGCAGCACCAGCCCGGCGGGGTCGGCGAAGACCTGGGCGAGGGTGTCGCCCTGCGGCGCCTGCGCCGGGAACCACGGCAGGATGTGGCTGAAGACCAGCACCAGCATCAGGCCGAGGAAGTACACCGGGGTGGAGTACGCGACGAAGCTCAGCGTGGTGATGACGTAGTCGACCGGCTTGTTGCGCCGGACGGCCTGCCACATCCCCAGCGGGATCGCGAGCAGCAGGCCGACCCCGGCCGACAGCACGGTGAGCACCAGCGTCTTCGGCAGCCGCTCCTGGATGAGCTGCGCGACCGGCTCGTTGAGCGTGTAGGAGGTCCCGAGGTCGCCGTGCAGCAGCCGCCCGAGGTAGGCGAAGTACTGCACGGGCAGCGACTGGTCGAGACTCTGCTCGTGGTTGAACTGCGCGATCTGCTGCGCGGTGGCCTGGGGCCCGAGGATCCCGCGAGCGGGACCCCCGGGCAGCGCGTGCAGCAGGCAGAAGGTGGCCACGGTGACGATGAGGATCACCGCGGCCGCCTGCAGCACGCGCCGGGTCAGGTAGAGAAACGTGCTCACTTGCCGGTCCACTGCCACTGGGCGGGGTGGAAGTCGGCGAGGGAGTCCTGCGCGAAGCCGCCGAGACCGTTCCTGATCACCGAGATCTGGTAGTCGGGCTCGGGCAGCCACACCACCGGCAGGTCCTTGGCGAGCGCGGCGCTGTACTGCTGGACGGCGTCGCTGGAGGAGGACGTGGTGGTCTGGTTGATCAGCTTGTCGACGTCCGGGTTGGAGTAACTGCCGAAGTTCGAGCCGCCCTTGGTCTGGAACAGCGAGTCACCGGTGGGGAAGGCCGGGAAGTACCAGCTGCCCGCGGTGCCGAAGTACGACAGCTGCCAGTTGCAGATGGACTGGCCGCTGGTGCACTGCGGGGTCTGCGACAGCACGGAGTTGACCGGGGCGGTCTTGATGGAGAACTTGATGCCGCTCTTGCCCAGCGAGGACTGGACGGCGCTCATCATGTTGTCCGTCACCGTCGAGCCGGACTGCGAGAGCACCTGCATCTCGAACTTGGTGCCCTTGGCCACGCCTGCGCCGCACTGCGCGGCCCCCGTACCGGGCTGTGTGCAGACCATGGTGCCGCCCTGGTCCGTCCAGCCGTGACCGGTCAGCAGCGCCCGGGCGTTGGTGGTGGAGAACGGGTAGGGGTTGTCCTTCTGCGCCTTCGAAGCGAAGTCGGAGGCCTGGGCGGTCGGGATCGGGCCGTAGCCGGGCACCGCGGTGCCGTTGTAGATCACCTTCACCAGGCTGTCCTGGTCGATCGACTCCTGCACGGCCTGACGGGCGTAGAGCTGCTTGAACACCGCGCCCATGGACGGGTTGTTGAAGTTGTAGGGCATGTAGGTGATCGCCCAGCCGGTCCACGGCTTGACGGTGTAGCCCTGCCCGGTGAACGACGACTTCTGGTCCAGGTCGGTGGAGTTGATGTAGCCGTAGTCGACCTGGCCGGAGCGCAGCGCGTTCTCCTCGGCGTCGGTCGTGGTGAACGGCAGCAGGTTCACCGTCTTGATGTGCGCCTTCTCACCGCCGTCGTAGGAGGCGTTGGCGGAGAGCACGACCTTGCCCGCGGTGGAGAAGGACTTGACGGTGTAGGGGCCGCTGACGGTCTTCCACAGCGGGTCGGAGGCGTACTGGGCGATGCTCTTGGCAGCCGTGTTGAGGTACGTCCACACCTTCTGGGCGCCGGCCGGAGTGCTGTCGGTGTCCGCGACGGCGGCCGACGCGCTGTCCTTGTCCCACAGGTGCTGCGGCAGCGGGGTGATCAGGCTCAGCTGATTGGCCAGCATCCACTGGGAGTTGTAGGCGCGGTCGAAGGTGATCGTGAAGTGCTGGTCGTCGGTCACCTTGAACGACGTCCAGTTGTCCGGCGCCTTGCCCTCGCTGTAGCCGGCCCACTGGGCTTTGTTCGCCTTGATCAGGTTGAACCAGAACTGGACGTCCCGCGACGTGATCGGCTTTCCGTCGCTCCAATGCCGGCTGCCCAGCGTGATGGTCACGCTCTTGCCGTCGGCGGCGAAGTCGGCCGCGCTCGCTATCGACGCCGCCTTGTTCCAGCCCATCGTTCCGGTCGAACCGTCGTACGCGATCAGTGGTTCCCACATCGATGCCGCGATCGAAACGTTGTTCGTGTTCAGGTGCGCCGGAGTGCCGATCGGCAGGATCCAGTTCGGCGTGAAGTTGGCCGGCAGCGCGTAGTTGATGGCGTCGTGCGAGGCGGAGGCCGAGTTTCCGGCCCCGTTGCAGCCGGTGAGCAGGGCGCCGACCGTCAGAGCGGTGCCGGCGGCAAGGGCCCAGCGGCGGCGTTCCGCCGTGCGGACAGGGAACATGGATTCTCCTCGGGATGGACGGCCACGGACGAACGCTGGGACCCGGTGAACACAGGGGGGCGCCGCGGTGCGTGCCGACAGTCAAAGGTCTCCGGGTCGGAAAAAACAAACCTTCGGCGATAACAACTATGTTTCTGCGAAAATGCAGAAAGTCCGGGGCCGATCCGAAGCCGCCCTGAAATCACGGCGATTGCCCGGATTTCCGGGCCGCAGGGCAACGGGAATGTGGCGCGCGCCACTTCCTCATTCCGCATTGCCCGGCGTAGTGTCATCGCCGTCCACCCCGTTCTTTCGGAAGTAAGTCCGCCCATGCCCGACGTAAGTTCCGCGCAGCGGAACAGCGCCAAAGGCCCGGCGTCACTCGCCGAGCGCGTGCTGGCACTCATCGCCTCCGGGCAGGGGACCACACGCACCGAACTCGCCGAAATGCTGGGCGCCTCGCCCTCGACGATCTCCCTCACGGTCGGCCAGCTGGTCGAGCGCGGGCTGGTCACCGAACAGGGCACCCAGGCCTCGACCGGCGGCCGCCCGCGCAAGGTGCTGCGGATCGGCGCGCGCAACGAGTTCGCCGTCGCCGCCGACCTCGGCAGCAAGCACGCCCGGATCGGCGTCGTGCTGCCGGGCGGCGAGCTGACCGACGTCACCACCGTGCCGCTGGTCATCGCCGAGGGCCCGGAAGCCGCACTGCCGCGCCTGGCCCAGGCGCTGGAGGACGTCGCCGAACGCCACGGCCGGGACCTGCTGCGGGCCGTCGGCTGCTCGCTGCCGGGCCCGGTGGACGTGCAGGCCGGCGCGGTCACCCTGCCGTCCCGGATGCCGGGCTGGCATCGGTTCCCGGTCGCCGCCTGGCTGCGCGAGCGGTTCGGCGTGCCGGCCGCCGTCGACAACGACGCGAACTGCATGGCCGTCGGCGAGCACGCCGTGCAGCCCGCGGAGCGCCGCCAGTCGATCATGGTCAAGATGGGGTCCGCGATCGGCACCGGCATCATCGCCGACGGCAAGCTCTACCGCGGCGCCACCGGCGCGGCCGGCGACATCACCCACGTCAGGATCGCCGCCGCCGGCGACACCCCCTGCTCGTGCGGGAACACCGGCTGCCTGGAGACCGTCGCCTCCGGCGCCTCGCTGGTCCGCAACCTGCGCGACGGCGGTGTACCGGTCACGGAACTGGCCGACGTGGTGCGCCTGGTCTCCGACGGCGACCCGCTGTCCACCCGTGCCGTCCGGCAGGCCGGCAGCCACCTCGGGACGGTGCTGGCGGCGAACATCAACTTCTTCAACCCCGACGCCGTCTACCTCGGCGGCATGCTCTCCACGCTCGAACCCTTCGTCGCCGCGGTCCGCAGCCAGCTCTACGAGAGCTGCCACCCGCTGGTCACCGAGCACCTGTCCATCGAGCGGGCCAGCCTCGGCGCCGACGCCGGGCTCTTCGGGGCCGGGCTGTTCGCGCTCCAGCGGGCCATGGCGCGGGCCCTGCACGACGCGGCCGATCCCGCGGCGGCCGCCCTGCCGCTGCCCGTCGCCGCGTCGGCCGCCCGGCGCGGCGCGGCCCCCGGCGGCGCCTGACCCTTCCGCGGGACCCCGTGCCCGCCACCACCCGACCCCCTGCTGCTGTTGGAGGAGCCATGTCGCAACCCCGCACGCCCGTCGCCCGCCCGGTGATCGCCATCGCCGGCCTCGGTATCGAGTCGTCGACGTTCTCGCCCGCCCGCACCCAGGCACCGGCCTTCCACCCCTCGCGCGGCGACGAGGTGCCGGCCCGCTACCCGTTCCTCGACAAGGGGGAGCCGCTGCGCGAGGCCGCGGAGTGGCACGGCGCGCTCGTCGGCAAGTCGCTGCCGGGCGGCACCGTCACCGCCGAGGCGTTCGCCGCGCTCTCCGACGAGCTCATCGACCGGCTCGCGGCCCTGCCGCGCCTGGACGGCCTCTGGTACGACATCCACGGCGCCATGACCGTCGAGGGACTGGACGACGCGGAGGCCGTCCTGCTGCGGCGGATCCGCGAGACCGTCGGCCCCGACGTGATCGTCTCGACCTCCATGGACCTGCACGGCAACGTCTCCCGCGAACTGGTCCACGGCAGCGACCTCATCACCTGCTACCGGATGGCGCCGCACGAGGACCACATGGAGACCAAGGAGCGGGCCGTCCGCAACCTGGTGGACCTCCTGGTCTCCGGCGGACCCCGCCCCGTCAAGGCGTGGGTGCCGGTGCCCGTGCTGCTGGCCGGCGAGCAGACCTCCACCCGGATCGAGCCGGCCAAGAGCGTCTACGCCGCCGTCGAAGAGGTCGAGGCCCTGGACGGCGTGACCGACGCCGCGATCTGGGTCGGCTACGCCTGGGCCGACGAGCCCCGCAACCGCGCGGCCGTCGTCGTCACCGGCAGCGACGCCGAGGCCGTCGCCCAGGGCGCGGAGCGGCTGGCCCGCGGATTCTGGGACGCGCGGCGGGACTTCGTGTTCGTCGCCCCCACCGGCACGCTCGCCGAGTGCCTCGACGAGGCGCTGGCGTCCCAGGCGCGGCCCTACTTCGTCAGCGACACCGGCGACAACCCGACCGCCGGCGGCGCCGGCGACGTCACCTGGGGCCTCACTCAGGTGCTGGCCCGCCCGGAGTTCCGCGGGGACGGCGGCCCGACGGTCATCTACGCCTCCGTCCCCGGCCCCTCCGCGGTGCGCACCGCGGCCGAGGCCGGCGTCGGCGCGACCGTCACCGTCACCGCGGGGGCCGAGGTCGACGACCGCCACGCCGGCCCGCTGACGATGACCGGCGTCGTCCACGCCGTCCGCCACGGGGACCGGGACGCCGAGACCGAGGTCGTGCTGCGCGTCGGCAGCGTCCACGTCATCCTCACCGCGCTGCGCAAGCCCTACCACCACGAGCACGACTTCACCGACCTCGACCTCGACCCGCGCGGCGCGGACATCGTCATCGTCAAGATCGGCTACCTCGAGCCCGAGCTCTACGACATGGCGGCGGACTGGAAGATGGCGCTCACGCCCGGCGGCGTCGACCAGAACCTGGTGCGCCTCGGCCACCACCGCATCCGCCGCCCCATGTTCCCCTTCGACGCGGAGATGCCCGACCCCGACCTCACGGCGCGGCTCATCGCGTCCTCCGACGAGGCGCTGACGGGGGCGGACGAGTGACCGGCGCCGCGCGCGGCGAAGGCACGGGGGAGGGGCCCGTCGCCGCGTCGGCTGAACCGTCCCCGCCCCGTGGCCGGCTCGGGCTGGAGATCGCGGTGACCGGGGCCGCGGGCGCCCGGGTGGCCAGGGACGGCGGCGCCGACCGGGTCGAACTGTGCTCGGCGCTCGAACTGGGCGGCGTGACACCGTCGGAGTCGGCGGTGGCCGCGACGGTCGCCGCCGGGCTGCCCGTTCAGGTGCTGATCCGCTGCCGCCCGGGCGACTTCGTCCACGACGACGAGGAGGTCGCCCTGATGGCCGCCGAGGTGCGGGCCGCGGTCGCGGCCGGCGCGGCCGGCGTCGTGGTCGGCGTGCTCGACGCGGACGGCGCGCTGCACGCCGAGGCGATGCGGCGGCTGATCGACGCGGCGCGCGTGGCGGGGGCCGGGGCCGGACGAACGGTCGAGGTCACCCTCCACCGGGCGATCGACCAGGCCGCCGACCCCGTGGCGGCGGCCGTCCTCGCCGCCTCGCTGGGCGTCACCCGCATCCTCACCTCCGGCGGCGCACCCAGCGCCCCGGCGGGCGCGGCCACGCTGCGGGCGATCGTGAACGCGGTGCCCGGCGTCGAGATCATGGCCGGGGGCGGCGTCCGCCCCGAGGACGTCGCGGCACTGGCCGCGACCGGAGTAGCCGCCGTCCACCTCTCGGCCAAGCAGCACGCCGCCGCGCGGCACGCGGGCACCTGGGTCCCCATGGGCTCCGCCGCCACCGGCGCCGACGCGGACCGCCACTTCGTCACATCCCCCGAGGTCGTCGCCGCCGCCCGCCGCGCCGTCGACACCCTCACGTGACCGGCCGGCCCCCGCGACGTCGTGCCGCCTGCCGGCGGGCGGCTCTCCGGCAGATCAGCCAGTAGACGCCCGCGGCGGGCGGTGCCGTGCAGAGAAGGACGACGAGCAGGCGGGTGTCCATCGTGACCGCGGGCCGATCGTTGCGATCGCGGCCGGGCAGGTCCGCCAGCGGTGCGTCCAGTTCGGTGCGGGTGCGAGCCGCCCACACCGCGCCGGCTCGCTCCGCCAGCTCGCCGTCGGTCAGCCGGCCGAGTGCGTAGTGGTCGGCCAGCAACCCGGCCGCCCGCTCGCGTTCGCGGTCCGAGACACGGAGCTCGCCACCTCCGGCCGGACGCTCGCGGCCGGTCATGCCGAGCCCGCGTCCGGTTCGGCGGCCTCGGACGCGACGGGTGTACCGGACCCGGGGGGCGGGCGGTCCTGCAGGTCCACCAGCGCCACCACGACGCGCGTCCATGTGCCGGGCTCCCCGCCGGACTGCTCGGCGGCGCACCGCTCGGCCAACTGCCCCACATACCGCTGTAGTTCGTCCAGGGCCTCGTCCGTCAGCCGCAGTGCGCCGCGGTGCAGCGCCACCTCCCGCCGCGCACCCGTCTCCCGGCTGCGGTAGGCCGCGTCGATGTCCGCCCGGGTGGCCTCCAGCATGGCGCCGAGGAACCGGGCCATTTCCCGGGGACTCGCCGGCTCGTCCGGCGGAGGCTCGGCGGCGGCGGGGGCGTAGACCCGCTCGACCTTGCCGCGCGGCAGCGGCCGGTGCCCGGTGACGACGATGAGCCCCGCCTCGGCGAGTTGGTGCAGGTGGTAGTAGAGCCGATCGGCCGGCGTCTCCACCCGTTCGGCGAGTTCGCGCGCGGACTGCGGCGCCTGCCACAGCGTCTCCAGGAGCCGTACGCGCAGCGGGTCCGCCAGTGCCTTGTGCACGCCCTGCCACCGGCGGCCGCCCGCGTTCTCAGCGCTCTCCGTGCCCACGGCCCCCCCTTGGCCATCCGCGCGAGTTGGTTGGAAAATTCTACAACCAGCGCGGGACGGAGACCAGTTGTCGCGCAATGCCCCTGCCGGGTACTCCCGACGCCCAACGGCCGCCGCCCGCCTCCGGCACGTGCGGCCGGAGGCGGGCGGAGCCCGGGGGCGGGGGTGGCCCGCGTGGCCCGGGAGGGCGAGAAGGCGCCCGAGCGAGCCGAGCTGAAGGACCTACTCGGCGGTCAGGAACTCGTGCAGCCCCAGCGGCCTGTTCACCACGCGGATGTCACCGATGTTGCCGTGGAAGACGATGTCGACGGCGCCGGCGTACTCGTGGCCGCCCACCAGCCAGGGCAGCCCGAGCGAAGTGAGGCCGACCGAGAGGCGGTCGGGGTTGTCGGCGACCGGCGCGCCCTCGACGTACAGCTTGGTGTAGCGGCCGTCGTTCACCACCGCCAGGTGCCACCACCTGAGCTCCACCAGGCCGTGGCCCCAGTTGGTCGTGGGGTAGGTGTCGTTCATCGGGTAGTGGTTGAACTGCGGCTCGCGGCCGTTGTTCGAGATCGACAGCTGGACGACCGGCTCGTTCGGGTCGGTGTTCTTCCCGTGCTTGCCCGCGGCCTGCGCCGAGCCCCGGCGGCTGAGGATCGACGCCCAGCCGTTGTTCCCGGCGTCCCAGTCGAGGGGCATGGAGACGAACGTCTCGATGGTGTAGCCGGACCTGAACGTCTCCGCGTTCAGCGGGGCGTTCGCCGCGGTGGTCAGGTACGCGCCGTGGACCGGGTTGCGGCCGCCCGTGAACTTCAGGCTGGCGTGCGCCGGCTGGTCAGGGTGGTGGTCGGCGGACCAGGTCAGCGCGTCGGAGGCCGTCCCGGGCACGGTGACCACGGTCAAGTCGTTACCCTTGCCCGACAGGTCGCGGATCTTCGTGCCCGCGCCGAGCGAGGAGCCGGGGGCGCCCTGCCCGTCGAAACGCCAGTACGCCAGCGTGCCCTTGACCAGTTCCTTGGCGGCCGGCCGGGACGGCCGGACCGGGATCGGGACGAACCCGGAGAAGCGCTGGTCGAAGTCGATCGGGATCGAGAAGTTGTCGACCGGGCCGGTGATCCGGGCGTGCTCGGCGGCCAGCCGGGTGCGGGTCTCCGGCTTCTGCGCGAGGATCCACGGGTTGATCGTCTCGACGTCGATCGTGTTGCGGACCAGGTCGAAGTGGTACAGCCGGATCATGCCGCCACCGCCGAAGTACCGGTTCTGGTAGTTCGTGATGTGCATGTGCACGTCGTGGCCGGCCGCGTTCTGCGACGTCATCCGCCCGGGCGGCCAGTAGTGGCCGTTGAGGGTCAGGAAGACCTGGTCGTTGTCCTTGATCAGCTTGTCCCAGACCGTCTGCCCGTAGCCGGAGAGCACGGCGTTGTTCTCCGGGTCGCCGGACTCGTACGGGAAAACGTTGTCATCGTAAGGCGAGGCCACGATGTCGTGCGAGGTGAGGATCACCGGCATCTTCGGGTGGGCCTTGATGACCTCGTTGGCCCACGCGAAACCCTGGTCGGACGTCCGCCAGTCGAGGGCCAGCACCAGCCACGAGCGGCCGGCGGCCTCGAAGACGTGCGCGGTGTTGTAGCCGGTCGAGTCGGCGCCGGCGAAGGTCTTCGCGTGCTTGAAGCGCTGCGGGCCCATGGTCCGCAGGTAGGGCGTGTCGCCGCGGCTGTCGTCGCCGCTCACGTCGTGGTTGCCGGCCAGCACACTGTAGGCGGCGCCGTGCGCGTCCAGCATGGCGAACGCCTTGTCGACCTCCTGGAAGGACGACGGGTCGGCGTCCTCCGTCAGGTCACCGAGGTGCACCATGAAGACGATGTTGTTGTCGGGCGTCCCGCTGTTGTTGATGATGTAGCGGAACGACTCCTCCTGCGGCGTCCGGTTGACGCTGTCCTGGCTGCCCCAGTAGAGGAACTGGGTGTCCGGCATGACGGCCAGGGTGAACTGCTGGGCGGTCGCGTCCGGCTGCCACGGACCGATCGTGCCGCCGCGCGCGGCGTCCGTGCCGTCGGCGGCCTCGGCGGCGACCGCGGGCGTCACGCCGAGGGCGGTCGCACCGACGCCGGCCGCTGCCGCGCCCGCACCGGCCAGGGCCGCGTTACGCAGGAAGCCGCGCCTGCTGTGCCCGCCGTGTTCGTGTGACGGTGCGTCACCGTGAGTGCACATGGGGGTCCTTCCGGGGTGGTTGTCGCAAACGCAACGAAGCTAACCCGGAAGCCCCACGGTCCAGGCAGACGTGGGATGACGAACAGCGATCGAATGGCTGACCAGGGCTGGAGCGCCCGCCGAACTGTGACCGGCGGCCTACCGCGCATGCGCGGACAGCGACGAAAGCGCACGTCAGGAGGGGTTCGGCAGGTCCTGCTCGCCCCGGCGGCCGGACCCGGCCGCCCCAGAGTGGAGGCGGCCGCGACCGGATTCAGTGACCGGTTCGGTGACCCGGCTCAGCGACCGGATTCAGTGACGGGGTTCAGTGACGGGGTTCAGTGACCGGGCTCGGCGACCCGTCCGCTGATCCGGTTCGGCGATCCGTTCACCGGCGGAGGGGAAGGCGGTGGACACCGCCGTCGACCGTGCCGACGTACAGCGCGCTGCCGTCGGGTGCCGCCGCCAGCCGCGTGGCGTCGAGGTCCTGCAGCCCCGCCGACACGCTGCTCCAGGTGCGCCCGTCGTCGCTGCTGCGCAGCACGCCCCGGCCGCCCTTGAGCAGGCCGTTCGGGTACGTCTCGGCCGTGGCCGCGTACAGCGCCCCGCCGACCCGCAGCACGTCGGAGACCGAGGCGGGCAGCCCGCCGAGGTTCCCGGCGGTGAACGTCCGGCCGCCGTCGGAGCTCACCCGGATGCCGTCGCCGCCGACGATCAGCCGCGGGCCGTCGAGGGTGATGGCGGTGACCGGGCCGTCCGCGACCTTGGCCACCGTCGCCCCGCCGTCGTCGGACCGGTAGAGCCCGTCGGCGGCGCCCAGCCACAGCCGGTCGGGACGCACCGGGTCGCCGGTCAGCGCCGAGTAGACCCGGTCCTGGTGCAGCACCTTCCAGGTCTTCCCGCCGTCGGCGGTGGTGTAGAGACCGGACTGGTCCTCCACGTGGTACGCCACCGTCACCCGGTCCGGGTCCGCCGGGTTCACCAGCAGCGCGTCCGGGACCTCGCTGTAGGAGCCCATCGTCGTCCAGGTCGCCCCGGCGTCGGCGCTGCGCTGCACGTTGAACTGACCGATCGCCAGCTTCACGACCCGCCACACCACGTCGTGGCCGGCCGTGGCCAGCAGCGGCACCTGGCAGCCGAAGCAGCCCTCGTTGCCCGACCGGCCCCACTCGGGCGAGGCCACCGGAAGGGCGGTGCGGTAGGTGCCGCTCCACGTGCCGGCCAGCAGGTTCCCGCCGCTCACCGCGAGGTCGAACACCGTCTGGCCCTGGACGCCGATCCGGTGCGCGCCGCTGCCGTCGGCGGCGCTGCGGTACACGCCGTCCTCCTCGGAGGACACGGTCACCGAGCCGTCGGCCCATCGGTCGTAGTCCGTGATCAGCGCCCGGGGCGACGGCAGCGGGTGCTGCTGCCAGGTGCGGCCCTGGTCGTGGCTGACCCAGCTCGTGTCGTCACTGCCCGCGCCGATGTACAGGTCGCCGCCGGACGCGATCAGGCCGCCGCCCCCGCTGTAGGGCAGCGTCAGCGTGGTCGACCAGGTGGCGCCGTGGTCGTGGCTGACCTCGACGCCGTTGCCGATCTCCCAGACCGCGAGGGTGTCGCCGACGACGGCCAGGCCGGACAGCAGGGTGCTGTCGAGGAGCTGCCGCGGGGTGCCGGGCGTGCCGTCCGCGACGCCGGGCACGGCCCACAGGCCGTTGTCGTACGTCTCCAGGTACAGGACGCCGCCGCTCATGACCGCCTTGCGGACGGTGCCGGCGACACCGCTGGGTACGGTGTTCCACGTCGCGCCGCCGTCGGTGCTGACCACCAGGTCCGTGCCGGTCACCGCGACCAGGGTGTGGGCCTGCTCGTCGGCCGTGAAGGAAAGGATGTCGCTGGACAGGGTGTCCAGGACCTGCCAGGTGCGGCCGCGGTCACGGGTCTGCAGGAGGTAACTGCGGCCCGGCGAACCGCCGTCGACGGCGTACCACCAGTGGGCCGCGTCCCGCGGGTCGATGACGACACTGCCGTTGCCCTGCGCCACCGGAAGGCGGGCGAGCCGGTTCCAGGAGGCGCCCTTGTCCCCGGTGACCCACAGGGCGGAGTCGCCGTACTGGGTCAGCACGGCCTGGTCGGGGGCGCTCGGCGCCGTCGTCAGGGCGCCGGCCTCGTTGTTCGGGCCGACGGGCTGCCACGCGGAGCCGGGCGCGGCCGGCGGTGTCACCTCGAAGGCGTCGGCGCCCACGAGCCGTTGCCCGGTCGCCGCCGCGGCGTTCGCCGCGACCTTGTACGCGCCCGGGGTGCTGCCGGTCAGCGGCGCGGTGTACCAGGTGGCGTGGTCGAGCGTCGCCGTGACGGTGATCGGCCGGCCCCGCGGCGGGGTGACGGTCAGCACCGGCGCGGCCGCCAGCGGGGTGGGGCTGTAGACGTACGCGGTCGCATGGCCGTCACTGGGATCGGGGGAGACCCGCACGGTCAGCGGCCGCACCGCCAGCAGATAGGGCACGGTGAGCGGTGAACCGTGGTCGGGACGCACCGAGATGCGGCCGTCGAGGTCGGTGTCCGCGTCCGGCCGCGCGGCGGAGACCCGCACCGTGATCCGTGCGGTGCCGCCCGCCGGGACCGACACGTGCCGCGGAGTCACCGTGGCGTGGCCGGTCGCCGAGAGCGTGGCGGTGATCCTGCTGCGGCCCGGGTTGGACAGGGCGACCGTGCGGGTCGCCCCGACGGTGGGGCGGGCCATGTCGGCCAGGCCCAGCGAGACGGTGGCGGGCGCGGCGGTCAGCACGCTGTCCGCCGCGGCGGCGACGTCGAGCCGGCCCGCGCCCTGGGTGGCGATGCCGGGGCCGTCCAGCGGCTTCGCGGAACCCACCAGCGCCGAAGTGATCTGCTGCGGGGTGTCCTTCGGACGGAGCTGGCGCATCAGCGCCGCGGCGCCGGCCACGTGCGGAGCCGCCATCGACGTCCCCGACATCCGGTACACGCCGGGCGTCCAGGCGCTGTACATGGTGGATCTGATCTGCACGCCGGGCGCCACGATGTCGGGCTTGAGCGCGAAGGTGCCGGGCACCGGGCCGCGGGAGGAGAAGGAGGCCATCTGGTCGGTCACGTCGCTGCCGCTGATCCGGACGGTGGCCTGCCCGTTCGCGGCCCTGGCCGCCATCTCCCGGTAGGCGAACTCGTCCAGGCTCATCAGGACGACGGAGTCGAAGCGCATGTCGTCACCGGAGGCGCTGACATGCGGCGAGCTGGGCTGCGCCGGGACCACGCCGCGCTCGGCGGGCACCGACTGCGGCCCCACCGCGCCGCTGGGCGCGCCGCCGAAGACGGCCACCGCGCCGCGCTTCTCGGCCTCCTGCGCGAGCTGCGCGAACCAGGGGTCGAGGCCGGGGCCGAGGGCGTGCTGCACGAGCAGGGCCTTGCCGCGGACGTCGCCGACGGCGTCCCAGTCGACGGGGTCGGCCGTCCCGAGGTCCACCACCTGGGCGGTGACGGGCTTGACCGGCCCGTTGGCGGACATCAACCACGGTTGTGCCTGGACCAGTTCGGGCTTCGCCCCGGCGGTTCCCGAGACGTACGACGCGGACGCCAGCCGTACTCCGCTGGTGGAGGCGCCGACGGCGATGACGCCGTCGGCCGCGGCGGGCGTGCCGACCGTCTCGGGGCCGGGACCGTCGTTGCCGGCGGCCGCCACCACGACGACACCGGCCTTCACGGCGGCCGTCGCGGCCAGTCCCAGCGGGTCCGTGCCGTCGCCGGGACCGCCCAGGCTCATGTTGACGACGTCGGCGCGGTGCGGGTTGGCCGGGTCGGTGGCCGCCTCCAGGCCGGCGATGATGTCGGAGGTGTACCCGCTGCCGCTGTCGTCCATGACCTTGTACGCGGTCAGGGTCGCGTCAGGAGCGACACCGGTGATGCCGCCGGGCTCGGCGGCCTTGGCCGCGACGATGCCCGCCACGTGGGTGCCGTGCCCGTTGTCGTCCATGGGGTCGTCGTCGTTGTTCACGAAGTCGTGGCCGGCCACGACCTTGCAGCCCGGACCGAGGCAGCCGCCCAGGTCGGGGTGCCGGTAGTCGACGCCGGAGTCGAGCAGGGCGACCGTGACGCCCTTGCCGCGCACCGGCGAGCCGTCCGGTCCCTTGCGCTTCCACACCTCGGGTGCGCCGATCAGCGGCACGCTGACGTCGGTGAGGGTGTGCATCGGCGCGTCGGGGACCACCGCGGCGACGCCGGGCAGCCGTCCCAGCGCGGCGAGGTCGCCCTCGTGGACGGTCATGGCCACGGAGTCGCTCAGCAGGCCGAACCGGCGTACGGAGCCCGGGTGCACGCCCGCGCCGCGCGCGTCGGCCAGGAAGGTGTCCTGGGCGGCGGCGAGGGTCTGGCGCCGGGCGGATATGCGGGCGGTGCCCGCGGAGTCCGAAGCGTCCAGGCGGGCACCGTCGGCGGCCGGGGTACCGGACAGCTCGACGATGACCCGGCGCTCCGCCCCGCCGCCCGCCGCGGCGGCGGCCGGTGGCAGCGCGGTGAGCAGCGCGCCGGCGGTCACGGCGGCAACGGCGAAGGCCACGGGCCTTCTTGGGTTGATTGGCATGACTGAGTTCCTACGTCGGCATGGACCGCGGGACAACGGATCATGCCTGGCCCGTTGCAGCCATTGGCACAAATGAGCCACCATTCCCGGGTGCCCCATGATCTGACTCCGGCTGGAATCGACCCATTTGACGAATCCGTCTACCACGCCGCGGTCAGCCGGCGGGTGGCCTCACCGGCGGAGATAGCCGCCGAACTGGACTGCTCCGCCGAGCGGGTGGGCCGGGCGCTGGACCGGCTGCGTGAACACGGGCTGGTGGGGCGGCTCGCGGGCAGCCGCCGCCGGTACGCCGCGATCGAACCGCAGACCGCGCTGGACGCCCTGGTCCGGTCCCGGACCAGCGAGCTGGAGCATGTGCGGGTGGCCGCCGCGGAGTTGTCCCGGATGTTCGCCGCCGCGCGCGAGGACGACGCCGAGGAAGTGGAGATCGCCACCGGCGGCGACGCGCTGGGCCGCTGGTTCGTGACCCTCCAGCAGCAGGCCAGGGAGGAGGTCCGCACGCTCGACCGGCCGCCGTACGCGCTGACCACCTCGAACCCGGTGGAGGCGGCGGCCATGAGCCGCGGCGTGGTCTACCGGGCGGTGTACGCGCCGGAGGCCCTGGAGTGGCCCGGCGTGCTGGACGACATCCGCGACCTGGTCAAGCGCGGCGAGAAGGCCCGGGTGCTGCCCGGACTGCGGGTGAAGGTCGCCATCGCCGACCACCGGCTCGCCCTCATGCCGCTGTCCCTGGACCTCACCCAGGTGCGCGCCGCCATCATCCGCCCGTCCGCGCTGCTGGACGCGGTCGTCGACTACTGGGAGCTGTGCTGGCGGCAGGCCCTGCCACTGGACGCGCCGGCCGACGACCCGCTGGGTGAGGAGGACCGGCAGATGCTGACGCTGCTGGTGAGCGGGCTGAAGGACGACGCGATCGCCCGCCAGCTCGGCTGGTCCGTCCGCACGATGCGGCGCCGCACGCGCCGCCTCCACGAACTGCTCGGCGCCTCCAACCGCTTCCAGGCGGGCGTGATCGCGACCCGGCGGGGATGGATCTAGGATCGGGCGCTTCTGGGACGCCCCTGACCACCAAAAAAGCCCCAATCCGTCATAAACTGGGATGAACGCCGTTCGGCTCCGTGTGCACACGCGATGGAGGCGGCGCATGACCGACATCCACGGCTTCCTCAAGCACCCCCGCCGGCCGTTCCCGGGCCGCCCGGTACCGGAGCGGCTGGGGGACTGGGACGAGGTGTACAGCGGGCAGCGACTGCTGCCGCTGGTCTCGGAGCAGGCCGCGCGCTGCATGGACTGCGGCATACCGTTCTGCCACAACGCCTGCCCGCTGGGAAACCTCATCCCCGAGTGGAACGTCTACGTCGAGCGCGGCGACTGGCGCGCCGCGGCCGAGCGGCTGCACGCGACGAACAACTTCCCCGAGTTCACCGGGCGGCTGTGCCCGGCCCCGTGCGAGGACGCGTGCGTGCTGGCCATCAACGCCGAGCCGGTGACGATCAAGAACATCGAGCAGGCCATCGCCGACGAGATCTGGGAGCGCGGCTACGCCGAGCCGCAGCCCCCGGAACGCCTCAGTGAGAAGAGCGTCGCCGTGGTCGGCTCCGGACCCGCCGGGCTCGCCGCCGCGCAGCAGCTCACCCGCAGCGGTCACACGGTGGTCGTCTACGAACGCGCCGACCGCGTGGGCGGGCTGCTGCGCTACGGCATCCCCGCGTTCAAGATGGAGAAGTGCCGCCTCGACCGCCGGATCGGGCAGATGCGAGCGGAGGGAACCACCTTCCGCACCGGCGTGGACGTCGGCGGGGACCTCGACGCCGGCGACCTCACGCTGCGGCACGACGCGGTGGTCCTCGCCGTCGGGGCCAGGGAGCAGCGGGAGCTTCCCGTTCCCGGCAGGGGCCTGTCCGGCATCCATCAGGCGATGGAGTACCTGACCCTCGCCAACCGCACCGCGGAGGGCGACTACAGCACGTCACCGGTCGATGCCGGGGGTAAGCACGTGGTGATCGTCGGAGGCGGGGACACCGGCTCGGACTGCCTGGGTACCGTGCTGCGCCAGGGCGCCGCCTCCGTGCTGCAGCTAGACATCAACCCGGAGCCGGACGAGGCCCGGTCCGCGGGCGAACCCTGGCCGACCTACCCGAAGGTCTACCGGATCTCGCACGCCCACGAGGAGGCCCGGGGCCGGGCCGGCAGTGACCCGCGGGTCTTCTCCGCCGCCACCCTCCGCTTCGAGGGGAGCGCGACCGGCCGGGTACGGGCCCTGCGGCTGACGAACGTGGAACCGGCGGAGAGGCGCCCGCGGCCCGGCACCGAGCGGGTGATCCCGGCCGAACTCGTGCTGCTCGCCCTGGGGTTCTCCGGCCCGGAACCGGGCGGCGGCCTGATGGCACAACTCGGGCTGCGGCTTGACGGGCACGGCAACTTCGCCCGCGACGAGGGCTTCGCGGCACAGACGTCCCACCGGGCCGCCGCGGGCACGGACGGCATCTTCGTCGCGGGCGACGCCGGCCGCGGCCAGTCCCTGGTGGTGTGGGCGATCGCGGAGGGGCGCTCGGCCGCCGCGGCCGTCGACCACTACCTGACCGGCACCACCGCGCTCCCCGCCCCCATCACCCCGCTCGACGGCCCCCTCACCGTGTGACACGGGCCGGCCACGCCGACCGGCACAGGCCCGCCCGGTCACCCTGACAGGGGCGGCCGGGCGGCCCCGGCGGTGAGGCGGCGACAGGCCTCAGAGAGTGCGTTCCAGGCGGTCGGCCATCAGCTTGACGAAGCGGGCCGGGTCCACCGGCTCACTGCCCTCGGCCAACAGGGCCAGGTTGTGCACGAGTTCCGCGGTCTCGGCCAGCGCCGCGTCGTCCGGGCGCTCGGCGTGGGACGTGCGGAGGCCTGCCACCAGCGGGTGGGCGGGGTTGAGTTCGAGGATCCGCTTGGCGTGCGGCACCTCCTGGCCCATGGCCCGGTACAGGTTCTCCAGTGCCGGCGTCACGTCGTGCGTGTCGGAGACCAGGCACGCGGGGGAGGAGGTGAGGCGCGAGGACAGCCGTACCTCCTTGACGTGGTCGCTCAGCCGCTCCGCCATCCAGCCGAGCACCTTCGCGAACTCCTCCTGCTGCTGCTCGCGTTCGGACTCCGCCTGCTCCTTCTCCTCCGACGTCCCGAGGTCGATCTCGCCCTTCGCGACCGAGCGGAACTGCTTGCCGTCGAACGCCGGAGCGGTGTCGACCCACACCTCGTCGACCGGGTCGGTCAGCAGCAGCACCTCGATGCCGCGGTCGCGGAACGCCTCCAGGTGCGGGGAGTTCTCGACGCTCTGCCGGGACTCGCCCGTCAGGTAGTAGATGTGCTCCTGACCGTCCTTCATCCGCTCCACGTACTGTGCGAGCGTCGTCGGCTCCTCCTGGGCGTGCGTGGTGGCGAACGAGGCCACCGCGAGAATGGCGTCACGGTTCTCGAAGTCGCCGAGCAGCCCTTCCTTGACCACGCGGCCGAACTCCCGCCAGAACGTGGCGTACCGCTCCGGGTGCGCGGTCATCATGTCCTTGACCGTCGACAGGACCTTCTTGGCCAGCCTGCGGTGCATGAGCTGGATCTGCCGGTCCTGCTGCAGGATCTCGCGGGACACGTTGAGCGACAGGTCCTGGGCGTCCACGACGCCCTTCACGAAGCGCAGGTACTGAGGCATCAGCGCCTCGCAGTCGTCCATGATGAAGACGCGCTTGACGTACAGCTGCACCCCGCGCTTGTAGCCCTGGAGGAAGAGGTCCTGCGGGGCGTGGGAGGGGATGAACAGCAGCGCCTGGTACTCGAAGGTGCCCTCCGCCTGCAGACGGATGGTCTCCAGCGGGTCGGACCAGTCGTGGCTGATGTGCTTGTAGAGCTCGTGGTACTCCTCCTCGCCCACCTCGTCGCGCGGGCGTGCCCACAGGGCCTTCATGGAGTTGAGCGTCTCGGGCCGGGCCGCGTCGTCCGTGCCCTCCTCCGTCCCCGCCTCCGTGCCCTCATCCGCGTCGTCGGCCGGCGCGTTCTCGTCCCGTCCCTCACCGGGCCCGGGGATCAGGCGGATCGGCCAGGTGATGAAGTCGGAGTACCGCTTGACGATCTCCCGCAGCTTCCACGGTGAGGTGTAGTCGTACAGCCGGTCCTCGGCGTCCTCCGGCTTGAGCCGCAGCACGATCGAGGTGCCCTGCGGGGCGTCGTCGACGGTCTCCACCGTGTACGTGCCGGCGCCGCTGGACACCCAGCGCGTGCCCTGCCGCTCGCCCGCGCGCCGGGTCAGCAGGCTCACCTCGTCGGCCACCATGAAGCTGGAGTAGAACCCGACGCCGAACTGCCCGATCAGCCCCTCCGCCGCCGCGGTGTCGCCGGCGTCCCCGGCGTCCTTGAGGTTGCGCAGGAACGCGGCGGTGCCGGAGTTGGCGATCGTGCCGATGAGGTCGATCACCTCGGCACGCGTCATACCGATCCCGTTGTCCCGGATCGTGAGGGTGCGGGCCTCCGGGTCGGCCTGGAGGTCGATGTGCAGGTCGGAGACGTCCGCGCCCAGTGCGTCGTCGCGGAGGCTTTCGAGCCGCAGTTTGTCCAGTGCGTCGGAGGCGTTGGAGATGAGCTCGCGAAGGAACACGTCCTTGTTGGAGTAGATCGAGTGGATCATCATCTGCAGAAGCTGGCGGGCTTCCACCTGGAACTCGAACGTCTCGGTCGGCATGGTTTCGTTGGTCCTTCTCAGGTCACCGCGTGCATTGACCTCAGCACTGTAAAAGGTCGTCGCCGTCGGTGAGCAACCGGTGGCGGGTTCACCGCTTCGGCGACGGCGCCGGGCGCAGCCGCCGGTGCGGAATCAGAACAGGGAAGGCGGCTCCGGAAGGCGCGCGCCGTCGAGGACGGTCAGGCCGGCGCCCGCCGAGCGTCCCATCAGCCACGCCAGGAGCAAGGACGCGGTCCCCTCGACCACCGGAGCCGGATCCGCGGTGCGGATGCCGTACCTCGCGCCGGTGTCGACGGCCCGCAGCCGCACGGCGGGGGCGTCCTCGCGGGAGCCGAAGGCGGCGACCACGCGGGCCAGCATCGGGTGGACGAAATCGGCGGGCCACTCGGCAGGCGTGTAGCCGGCGTCCAGGTCCACGTGGTGCACCAGCACCTCGCACAGCCGCGCGTCGGCCGCCCTGGCGGCGGGGTGTTCCTGACCCCGGGTCCAGCGCACCGTACGGCTCCATCCTTCAGCCGGCATCCGCTGGTACTCCTCCGCGAACCGGCCCGCGCTGTCGCGCACATCGGCCGCCAGCTCGGCGGCCGTGCGTCCGGCCCCCGCCTCGATCTCCTCGGCCCGGGCCGCCAGGCTCGGGTACTCCGGTGTCTCGACGCCGGTCCTGGCCCAGGTCAGCAGCCGTCGGCCGCCGTCGGCGTTGCGGGCCAGATGCGTCAGGACGTGGCCGCGGGACCAGCCGGGAAGCGGCGAGGGCGCCCGCATGTCGGCGTCGGTGAGCCGGTCCGCCGTCCGCAGGACGTCCTCGGTGGCCGCACCGATGCGGTCCAGCACGGCCGCGGGATCGAAAGGTGTGCCGCTCTCGGTTGTCACGGTGTCGCCTCCTCGGAAAAGGGGACTCAAGGGGAAGTCCGGCGCGGTGCCGACCAGGGCGGGGTCCAGGTGCCGGGGGCGCCGGGCGCGGGCGCGGTGGCGGCGAGGTGGGCGCGGAGGGTGGCCAGGGCCGGGTGGGGGTTGTCGCGGTGCCAGACGAGCGAGTGCGGGTAGACGGGCACCGGATCGGTCACCGGGATCCGCCGCAGACCGTGGTCGACGGGCCACACCAGGCGGGTGTGCTCGCCCATGAACGTCGCCAGCGCCGGGGTGTCGGCGACGGTGTCCAGAAGGGCGTCGGAGCCGAAGTTGGGACCGGTCGCCTCGATGGTGAGCCCGAACTCGGCGACCAGGTCGTCGTAGTACGCGGCCCATTCGGTGCCCGGGACGATGCCGGGCATCCAGATCCGGTGGCCGGCGAGCTGGGCGACGGTCACCGAGCGGGCGTTCGCCAGCGCGTGGGCCGGGCCGGTCAGGAGCTGGAGCGGCTCGTCGAGCACACGCACGGACTCCAGGTCGTCGGGCAGCGGGATGCCCGGCGCGGGGACGGCGCGGAAGGTCGCGTCGATCGTGCCGGAACGCAGGGACGCCACAGCCGTCTCGATGCCGAGCAGCATCACCACGTCGAGGTCGATCTCCGGGTGCGCCCGGTGGAAGCCGCGCATCAGGCCCGCCGCCGCACCGCGTGAGGCGAGCACGTCGACCCGCAGCGGACGGCTGCCGGGCCGCACGGACGCCACCGCCCGTTCGGCGACGCGCAGCAGCTCGCGTGCGTGCGGCAGGAACGCCTGCCCGTCGATGGTGAGTTCGGCACCGCGCGGGGTGCGGGTGAACAGCCGCACGCCCAGCTCGCGCTCCAGGGCGGCGATGCGTTTCGAGACGGCCTGCTGGGTGACGGCCAGCTCGGCGGCGGCCTCCTGGAACTGCCCGGCGTCAGCGGCGGCGACGAAGGTCCGGACGGCGTCGATGTCCATTCCGCCACCCTAGAACCACAACCACACGTTGTGGCTCGGCGGCCCCAGGGCCGGCCGAAAGCGCAGCTTGTGCCGTCGTGCCACCGCGTCGATCGCTCAGCGGTTGTACCCTCCCGCCGCGCCGCACCCGAGGATGCGGAGGCCACGACAGCTACTTGGCCTGCGGCGCCTTCCTGACCTCGACCTCTTTGGATTCACGCCACCTGGCCCACATGTAGAGCAGCCAGCCCCGGCCGTTCCACGCCAAGCCGACGGTCGCCACCGCCAGCGCCGCCGCCGTCGTCTTCCGCGCCCGCGACATGTCCCGCCCCTTCCGTTGCCGACAGGCTAGTGGGAGGGCCGCGGCGCGTGCGCGGAGATCACGGAGAGAGGCAGGGACCGGGACGTCCACGGCCTTCCGCGACGGAACACCTACGCGTTGATGAGGCGGGCGTCGTCGGGCCGACCTGCGCCGCGGCCAGTTCGATCGCCGGCGGAATGCCCTCCCGCCGGCGAGCCGGGTCTTGCCGGTCCCGCCGGGCCCGGTGACGGTGACCAGGCGCCGCTGCGGCAGCAGCCCGCCGAGGCGTGCCAACTCCCGTTCGCGGCCCACGAAACTCGATGTCCCGGGTGGCAGATGCCCGGTCATGCGGACAGCCTGCCATCCGTGCGCCACGCTCGGTAGCGGACATCCGAACGGGTGGTTTCGGCGGGGGACCTGAGGGCAGACGATCCACGTCCCATCGCTTGAGTGCTCAACAGGAGTGTCCGTGGAGGCAAGTGGCCAGGTCGGAGTGGTCCGGGCGGCCGGTGCGCTGGACTGGCGCACCGCCGAGGAGTTCGCCGTCGAACTGCGCGACGCGGTCGGCTCAGGCACGCCGCTGGTCGTGGTCGACCTGGCGGCCGTCACCTTCGCCGACTCCGTCGCGCTGAACGCGATGGTCGCGGCCCGCCGGGACCTGCTGGCCCGGGGCGGCGACCTGGTGCTCGCGGGCCGGCTGGCTCCGGGAGTGCGCCGGCTCTTCGAACTCACCGGCACCGTCGGCCATTTCACCTTCGTGGAGGACGTGGAGGACGTGGACGACGCCGTCCCGGCGCACTGACCGCGCCGGCCTGCACGTCGTCGCCTCCTCGCCGCGCCCGTCCGGCCTCAGGGGGCGACGAGCAGCGTGTGCGGCGCGACCGCGGACGGCTACGGGTGTTCGCCCAGTTGGAGGAAGCCCGCGAGGGAGAAGCACAGGGCGCCCGTAAGGGTGCCCCAGTTGGCGATGTCGCCGTTGACGAGGCTGTCGGTGGCCGGCCGGGTGTAGGCGGCCAGCGCCGAGACCATGAACAGGAGGGACCCGAACGCGTTGACCGCCACGATCCACCAGCCCCGGTCGCGGCGGTGGAAGCAGGGACGGCCGTGGCAGATCTCGGCGAAGGAGAGTGCGCCGGAGACCAGGAAGAGCACACAGCCGATCACGTCGGGCACCCAGATCAGCCGGTTGACCTGCTGGACGCTGAGGCCCTTGAGGAACGAGTCGAAGAGGTTGACGCCGAAGACCAAGGTGCCCGCGAAGAGGATGAACGCCGCCAGCCAGTCCACCCTTATGGGCTCGTAACTCCACCAGCGCCACCGGCGCGCGACGAGCCGGTCCTGGCCGGGGACGTGGCGGGGCGCGTTGATCACCTGGAGCAGCGAGACGTAGCCGCCGGTGTTGAAGAACAGACCGCCCGCGAAGTAGATCGCCGCACAGGTGGTCGCGTCGCCGGAGCCGAGCTGGGCGACGCCCGCCCCCGCCGCGAACAGGCCTCCGCCGACGACGAACGCGACCGAGGCGATGACGTTGAGCCTGCTCAGGCGGGCCAGCGTCGTCCGGTCCGCCGCGGCGTGCCGTCCGTGCTCGGCGCCGGGGTCGCGCACCACGAGCACGCCCCGGCGCCGCGCGAGCCGCGACTCCCACACCGCGGTCCCGCCACCGGGCAGGTGCCAGCTGAGCTTGGTCGTGAAGGGGCCCGCGGCGCCCTCGGTGCGCTGTCCGGGCTCTCCCACGAGGGGCAGCGTAGACGGCGGGGCCGCGTGTCCGGCTTCGCAACGCGCACGCAAGGGGCCCGGCGTGTGACGGAGCGTTGTGGGCAGGCCAGTAGGGTGGAGGACGAAGCGAGGGAGGAGCAGTGAGAGCGCCGCGGACTCTGGCCGGCCTGGACGAGGTCGACACAGGTGACCACGTCTGTCAGGTATTGGATCGTGCCGCCGACGTCATCGACCGCAGCCGGGCCTTCGTCGCGGACGGGGTGTCGCACGGCGACAAGGTCGTCATCGTCGGGCCCACGCCCCGGGCGGGCAACGAGTTCGCCCAGCTCGTGCTCGACCCGGCCCGCCTGGAGGGCTCGCTGCTCGCCGCGGTGCGCCGCGAGGCGGCCAACGCCGACCGCGAGGGATTCGGCTCGCTCCGGGTGCTGCACCACGCCAGGCCGGTCGGCCGCGACGAGCCCCCCGCGGAGCTGCTGCGCAGCGAACTCGACCTCGAGGAGTTCGCCGCCGACACCGGCGCGCTGGTGGTGTGCGCGTACAGCGGCGCCGACTGGGACTCCTCGGCTCTGCGCCAGATAGGGTGCCTGCACCCCCATCATCTCGGCAGCCGGCCGGTGTCACCTGCTTTTCAGGTCTACCGGACGGGGAAGGAAGGGTGGACGGTGCACGGGATCGTCGACAGCGAGGGCGCGGCGGCTTTCGGCACCATCCTGTGCACCCTCCTCGGCCGGAGAACGGCGGTGCGGCTCATCTGCCATGACCTGGAATTCTTCGACGCAGCCGGTATGACCGCCCTGGCCGATGCCGCGCGGCACCTTCCCGATCGCAAGATCATCCTGGAGGGCGCCAACGAGACCGTTCGGCACGCCTGGGAGCTGTCGGGTTTCTCGGTTCCCGACATCCCGGTGGTGATGGCGCCGTGACCTCTTCTCCGCCCGGCTCCGTCGCCCCGGCCGCCGGGCACCGGCACGAGCTGTATCCGTACTCGGGGAGGGACGAGTTCGTCGAGGGCGCCGTCAGTTTCATCCAGGACGCGCTGGAGGGCGGCGAGGCCGTCGTCGTCGCGGTCCCGCAGGAGAAGGCGTCCCTGCTGCGTGCCGAGGTCCGCGAGGACAAGGCCGTGCGGTACGTCGACACCAGCGGGGTGGCGCACCATCCGGGCCGGCTCATCGACACCTGGCAGGCGTGGATCAGGGAACACACCTCGGAGGGGCGGCCGGTCCGCGGGATCGGCGAGTCCCCCTGGGGCGAGGTCCGCAGCCCCGCCGAGGCGGAGGAGCTGCGGTACCACGAGTGGCTGCTCAACCGGGCCTTCGCACAGGGTCCGGCCTGGTGGCTGCTGTGTCCCTACGACATCGCCCATGACAAGGCCGCGCTGGAGGAGATGGCGCGCTGCCACCCGGAGATGCGCCGGGAGGGCCGGACCGTACGGTCCGAGGACTACGACCCGCAGGCGCCGTACGCGTTCGTCCCGCTCACCGAACCGTGGGAACCGCACGACGAGTTCGCCTACACCAGCGGGGACCTGCCCGCGCTGCGGGACAAGATCGCCGCCTGCGCCGACCGCCACGGCCTGGCCGGCCGCCGCCTGCGCGACCTGCACCTGGCGGCCACGGAGGTGGCCACCAACAGCATCCGGCACGGCGGCGGCAACGGTGTGCTGCGCATGTGGCGGGAGGACCGCCGCCTGGTGTGCGACTTCCGCGACATCGGCTACATCGAGGACCCCCTGGCCGGGCGCCCCCGCCCCAACCCGCGCCAGCTCGGCGGGCGGGGGCTGTGGCTCGTCCACCAGCTCTGCGACCTCGTCGAGATCCGCTCCGCCCCGGACGCCGGCACCACCGTCCGCCTGCACACCGAGCTCCCCGGCTGACCGTCCCCTCTTTCGACCCGATCGCGCGGTACGGCGTGACCGGACGGCGAGACGCCTCGCCGTCCGGTCACCCTGCGGCACCGTCCGGTGCCGGCATCACTGCATGATGATCCGGGGCGGATGGGTCGGCGTGCCGACGCAGGTGTAGAACTGCAGGCTGTAGCCACGGCCGATGGTCACCATGGTGGGCGCATGCAAGCTCCCGTGCGGACGACCGGGCGGCTCCTCCGCTGTCTCCCCGCATTCGACGGGGCGCCAGCTGTCGGTGGGCCCGTCCCACTCGGTGCCGGCCACGGTGAGCAGCGCGTCGACCGGACCGCCGCACTCGCCGCAGTACGCGCCTCGGGCGAGTCCGGCTCCGGCGGCTCCCGGAACGTGAAGTGCGTGGGCCATCCCCCGGCCTTCCAACCGGGGGCGACGGACAGGTCGTTCCGGTAGAGGTCCGTCGCCCGGCGGCCGCCCCAGGCCGCCAGGCGCGCCACGAGGTCCTCGTCGAGGCCGTGCTGCGGGGGGAACTCCCGCACCGGTTCGGGGTGCAGCACGCACGGCAGGGGCACGCACTCGGCGTGTGCGACGTAGGCGGGTTCCGGCGGGGCGGGCAGGACGTCCCGTACCTCCGAGGACCGCCGCCACCTCAACCAGACCGTGGCCGGATCAAAGCACACGGCACCGACAGGGGCGGATCCCTGTCCACAGGTGAGCGATGCCGGACAGCCCGGCGCCCCCCGGTCACGCTGAGGCGGGGGCGCCGGGGTACGCGGTCCGGCGGTGGGCAGGGCCGGACCGCGCGGAGCGGCCTGCGGACCGTCAGACGATCAGGGCCGAGTCGGCCGCGCCTTCACGGCGTCCGTTGCTCGAACTGCGGCGCGCCGGGTCCTTCGCGGTGCCGGCCCGCTCCGCGGCGGCCACTCGGTGCCACGCCGGGTTCGTGGCGATCGCGGCGAGCCGGCCCGCGCTCAGCGGCGGCTCGGGGCGCGTCACGGGAGCGCCCTTCTCGGCGGGCGCGTTCCACTCGCTGACCGTGACCAGCGAGCCGTCCTTGCCCTGGAACTCGGCGAGCCAGTCCTTGGTGTCGGTCCGGTGGTCCGGGTACTCCCAGGTCTTCAGGACGGTCAGCGTGCCGCCGTCGACGTGGGTCTGCGTGCACGAGTCGCCGGTGGGCACGCTGTCGCAGCCGGGTGCCGTGGCGCCGTCGGTCTCGACACCGACCTCGATCGCGGACGCGCC
Source organism: Actinacidiphila acidipaludis (assembly GCF_019890725.1). Lineage (GTDB taxonomy): Bacteria > Actinomycetota > Actinomycetes > Streptomycetales > Streptomycetaceae > Actinacidiphila > Actinacidiphila acidipaludis. Next base: position 34,106 of record NZ_JAINZZ010000067.1, read on the forward strand.
GTGGCCGTCGTCGAACACCACGTGGGCGTACGGCGGCAGTTCGTCGTCGGTGCCGCGGCCGTCGCGCCCGGAGACCGTGCCCGGCGGCAGCATCGAGACCAGCAGGTCCTCCATCTGCTGCGCGCTCACCGGCCGTGCGCCCGCCGCCGTGTCCACGGCGTGGGCCCCGGCGGTGGCGGCGCCGTGGGAGGCGCCCGAGGCGGCCGTGACACCGGAGTTCACGCCCGCCGCGCCGTGGCCCGACGTGGTGGCGAGGACGCCGCCGGTCCCGGCCAGCGCGAGGACGGCGGCCGCCGCGGTGACCACCGCGGTCCGGCGGCGACGCAGCGTGCGGCCGCGGGCGTAGCCCGCCGTCACCATCGCGAGGCCGTCGGCAGGCGGGAAGGTGTCGGCGGCGCGGTGCAGGGCGTGCGTGAACGCGGCCGCCTCGACGGCTTCGTCACGTCCCCCCGCGCCCGCGGCGTCGGGGGTGAAGTCGGACTGGTCAGGCATGGGATCACCGTTTCCTGTGTCGTGATCGAATCTGAGGAATCTCAAGGACCTGATGGACCTGATGGATTAGAGGGACGGGGCGGACCCGCAGGACCGGAGGCACGGGCCGAGCCGCAGAAGTGGCGGACCGTTACTGGCCCTCAGGCGGCAAGTGCCGTGTGGGCGACGCCCGGTGGCCGGGGCCCACGGGAGGGGAACCAGGCGCCCGCGGGCAGGGAGAAGCAGCTCACCCCGCCACGAGATCGACGAGCGAGCCGTCCAGTTCGCGGCGGAGCCGCGCGAGCGCGCGGGTCGTGCGGGTGCGGACCGCGCCGGGGCTGGACTGCAGGACCGCGGCGGTCTCCTCGACGCTCCGGTCCTCCCAGTAGCGCAGCACCAGAACGGCCCGGTCCTTCGGCGGCAGCGCCGATAACGCGGCCAGCAGCGTGACCCGCAGCGAGGCGTCACCGGAGGAGTCCCGTCCGGCGCGGTCGGGCAGGTCCGCGGCCGGGCTCTCCCGGCTGCTGCGGCGCCGCTGGTGAGTGAGGAAGATGCGCACCAGGACCGTCTGGGCGTAGCCGGCCGGGTTGTCGACCTTGCCCATGCGCCCCCAGACGACGTACATCCGGCCGAGGGTCTCCTGCACGAGGTCCTCGGCCAGATGGGTGTCCCCGCCCACCAGCAGACAGGCGGAGCGGAAGAGCTGGCCCGCCCGCGCCGCCGCGAACTGCTTGTACGCCTCCGTAGCCGCCCTGCGCATCCGGTCTCGCCCTCCCCCGTACGGTCCACACTCCAATGACGCGCCGGGAGCCGGGAAACGTTACGCACGGAATCGAGCGAGGGGTACGGGCCCGGTCCGGCGGCCGGTTGCGGCCGCCGGACGGGGTGTTGAGGGGCACCGGCGTACGCCGGGCCCGGCCTGGGTCAGCCGACGGCGTCGGCCAGCAGCTCCAGGATGTGGCGGTAGGGCTTGCCCGTGGCCCGGCTCATGCCGATCTCGCAGGTGAGGTTGCAGGACGCGTAGGCGTCGTAGGAGGCGCGGTTGATCTCGGCGGCCTGGGCGGCCGTCGCCGACGCCGTCACCTCCGGGTGCAGCAGTCCGCGGTCGCCGGCGAACGCGCAGCAGCCCCAGGAGTCGGGCACCGTCACCTCCTCGGCCACCGCGCCGGCGAGCGCGCGGAGGTCGTCGGTGATGCCGAGGTGCACGGTGGAACAGGTCGGGTGCAGGGCCAGGGACGTGAGCCGGCGTCCGTCCGCCAGGGGCGGCAGGGCCGGCAGGACGTGCTCGCGGGTGAAGGTGACGCTGTCGACGAACCGCAGCGCCTCGTAGCGCTCCCGGTGCTCCTCGGGCAGCGCGGACGCCAGCTGTTCCAGGCCGTGCGTGCAGGAGGAGGCGTCACACACCACCGGCAGCCGCCCGTGGTCGCCGGCCTCCCACAGCACGTCCAGTGTCCGGGAGGCCATGGCGGCGTGGCCCTCGGTGTAGCCCTTGGACTGCCACGGCGTGCCGCAGCACAGCCCGGACAGCCCCTCGGGCACGGCGACGGGCACCCCGGCGCGGTCGCACAGGTGCAGGAAGGCGGCCGCGGCCCCCGCGGGGCGCGGGGCGTCGCCGTCCCCGCCGGTGAAGACACTGCCGATGCACGCGGCGAAGAACACCGCGCGGGCCTCGGGGGTCCGGCGCGGCGCGGGCCGCGGCGCACCGGCGCGGGGCACGCCCGCCGCCCAGTCGGGCACGAGTTCGCCCGCGCCGAGCCGCCGGACCGCGGAGGTGGCGGCGCGGACGACCGGGGCGGGGGCGGCGTGGGCCGCGCTCAGGCCGAGCCGCACGCCCTTCACGGCTCCGCCCCAGTGCCGGGCGGTGGTCCGTCCGGCCGCCTGGGCGAGGCCGCTGTGGCGTTCGCCGCGCAGCCGCTTCATGACGGCGCCGGTGTCGATGGTGACCGGGCAGGCCGTGACGCACAGGCTGTCCGCAGCGCAGCTGTCGACGGCGGCGTAGGCGTAGTCCGCCTCCAGCTCCCGGCGCCGCTCCTCGTCGCCGGCGGCGGTCGCCAGCGCGATCTCCCGCTGCAGGGCGATGCGTTGACGCGGTGTGGTGGTGACGTCCGCCGTAGGGCAGACCGGTTCGCAGTAGCCGCATTCCACGCAGCGGTCCACGGCCGCGTCCACGGCGGGTACGTCCTTGAGCCGCCGCAGGTGGACGGCCGGGTCGTCGTCCAGCAGCACCCCGGGGTTGAGGACGCCCGACGGGTCGCACAGCCGCTTGAGTTCGCGCATCACCTCGTACAGGTCGTCGCCGTACTGGCGGCGGACGAAGGGCGCCATGGCCCGGCCGGTGCCGTGCTCGGCCTTGAGGGTGCCGCCCTCGCGCAGCACGAGGTCGACCATGTCGTCGGTGAACCGGGCGTAGCGGTCGATCTCCTGCGAGGTGTCGAAGCGCTGGGTGAGCATGAAGTGCAGGTTGCCGTCCCGGGCGTGGCCGAAGATCACGGCGTCCTGGTAGCCGTGCCGGTCGAAGAGGCCGGTGAGGCCCTCGCAGGTGCCGGTGAGACGCTCCATGGGCACCGCGATGTCCTCCAGCAGCGCCGTCGTCCCGGCCGGGCGCGCCCCGGCGACGGCGGTGTAGAGGCCCTTGCGGGCGTGCCACATCGCGGCCCGCTCGCGTGCGTCGCGGGTCAGCGCGGTCCCGGTCACCGCGGGCAGCGCGTCGAGCACGGGGCGCGCAGCGGCCAGGACCTGTTCCAGCTCCTCGGCCCGGTCCTCGGCGAACTCGACCAGCAGGGCGGCGTGTTCGCCGACCCGCAGGCTCTTCAGCGCCGGACTCGCGTCGGGCTCGACCTGCGCGACGCGCAGCGAGGCCGCGTCGAGGAGTTCCGCGGTACGCGCGCCGGCCGCGAGCAGGGCGGGCAGGGCGTCGGTCGCTTCGGCCAGGCCTGGCAGGATCAGCAACCCGGTCGCGGCGTGCGGCAGTACCGGGACGGTTCGGAACACCGCCTCGCCCACGAAGCCGAGCGTGCCCTCGCTGCCCACCATGAGGCGCGTGAGGATGTCGACGGGCGTGGAGTGGTCCAGGAAGGAGTTGAGGCCGTAGCCCATGGTGTTCTTCATCGCGAACAGCCGCTCGACGGTGGCCCTGGCCTGGGACGAGGTGCGGATCCGGTCGCGCAGCCGCAGCAGTCCCGCGTGCAGGTCCGGCTCGCGGTCGCGCAGGCGGTCGTCGGCGTCGCGTGCGGCCGAGTCGACGACGGTGCCGGACGGCAGCACGAATTGCAGGGATTCCAGGGTCCGGTAGGCGTTGTCCTTCGTCCCGCAGTTCATGCCGCTGGAGTTGTTGGCGACCATCCCGCCGACGGTGCAGGCCGACTCGCTGGCCGGGTCCGGGCCGAGCCGCCGTCCGTACCGGGCCAGTCGCGCGTTTGCCTGACGGATCGTCAGTCCCGGCTGGAGCCGGATGCGGTGGCCGTCGTCCAGCACCTCCGCCTCGCGCCAGTGGGTGCGGACGTCGACCAGCACGCCGTCGCCGCCGGCCTGCCCGGCCAGGCTCGTGCCGCCCGAGCGGAGGGTCAGCGGGATGCCGGCCTGCCGGGCACCGGCCATCAGCGCCGCCACCTCCTGCGCGGAGGCGGCGCGGACCACGGCCTGCGGGGTCAGCAGGTACGGGGAGGCGTCGTGGGCCAGCGCTGCCCGGCGCGGCAGTTCGGCCGAGACGCGGGCCGGATCGGTGACGCACGACCGCAGCAGGGCCACCAGGCCGGCCGCGCCGTCGCCGTCCGGGGCGGCGCCCGCGGGGGCGTTGACGGTGGACGTGCGTGCGGCGGGGCGGCTCATGCGGCTTCTCCAGGACGTCGTGGTCGGGATTCAGGAGGGTGCGGGATGCCTAGGCGCCCGGGGTGCGGTGACCGGCCACCCGCAGGGTACGCGGGGCGACCCCCGCCGGCTCGGGCAGGCGCAGCGGGCCGCGGCCGGGGGTGATGCTGCCGAGCAGCGAGGCGCGGCGTGCGCCGGTGGCGGACGGCAGGGTGCCCGGCAGCCCGTGCACGGTGAGGAAGCCCAGCACGGCGAAGGCCAGCGCCTCCTTCGCGTCGGACGGCACCCCGAGGTCGTCGCTGGACAGCAGCCGGACGTCCGGGAGTTCCTCGGCGATCATGCGCATCATGACGGGATTGTGCGCGCCGCCGCCGGAGACGGCGAGTCGCGTGACGCCCTGGGCCCGGCAGGCGTCGGCGACCGTGACCGCGGTCAGCCGGGTCAGCGTGGCGAGCACGTCGTTCTGCTCGGGAGTGGGCACGTCGCCGAGCGCGGCCAGCAGGTACGGCAGGTGGAACAGCTCCTTGCCGGTGCTCTTGGGCGCCGGCAGCCGGTAGTAGGGCTCGTCCAGGAGCCGGCGCAGCAGTGCGGGGGAGACGGTGCCGGCCGCGGCGCGGCGGCCCGACTCGTCGTACGCGGCGGCGCCCGCGGTGAAGTGCCGGACCGCGGCGTCCAGCAGGGCGTTGGCGGGCCCGGTGTCGAAGGCGACCGGGTCGGCGCCCGGCGCGACCACGGTGATGTTGGCGATGCCGCCCAGGTTGAGGGCCGCCGGGACACCGGGCAGCCCGCGCAGCAGCAGCGTGTCGGTCAGGCCGACCAGCGGGGCGCCCTGCCCGCCCGCGGCCACGTCCCGGCTGCGCAGGTCGGAGACGACCGGCAGGCCGGTGGCCTCGGCGATCCAGGCGGGCTGCCCGAGTTGCAGGGTGCCGCGTACCACGCCGCCGGTCACCCAGTGGTGCATCGTCTGGCCGTGCGAGACGACGAGTTCGGCGCGGTCGCCGCACAGTTCGCGCTGGGCGAGCACGGCGGCGTCGGCGAACGCCTGCCCGATGCCGGTGTCCAGCGCGCAGACGGCCTCCGTCGACGTGGCCGAAGGGGGC
>NZ_JAINZZ010000068.1 GCF_019890725.1 Actinacidiphila acidipaludis
CCCCCCCCCCCCCCCCCCACCCCCCCCCCCCCCCCCCCCCCCCTCCCCCCCCCCCCCCCCCCCCCCCCCCCCCCCGCGCCGCGGCGCGCCCGGGCCCCCGCGCGCCCGCCACGATCACCGACGCCGTGCAGGGTGCCGGCAGCGGCCAGAGCTATGTGCCCGGCTCGCTGACGGTCCCGCCCGGCTGGACCCCCTCCTGGTCGACCGACGGATCCACCTTCACCTCCTCGGATCCGGGCGCCGCCACCACCGCGGTCCGGGCCACCAACCCCGCCGCGACCTCCGACGGCACCAGCGTGCGCGCCGACCTGCTGCCGCCGGTCCAGGCGGCCACCCGCTCCACCGGCGGGGACGGCTTCACGCCGATCCTCTACCGCAACCCGTCGGGTGACGTCGAGGCGTGGAACATCTACCACCACACCGGCCCCGCCGTCCCGCTGGTGGTCTGCAACGACCTCTCCACCGGGCAGCCCTGCGCCGGCGGCCCCTGGCCGCGCCCGCTCAACACGACCGCCGGGCCGCTGGGCAGCGGCAGCACCGGAAACGTCTACACCCCGCTGACCCCGCAGTACGTCCTCGACCCCGGCCGGCCCGGCGTCGTCTACTACCCCGCGGTCGCCGCAGGCGCCGTGGGCGCGGGCTGCCTCGACATGGGCGCGCGGGCCAACTGCGGCTTCGTCCCGCTGCTCGCGTCGAACGGATCCCCGTCGCGGGCCAACGGCCTTGCGGGCCTCGTCGCCGCCGGCGGCAACGTGTACGGCGTGGCGAGCACCGGTCAGGTGCTCTGCATGGACATCGCCGCGCGCACGCCGTGCTCCGGCCAGCCGTACGCGCCGATCGTCCCGCCGAACCACGACCTGACCAACACACCGAACGCCCTCTACCAGGGGTCGGCCGTCGTCGCCGACGGCAAGGTCTTCGCCTCGTCCGCGCCCCAGAGCGGCGCCTCCACCGTCAACGGGCCGCCCGCGCTCGGCTGCTTCGACCCGGCCACGCAGAACGTGTGCGCCGGCTGGACCACCCCGCACCCGGCCGGGCCGTCCGCGAGCGCCTACACCTACAACGCCTTCACCACCTTCGACACCGCGGGCCACGCCACCGGTGTCTGCACCGCCGACAGCACCGGCGGAGCACCCACCACGTCCTGCTACGCGCTGGACGGCAGTCCCGCCACGGCATCGGCCACGGGTCTGGACAGCCTGTCCGCGGGCGCGCTGGTCTTCAACCCCGAGGTCGTCACCGCGGGCGGGGACACCCGCAGTTACTTCGCGACCTGGGGCGGCGCGCTCCCCGGCGACACCGTCTGCTACAGCTGGACGCACGCCGCGCCCTGCGCCGGCTTCCCCGCCGTGGCCGGTCACCCCGCGGTGAACGGCGGCGCCACACGCGACTACGGCTACTCCTACGACGCCACGACCGGCTGCCTCATCGGACTCGGCGACGCGGGAGTGCTCTTCTCGATGGACCCCGCGACCGCGCACTCGCCGTGCGTGCACAGCGGCGCCACCGTCGACTTGAAGCCGGGCGCCTTCTACTGCGACGGCGCGTCAGGCCATGTGCAGGGCTACACGCAGGCGCGCCTGGAGAACATCGACCTCGCGCACGCCGACCTGACCGCGTCGACCGTCACCATCGCGGACACCGGCGGCGGCGTCATCGCCAGGCCCGCCCTGCCCGCGAACGGCGTCATCGACCTGTCCGCGATCTCGGCGGCGGACCATCCGTCGCTGACCGTCACCGTCCAGCTGGTGCTGACGGACACCAGCGACTTCACGTCGACCAACCACCCGGCGCTCGTCGCCGCGTTCCAGGGCGACGACCCCCAGGTGTGCCTGCGCACCGTCGTCACCGACGACTGCGGGACCACCCAGGTGACCGACACCGCGACCGGATCGGACAGCACCGGCGCGCTCACGTCGAACACCGTGACGCTGGACGTCGCCCCCGGTACGCAGTGCCGGCCGCATCTGACGGTCAACAAGGAGATCTGCACCGTCTCGTCGCCGCACGCCTGCGGGCCGGGCGGCGCGGGCCCCTGGGCGAAGAGCAGTCCGGTCGGGCTGCTGCAACTGCTGGGCACCGCCTACTGGCGCATCACGGTCACCAACGACGGGCCGGTGGACGCCGTCCACGTGACCGTCAACGACCCGACGACGCCGGAGTGCCACAGCACGGCAGGCACCTTCACCCTGGCGGCCGGAGCCGGCAAACAGGTCTACTGCGACTCGTTCCTGCTGGCCCTGCCACTGAAGAACACCGCCAGCGCGACCTACAGCGCCGCTCTGGATCCGCAGGGCACACCGCCGGTGACGTCCGCGCCGTCCTCGGCCGTGGCGTGCTCGCTGCTGTGCATCCTCGCCGCCGACCGTAAGTGAGCCACCGCCGGCCCGCGCGTGACCCCGCGCGGGCCGGCGCACCCGGGGCCGCGGCCGTGCCCGTCACGGCCGCGGCCCCTTTCGACGGCCCGTTTCCGCGGACCCGGGCGTTGAGAGGCCGGTCGGGGGCAGACGGCCGGTGAGGGAACCGGCGGGAACGGCGCCGCGACCGGGACGGCGTCGGCCGGTTCCGCTCGGGTGGCCGCTCACCGCCGCGGAGGACACGGAAGAAAGGCTCCGCGGATGTCGACACACGCCTTCGGACGCAACGCCGGCCGGGCCGCGCGCCCCCTGCGGGAGGTCATGGGACCTGCCGGGCGCGCCGGCTTCACCGCCCGCGGCATTCTCTATCTGCTCGTCGGCTTTCTCGCCGTACGCATCGCGATGGGCGACAGCGGCAACAAGGCGGACCGGCAGGGCGCCCTGCGGCAGATCGCGGCGCAGCCGTTCGGCACCGCGCTGCTGTGGCTGCTGGCGGCCGGACTGGCCGGCATGGCACTGTGGCGCGCCGCGACAGGGCTACTGGTCGACGACAAGGCCGGGAAGCGGGCGGCGGACTTCGGCCGGGCCGTGTTCTACGGCCTGGTCTGCTGGGGTACCGCCGCGTACGCGGCCGGTTCCGGCAGCTCTTCGGGCGGCAGCGACCAGGAGTCGAAGGACTGGACGGCCACCGTGCTGAAACTGCCCGGGGGCCGCTGGCTCGCGGCAGCGGCCGGTCTCGGTCTGTGCGTGGCGGGCACGGTGATCGCCGTACGGGCGCTGCGCAGGACATTCCTGAAGAAGATGGAGACCGCCCGGATGGGGCCGCGGGTCCGCAAGGCGGTCACGGTCTCCGGCGCGGTCGGCGGGGCGGCGCGCGGCGCGGTGTACGCCGGCGCCGGGGCCTTCGTCGTGATCGCCGCCATCCGCTTCCAGCCGCACCAGGCCAAGGGCATGGACGAGACACTGCGGGCCTTCGCCCACGCACCGGCCGGACCCTGGCTGCTGGGCGCGGTCGCCGTCGGCCTGATGCTGTTCGGCCTCTTCTCCCTCGCGTCGGCGCGCTGGCGCCGACTCTGACGGCCCCGTCCGGCCGGGCGGAGAGTACGGGCGTCCCGAGCGGGGCGCCCGTCCTGTGTCCTCGGACGGAATCGCGACTCTGCGTCATCCGAACTGGCGTGCGTCAAAGGGGCGTTCGCGGGAACCCGAGCGGTGAGGGCGCGAGGTGCGCCCGACCGGAACGCCGGCGTGCCGCCGGCCGCGTCAAGGAGGCATCCTCATGCTGGCAGCCGTGGGCGCCGTGATCCTCGCGATCGCCTATCTCCTCAACGTCACGAGCACGCACACCGATGCGGCGTTCAGCCCCTTCAGTCTGCTGGTGGCGGGGGCGTTCTTCGTGGCTCTGCACCTGGCCGGCTTCGGCCCCCGCGGCGGCACCACCTCCGGCAGACGGCGCTGGCGCCGCTGAGCCCGCGCCCGCGCCGGCCACCACGCCTTCCGGACGCCCGGATCCCGCGCCCCTCATGAAAGGGCCGCGGGATCCGGGCGTCCGGCGTCTCAGATGTGTTGCGCACCTGGTGGGAAGCCGGTCCAGCGCAGCTCCGCCGGCAGATGCGCCATGTCGTTGGTGACGACGACCGTCGCGGGACGGCCGGGCGCGTAGCGGATGACGGTGAGTGCCGCATTGGCGTGGTTGAGCCCGAGCCAGCGCCACCGCGGGGCGTGCATCGCCTCCCGGACCAGCCACGCGACCAGGAAGTTGTGGGTGACGACCAGCTCGTGCCGGTCCTCGTCACCGTGTACCGGCCCGGTGAGGCCTGCCGGTCGCGGGGCGGTGGTCCGGGAGGACCGCCGCCCCGCGACGGCTGTGGTGCCGAGGTCGATCGCGCGGGCGTCAGCTCGTCCGGAGTGCCGTGTCGTCCAGGACGAACGACGTGGTGCCGCCGTTGGCGTCGGTCTCCGTGCCCGTGAACCGCAGGGTCACGGTCTGGCCGGCGTAGGCGGACAGGTCGGCGCTGTGCTGGCTGTAGCCGGTGTCGTGGTTGAGGTTGGAGTACGTCGCCACCGTGGAGAGCACGGTGCCGGCGGAGTTGAGGACCTGCACCTTGTAGGTGTCCGGGGTGGCGGTCGTGGTGTTCTCGGTCGTGTCGATGTGCAGCCAGTAGGAGAGCGTGGCGGCGCAGCCCGCCGGGATGCTCACGGTCTGCGCGACCGTGTCGGTGTCGGCTGTCCCGTTGCCGTTGGTCCAGGCGTCCCAACTGCCGCCGTGCGCGGGCTCGTCGGCGGTGTCGTTGTTGATCGGCGCGAACCCGAGGGTCGAGGTCTGGGTCCACGGGGCGATGGCGGTTCCGCTCTCGAACCCGGGGTTGCCGAGCAGTTGCGCCGGTGTGCAGCCGCCGCCCCCGCCGGTGCCGACGGTCAGCGTGTAGCCGGCGGTGTGACTGCCGGAAGCCGCCGTGCCCGTCACGGAGATCGGGTAACTGCCCGCCGCCGTGCCCGACCCGGCTGTGACGGTCATCGTCGCGCCGCTCCCGGCGGTCACGGACGCGGGGCTGAAGGAGACGGTGACGCCGCTGGGGGCGCCGGTGGCGGTCAGCGCGACGGACTGGGCGGAGCCCGAGGTGACGGCCGTGCCCACGGACGCGGTCAGGGTCCCACCCGGTGCCGCGGTGCCCGAGGCGGGGCTCACGGAGACGGAGAAGTCGTTCGCCGGAGCGGACGCCGCCGCGGGGGTCCAGTAGTCGCCGGCCATGACGACGTACACCAGCGTCTTGATCGTCTCGCCGAAGTAGCCGTCACCGAAGGGATTGGTGGCGAGCTGGTTCCAGATCGCGTCCGTCCACGCCTGGTCGCCCGCGGCCATCGCGGCCGGGCCGACCGAGTCCCCGGCCTCCTCGGCCTGGTCGGAGGTGGAGTACACCGTGCAGTTGAGGTTCAGGTGCGGGTAGACCTTCTTCGGGTCGCCGCCGGAGACCGACTTGGCGCACGCCGACCATTTCTTGGCGTCGTTGTAGGCCGTCGCCGCGGTCGTGGCGCCGTTGAGCAGCGCGTCGGTTCCCATGTGCCACGGCACACGGATGGAGTTGTAGCCGACGATGTTGTCCGGCTGGCTCTCCTGGTAGTCGGCGGGTGCGGGCTTGGGGCTGGTGGTGTTCGCGTTGACCACGAAGTCCGAGAGCAGGCCCTTGGCGGACGAGTACGCCGAGGTGAACTCGTTGACGATCGCCTCGGTGCGGGTGACGACCTTGTTCCAGTCGTGCGTCGTGTCGTACGCGGCGAAGGCCCGCAGATGGTCGAGCATCATGTCGGACGGCCGGGTGTCGGTGGTCGGCCCGTCGTCCTCGCACTTCAGGTGGCCGTCGGAGGCGACGTCGTGGGCGTAGATCCGGCCCAGCCAGGCCTTGGCGTCGGCGCTGTAGCCGCCCCACTGCTTGTCGGCCAGGATCAGGCCGTAGCCGATGTCCAGGTCGCCGTCGGTGGCCGCGTCCGGCGTGCCGCTGTCCGCGTACGCGCAGGTCTTGCCGTCGAGTTGCCACTGCATCAGGCCGTACTGGTCCTCGTGGTCCTTGACCAGCTGCCACAGACCGTCGAACTCCGTCTTCGCGTCGGCGTCGTAGCCGGCCATCAGCGGCACGATGTTCATGCCGTAGCCCTGGCCCTCGGACACCGGGCCGTTGTTGGGCGCGTCGCCGTCGCCCTTGGTGGACACGTAGTACTCGTCGGAGGCGCAGCCGTGGACGAGATAGGTGCTCTTCCAGGCGTTGTACTGCTTCTCGACGGCCGCGTCGCGCGTGGCGGCGGAGGCCGAGGGAAGGACACCGGTCTTGTACGTCACGTGCGTCGGGAAGGGGTTGGCCGGGGTGGTGGCAGCCGTGGCGTTCGCGCTGCCCATGACCGCCGTGCCCAGACCGATGCACGCGGTGGCGGCCGCGACCGCCACCGCCTTTCTCAGGAAATGCGCCATCGAAGCTCCCAATGAGTCGCCGTGGTCACAGTGGAGGAGGCGTTAGGAAACTTTCCTAACTAAGTGAGTACATGTCAATGCCCACGACAGCACTCGGCCGCCCGGCGCCGGCGCTGCGGGTGCCCGGCGCCCGCCCTATGGTGGGAGGTGGCTTCTCCCGGAGGCGAGAACGATGAAGGTCGGAGTCATCGGAGTGGGTGCCGTCGGGTCCGCCACCCTGCTGTCCTTGGTGGAGCGCGGCGGAATGTGCCGTGAGGTGGTGGTGATCGACCGCGACACCGCCCGTGCCGACGGCGTCGCCGCCGACATGCGGTACGCGACGCCCTTGTCCCCGACGGTCGACGTGCGTTCCGGCGACTACGCCGACCTGGCCGACGCCGCCGTCGTGGTGATCACCGCCGGCGTCAACGAGAAGGCCGGTGGCGCCACCAAGCGCTCGGACTCCCACGGCCGTCTCAACCTGCTGAAGGCCAACGCCCGGGTCTACGCCGACATCCTGCCGCAGCTGATCGAGGCCGCCCCGGACGCGGTGCTGATGGTCGTCACCGATCCCCCCGATCCGCTGGCGGACCTCACCCGGCACTGGGTCGGCCACGACCGGGTCTTCTCCACCGGCACCCTGATCGACAGCCTCCGCTTCCGCGTCCAGCTCGCGGAACGGCTGCGCGTGCGGCCGCGCGACGTGCAGGCCCTGGTCGTCGGCGAACACGGCACGTCGGAGGTCTTCCTGTGGTCCTCGGCCATGGTCGGCGGCCTGCCGGTCACCGGCCTGCTGGAGCAGGACGGCCGGACCATCGAGGACGTCCGCGCGGACGTCGAGAACGACATCCGGTTCGCCAACATCACGATCATCGAGGGCACCGGCGCCAGCCAGTACGGCATCGGCGCCGTCAGCGCCCGGCTCGTCGAGGCCGTGCTCCGTGACGAGCGCGCCGTGCTGCCCGTCGCCGCGTACTCACCGCCCTACGGGACGACGCTGTCGCTGACCAGCGTGCTCGGCGCGGGTGGCGTCCAGCAGATGCACCGCCCGGGGATGACGGTGGAGGAGGAGCGGGCCCTGGACCACAGCGCCGCGATCCTCCGGGACGCGGCGGGTCAGGCCATCGCCCTTGCCGCCTGAGCGGGTGTCCCGCACAGGTGCGGGTGCCGCGGTCCCGGCACTCACGGTCCCAGCACTCACGGTCCCGGCTCTCACGGTTCCGCCGACGGCGCCTCGCCGGTCGCCCGGGGCGTGAGGAACGGCGTTCCGGCGATCAGCACCGCGGCGACGACGAGGACGCACGGGACGATGCCGGCCCACGCCGGGGCCGTCTTGAGCACCGCGGTCGCCACCGCCGCGCCCGCGATCAGCGCTCCGAGCCGCAGCGGGATCCAGCCGTCCGGCCGCGCGGACGCGCTGGAGAGGCCGTGCACGATGTAGGTGGCCAGGGTGCCCGTCAGGTAGGTGGTCGGCGCCGCGGCCCGGCCTGCCGAGACCATCGCCCCCGCCTGCGCGCCCATCGCCGCCGCCAGCCCGCACTGCAGCGCGTGCCGGGCCGTCTGCCCGGGCGCGCCGCCCCACGCCGCCCACAGCGTCGCCCCGACCGCGAGCAGCAGCGCCTCGCCGGCCAGACACAGCAGCACCCGCGGCGGCCAGCGGTCCAACGTGCCCTTGCGGCCGCGGGTCACCAGGGCCACCACCCCCGCTCCCACGCCGAAGCCGGCCAGCGCCAGCACCGCCGCGGTGACGTCCGCGCTGCGTGAGCGGCCGATCGCCATGCCCAGCAGCGCCAGATTGCTGGTCATGACCCCGGCGAAGACGTGGTCGAGCGCGAGGAACGACAGGGGCTCCGCCGCGCCGGAGGCCGCGACCAGCACCACCACCGCGAGCCGCAGCTCGCGTGCCGGCGCACCGGCGGCTTCCCGAGGGTCCATCGCTCTTCCTCTCGACGTCGGGCTGAGGGCGGCAGGCAGCCAGCCCGGTGCGGGCGCCGGCGGTTCCTGCCCGCGTACGGCGGTCTAGACGGGTGGGGTGGTGAGGCTCTGCTCGGTCCAGACGGTCTTGCCGTGCGCGGTGTAGCGCACCCCCCAGTTCTGGGCGAGCCGCGCGCAGATGTACAGGCCGCGGCCGCCCTCGTCGATCGTCCGGGCGTGGCGCATCCGGGGCGCGGAGGTACTGCTGTCCTGGACCTCGCAGGTCAGGGCCCGGTCCTTGATGAGACGCAGCCGGATCGGCGGTGCGCCGTACCGCAGCGCGTTGGTCACCAGCTCGCTGACGATCCCCTCCGTCGCGTAGCCGACGTCCTCGCTCACGTCCCAGACGGCGAGCTGGTGCCGGACGTGCCCGCGTGCCGCCGAGGCGGCTGTCGGCAGTTCCTCCAGCTCCCAGTCGGCGACCCGGTCGTCGGGGAAGGGGTGGGTGCGGGCCAGCAGCAGGACGGCGTCCCCGGTGAGATCGTCGAGCCGGAGCCGGTAGAGGACGTCGTCGCACAGCCCCTGCAGGGGTCGTTCACGGCCGGCCAGTACCTGTTCGAGGCCGTCCGCCGGGTCCGGCCCGACCGTGCCGTCCGCCTCCGCTTCCGCCTTCGCGTCCCTGGACCGCATCCGTTCCTCCGCCAGGGCCTCGGCCGCCGCCTCGGGACCGTCGGGGGCGCCTTCGGGCTGCCCCCTCCCGCCCGCCGCCGGCTCCGGCCGTGGCCGCGCGGCCGCCCGGAACGCCGACGTGTACAGGCCCAGGATGTCGCCGTCCGCGAGGGTGACGGTGGTGGCCGCGAACGGCAGCCCGTCCCCGATGCCCAGCGGCGGCCCGGCGGGCAGGCTCAGCCTGCGGACCGTCGCCTCGGCGCCCACCACGAACGGCGCCGGATGCCCGGCCGAGGCGAGGGTGCAGGTGCGGGCGAACGGGTCGTAGACCGCGCACACGCACGTCGCCCGCACGGGGTGTCCCCGCAGCGGGTCGCCGGCGGGCAGCGCCATGCGCTCATGGGCCAGCCGCGTGGTGGCGTCGTCGAGGCGCGCCAGGAGTTCGTCCGGGTCCAGGTCCAGCGAGGCGAGGGAGTTGACCACGGTGCGCAGCTGCCCCATGACGGTCGCGGTGTGGATGCCGTGGCCGTCCACCTCGCCGACCACGAGGGCGGTGCGGGCCCCCGGCAGGTCGAACGCGTCGAACCACCCGCCGCCCCCCTCCTCGTGGGCCACGTACAGATGCGCGGTCTCCACGGCGGTCTGCGAGGCGGGCTCCGAGGGCAGCAGATGCCGTTGCAGCGCCGCGGCGATGGTGTGCTCGTGGGTGAACCTGCGGGCGTTGTCGATGCTCAGCGCGGTGTGGGTGGCCAGCTCCGAGACGAGCGCGACCTCGTGCTCGTCGAAGCCGTCGCCCTGGCCCGTGCGGTACAGGCTCAGCAGGCCGATGACCGTCCCGCGCACGGTCAGGGGCGCGACGAGCAGGGAGTGCGCCCCCGAGTCACGGATCGCCCGTGCCCGGTCGGGGTCGATGGCCACCCACGAGGCCTCGCTGTCCAGCGTGATCGAACGCGGCCTGAGGTCGATCAGCGCCTGCGCGTACGGCGTCGGGAACGGCAGCGCCCGCACGTCCCCCACCGGATGCGCCTGCAACCGGTAGTCCCCGCCACTGTGACCGAAGGCCGCGCGCCGCAGCGGCACGTCCCGTCCCAGCGGCATCAGCGGTGGCTCCTCGCCGCGCACCACCGACTCGACGACCTCCACCACGGCGATGTCGGCGAACCCTTCGACCAGGGCGTCCGCGAGCTCCTGGCAGGTGGGCACCACGGCCATCGTCGTCCCCACCCGGTCCCGCACGGCGGTCAGGGCCTGGAACCGGCGGCGCGTCCTCTCGCGCGCCGTCACGTCGGTGATCACGACGACGGCCCCCAGCCCGTCCCTGAGCGGGAACACCGAGACGTTCAGATGCCGGTGCTGCAGTCCGTCGGTCAGGTGCGCCGGGACGACCTGCCCCGGTGGGGGCACGCCACCGCTCAGCACGCGGCGCAGCAACCGCTCCATCTCCTCCGGGGGCGTCAGACACCACACCGACCGCAACGGGCGGCCCTCGAGCCGCAGGTCGCTCCCGCCGCACATGTGCTGCGCGGCGTCGTTCGCCGACAGCACCCGCAGGTCGTCGTCGAGGACGAACAAGCCGCCCGGCGCGTGGTCGACCAGCGCTTCGAGCACCGCGGCGTCCACGCCGGGCCGCGTCCGGCCCGCGGGCGGCAGGAAGACCTCCCAGGTCAGTGAGCCGTCCGGGCCGAGGTCGGGCCTGACGTCGAGCCCCCGGCCGCCGGGACCGCCGGCCAGCTCGGCCAGTCTCCGCCGACGGCGTGTTCCTCCGTCGTCACCGGGGCCCTGCGGGGGAGCGCGCAGCAACTCGGTCAGCGGACGCCCCAGCGCCTCGCCGGCCGACGGGCCGAGCAGCTCCTCGGCCGCGGGACTCCACCGCGCGACCCGGCCCGCGCTGTCCACGACCAGAAGCGGTGCGTCACCGCCCAAGGCAACCACCTCCACCCTCCAGCGTGCACGGCGTGGCGCCGCTTCGCTGCCGCAACACCCCGCCGCCTTGCCGTTGGCCTATGCCGTGCGGGCGGCGGGCATCCGGGCGGACCGATCAGGCCACGCCCGGGCTCGTGCGGCCCAATCGTCTTCACAGCGCCGGCCAGGCGCACGCACCGGCCGCTGCGCCACGCGGGCGGCAGCGGCCGGAGCCGGGGGAGCGGACCCGTCAGGTGGCGCCGCAGGCCGTCCCGTTCAGGGTGAAGCTTGTCGGGGCCGCATTGCTGGTGCTGTAGGTGCCGGTCAGGCCGATGTCCACGCTGCCGCCGGGCGCGAGGGCGGCGTTCCACCCGGCGTCCCGGGCGGTGACCTGCCGGCCCGACTGGGTGACCGTGGCGTTCCAGGCGTTGGCGATGTGCTGGTCGCCGCCGAAGGCCCAGGTGACGGTCCAGCCGTTGAGGGCCGTCGCACCCTGGTTGACGACCTTCACGTCCGCCTGGAACCCGCCGGACCAGCTGCTGGTCACCGTGTAGGTGACCTGGCAGGCCGCAGCGGGCGGCGGGGTGCCCGTCCCGCCGTCGGTGGTGCCACCGGAGGCCCCGGAGGTGCTGCCGGAGGACGTGCCCCCGGTCGCGCCCGACGATGTGCCCGAGCTGGTGCCGGCCGAGGAGCCGGACGTCGTTCCCGCCGACGTGCCCGAGGTCGTACCCGCCGTGGTCCCGGACGTCGTTCCGGACGTGGTGCCGGCCGAGGACCCGGACGTCGTTCCCGTGGTCGTTCCGCCGCTGGTCGTCCCGCCGCCGGTGGGCTGGGCGCCCCAGACCTGTGTCGTCCCGTCGTAGAGGACCACGTGGTCGACCGTGACCGGCGTGGTGCCGGCGGTGGCGGGCACGCCCTGGTACGACCAGTCGCCCGCCGGATCGTGCGCGCCGGGGAAGGTGAGGCGGAACTGCACCTCGCGGTGGAACGCGGACTGCCCCGCCGGAGCGATGTCCTGCCCTTCGCAGCTCACCGTCACGTAGTAGACGCTGCCGGAGAACTGCGCCGGCCCGGTCGGGGCCGAGCACTGGTTGTACGGCGAGGTGAGCGTGACCTGCGAGGGAGAGGTCCCCGGATCGAGGGTGAAGTACCAGCGGAAGGAGCCGTGCAGCAGGTGGCGGGCGGGCCAGCCGGACTGGTTGACCACCTGCGCCTTGATCTCATAGAAGTTCGACCCCGCGGTGTTCAGCGCGGCCTGCATGTACTCCTCCGGGCCGGTGGGCGTCTCCTTCGGCGGGAAGTTCGCCCGGGGCGAGCCGCCGTACTGGCCGGCCAGGGCCGCCAGCGCGCCGGAGAAGCCCGCGTTGTAGTCCAACGCGCCTTCCGTCTCGCCGTAGTTGGAGCGCTCGTCCGAGAACCCGTCGTCCGCCGAGCCCGGTCCGCCGACCAGCAGGCCGTAGTCGATGTGGCGGGTCGCCGCGGGATCGTTCATCGACTGGTCCCACGAACCGTGCGCGGTGCGGTTGTGCGGGTTCTGCGGCCAGGCCGTGTTCGCACCGGAGTTGGTGAACCCGATCTCGTAGCTCTCGTGGCGCGGGTTGTCCCCGAGGATGTAGCCGATCTGCCGCACCCCGAAGTCGTGGTAGGTCTGCGCCTTCGCCGCGTCCTTGCCCTGCGCGGTCAGCCAGGAGGAGAACTGCAGTGCGGCGAAAGCGGTATTGGCGGAGTACCGCAGCGAACCCCAGGTGTCGAGGAACGCCTCACCGCCCGGCGAGTAGGCGACCTTCTGGCCGTTGACGCCCGTGGTCCACCAGTCCAGCCAGCGCTCCGCGTCGTCCACGTACACCTGCTTGCCGGTGAGTTCGGCCAGCAGCACGTAGTCGCCGTAGGACTTGTCGTCCCAGGCCAGCGTCCAGTTGTACTCGGGAGTCGTGGTCTGCTGCATCTTCGGCAGCTGTGCGTAGTACGTCTCGGCCTTCGCCAGATACGTGCTGTCGCCCGTCGCGCGGTACAGCCACAGCGCGCCCCACACCAGTTCGTCCCAGTAGCCGCTCCAGGAGTTGTAGTACCCCTGGGCGGCGGTGATGCACTTGTCGTAGGTCCCGCGGTAGGTGTCCGCGAAGGTGTAGAGCTGCTTGGCGTTGGTCAGCAGGGTGGCGGCGTAGGCCGGGTCACCGCTTTTGAACAGCATGCTCGACGAGGCCAGTGCGGCGGCCGCCTCGCCGGCCAGGTCCGAACCCGGGCAGGAGGCGTCGATCTTGTAGGCGGGCCGCGGCTCCGGGTTGACCTCGGCCGGACCCCAGAAGGAGTGGTCGCTGGAGCCGTCGCCGACCTG
This sequence comes from Actinacidiphila acidipaludis, assembly GCF_019890725.1. Lineage (GTDB taxonomy): Bacteria > Actinomycetota > Actinomycetes > Streptomycetales > Streptomycetaceae > Actinacidiphila > Actinacidiphila acidipaludis. The sequence goes on from NZ_JAINZZ010000068.1 coordinate 13,118, forward strand.
GCCGTAGAGGACGTTGGGCGAGGGGTGTGCCTTCAAGAGCCAGTCGTCGCCCCAGCGCAGGTCGCGCAGCAGGTAGGCGCTCTGGCCGGAGGCGGAGTACCCGGACGCCTCGTCGACGCCGCCCCAGCCGAGCATGGTCATCGAAAAGGCCATCGGGAAGCCGAACTTCACCTCGTCACCGGCGTCGTGGTAGCCGCCGGTCAGGTCCAGTCCGACGTCCTTGCCGTCGTCGAGATCCGCGTTCCCGCGCCAGCTCACGCGGTTGTCGGCGGGCAGCGCGCCGGAGCGCTGCGACTCGTAGAAGAGCATCGAGTCCTGCAACGCCTCGGCGTAGTCGAACGACGAGGCGGCCGCACCGGCTGTGGGGGCGTGGACCGCCGCGGCGTGCGCGGCGCCCAGTGCGGCGGGACCGGCCAGCGTCAGAAGGGCGGCGGCCACGGCCGTGACCCTGCGCCGGCGTCCGGGGCGCGCGCGGCGCGGGGGTGATGTGCGGAAGGGAAACACGCGTCCTCCTGGGAGAACGAGGGGTGGGGGGACCGATCCGCGCACGGATGGGGCCGTACGGGACCGTCGTGCGTGCGGCGTGCTGCCGCGGAGAGTGGTGGGAGCGCTCCCACATGCTCGCGCCGGGGAGGAGCGGCGTCAAGAAGGGGGACCGTCCGGGGTGATGCGCGGGATCGCGTGCGGGGAGGGACGTCAACCGGCGGGATCGCGTGCGGGGAGGGCGTCGTGCGGCGGTACGGCGTGCGCGGGGAGACGGGGTGCGGCGTGCGGCGGTACGGCGTGCGCGGGGAGACGGGGTGCGTCGGGATCGGGTGGCGGGCGGCGATGTCCGGCGCGTCACCCTTCGGGAACCGTCAGGCGCGCGGCCTGACGGGCGGCCAGGGCGGAAGCGGCCTCCCAGTCCCAGGCCGGCGTGCCGCTCAGGGCGAGCACGATCACATGATGGCCCACCGCTGCCGCCAGCAGCAGGCTGACGCCGTCGGGACCGGGCTTGGCCAGCGGACGGGTGTGCTGTTCGTGCGCCCACACGGCCGAGGCGCCCGGGAACGGCTCCAGCGGCACGTTCTGTTCCAGCACCACCCGGACCTCGCTCCGCGGATTGGCCAGCGACCGCTTCCCGACCTCGGCGAGAGCCGAGGCCGCGTCCTCCGCGGACGCCAGCGGGACCACCTGGACCCAGACCCAGCGGCCCGCTCCGTCGTGGAAGGAGCGCCAGGCCGTGACGCTCCCGCCCTCGCGTGCCCGCCGCCCCCAGTCCGTCGCCGGTCCGCCGTGTCCCGTCAGCCAGGCCCGCTGGTCGAGTGTCTGCCACGCGCCGTCGAGTTCCGCCGCGGTCAGCACCCGGGACATCGCGGCCTCCTTCGACGACCGCGCCGCCAACTGCGCGTAGGCGAAGCGGACCTGCTGGAACAGCGCCACGGGCGTGGGCATGACGGCGACCTCCGGGCGGGGACGGACGGGCACGTCGGCCGCGGTCGGCCTCGCGGGCGACGCGTGCGACATGCCGTCCACCTTGCCGGATGCCGCGGACCGATTCCGTCCTGTTCGGCTGTCAGGGTGGTGTCCATGGACGCACACCGGTCCTCGACGAACGGAGCACCCTCATGAGCCGGCAGTTCCAGGTCACCTTCGACGCCCACAACCCGCGGGCGCTGTCGTCCTTCTGGCGTGACGTCCTCGGCTACGAGCATCCCGCGCCTCCCGAGACCGAACTGCCCGAGGGCGCCGATCCGCTGGCCGCGTGGGACGCCTTCCTCGCGCGGGTCGGCGTGCCCGAGGACGAGCGCGACAGCAGGTCCGCGATCGAGGACCCGGACGGCCGCGGCCCGCGGCTCTTCTTCCAGCGGGTGCCGGAGGACAAGGTCGCCAAGAACCGCGTGCACCTCGACATCCGCGCCGCACCCGGGCTGGAGGGGGACGCGCGGATGGCCGCGCTGGAGGAGGAGTGCACGCGCCTGGTCGCCCTGGGCGCCCGGCGGCTGCGCCGCCACGAGGACGCCCCGCCGCTGGTCACCGGCTTCATCGTGATGACGGACCCCGAGGGCAACGAGTTCTGCCTCGACTGACCGCGCACCACGTCATGCCCGCGGCGATTGCGGCCCTACCCGCGCACCACCCCGGCGCCACGGCAGACTGCCCGTAACGCGGCCGGCGGCCGCCCCCCTTCGGGGCCGGCCGCCGCGCCGGCGCGGGGTGCGGAACGTCAGTCGAGGCAGGTGAGTCGGGCCCCGCCCCAGTCCGCGTGGTCGAAGTTCTTGTCGTCGCCGCCGTCGCCGACCACGAGGCTCAGCGTGTGGACGCCGGTCACGTCGGCGGTCAGGCCGACCGCCGGCTGCCCGCCGCGCACCACGTCGCTCGCGGCGAGCTGATGGCCGTCGCCCAGGACGGTGAAGTTCACGCTGCCCTTCCCGCCGACCTCGTCGTCGACGCCGACCGAGGCCTGGAAGCGCGTGCAGCGGCCCTGGATGTCGATGTCCACCCGGGCGTCCGCGTTCATGCCCAGGCCCTTGGCGTACACGGTCCCGTCGACGGTGAGCGGGTTCCCGTCCTGCGCGCCGGTCTCGCCGTTGGAACGGTCACGCTCGACCGGCCCCCACCCGTTGGTCTCGGTGAGGAACGGCTGGTCGCTGGCGTAGACGTTTCCGTGCAGGGGGATCGACACCCGGACGACCTCCTCCACATGGACGGGCGGGGCGCCCTGGCCCGCCGGGTTGGCGTACTCGGTCCAGACCGGCACCTCCACGGTGCCGCCCGGCTGGTCCTTGCCCACCGTCACGGTCCAGTGGCCGCTCAGCACCCGGCCCGCGGGCAGCGTACCGGCGGACACGTCATGGCCTGTCACCGTCCAGCCGGCCGGGAGCCGCCCGCGGTCGACCGTCATGTGCACCTGGTGCAGCGCGTCCCCCTGCGGCAGCCGGAACTGCGCGCCGACCGTCACGCCCGCCCCCGGGGCCGCCGTCGCGCTCGCGGGATCGACGGTCAGGGTGGTGGCCGGCGCGGTCACCACGGGGTCGTCGCAGTCGGTGCGTCCCTTGACGGCCGGACAGGCGATGGCGGCGAAACCGCCGTTGGCCTGAGCGAGGACGCTGAGGGTGTCGGCGGACGTCACCGTGCGGACGGTGCGCTGCAGGCCGCCGCCCGAGGCCGCGTCCTCGACGGTCTGCAGCAGCCACGGCCCCTTGCCCAGGAAGCTCAGCGGCGCATTCATGGTGTCGCCGGCGCCGGCCAGGATGCCGCCGACGAACCAGCGGTCGCCGTTGCGGCGGGCCATGACGACCTGCCGGTCACCGGCCGGCTGCTGCCCGGGAGCGCCGGACACCAGACGGGTCTCGTCCCAGGTGGTGGGGAGCTGCTCGAGGTAGTCCTCGGCGACCGGCTGCGTCGCGAAGCCCTCCGGCTTGTCGCCGAGGCTCGTCCAGCCCGACTCGAACACGACGGGCAGCGCGAGTTCACGCGCCGCGGTGTCCTGCCGCCCCGGCCGGGAGAACCAGGTCGGGGTGTAGTCCATCGATCCGACGATGTTGCGGGTGAAGGCCAGGAAGATGTCGCGTGTCGGGTTCTGTCCGTTCTCCTCGCCGCGGACTCCCTCCACGCTCATCACCTGAGGCCAGGTGCGCTGCAGACCGCGGGGGATCGTGGCGCCGTGGAAGTCGATCATCAGCTTCAGCTGCGCGGTGTCCCGCAGGATCGCGTCGTACCACTGGAACGTCGACTGCGCGTCGGAGTACATGTAGTCGACCTTGACGCCGGCGACGCCCCAGGCCTTGACCTTGGGCAGCCAGCTGTCGCGCTGCGCCTGCGTCCGCAGGTCGTTCCAGTCGAACCACAGCAGGACGTCGACGCCGCGGGCCCGCGCGTAGCGGACCAGTTCCGGCACCCAGCTCGCCTGCCACCCGGCGTCGACGAGGGTGTACGGGAGGCCGTGCGCGGCGGCGTAGTCGACGAAGTCCTTCTGCCGGTCGAAGTTACCGGGGCTCGATCCGTCGCTCAGCCATGACCAGTCGTCGATGCCGGGCCGGATCCAGGACGTGTCCTTGATCTTCGACGGCGGCGCGAGGTCGTCGACGAGCGTGGACCCGACGAGCGTGTCCAGGCTGCCGACGATCGCGGTGCGCCACGGTGTGGCCAGCGGCCCCGGCGCGGTCACCGGCGCGTTGTCGGCCAGGGCGACCTGGTACGACGAACTGCCGTCCCGGTGGTCGAGATGACTGCCGGAGTAGCGGCCGTCGACGTCGGCCTCGGTCAGCAGCACATAGGTGCCGCCCACGTCGAACAGCGTCGGGTAGCCGAACGAGCAGACGTCTCCGGTGCACGTCCTGGGCTGCGCCGCGTTGGCCCCGCCCGCCGTGGTCTCGGTCCGCTCGGTCTCGTAGCTCGGCTGGTACGGCTGCACCCATGCCTTGGCGTCCGTGGGCACCTCGAAGGTGGACGCCTCCTGCTCGACGGTCACCGGGCCGGTGTCGTCCAGTACGTACCGGTAGGCGACGCCGTCGTCGGACACCCGCACCACGACGCCCAGCCGCGCGCCGTCCGCGCCGGCGAAGGTGAGGGTGGCCTCGCGCATCGTCGCCGAACGCTGGAGCTGTTTGCCCGTGGTCATCCGGTACGACTCGTGGACTGTGCGGTCGTGCCGGTCCACCAACCGCAGGCCCGAGGTCAGATCGTGCAGGCTGGTGCGGATCCCGAGCCGGCCGGGCAGCAGCACCGGGGCGCCGCCGCGGTCGACCGCGAGCCGCAGCTCGCCGGCCGCGTCGAGGTCCAGCTCCGCGCTCAGGTCCGAACCGCCGGGGCCGGCGACGGTCCAGGTGTGCGCGGTGTCCTGTTCGGCTGCGGACGGGCCGGCGGCCGCAACCGTCAGTCCGCCACCGGCCATTGCCGCCACGGCCAGGCCGGCGACGGCTCGCCGGGCCCGTTGCCATCGCTGTCTCATCGGTGTCCCCTCGTCGCGGATCAACAACTTCGCACGCGTCCAAACGAAACGGGTCACATGACAGTCGCTCAGGACAACGATGTCAACCCTTCTGGCATCAGCTGGGGACGCGCGACACCAAGGCCCGCGCGGGGGGTCTGCCGCGATATGTCCGAGGGCGTCGCCTTTCAATTCTGTTCAGTCGTGACGTTTTTGTGGGCCCATTGACCCTGAATCCAACACGACGTCACACTGACGGCCGTCTTTCCCGAGCGAACGAAGGGTGGCCCACGCATGCCCAGGACAATCCTCGTGGTCCGAAGACTCGCCCCGATGTGGATCCTCGCGCTGCTCGCGGCGCTGCTGGCGGTCAGCAGCGCGCAGGCCCAGGCCGCGCCGGACACCTCGGTGGTCGTCGACGGGTCGCAGGGCGGCCGGACGTTCGACGGGATCGGCGCGATCAGCGGCGGCGGGGGCAACTCCCGTCTGCTGCGCGACTATCCGGCCGCCCAGCAGTCGCAGATCCTGGACTACCTGTTCAAGCCCGGCTACGGTGCCGACCTGCAGATGCTGAAGCTGGAGATCGGCGGCGACGCGAACTCCACGGACGGTTCCGAACCGTCCGTCGAGCACGCGCGCGGGACCGTCGACTGCGACGCCGGCTACGAGTTCTGGCTGGCCGAGCAGGCCGTCAAGCGCAACCCGAACATCGGCCTCTACGGACTGGCCTGGGCCGCTCCCGGCTGGATCAACGGCGGGTTCTGGTCCGACGACACCATCGACTACCTCATCACCTGGCTCGGCTGCGCCAAGCAGCACGGCCTCACGATCAGCTACCTCGGCGGCTGGAACGAACGCGGCCACGACGCCGGCTGGTTCGTCCGGCTGCGCACGGCACTGGACACCCACGGTTACGGCGGCATCCGGCTCGTCGCCGACGACAGCGGCTGGGGCGTCGCGGACGACATGGCCAAGGACCCCGCGTTCAACGACGCGGTGTCGATCATCGGCACCCACTACTCCTGCGAGGGCGGCGACGGCGGCAACGCCCACACCTGTTCCAGCACCACCACCGCGAAGAACAGCGGCAAACCCCTGTGGGACAGCGAGAACGGCTCGCAGGACATGAACACCGGAGCTCCGGCCCTGATCCGCGCCATCACCCGCGGCTACATCGACGCCAGAATGACCAGCTACTTCAACTGGCCGCTGCTCGCCGCGATCTACCCGAACCTGCCGTACTCCACCGTCGGCCTGGCGACCGCCGGCTCGCCCTGGTCCGGCAACTACACCATCGGCGCCAGCACCTGGGCCACCGCACAGGTCACCCAGTTCACCCAGCCGGGCTGGACGTTCATCGACTCCGCCTCCGGCTACCTCGGGGGCAGCGAGTCCAACGGCACGTATGTGACGCTCAAGTCGCCGAACGGATCCGACTACTCGACGGTGCTGGAGACCACCACCGCCACCGCCGCGCAGACCGTCGGATTCCAGGTGAAGGGCGGTCTGTCCACCGGCACCGTCCACGTCTGGGCCACCGACGTCAACAACCCGGCCCCCGCACGGTCGTTCGTACGCGCACAGGACATCGCCCCCACCGCCGACGGCACGTACGCGCTGACGCTGCAGCCCGGGTACGTCTACACCGTCACCACCACCTCCGGCCAGGGCAAGGGCACGGCCACCGCGCCCTCCGTGCACGCCCTCGCACTCCCGTACCGCGACACGTTCGACGGCGACGCCGCGGGCACCGAGGCACGCTACCTGTCGGACATGCAGGGCTCCTTCGAGGTGCAGCCCTGCGTGGCGGGCCGGCACGGGATGTGCCTGCAGCAGATGGCTCCGGTCAAGCCCATCGAGTGGCAGGACGACTCGGACCTGTTCACCCTCGTCGGCGACACGACGTGGACCGACTACAGCCTGCAGACCGACGCCGAACTCACCAAACCGGGAACGCTGGAGCTGATCGGCCGCGCCGGCACCCAGAACCGCCCCCAGTCGCACCAGCAGGGCTACTTCTTCCAGATCAGCGACACCGGCGCGTGGAGCATTCTGAAGAGCGACGCAGACGGCAAGCGCACCCCGCTGATCAGGTCCGCCACCGCCGCGCTCGGCACCGGCACATGGCACGCGCTCGCGCTGACCTTCGACGGGCCCTCGATCACCGCGTCCGTCGACGGCAAGAAGCTCGGCACGGTCCGCGACAGCAGCTACACCGCGGGCCAGGGCGGCCTCGGCCTGACGTCCTACGACACCGACCAGTTCGACAACCTGTCCTTCACCCCCGTCCGGCACGACACCCCCGGGGCGGACCTGACGGTGACCCCCTCGCCGTCCTCCGTGCAGCGCGGCAAGCAACTCACCGTCACCACCACCGTCGCCGTCCCGCGGCAGGACAAGGCCGCCGAGGGTGTCAACATGACGCTGAGCGCACCCGCCGGCTTCGTCTACGACTCCATGCCGCAGGTGTTCGGGTCCGTGTCCCCGGGGCACAGTGCGACGGCCGTCTGGCAGCTCACCGCCCCGACCGGCGCGGCCTCGAAGGCGGCCCTCACCGCCACCGCCACCTTCGCCCAGCAGGGCGTGGCCCAGGTACTGCGCCAGGACACCCAGGTCCAGGTGACCAACCCGCCCCCGCCGTCCGGCGTGAACGACGTCAGCGACCTCGACTTCGTCACCTCGACGAACGGCTGGGGCCCGGTCGAACGCGACCAGTCGGTGGGCGGCACCAACGCCGGTGACGGCACACCGCTGACCATCGACGGCACGGTCTACCCGAAGGGGCTCGGCACCAACTCCGTCAGCGACGTGACGATCTATCTCGGCGGGAACTGCTCGCGGTTCACCGCCACCGTCGGCAACGACGACGACGCGGGCGGCAACGGGTCCATGACCTTCAGCGTGCTCGGCGACGGCAAGACCCTCACCGCCACCGGCACCGTCCGAGGGCACGACCCGGCCCAGCAGATCAGCGCCGACCTCACGGGCGTGCAGACGCTCGATCTCGTCGTGGGCGACGCCGGCGACGGCAACGCCTACGACCACGGTGACTGGGCGCAGCCCAAGCTGACCTGCTCGGGCTGACCGGCTGCACCAGCTCCTGCACCGGCCCCCTGCGACGCCCCCCTGCGACGGCGTCCACCGGCGGCCGCCGCCGCATCCGCGTCCATCCGGCGTCCGCCCGGCATCCCGCCGGGCGGGCGCCGCCATCTTCCGGGGGTACCGGGACTCCGCCGTGGCCCCGCTACTCCCGCGTACTACAGTTTTCTGCCCTGCCGGCCCGGCGGGTTCCTGCCCGCCCACCCTGCCGGGGACTGCACCCGCGCACGGGGTCCTGACCGCAGTGACCCGAGGTGCCGTCGCGCGGGAGGGTCAGGGGGACGCCGCGGAAGGCGCGGCGCCGGGCGAACACGACGGGGAGTGACGGGCATGAGCAGGCTCACACGGCGGGACATGCTGCGGGGCGGCGCGGTGGCGGCGATCGGCGGACTCGCCACGCTGCACGGGTCCTTGGGGCCCGCAGCGGTCACGGCGGCCGCGGCCACGCCGGGCCGGCGGGCGGGACGCGGCACGGCCCGCCCGGACCGGTACCCCTTCCTGGAGGGGAACTTCGCACCGGTGGACGAGGAGGTCACCGCGTTCGACCTGCCGGTCACCGGACGCATCCCCCGTGAGCTGAACGGCCGTTACCTGCGGACCGGCCCCAACGTCCTCGGTCTGGAGGACCCGCGCACCCACCACTGGATGCTCGGGCAGGGCATGGTGCACGGCGTGCGGCTGCGCGACGGCCGCGCCGAGTGGTACCGCAACCGCTGGATCAGGTCGGCGTCCGTCGCGGCGGCGCTGGGCGAGCCGTACCCGTGGCAGGCGCCGGACAACGACTTCGCCAACAACACCCACGTCATCGGCTACAAGGGCCGTGTGCTCGCGCTCCAGGAGAGCGGGCCGATGCCCTACTCCCTCGGCGAGGAGCTGGACACCGTCGGCCCGTACGACTTCGGCGGCACCCTGAGCGGCGCGTTCACCGCGCACACCAAGTACGACGTGGCCGCCGACGAACTCCACGCGATCACCTACTACCCGACCTGGGACCACGTCCGGCACCTCGTCGTCGACCGCACCGGGAAGGTGGCCCGGACCACCCGCATCCCGGTGGCGGACAGCCCGATGATGCACGACTTCGCCCTGACCGAACGGTACGTCGTCGTCTTCGACACACCCGTGGTCTTCGACGCGGCGGCCGCCCAGGCGGGCGCGGTGGTGCCCTACACCTGGAGCGACCGGCACCCGGCGCGGATGGGGGTGATGCCGCGGGCGGGCGGCCCGGTCCGCTGGTTCGAGGCGGACGCGCGCACCTACTACTCGCACACCCTCAACGCCTACGACGACGGGCGCCGGCTGATCGTGGACTACGCCGGCTTCCCCACGCCGTTCTTCGTGACCGGCCGCGGCTGCGACGGGCCCTCGTCGCTGGGCACCCCGTACCTGGAACGCTGCACCATCGACCTGGAGCGCGGCACACTGCGCACCCGGAGGATCGACGACCGGCCCCAGGAGTTCCCGCGCGTCCGCGAGGACCTGGTCTCCCGCCGCCACCGCTACGCCTACACCGCGACGGCCGCCGACATGTGGCGGGCCTACGAGACGGTCGACGGGGTGCCGCCGGACACCGTGTTCGGCAACGCGCTGATCAAGCACGACCTGCTGCGGGGCAGCACCGAGGTGCACACCTTCCCGCGCAACTCGCCTGCCGGAGAAGCCGTGTTCGTGCCGCGTGACGGTTCGCGCGGCGGGGGAGGGACGGAGGACGACGGATACGCCATGGCCTACGTGCACAATCCGGAACGCGGGGCCGCGGACCTGGTGATCCTGGCCGCCCAGGACTTCACCGCGGCGCCGCTCGCCCGCATCCACCTGCCGCGGCGGGTGCCGCTCGGCCTGCACGGATCCTGGGTGCCGGCGGCGGAGTGACGCGAGGGTTCAGGCGGCGGCCGGCCCGCGCTGTCAGAGGCAGCCCGGGCCGTCCTCGGGACGGCCGGCGGCCCCGGGGCGCGTGTTCAGGGACCACATGTGCGTGCACTGCGGGCACTGGAGATGGACGACCGGGCCCTTATTGGCGAGCAGGTAGCGCCAGTGCGTGGCGCAGTTGCGGCGGTCGGCGCAGGTCGTGCAGCGGCTGGCGTCGTCGCAGACGGGGCAGTCCACCCAGGCGCGGCGCGCCGGGTTGGCGTGGGGATCAATCGGCAGCCGCACGGCCCGGCTCCTCCCGCGGCAGGACCCCGGCCGCGACCAGCTCGTCGTATATTCGCTGCTGCTCGGCGTCCAGGCCGGAGTAGAGGCGCGTGTAGGCCTCCTCCTCGTCCCGGAGCGCGGCGAGCGGATCCCAGTCCGGCCCGAGCGCCGCGACGACCTCGGCCCGTCGGCGGGCTTCCTCGAAGGTCAGGTCGATCGAGAAGGGGACGATGGGGCCGGTGGCGTTGTCCTGGTTCATGGCGCGACTTCCGATGTGCGGGGGCTCCCTTCCATCTGTACCAGGCGTCTCCGGTGGCGGGGAAGGGTGACCTAAGCCGCCTGGTCCGCCCGCGCCCGCCCCTGCGCCCGTCTCCCCTCCGCGGCACGGACGGGATCGGCCCACGGGGAGCGGCTGTTGCCGTGCCCCCGTTGCGGGGCGCCCCTTCCCCGGTCCGCACCGTGTGTGACCTACTTCACGGCCGGGCGGCCGTCCGGGCCCGGCGCCGCCCGCCCCCGTCCGCGGAGTCGGGCGGCGCCGTCTCATCCGGGTCTCACCCCGCTGTCACCGCAGGTCGAGCTGGTACATCAGCGCGGTGTGCGTCGGCCGGTAGCCGAGCGCCTCGTTGATGGCCCGCATGGGCACGTTGCCGGCCGCGGTGTCCGTCAGCAGCCCCCCGAGCGCGGGGTAGACCGCCCGGGCCCGCAGGATCGCCGCCGCCTTCATCCACCGCCCGAGCCCGTGACCCCGGTGTTCGGGAAGGACGCCGGTGCCGTAGTGGCGCCCGTCCCCGGTGCCGTCGCCGGGTACGACGAGTTCGGTGAAGGCGACGACCGTCCCGTCCGTGACGGAGACGGCGGCGACGGTGTGCAGACGGTCACCGCGCGTCTCGACGGCTCGCGCCACCGAGCGGACGCGCTCCACGTCCCATTCGACGGTGCCGAAGTCGGCGTCGTCCATCGGCATGTCGTCCATGGCCCGCCGCGAGGCCGCGAAGGTCGCGGCGAGGGCGTCGGGCACGACGCCGTCCCAGAACTCCAGCCGGTAGCCGGGACAGGATCCGCCGGCGATCTCCGCCAGGGCGGCCGTGTCCAGCCGGGCGAGGGGAAGCCGGGTGTGGATCAGGGTCAGCACGCGGCGGAAGCCCCGGGCGGCGAGGAACTGGTCGCCGGGGGAGTCCGCGTCGGTCTGGGCCGTCACGCAGCGGCGGCCGTCGGCGCGGGCCGCGGCGACCGCTGCCGTCAGCAGCCGGGAGCCGGCGCCGCGACGCCGTTCGGCCGGATGGACGGCGAGGTCGAGCTCGGCCAGATGGGCCTGGCCGGATGACCCGGGCAGCCGCAGGAAGGCCGAGCCCAGCGGGACGCCGGTGTCGTCGGACGCCAGCCAGGCCAGCCGGTGGCCGCCGGAACGGTACTCGGGGTCGGTCAGTGCGGTGATGCGGAGGGACAAGGTGTCTCCATCGAGAGGGGGTGGGATGCGGCAGAGTCCGGGTACGCGTGCTCACAGCTCGTGCGCATCTGCTGCACACCTCCTCGTCGACGGGGATCCAGGGTGTCCTGCGGCGCCGCTTCCGGGGCGCCCGCCGCCCGCAGGCGGACGGCGCGGCGACGCTACCTGTCGCAGCGGACGCACGGCAACGCAATTGCGGCCCCGGGAGGGCGTGGGACCCGCGTGCGGCCGGGCGATCGGGGCCCAGGGTGGGCGAGCGCTATCGCGACGGCCCCGAGCGGCGCCCGCTCGCGTCGCTGACGAGGAGAAGGACGAGGAGAAGGGACTACGCCGGGCGCGGCGTCGTCGGCAGTCCCGCCGCCGTCGCGGCGGTGCGCAGGACGTCCCGCAGCATCTCGGGGGTGAGGAGGCCGGTGAAGGTGTTGCGCTGGCTGACGTGGAAGCAGCCGAACAGGGTGACGGGCCGCGGCGGAACCGTCGTCACCGGGGCCAGGCCGGTCGGGACCGGAGTGCCCGGCCCGGGGCGCAGCGCCTCGGCCGGGTGCAGCGTGACCTGGGCGCCGTGGGCGAAGACCGGCCGGGGCCGGGGCACCACCCAGCCCGCTTCCCTGAACGCGGGCAGCGCGGCCTGCCAGCCGAAGGCGCCCAGCACCACGACGGCTCGCACGGTCGGGCGCAGCAGCTCCAACTCCCGTACCAGCCAGGGCCGGCAGGTGTCCCGTTCGGCCGGGGTCGGCTTGTTGGCGGGCGGCGCGCAGTGTACGGGCGAGGTGATCCGGACACCGTGGAGTTCCAGCCCGTCGTCCAGGCTCACCGCGGTCGGCCGCGACGCCAGGCCCACGTCGTACATCGCGCGGTAGAGCACGTCCCCGGACCGGTCCCCGGTGAACATCCGGCCCGTCCTGTTGCCGCCGTGGGCGGCGGGGGCGAGCCCGACGACGAGCAGGGAGGCGTCGGCCGGGCCGAATCCGGGGACCGGCCGGCCCCAGTACGTCTCGTTCGCGAAGGCCGCCCGCTTGGTCCGGGCGACCTCCTCACGCCAGGCGACGAGCCGCGGGCACGCCCGGCACTCGATGACGCCGGCGTCCAGCTCCGCCAGTCCGTTGCCCTCCATGCCCCCACCGTACGTGCACGTTCCGCCCCACGCTCCGGTACCGTCCCCGGCCGGGCGAGGTCACTCGGGGGAGGAGCGCAGCAGCAGGAGGGCGATGTCGTCCACGTGGTGGCCGGTGGGACGCGTGCGGCGCACGAGCGTGTCGATCAGGGCGGGCAGATCCGCCAGTTCGCGGTCGCCGGCCTCGGCCAGGCACCGGGCGAGGCTGTCCAGCGCGTCGGTGAGGTCGCACCCCGGATCCTCGACCAGACCGTCGGTGTAGAGCGCGATGAGGGCGTCCGGGGGGAAATCGACGCGCGCGACCGGGTATTCGGCGTCCGGCGCCACCCCGAGCAGCGGGCCCGGCTCGACGGACACGACCTCGGTCCGCCCGTCCGGGTGCCGCAGCAGCGGCGGCGGATGACCCGCGCTGGCGAGGTGAGCGCAGCGGTGCGTCATGTCGAGGTGCACGCACAGGCAGGACACCAGCAGGTCCACGTGCAGGTCGTGCAGCAACCGGTTGGTGCGGACGAGGACTTCGCCCGGCGGGGTGCCGGCGGTCGAGTGGGCGTGCACGGCGGTACGCACCTGGCCCATGAGCGCCGCCGCGGCCACGTTGTGGCCCTGCACATCGCCGATGACGGCCGAACAGACCTTGTCCTCACGGCAGATGACGTCGTAGAAGTCACCCCCGATCTCCATGCCCTGGCTCGCCGGGAGATAGCGGGCGCCGATGCCGAGGCCGTCGACCGTGGGCAGCCGCCGGGGGAGCAGCGCCTCCTGCAGCCCGTGGGCGAGGTTCTTCTTGGCGTCGTACAGGCGCGCCCGGTCCAGTGCCTGCGCGATGAGACCGGCCAACGAGGTCAGGACGGCCCGCTCGTCGGCGGTGAACGGGCGCGGCCGGTCGTACGACAGCACGCAGCATCCGGCCCCCCGTCCCGAGACGATCAGCGGGAGGAACGCCCAGGCCTTCTTGTCGCTGGTGGTCGGCGCCTGCGGGTAGTTGCGGGCCAGTTCCTCGGGGCTGTCGAAGAACATCGGCGTGCCGCTCGTCAGCACGTCGCCCGCCGGCGTCAGGGCGGTGTCCACCGGCTGCCCGTCCAGCCGCTCCAGGATGTAGGGGCCGTAGCCCCGGGAGCCGACGATCCGCAGTCGCTGTCCGTCGAGGCCGGCCAGCACGAGGCCCTGGGCTCCGAAGGCCGGCATGATCTGGTCGCCGATCATGTCGACGACGTCGCCCACCCCGGCGGCCTCGGTCAGCGCGGCGGCCAGATGCATGACCTGGTAGAGCCGCCCCGCACCGCCTCGCGCGCTGTCCTTCGACAGCGGCGGCTCCATGCGCCGGGGCGCGTCCCCGACGACCGGCGCCGGTGTGATGCGCACACTGATGCCGCTCGGGTCGGGGTGCAGCTCGAAGCGCAGCCAGTGGTCGGGGGGACGTAGGGCCAGATAGGAGCAGGGCTCCCGGCTGATGACGGCGCTGCGGTAGTGGTCCTCGTAGACGGGATCGTCCAGCCACGGCAGCGAGTGCCACGGCAGTGTGCCCAGCAGCCGGTCGGCGCTGCGGCCCAGCAGTTCGACGGCGCCGCTGGTCAGGAAGGTGATGCGGCCGTCCAGGTCGAGGGAGACGCTGCCTCCTGGCAGACGCTCGGCGAAGTCCTCCGCCGCCCGGCCGGTGGCGTTGCGCCGCGCGGTGGGTGGCGCGACCAGACGAGGTCCTCCGCCGTGCGCGGCGGGTTCGCCCTCCGGCCAGATCGGGAAGTCGTCGAGCTGCCGCGCGATGCGGCGCCCGCTGGAGGTGATCCGGCCACGCTGGCGGTCGGTGAGCCGCGCCGGGTGGGTGGGCGGCCACATCAGCAACAGCCCGCCCCAGCAGCCGTCCCGGCCCCTCAGGGGGGTGGCGGCGAGCGCGAACCGGTACGGCAGGGCCACCGCCGCGCGCGGATAGCTCCTGACCAGCTCCTCCTGCGTGCCGACCCACACCAGGCGGCCGTCCCGCACGGCGTCGGAGACAGGCAGCGGCGCGGCGAGCGGGACCTGCCTCCACGGGGCAAAGAGCTCGGGGGGCAGACCGCACAGGACCGCCAGGTGCAGCACGGGGTCCGCGTCCGACCGCAGATACAGACAGCCGACGGACGCTCCGGTGCGCTGCACCGCGTCGACCAGGGCGGTTCCCAGGAGATCCGTCCTGCCGGGGTCCTTGTCCGTGACGGTCACCGGTACATGCCTCGAGGGGTCTCGGCACACAACGTGCACAAACGAACTTACGCCTCTCCGGTCCCGCCGTCACTGCGAGCCGCGGCCGCGGCGGCGTCAGTGGGGCGCGGGCGGGGGCGTGCGCAGGCGGACCTGGAGTTCGCCGTCGTCCACACGGGTGTCGAAGACCGGCTGGGGGGCCGTGGCAGGCCCGGCCGTGTTCCAGCCGTCGTCGAGACGGAAGGTGCTGCCGTGCCACGGGCAGACCAGGCAGCCGTCTTCGACGCGGCCCTGAGAGAGCGGACCGCCCAGATGGCTGCAGTGGTCGGCCAGCGCCTGGAACGAGCCGTCGCCGTCGCGGAACACCGCGAGGGCCACGTCCCCGACCATCCTGCGCACCGCACGGTCGTGCGGGACCTCCTCGGCAGGGCCGACCGGGTGCCAGCCCGGCGGCACGATGTGCGGGACCATTTCGGCGTGGTTGGCGCCGGAGGCCTGGCGATAGGCCAGGTGGCCGCCCACCGCGCCGCCCGCGCCGACCGCGCACAGACCGGCCAGGGCGAGCGCCCGGCCGCGCAGGTGATGCCCGGTGAGGCGGGCGACCAGCGAGTAGGCGTAGCACCCCACCGCCGTCGCGTTCAGGGCCGCGTGCAGCAGGCCGACACGCGTCTGCTCGCGTTCCAGCTCGGCCCAGTCGACCAGTCCCGCGAGCACCGCGGGCCCGGCACCGGCCAGCCCCACCGCGATGAGCAGGGTGGAGGCGTGACGGCTCCCGGGCACCCAGTCCAGCACCGCAGACGACAGCCAGGCGCCCATCGGCACCTGCACGAGGACGGGGTGCACAGGGTGGCCGAGCCACCGGCCGTGCAGCGCGTCGCGGCCCTTGCCGAGCGGCACGGAACGAACCGCGCGCCGGACGATCTCGACCAGCCCGTCCAGGGACTCGGCCTGCTCGAGGCGGCCCATCAGTGCGAGGACCGTACCGGGACCGTCGGAATCCGGCATCGCGCGCCGGAACAGCGCCGCAGCGGTGGAAGACGTCGTCACTGTGCGTTCACCTCTCTTCGGCTCGACCATGACACAGGGGCGGCGGGCCCGCCCGCCGACGAGAGCTCGGTTGACCGGAACGGGCGGGATCATTCCTTCCGGCGGCGATTGCCGCGCCGTCCGGCCGGGAGCCCGGCCTGCGGGTCCCTGCACCGTTTGTCCCGGGAGGTGCCGGGCAGCCGACCAGGAGTGGCGGGGCCGCTGGACGGTCCGCGGCGGGGGCGCCGCTCGCCAGTCTTCAGGCCCACGTGAATCGAGGCTCCACATGCGCGCGACGGTTTGGCACGGCAAGCGGGACGTCCGGGTGGAGAACGTGCCGGACCCGACGATCCAGGAGGACACCGACGCGGTCATCCGTGTGACGACGTCCGGCCTGTGCGGCTCCGACCTGCACCTGTACGAAGTGCTGACGCCCTTCATGACGCCCGGGGACATCCTCGGCCACGAGCCGATGGGCGTGGTGGAGGAGGTCGGTTCCGCGGTGACCAACCTCAAGCCGGGCGACCGGGTCGTCGTGCCCTTCCAGATCGCCTGCGGTCACTGCTGGATGTGCCGGCAGGGCCTGCCCACGCAGTGCGAGACGACGCAGGTCACCGAACACGGCATGGGCGCCCGCCTGTTCGGCTACACCAAGCTCTACGGCGCGGTTCCGGGCGCCCAGGCGGAGTATCTGCGGGTGCCTCAGGCCCAGTTCGGCCCCATCAAGGTTCCCGAGGGCCCGGCCGACGACCGGTTCGTCTACCTCTCCGACGTCCTGCCGACGGCCTGGCAGGCCGTGAAGTACGCGGAGGTTCCCAAGGGCGGCACCCTGCTGGTCCTGGGCCTCGGGCCGATCGGGGCCATGTCCTGCCGCATCGCCCGTCACCTCGGCGCGGGCCAGGTGATCGGCGTCGACCTGGTGGCCGAGCGGCTGGACCGGGTCCGCCGCGACGGCGTTGTGGCCCTGGACCTGTCGTCCTTCGACTCCTCGGACGCCCTGGAGTCCGCGGTGCGGGACCTGACCGACGGCCGCGGCGCGGACAGCGTCATCGACGCCGTGGGGACCGAGGCGCACGGCAGTCAGATCGCCAAGGTCGCGCAGACCGCGGCCGGGCTGCTGCCCAGCACCTGGGCGGAGAAGCTCATGCAGGTCGCGGGTGTCGACCGGCTGGGCGCGTTCGAGCTGGCGGTCCGGCTCGTCCGGCGCGGCGGGACCATCTCGATCAGCGGCGTGTACGGCGGGATGGCGGACCCCCTGCCGATGCTGACCATGTTCGACAAGCAGCTGCAGTTGCGGATGGGCCAGGCCAACGTCAAGCGCTGGGCGGACGACATCCTCCCGCTGCTCACCGACGAGGACCCGCTCGGCGTCGACTCGTTCGCCACCCACCATGTGCCGCTCGACGAGGCGCCCGACGCCTACGCGACGTTCCAGAAGAAGGAGGACGGCGCGATCAAGATGCTCTTCCGCCCCTGAGGCGCCGCCCTCGGGCAGCAGCCGCCGTGCGGCTGTGCCCTTCGCCGACCGCCGTCCGCAGAGGAAAGGTGAACGATGATGACGCCGTCGCCGCTGTTCCGGTCGAGGCCGGACAAGGGCCCGCTGACCGGACTGTCGGCCGTGGTCACCGGCGGATCCCGCGGCCTCGGGCTGCTGCTCGCCGAACAGCTCCTGCGGCGCGGATGCGCGGTGACCGTCGCCGCTCGCGACGAGGAGGAGCTCGACCGGGCCCGGGAGTTCCTGCTCCGGCAACGGCCCGGCGGACGCGTGCGGACGGCCGTGTGCGACGTGACCGACCGCGCGGCGGTCGCGGCCCTGATGGGCGGCGCGGCCGACGCGTTCGGCGGGATCGACGTCGTCGTCGCGAACGCCGGCGTCATCCAGGTCGCCCCGGTGGAGTCCGTCGGGTCCGACGAGTTCCGGTCGGCCATGGACACCATCTATCTGGGGGCCGTGCACGCGGCGCTCGAAGCCCTGCCCTGGCTGCGGCGCAGCCGTCCGGGCGGCCGGCTGGCCCTCATCGGCTCGGTCGGCGGCCTGCTCGCCGTCCCTCATCTGCTGCCCTACTCGGCCGCCAAGTCCGCGGTGGCCGCGCTGGCCGAGGGGCTGCACGCCGAACTCAGGGGCGACCGCGTCAGCGTGACCGCCGTGCATCCCGGGCTGATGCGTACCGGATCCCACCTGGCGGCGGAGTTCGGCGGGGACCAGGCCGCCGAGTTCGCGTGGTTCTCCGCGCTGGCCGGTGCGCCGCTGGTGTCGATGGACGCCCGGCGGGCCGCCGACCGCATCGTCACGGCCGTGGAGCGCCGCCGCCCGAGGATCGTGCTCACACCCCTGGCGAAGGCGGCCGGCCT
Organism: Actinacidiphila acidipaludis; assembly: GCF_019890725.1. Lineage (GTDB taxonomy): Bacteria > Actinomycetota > Actinomycetes > Streptomycetales > Streptomycetaceae > Actinacidiphila > Actinacidiphila acidipaludis. Next base: position 31,376 of record NZ_JAINZZ010000068.1, read on the forward strand.
CACCCACGGCATTGCGCCCGCCCTGACCACCCGGCTGAGCGCGCTGGCCGTCAAGGTCCTGCCGGCGCCGCCGGGTTCGGGGAACGTCGTGGCGCTGCACAAGGGCCACGCGGTCGAAGGAACCGCGGAGCGCGAGCTCCACCCGGTGCTGCGGCGGCTGCGCGGCTGGGGGAGCACCCTCAACGACCGCGCCGCCCGGCGGCTCAACCAGCGCACCCGCCCCGCGGCCGGCGGCCACTGACCGCACCCGCGGACGACACCGAGGGGGACTTCCGTATGCCGGAGCAGGAACCGATCGGCGCTGTGACCAGTGCCTACGGCGCGTTCGCGGACGCCGTCCGCGCCCTGAGCGACGAGGAGTCGTGGCTGCCGAGCGGCTGCTCCGGCTGGGCCGTGCGCGACCTGGTCTTCCATTGCCTGTCCGACGCCCAGCGGGGGCTGGTGGCCCTGCACACGCCCGCCCGGGGCCCCGCGGACCGCGACGCCACGACCTACTGGGCGGACTGGCGACCTGACACCACCGGCGCGGCGAACGGGCGCCGGTACGTCCGCGTGTGCGCGAGCATGTTCCTGGTCTTCGATCAGCTGCGTGAGCTGTACCTGGAGACCGCCGCGGCCGTCGTCACGGCGGCGGCGCAGGCCGATCCAGGGCGGCTGATCGCCACCCAGGGGCACGTGCTCACGGCGGGCGACCTGCTGGCGACCCTGGCGGTCGAGGCCACCGTCCATCATCTCGACCTGGTGACGCATCTGCCCTCCGCCGTGCCGCCCTCGGGGGAGGGGCTGACGGCCGTCCGGGCCGCCCTCGACGGGCTGCTCGGCCGTCCGCTCCCGCTGGACTGGAGTGACGGGCACTACGCCCGTGCCGGGACCGGGCGGTTGCCGCTGACCACGGATGAGCGGCAGCGGCTCGGCCCCGACGCCGACCGTTTCCCGCTCTTCGGGTAGGCGCCCCCGGGGCCGCTTTCGCCCTTTTTATGGGCTCCGCGCTGTTTTCTGCGGCTCGGCCCGTTCCGGGCCGAGTTCGGCCGACGACAGGGCTTGACAGTACATCGTCACGGGAAGACCCTGCCGGGTAGTTAGGAAAACTGACTAACTAAGTGAGCACGGCAGCCGCAGCGTCCGGGCTCCGGCCCGGCGCCCCTCCGTGAACGATGGGAGCGCACGTGATCCACCGAAGGAAGCCAGTCATCGCGGCGGCCGTCCTCAGCCTGGCGGCGCTGACCACGCTGCCCGCGGGCGCGGCCGATGCGCACGGCCACCGCGCACCGTCCAGCCGTCCCGCCGAACTCCCGGTCGCCGCACCCGCGTTCACGGTTCCGCCGACCGGCGCGTCGGCACTGGCCGACCTGGGTGCTGCGAACGGCTGGCAGATCCAGTCGACCGCGACCGCCCAGCAGACCGGCGCCCAGATCTCCACCCCCGGCTTCGCCACCACCGGATGGCTGCCCGTGCAGAACGACGGCGGCGGCGCACCCGGAACCGAGATCAACGCACTGGTGAGCAACGGAAGCTGCCCCGACGTCTTCGTCTCCGCGACCATGAAGTCCTGCTTCGGCCAGATGACCAAGGTCGGCCCGGACACCCTCGCGCAGTTCTCCGTGCCGTGGTGGTACCGCACCGACTTCACCGCGCCGCCGGCCGGGCAGAGCGCCCGGCTGGTGCTGGGCGGTGTGATCGGCAGCGCCGACCTCTGGGTCGACGGCACCGAGGTCGCCACCTCCGCGACCGTCACCGGTGCCTACGCACGCCGCTCCTTCGACGTCACCGGACTGCTCCGGCCGGGGACCAACTCGCTGGCGATACAGATGCACCCGAACGACCCGACGGCCATGCTCACCCTGGACAACGTCGACTGGAGCCAGATCCCGCCGGACAACAACACCGGCATCCAGTTCCCCGTGCAGCTCCAGACCGGCGGCCCGCTGGTCGACGGCAACGCACACGTCGTCCAGAACACCGCGGCCGACCTGAGCAGTTCGGCGCTCACCGTCAAGACGGACGTCACGAACACCACGGCGTCCGCGCAGACCGGCACCGTCTCCGCGACCGTCACCCCACCGGGCGGCGGCACTCCCCTAAGCGTGAGCCAGGACGTCACCGTCCCCGCGGGCACCACCCAGACGGTGACGTTCGCGCCGTCGGCCTACCCGGCCCTGACGCTGAACAGCCCGCAGTTGTGGTGGCCCTACCAACTCGGCGCACAGCCCCTGTACGCGCTGGCCACCTCGGTCGCGCAGGGCGGAACCGTGCTCGGCACGACCAGTGGCACCTTCGGTATCCGCACGGTCACCTCGTACCTCACCGGCGCCTCCTCCCAAGCACCTGACGGCGTACGGGCGTTCAAGGTCAACAACGTTCCCGTGGTGATCCGCGGCGGCGGCTGGGACCCCGACCTGTTCCTGCGCTACGCCCCGGCCGACACCGCCCGGCAGATCGGCCTGATGCAAGCGATGGGCATCAACACCGTCCGGCTGGAGGGGCACTTGATGCCCGCCGACTGGTACCGGCAGATGGACGCCGCCGGCATCCTCGTCAACGCCGGCTACCAGTGCTGCGACTTCTGGGAGGACACCTCCTACACCAGCGCCCAGCAGGCGGACTACCGACTCACCGCGCAGACCGTCGGCGAGAGCCTGCGCGACCACCCGTCCGTGTTCAGCTTCCAGTGGAGCGACAACCAGCCCACCGCCACGCAGGAATCACTGGCGCTGAGCGGCTTCGCCGCCGCCGACTACGCCGGGCCGTTCATCGCCTCCGCCGAGTACAAGAGCAGCCCGCAACTCGGGCCGGCGGGTGAGAAGGAGGGACCGTACGACTGGGTGCCGCCGAACTACTGGTACGACACCACGCACAGCACCGGCGGCGATCTCACCAACTCCGGCGGTGCGTGGGGCTTCGACAGCGAACAGAGCTCAGGCGACACCGTGCCCACCCTCGACTCCCTGCGGCGGTTCCTGTCCGCCTCCGACCACGCGGCCCTGTGGCAGACCCCGGGCGCCAACCAGTACCACAGCAACTACGAAGGCACGAAGCACACCGGCTACGCCTTCGGCACCCTGTACAACCTCGACACCGCGATCACCAAGCGCTACGGCCCCTGGACAGGCCTCAGCCAGTACGTCGAAGAGGCCCAGGTCCAGAACTACGAGAGCACCAGAGCCCAGTTCGAGGGCTTCCTCGCCCACTCCACCAGCTCCACCGCGCCCTCGACCGGCACGATCTACTGGCAGCTCAACAAAGGCTGGCCGACGCTGCTCTGGTCGCTCTACAACAACGACGGCGACCAGGCCGGCGCCTTCTTCGGCGCCCAGAAGGCCAACCGGCCGCTCCACGCCCTGTACGCGCTGGACGACGGCACCGTCACCCTCGACAACCTCGGCGGTGCCACCCAGACCGGCGTGACGGTGGAGTCCAAGGTGTACAGCACCGCCGGCACGCTGCTCGACGACCGGACGTCAGGCACCCTGTCCATGGCGCCGCAGCAGGTCAGGACCGCCGTCCTCAAGCCCGCCGTGCCCACCACGGCCGGCACCGTGAACTTCGTCGAACTCCTGGTCCGCCAGAACGGCACCCTCGCCGACCGCAACGTCTACTGGCTGCCGGGTACGGCCGACAAGGTCAACTGGAACAAGACCACGGGCAGTCCGCAGGCGTCCATGTCGCAGTACGCGGACCTCACCGCGCTCAAGAACCTGCCCACCGCCACCCTCTCCGCGACCGCCGCCACCAGCAGCCAGTCCGGCCCGGCGGGCGCCGACCACAAGGTCACCGTCACCCTCACCAACACCTCCCCGACGCCCACCGTCGGCTTCTTCCTCCGCGCCGACCTGCGCCGCGGCACCTCCGCGGGCGCCGAACTGCCCGGCGACAACGAAGTGCGGTCCGCCGTCTGGAGCGACAACGACACCACGCTGTGGCCCGGCGAATCCGAGACCTTCACCGCGACGTACAGCGCCGCCGACCTCCAAGGAGCCACACCCGTGGTCAGCATCTCCGGCTGGAACGTCCCCGCCTTCGACGTGGTGGCGGGGTGAGCAGGCCATGAACCGGCCCATGACGCCCCGTCACACCCTCCTGGTCCTCCTGGCCGCCCTCGGCCTGGTCTGCGCCGGTGTCCTCGGCGGGGCGCGTCCCGCCGAGGCCGCCGCACTCCCGAACACCGTCGTGCCGGCACCGGTCAGCGAGGTGGCCGGCGGCAGCAACTTCACCCTGTCCGCGTCAGCGACCCTGACCTCGGACGACGCCTCGATCGGCGGCTACCTCGCGGGGATCCTTCGGGCCTCGACCGGGTACGCCCTGCCGCTCACCGTCGGCGCCGCCACCCCCGGCAGCATCGCCCTGCAGCTCACCGGCGCACCCGGCAGCGTCGGCCCCGAGGGCTACCAGCTCACCAGCGACGCGAGCGGCGTCGTCATCCGGGCGCAGCAGCCCGCCGGTCTGTTCCACGGCGTGCAGACGCTGCTGCAACTGCTGCCCCCCGCGGTGATGAGCACAACCGTCCGGTCCGGCCCGTGGACCGTCCCCGGCGGAACCGTCCTCGACTACCCGCGATTCGCGTACCGCGGCGCGATGCTCGACGTCGCCCGGCACTTCTTCACCGTGGCGCAAGTGGAGCGCTACATCGACGAACTGGCGCTCTACAAGATCAACTACCTGCATCTGCACCTGTCCGACGACCAGGGCTGGCGGATCGCCGTCAACAGCTGGCCCAACCTGGCGGCCTACGGCGGCAGCACCGAGGTCGGCGGGGGAGCGGGCGGTTCCTACACCCAGGCCGACTACTCGGCGATCGTCGCCTACGCGGCGTCGCGCTACATGACCGTCGTCCCCGAGATCGACATGCCCGGCCACACCAACGCGGCCCTGGCGTCCTACGCGCAGCTCAACTGCGACGGGGTCGCGCCCGCGCTCTACACGGGCACGAACGTCGGTTTCAGCTCGCTGTGCGTGTCGCTGCCGCTGACGTACACCTTCGTCGACCAGGTCGTCGGCGAACTGGCGGCGCTCACCCCCGGGCCCTACGTCCACATCGGCGGCGACGAGGCCGGCTCGACACCCCTCGCGGACTACACGTCGTTCATCGACCGGGCCCAGCAGATCGTCGCCGACCACGGGAAGACAGTGGTCGGCTGGCACGACATCGCCAAGGCGTCGCTGCTGCCCTCGTCCGTCGCCCAGTTCTGGGGGACCACCACGACGGACAGCTCGGTCGCGGCCGCGGCGGCACAGGGCACCAGGGTCATCATGTCCCCGGCCAACAAGGCGTACCTGGACATGAAGTACACCCACAAGACCAAGCTGGGGCAGACCTGGGCCGGCCTGATCGAGGTCAACACCGCCTACGGGTGGGACCCCGGGAACTACCTCACCGGTGTCACCGGCCCGTCCGTGATGGGCGTCGAGGGCCCACTGTGGACCGAGACCATCGTCACCTCGGCCGACATCGACACCATGGCCTTCCCCCGCCTCCCCGCCCTCGCCGAACTCGGCTGGTCCCCCTGGTCCACGCACGACGTGACCGCCTTCGACCAGCGGCTCGGCGCGCAGGGCCCGCGCTGGAAGACCATGGGCATCACCTACTACAAGTCCCCCCAGATCACCTGGCCGACAGGCTCGTGAGCTCCGCCCCCGGGCCGGGCCTTCCAGGCGAGGCCCGGCCCAGGCGCGTCAACGCAACCTGCCGCGAGCCGGGCACCGGGGGAGAGGGAACCCACTCGTCGGCAGGGCCACCCGCTCGCTACCGTCGTGCTTCCGGCCCGGCGCGGCGTCCGCGCCCTGAGCAGAGAGTCACCACGGCCCCGTGACCAGCGAGCAGAAGACGACGACCCTGTGGTGGCCCACCGGCCCGCGCGAGCTGGAGCTGGTTCGCGAACTCGGCCGGCGCGCCTGGCCGCCGCGCCTCCCCGAGCAGCCGATCTTCTACCCGGTCCTCGACGAGGACTACGCGGTCAGGATCGCCCGCGACTGGAACGTCCGCCACGACGGCGCCGGCTTCGTCACGCGGTTCGAGGTCGACACGGAGTTCCTGAGCAGGTACCCCGTGCGGCAGGCCGGCGGACGAACGATCCTCGAACTGTGGGTGCCGGCCGAGGACCTGGACGAGTTCAACCGGCACATCGCCGCGGTGATCGAGGTCGTGCACGAGTTCCGGTGAACGGCGGAACCCCGGGCCGGGACGACCGGCTCGGGGTTCGGCGGGGGAGGCGCGGGTCAGCCGAGGTCGTCGACCTCGTGAACAGCCGCCTCCTCGGCGGTGGCGGAGGCGTCGTCGATGCCCACGTCGCTCGCCGAGATGTCGTCGTCCACGGGATTCTCCAGGCCCTCGTTGGGCGCCACCAGCCGCCCCGAGCGCTCGTCGCCCACCTCGGGATCGTGGGAGACGGACTCGGAGTCGGCATCGGCGTCCTCGTCCAGGTTCTGCTCCTGGTCGTCCGGGACCTCCTCGGACAGCCGCTCGTCCAGGCTCTCGCCCTCACGCTGCTCGGCGGCCGTGGTGCCCGGCCGGTCCACCGCGTACGGCCGCTCCGGCGGCGAGTAGCCGCGGTCGAGGATCGTGTCGTAGTCGTCCTCGCCGACCGCGTCCTCCATGTCCAGTTCGTTGGCGTCTCCCTGCTCGTCGTCCGCGCCGGTGGGCTGATAGGCGTCGTCGGCAAACGGGTCGGCACCGTTCGTACCGTCGCTCATGGCACTCCCCTTGGTCGTCGGTCGGCCGCCGCTCGGCCCTCACCGGGCGGCTAACCATGAGGGCCGAGCCGAAACCCGCTGCTTGCGGTGGTGTGCGCAGGTCACCCGACTGGCGTGATGTCGGCGCCCGCCGCCCGCGCGGACGAGTGGGAGACTGCCCGGATGACGGTGTCGCCCGCGTCCGGCCTGGACCGGGTGCGGGCCCTGCTCCGCGGGGCCAGGCACCGGGCGCGCCGCAAGACGGGCGCCGAGCGGCAACTGCGCGCGGTGCTGATGCTCGCCGCCGTCCTCAGCCTCGACGGCGCGGACAAGGGCACGCTGGCCGTCAACGCCGCGAGCCTGGAGCACGCCTTCGGCGTCGGGCACACCGAACTCGGGCTGCTGGCGTCGATCTCCTCCCTCACCGGCGCCGCCTTCACCCTGCCGGTCGGTGTGCTCACCGACCGCATGGTCCGCGTGCGGCTGCTCGGCGGCAGCATCGTGATCTGGGCACTGGTGACGCTGCTGTCCGGTGCGGCGACCACGTACGTGTGGCTGCTCGCGGCTCGCGCGCTGCTGGGAGCGGTCACCGCCACCGCCGGGCCGACGGTCGCCTCGCTCGTCGGCGACTACTTCCCGATGTCCCGGCGTGCCCGGCTGTACGGCTACGTGCTGGTGGGGGAGTTCGCCGGGACCGGGCTGGGTCTGGCCGTCACGACCGTGGTGTCGTCGCTGCTGTCGTGGCGGTACGCCGTAGCGTGGCCGGCGGTGCCGGCGATCGTGCTGGCCTGGTTCGTCTGGCGGGCGCCGGAACCGGCCCGCGGTGGTCAGGGCAAGGCCCGCAGCGATGCTGAGCCCGAGCGAGGCGGGCAGGCGGCGGACGGCCGTCACCAGGACCCTGTGCACCGGCTGGCGCGTGAGACGGGGGCCGAGGGCGGCACACCGGTTCCCGAAGGGGACCTGACGGATCTGCCGTGGCTGCGCGTCGTCTGGTACGTGCTGCGGATCAGGACCGTGCTGATCATGATCATCGCCTCGACCCTCGGATACTTCTTCCTGGCCGGGGTGCGGACCTTCGCGGTGCTGTTCGCGACCCAGCAGTACGGGGTGAACCGCGGGGAGGCCGGAATCCTGACGCTGCTCATCGGCGTCGGCGGGCTGGTCGGCCTGGTGGTCGGCGGGCGGACCGCGGACAAGTTGCTTGCCGCGGGTCGGGCGAACGCGCGCGTGCTCGTTCCGGTCGTGAGCCTGCTCAGCGCGCCACTGGCGCTCG
>NZ_JAINZZ010000069.1 GCF_019890725.1 Actinacidiphila acidipaludis
GGGAAGTTCACCGAGAACGGGTGGCATCTGGCGCCCGGCGCGGGCACGTTCGCCGAGAACGGCACGCGGTTCGACGCCGACGCCGGAAAGCTGACCGAGGGCGCCGGCGGGCACGGCATGACGTCCCAGGCCGGCCACGACGGCGTCTCCGCCCTCGACCGGCTCGACCTGGCGGGCCGCAGCGCCGGGACCGGCGACACCTCGGGCGCCGCCGCGGCGCTCCATCAGCCGAAGGCCGCGGCCGAGAGCGAGGCGGTCGCCCTGGCCGCGACGCCCGCGCACGTCGCCGTGCGCCCGGCCCCGGCTCCGCACACCGGCCCCGGCGCCGCCGCCCGCCCGCCGAGGAGCCGCTTCGAGGCCGTGACCGGCGGGGTCGGCGGCCGGATCGGCGCCCAGCGGCTCGCCGCCTGGAACAAGTACGAGCAGGCGGTCTCCGACGCCGCGCACGCCGAGCAGGTCCTCCACGACCTCGGCGGCGGCCTGGAGAAGCCGTCCGCCGACGTCGACCAGGCCGCGGCCAAGCTCGACGCCCACCAGGCCGCGCTCGGTGTGGACGCCGCCCGCCAGGACCTGGCCCGGCTCGGCATGGACGTCCGCGGCATCCAGTCCCGTCTCGACCGGTTCGCGCCGCCGCCCGCCCCCGCCAAGCCGTCCGCGCACCCGGCCCCCACCCGCGAGGAGCGCGGCGCCGCCTGGCAGGGCTTCCGCGAGCAGCGGGACACCGGCCTCGACCGGCAGCTCATCGTCGAGTCCCGCTTCGAGCACGCCACGGGCGACCTGCCGGCCGAGACCCTGCGCGGTTTCGAGGACTTCACCGCCTCCGATCTGTTCGGCGGTCACTACCTCAAGGAGGACCGCGTCGAAGGGCGGTTCACTCCGGAGGACCGGACGCCGCGCAAGCTCGCGGAGGACTCCTACCGGCAGCACCTGCACGACGCCTACCAGCAGCTCGCCGACCACAACGAGCGCGGCATGGTGCCCGAGGGCCAGTGGCGGGCCGTGCACGAGCGGCTGCAGGAGGGGATGCCGCTGCACTTCCAGCGGATCGCCCAGCGGGAACGGGCCATGGACCTGTTCGAGCAGGACTTCGCCAAGGCGCTGGAGGACTTCCGCCGGGACGACCTCTTCGGCGGCCGCTACCTGCCGCCCGAGGACGCGGCGGGTGCCGCCCGCACCGACGACCTGGCGGCGGCCGGCCGCACCGACGACCTCGCGGCGGCCGACCACGGCGGCCCGGCCGCCGGTCTCCACGAACTGCGGCTCCAGATGATGCTGAAGTACGGCCGCGCCGTGGACCGCCCGTTCGCCGAGCAGATGCGGCGCGACATCGACGCGGCCGTCGGCGACGCCCTCGGCGCCCACGACGCGGCGGCCGTGGACAAGGACGTGGTGAAGAGCCCCGCTCCCGGCCGACCCGGCGGCGGCCGCGACCTGGCCGCGGGCTCGCTGAGCGACGAGAGCCTCGCGGGGCTGCGCGCCGACCTCGCGCACGAGATCGCCGGGCTCAGCGACCGCGAGCGGTGGATCCAGCACGCCACCGAGAGCTTCGACACCGAACTGGAGAAGGGCGAGGAGGACCTGACGGGAGGTCACCCGCACCTCGACGAGGAGACCGGCGGCTGGGCCCGCGCCGACTTCCAGAAGGACCTTCGGGCCGCGCACACCCGGTTCCACGGCCCCGGCGGGGGCGGCAGGGGCGGCGCCCTCGGCGACGGCCGCGGGTGGGAGACCCACGTCGGCCGCGCGACCGGCGAGCACAGCCTCTCCGCGCGGCTGCGGTTCGCCGAGTTCCGCCAGTTCCGGATGACCGAGGCGCGGCGCGTCTTCGACTCCGTGCTGGAAGACTTCGACCGGGACTTCCACCTGATCGAGGGCGAGCTGAACGACGCCCAGCGCACCCGGCTGCGCGGCGAGTTCGAGACGGCCGTCGACCGGGCCGTCGAGAACCACTGGTTCGGCCACATGGGCCGGCCGGACTTCCGCTTCGGCGGGCCCGGGGACGCCGGCCGCGTCGTCGAGGCGCGGCCCTGGAACGAGGCGTTCAAGGAGCTGACGGCCGGACTGCACCTGCGGTTCTCGCACGAACTCCAGCTCGAGACGACCCTGTCGGCCGCGGCCCGCGACTTCCACGGCATCGTCGGCCACCCCGACAGTGTGCAGAGCTTCCGCAACACCGTGCGCGAGCAGACCATCGACCAGCTCGGCAAGGACTTCCGCGAGCGCACCGTCGAGGCCTACGACAAGGCCTGGTCGACGATCGAGCACGACATCAAGGCGTGGCTCAGGCACGAGGCGCAGCACGAGAACCTCTTCCACGAGTCGCTGAACGCCCGCACCTCCGCACCGCTGGACCGGCCCCGCATCGCCGCGGACGGCACGCCGCCGCACGACACGGCGGTCCCCGATCCGCCCCACGCCGAGTCCAGCGGTGCGCCGGCCGGGACCACCCCCGGACACGAACAGGGTGAGCCGCTGCCCGCCGCCCCGGAGACCGGGGAACCGGTCCCCGCGCCGCCGGCCGCCGAGCCCAAGAGCCCGCCGCCCGCCACCGGACACGTCGGCGAGGACCTGCCGTCCACCACGGACGCGCCCGGCGCGGGGCACACGCAGGAGCAGCTGCAGGAACAGCTCCCGGAGCAGATCCGCACCGAACGGGCCCAGCGGATCGGCGCGCGGCTGGCCGAGGCGCTCAAGAAGCACGTCGAGCCGCGCCCGCCGTTCCACACCGGACCGCTCTTCGACGCCCGGCGGGTCGAGGGGCACGACGGCTTCGAGGTCACCGAGGTCAAGGTCAAGGTCGCCTTCACCGGCGAGGGCGCCGCCGAGCACGCCGAGAGTGTGCTCCAGCGGATCCGCACGGGCGTGGCCGGCCGGTTCGGCGGCGTGGGCCGGACCGTCGACGGCGGCCGGCTGCGGATCAGCGTGCAGCACGTGCCGGCCGGCGAGAACCCGCACCTTACGGTCGAACTCGCGGGCCACGACCGGGCGATGGACGCGCACACCTGGTGGCACGACGCGGCGCCCGGCGCCTACGCCGACCGGCTGGGCGAGCACATCGGGCTGCTGCACGGCGTCACCGGGGAGCGGCCGCACGGTCTCGTCGTCCCGTGGCACGCCTTCGAGAAGCGGTCACTCGCGCCGGTGGCCGACCGTCCCTTCACCGTCCACCGGACCGAGTCCGCGGACGGCTCCGCCACCACGCACGTGCAGCTCACGGTGGAGATGCCCGACCTCCGCCACGAGGCGCACTCGGTACGCGAGAACCTGCGGAACCAGGTGCGGGACATCGTCACCGAGAAGTTCGGCGGCCTCGTGACGCACCTGGCCGACGGACAGGCGACGCAGCTCTCCGTCGACTTCGTCCGGCCGGGCCGTGGCGCGCTGATCCGATTCACCGGGGACGCGTCCGGAAGCTGGCACATGGAGACGGCCGGTGAGGACCTGGTCACCCGGCTCGCCGGAAGCCTCGGCCACGACCTGGCCGGGGCCCGCGACCTGACCGCGGCTCACGTCCCCGCGCAGGCCGCGTCCGGCACCGTCGCGGACACCGCCCACCTCGACACCGCGAGCGACTCCGGCACGCTGGTCGGGGAAGGGGACGACCTGACGCTGGTGAACGGCGTGGACGGCGAAGGGCACGTGCAGGCCCAGCTCCTGGCGGAGAAGGGCGGCGCCGCGCCGCTGAAGTCCTCCGCGGACATCCTGTCGTGGCTGACCGGGGTCGACCACGGGCTCAGCGCCGAGAAGGCCGCACTGCTCGACCCGCGGGCGCGGTTCGCCACGGACATCCAGCTGTTCCCCGCCCTCCCCGGGACAACCGGCCATGTGCCCCCGGCGGGACAGCAGTTCCGCGGCAACGGCCGCGGTGGGCGGGGCGGTTTCCGCGGCGTGCAGGGCGGCCGCGGCGCCGGACGCGGGGTGCAGGCCGTGCGGGGCGGCCGTGGCGGACAGGGCCTGCGGGGCGTCGGCCGCGGCGAGGAGGTGCCGCACGGCACACCGCCGGTGACCGGGCACACCGCCGTGCAGGGCTCCGCGCGGCTGACGGAGGCTCTCCCCGACGTGGCGCGGGCGGATCTCACGGACGCGATCCGGGTCCGCCTGGGACGGCTGGACGGCACGCCCGTGAGCCGGGCCGAGGCGACGGCGCTGAAGGCCGACCTGACGCACTTCGACGCGCCCGGCGCACCCGCCGAGCTGACGGCCGGTCACCTGCGGCTCACCGACGTCCAGCGGGCGCAGCTCGTGCTGCGCAACCCCCGCCTGGACCGTGACCTGGCCGCGGCGCTCGGACGGCCGGAAGCCGGCCGCGACCTGGCCGCCGCGATCGAGAAGAACGGGGCGGCGCGCGCGGACCTCGCCCTCGACCTCTCGGCCGCCCTCGGTCAGCCCCGGTGGGCCGCCGCCCTGACCACCCCCGGCCTCGGAAAGGCGCTCGCGGCCCACATCGGCCGCCCGGAGCTGGGCGAGAAGCTGGTCACCGCACTCCACGGCCTGTCGGGCGCGGAGAAGCGGGTGCTCTGGCAGCCCGGCTACGCGACCGGCGACCAGTTCGGCATCGCGGCCGCCCTGATGGGCGACAAGGACCTGCACGTCGTGGTGGTCACCGGGATCCCGGACCGGGCGGCGCAGGACAAGGGCCCGAGCATCGCGAAGTTCTATCAGGACAGCGGGATCGGCAAGGACCGGGTGCACCTGGTCGAGATGAAACCGGCGGACAAGAACGCCGGGGCCGCCGCCGAGACCAAGGCCCAGGAGATCCTCGGCGTCACCAGGAACCTCCGGAAGGACCCGCGCTTCATGCCCGTCGCCGCGGGAACCACCTGGGTGGCGGAGAACTTCTCCGTCGGCGTCCGCCGGACGGTGCGCGCGCACTGGAAACTGGACGAGACCGGCTTCCCGCCCGCCGCGCAGGACACGCTCGGGCAGTGGCTGGAGGGGCTGAAGATCGCCCCCTCACCGGAGCGCGACACGATCGTGCTCTGGTCCCGGTTCAGCGGCAAGAAGGGCGACGTCCACGTCGAGCACGACACGTCCTACACCGGTGTCCAGCAGATCCTGACGGAACTCAACCTCCACCGCGCGCAGACCGGCGGCAAGGGGCCGCTGGTCGTCATCGCCGGTGACGCGTCCGCCGTGAAGGGCGACTACGGCAAGTACGGCGCCATCGTCGGCAAGCTGCGGAACGAGGGACTTGACGTCCACGACCTGACGAACTTCTGGGAGCCGGACCGCCACGGCGCGACGATCGGGACGTGGGGCGGGGACAGCCGGATCGGGCAGATGCGGCTCTACGAGTACCTCCGCCTGAACAGCGCGAGCGTCCGCCACCTGGGCTTCCGCAGCGGCAACCTGGAGGCCCTGGCGCTCTCCGGCCACACCGTCCGCTACATGGAGGAGCCGGGCAGCGTCGGCGGCGACCGGATGGCCAAGTGGCACGCGGCGCAGAACTCCCTGCTCACCGCACCCGGGCAGGGCGCCAGGGGCATCAAGGGCCACGCCCTGGCCTCGGGGTACGAGCGGCTCCTGGTCGACGCCCCGCCGACGCGCTCCGGCAAGTACATCTTCGAGAAGATGCAGGACATCCTGCAGAAGAAGCAGGCCCTCGGCCCGAACGGGGACAGGGCGCAGGGCGCCGACCTCGACCGGGAGATGAAGAACCTGCTGCACCCCAAGTGGGTCAAGGGCGCCGGCCACGGGATCGAGGTGCCCAAGGAGATCAAGAGCAAGACCAAGGGCTTCGCGTCCACCGACCTGCGCACGATCACCGGCTACCTGACGGGCGGCCGTCCGGTCGCCCACGTCCCGGGTCCGCCCGCACACGGGCACGCGGCCGTCGAGACCCTGTCCCCGGCACCGCCCGCCACGTCGTCCGGCCACGCCACCACGTCCCGCGGCACGGCCGGGCAGGTCGTGGCGCCGCGCGCGCCCCAGCCGGTGCGGACCGTGGCGGACGACCACGTCCGGGCGCACGACAACCCGGCGGCGGTGGGCGAGTTCACCACCGGGCCGAAGGACTTCCTCGAGCACAACACCGTCCTGCTGCGCATGAAGGACGGCATGGAGACCCGCACGCCCGGCCTCGCCGTGGACTACAGCTCCTTCCTGAAGTGGATGGACAAGCAGGACCGGCACTGGTTCGCCCTCACCCCGCACGGCGCGCAGGGGCAGAGCGGCCGGCCGGCGTACCTGCTGACGCCTGCCATCGAGAAGTACGCCCACGAGTTCGCGCACGACCCCGAACTGCGGGAGATCGTCGGCGGCCACGACCTGCCGGCGCCGGGCGGGACCGGGGACTACCTCGCCGCGCACTACGTGCCCTACTACCAGGGCGCGTCGACGCACGCCGAGACGCAGGTGGGGCACACCCGGATCCCGGTGGACCGCGGCGGGGACTTCAACCCCGACTTCGTGTTCACCGCGGGCATGAACGGCTGCGCCTTCGCGGTGACCAGGAGCGAGCACGGCGACAGCTTCACGGCGTGGCACTACCAGTCGCCGACGTCCAACCGGAAGGACTCGGAGCGGTTCCGGCTGGACCGGCGTCCGGTCGACTGGTTCGGGGACTGCGAGTACCAGGACGTCCAGCCCGGCGGGCTGCCCGAGTCGACGAACCTGATGTGGCGCGGGGACGACGGCTGGCGGTTCGTCAGCCAGGAGAACCACGCGGACTTCCACGATGCCGACCGGGTGTGGACCAACCGGATCACCACCCGCCCGGTGCGTCTGACGCCGGGCCAGGAGTGGGACTACGTCGCCCGGTACTACCAGCGCACCGCGGAGGACCGGCTGGTCAAGCTCGACCGCGTGAAGCGGGACTACGTCGACCGGCTCGACAACAGCAAGGCCGGCGTGCTCCTGAAGTCCTCCTTCGACCTGATGAAGATGCAGGCCGAGCGCGACGTGGACCTCCTGGGAAAGGTCACGGGTGCCGACGACCTCACGGCGGCCACGAAGACCCTGGCCGAGGACCACGCGAGCACGACCGAGATGGTCGGGACCCTGCACGCCAAGTCGGAGGACGAGGAGACGATCCAGCGCAAGGCGGCCTGGCCCTGGGAGAAGGCCCAGCTCGACGAGGCCGACCGCCTCCGCGGGCAGGTGCGCTTCTTCATCACCGACGCGGCGGACGGCAAGTGGCTCCCCGGCCTGCAACGGGAGTCCGCGGCGCTGACGGAACCGCCCGCGACCGCCCCGGCCACCGAGGCGGCCGTCCACGCCCCGGCGCCGCACGCCCCCGTGGAGACCGGTCCCGCACCGTTGCACACCCTGAGCGCGCCCGCCCCCGGCACGTCCCTCACGGACGCCCCGGGGTGGCAGGCCGCGCGTTCGGAGGCGGTGCCGCTGCACCACTCCGGCACCTGGATGGACCCCGTGTCGCGCCCGATGGGCGCCGGCCGGCACGCACCCCGGTACACCGTCACGTCGTCCTTCGACGTGCGCCGGTTCTCCGTCGGCGAGGACCGCGTGACGGACCTGACCGTGCGGGTGGACCTCGGGGCCGGGGAGGGCGTCCACTCCGACGCGGTCGAGGCGGCCTGGACGAGGGCGCTCCACGGCGTGGAGCGGGTCTTCAACGCCCCGGCGCACCGGATGCCCGACGGCAGCCTGCTCCACGTCACCCTGGAGCGCGCCGGGCACGGCGAGCACGCCGGGCACGGCGCCGCCGGGAAACCCGCCGCCCACATGACCGTGACGGTGGACGGCCCGCAGAGCCTCACCGACCAGTTCCGCTGGTCGGTGAACTCCACCGAGCAGGACATCGCACACGAGATCGGCCACCAGCTGGGGCTGCGCGACGAGTACCGGGACGCCACCGCGCCCGGCCGTGCCTCGGTCGAGGGCAGCCTCATGGGCAACTACCACCACCACGGGCCCGACGGCCTGGAGCACGGCGGCATGCGCGACCGCTACCTGCGGCTGCTGCAGGACGCCGTCGACCGGACCGTTACCGGCAGGGCGGCGCACCACCCGGCCGTCACCGGCGGCGTCAGCCCGCACAGCCCGCAGCCGTCGACCACGCCGCCACCGGTCCGCATGACCCGGCACGGCCAACTCGGCGGCGCCGACCGGATCCTGCCCTCGGCCACCGCCGGGACGTCGCTGACCGACGGACTACTCAAGGAACTCGAAGGGACGCTCAGCCCCGGCGAACTCACCGCGCTCCGCGCCCAGTGGGAGCCGGACCTGCGGACCGAGGTGCTCCCCGCCCTCTCGGCCATGACTCGCGGCGAGACCAGGAAGCTCACCATCGACGTCGGCGGCTGGAGCGGCGAGGTCCGCGTCACCGCCCGGGTCGAGCAGGCCACCACCCGGGACGCCCTCCCCTCGCTGGAGTTCGAGGACGGCACCGAGTCGTTCCAGCGCAGCGGCTTCCTGCGGGAGCGGCTCACCGGCGGCAGCGCCGGCCTGCTGGTCAAGGGCAAGGCCGCCGGCCACACCGACCTCACCGGGCAGGCGTCCGCCTCCTGGACGCGGACCACGTCCGATCGCGTCGCCGGCGGCAGCCGCGTCTTCAGCCGCGGCAAGACCCCGGAACCGGCCCTGACCGTCGACACCGTCGTCCGCGTGGAGTTCGACTTCTCCGGGGTCGGCGGACGGCTGGGCCGGCACTTCGACCTGGCGCGGGCCACGGACACCGGGCGGATCACCCGCGTGACCGTCCCGGTGCACGTTCCGGTGGCCACCAGCGCGGCGGACGCCACGCTCAGCGCCGCCGCGACCGGTGAGCACTTCCTGCCGCCCGCCCGGATCGAGCAGACCCTGGCGCTGGGCGGCACGGACATCGTCCGCGACGTCTTCCTGGTGGACGGCGAGGGCCGCCGCACCACCGGCAGCCTGTCGGACACACTCCTCGGCACCGGCGCGGATCCGTCCTCCCTCACCGCCTACGGGAAGCGGAAGTTCGGCCAGGACTGGCCGGAGGTACGGCAGCTGGTGCTGGCCCGCCTCGACTCGCTCGACGTCCTGCAGTTCCGGCTGAAGGGCATGACCGGCGGCGATCCCCTGGAGATCGACCTGGGGGAGCGCGGCGCGCTGCTCGTCACCGCCGAGGTGACGTCCATGGAGCACCTGCGCACCACCGACAAGACCGAGTTCAACACCGGCGCCGACGTCACCCGCGTCTTCACCCTCACCGAGGGGCGCAACCGCGCCCTGCGCGGCGGCTTCAGCGCGCAGAGCTCGGACCTGCAGGCCGGCCCGGTGACCCTCAGCGGCGAGCTGTCCGGGCAGTACGAGCACGAGGGCGTCGCGAGCCGCCAGGTGTCCGTACGGTCGGGCAGCGCGGTCAAGATGAAGGTTTCGGGCGCCGTCTTCGACGGTGTCGCGAAGCTCACCTTCACCCACCGCGC
The DNA here is from genome assembly GCF_019890725.1 of Actinacidiphila acidipaludis. Lineage (GTDB taxonomy): Bacteria > Actinomycetota > Actinomycetes > Streptomycetales > Streptomycetaceae > Actinacidiphila > Actinacidiphila acidipaludis. The sequence goes on from NZ_JAINZZ010000069.1 coordinate 9,351, forward strand.
GGTGCCGGCCGGATCCACGGTGACACCGGCCGCCGCGACGGCCGCCGCGACGGCGGGAGCCGCGACCGGGGCGGCCGACCACGCCGTCTCCCACGTCGGCTTCCAGACCCTGGTCGAGGCCGCCGAGTCCCGGCCGGTGGAGACCGCGCGCGCCTTCACCGCGGCCGAACGCCCCGCGGGCCCGCTGCGGATGGCCGCCCCGCACCTGGCCGCAGGGGACCTCGCCTGGCGCCCCGCGGGCCACGTCTGGGACGGGCTCCCCGAGCACTCCGTCGTCCTCGACGTGCTGCTCGGCGAGGAGCGCCCGGCGGAAACGGCCGCGGCCGGCGGCGCACAGCGTCCGGCGGACGTCGTCGACCACCTCGGCCGGCAGTACCTGCGCGACGAGTGGGACACCCTGCGCACCTCCGCGCTGGACACGGTGAGCCGCGAACAGCTCACCGTGTCCCTGCCGCCGATGACCCGCGGCACCGCGGTCCGCAGCGTGCCGCTGACCGTGCCGCTCCGCACCGACGCCCAGGTGTCGGCGACCGCCCGGCTCGACGGCCTGGAGTACCTCCGCACCCTCGACGCGGCCGAGATCAACCTGCTCAGCGAGATCACCGAGGACGCCGGCGCACGGCTGAACTCGGCCGTCACCCACGGCGAGGGGCTGCAGGGCGGCGCACAGCCCGCGGTTTCCGACGCGGTCACCGTCGGCCTGCACGCCCTGGGCGTGTCGCGCTCCGACCGGCGGCTCAGCGGCAACGGGGTCTCGGGCGCCACCAACTCCGTGGCCGGCGCGAAGTACCCGGAGCCGATGGTGGTCTTCCTCGCCCGGGCGCACCTGGACACCACCGTGGGACGACCGGGTGACGCCGGCGCGCGGACCGCTGGGAGCGAGGTGCGGTTCGTGGTGGCCGTCCCGCAGTCCCACGCCGAGCAGTTCGCGGTGGCCGAGGACGCGGCGGGACCGCAGGTCTTCACACGCCCCGGCCCGCCGGCCCCGGCCACGCTGCCCGCCGAGGGACTGCGCGCCGGGAGCGGACGGACGGCCGAGGCGCCGCCGGCCGCGACGCTCACCAGCCCCGCCCCCGCCCTGGAAGCGACCCGCGCCCCGCTGGCCTTCCAGCCGCCCGAGCGCGTCCGCACCACCGGCCGGATCGGCGCCGGGGACGCCGTGCTCGGCACCGGGGACGGCAATGCCCTGGTCAGCGCCCTCAAGGAGGAGCTGGGCGGCACCTTCGAGGACGGCTGGCAGCAGGTCGAGGGCGACCTGCACCTGTTCTTCGACGGCGCGGTCCTGCCGGCCCGGCTCCCGGGCCTGACCGCCGGGACGAGCTGGGGGACGAAGGTCACCGCCGGCGGGGTGTCCGCGGACATCAGGATCACCCGCGCGACCGCCACGATGACCAAGTACCTGCGCGTGGAGAAGAAGTTCGAGTTCGAGCGGGGCTCGGAGTCGACCTCCGGACGCGCCACGACCAGCACCAGGACCGCCCGTCGCGGCCTGTGGCAGCGCGGGGCGCTCCGGGTGCCGCACACGGCGATCACGCTGAGCCGCACCCGCAACACCGACACCCTGGCGGGCCGGGCGCTGGACGCGCGGTCGGGCGTCGTCGCCAAGGGCAAGACCGTCGAGCCGGCCGCCCTCTTCGAGGGCGAGATCGCGTACACGGTGGACATCACCGTCTCCCGCGGGATACCCGGCATGACCGACACGCGGCAGCTCACCGTCCGCACCGGCGGCGCGTTCGGCTTCCCGGTGCGCGACCTGCCGGTCGACCCGGCGACCCGGCTCCGGCCGCAGCCCGCGCAGCACTACCGGCCGCCCCGCAGGACCGAGGACTCGCTCCTGCTCGGCGCGAGCGACATCGTGCTCGGCGCGGACTTCCACGCGGGCGTCCTCGACCAGCTCGACACCACCGGCGCCAGGGTCTACGGCTCGGCCGGTGCGTGGCGGACGGCCAAGGACCAGCTCCGCACGCTGCTGCCGGCCGACGCGTTCCAGCGCCGGCTCAGGCCCATGATGGCCGGGCAGCCGTGGGTGGTCAGGCTCGGCAGCCGGCAGGTGATCGTCACCGCGAGCGTGCGCGAGATGACCCACGCCGCGAACACCGACGCCACCGAGTTCCACTCCGCGATCCTGCGCACGACGGGCTCCGGCGGACCGGAGGACGCGGTCCTGCGCGACCACGCGGTCTCCACGTCGACGTCGCTCGGCGTCGTCGGCACCTCCGACCCGGTCGGGGTGCTGCCCGTCGAGGTGTTCGCCGGCGGCACCGTGACGCACACGACCCTGCGCGACGACGTGACCGAGTCGGCCGTCTCGGCGCGGACCGGCACCGGCACCAAGTCCAAGGTGCCAGGCAGCGTGTTCGACGGCCGGGCCACGCTGCACGTCGAGTTCCGGCAGTCCTGGCGGCCCTTCGGGCGCACCGTCGACCAGCGGGTCCCCCGTGCCGTGCGCGGCGAGCAGGCGCGGATCGGCGCCCTGCGCGACCGGCTGGCCGACGCCACCGAGGGGAGCGCGGACGCCCTGCGGCTGCGCGCCGAACTCGACGCCGCGCTGGCCGGCCAGACCCGGGCGATCAGGGACCGTGCCGCGGCGGCGCACTCCACCGCGCGCGGGACCGGCACGGCGCCGTCCATGACGCGGACGAGGTTCGGCGTGCGGGCCCGGGCCTTCGGCGAGGCCGAACTGCCCTTCCAGGCCCTGGTGGAGACCGCCGACGCGGTACCGGTCACGGCCGCGGCGGACGCCCGCATCACCGGCCGCCGTGTTCCCGCGGCCACGCCACCCGCGACCGCGGAGACCGCCACCCGGACCGTCCCGGTGCCGCCCACGTCGCTGTTCACCGACGGCCTGTCCGCCGGTCACGTCGTGCGCGACCTGCCCGATGTCCGGTCCCTGCGGAGCCTGCTGGACACCCAGGGGCGGCACGCCTACGGCGGCGTCTGGGACGCGGTGACCAAGAACGGCAGGCAGCGCTCCGACCTGGTCATGGAGTCCTTCCACAAGGACCGCCTGATGGCCGCCCTGCCCGAGATGACCCGCGGCGGGGAACTGCGGAGCGAGACGTTCCACGTCAACGGCCGCAAGGCATGGGTGTCCGCGACCGCGACGGTCGAGCGGCTGGTCCACGACCGCCCGCAGCCGAAGGCCGAAGTCGCCCTGGTCCACGAGAACAGCGCGCAGGTCGGGCGGCGGGCGCTGCACGCCCGGCAGGGCTACCTCACCGCCCAGCTCGGCGCCCTGGCCGGCGACTGGGTCGACAAGCTCGGCGCGGCCGTCACCTTCGGCGGCGGCTTCCGCAGCCGGCGCGGCGGTGAACTCGCCGCGGGCGGCCGGACGTTCGCCAACGCCAAGGTGCCGGTGAAGATGGAGCACTTCGACGGCAGCGTGCGGTTCACCTTCACGTTCCACCACGGCGGGTCCGGCGCCGAGCACAGCGGCGTCGTCCCCTTCGCGGTGGGCGTGCCCACGGCCGAGATCACCGAGCACGTCGAGGCCGCCGCCTCCCCGTTCTTCGACCGGCCCCCGGCCGCCCCCGCGCGCCCGGCTCACACACCGGCGACACCGGCGAGCACGCATATGCCGCCGGGGCGGCCGCGGGAGGCGTACGTGCCCCAGGCGCCGGAGGACGCGCTGGTCCTCGCACCGCTGCGGCGCGACGACGTCCACCTCCCGCCGGTTGCGGAGGACGTGCATGTGCCGCCGGTGCCGGAGGAGGCGCACCTTGCGCCCGTTCCCGAGGACGCGCACGTCGCGCCGGTGCCGGAGGACGCGCACGTCGCGCCGGTTCCTGAGGAGATGCAACTGCCGCCGCTGCCGACGGACGCGCCCGCGCAGGACCTCCTCGCGCCCGGGCGGACCGGACACCGGTCCCCGTTGGCGACGATCCTCGAGGAGCCCGAGACCGAGGAGGGGGCCGGCGGCACCGTCCTGACGACGGAGGTCACGGTGCCGCAGGAGGTCCTGACGCCGTCCGCGAGCCGCACCACCGCGACCGGCCCGCAGCGGCCCACGCCCCTGTCCGCCATTCCCGAAGAGCCTGAGCCCGCCGCGGAGTTCACCACGACCCCGGCCCCGGCGCCCGCCGCCTTCACCGCGGTCCGCCGCGCCCACCCCGACCCGATCGCCGGGAACGACCGGTGGACCATGTGGGGCCGCAACGGCGACACCCCGCACTCCTCCGCGTACGCCGTCGCGTTCCCGGCGCTGGATCTGCGGGGCGTCTACGCGCCCCCGGCCTCCGGCGACGGCCTCGGCACCTGGCACTGGTACGCGGGCGAGGACACGCGGCCGGTCGCCGTCACACCGCTGACGCTGCGTTCGCCCGGCGGGGGAGGCGCGACGGCCGACCGGCCGACCGCGACTCCGGTGGCCCCCGCGGCCACCGGCCGGTCCGCCACGGCCGCGCTCGCCGCCGCGCCGTGGAGCCCCGGGCTGCGCTGGCGCTCCGGCGACGAGGACCTGTACGTCTTCTCGGCCGCCCACGCCGAAGGACCCGACGGGGTCTTCGCGCGCGGGCTGCTGCCGCCCGGCGACCACGCCGTCCATCCCGCCGCCCACGCGGCCGGCGGCACCGACGGCGTCGGCGACCCCGACGGCGCCGGCGGCAGTGTGTGGCTCACCGCGAGCCGGGACATCGGATGGCTGCGCGGCCAGGCCGAGGCGGTGGGGGGCGAGGCCGTGACCGGCCCGCTGAGCCGGTACGGTTGGCGCTACGACATCGCGGCGCCCGGGGGAGTGGACGTCAACGAGACGCTGGACCTCGCCACTCCGCACCCGGAGCGCAGAGAAGTGCTGTTCCCCGGGGGTGTGGACGGCCGGTACGTCCGCGGCGCGCAGCGTCTGGACCGGGGCCGCCCCGTCGGCCCCTATGTGATCAATCCGGGCTTCTCCGAGCGGGGGACCGGGACCACGACGAAGGGGACGGCAGGGTGACCGCCGCGATACATCGGGTCAGGCCGGGCGTGCGCAAGGGTGCCTTCCACACCATCGCCGACGCACTGCGGGCCGCGGCCAACGGCGACGAGATCCGGATCACGGCCGGCGACTACCAGGAGCGGCTGCTGGTGGACCGTCAGGTCACGCTGACCGCCGAGGACGGTCCCGGCACCGTGCGGATCACACCGCCCGCCCCGGGCCTGCCCGCGCTGGAGGTCGCCGCCTCCGCGGTCCTGCGCGGGCTCGCCGTGCTCGGCGCTGACCGCCAGCGGCCGGTGGTGCTGGTCACCGGCGGCGCGGTCGAACTCCAGGACTGCCATGTGGCCGGCGGCCGGCTGGAGATCCTGCGGTCCGCCTCGCTCACCCTGACCGGCGGCGTCGTTCGGGACGCGGCACTGGCCGGCGTGCACGCCGACACCTCTGGCACCCTCACCGTCCACGACACCGTGATCGAGGAGATCGACGGCACCGGGGTCGTGGTCGCGGGCACCGCCACCGCGCAGCTGACGTCCACCACCTTCCGGTCGGTCCGCGGTTCCGCGATCCGTGCGCGCGGGGAGAGCCGGGCGGTCGTGCGGGGCTGCGAGATCCTCGCCCCCGGCCGGAACGGCCTGCTCGTCGAGGAACGCGCCGCCGTCGTCATGGAGGACTGCCGACTGCGGGACACCGCCGCCGAGGCCGTGCGGGTGCTGGGCAGCGCCGTCCGCGACGGCGAGCAGGACACCGAGGCGGGCGTGCGGATCACCGGCGGCGAGGCGTCCGGAGCCGGCGCGGCCGGGGTGCTCGCCACCGGGACCTCCGACGTCCGGCTGGCGGAGTTCCGCATCAGCGACTGCGCGGCGGCCGGCGTCGCCGTCGACAGCGGCGCCCGCGTGGAGGTCGCGGACTGCCAGATCGTCGCGCCGCGCGCGTCCGGCGTCGTCGCCCGCGGCTCGGCGGCGGTCGTCGTCTCCGGCACCACCGTGCGCGGCGCCGCCGGCAACGGCATCCTCGTCGTCGACCGCGCGCGGGCCCGGGTGACCGGCAGCCTGGTCCGCGGCTCGGCGTTCAGCGCCGTGCACGTCGCCGGGGACGCGGTCGTCGAACTCACCGCCGTCCGCGTCGAGGACACCCCCGAACACGGCATCGGCGTCTCCGAGCGCGGCCGGATCACCCTGGAGGACTGCTGGACCGCCGACTGCGCCATGTCCGGCCTGCACCTGGACGGTTACGCCGCGGCCGCCGCGGAGGGGCTGACCGTCCGCAGGGGCCGCAACGGCGTGACGGTGGAGTCGCGGGGCGAGGTCCTGCTGCGCGACGCGCGGGTGTTCGCGGTCGAACGCGCCGGGCTGACCTGCGGCGAGGGCACCGCGCCGCAGGTCAGCGACTGCCGGGTGGCCGGCAGCGGCACCGCCGGGGTCGTCGTCGCGGAGAAGGCCACGCCGCGGCTGCGGGACTGCGCGGTGACCGCCACCGAGGGGTCGGGCATCGTCGTCGCCCGCGACGCGGACCCGGAGGTCACCGGAACGACCGTCAGGGGCACCGGCAAGAACGGCCTGTACGTGGGCGAGGGCGGCCGCGGCACCTACCAGGACAGCGTCTTCTCCGAGACCGCGTTCCCCGCGGTCCATCTCGCCGCCGGAGCGGGCCCGGTGCTGCGCGACCTGGTCGTCCGCGACACCACCGACGACATCAGCCTCGACGAGGGCGCCGCCCCCACGGTGGAGAACTGCGTCTCCCTGCGGGTTAAGTCCCCGGTGTGGCCAGGGCCGGGAACGGTGACCGGCCCGGGCCACACCGGGGTCCCGCGCGCCGCGACCGCCGGCGCCCAGGACCCGGCCGCCCCCGCCGCCGCACCTGCGGCGCCGCGCGGGGACGCGGCCGGCGAGGTCCCCGAGGAGAGCCTGGACGACCTGCTCGCCGAACTCGGCGCCCTGGTCGGCCTGGAGCGGGTGAAGCACGACGTCGCCTCGCTGGTGAAACTCATGCAGATGGTCCGGCGCCGCGAGGAGGCCGGGCTGGCCGCCCCGCCGCTCAGCCGCCACCTCGTCTTCGCCGGGAACCCCGGCACGGGCAAGACCACCGTGGCCCGGCTGTACGGACGCATCCTCGCCGCCGTCGGGCTGCTGGAACGCGGCCACCTCGTCGAGGCCGACCGGTCGTCCCTGGTCGGCGAGTACGTCGGGCACACCGGCCCCAAGACGCAGCGCGTGTTCGAGGACGCCATGGGCGGCGTGCTCTTCATCGACGAGGCGTACTCCCTGACCCCGGCGGCCGGGTCCAACGACTTCGGCCACGAGGCCATCGCCACGCTCGTGAAACTGATGGAGGACCACCGGGACTCGGTCGTCGTCATCGTGGCCGGCTACCCGGAGGAGATGGAGCACTTCATCGGCTCCAATCCCGGCCTGGCCTCGCGGTTCAGCCGCACCCTGCTGTTCGAGGACTACGCCACGCCCGAACTGGTCAGCATCGTCGAGCACCACGCGGAACGGCACCAGTACCAGCTCACCGACGCCGCCCGCGAGACGCTCGGCGCGTACTTCGACGCGCTGCCGCGCGGCGAGCGGTTCGGCAACGGCCGCTCCGCCCGGCAGACCTTCCAGACCATGACCGAACGTCAGGCCTACCGGGTCGCGGAACTTCCCGACCCGGTCGAGTCCGACCTCGTCACCCTGCGCCCCCAGGACCTGCCCGACTGGCCCTGAGCGCCGCGGCGTCCCGGTGACGCCGTACGACGGTCCGGCCCGCCGGCCGGACCCGCCCGCCCCATCCGCCCCCGTCCCCGCCGGCGACGCCCGACGCACCGGAGAGATTCCCCGCCATGACCTCCCCCTCCCGCCCCGACGGTCCCGAGCGGCCGCCCGCCTCCGACAGCACCTCCGCCGACGAGCGGCTGCCCCCCGAGGGCTCCGCGTCGGCCGACGAGCCGCTGCCGCAGGCCGACGAGCCGCTGCCGGAGGAGTCCGGCCCCGCCGCCGAGCCTCTTCCGGGCGCGGCCGCGGCCTCCGGGGACGCGGACGACCCCGCCTACGCCATCTCGCCCGGCGGTTCCTTCGCGGCGGGCTTCGCGCGGCAGCACCACTTCTCCGGCGCCCGGTTCCTCAAGCCCGGACGCCGGGTGGCGGTGGCCCTCGCCGGTGTCGTCGGCATCGCGGTGGTCGGCGTCGGGCTGGCCGCCGGCGTCTCGCACTTCGGCAGCGACGGCCACGCCTCGGTCGCCGCCACCGAGCCGCTGGGGCACACCACGGCCGCGCACCCCTCCGCCACGGGCTCGCCGAGCCGCGGGGCCACCACCGCCACCACGACACCGGGCACGACCTCGCCGGCCAAGCCACCGGCCGGCCGGCAGCCCGTCACGGGCGGTACGCCTGCCGGCGGGAACCAGCCGCTGCAGCCCGCCGCCCCGCCGCCGGTGAGCACCGGCAGCACGCAGCAGAGCTCCGGGACCGGCGGCAGCACGCCGAAGCCCCCGGCCAAGCCGCCGGCCAAACCCATCACGTTCCAGGGCGCGTTGATCGTCAACATGGGTTCCAAGCGCTGCCTGGCCGGCCAGGGCGGGTCCCGGAACCCGGGCACGGTGGTCGTCCTGGCGGACTGCGACAAGAGCGACCCGTCGCAGGGCTGGACGTTCCCCTCGGACGGCACCGCCCGCGACTTCGCCGGCACGATGTGCCTGGACGTCGCCGGTTCCGACCAGGAGGGCGCCGTGCTGCGGCTGGAGAACTGCTCGTCCTCCCGGCACAGCACGCAGGCGTTCGTCCTCAAGCCGTCCTACGACCTGGTCGAGGTCCAGCCCGACCTGTGCGCGGACGCCAAGGACAAGGGAACGGCCGCGGGCACCGTCATCCAGGTGTGGACGTGCTACGGGACGTCGAACCAGAAGTGGCAGATGCCCTGATCGTGGGACTGGCCTGACGTCGGCGCCGGACCTCCTGCGTGAGGGCGCCGCGCACCCGCCCCGGAAGCTCGCGTGACCATTGCCGCGCCGGCCACCGGGGCGGCTGCGCGTCCTGGGGGAATCGGCCACCCCGGGGACGAGGCAGTGTCATAATCCTGGTCCGCTCAGGACCACATCGCTGCGAGTCACCATGGACACTTCACCCCCTCTCCGCACTGCCTTCTCCCTCGCATCCGGTGAGCGCCGGGAGATGCAGCTGCGCTCTGAGGCGTTGGTCAAGGAAGCGCTGGAGAAGGCGGCGGCCCCGATGGATCCGCGGCCGAGCGACGAAGTGGTGAGCGAGGTCGGGGCCAGGCTCACGCTGTCCTCGGTGCAGGCCCCCCACACCGAGTGGGAGAACGCCTACCACGGCCTTTTCCACGTCCGACGGCGGATCTCCGCTCGGGGAGCAGGAAACCTGGCCTTTGCCGGGCTCTGCGTTCTTGCGTACGCCGCCTGTGCCGTCTATGTGCTCGCGGCGCTGAGCCATGGGCATCTGCAGTGGCTTCCGATCTACCGCGAGAAGAACTGGTGGTTCAGCGGTGGCGTGCTGATGGTGGCGATCACCCTGACGGTGTTCAGCCGCCTCCGGCGTCAACCGACAGCGCAGGCACACATATACGCGCGCGCAATCCTGGCCAGCGCAGAGGATCGCTACGCAGTCGCTCTCCAGCTCGAGATGGAAGCACTGATCTCGACGGTGCTCAACGAACACGCCGTGGTGGACCGTGCCCAACTCGCCGTGCTCGACAGTGCTCAGGCTCCCAGTCTGGTGGAGCTCGACTCGTCCGACGTGGTGCCTTCCGCCTCGGCCCGTGACGTTCTCGACTTCATCAAGGAACACGACACGTCCGCGATCGGCATCAGCGGTCCGCGCGGGGTGGGGAAGTCGACGCTCATGCAGTACGTGAGCTCCCACGATCCGGAGAACTATCTCGGCGTGTACCTGCCTGTCCCCGTGCAGTACTCGGCGGCCGACTTCTTCCGGGTCTTGTTCAACGAGGTGGCGACGGCAGTCCAGACCAGCTACGGACTGCAGGACGAGGACGAGCACAGGGCCCGCGTCAGGCGATCCCGGGTCCGATCGATGCGCTTTCTCGTCGGTGCCGCATTCTTCTGGGGTGGCATTCTGCTGATCGTCTACGGTCGGACGACGCATCATTTTCCGATCAAGCTGGTGGACATACCCGGAGGCCTGCTCGCCGCCGCCGGTGTGGTCGCCGTCGTGGCGGCCATGCGCTCGCGTCCGTCCGCGCTGGTCCGCGATCTCGGGCGCCCGGCATACGAAGTGCGGGAACGCCGACTCGCGGAGAACGCTCTTCGCAGCCTGCAGTTCATCGCCACGCGGCAGTCGACCTCGAAGAACACCTTCGCCGTGAAATTTCTGACGATGGAGGACGAAGAGCAGGTCGAACTGTCGGAACGCGAACTCACGCATCCCGAACTGGTCGCCCAATTCAAGAAGTTCGTCAATGCGTACGCACGCAGTTCGCCGCGCCAGATCGTCATCGCGCTGGACGAGCTGGACAAGATGGACGACCCGCAGGACGCGCTCGCGTTTGTCAACGGCGTCAAGGACCTGCTGCACATACCGGGTGTGCACTTCCTCGTCTCGGTGTCGGAGGACGCGCTGCACAACTTCTCGCTGCGGGGAGTGCCGTTGCGAGACGCCTTTGATTCGTCGTTCGACACGATCACCCCCATCGAGCGCTTCAGCATCGAAGAGTCCCGTGACTTGCTCAAGCGCCGCGTCGTGGACTTTCCCGACCCCCTGGTGCTGCTCTGCCACGCCCTGAGCGGCGGAGTCCCGCGCGATCTCATCAGGGCCGCCCGTCAGTGCGTTCGGGTCCGCCGGTCCGCGGACACGGCGGTCCCCGTGGCGGAAGTCGCGGCGTCCGTGCTGCGGCAGAAGGCGGTCGGCATCTGCGAGGCCCTGACCGCGAAGGCGAAGGACACCGACGCGACGTTGATGGTCGCGAGCCTTCGCTCGTCACAGGCCATCGCGGAAGCCGTCGGCCGGGACGACCTGATCGCGGCTGTCGACCAGGCCGCACGGGAGATCGGCGCCTTCGGCCCCACGGGCAACGCACTGGCGGCGAACGCCGCTGCCTATCTGACGTGCGTTTCGACGCTGTGCGCCTACTTCTGCGTGAGTCAGACCAACGGACAGTGGGAGAGCGAGCTCACAACGGGGCGAAGCCCGAAGGTGGTCGACACGGTCGCCCGGTCCATCGAACTGCTCCACTTCGACAGCGCGTCCGCCATGGCCGTCCTCGCCCGGCTGCCCCTCGGCCTGGTCACGGCCTGACAGCCGTGTCCTTCGCGCGTCCCCGGCCCGCACGGATGCGGTACGGATCCGAGGCCGCGCGGTTCGGACCGAAGACGAGGGCTGATGCCCGGTCCGTCGTGGCCTCCGGCCGTCGGAAGGCGCATGCTGCGGAGTGCCTGGGCGCCGCCGCTACTCGCCGGCCTTGTCCTCGTGGCGGGGGTTGAGGGGGCCGCCGTGGCGCAGTACGGCGTAGCCCACGCCGATGCCGGCCGCCACCGGCCACTCCAGCACCCCGGCGATGCCCAGGGCGCCCAGGCCGACGTACAGCGGCAGCCCGCCCGCGGAGGGAAGGATCCGCTGGGCCGCCACGACCGGCAGGGACACGACCTTGCCGACGGCGCTCGCCGCGCTGTCGACGGGGATGGTGATGGTCACGTCGTGGTCGTGGTGGGCGGCGCCGCTCGCGGCCTTGCCCTGCCCCTTGGTGCTCCGCGTCGTCGTGGTGCCGGAAGCCCGGCCGCGTGCCGCGCTTTTGGGTGACTTCGCCGTCGTCTTGGCGGCTCGTTTCGCCGTCTGGCGGCTCCGCTGCGGTGCGGTCGTCATGGCTGTGACCCTTCTGCCGGCTCCGTGGGAACCCCTCTGGGGGTGTTATCTGCTCATTATCCGATTGAGTCACCTAATGTTCTCTTTGTGACGCACGCGGTGGCCGGGTCCTGACCGGACGCGTCCCGTGCGTGGTGGCCTCGGGCCCGGTACTGCGGGAGTTGCCTTGGTGTCGTTGAGCGGACTCGTGCCGCAGGTGGCCGGCCTGGTGGCCGCGCCGGTCGGAGCGCTGGGCGGCGCCGTGCGCGACGCCACCGCCACGGCCCGGAACTGCGGACGCGCCACGCAGCGGGCGCTGCGCAGCGTGCCGGGCGACCTCGCGGAAGCCGCGGCCGTCCTGGCCGACGCCGGGCAGCGCCGCGGCCGGCGGCGGGTGTGGCGGCGCACGGGCCGCGCCCACATCGAGGTGCGGGGCCTGACCGGACGGGGCGAGTGCCACGAACGGCTCAGCCGGGAACTCACCGCGGCCGTCCGCGCGGTGGAAGGGGTGCGCTGGGCGGAGGTCAACGCCGTCCTCGGCCAGGTGGTCGTCGACATCGGCGAGGACGACACCCGCATCGACGAGGTCCTCGACGTGGTGGCGGAACTGGAGGAGGCCCACGGCACGGGCGACGAGCCCTTCCGCGGCCTCGGCCCGATGCCCCCGTACCACACCGCGCCCGCCGCGCTGGCCAAGGCGGCCCTGGTCGCCGACTGCCTGGCACTGGGCGTCGCCGCGGCCCGGCAGGTCGCGCCGCTGCCCGCCTTCCCCGCCGTGCTGCGGCTCCCGGTGGTGATGACGGAGTCCCACCCCCGGCTGCGGCGCCTGGTCGAGAACCGGCTGGGCAAGCCGCACGCCGCTGTGGTGCTCGGCGTGTCCAGCGCCGCCGTGCACGCCCTGACCGACGGTGTGGCGCCCGTCGCCCTCGACGCCGTGCAACGCGTCTGGCAGCTCGCCGAGATCCGGGCACGTCAGGGGGTGTGGGCACGACGGGAGCACGAGCTGGTCGCAGCCGGCGACGGTCTGCCGCCCACGATCGGGGAACGGCCCGCCCGGCCCGTGCCGCTGCCCGCCGGCCCGGTGGAGAAGTGCGGCGAGCGGACCTCGCTGGCCGCCCTGCTCGGCGCCGGCGGCCTGCTCGCCTACACCGGCAGCGTCGAATCGGCCGCCCGGACGATCCTGGCGACCGTCCCCAAGGCGGCGGGCATGGGCCGCGAGGCGTTCAGCGCCCTGCTCGGCCGCGACCTGGCCGGCGGCGGCGCGGTGCCGATGGACGCCGAGGCGCTGCGCGTGCTCGACCGGGTGACGGCCGTCGTCATCGACTCCGCCGTGCTGTGCGCCTCCCGCCCCCGGCTGCTGGCCGCGACGTCCACCGGTGACCTGGACGAGGCCGAGGTCTGGAGCGCCGCGCACAACGTGCTCACCGGGCGCTCGGTGGCGGAACTCGCGCACAAGGGGCCCTGGACGGCCGGCGGCCGGCAGCTCCGGCGCGCCCCCGGCACCCAGGACCGGCGGCCCGAGGACCCCGCCGGGATGCCGCTGGACCTCTACGACGCGGACGGCGACCGCCAGGGCCGGGTCCTGGCCGGCTGCGACCTCGACCCGCTCGCGGACGCCCTCGTCGGCGCCGCCCGCTCCGGCGGCCGCCGCCTGCTGCTCACCGAGCACGCAGGCGCGGGCGAACTGCTGCCCTGGGCCGACCGCGTACTGCCCGCCGGCGGCTCGGCGGCCGACGAGGTCCGGCGGCTGCAGCGGGACGGCGAGGTCGTGCTGGTGGTCAGCACCGGTGACGACCACGCCCTGGCGGCGGCGGACGTCGGCGTGGGCGTCCTGCCCGGGCCGGGCGTGCCGAGCCACCCGTGCTGGTCCGCCGACCTGATCTGCGGGCCCGGTGTCGAGCAGGTCTGGCGTGTGCTGGTCGCCCTCGACGAGGCCCACCGGATCAGCGGCCGGTCCGCGCACCTGTCCATGGGCGGCTCCGCCCTCGGCGCGCTGATCGCCGCCGCCGGACGGCGCCGCAGCATGCTCGGCCTGACGACCTCCCCGGTCTACGGCGCGGCGTTCCTCGCGCAGCTCGGCGCGCTGCGCGCCGCCCGCGGCCTCGCTCGGCGCCCGCTGCCGCCGCGCCGTGTCCGCGGCACCTGGCACGCTCTCGGGGCGCGCGAGACGCTCGGCGTCCTGCCCCGGCCGGACGCCGCCACGCGCATGACGGAAGGGCAGGCGCCCGGCAGGAGCGCGGCCGCCGCGACCCGCGGCGCTGTCCTGGCGGCGGCCCGGTTCGCGGCCGGGGCCACCGGGCTGCGCTCGGCCGCCCGCGGCGCCGGCCAGCTGGCGACGGCGGTCCGCGAAGAGCTGCGCGACCCGCTGACACCCGTGCTCGCCCTGGGCGCCGCCGCCTCCGCCGCCGTCGGATCCACCATCGACTCCACCCTCGTCGGCGGCGTCATGGCCGGGAACGCCGTGATCAGCGGGGCACAGCGGGCCCGGGCCGAACGGGCCCTGCGCGCACTGCTGCTGACCCAGCGGACGACCGCCCGGCGGGTCGCCTGGATGCCGCCGGACGAGGGCGGCTCCCTCGACCGGGACGCCTTCTTCGCCGGCCTCACCGGCGCCGACGAGGACACCGTCCCCGTCCAGGACCTCCACGTCGGCGACATCGTCGCACTGCGCCCCTCCGACATCGTGCCGGCCGACGCGCGCCTGCTGGTGTGCGACCGCCTCGAACTCGACGAGGCGAGCCTGACCGGAGAGGCCGCGCCGGTCGTCAAGGACCCCGCGGCCACCCCCGGCGCCGACCTCGCGGACCGGTCCTGCATGGTCTACCAGGGCTGCACCGTGCTCGCCGGGACCGGCTACGCCGTCGTCGTCGCCACCGGCGCGCAGAGCGAGGCGGGCCGCGCCGCCGACATGGCCGGGGCGGCGACCGTCCCGACCGGCATCGAGGGCCACCTGGCCGAGCTGACCAGGACCGCCCTGCCGGCCGTCGGCGTCGGGGGCGCCGCCGTCACCCTCCTCGGCATGCTGCGCGGCGTGCCGGTGCGTGAGGCACTCGCCTCCGGAGTGGCCGTCGCGGTCGCCGCCGTGCCCGAGGGACTGCCGCTGGTCGCCACCGTCGCGCAGTCCGCCGCGGCCCGCCGCCTGTCCCAGAAGGGCGTGCTGACCCGCGCTCCCCGCGTGCTGGAGGCACTCGGCCGCGTCGACGTCGTCTGCTTCGACAAGACCGGGACCCTCACGCTCGGGCAGCTCGCCGTGACCCGCCTGGCCGGCCTCGACTGCGACCTCGACCCGGACGGCGCCGCCGGCCGGCGCCTGCTGCGCACCGCCGCCCGCGCCTGCCCCGAGACCACCGGCGACCGTGTCGTCACCCACGCCACCGACCGGGCCGTGCTCGACGCCGCGGCCGCGCACTGCCCGCCCGACCGGAACTGGGAGCTGACCGCCGAGCTGCCCTTCGAGGCCAGCCGCGGCTACTCGGCGTCCGCGGGCACCGAGGCCGGGCGGGTCCGCCTCGCCGTCAAGGGCGCGCCGGAGACCGTGCTGGCCCGCTGCACCTCGGTCACCGCCACCGGCTCCGGCGAAAGCCCGGCCGCCGTCCCGTCCTCCCCGGCCACCGGCTCCGGCGGCTCAGCGTTGGCGGACGACGAGCGGGCGGACCGCGTCCCGTTCGGGCCGGCCCGCCGCAAGGCCGCCGACGCCCTGGTGCGGCGGCTCGCCGACGACGGACTGCGCGTCCTGGCCGTCGCGGAGGGTCTGCCCGGCCGGCTGCCGGACCCGGACGACGACCTCTCCGAGCTGGCCCGGGACCTCACGCTCATCGGCTTCCTCGCCATCGCCGACACCCCCCGGCCCAGCGCCGCCGAGACCGTCAAACGGCTCGCCGACGCCGGGGTCCGGGTCGCCATGATCACCGGGGACCATCCCGCCACGGCCGCCTCGGTCGCCCGCGATCTGGGCATCCCGCAGGCGGACACCGTGCTGACCGGCCCCGAACTGGACACCCTCTCCGACCGCGACCGCGTCGACCGGGTCTCCCGCACCGCCGTCTTCGCCCGGGTGTCCCCGGAACACAAGGTCCGCATCGTCCAGGATCTCCAGCGCGCCGGGCACGTCGTCGCGATGGCCGGTGACGGCGTCAACGACGCGGCCGCGATCCGGCTGGCCGACGTCGGCATCGGCCTGACCGCGCACGGCTCCACCTCGGCACGGGCCGCCGCCGACCTCGTGCTGACCGATCCCGACCCGGGCCGCCTCCTCGACGCGCTCCTCGAAGGCCGCACCCTGTGGCGCAGCGTCCGCGACGCGGTCGGCATCCTCGTCGGGGGCAACGCCGGCGAGGTGGCCTTCACCGTGCTGGGCACCGCCCTGTCCGGACGCGCGCCCCTGGGCACCCGTCAGCTGCTGCTGGTCAACATGTTCACCGACATGCTGCCCGCCATGGCCGTCGCGCTGGCGCCCGCCCGCACACCCGAGACCGGCGAGGACCCGCTCGCCGGCGGACCCGTCCCCGCCCTGCTCGGAGCCGAACTCGCCCGGGTGCTGGCCGTACGCGGCGCCACCACCACGCTCGGCGCCGCCGGAGCCTGGCAGACCGGCCGGATGACCGGACGCGCCGCCCGGGCCGGCACCATGGGCCTGGCCGCCCTGGTCGGCACCCAGCTCGGCCAGACCCTCATCACCGACTGGCACAGCCCCCTGGTGGTGGCCACCGCCGCGATCTCGACGGCCGCGCTCGTCACCGTCATCCAGACGCCCGGGGTCAGCCACTTCTTCGGCTGCACACCGCTCGGGCCCGTGGCCTGGACGACGGTCGCGACCTGCTCCACCACGGCCACCGTCGCCGCCGCCCTCGCGCCCCGCCTGATCGAGCGCTTCAGGCCCGCGACCGAAGGCTGAGCCCTCCCGGCCGCGGGCCGGGCGGGCCGTCCCGCGGCCCGGGCCGCCCCGCCCGCCGCCCGCACCCTGGTGTGCACCCGCCGTTCACCCGCAGGAAGCCCGGAGAACAGCCGGGCTTCCGCTTCCTCGCTTTCGCTGGAAGCGTCCCCGACACGCCAGCCCCGCGCGTCACCTCCGCGAACCACCGCCGGAGCCGAGCATGACCCTCCGCGTCACCCTCCGTATCGTCCTCCCCGACCTGGCGCCCACGCCGGACACCGCGCGCGTGCTGCGCGCCCTCGCCGGCCTCGCCGCTCCCGCGCTGCTCGCCGCGGCCGACGCCGGCGGCATGGGACTGCCCTCCCGCCTCCTGCTGCACGCCGCCGTCAACGCGGCCCAGCGCGTCCCCGCCGGCGCCGCCCGCTGAACCGCGGCCCCGGTCCCGGCACCTGGGGTGCCGGCCGGGGCCGCAGGACGTGGGCGCGCGCCGGGCGCGGCCCGGTCAGCTCAGCGCGAACTTCTGCGCCGCCGTGCCGTTGCAGTCGTGGATCTGCAGCCGGGTGCCGTTGGCCGTCGCGCCGTTCGTGGCGTCCAGACAGCGGCCGGACTGCGGGTTGAGCAGCGAGCCGTCGGACTGCTGCACCCACACCTGGCCACCGGCCGAGCCGCAGTCCCACAACTGCACCAGCGCGTTCTGCGCCGTGGAGTTGCCCGCGATGTCCAGGCAACGGCCCAGGGTGGTCAGCCGGTTGCTGGACGTGTGCACCCAGTGCTGGTCCAGCGCGTAGGACTGGCAGTCCCAGAGCTGGGCCGCCGCGCCGTTGCCGCCGACGTCGTCGGCCGAGATGTCCAGGCACTTGGCGGCGGGACCGGCGACCATGCCCCCGCCGCCGACGGTGAACTGCTGCGCCGCAGTGCCGTTGCAGTCCCAGATCTGCAGCCGGGTGCCGTTGGCGGTGGCGCCGCTGGGCGAGTCCAGGCAGCGGCCGGACTGCGGGTTGACGAGCGAACCGTCGGAGCGCTGCACCCACTTCTGGCCGCCGACGCCGTTGCAGTCCCACAACTCGACCTGCGTGCCGGCCGCCGTGCCGTTGCCGTTGATGTCCAGGCAGCGGCCCAGCGTGCTGAGCGACCCGTCGGCCTCGTGCACCCAGTGCTGGTCGGCCGCGTAGCTCTGGCAGCCCCAGAGCTGGACGGCGGCACGGTCGCCCGAGACGTCGTCCCCGGCGACGTCCACGCACGTCCCGCCGGGCGCGGAGATCGTCGACGGCGCGACGGCGGCGGTGTCGCCCGCGTAACCGGCCGACACGATGTCCGCCTGCACGGAGTTGTCCGCGGCGTCCGAGGGGTAGCCCGCGGTGATCGCGCCCTCGAAGAACGAGCCGCCCGACCGGTTGCTGTTGTCGCCACCCGTGCCCATGACGATCGAGCCCTCCTGGTGCATGGGCGCGTACCCCGGGGGCAGGGCGCCGTTCCACCAGGTGGTGAGGCCGCCGGACCGGGAGTCGCCGCCCTGGAGCGCGAAGCTCGTCTGCCCGTTGTTCTTGAGCAGGGCCGTCACGAAGGCGCTCGGGTTGCCGCCGTTGACGCTGTGCGCGTTGGTGTCCGCCTGGAAGATGCCGTTCTCCAGGTCGGCCTGGACCCACGGCCCGCTTCCGTGGCACGGATTGCAGGCCGTGATCGGGGAGATGTTGAGCGCGTCCATGTGACCGGCGCCCGTGTCGTTCTCCGCGGCCTCGACATTGCCGAAGTCGAAGCAGCAGTCCCGGATGGTGTGGGTACCGCTGGTCACCATGTACATCCCCTCCGGCTGCCCGCCGGTGGCGACCCCCGCCGCCCGGGCGTGCCGGTACCCCACACCGGGCTGCACGTACACGCCGTACACCGCGTGCCCGGCGACCGTGACGTGCAGGACGTTCGCCATCGCGCCGACGTTCGCCGCACCGGCGGTGCCGGCGCCGGCGATCGTCAGGTCGTTGTGCCGCGGCGACTGGTCGTAGATCCTGGTGATGACGCACACGGCGCCGGTGCAGAAGGCGTTCTGGGCCGAGGCGTCGGCGTAGCCGCCGGCCGAGAGCACGCCGATGTCCAGCGCCGCGTCGTCCCGCACGCGCAGCACCTGGTACAGGTTCCCGTCGTACGAGGAGTAGAGGGCGCGGACCGTGCTGAAGGCGCCCACACACGGGGTGCCGGCGTCACCGTAGATGTCGCAGGGCAGGGTGCCGGCGGCGTGGGCCGGCCCGCTCGTGCCGACGAGCAGTCCCAGCGTGAGGGCCAGGGCGCCGCCGAGCGCGAGGAGGACGCGGCGGCAGCGCCGGAGTGCCGGGCGCAGGGCATTGCGTGGGGGGTGGTCGGTCATCGTCGACCCTTTCTCCGTCGGGAGTGATGCGGTCCGGCGTCCGCCGCCCCGGCGGGGGAGGACGGACGGGCGACCCGCAGCGGGCAGAGCACGACGCTCAACACGTCGTTGAGTGGGCGATGTTCGACGTACGGCATTCGACGCTAGGGCGGACCGTGACCTCCGTCAACGGTGACCCGTCGTGGCGCGGGCGCCCCCGGCGTCCGTGGCGGGCCGCTCCCGGCGCTCCCGGGCCCAGGCATGTCCCTGGCAATAACGGGTGCAAGCGTTTCCCATGGGGTGGACGACGACCAGCGGTGTCCGCCCGCCGCGGTCCGTGAGCATGAAGGAGCCTCCGTGCGGCGGGTGAAGGTCCACCGCCGCACGGAGGCTCGGTCTGTGCGGGTGTGTGGGTCAGGGCGGCGACTACTGCGTCGCCGCGTTGTCGATCTCCAGTCCGTCGAACGTGGCGTAGGAGCCGGAGAGTTTGGTGACCACGACGGTGTGCACACCCGGGGGAAGGGCGCCGCTGGTCCAGACGGGCGCGTCGGCGTGACGTGCGCCGTCCGCCGGCACCGTGTCGACGACGACGGCCGGGCCGCCGTCGACCGAGACGCTGATGTCGCCCTGGTCGGTGTACTCCTCACCGAACACCGTGACGCCGGTGCCGATGAACGTGGAGCTCAGGCTGCTGCCGTTCGCCGTGGCGTAGTGGACGTCGTCGTCCAGGTCGCCGAAGCCGCGGTTGTCCAGGTAGTCCCAGCCGGAGTAGGCGATCGAGGCGTCGGTGTCGTTGACACGGGCGCTGGGCGGCGGAGTGCCGACGTAGACCAGGACGGCCGCCGACGTCTTGGAGGAGACGCCGTCGCGGTCGGTCTGGACGGCGGTCAGGGCGTGCTGCCCGGCCGGGAGACCGTCCAGCGCGCAGGTCCAGGTGCCGTCCTGGGCGGCCGTGGCGGTGCAGCCGGTCCGGCCCGCGTCGTCGACCGTGACGGTGTTGCCCGCGACCGCCGTGCCCCGCACCGCGAGCGACGCGCCGAGACCGGTGGCGCCGCGCACGGGACTGGTGATCACCGGCCGGGGAACGTACGGGCCGACGGTGACGTCCGTGCCGTCCGCTCCGGCGGGGACGGTGGCGACCAGGAAGCCGGGGGAGAGCACGCGGACGTCGTCGGCGCGCCGGGCGCCGAAGTACACCGGCGTGGCGGCCGAGAAGCCCGCGCCGGCGATGAGCACTCGGTCCGCCGTGGAGCCGGCGACGGTCGCGGGCGCCGAGACGTAGCCGGTGCGCAGCGGCACCCCGGCGGCAACGGCCTGGTGGGCGCCGGTGACCCCGGCGTTCGCCAGCACGGTGAGCGGCACGTCGTCCGGCCCGGGCGAGGCGGGGATGACGTGGTTGCCGCTGATCCGGGAGTCGACGGGCCCGTTGCAGATGTAGCTGCCCGCGGCGTCGGAGAACCAGTTGCCGGTGACCTGGAAGTGGCCGGTGGACGAGCAGCCGCCCTGGGCGCCGAGTGAGGTCAGGGGATGGAACTCGACGTTGCCGCTGAAGCCGATCCACTCCGAACCGGCGTCGTCGTAGAAGGCGTTGAAGCGCGAGCCGTCGTTGTAGACCACGTTGCCGGTGACGTGCAGGCCGTTGGCGAGCGTCGCGGCCCGGTCGATCGTGCCGTCCGCGGCGTAGACGTACTGGGCCTGGTGGCCCTCCATGTAGATGGCCCCGCCGTCGTCCAGGACCTGCATGACGTCGAAGATCAGGTTGTCGCTGAGCGTGTTGTCGGCGTTGACGTTGACGGAGTTCTGCGGGTGGTCGGCGTCGTCGACGTGGCCCTGGACGACTCCGGCGGTGATGCCGGTGTAGGGCAGGTCGTACAGCTCGTTGTGCGTGATCGTCGTGTGCCGGCTGAAGAGCAGGGTGATGCCGCAGGCCGACCGGTAGTCGGTGCCGACGTCGTGGATAACGTTGTCAGACACCGTGGTGTGGTCGAGGATCTCGTTCTCGCCGACGGCGTCGCCCCGGACCAGGTCCGGATCGGGGGTGCAGTTCGCCTCGATCAGCGGGGCGGGTGTGCTGGTCGGCGTCGGATCGTAGGTGCAGCCGAGGGAGAGCGCGGTGGACGCGATCGCGGTGAACTCGTTGCCGTCCACCGTGTTGTGGGTGCCGCCGTACATGAAGCTCAGGCCGGCGCCGCCGAGGCCGACGAAACGGTTCCCGGTGACCGACACCCTGCTGGCTCCGCTGAACGCCACGTTGGCCAGCGGCTGGGTGAGCGCGCCCCACGGACAGCTTCCGGCGGGGTCCGAGAAGGTGCACAGGCCCTGGTTGTTGTCGCCGGTGCGGCGCAGGTTGCTCTGCACGTCCGCGAAACCGGTCGGCAGCGACGGGGCGTTCCAGGTCGCGTAGGAGAACTGGAGGCCCGCGAAAGTGATGTCGTGCAGCGGTCGGGCGAGGCTGCCCGCGCCCTGCACCAGCCGTTCCAGCCGGGGGAGTTCGACGTCGAGGCCGGTCATCTGCCCGCCCGCGGGCGGGGCGTAGTAGAGCGTCGCGGCCGACCCCCTGTCGGAGGGGTTCCCGGGTGCGTCCAGGTACCACTGGCCGGGCGCCAGGAGGCCGCGCGCGTTCCGGATCGTGTCGGGGAGCTGCGAGGTCGGCATCGAGGGCAGGCCGCCGGTGCCCTGGCTGAAGGGCGCGATGTCGGTGACGTTCTTCCAGCAGGGCTGGTCCATCACCAGGGTGCTGCCGGACATCCCGGCGACACCGCACTCGGAGTCCGTCCAGGCGCCGTTGCCGGCGGGGTAGTCGAACTCGACGCGGGCGAGCGCGTCCTGACTCAGGCCGCTGAACCAGGCCAGGGCCGTGGGGTCCTTCGCGAGGTCGTAGCCGGTGGCCGAACCGGACCAGTTCCCCGCGAAGTGCAGCGCGGCGGGCGTGGCCTGGGCGACGGGGGCCTCCTTGCCGTCGACGTAGAGCTGACGGGTGGCGCTGTCGCGGGGGACGTGCGCGGACCACACGCCGGTGTGGCCCACCTCCTTCCAGCCGGTCACCCGAGCGGCACCGGAGATCACCGGCCGCGCGCCCGGCGCCGCCTCCCACACCACGGGGTGGCCGGGCGTCCCGGAGTCCTCCGCGCCGAACGTCCAGGTCGTGCCCAACCGGTAGGCGCCGCCGAGGAGTTCGACCCGGACGTCACCCGGGTGCGACCCGCGCTCCAGGGTCCGCACCTCGGTCTGCGCCGTGGTCAGGGAACAGGGGTTGTGCGCGGCGCAGGCGGCGCCGCGGCCGTCGGGCGAGGCCCACAGCACCGCCGTGCCGCCCGCTTCACCGACGTCACCCGCGGCCCGCGCGGGGGCGGCCGTGGCGCCCAGCGCTCCCGCGCTGACCAGTCCGAGGGCCACAGCCGACCGAAGGACCCTGCCTGCCGAGGACATCCATCTCATGCGTACTCCGGGAACCGTTGACCCCACGGGCCACCCGCAGGGAGCCGATACATCCGATGACTGCCGCAGCCTGACACCTGCCCCGGGTGGCGTCAACGGGTATGACAGGCAGGCTCGTTCGGGCCGAGGGTGCGCTGCCCGCAACGGGTCGGATGTCTAGTGGGTGCGGCGGTGGGCGGCCCCCGGGTGCCCGAGTGTCGGGCCGGCCGGGTGGATGCCTCGAGTGCGCGGCAAATAACAGGTGCAAGCGCTTCCGGGGGAGCCGGCGAGGCAGCCGGAACCGCACGGGGGAACGCGGGCGACGGCCCCCCATCGCCGCGGCCCTCAGCGCTCCCTCACCGCTCGTACGTGCCGTACATCGTCGCCCGGGCGATGGCGTGGGTGAAGAGCTGGAAGTCCACGAAGGCGGGGGTCGTCGTGTCGGTGATGTCCAGCTCCTCGACGTCGACGGCGTGGACCGCGAGGAAGTAGCGGTCCGGGCCGTTGCCCGGGGGCGGCGCCGGGCCGAGATAGCGGCGGTGGCCGGCGTCGTTGACCAACGTCACGGCGGGGCTGGGGAGTTCGCTGCCGTCGCCGGCTCCCGCGGGGAGTTCGGACACGGTGGCGGGCAGGTTGGCCACGGCCCAGTGCCAGAAGCCGGACGCGGTGGGCACGTCGGGGTCGTACATCGCCACGGTGAAACTCCTGGTCTCGGGCGGGAATCCGGACCAGCTCAGCTCGGGGGAGACGTCCGAGCCGCCCGCTCCCAGGATCCCGCTCGCCTGTTCCAGGGCCAGCCGCTCGCCGTCGCCCACGGATTCCGAGGTCACGGAGAACTCGGGAAGCGGCTGCAGGAAGTCGTAGGGGTTGTAGGGAGAGATCATCGCCATCCTCCGGTCATACGACCGCCGGCGGTGCGACCGCCGTCGCCCCCGTACTCAGCGTCTCCCGCCTCCCGCCGCGCCGCAAACCCGCACGCGGCCTAACGGGCCGAGCGCGCACCCGCCGGTCTTTTCGAGGGCTGCGGCGAGGCCGGGGAAGGCGGGGACGTGACCGCCTTTTCGCTCGTACCGGACAGTGAGGCGGCGGTGAACACCGCCCGCTCGTCACGCGGAGCGGTCCCGCCACCTTGCGCGTCACGTGGCCCAACCCTCTATGCCTTGACGGACGCGGCCGATCTGGCGGCAAGCTCCATCTTCGCGTAGTAGGCGGCGCGGGCTTCCTCATCGATCGGCTTCTCGTGTTCGGGGCGCATCCCGGTTCTGCCGTCGACGGCTTCGCGCAGGATGTCGGCGTGCCCGGCGTGCCGGTTGGTCTCGCCGAGGACGTGGACCATGACGGCGAACAGGTTCGTGTTGGAATGAGGCTCCGGCCACCACGGCACGTGGCCGGGGGCGTCGAGGGGAAGCTCGTTGACGGTCGCGTCCGAGTGTTCCCACGTGCGCCGGTAGGACTCGATGATCTGATCGCGGGTCTCGTCCTCAGTCGCCCACATATCGCTGCCGTCGTGGTCCTGCCACCGGGGCAGCGGTTCCGGGGAAGGGCGGTCGAAGACCTCGCCAAAGTACCGGGCCTCGACGCAGGCGATGTGTTTGACCAGGCCGAGGAGGTTGGTCCCGGTCGCCGTCAAGGGGCGGCGGGCGTCGTATTCGGACAGGCCGTCGAGCTTCCAGAGCAGCGCCTCGCGGTCTCGTCGCAGTCTCCCGCGCAGATTGTCCTTCGCGAACTCATCGATCATGCGGGATGAGCCTGCCATGGACTATTCGCGGCCTCAAGATCCCGTACGCGGACCGCAATGACTCGAAGAGTCGAAGTCTGGCCATAGCCGGCGCCCGGAGCTGCCACAGAGCTGGCGAGGTGAACTGTCCCGGCGCGACAATGGATCGGCGTCTCGGCCAAGCGCGCAGGGACTCCGCCCGCCGACGATCTGGTCAGCCTGCGTTTTCGGCTGCCTAGCTGACTCGGGGATGCGGCCGGAAGGGAAGACGTGCCTGACTCTGGCATGGAAGTGGCGCGCCCAGTTGGGGATTCCGGTGATGTGATGACAGGCCATCGGCTGGGTGGCGCCCACCGTGGGAGCCGCTGCAGCACGGGTCGACGACCTCGTGCGTCGCGGGCGTCCGGTCAGCGGGGGCGGCGGCCGGTGAGGTCGTGCCAGCGGTCGCGGGCCGCGTCGAGTTCCTTCTGCGCGGTGTGGCGGCGGGTGTCGCGGGCCTGGCGTTGCTCGATCTCGGTGATGCGGGCCCGCGCCTCGTCCTGGGCGCGGGTGTCGCCCTGGGCCCGGGCCAGTTCTTCCGCGGCTTCCGCCAACTGTGCGTCGCAGCGCAGCCGGAAGGCGTTTTCGTCGGCCGCGGCGTCCTCCAGCAGGACGGCGAAGCGCCGGACGGCGTCCTCGTCGTGGTCGGCGCGCGGATAGCGCTGGACGCGGACGCGCCCGCCGGGCTGCGTGACGTGCAGGGCGTGGTGGTGCTTGGTGTGTTCGACGCGGAACTTCAGGCCCGCCAGCGGGATCTCGCGGCCGTCGACCGTCACGCTGTGCGCGTGGAGGGTGAGGCCGCCGAACGAGGTGACCGCGGTGCCGCGCGGGGGTTCGCGCAGCCGGTCGATCCGCTGCTCGATGGCGCGGAGGCGCTGGTGGTGCCGTTGCCGCTCGCGTTCCAACTGCCGCCGGGCTTCCTTGCGTTCCTTCTTCGACGCCCGGTCCAGTTCGCCGGCCCGGTGCCGTGCCTGGTCGAGGTCCGCCCGGTCCGCGGCGTGGGACCGGCTGAAGGCATAGGCCCAGCCGCCCGGGTAGCGGAACAGGCGCCATCCCGTGCAGGCCGCGGCGGCCACGGCGAGCACGACGAGCAACCGGATCAGGTCCATCGACGCCCCTGTCTGCGACCGTGTTTCGACTGCAGCACGTGTAGCGCGTCGCGGGCGTCAGCGGTAGCCGTTCGGCACGACCGGTTCGGTTCCGCTCGGGGACGGGGCTGCGGTTACTCGGGGGTGGGCCGCTCACCGCGGGGGTGGGGGAGGGCTACGTGGAGGATCACGTGCTCGGTGGTGGTGCCGTGGTGCAGGGAGATCAGGAGGCTGACGGTGTCGTCCTGTGCGGCGGGGTCGCCGTCGGGGGCGTCGGCGGGGTCGGCTAAGGCGCCCGGGGGCCGTCCCGGTGCGCCGAGGAGGATCCGGCGCTCGATCCGGCCGTCGCCCGGCGGTGCGGTGCCGCTGGCGGTGAGGCCGTAGGGCCGTCCGGTGCGCTCGGCCCAGACCACGAGTCCCGTCGCCGCCGCGAGGGCTGCTCCCGCCAGCGCGAACGCGAGCAGGCTGTCGGCGATCATCGCCACCAGGAACGCGCTGACCACCGGGAACACCTGGATGAGCTGGAGGACGAGCGAGTAGCGGTCGTAGGCGTTCGCCCGGCGGCGGCCGTGGGAGGGGTGCTCCGGCGGCCGCATGGCCGGTGTCGGTACGCGCCCGCCGGCGTGCGCGGGCTCGCTTCCGGCTCCGGCCGCCGTGCCCGGGGTGAGGTCCGGGCCGGCCGCCGTTCCCGGGGTGAGGTCCGGATCACTGCCGCGGGCGGCCCGCGCGCGGAGTTGTCTCCGCGGCAGGAGACCGGAGTCGTGACGGCTTCGGGTGAGCATGACGATCGTCCCTTCGGATCGGGCGGACGCAGCCCGTCGCACGGGATGCGTTATCGCCTCATGGACCTCCTGAGCCCGTGCTGCATCTCCTCCAGCGCGCGGCTGAAGTAGTTCTGCGGGCGCACGAGTGCGATGCGGATGAGAGATCTGCCGTCGGCGGGCGTGTTCCAGAAGAACTGCGCGCCGGGCAGGATGGCGACGCCGTCGGCGAGGAGTTCGTCCGCGAGCTGGGCGCCGGTGAGCGGGCAGTCGTCAGGCAGTCGGTAGAGCGCCAGGCCGGAATCCGCGGAGCGGGGGGTGAAGCCCAGGGGCCGGAGCACGTTGTCCAGTTCCTGGCCGTTCTTCAGCGCCGCCTCGCAGGCGCGGGCGGGGCCGCCCTCCCGCCGGATCGCCTCGGCCACGACATGCAGGTTGAACGACGGCACGCGGGTCATCGCGACCTCCGCGTACTCGCGCAGCGCGGCGAGGGTGTGCGGCGAGGAGGACCGCAGGAGGGCGACCTTGGACTCGTCGGTCGACCAGGTCTTGCCGGTGTCGTCGATGGTGATCCAGTGGAAGCCGGTGCGGCCGAGCACGGCGGTGACGTCGCGGTCGGTGTGCGGCTGGTAGAAGCGGAAGGTGCGGTCGATGACCACGGTGCAGCCGGAGCGCGCGGCGAGGGCCGGGATCTGCTCGAGGGTGGCGGGGGACGGGGACCAGCCGGTGGGGTTGTTGGGGACGACGAGCAGGACGGCGTCGTGGTCGCGGACGGCCCGCAGGATCTCCTCGTCGTCCTCCGGGACCGGCACGGGCGTGAGGCTCCGCTCCCGGACGGTGTCGGCGAGGCTGTCGAACGCGGGCTCGATCAGGCCGACGGACGTGATGCCCTCCCGGGCCAGGAACAGGCACGTCAGGGAGAGGGCCTGGCTGGCGGTCGCCACCATGACCAGTTCGTCGCGGTTCAGGTGTTCACCGCTCGCGGCGCCGAAGGCGCGGACGAAGCGTTCCTCGAGGTCGCGCTGCGGGGTGGCCTGCAGCCGTGGCAGCAGGTCGGGCGGCACGTCGTCGACGGCGCAGGGCAGGGCCGCGTGGCCGTCGGCGAGGTTGTACTTGTGCCCGAGCGCGCCGACTTCCCATGCGGTGAGGGTCCTGACGACGTCTCTGCCCATCGCTGCACCGTTCCCTCTCGGCCCGTCGCGGTGCGGGCCGGATGTAGCCGGACTATCGGTGCGGGCGGGAATACGGTGCTCCGCTTGACCTGGTCCGGGCTGTCGCTAGTTTGGCTTGCAGACTTCGTACTTCCTATCAAGTAGCGTAGGGGTGGCGCTTGTTCACCGCCAGAGCGGAATCGTCGCCCGAATAGCGTATCGGCTCGTCAGAAGAGTCCCGGCGGGCGATCGTCCCGGTCGCTCCGTCGCCAGGAGAGCGTTTATGGATTCCATCGCCCGCGATGTTAAGTTCAGCGAGATTCTGCTGAGCCTGCTCACCTCCTCCAGTCCGACTGTGACGCGAAAAAAACTCGCGTCACAGATCGGCGTCAGCGAGGGGACGGTGTCCCACTACGTCAACGGGCGGGTCCGCCCCAGCTTCGAGACGCTGCTGCGCATCGCCGACTTCTTCAACGTGTCCCTGGACTACCTGGTCCACGGCGAGCGCGCGCCCTCGGCCGTCCTGGCGGAGGACACGCTCGGACTGCGCGCGGAGATGATGCGGGCCATGGCGGAGTCGCTGGAGCACAGCGGCCGGCAGCGGGACCTGATCGTGCGGGTCAACCAGCGGCTGCACCAGCAGGTGGAGCGGGTGGCCCGGGAGATCGTCGGAGCGCCGGAGAACACCGGGCCCGTCGGCATGATCTCGGAGCCGGAGGCGATGGCCATCGAGGGGTGCGCGACCCGCGTGCAGGTGATGGCCCGTCAGGCGCCCGCCGATCTCACCGTCGCGCCCGACGGGACCACGGAACCCGGGCCGTTCTTCGGCACGATGACCGACAACGTGCGGCGCGGTGTGACCTACCAGTACCTCTTCTACGGCAAGCGCACCGGGTTCGTGCCGTACGCGACCCGGCTGCGCGAGCTGCTGCGCTCGCAGGACATCCGCAGCGACACGCTGGCCGAGAACCTCGCCTTCCGCAACGTCGACGCGGACCTCATCACGGGGGTGTGCGTGTACACCGTGGACACGGCGATGCTGGAGCGCCGGGAGCCGATCCTGTGGGAGCGGTTCCGGGACGACGGGCTCTTCGGCGACACGTTCGTCTACATCTCCATCCGGCACAAGGACGCGCCGGGCGGTGTCGTGCTCGACGCCGCCCACGCCGAAGCCTGCCAGCGCATCCTCACCCGCGACTGGCGTCAGGCCGGCACCCTCTGAGTGAGCCCCTGCCCTTGCTGCACCTATCGACATTCGATAGATTCCCATCGCCACTCGATGGAAAGGCAGGGTCATGGGACAACTGACCGTGCGCGCCCTGCGCGCCGTGCTCACGGTGGTGCTCACCGGCACCGTGTTCGTCCAGGCGTTGATGGTGTGGGCGCTGGTCAGCGGGAGCGATTCGGAGGACGGCCGGCTGCCGCTGACCGCGTTGCGCGTGATCACGATCCTGGGCATCGGGACGGCCCAGGTCGCCCTGGTCTGTGTCTGGCGGCTGGTGGCGATGGTGCGACGCGGAACCGTGTTCTCCCACGCCGCCTTCCGGTACGTGCACGGCATCATCGGCGCGATCGTCGCGGCCGCGCTCGCCTGGTTCGCGGTCACGGCCGTGAACGCGCCCGGCCAGCGGGACGACCCGGGGGTCACCCTCATCATGGGCGGGATCGGCGTGGCCATCCTGGGAGTCGCGCTCATCGTGCTCGTGCTGCGGATGCTGCTCGCCCAGGCCGTCGCCCGCGACGTCGAAGCGGCGCGGATGCAGGCCGAGTTGGACGAGGTGATCTGATGCCGATCGCGGTCGACATCGACGTGATGCTGGCCAGGCGGAAGATGTCCGTGGGCGAGCTCGCGGACCGCGTCGGGATCACGCCCGCCAACCTGGCCGTCCTCAAGAACGGCCGTGCCAAGGCCGTACGTTTCGCGACGCTCGCCGCGCTCTGCGAGGTGCTCGAGTGCCAGCCGGGCGACCTGCTGCGCTGGGAGGCCGGGGACACCCCGGCTGAATGACCCGCGCCCGCCGCGCATATGGGCGCAATGTGCATGGGTGAACGCTCTCGGTGACCGCGGCGGCATGTCTTCTCCCTTTCTCCCGCCGAGCGATCGCCGGTCATCGGCGGACCGGCCCGCGGCCCCAACGGCACTACGGAAACGGGTATGTGGCTGCCTTCTCGTCGCGCCGCCCGGCATTCCGTACCGCATTCCCCCACATGCGGCACCTGCGGTCTTTGCCTACGCTGAGATCGGTTGGGTCCGCCATGGTTCGGAGTGCAGCCAGGAGGCTGAGAATAATGGCGAAAATACTCTTCATCGTCACGGGCGCGAGGTACTGGGTTCTCAAGGACGGGACGCGGTATGCCACGGGGTATTGGGCCGAGGAGTTCGCGATGCCGTACAAGAAGGTGACCGAGGCCGGGCACGAGGTCACGGTGGGGACGCCTGGTGGTGTGACGCCGAATGTGGACATGATGAGTCTGCGTCCGTCGATGGCCGGTGGTGAGGACGGTGCGCTGGAGTTGGAGAACATCATTCGGTCCGCGGAGGTGATGCGGCGGCCGTTGAAGTTGTCGGATGTGCGG
>NZ_JAINZZ010000007.1 GCF_019890725.1 Actinacidiphila acidipaludis
ATGTTCGTCCACAAGCCGTGGCAGCGCGGCACGGAAGACCGGCGACGCGGCGTAACCTTGGACATGCGGTACGGACGACGTGCCGCACCTGTACGCGGCGCGCACGCGCGTCTCGCCGGACACATCACGAGGGACTGAACGACTCTGGGCAAGCGACAGCCCGAAGGCCCGCCGCCCGCACCCGCGGTGCAGCGCATCCGACTGCGCTACACCAAGCGCGGCCGCCTCCGGTTCACCAGCCACCGCGACTTCCAGCGTGCCTTCGAGCGGGCGCTGCGCCGCGCCGACGTGCCCATGGCGTACTCGGCCGGCTTCACCCCGCACCCGAAGGTGTCGTACGCGGGCGCCGCACCCACCGGCGTCGGCAGCGAAGCGGAGTACCTGGAGATCGCCCTCGCCCAGTCCCGTGACCCCGAGCAGCTCCGGCTGGTCCTCGACGAGTCGCTGCCCCCCGGCCTCGACGTCGTCGAGGCGGTCGAGGCCCACACCTCCGGCCTCGCCGAGCGCCTCGAGGCCTCGGTCTGGCAGCTGCGGCTCGACGGCGTCGAGCCCGAAACGGCCCGCAGGGCCGTCGCGGCGTTCCTCGCCGCGGACAGCGTGGAAGTACAGCGCAACACCAAGAACGGCATCCGCACCTTCGACTGCCGGGCCGCGGTCACGCGACTCGACGTCGTGGACACGGACGCCACCCGACAGGGTGCCGATGGGCCGGACGACCATGCTTGTGCGATACTGCGGCTGGTTGTGCGGCACCTGACACCTGCCGTACGACCCGACGACGTACTGTCCGGCCTCCATGCGACGGCCGACCTCGCGCCGCCGGTCCCCGCAGCGGTGACCAGGCTGGCACAGGGGCCGCTCGACGAGGAGACCGGCACGGTCACCGACCCGCTCGCGCCTGATCGCGACGCTGTGGCGGTACCTGCCGGTTCAGCCTAAGTACGCCGTCACGCGTCGCCGACGCACCAGGGAGCCACCCGGGTCCGGCGGCGCTGACCACACGAGACTTTCGTCAGTCCGCCGAGGAGGCGGGCCGACGAGCGACACAGCAGCTCCCGTGCGGCGCCCACGCCCCGGAGGCCGGCCCCCGACCAGGCGGCCACCGGCCCCGAACACGGCGCGGCGCCCGGGAGCATGACGGGAGCACTGCCCGAATGCCCGACCAGACCGACCCGACCACGCCCTCCACCTCCCAGGAACCCGCGGAAGCCGCGCCCAAGCGCCGCCGTCGCGCGGCCTCCCGCCCGGCGGGCTCGCCGGGTTCCGCCGCCGACGCGGCCGCGCCGGCCCCGGCCGACGAGAGCGCCTCCGGCGCCGGCGCCGAGGAGACCCCGGCCCCCGCCCGCACACGGCGCAGGGCCACCCGCAAGACCGCGGCCGCCGCGGAGACCACCGAGACGACCCCCGAGGCCGCGCCCGCTGAGGCCGAGGCTGCTCCGGCGCCTGCTCGTACGCGTCGCCGTGCGGCGTCCCGCCCGGCGGGTTCGCCGACTGCCGCCGAGACGCCGGCCGCCGAGCCCGAGGCCGCGCCCGCTGAGGCCGAGGCTGCTCCGGCGCCTGCTCGTACGCGTCGCCGTGCGGCGTCCCGCCCGGCGGGCTCTCCCGCCGCCGCGGAAACCCCGGCTGCCGAGCCCGAGGCCGCGCCCGCTGACGCCGAGGCCGCTCCGGCCCCTGCCCGTACGCGTCGCCGTGCGGCGTCCCGCCCGGCGGGTTCGCCGACTGCCGCCGAGACGCCGGCTGCCGAGCCCGAGGCCGCGCCCGCCGAGGCCGAGGCCGCTCCGGCCCCTGCCCGTACGCGTCGCCGCGCCGCGTCCCGCCCGGCGGGCTCTCCCGCCGCCGCGGAAACCCCGGCTGCCGAGCCCGAGGCCGCGCCCGCTGAGGCCGCCGCCGAGGCCGAGGCTGCTCCGGCGCCTGCTCGTACGCGTCGCCGCGCCGCGTCCCGCCCGGCGGGTTCGCCCGCCGCTGCGGAGACCACCGAGGCGACCCCCGAGGCCGCCGCCGAGCCCGAGGCCGCGCCTGCCCCCGCTCGTACCCGTCGCCGCGCCGCGTCCCGCCCCGCGGGTTCCCCGGCCGCCGCCGAGGGCGTCGAGGAGACGTCCGCCGGCGTCGAGGCGGTTGCCGAGGCCGCGGCCGACGTCGCGGAGGGCGAGGAGACGGCCGCCCCCGCGCGCACCCGCCGTCGCGCCACCCGCAAGAGCGCCGCGCCCGCCCCCGCCGAGCCGGCCGGGACGACCGCCGCTGCCCCGGCCGAGCCGACCAGGACCGAGCCCGCCGAGACCCCGGCCGAGCCCCGCCGCCGTGGCGGCCGGAGCCGCAGGGGCGAGGTCGCCGCGACCTTCTCCGCCGCGGACGGCTCGCGCCGCCTGAAGCCCGGAGCGCTCGCGCCCAAGGAGTCCAAGGACTCCAAGGAGCCCAAGGAGGGGGCCGCCGATCAGGCCGCCGCCGGGACCGCCTCGGCCGCCTACACCGGCCAGGCCCAGCGCGAAGGTGACGGATGGGTCGTCGAGATCGACGACGCCTACGAGATCCGCGGCTACGGCGAGACCCTCGAGGAGGCCACCGCCGAGGCGGCCGGCCACCTCGCCGAGGCCTTCGACCTCGCCGCCGGCACCGTGACCATCGACGTCCGCACCGAGGAGCCCGCCGAGCCCGCCCGCGGCGGCCGTCGCCGTGCCACGCGCCCGGCCGTGGCCGTCTTCCAGCAGCCGGTGTTCCAGGCCCCGCAGGCGACGCCCGCCGTCGCCGAGCCGGCCGAGGAGGAGACGGCAGCGGAGGAGGAGGGCGACGAGCGCACCTCGCGTCGCCGCCGTCGCCGCCGTGGCGCCGCCGCCGAACAGGCCACGGTGACCGTGGCCGACGAGCCCGAGGTCGAGTCCGCGGAGGACGCCGAGGGCGACGAGGAGGCCGAATCGGCCGCCGACGAGGGCGACGAGCGCCCGTCGCGCCGCCGCCGTCGCGGTGGCCGCCGCCGTCGCCGGGGCGAGTCCGCCGAGCACGAGGACGGCGGGTCCGACGAGGACGCCGAGTCCCACGACGAGGACGAGGACGAGGAAGGCGCCGAGGCCGACGAGCACGGCGACGAGGGCCCGGCGTCCAGCGCCGGCAGCCGTCGCCGTCGCCGTCGCCGCCGTCGCGGTTCCGACGGGGCCGGTGACGAGGGCGCGGCCGACGACCCGGAGCGGACCGTCGTCAAGGTGCGCGAGCCGCGTCCCCGGACCGAGGGCGGCACGGGCGCCGACGAGGTGCAGTCCATCAAGGGCTCGACCCGTCTGGAGGCCAAGAAGCAGCGCCGCCGCGAGGGGCGCGAGCAGGGCCGCCGTCGCGTGCCGATCATCACCGAGGCCGAGTTCCTGGCCCGCCGTGAGGCCGTCGAGCGCGTCATGGTCGTCCGGCAGAACGGCGACCGCACGCAGATCGGCGTGCTGGAGGACAACGTCCTCGTCGAGCACTACGTCAACAAGGAGCAGGCCACCAGCTACGTCGGCAACGTGTACCTGGGCAAGGTCCAGAACGTGCTGCCGTCGATGGAGGCCGCGTTCGTCGACATCGGCAAGGGGCGCAACGCCGTCCTGTACGCCGGTGAGGTCAACTTCGAGGCGCTCGGCCTGTCCAACGGGCCGCGCCGCATCGAGTCGGCGCTCAAGTCCGGCCAGTCCGTGCTGGTGCAGGTCACCAAGGACCCGATCGGCCACAAGGGCGCCCGCCTGACCAGCCAGGTCTCGCTGCCCGGCCGCTACCTGGTCTACGTGCCCGAGGGCTCGATGACCGGCATCAGCCGCAAGCTGCCGGACACCGAGCGGGCCCGGCTGAAGACCATCCTGAAGAAGATCGTCCCCGAGGACGCCGGTGTCATCGTGCGCACCGCCGCCGAGGGCGCCAGCGAGGACGAGCTGCGCCGCGACGTCGAGCGGCTGCAGTCGCAGTGGGAGGACATCCAGAAGAAGGCGAAGAGCGGTGGCGGCGGCAACGCGCCGACGCTCCTCTACGGCGAGCCGGACATGACCGTCCGCGTGGTCCGCGACATCTTCAACGAGGACTTCTCCAAGGTCATCGTGAGCGGTGACGAAGGGTGGGAGACGATCCACGACTACGTCACCAACGTCGCCCCCGACCTCGCCGACCGGCTGTCGCGGTGGACCTCCGAGGTGGACGTCTTCGCGACGTACCGCATCGACGAGCAGCTGCTGAAGGCGCTGGACCGCAAGGTGTGGCTGCCGTCCGGCGGCTCGCTGGTGATCGACAAGACCGAGGCCATGGTGGTCATCGACGTCAACACCGGCAAGTTCACCGGGCAGGGCGGCAACCTCGAGGAGACCGTCACCCGCAACAACCTGGAGGCGGCCGAGGAGATCGTCCGTCAGCTGCGGCTGCGGGACCTCGGCGGCATCGTGGTGATCGACTTCATCGACATGGTGCTGGAGTCCAACCGCGACCTGGTCATGCGGCGGCTGCTGGAGTGCCTGGGCCGGGACCGGACCAAGCACCAGGTCGCCGAGGTGACCTCGCTGGGCCTGGTGCAGATGACCCGCAAGCGGGTCGGCCAGGGCCTGCTGGAGTCGTTCTCCGAGACCTGCGTGCACTGCAACGGCCGCGGCGTCATCGTCCACATGGACCAGGCGACGACGTCCGGCGGCGGTGGCAAGCGCAAGCGCCGCGGTGGCCGCGGCGCCGGTGCCGGCGAGCACGAGCACGTGCACGAGGTGGAGCCCGCCGCCGGGGCAGAGGCCGAGGAGGCCGTCGCGGAGGCGGAGGAGCTGCCCGAGCTGGAGCCGATCGAGGTCGGCGAGTCGGACCTGGTGCCGGCCGTGGGCGACCCCGAGGAGGAGTGGTTCGGCAGCGCCGCCGAGGCCGAGGCCGCCGCGAGCGCCTCTCGGGGCCGCGGCCGCCGCCGGGGGAGCCGCAAGGCCACCGCGCCCGAGGGCGCGCCGGCCGCCGCGGCCGCCGAGCCGGAGCCGGCCGTCGTGGTCGTGCCGGTCAGCGAGCCGGTCGTGGAGCCGGTGGCCGAGCCCGTCCCGGTCCCGGAGGTCTCCACCGAGCCCCCGGCCCGTACCCGGCGCCGTGCCACCCGCAAGGTGACGGCCCCGGCCGGCTCGCCGGCCGCCGCCGAGGACGCGATCGTCGTCGTCGCGACGGAGCCGCACACCGGTTCCGCCGAGACCGAGCCGGTCCCGGTCCCGGAGGTCTCCACCGAGCCCCCGGCCCGCACCCGGCGGCGCGCCACCCGCAAGGTGACGGCCCCGGCCGGCTCGCCGGACTCCGCGGGCGCGGAGGACGCGGCGGTCGTGGTCGTGCCCGCCGGCGGCGCCGCCGGCGCGGACGAGCCCGACGGCGCGGAGCCCGCGGCGAAGCGCACGGCTCGCAAGACGGCCAAGAAGGCGGCCGCGAAGAAGACCGCGAAGAAGGCGGCGGCCAAGAAGGCCACCACCAAGAAGGCGGCCTCGGCCGCCAAGAAGTCGGCCGCCGCGGCGGAGTGACCGCCCCCGGACCGAGCGACCGGACCCATCCGGTCCGGTCGCTCGGTCTCGCCCATCGGGCGATCGCCGCCTTCCCGGGGCGCCCTCTCCACCGAGCGGGCGCCCCGGAACCGTGTGCGGTTCGTCCCGGCCCGGGGCGGATTTGACCCGGCCGGAGGCACTCCGTAACCTTGACCTTCGGCGTTTCTGCGCCCATTCCTGAGCAACTTCCTCTCCGAAGGTCCGTCGGGCCCAGGGGAGAGGCCGCCCGGCGCACCATGGGGACGGCTGGCATCAGGGGTCCGAATCGAGCGAGAGAGTGAGTTCCGCGTGTACGCGATCGTGCGTAGCGGTGGCCGCCAGCACAAGGTTGCTGTCGGCGACATCGTCGAGGTTGACAAGATTTCCACCGGCAAGGTGGGCGACGCGGTCGAGCTCTCGACGCTGCTCGTCGTGGACGGCGACGCCGTCACCAGCGACCCGTGGGTGCTGGCCGGGATCAAGGTCGAGGCCGAGATCGTGGACCACCACAAGGGCCAGAAGATCGACATTCTGCGCTACAAGAACAAGACCGGTTACCGCCGGCGTCAGGGTCACCGCCAGCAGTACACGGCGCTGAAGATCACCGGCATCCCCACGGCTGCGAAGTAAGGGACTGAGAACACATGGCACACAAGAAGGGCGCATCGTCCACCCGGAACGGTCGCGACTCCAACGCTCAGCGGCTCGGCGTCAAGCGCTTCGGCGGCCAGGTCGTCAACGCCGGTGAGATCATCGTCCGCCAGCGCGGCACCCACTTCCACCCGGGCGCGGGCGTCGGCATCGGCAAGGACGACACGCTGTTCGCCCTCGCCGCCGGCGCGGTCGAGTTCGGCACGAAGCGCGGTCGTCGCGTCGTGAACATCGTTCCGGCCGCCTGAGTCCCGCAAGGGACCCGGCAGCCGAGCACTTCGAGGGCGGACTTCGCTCCCGGCAACGGGACGCGGGGCCGCCCTCGGTGTTTGTCACCACCCCCGGACACCGGTCGGACCGGTCCGGGGACATCCCGTCAGCAACTGGAGGAAGCACCGATGACCACCTTCGTGGACCGCGTCGAGCTGCACGTCGCCGCGGGTAACGGAGGCCACGGCTGTGCCTCCGTGCACCGGGAGAAGTTCAAGCCGCTGGGCGGCCCGGACGGCGGCAACGGCGGCCGTGGCGGTGACGTGATCCTGGTCGTGGACCAGAGCGTCACCACGCTGCTGGAGTACCACCACAGCCCGCACCGCAAGGCCACCAACGGCAAGCCCGGCGAGGGCGGCAACCGGTCCGGCAAGGACGGCACCGACCTGGTGCTGACGGTGCCGGACGGCACGGTGGTGCTCGACAGGCACGGCAACGTGCTCG
Organism: Actinacidiphila acidipaludis; assembly: GCF_019890725.1. Classification (GTDB taxonomy): domain Bacteria; phylum Actinomycetota; class Actinomycetes; order Streptomycetales; family Streptomycetaceae; genus Actinacidiphila; species Actinacidiphila acidipaludis. The sequence continues at coordinate 6,840 of NZ_JAINZZ010000007.1, forward strand.
CCGACCTCGTCGGCCAGGGCACCACCTTCGTCGCGGCCCAGGGCGGCCGCGGCGGCCTGGGCAACGCCGCGCTGGCCTCGGCCCGCCGCAAGGCCCCCGGCTTCGCGCTGCTCGGCGTGCCCGGCGTCGACCGGGACGTCGTGCTGGAGCTGAAGACCGTCGCCGACGTGGCGCTGGTCGGCTACCCCAGCGCCGGCAAGTCCTCGCTGATCTCGGTGCTGTCGGCCGCCAAGCCGAAGATCGCCGACTACCCGTTCACCACACTGGTGCCCAACCTCGGTGTGGTGACGGCCGGTTCGACCGTCTACACGATCGCGGACGTGCCCGGGCTGATCCCGGGGGCGAGCGAGGGCCGCGGCCTGGGCCTGGAGTTCCTGAGGCACGTCGAGCGCTGCAAGGTGCTGGTGCACGTGCTGGACACCGCGACGCTGGAGTCGGACCGGGACCCGGTGAGCGACCTCGACGTCATCGAGGCGGAGCTGCGGGCGTACGGCGCCGGTCTGGAGGACCGGCCGCGGCTGGTGGCCCTCAACAAGGTCGACGTGCCCGACGGCCGGGACCTGGCCGAGATGATCCGCCCGGAGCTCGAGGCGCGCGGCTACCAGGTGTTCGAGGTGTCCGCGGTCGCCCACGAGGGCCTGCGGGAGCTGTCGTTCGCGCTGGCGAAGATCGTCGCGGAGACCCGGGCCGCCGAGCCGGTCCAGGAGTCCACGCGGGTCGTCATCCGGCCGCAGGCGGTCGACGACGCCGGTTTCACCGTCACCCACGAGGGCGACCTCTTCCGGGTCCGCGGCGAGAAGCCCGAGCGCTGGGTCCGGCAGACCGACTTCGCCAACGACGAGGCCGTCGGCTACCTCGCCGACCGGCTCAACCGCCTCGGCGTCGAGGACCAGCTGGTCAAGGCAGGCGCCAAGGCCGGCGACGGCGTGGCGATCGGCCCGGACGAGGACGCGGTCGTCTTCGACTGGGAGCCCAGCATGGCGGCCGGCGCCGAGATGCTCGGCCGGCGCGGCGAGGACCACCGCTTCGACGCCCCGCGTCCCGCCGCCTCGCGCCGCCGTGACCGGCAGGCCGAGCGCGACGACGCCGACGAGGAGTTCCGGGGCTTCGACCCCTTCGCCTGACCGTCCCCTGCCTGATCCCCTGGCTCAGGCGTGCCCCACGTTCCCGGCCCGGCGCGATGATCGCGCCGGGCCGCGGTGTTCCCCGGGCCGTGGACGGGGCGGGCCGCCGTCAGCCGCGACCGGCGGGAGCGGCGTAGTCCTGGGCCGGCGCGGAGGGCTGCTCCGGGAGCACGGCCTCGTCCTGCGCCCCGCCGCGGGTGAGGATGCGGCGGGAGAGCAGGTAGGTGAAGGGGATGGCCGCGGCGGCGGCGACCAAGGGTGCGATCTTGTCGTTCATGTGCGCCCACTCGACGAAGACGTAGACGCCGACGCTGGTCACCACGTAGTTGGTGAGGTTGGTCAGCGGGAAGAGCAGGAACTTCCGCCAGGTGGGCCGCGTGCGGTAGGTGAAGTACGTGTTGAGGAAGAACGAGCCGATCATGCTCAGCACGAACGCGACCGTGTAGGCGAGGAAGTACGGCATCCACGGGTGCAGGGCGAGGTAGAAGCCGTAGAAGGTGCCGGTGTTGACCACGCCGACCAGGGCGAACCGCACGATCTGCCGGAGCTGGGAGGAGCGGAGCAGGGTCAACGCATCTCCAGCCGGGACGGCACGGGGTGGTCGCCGGCGCTCGCGGTGGCCTGCACGCCGACCCCGAACGAGCGTGGGGTGTTGGTCTCCTTGACGAGGAAGTGGGGGCGCTGCTTGGTCTCGTAGTAGATGCGGCCGATGTACTCGCCGATGAGGCCGAGCATGAGCATCTGGAGTCCGCCGAGGCCGACGATGGCGACGAGGAGGGTGACATAGCCGGGGACGTCGGGGCCTTCGATCATGGCGAGGGCGGTGACGACGACGGCGTAGGCGGCCGCTATGGCGGCCATGAGCATGCCGAGGTAGATGGCCAGGCGCAGGGGGCGGTTGTTGAAGGAGATCAGGCCGTCCATGCCGTAGTTGACCAGCGCGCCGAAGCGCCACTTGGTCTCGCCTGCTTCGCGGGCGGCGTTGCGGTAGTCGAAGGTGACCGTGTCGAAGCCGATCCAGGAGAACAGGCCCTTGGAGAAGCGGTTGTACTCGGGCATGGACAGCAGGGCGTCGACGGCGCGGCGGGAGAGCAGACGGAAGTCGCCGACGCCGTCGGTGAGTTCGACGTCGACGAAGTTGTTGATGAGGCGGTAGTACAGGCGGCTGACGGCTGAGCGGAGGGGTTTGTCGCCTTCGCGGGTGCGGCGGGCGATGATCTGGTCGTGGCCGTTGCGGTGGAGGTCCAGCATGGTGCCGATGAGCTCGGGGGGGTGCTGGAGGTCGGCGTCCATGATGACGACGGCGTCGCCGGTGGTCTCGCGCAGGCCGGCCAGGATCCCGGCTTCCTTGCCGAAGTTGCGGCTGAAGGAGACGTAGCGCGTGCTGGCTTCGCGGCCGGTGGCCAGTGCCCGGAGCTTGTCCAGGGTGGCGTCCTTGCTGCCGTCGTCGACGTAGCAGAGTTCGTAGTCGACGTTCAGGGCGTCCAGGGTCTCGCGAATGCGCACGTCGAAGAGGTCGATGACCGCTTCTTCGTTGTAGCAGGGAACCACGATCGACAGTCGCATGAAAGTCACTTTCCGCGCAGGTGGCCACGATGGCCGAGTGCTCCGGCGGCGAGGCTAGGAGCCGTGGATGAACGGGCTGAAAACCTCGTTTCGTCTAGGGGGATAACGTTCGATGGCCATGAGTTGTCTGATGTGACACAGATCACAGTGGGGAGATGGCGGGCCTCCCGGGGTCATCCTGCTGCCGAATGTCCGGTTCCGGGGCGATGACCTGGCGGGATGCCCCGGGGCGCCCGCCGGATATGATCCGAAAGGCGGATTCGAGGGCATCACGGGAATGAGGACCGCATGGCACGCGTCACCGTCGTGGTGATCGTCTTCAACGACGCGGACCGGCTGCCGGTCGCGGTGCGCTCCGTGCTCGCGCAGTCACTGGCGGACGTCGACGTGGTGATCGTCGACGACCACAGCCCGGACCGCAGTTACGAGGTGGCCCGGGAGCTGGCCGCCGCGCATCCGGGACGCGTCCGCGCGGTGCGGCTGGACGAGAACAGCGGCTCGGGCGGCGAGCCGCGCAACCGCGGCATCGCCGAGGCCACCGGTGAGTTCGTGATGTTCCTGGACAGCGACGACGTGCTGGAGCCCGACGCCGCCGAACTGCTCGTGGCCGCCGCCCGCCGGCACGACGCCGACGTGGCCAGCGGCACCTGCCTGCGGGTGGAACTGCCCGGCGGCCGCACCAGCGTGTGGGCCCCGCAGCTGTACGACGTGGCCGCCGGCGCCAAACTGCCCGGCACCGTCCTGGACGGCATCGGCGGCCACCCGGAGATGCTCTGGGACACCCTGGTGGTCAACAAGCTCTACCGGCGTGACTTCCTCACCCGCACCGGCCTGCGCTTCCCCAGCGGACTGCTCTACGAGGACTTCGTGTTCACCGGCCGGCTCTACGCCGCGCGCCCGCGGATCGCGGTCATCGGCGCGCCCGTCTACCGGTGGCACGTACGCCGCGACGCGGCCAGCCTGTCGGTGTCGCTGCACCGCTCGGTGGTGGAGAACTGGCAGGACCGGGTCACCGCCCACAGCATGGTGGTCTCCGACCTCACCGACGCGGGCCTGACCCGGCTCGCCGACCAGGCCCGGGCGAAGTTCCTCGACTACGACCTGCCGATGTACCTGCGGGAGCTGCCGCAGCGCAGCGCCTCCTACCGGGCCGCCTGGTGGCAGATCACCCGCACCCACCTCGCCGGCTTCCCCGCCGCGGCCGTCGAGCGCGCCCGCCCGGTCTCCCGCTGGCTGGCCGCGGCGGTCGGGCAGTTGTCCGCCGTGCCCTCGGGACCGGAGCTGGGGCGGCTGGTGGAGCTGTCCGCGGTGCCGCCGCGGCTCGTCCCGCCCTACCAGGGCGACGCCCAGGCGCCCGTGCTGGAGGTGGGAACCGCCTCCGTCCCGCTGGACGGTCTCACGGACCTGCCCGCCGATCTGCTGCCGGTCGCCGTCGAGGGCACCGTCACCGTCGGCTCGACGGTCCGCGTCACGGTGCTGGTACGCGAGTTGTACGGCCGGCTGGCCGCGTTCGGGCCGCAGAGCGTGCGGCTGGAGCTCGCCGAACGGTCGGGCCTGCGCCCGTCCATCACCGCCGAGGGCGACCTGCGGCAGGTGCCCGGCGGCTGGGCGGCGCACGTGTCGTTCGCCGCACGGGACCTGTCGATGCCCGGGCGGCTCACCTCGTGGTCGGTGTGGGCCCGCGTCGCCTACGCCGACGGCTCCGCGACCGAGACCGAGGTGCGCGCCGGCGCGGGCCAGCGCACCCGGCGCGACGCGGTGTTGCTGCGCCCCGGGCGGGTACTCCTGGTACAGACGCACGTCACACCCCGCCGGGCGCTGCTCTTCCGCGGCGCCAGCGGTATGGACGGGGTGCGCCGGGCGGTCGGGTCCGCGCGGCGGAGGCTGATAAGCCGCTGATCCGGCGGGTGATCCGGCGGGTGATCCGGGGGTGATCGCCCGCTGTCCTTCGGGCCCGGAAGCACCTGTCGAACATGGGTCCGACGGGTTGACAGTGGGCAAACAGTGGGGCAACGCCGCTCTTGTAGGATGACGCCTGATGAGCGAGAACATTGATCCTGTCGTCAGCGTCGTGGTCATCGTCTACAACGATGCCGAGCGCCTTCCGACCGCGGTGCAGTCCGTCCTGGACCAGACCCTGCACAGCGTCGAAGTGGTGATCGTCGACGACCACAGCCCCGACCGCAGTTTCGAGGTCGCCCAGGAACTGGCGGCGGCGCACCCCGGCAGGGTCCGCGCCTACCAGCTGCCCGAGAACAGCGGCGCCGGCGGTGAGCCCCGCAACCTCGGCATCACCAAGTGCGCCGGCCGGTACGTGATGTTCCTCGACAGCGACGACGTCCTGGAGCTGAACGCCTGCCGCAACATGCTGGAGGCCGCGCAGCGCACCGGCGCCGACATGGTGTCCGGGCTGTGCGTGCGCACCTTCCTCGACAGCCGCAACGGCAAGATCGACAAGTGGTACGAGTGGCTGTACCGCAGCACCCGGGTGCTGGACTCCGTTCTGGAGCTGCCCGACCTGTTCGTGTTCGACACCCTGTCCACGAACAAGTGCTACCGGCTGGAGTTCCTGCGCGAGAACGATCTGCGCTTCCCCAAGGGCCTGCTCTACGAGGACCTGTTGTTCGCGGCGCGCGCCTACCTGGCGGCGCAGCGGATCACGCTCATCCCCAACGAGGTCTACTACTGGCACGTCCGGGAGAAGGCCAAGGAGAAGTCGGTCACCAACCGCCGCCACGAGCTGACCAACTTCACCGACCGGATCGAGATCCACCGGCGGATCGACGGCCTGCTGCGCGACGGCGGCCACGACGAGCTGCGGCTCGCCAAGGACATCAAGTTCCTCAAGCACGACCTGGTCCTGCACCTGCGCGACCTGCCGTTCCGCGACCAGGGCTTCCGGCACCAGTTCGCCGAACTGGCCCGCGCCTACATGTCCGGCATGGACGACGCGGCCTACGACGCGCTGCTGCCGATCCACCGCATCTGCGCCTACCTGCTGATGCAGGAGGACTGGCCGAACCTGATCACCGCGGTCGACACGCTCATCAACCGCAGCAAGGTCTCCTCCACGCTCACCGAGCGCGACGGCCGCGTCTACTGGTGCGCCGAGCACCTGGACGACCCGCGCGCCCGGGAGATCCTGGACGTCACCGAACTCGGCTACCACGCCGCGACCGTCGACGCGATGGTGCTGCGCAACGCCCTCACCGCGTACGACCAGGACGCCAAGGGCATCCGGCTGGCCGGGCGGATCGTCAACCCGCTGGGCGTCATCCCGCCCGACGCGCGGCTCAGCGCCCAGCTGGAGTTCAAGGCGCGGCGCAAGTCGCTGCAGCAGTTCTCCTTCCCGGTGGACACGCTGCAGCACGAGGGCGACTTCATCGGCTGGTCCGCCCAGGCGGAACTCGCCAGCAAGCTGCGGCCGCTCGGCTTCATCGACGCCGTGTGGGACGTCCGTCTGGTGCTCAGCGTCAACGGCAAGAAGACCACCACGCGGCTCACCGTCGGCGACACCTCGCTGGAGGGCCGCGACCGCCTGCGGTCCCGGCCGCGGCTGACCCGGCTGGTGTCCGACACCCTGGAGCCGGAGATCTCGGCCAAGGGGCACCTGGCGTTCCAGCTCGTCGCGGCCGGTTCGATGAGCCGCCGCAGCCGCAAGGCCATCGACCAGGCGCTGCAGGGCGCGCCGGGCGCGGTGGCGCGGGCCGGCCTGCGCAAGGCCAAGCAGGTCCGCAAGGACCTGAAGTCCGGCGTCACCAAGATCCGCGCCTACCACGAGGTGTTCCTCAAGCTCCCGGTCCGCAAGGGCACGGTGGTCTTCGAGAGCCACCTGGGCAAGCAGTACAGCGACAGCCCGCGCGCGATCTACGAGGAGATGCGCCGCCAGGGCATCAAGTTCACCCCGATCTGGTCCTACGCGGGCAAGCCCGACGACTTCCCCAAGGACGCCGAACTCGTCAAGCGCTGGTCCTGGCAGTACCTGCGGGCCCTGGCCCAGGCCGAGTTCTGGGTGGACAACCAGAGCTACCCGATCAAGCTCGCCAAGCGTCCGGAGACCACGTACATCCAGACCTGGCACGGCTCGGCGCTGAAGAAGATGGGCTTCGACAGCCCCGAGTTCCGGACCAAGACCAAGGACCAGCAGGCGTCGCAGCAGGAGATCCTGGACCGCTTCGACCACTTCCTGGTCCGCACCGAGCACGACGTGCGCACCCTGGTCCCGGCGTTCCGGCTGCCGGAGTCCAAGGTCGTGCGCACCGGCTACCCGCGCAACGACGCACTGGTCGCCGCCTGGAAGGCGGAGACCGAGGGCGGCTCCCGGGTGCGCGGGCCGCTCGCCGAGGAACTCGGCATCCCCGAGGACCGCAAGGTGCTGCTCTACGCGCCGACCTTCCGCAGCGGCCCCGACGGACGGGTGCGGCGCTTCGAACCGCCCTTCGACGTCGAGGAGTTCGCCGACCGCTTCGGCGACCGGTACGTGCTGCTGATGCGGTCGCACTACCTCAACAACGTGGTACTGCCGCCGTCCGTCCGCGGCCGCGTGATCGACGTCAGCCGCATACACGACGTGACCCCGCTCTACCTGATGGCCGACGCGCTGATCACGGACTACTCGTCGGTGATGTTCGACTACGCGCTGCTCGACCGGCCGATACTGTTCTTCGCCTACGACCTCGACGAGTACGTCAACAGCCTGCGCGGCACGTACTTCGACCTGACGAAACACGCGCCCGGTCCGGTGCTGCAGGAGAAGGACGAGCTGTACGCGGCGCTGGACGACCTGTCCGGGACCGACATCGCCTGGGCGGACGCCCGCAAGCGCTTCGTCGCCGAGTACGGCGAGTACGACCGCGGCGACGCCGCGCGCCAGATCGTCGACCAGTTCTTCCGCCGCGGGAGCAAGAAGTGAACCGGGACATCTTCATCGTCTGCAACAGCGTGGACGAACTCGGCGGCATCACCACCTGGTCGCACCAGATGGCGGGGCTCTTCGCGGCCCGCGGCCACCGGGTGCACCTGGTCGGGATCACGCCGTCGACCGTGCGCCACAAGCTCGCCGACGACCTGCCGTACGACACCACCACGCTCTACGACGAGCACCCGCCGCAGGCGTGGTCGCCGCGGACCTTCAAGGACAAGGCCAACGTCAAGGCCCGCCGGATGCAGCAGAAGCGCCGGCAGGGCATGCAGGAGCAGGCCGACAAGATGTCGGCGATGTTCCGGGGCGCGGGTCAGGGCGCCGTCGTCATCGTCACCCAGGTCTGGGCGATGGAGTGGGTCAACCTCTCCGACACCTCCGGCCTGAAGGTGATCGGCATGAGCCACGAGTCGTTCGAGGCGTGCCGGCAGTCGTCGCGTTTCGCGCGCGTGCAGCGGCACTACAAGGACGTCGACCGTCTGCTGCCGCTGACCGCCGAGGACGCGGACCTGTGGATCCGGCAGGGCATGAACAACGTGGACTTCATGCCCAACCCGCTGCCGTGGGTGCCCGAGCGCACCTCGCCGCGCAGCGAGAAGGTCGTCACCACGGTGGCCCGGCTCGCGCAGGAGAAGGGCATCGACATGCTGCTCGACGCCTGGGCGATGGTCTCCCCGAAGCACCCCGGCTGGACGCTGCGGATCTACGGCGCCGGTGAGGACGAGCAGCTGCTGAAGCAGCAGGCGCACCGGCTCGACATCGACGGCACGGTGGAGTGGATGGGACGTACCGGCGACGTCCCCGGCGCGCTCTACGGCGCGTCCGTGTTCGCCCAGCCGTCCCGTGCCGAGGGCTTCCCGCTGACGCTGCTGGAGGCCATGGTCACCGGGCTGCCCTGTGTGGCCTTCGACGTCGCCCCCGGCGTCCGGGAGATCATCCAGGACGGCGAGGACGGCCTGCTCGCCCAGCCCGGCAACATCCAGGCGTTCGCCCGGCAGCTGGGCGTCCTGATGGGCGACCAGCAGCTGCGGGACACCATGGGCGAGCGTGCCGTCGTCAACATTCAGCGGTTCTCGGCGGACACCATCGTCAACCGCTGGGAAGAGCTCTTCGCCTTCCTGGAGCTCTGAACCCGGGTCCACACCGGGCGGCCCGCCACCCCGAGCAGTGCCAGCAGCCCCACCCCGCCGAGCGCCAGTCCCCTGGACAGGCCCGGCGGGGTGAAGCCGCACGAGACACGGGAGGCCCCGGCGCCGAGCGGCACCCCGATCAGCCCGCCGTAGGACACCGGCCGGTGGGCCCGGCCGCCGTCCGCGGAACAGCTCCAGCCGTCCACCGCCGGGGTGGTGATCACCGCGAACCCCCGGCTGCCGCGCGGCAGTTCGGCGCCGACCTGGTGCCCGCCGACGTGGATCGAGGTGGCGGCGGCGGCCCGGAGACGAGCGACCGCCGTGGCCAGTCGTGAGGTGCTGAGGCAGCCGAGCGCCTGCCGGGGGATCTCCTGCGGGCCGAGCCGTCCGGCCACCGCGATGTCGATGCGACCGCCTGCCGGGGTCACCCCGAGCGGCATCAGCGCGCTGCTGGTCACCGGACGGATGGCGTGCGAGGTGAGCTGCCGGCCCAGTCCCAGCACCCACCCGCGCAGCCACGGCGTGCTCACCCACACCTGGGTGCCCGGGGCGCAGGTCGCGGAGAAGTGCGTCCACGGCTGGCCCTTGCGGGCCTGCGGGACCAGCCAGGTCGAGCCGTCCGCGACCGGTGGGGCGCCGGCGGCCGGACGCAGGACCGGCACCTGGTAGACGCGTGAGCCCAGCAGTCGCTCCTGCCGGGCGAAGACGGAGTCGCCGGGCGATCCGCCGGCGGCCGGCAGCGCCGGGCGGACGGTGACCAGGGGTGCGGCGCCGCCGGTGGAGCGCACGGCGTTCGTGGTGCTCGGCAGGTAGGAGCCGATGCTCATCACGGCCCTGCTCACCGGGTCGCCGGGACTGATGGTGTGGCGGCCCTGGATGTACCAGCCCATGCCGAGCGACTGCATCAGCCGTGCGGTGACGGCGGGCACGTAACTGCTGTAGTAGGCGCCGCCCTCGGCGTCCACCAGCATGGGGTCGTTGTTCGCGAAGCGCTGCTGCCCGGGGTCGGTACGTGCGACCGGCCACGTGGCAGCCGTCCGCAACTGCCGGTACTCCGCCGCCGCCTGGGCGTTCATGGTGAGCTTCGGGGTGAACCAGGGGCTCTTGTCGCGGATGACGGTCGAGGCCCACACCGACTGCACCGAGCCGAGCAGGACGCCCGCCGCCAGCGCGGCCCCCAGCGTCCGGCGGACCCAGGGGGAGTGCCGGCGTCCGCGCACCCGCGTCAGCAGCAGCAGACCGGCGAGGAAGAACAGTCCGCCGCCGGCGACCGCCGGCCAGGTCTGGCCGTGCACCGCGGGCCGGCCGTGGACCAGCAGCACCAGGACGGCGAGCAGTCCGGCGCCGGGCAGCAGCGCGCGCGCTCCCGGCCGGGCGGCCAGGCACACCCACGCGGCCATCACGAGGATCCCGCTGAGCACGAACGCCGCCCGGTAGGGGCTGCCGTTGGGGACGGCCATGCCGTGCCAGAGCAGCACCGTCGGCTTCCAGACGAACGACAGCGCCACCAGCGCGGCCAGCACGTACCAGCCGACGCGTTCGCGCAGGGCCACCGCGCGGTGGAAGGGCAGCGCGGCGACCAGCAGCAGCACGAGCATGCCCGCGGCGATGTTCGGGGCGTTGAACGGCGCGCGCCCGGCGGGCAGGAGCTGCGCCAGGTAGTCCAGCGGCCCGAACGCCCGGGTGTACGGCATCGTCGGCGCGGGCTGCGCCGACCGGGTCGCCGCCAGGCTCACCGTCAGGACGGGCGCGGCGAGCAGGACGCCCACCCCTGCCATCGTGGCAGCCCGCAGCAGGACCCGCCCGGCCACCCGCGGGGGAGCGGCCGCGACGGTCAGCCGCAGCACCAGGACGAGCGCGGCGGCGAGCGTGGCCATCGCGCCGGTGTAGAAGTTGCCCACCCACACCGCCGCCACCAGCAGCACGCCGACCGCCCAGCGGCGCTCGCGCAGGCACCAGTCGGAGGCGATCACCAGCAGCGGCAGCCCGACCAGCCCCCACATCCACATCGGGTCCGGCGAGGCGTCGTTCACCGCCCAGGCGCACAGCGCGTACCCCACCGACAGCAGCGCCCGCAGCCACGGCGAGCCCGGGCGCAGGCAGCGCAGCGCCGCCGTCATGACGGCGGCGGCGAGCCCGGCGCTCAGCAGGGTCACCAGGAACACCGGGAAGTCGACCATGTGCCGGGGGAACAGGCCGGTCAGCCAGGAGAACGGGTTGCACAGGTAGGCGAAGAAGTCGGGCAGGAACGGCGTGCCGAACGCGCTGTTCCAGTTGAAGAACAGGTCGCCCGAGCCGGTGCCGTGCTGGAGGTCCCACAGGTGCGCGTGGAACGGCACGAACTGGTTGCCCAGGTCGTTGACCGCCCGCGAGCGCGGCCCGAAGGGGTACATGCCGTGCACGGCCATCGCCAGGCAGTACGCCGCCATGGTGAGCACGGCCGAGCCGAGCGCCGCCGCGGTCTCCGAGGTGCGCAGCGGCCGCAGGCCGATCCGCGGGACGCCGCGCGGGCGCGTGGTCACGGGGTGGGCCGTCGCCTCGGCGATCGCCATCACGCCGTCCTTCCGGTGCTGTGCGGTCCGGACGAGCCGGCCGCCCTGGTGACCGCGGTGCCGCCGCGGGCGTTCGGGACGGCCGGGGCCCAGCGGGCGGTGCCGCCCCCGGTGCCGCCGTCGTCGGGGCGCACCGTCCACAGCGCGCCGTCCGCGCCGACGGCCAGGGCAACCATGCGCCCCTGGGCGTCCTCGGCCAGCGCGGGTGCGTGGACGTGCGGGGCCGAACCGTGGGACCACGGGCCGAGCGCGGGTCCCGCGGTGGCGACCGAGACGCAGCCCGCCGAGTTGCGGGTGGCCAGCGCCACCGCGCCGGGCGCGGCCTGAGCCGGTCCGGAGTGCGCCATCGCCACCCGCCCGAAGCCGCCGCCCGGCTCGCTGAGGGCCAGCGGCCGCGCGGTGCCGCCGGACGCGGGCAGTTCGGCGAGCGTCACCAGGGCCGAGCGTGGCTCGCGGTAGGCCAGCCGCACCGAACCGTCGTGCATCGCCAGAGCGCTTATCGGACCGGAGGAACCGGACAGCCCGGTGGGCCGGGCGAGCGCGAACGGCCGCCCCCGGCCCGGGGAGGTCCAGTGCAGGATGCTGCGCTGGCCGGGCGCGAACACATGGGCCCGGCCGGCCGAGTCCACGGCCACCCCCAGCCCGTCCAGCACCCGCACGCCCGACTCGGCGGCCTTCGGCAGCCGCGCCCAGTGCGACCACACGCCGTGCGGTGACTGGACGCGCACGCTGACGCCGCCCGCCTGGTCGCGGACGGCCAGATACACCGAACCGTCGGGGCCGGCGGCCGCCTCGGGGAAGCCCATCTCCATGGAGGCCACCGGGTTCACCTCGCTGGTGCCCAGGCTCACCCAGGCCGAGAACAGCGGCCGGCCGTCCCGGGCGGTGCCGGTCTGCACCGCGGTGACCACCTCGCGGTGGTGGACACCCGTCCCGCGGGTGTCGGGCAGATGGGTCCTGACAGAGAAGAGCTGCAGTGCGCCGCCCTCGCGGACGACCACCGAGACCTGGCCCTCCAGGCCCCGGCCCTCCAGCGGGACCGGCCCGGCCCACTGCCCGCCGCCCGCCGTCGTCTCGTACCAGACCACGGCCTGGCCGCTGAGCAGCGCGAAGCCGGCGAGCCTGCCGTCGGTGGTGCGGGCGGCCCACGAGGAGGCGCCGGGCGCGCGGTAGCGGGTGCTCTGCACCCACGCGCCGTGCAGCGCGCCGCCGCCCACCTTCAGGTCGCCGCACCCCGACGGGTCGCCGCAGCTTCCGTGGTCGCTCCAGCCGTAGACGTCCAGCAGACGGGCCTTGTGGCGGACGGCCGTGCCGTCGAGGTTCCACGGCAGGTGGGCGTTGACGTACCCCAGGTAGTGCTCGACCGACATCTGCGGCCGGGCCTGCGTCGCCCAGTGGGCGGCGAGCGCCTGCTGCACGAAGTAGGTGGCGTGGGTGTGGTCCTGGTGGTCGTAGTACGCCAGGCCGTGACCGGGCGCGTAGCCGCGGTGGCCGGTGTGCACCGGGTCGTGCTCCGGGTTGGGGTCGAGGGTGCGGACCACAGTCGGCCGGTACTCGCGCAGTATGGCCTGCAGGCACGCCACCAGCCGGGTCCGGGTGACGTGGGTCGCCTGCCGCATCGGCGAGTGCGCGGGCAGCAGTTGGGGGAGTGAGAGCACCGCGTTCTGCCACAGGCCCTTGAGGCTCTGCGGCCGCCAGGCCGCCACCCCGCGGGCCTCGACCAGCGCCAGGAACAGCAGCTGGACGTGCGGCGCCGCGCGCAGGCTGTGGAGTTCGGCCTCCCAGCCGCTTATCGGCCGGACGACCCGCACGTCCCAGGGGCTCGTCTCGTCGCCGGTGGCCATCACCGCGTGCGCGCGCCGCAGCCCGTTCATCCGGGCGCGGACGAAGCCCGGACGGTCGGGCCTGGCGTGGCGGGCACGCGGGTCGTGCGGGGCGAAGTTGCGGCCGTCGGCCTCGCCGCCGGTCAGACAGACCGTCAGCACCGTGTGCCCGGCGGCGATCTCCTGCTCGGCGTCGGGGTTCATGAAGTACAGCCCGTCGTCCGGGTGGGCGACGAACTGCACGACCGTGACCGGCGACCCGCCGGTGGCCACGGGGAGCTGGACACCCTCACCCGGCACCGGGACGATCCGGCCGCCACCGCTTCCCGTGCCACCGCCGCTCCAGCGGTGCAGAGTGGCCACGGCGGCTCCTGACATCCCGGCGACTCCTGCGGCGAGCACCCCCCGCCTGGCGATCCGCGAGGATCGCCCCCCATGCCGCGACATGCTCTCATGACCTCCGATAAGGCGCATACATCCCTGTTCACGACATGCGCCACGATGAGTGATCATTCGCCGGAACAGGGGATGTCGACCGTTCACACACGACTTCCGATCTGTTTGACGGACATTCACTGAGGCGCGTTGTCCGGAGGTGGGTCATGGTTCGGTAACGGCCGTCACGCCAGCCCCAGCAGGCGCCAGGGAGGGCGGTCCGGGGCGGCGGATAGACTGGCCGAATGACCTGGATGATCACTGGCGGCGCCGGCTACATCGGCTCGCACGTCGCGAAGGCACTGGCCGACAGCGGACACCGGGTCGTCGTGTTCGACGACCTGAGCACCGGCGACCCGGCGCGGCTGCCCGAGGGCGTGCCGCTGGAGCGCGGGAGCGTCCTCGACCGCGCCGCGCTGGACCGCGTGCTGCGCGAGCACGAGGTCGAGGGCGTGGTGCACGTCGCGGCCAAGAAGCAGGTCGGCGAGTCCGTCGAGCGTCCCCTCTGGTACTACCGGGAGAACGTCGAGGGGCTGCGCACCGTCCTGGAGGCCGCCGCCGACGCCGGGGTGCGCCGGTTCGTGTTCTCCTCGTCCGCGGCCGTCTACGGGATGCCGGACGTGGACCTGGTGACCGAGCAGACCCCGTGCGAGCCGATGAGCCCGTACGGCGAGACCAAGCTCGCGGGGGAGTGGCTGGTCGGCGCGACCGGCCGGGCCCACGGCATGGCCACCGCGAGCCTGCGCTACTTCAACGTGGCCGGCGCCGCCCGCCCCGAACTCGGCGACCCCGGCGTGTTCAACCTGGTCCCGATGGTCTTCGAGCGGCTCACCCAGGGGAAGGCGCCGCTGATCTTCGGCACCGACTACCCGACCCCCGACGGCACCTGCGTGCGCGACTACATCCACGTCGAGGACGTCGCCGCCGCCCATGTCGCCGCCGTCCGCCGGCTCACCGAGGACCCGCAGGCCCGCCTGGTGCTGAACATCGGCACCGGCCAGGGCGTCTCGGTTGCCGAGATGGTCGCGCTCATCGCGGAGGTTTCCGGCCACACTGATCTCGAACCCGAGGTGGCGCCGCGCCGCCCCGGCGACCCGGCCCGGGTCGTCGCCTCGGCCGAGGCGATCACCAAGGAACTCGACTGGACGGCACAGCACGACGTCCGCTCGATGGTGACCTCGGCCTGGGCGGGCTGGCGGCTGCGGCACCCCGCGTAGGGCGGAGGTCGGGGCGGCAGACGGCGACACGAGGACGGCGCAGGTGACACCGGCGGCACGGCAGGACGTGGCGGAGGCCCGCAGGATTGTGGTGAAGGTCGGGTCGTCGTCACTGACTACGGCCTCCGGCGGGCTCGACGCCGACCGGGTGGACGCCCTGGTCGACGTGCTGGCCAAGGCCCGCGACGGCCGGGAGGTGGTGCTGGTCTCCTCCGGGGCCATCGCCGCCGGCCTCGCGCCGCTGGGCCTCGACCGCCGGCCGCGCGACCTCGCCCGGCAGCAGGCCGCGGCCAGCGTCGGCCAGGGACTGCTCGTCGCCCGCTACACCGCCTCCTTCGCCCGCTACGGGCTGCGCGTCGGCCAGGTGCTGCTCACCTCCGACGACGTCAGCCGCCGCACCCACTACCGCAACGCCTTCCGCACCCTGGAACAACTGCTGAGCATGGGCGCGCTGCCGGTCGTCAACGAGAACGACACGGTCGCCACCGACGAGATCCGCTTCGGCGACAACGACCGGCTCGCCGCGCTCGTCGCCCACCTCGTCCGCGCCGACCTCCTGGTCCTGCTCTCCGACGTCGACGGCCTGTACGACGGCGACCCCAGCACCCCGGGCACCAGCCGCATCGACGAGGTCACCGGTCCCGCGGACCTCGAAGGGATCTCCATCGGCAGCGCCGGCCGCGCGGGCGTCGGCACCGGCGGGATGGTCACCAAGGTCGAGGCGGCCGGGATCGCCACCGGCGCCGGGGTGCCCGTCGTGCTCACCTCGGCGGTGCACGCCGCCGACGCGCTGGCCGGGCGTCCCACCGGCACCTACTTCCACCCCACCGGCAAGCGCTCGGCCGGCCGCCTGCTCTGGCTGGCGCACGCCTCCGCACCGCGCGGTGCGCTGCGCCTGGACGCGGGTGCGGTCCGCGCGGTGACCGAACGCGGCAGTTCGCTGCTGCCGGCCGGACTGACCGCGGTCGAGGGCGAGTTCACCGCGGGCGACCCGGTCGACCTGCTCGACGAGACGGGCCGCGCGGTCGCCCGCGGGCTGGTCAACTTCGACGCCAGGGAACTGCCGCGGCTGCTCGGGCGCTCGACCCGGGACCTCGCCAGAGAACTCGGTCCCGCGTACGAACGCGAGGTCGTGCACCGCGACGACCTGGTGCTCCTGCGGGCCGCGCGCCGCTGATCGCCGGAGCCGGGCGCTCCTTCGGGGCTTCTTGGGGAAAACCGCCCCGCGGCCCCCGTGGGCCTGGTCAACTGGGGGGTGGATTCGATGCGCAGGGGCCGCCCGCACCGCCAGGCGGACGGTCCCGGGAACGTCACCCCCCAGGGAGGCCGCCGGTGAAACGAGGGCGTCCAGGGCCGTCGTCCAGGAGTGCCGCGGAGCGGGCGCTGGTCAGCGTCGACAGCGGTATCCCGGCACAGACGCGGCACGCACAGCACGGGCAGCAGGGGAACCACGAACCCTCCGGGCAGCAGGAGCCGGAGCAGCCGGCCACCCGGCTGTGGCACGTCACCCTCAGCGTCTCGGGCCCGATGGCGCCGCTGCCCGAGGTCAGACGGGGGCTGGAACAGCTCGCCCACGACCACCCCTTCCTGCTGACCAGCCGCTACGCCGGCGACCACGCCGAGATCCGGTACTGGGAAGAGGCCCGCGACCTGCACGACGCCGCCGCGCTGGCCCTGCGCCTGTGGGGCGAGCACCGGTCCACCGCGGGTCTGCCGCCGTGGGAGACGGTCGGCCTGGAGGTGATCGACCGCGAGACCTACCACCAGCGCCTCGCGGAGGGCTACGGTCCCGCGCCGGCCGTCCCGGTGGGCGTCCACCCGTTCTGAGCCGGGCCCCGGCAGGCCCGTCCCCCTGGTGGACAGCGGCGGCACGGCGGTCCGCCCACGCACTACCCTGCACTCATGGACCTGCCCTCGCCGCTGCCGAAGTCCCCCGTGATGCTCGCCGCCTACCGCGCCCGTGCCGCCGCGGGCGAGCTCGGGCCGCTGCCGCGGTCGGCCAAGGACGACGCCCTGGAGGCCATCGCCGACGCCCTGATCGTCCGCACCCAGGAGATCGTGGCCGCCAACGCCGAGGACGTGGCGCGCGGCGAGGAGGCCGGCACCAGCCCGGCGATCATCGACCGGCTGACGCTCACCCGCGAGCGGATCGCCGCCATCGCCGCCGACGTGCGGCACGTGGCGACGCTGCCCGACCCGGTCGGCGAGGTGCTGCGCGGCTCCACCCTGCCCAACGGCCTGGACCTGCGCCAGGTGCGGGTCCCGCTCGGCGTCGTCGGCATCATCTACGAGGCGCGGCCCAACGTGACGGTGGACGCCGCCGCGCTGTGCCTGAAATCGGGCAACGCGGTGCTGCTCCGCGGCTCCTCCTCGGCGTACTCCTCCAACACCGCCCTGGTGACGGTGCTGCGCGACGCGGTGGGCGGCGCCGGCCTGCCCGCCGACGCGGTGCAGCTGGTGCCGGGCGAGGGCCGTGAGTCGGTCACCGAGCTGATGCGGGCCCGCGGCATGGTCGACGTGCTCATCCCGCGCGGCGGCGCCTCGCTGATCCGGACCGTGGTCGAGGGTTCCACCGTCCCGGTGATCGAGACCGGCACCGGCAACTGCCACGTGTACGTGGACGCCGCGGCCGACATCGACATGGCCGTGGAGATCCTCGTCAACTCCAAGGCCCAGCGGCCCAGCGTCTGCAACGCCGCGGAGACCCTGCTGGTGCACCGCGACATCGCCGAGAGCTTCCTGCCGCGCGCCCTGGACGCCCTGGCCGACGCCGGGGTGACGGTGCACGGCGACGCCCGGATCGCGGCCGTCGCCGAGGCCTGCGGCAGCAAGGCCACCGTGGTCCCGGTCACCGCCGAGGACTGGGAGACCGAGTACCTGTCGTACGACATCGCGGCCGGGGTGGTGGACTCGCTGGACGAGGCCGTCGCGCACATCCGGCTGTGGTCGTCCGGGCACACCGAGGCCATCGTCACCGGCTCCCAGCCCGCCGCCCGCCGGTTCAGCCAGCAGGTGGACGCCGCCGCGGTCATGGTCAACGCCTCCACCCGGTTCACCGACGGCGGCCAGTTCGGCTTCGGCGCCGAGATCGGCATCTCCACCCAGAAGCTGCACGCCCGCGGGCCCATGGGACTGCCGGAACTGACCTCCACCAAGTACGTCGTCACCGGCGACGGTCACATCCGCTGACCGGCGGCTCGTCCCGTCCCACCCGCCCCACGGCCCTCGGTCGGGACCTGCGCGGGAGCTGGAATTCCCCTGCCCAAACAGCCAACTTCGGCACTACTCTGGACAGATGCCGGACGATGACGAGTTCGCCTCCGTAGTCCTCGACGAAGAATTCGTACGGTCTGCGCTGTTCCACGAGCCCACGGCCAGGGAACGGATGCTCGCCGTCGCCGAAGGTCCAGCGCTACCGCCCGCCAGGCCGGGACGGCACAGAAGCGAGTCCCGTCTCGTCCCGGAACTGGACGACACGGTGACCGGGACCGATGAGCTGTACGCCGCCGGTCATCCGTACCGGGGGAGCTCCACCCGGTGGCACCGGCCGGTCGCCTGGGCTCTGGCGGTCGTCATGGGCATCGGGGTGGTCGCACTCACCTTCGCCGCGGTCTACCGCGGGGCGGGCGGCACCCGGCAGCCCAGCGCGCCCTCCACGACCAGCCCGGTGGGCACCAGGACCATGCCGCCGGTGGCCACCACGCCACTGCCCTGATCCGGTGTCAAGTTGACCGGTACCGAGGCGTTTATTCGCACGCTCAGAGACTTAACCTTGTGATATGAGCGGGCCCGGAAATCCTCCCGAGGGCGCCCCCGAGGGCGCTCCGGGCGGCGACGACGAGTACAGATCCGTCGTGTTCGACGAGTCGTTCGTCCGGGCTGCCCGGATCCAGGAGTACTCCGCCCGTGAGCGGCTGGACGGCGCGGCCCGTGCGGTGCGGATCCGGCACGCGCTCCCGCGCTCGCTCGCCCGGCAGGCGTTCGCGCTGATCCTGCTGCTCGCGGTCGCCTTCGGCTTCGCCATCTACATGGGCGTCCGCCACCCCTACCACGCCGACTCCGGCGGCCCGCCCCCGCCGCTCGCGGTCTCCGTCACCCCGCTTGTCCCGGCCGGCACGGTGGCGGCGGTGTCCGCCGCCGATCCGTTCGCGGGGAGCCCGGCCGCGGCGTACCGCGTGGGGACGGACGGCATCCAGTTCCAGGGGGCCGAGCGGGTGGGCGGTTTCGCGGAGAGCGAGGTCATGCAGGCCTTCGCGACCATCAAGGACTACATCGGTGAGTCGTCGCTCGACCCCAAGGCGGTCACCGGCGGCGACGTGGGCGCGGTGCGCAACCTGCTCGACCCCGGGCAGCTCGACCAGTTCGAGGCCAGCGTCACCCGGCCGAGCGGTGACGGCAGCCATGAGGCCACCGGCTGGCTGGTGCGCTTCGACCCGGCCGAGCACCTCCAGCTCGTCGGCGGCGAGAACGGCGTGCGGGTCGACGGCTATGTGACCACCGGCCAGGTCAAGGACAGCGCGCTCGAGATCACCGCCGACCACACCTTCGTCTACGCGCTGCGCGGCCCGGGCAAGCCCGCGACGCCCGTCTCGCTGTTCACCGTGCGGCGGCGGATGCTGTTCCGGTTCAGCCACCAGGACCTGCAGCAGCGGCACATCCAGGTGGTCGACGCGCAGGTGGCCGCCGGGCCGCTGTCCTGCGGGGAGGGCGCGGAGGGCTACTTCCGTCCGATCCTGGCCGGCGGGCACGCCGTCGGCGGCATCGGCGGCGTGAACCCCTTCGCCAAGGACAGCCCGGTCGGGCCGGTGTGCGCGCCGCTGACCACCGCGGGCAGCGCGAGCCTCAGCCCGCAGGATCCGGCTCGGGCGACGGCCCTGACCCCGCCTCCGACGGCCCCTGGTTCCCGTTCGAGCCTGTGAACCGGTCGCGCAGCTTGCCGCCGAACTCGCCGGCGCCGTTCGACAAGTCGCGGATCAGTCCCATCAGCGGGTCCTTGCTCTGCTTCACCGTGTCGGCGTAGTGGGCCGCGGACTCCTTGAAGGCGTCGGAGACCGAGGTGTCCTTGTCCTCGGTGCGGCGGGCGTAGTGGCCGTCCATCAGCCGCTGGTAGTCGCGGGAGGCGGCCCACGTGCGCAGCTCGGCCGCGCGCACGGTGGTGAACGGGTGGCTGCGCGGCAGCACGTTGAGGATCTTCAGCACCGAGTCGCGCAGATCGCCCGCGGCCTCGTACTCGTCGGCCTGCTTGAGGAAGGCGTCCACGTTCATCTCGTGGAGGTGGTTGCCGCCGGCGATCTTCATCAGGCCGCGCATGGACGCCTGCAGGTCCTGGCCGACCAGCAGGCCCGCCCGGTCGGCGGACAGTTCGGACTTGCGGAACCACTCGCGCAGGGCGGTCACCAGGGCCAGCACCGCCAGGTTCCCCAGCGGGATCCAGGCGACGCGCAGCGCCAGGTTGGTCAGGAAGAGCAGTATCGTCCGGTAGACCGAGTGGCCGGACAACGCGTGGCCCACCTCGTGGCCGACGACCGCCCGCATCTCCTCCTCGTCCAGCAGCTCGACGAGGCCGGTGGTCACCACGATGATCGGCTCGTCCATGCCGATGCACATCGCGTTCGGCTTCGGGTCCTGAGTGACGTACATCAGCGGGACCTTCTCCAGGTCCAGGATGTAACAGGCGTCCCGCAGCATCGCGTTGAGGTGGGCGAACTGCTCGTCACTGACCCGCACGGAGTCGGAGAGGAAGAGCAGCCGCAGGCTCCGCTCGGGGAGCAGGCCGCTCAACGCCTTGAAGACGGTGTCGAATCCGCTGAGCTTGCGCAGCGCGACGAGCGCCGAGCGGTCGGCGGGGTGTTCGTACGCCCGTGAGGAGATGTCGGGGAACCGCCTGCGGGTGCGTCCAGGCAGCTTCTCGGTGCTGACCCGCCGCTCGTTCCGTTCGTTCGGCTCGGACATACTGGCCCAACCCCCTGATAGCCAACCGGTACATACTCTGGACGCGCGGTGCCGACGCGAAGTTCCCCCGGCGCCGCCCGTACGATGTGCCGAAGAGTGTCCCCCGTCCGTCCCCGAGTCCGCAAAGGGTCCCGTCGATCATGTCGAACGTCGCAGCCACCGCCCTGACCCCCCTGACCACCCTCGCGGAGGGCGGGCAGCACAACAGCCTCAGCCCCTACCTGACCGGGTTCGGCGCACTGGGTGTCCTGCTGATCCTCCTGTGGATCACCACCCGCTTCAACCGGGACTGACATGCCCCCCGGCAAGAAGCGCATCGGTGTGATGGGCGGTACCTTCGACCCCATCCATCACGGGCACCTGGTGGCCGCGAGCGAGGTCGTCAGCCTTTTCCACCTCGACGAGGTGGTGTTCGTGCCCACCGGGCAGCCCTGGCAGAAGGACGACCGCAAGGTGTCGCCGGCCGAGGACCGCTACCTGATGACGGTGATCGCCACCGCGTCCAACCCCCAGTTCTCGGTCAGCCGCAGCGACATCGAGCGCGGCGGCAACACGTACACCATCGACACCCTGCGTGACCTGCGGGCCGAGCACCCTGATGCCGACCTCTTCTTCATCACGGGCGCCGACGCGCTGTCGCAGATCTTCTCCTGGCGGAACGCCGAGGAACTGTTCTCTCTGGCACATTTCATCGGCGTCACACGTCCAGGGCATACGCTGTCGGACCCGGGCTTCCCCGAGGGGGGAGTGTCCCTGGTGGAAGTCCCGGCGCTGGCGATCTCCTCGACGGACTGCCGCCAGCGGGTGGCCAAGGGGGATCCGGTCTGGTACTTGGTTCCGGACGGTGTGGTGCGCTACATCGACAAACGCGCGCTGTACCGGGACGCGACCGGGTAGCGGCGACGAAACACACGAAGGGGTTCCTCGTGAACGACGCAAACCCCCACTGGCAACCTGCCGAGGGCGGTCCCGACGACGAGAGAGACCCTTACGCGCGAGAGCGTTACTACCAGCAGCAGCACTACGGTTACGACGCGTACGGACGCCCCCTCCAGGCCCCCCCGCAGCAGCAGGGCCAGGCGCCGCAGGGCAGGCAGCAGACCCAGCAGCCCCCGCAGACGTACAACGACCCGTACCAGGATCCGTCACCGTCCTCCTACGGCGGCCGCCAGCAGGGCTGGATCCCGCAGCAGCCCCAGCAGCCCTACTACGAGCAGCCCCAGCAGCAGGGGTACGACACCGGACAGCAGCCGGTGTACCCGCCCGGCGGGCAGCCCGGATACGACACCGGCCAGCACGCCGTTTACGACACCGGTCAGCACGCGGTCTACGACACCGGCCAGCAGCAGCTCTACGACACCGGGCAGCAGCCGGCGTACGACACGGGCGCGCACCCGGTGTACGACACCGGCCGGCAGGCGGCCTACGACACCGGGCAGCAGCCGGTGTACGACACCGGCCAGCACGCCGTGTACGAGACCGGACAGCACCAGGTGCCGCTCCAGGAGACCCGCGGCGGGCCCGCGCAGCACGAGCGGGAGGACTACCACACCGGGCAGTTCGCCTTCGTCGACGAGGAGTCGGACGACTCCGAGGAAGTCATCGACTGGCTGAAGTTCTCCGAGTCGCGCACCGAACGCCGCGAAGAGGCCCGCAGGCGCGGCCGCAACCGCAAGGTCGGCCTGGTGCTCGTGCTGGTGCTCGCCCTGCTGGGCGGCGCCGGCTACCTGTGGAAGGCCGGGAAGATCCCGGGCCTGGCCAAGGACAGGACCACCGCGGCGGCCCCCGGCGGCGCCCAGAAACGCGACGTCATCGTGGTCCACCTGCTGCCGGTCAACGGCGGCCCCAGCGACACCGCGCTGCTCGTCGACAACACCACCAAGGGCCGCGGCACCACCGTGCTCATCCCCAACTCCCTCCAGCTCACCGGGGACGACGGTTCCGGCACCACCCTCGACAAGTCCGTCGCGGACGGCGTCGGCCCGACCAGGGACTCGCTGAACGCCCTGCTCGGCACCGACATCAAGGGCAGCTGGCGGCTGGACTCGCCCTATCTGGAACTGCTGGTCGACTCCCTCGGCGACGTGTTCGTCGACACCAACGCCACCGTGAAGGGCACCGGCAAGGACAGCGGCCGCACGCTGGTCCAGCAGGGCAAGCAGACCGAGCTCACCGGCCAGGCCGCGGTGGCGTACGCCACCTACAAGGGTCCCGGTGAGTCGCAGACCGACCAGCTCAGCCGGTTCGGCCAGGTCATGCAGGCGGTGCTGAAGAAGATGCCGAGCGACGCCGCGGACGCCACCAAGACGATCCAGGGGCTCGCCCAGATCCTCGACCCGTCGCTGTCCGACCGGGAGCTCGGCGCCTCGCTCGCCGGTCTCGCGGAGCTGGCCAAGACGGGTGCCTACGACACGGCGATGCTGCCGGTGCAGAAGGACGGCTCGCTCAGCTCGCAGGCCACCGAGAGCGTCGTGAAGGACGTGCTCGGCGGCACGGTCAAGGAGTCCTCCGGCAGCTCGGCCCAGCCGCGCGTGCTGATCAGGGACGCCACCGGCACCTCCAAGTCCGCGCCGCTGGCCCAGGCCGCCATCGTCAACGGCGGCACCTACGCCTACGTGCCCGGCGGCAAGGCGAGCAGCTCGCAGGCCGCGTCGCAGGTGCTGTACGCCGACCCGGCCCGGCTCGCCGCGGCGAAGGACGTGGCGTCCACCCTCGGGCTGCCGGCCGGAGCGGTGAAGAAGGGCGCGGTCCCGTCGAACGCGGACGTCGTGGTGGTGCTGGGCAAGGACTACAAGCCCAGCGCGGACTGAGCGGACCCGGCCGCCGGCCGGGACGAGGCCCGCGGCACCCCTCCTCGGGGGGTGTGCCGCGGGCATATCCGTCCGGAAACCGGTCGGGCACTGTCCGAGGGGCGTGAGACCCTGGAAATGACGAGTCCCCGACCGGAAAGCCGCACCTGTGACCGCCACTGACCGTTCCATCGAGCTGACCCGCGCCGCAGCGCAGGCCGCGGCCGACAAGCTCGCGCACGACATCATCGCCTACGACGTCAGCGACGTGCTCTCCATCACCGACGCGTTCCTGGTCGCCTCGGCGCCCAACGACCGGCAGGTCAGGGCCATTGTCGACGCGATCGAGGACTATCTGCTCAAGGAGCTCGGCGCCAAACCGGTACGGCGTGAGGGCGAGCGGGACGGCCGCTGGGTGCTGCTGGACTACGTCGACATCGTCGTGCACGTCCAGCACTCCGAGGAGCGGGTGTTCTACGCCCTGGAGCGCCTGTGGAAGGACTGCCCGGAGATCGAGCTGCCGCCGGACGCGGTCGCCACCCGGGGCAAGGCCGCCGAGCACGCCCAGGCGATGGCGGCCGACGCCGAAGGGGACCTGCGCTGAACGCGGCCAGGACCGGCCGGGGCCGCCGCATCGTCCTGTGGCGGCACGGCCAGACCCAGTGGAACCTGGAGCAGCGCTTCCAGGGCACCACGGACATCGCGCTCACCGAGACCGGCATCGCCCAGGCGCGGCGTGCGGCCCGGCTGCTGGCCGCGCTGAACCCCGACGCGATCGTCTCGTCCGACCTCAGCCGGGCGGCGAGCACCGCCGCCGAACTGGCCGCAATCACCGGCCTTCCGGTCACCCACTACGAGGGCCTGCGGGAGACCTACGCGGGCGTGTGGCAGGGCCTGACCCACACCGAGATCAACGAACGCTACGGCGACCAGTACGCGGCCTGGAAGCGCGGGGAGCCGGTGCGGCGCGGCGGCGGGGAGCTGGAGACCGAGGTCGCCGACCGGGCCGCTCCGGTGGTCCTGGCGGCCGTGGACAAGCTGTCCGACGACGGGGTGCTGGTCGTGGTCAGCCACGGCGGCACGATCCGCACCACCATCGGCCGGCTCATCGGCCTGGACCCGGTCAGCTGGGAGTCCCTCGGCGGGCTCTCGAACTGCTGCTGGTCGGTGCTCGGCGAGGGCGTCCGCGGCTGGCGGCTGACCGAGCACAATGCGGGCACGCTGCCCGAGCCGGTCCTCGGCGACGACACCTGATCCCTCGCGAACGGTCCGGCACGGGCGCCGGACCGCTCGCGGCCGGGTGCCGGGAGGCTCCCCCGACCGGCCGGAGCGGGCCGATTTCGTTTCCGGTCCGTGCACCGGCTATGCTTCTTCCCGTCGCCCGGGGAACGGGATCGGCAAGGGGCTGTAGCTCAGTTGGTAGAGCGCTTGCATGGCATGCAAGAGGTCCGGGGTTCAATTCCCCGTAGCTCCACAATCATCACGGCGTCACCCGAACGGGTGGCGCCGTTCTCGTTGTGCGGGGCGTGTGGCCGTCGGCCCGCCCCGCTCCTCCCAGCCTCCCAGGCGTATGGCGCAGGTCACATCGGACGCGTGAAATATCCGGGGACTGCTTCCCCGTTACATGCACGTGAATGAAAATCCGGGGGCTTCGTCCCCGGTTACCTGACCAACCACCACCGCACCACCCTGTCGAGAGGAGGACCCGCCATGACCATCACCGCCGACACGACGGAGACGGCACCGCGCCGGGCCCCTCGTATGCGTACGGACGCGGCGCGCAACCGGGAGCGGATCCTGGCCGCGGCCCGCGAGATGCTCGTGGAGCAGGGACCGGACGTCCCCTTCGACGACATCGCGCGTCGGGCCGGCGTCGGCAACGCGACGCTCTACCGGCACTTCCCCGACCGGCACGCACTGCTGCGCGCCGTGCTCCTCTTCGTCATGAGCCGGACGGCGGACACGGCCGAGGCCGTCGCCGCCCGGGAGACCGACCCCTTCACCGCGCTGAGCGGCTTCGCCCACGCGGCGGTCGACGAGCGCGCCGCGGCGTTCTGCGGCATGTTCCCCGCCGGGGAGCGCCCGGAGGTCACGCCCGAGATGTACGCCGAGTACGCACGGTTCCAGACCGCCCTGGAAGGGCTGATGGAACGGGCCCGCGAGGCGGGGCGTCTGCGCCCGGACATCACCCAGACCGACTTCATGATCGCCGTGTCGCAGCTCAGCCGCCCGCTGCCGGGCCTGGAATGCGAGGGCGCCGACTGCCACCGGCGTCTGGACCTGTTCCTGGACGGACTGCGCCCGCGGTCCGCCGACTCCGGATCCGGCCCCTCGAACCCCTCCTCGTAGACCACCCGCGGCCCCTGGCCGCGCGGCGTCGCCCCTTGACCTTGAACGACCGAATAACGACCGAACCTCACCCGTGCCCGCGGGCACACCTAGGTGGATATCCCCATGTCTCAAACCGCCGCACACCGGCTTCAGGGCGCCGGCGCCAACAACCGCTGGAAAGCCCTGGTCTTCATCTCCCTCGCCCAGTTGATGGTCGTCCTCGACTCGACGATCGTGAACATCGCCCTGCCGAGCGCCCAGCACGCGCTGGGCATCTCCGACGCCAACAAGCAGTGGGTCATCACCGCCTACGCACTGGCCTTCGGCGGGCTCCTGCTCTTCGGCGGCCGGCTCGCCGACCTGTGGGGGCGCAAGCGCACCTTCGTGGTCGGCCTGACCGGCTTCGCCCTCGCGTCCGCCGTCGGCGGCGCCGCGGCCAACGAGGCGATGCTGCTCAGCTCGCGTGCCGCGCAGGGCCTGTTCGGCGCGCTGCTCGCGCCCTCCGCGCTCTCGCTGCTCGCGGTGACCTTCACCGACGCCAAGGAACGCGCCAAGGCGTTCGGCATCTTCGGCGCGATCGCGGGCGGCGGCGGCGCCGTCGGCCTGCTGCTCGGCGGCGTGCTCACCGAGTACCTCAACTGGCGCTGGACCTTCTTCGTCAACGTGCCCTTCGCGGTGATCGCCGCCCTCGGCGCGTACTTCGTGATCCGTGAGCCCGAGGGCACCCGGAACCGGTCCTCGCTCGACATCCCCGGTGTCGTGCTGGCCACCCTGGGCCTGGTCTCGCTGGTCTACGGCTTCACCCGCGCCGAGACGGCCGGCTGGTCCGCGACCTCGACCATCGGCCTGTTCGTCGCGGCCGGCGTCCTGCTGGTCTCCTTCGCCCTGGTCGAGTCCCGGGTCAAGGCGCCGCTGCTGCCGCTGCGCGTGGTCAGCGAGCGCAACCGCGGCGGCACGTACCTGTCGCTCGGCCTGGCCATCATCGGCCTGTTCGGCGTGTTCCTGTTCCTGACCTACTACCTGCAGGTCGTCCAGGGATACTCGGCGATCAAGACCGGCTTCGCCTTCCTGCCGATGGTGGTGGCCTTCGTGGTCGGCTCCACGCAGATCGGCGCCCGGCTGGTCACCCGCCTTCCGGCACGCGCGCTGATGGCGCCCGGCTTCGCGCTCGCCGCGGTGGCCATGCTGCTGCTGACGCGCCTCCAGGTCGGCTCGTCCTACCCGGGCGTGATCCTGCCGGGTCTGGTGCTGCTGGGCCTGGGCATGGGCTCGGCCTTCATGCCGGCCATGTCCCTGGCCACGCAGGGCGTCCAGCCGCGTGACGCGGGTGTCGCCTCCGCGATGGTGAACACCTCGCAGCAGGTCGGCGGGGCCATCGGCACTGCGCTGCTCAACACGGTCGCCGCCTCGGCGACGACCACGTACCTGGCCGCCCACGCTACGCACGCGGCGGGCTCGGCGGGCGCCCAGCGGCTGCTGCAGTCGCAGTCCCTGGTGCACGGATACACCCACGCGATCTGGTGGGCCGTCGCCATCGAGGCCGTGGCCTCGCTCATCGCGCTGACCTTCGTCAACGCCCCCCGCCCCAGCACCACGATCGTGGCGTCCAGCAGCGGGACCGGCACCGGCGCCAAGGACGCGCAGGACGAGGTGCAGCTCCCGGCGGCGATGCACTGAACCGCCCGGCCCGGCCGTCTGCGGACGGCCGGGGCGACGACGACGCGGGTGGGGCAGGAGCCGAGCGGCTCCCGCCCCACCCGCGTCCTCGTGCGGTGTGCGTGGCGGTCCGGCGGCGGTCCGGCGGGGACAGTCCCAGGAAAGGACCGGCCCGGGAGGAGGCCGGGTCAGGACGACGCGGTGACCGGCGCCGCCCCGGCGCCCCGCTGCTCGCGGGCGGCCTTCTCGGCCAGGACCACCGACAGCGGGCGGCCGTGCACCGAGCAGCCGATGACCGGGTCGTCGATGGCCCGCAGGCGCTCGATCCTCTCGCGGTCCTCCTCGCCGACCGGCGTGTAGGCGATGATGCGGTGCTCGGCCATCCCGTCGATGGACAGCGAGTTCGACGACAGGTGGATCAGACCCACGGCGTCGTGCCGGAACAGCTTCACCCGGCTTCCCGGCGCCGCCACGTCCCCGCTCGCCCAGAGCTGGGCGAACCGCGGGCTCTCCTCGACCATCATCGCGATGAACCCCTCCCAGGCCGGCTCGCCGACGTGGCGTCCGTAGGAGTGCCGCAGCTGCGCCACCATCCACGGCAGCTCCACGCCGCTGTTGACGAAGGTCGAGCAGCACTCGGGGATGACGCACAGCTTGTAGAGGACGTTGCGCTCCCGCCGCGCCACCAGGCTCGTCATCGGCCACATCACCCGGTAGGCGGCGTTGGACGCCTGCACGTCGTAGCGCGCGTTGTAGACGGCCGCCGGCAGCGGGTCCAGCGCGTCCAGGATCGCCAGGACCTCCTTGCCGACGACCTCCTCGTCGGAGACCGGCTCGCGTACGAAGGGGATGCCGGCCAGCCGGTACAGGTGCTCGCGCTCGGTCGCGTCGAACTGCAGCACCCGGGCCACCGCGTCCAGCACCTGCACACTGGCGTTGATGGGACGGCCCTGTTCCAGCCACGTGTACCAGGTCACCCCGACCCCGGCGAGCTGGGCCACCTCCTCCCGGCGCAGGCCCGGGGTGCGGCGCCGCAGGCCGGGCGGCATGCCGACGTCCTCCGGCGAGATCCGGGCACGGCGGCTGCGCAGGAACCCGGCGAGCTCGGTCCGGCGGGCTGTCTGGGAATGCGGCATGTGTTCCATGGTCGCCGGGCGGGCGGTCCCGTGCCAGGTGCTGGCAGTACCAGGATCAGTGGGCTCTCGTTACCGGTACTCGGCCGCCAGCACGCTGGTCCCATGACCGACACCGCAGTGACCGCAGCACCGTCCACCCGGAGGGCGGCCGTCCCCGGCGGGCCCGCCGCCGGCCGGTCCGGGCCGCGGCCCGGACTGCTGCTCGCCATCATCCTCGCGGGGCAGTTCATGGCCCTGCTCGACGTCTTCATCGTCAACGTCGCCGCTCCCACCATCCGCACCGATCTGCACGCCTCGGGCGCCGGGCTGCAACTGGTGATCGCCGGCTACACCATCGCCTACGCCGTGCTGCTGATCACCGGGGCGCGGCTGGGCGACCTGCTCGGCCACCGGCGGCTGTTCCTCGCCGGGCTGGCCCTGTTCACCGTCTCCTCGCTGGCCTGCGGTCTCGCGCAGAACACCGGCGAGCTGATCGGCTTCCGGTTCGCGCAGGGCACCGGCTCGGCACTGATGATCCCGCAGGTGCTGAGCCTGCTCCAGATCACGTTCGTCGGCGAGGCGCGGACCCGCGCGATGAGCGTGTACTCCGCCGTGCTGGCCTCCGGCGCCGCGCTCGGCCAGTCGCTCGGCGGCGTGCTGGTCAGCGCGGACCTGTTCGGCACCGGCTGGCGGCCGGTGTTCCTGGTCAACGTCCCGATCGGCGTGCTGATGCTGGTGGTGGCGCCGCGCGTGCTGCCCCGCGACACCCGCAGCGCCCCGGAGCGGCGGCGCGGCCTCGACCTGCCGGGCCTGCTGGTGCTGGCCGCCGCGGTGACGTTGTTCACCGTGCCGCTGGTGCTCGGCCAGGAGGAGGGCTGGCCGGCCTGGGGCTGGGTGTGCCTGGCCCTGAGCGTGGTGCTCTTCGCGGTCTTCACCGTGCTGGAGACGCGGCTGGCCCGGCGCGGCGGCGCCCCGCTGGTGTCGGTGCGGGTGCTGCGCGCCCCGGGCATGACGCGGCTCATCGCCGTCGTCGTGCTGACGATGGCGGTCAACGCGGGCTTCCTGTTCGCGGTGGCCCTGCACCTGCAGTCCGGCCTCGGCTTCAGCGCGCTGCGCACCGGCCTGACCTTCGCCACCTGCGCGGTGACCTTCGGCGGCATCGGCCTCACCTGGCGCCGCCTGCCCGTCGGCTGGCGGCGGTGGATGGGCGCGGCCGGCATGGCCGTCGCGGCGGTCTGCCTGGCCGTGCTGGGACTGGCCCTGCGCGGCGGCGGCGACGGCGGCCCCTGGCTGTACGTGGCGCTGCTGGGCCTGGGGCTCGGCCTGGGGCTGAGCTTCAGCCCCAGCTTCACCCTGGCGCTGGCCACCGTGGCGCCGCAGGACGCGGCCGACGCCAGCGGTCTGCTGGCCACCATGACGCAGCTCGGCCAGCTGATCGGCGTCGCGACCCTGGGCACCCTGTTCCTGAACCGGCTGCAGGGGCCCGGCGTGCACGCCTCGGCCCACGCCTTCGCGGTCACCTCGGTGGCGCTGGTGGCGGTGTGCGCGGCCGGTGTGCTGGTCGCGGCGCTCCGGCGGCGTCCGGGTCAGGCGCCGAGCGCCGGATAGTCGGTGTAGCCGCGCTCGCCGCCGCCGTAGTAGGTGGCGCGGTCGGGGGTGTTGAACGGCCCCCCGGCCCGCAGCCGGCGCGGCAGGTCGGGGTTGGCCAGGAACAGCGTGCCGTAGGACACCAGGTCGGCGGTGCCGTCCTCGACGAGTGCCAGCTCCTGCGGGCCCGAAGGGCGGCCCACTGTGCGGGCGTTGAGGATCAGCACCCCGCCGAACCGCTTGCGCAGCTCCAGGGTCAGGTTCCGCTCCCCGGTCTCCATGATGTGCAGGTAGGCGGGACCGACCGGCTCCAGCGCGCGCAGCAGCGCCAGATACGTGGGCGCGGGGTCCGGCTCGTCGATGTCGCCCAGGGTGTTGCCGGGGGACAGCCGCAGACCCGTGCGATGGGCGCCGACGGCGGCGGCCACGGCCGTCACCACCTCGGCGGCGAAGCGGGCCCGGGACTCGGGGTCCCCGCCCCAGGCGTCGGTGCGGGTGTTGGCGTTGGGGGCGAGGAACTGGTGGAGGAGATAGCCGTTGGCGCCGTGCACCTCCACCCCGTCGAAGCCGGCCGCGATCGCGTTGCGGGCGGCGCTGACGTGGTCGGCGACGGTCTGCCGGATGCCGTCCTCGTCGAGCGGTTCGGGCACCACGAACTGCCGCGGCCCGTCCGCGGTGTACACCTGCCCGCGGGCGGCCACGGCGGAGGGACCGACCGGGGTGAGGCCGCCGGGCAGCAGCGAGGGGTGGCCGATCCGGCCGGTGTGCATGAGCTGGGCGAAGATCCGGCCGCCCGCGGCGTGCACCGCCTCGGTGACCGCCCGCCAGGCGGCGACCTGGCCGTCGCTGTGCAGGCCAGGGGTGTCGGGGTAGCCCTGCCCGACGGCCGAGGGCTGGATCCCCTCGGTGACGATCAGCCCGGCCGAGGCCCGCTGGGCGTAGTACACGGCGGTGGCCGCGGTCGGGCTGAGGCCGGGGCCGTGCGCGCGGCTGCGGGTCATCGGCGCCATGGCTATCCGGTTGGCCAGACGCAGGCCGCCCAGGTCGATCGGGTCGAACGCGGTGGTCACGGCGGTCTCCAGGCTCGTCCGGCGGCCGGCCGGGCCGGCTCCGGTGCGGGTGTTCCTCGGGCCGTTCGCCACCGTAACCCGGCCGCGGCTCCGCAACGCCGCCCGGATCATTGAGAGTTCATGAACTCCGCACCCGGCGGACCGGCCGGCCGCTGCCGCGGTCGTGTGCGGGGGTGCGCAGCGCGCGGGCGGCCACCACGCCCGTCAGCGCCAGGAAGGCCAGCCCGCCCAGCGGGTAGGCGGCCGCGACCAGCATCTCCCCGGCGTTCTCGTGCAGTTCCGGCCGGGTGGAGTCATGCGGGACGTACCAGACCACATAGCTGCAGAAGACCAGGACGGCCGCCAGCGCGGCGCACGCCCAGCGCCCGTCACGCCGGCGCAGCGTCTCGGAGACGAGCAGCACGATCATCGGCACCGCCCAGACCCAGTGGTGCGTCCAGGACACCGGGCTGATCAGCAGTGCCGTCACCCCGACGGCCACCGCCGCCCAGGCCGCCGAGAGCGGCAGCCGGTCCGCGGCGCGCGCCGCCGCCACGGCCACGGCCAGGCCGAGCACCCCGGCGGCCAGTGCGGCCAGCACCCAGGCCGGGCCGGGGGTGCCCGTGTGCTCCAGCCGCGCGACGACCCCGCGCACCGACTGGTTCGCCGCGTTCTCCGCGCGGCCCGGCCGGTCCGGGGTGAAGACCACCCGGGTCCAGAAGGCGCGGGAGTCGTGCGGCAGCGCGGCCACCCCGACCAGTACCGTCGCCACGAAGGTGGCCGCGGCCGTCAGGGCGCGCCGCAGGTACCGGGCGCGGTCGGTGGCGACCAGCACGGTCGCCAGGGCGAGGAAGACCACGAAGAGCGCCGGGGTCAGCTTGATCCCCGCGGCGATCCCGATGCCGACGCCCGCCCACCGGCTCTCCGCGCGGCGGGTCACGTCCCACAGCACCAGGACCGCGACCAGCAGGTTCACCTGTCCGTACCGCAGGGTCGCCCAGACCGGTTCGGACCACACGGCCAGGCCCGCGATCAGTATCACCGCGGGCACCCGGACCGGCCGGGCGACCAGTCGCAGCGACAGCGCCGCCAGCACGACCGTGAGCAGCAGATTGAGCGCGGTGACCGCCGTACGCATGGTGCCGACGGCCACCCACGTCAACGGGACGAAGAGCAGCCCGGCGAACGGCGG
The DNA here is from genome assembly GCF_019890725.1 of Actinacidiphila acidipaludis. Taxonomy (GTDB): domain Bacteria; phylum Actinomycetota; class Actinomycetes; order Streptomycetales; family Streptomycetaceae; genus Actinacidiphila; species Actinacidiphila acidipaludis. The sequence goes on from NZ_JAINZZ010000007.1 coordinate 39,279, forward strand.
ATAGGTCATCGGCAGCCGGGCGTCCCCGAACCGCATCGCGTACAGGTCGCCTCCCGTGCGCACGGTCCAGCCGGCCGCGCGGTAGACCATCACGTCGACCATCGACACGTGGACCGCCCGCTGTGCGACCCAGACGCCGGCGAAGGACACGGCGCACCCCAGTACGGCCCAGGCGGCCAGCCGCCGATCGCCCACGCGTGCGACTCCTCCCGACGCGGAACCCCGAGGTCGGAGCCCCTGGCACCCGGGAAATCGATTTGGCGGAGCAGGCCCGGGGCCGTGTAATGTATCCCGAGTCGCCGGGCCTTCCGCCCGGTACACGCGGGGCTATAGCTCAGTTGGTAGAGCGCTTGCATGGCATGCAAGAGGTCCGGGGTTCGAATCCCCGTAGCTCCACTCCCGACGGCCGCAGGGCCGTCCGTCCGCCAGGCGCCGCGCATCCCCGATGCGCGGCGCTTTCGCGTGCGGAGGTGCGGACCGGTGCAAGGTCCGGCCGTGATCACGCGTCGCCCACCACTGTCACTCCTGTGACGGGTGCGCTTCACACGCGTGGCCCGCGCCGCCACCCGCTCGCCGCGGCCGCCGGCACCCGCCCGGCGGAAAGCGCTGGTCCGGGCGACGGACCGTCATGGGCCGTTCGCGCGAAGGTGCTTGGGAGCCGGGCGCGGCCCCCTGTCCGGGGCGGTGGCCCGCTGCTAGCCTGCGGCCCGCTGTGCAACAGGATCTGACGGTTCCTTGACCTGCTCTTGGGGAAACCTTGTCCCTGGCATGAACGGATCAGCGAAAGAGTATCGCTCTGCGGTGCCGGCCGTACGCATAACGGCCATCGCTGCGACACATGAGCGACTCACCGCACCAAGCGACAACTCGCTTCTATGGGGGTTCCATGAGATTTGAGCGCAGAAGGACGCGCGCCGGACTGGCGGCCGCCGCGGCGCTGCCCCTGGTCGTCAGCGCACTCGCGCTCGGCGCCCAGTCCGCCACGGCCGACCAGCCCGGTGGACGGCAGCTTCTGAGCGGCACCAAGCCGGCCTGGGCGACCGCCCACGCCGACAAGGGCGCCACCGCGGACTCCAGCCGGCTGACCCTGCGGGTCTACCTGGCGGGCCGGGACGCGAAGGGCCTGGCCGCGTACGCGCAGGCCGTGTCCGACCCGAAGTCCTCGCTCTACGCGCACTACCTGACGGCCGGTCAGACCCAGGCCCGCTTCGGCGCCACCAAGGCGCAGATCGCGGCCGTCACCGCGTGGCTGAAGTCCTCCGGGCTCAAGGTCACCGCCAGCAACCAGCACTACGTCACCGTCACCGGTGATGTGGCCGCCGCCGAGAAGGCGTTCGGCACCCAGCTGCACAACTACACCAGCGACGGCAAGACCTACCACGCCCCGACGACGACGGCCTCCGCGCCGGCGTCGCTGAACGGCGCGGTGCTCACCGTCACCGGTCTGGACAACGCGCCGAAGAAGGCGACCCACGACGACACGCTGCCGCCCCCCGGAGCCGCGTTCGTCAACGCCGGCCCCTTCTCGTCGTACTACGGCTCGAACACCAACCGCAGCCTGCCGTCGGCGTTCGGCATCCAGGCGCCGTACGCGATCAAGGGCTACACCGGCGAGCAGCTGCGCGCCGCATACGGTGCGGGCAAGTACACCGGCAAGGGCGTGACGGTGGCCATCACCGACGCCTACGCCTCGCCGACCATCGCGGGCGACGCGGCCACCTACGCCGGCCGCAACGGCGACAAGAACTACAAGAAGGGCCAGCTCACCCAGGTCCTGCCCGGCGACTACAACTCCACCGAGGACTGCGACGCCTCCGGCTGGTACGGCGAGGAGACCCTCGACGTCGAGGCCGTGCACGCGGTCGCCCCGGACGCGAACATCGTGTACGTGGCCGGCGCCTCCTGCAACGACGACGACCTGCTCGACGCGCTCAACAAGGTCGTCGACCACCACCTCGCCGACATCGTCTCCAACTCGTGGGGCGACATCGAGGAGCACGAGACCCCGGACATCGCGGCCGCCTACGACCAGGTCTTCCTGAGCGGCGCCGTGCAGGGCATCGGCTTCTACTTCTCCTCCGGCGACAACGGCGACAACGTCGCCTCGTCCGGGAAGAAGCAGGTCGACACCCCCGGGAACTCGCCGTGGGCCACCTCCGTCGGCGGCACGTCGCTGGCGGTCGGCAAGCACGACAGCTACCAGTTCGAGACCGGCTGGGGCACCGAGAAGGGCGTGCTGTCCGCGGACGGCAAGTCCTGGAACACCCCGGCGTACACCTCGGGCGCGGGCGGCGGCACCAGCAGCCTGTACGGGCAGCCGTTCTACCAGCGCGGCGTCGTTCCCAACGCGCTCTCGCAGGCCAATGGCGGCAGCGCCAAGATGCGGGTCGAGCCGGACATCGCGGCCGTCGCCGACCCGAACACCGGCTTCCTGGTCGGCCAGACCCAGACGTTCCTCGACGGCTCGGTGAAGTACGGCGAGTACCGCATCGGCGGCACCTCGCTGGCCGCACCGGTCATCGCCGGCGTCCAGGCCCTGACCACCCAGGCCCGCCACGGGATCCCGATCGGCTTCGCGAACCCGCTGATCTACTCCCTGTACGGCACGTCCGCCTACCACGACGTGACCGACCACCCGTTCGGCCCGCAGACGCTGTCCGAGGTCCGGGTGGACTTCGCCAACGGTGAGAACGCCTCCGACGGCACGATCACCTCGCTGCGCGTGCTCGGCCGTGACGCGTCGCTGGCCGCCACCCGCGGCTACGACGACGTCACCGGCGTCGGCACGCCGACGAGCCACTACGTGGACGTCTTCGGCCGCCACTGACACGGCAGCCTGGGCACCCGAGTGACAACGGGGCCCGCACCGGGGGCAACCTCGGTGCGGGCCCCGCGCCCGCTGCGGTAACCTGAGGCCATGCGAGCTGTGAGCCTCCTGCTTAGCGAGCCGCGCTGACCACGAACCACGTCAGTGCGGCACCCCTCCTGCGTGAGGGGCTTTTTTGTTTCCGCCGCCGGCAGAGACGGGCAGCAGGCTCCACGGCCGCAGCCGTCAAGACTTCGATGGAGTACCGAGGACGATGAGCGACACCACCCCGGCCGCCGAGACGGCTGCGCCCCACCGCTACACGGCCGAGCTGGCCGCGGAGATCGAGGGCCGCTGGCAGGACTACTGGGAGGCCGACGGCACCTTCGCCGCGCCCAACCCCAGCGGTGACCTGGACAGCGACCCCGAGCTGGTGGCCCGTCCCAAGAAGTACATCATGGACATGTTCCCGTACCCCTCGGGCGCGGGACTGCACGTCGGCCACCCGCTGGGCTACATCGCCACCGACGTCTTCGCCCGCCACCAGCGGATGACCGGCCACAACGTGCTGCACACCCTGGGCTTCGACGCCTTCGGCCTGCCCGCCGAGCAGTACGCGGTGCAGACCGGCACCCACCCGCGGGTGTCCACCGAGGCCAACATCGTCACCATGCAGCGGCAGCTGCGCCGCCTGGGCCTGGGCCACGACCGCCGCCGCTCCTTCGCCACCATCGACCCCGCCTACTACCGCTGGACGCAGTGGATCTTCCTGCAGATCTACAACTCCTGGTACGACGAGGAGGCCGGCCGCGCCCGGCCCATCGCCGAGCTGGAGGCGGCGTTCGCCGACGGCAGCCGCCGCACCCCCGACGGCCGCCCCTGGGACGCGCTGACCGGCCCCGAGCGGGCCGAGGTGCTGGGCGGGTACCGCCTGGCCTACTCCGCGGAGTCCCCGGTCAATTGGTGCCCCGGCCTGGGCACCGTGCTGGCGAACGAGGAGGTCACCGCCGAGGGCCGCTCCGAACGCGGCAACTACCCGGTCTTCAAGACCAGCCTGCGGCAGTGGATGATGCGCATCACCGCCTACGCCGACCGGCTGCTGGACGACCTGGACCTGCTGGACTGGCCCGAGGCGATCAAGCTGCAGCAGCGCAACTGGATCGGCCGCAGCGAGGGCGCCCGCGTCGACTTCCCCGTGCACGAGGCGTCCGGCAGCCACGCCGAGCACGCCGTCACCATCTTCACCACGCGTCAGGACACCCTGTTCGGCGCCACCTACATGGTCCTGGCGCCCGAGCACGAGCTGGTCGAGTCGATCGTCCCGGACGCCTGGCCGGAGGGCACCCACGAGGTGTGGACCGGCGGCCACGCCACGCCCACCGAGGCCGTCGCCGCCTACCGCAAGCAGGCCGCGTCGAAGTCCGACGTCGAGCGGCAGGCCGAGGCCAAGGACAAGACCGGTGTCTTCACCGGCGCCTTCGCCGTCAACCCGGTCAGCGGCGACCCCGTCCCGGTCTTCATCGCCGACTACGTGCTGATGGGCTACGGCACCGGCGCCATCATGGCCGTGCCCGCCCACGACTCCCGCGACTTCGCCTTCGCCCGCGCCTTCGAGCTGCCGATGCGCTGCGTCGTCGAGCCCACCGACGGCCGCGGCACCGACCCGGCCGAGTGGGACGACGCGTTCGCCTCCTACGACGCGCGGATCATCAACTCCAGCGGCGCGGGCATCTCGCTGGACGGCATGAGCGTGACCGAGGCCAAGGCCGCGATCACCACCTGGCTGTCCGAGCGCGGCATCGGCGAGGGCACCGTCAACTACCGTCTGCGGGACTGGCTGTTCAGCCGCCAGCGGTACTGGGGCGAGCCGTTCCCGATCGTCTACGACGAGGAGGGCACCGCCCACGCGCTGCCCGCCTCGATGCTGCCGGTCGAACTGCCCGAGGTCGACGACTACAGCCCGCGCACCTTCGACCCCGACGACGCGGACACCTCCCCGGAGACCCCGCTGTCGCGCAACGAGGACTGGGTCACCGTCGAGCTGGACCTGGGCGACGGCGTCCGCACCTACCGGCGCGAGACCAACACCATGCCCAACTGGGCCGGCTCCTGCTGGTACGAGCTGCGCTACCTGGACCCGCACAACGCCGAGCGCCTGGTCGCCCCGGACGCCGAGGCGTACTGGATGGGCCCGCGCGAGGGCGAGCCGGCCGGCGGCGTCGACCTGTACGTGGGCGGCGCCGAGCACGCGGTGCTGCACCTGCTGTACGCCCGCTTCTGGCACAAGGTGCTGTTCGACCTGGGCCACATCTCGTCCTTCGAGCCGTTCCACAAGCTGTTCAACCAGGGCATGATCCAGGCGTTCGTCTACCGCGACGCGCGCGGCATCGCCGTGCCCGCCGCCGAGGTCGAGGAGCGCGACGGCCGGTTCTACCACCAGGGCGAGCAGGTCTCGCGGCTGCTGGGCAAGATGGGCAAGTCGCTGAAGAACGCGGTCACGCCTGACGAGATCTGCGCCGAGTACGGCGCCGACACCCTGCGCCTGTACGAGATGGCGATGGGCCCGCTGGACGTCTCCCGGCCGTGGGACACCCGCGCGGTCGTCGGCCAGTACCGGCTGTTGCAGCGGCTGTGGCGCAACGTCGTCGACGAGACGACCGGCGAGGTCACGGTGGCCGACACCGAGCCCGACGAGGAGACCCTGCGCGCGCTGCACAAGGCGATCGACGGGGTCACCGGCGACATGGCGGGCCTGCGGTTCAACACCGCCATCGCCAAGATCACCGAGCTGAACAACCACCTGACCAAGACCGGCCGCCCGGTCCCGCGCACGGTGGCCGAGTCGCTGGTGCTGATGATCGCGCCGCTGGCGCCGCACGTCGCCGAGGAACTGTGGTCCCGTCTGGGCCACACCTCCTCGCTGGCCCACGCGCCCTTCCCGGTCGCCGACCCGGCGCTGGTCCAGGACGAGGCCGTGGTGTGCGTCGTCCAGATCAAGGGCAAGGTCAAGGCCCGGCTGGAAGTGCCGCCCACCATCTCCGAGACCGAGCTGGAGGCCGCCGCGCTGGCCGACCCGGCGGTGGTCGCGGCCCTGGGCGGCGCGCAGGTCCGCAAGGTCATCGTGCGGGCGCCGAAGCTGGTCAACATCGTCGTCTGAGCGGGTCGGGCAACCGGCCCGGGGGACTTTCGCGGGTCGGGCGACCGGCCCGGGACGTTCGCGGGCGGGTCCCCTAAGGGGCGCGCGGGGCAGGTTCGGGGATCCACCGGATCCCGGGACCTGCCCTTTCCCGTTACGGTGGAGACGGGCCGGTACCAGGCCCCCGCGGCCATGCCGCGGCACCAGGCCGGGAGGAGTGACCGGTGGAGACCGCAGGCATCATCGCCCTCCTGTTCTTCCTGATCTTCGCGACCCTCGCGACCGTGGCGACGGTCCGCACCGTCCGCGCGGTCAAACGCCAGGTCGCCAGGAGCACCACGCAGGCCCGGCGGGTCGTCGAGGACAGCCGTATCCGGGCCCGCCGCTACACCATGACCGGCACCGCCGGCGAGCTGGCCAAGCTGCGCCTGCAACTGCGCACCTCCCTCGACAGCACGACCCGCGCCCTGGAGGAGGGCCGGGCGAGCGACGCGTCGCTGTCGGAGGCCGCGGCCCTGCTCAAGCGCCTGGACGAGCACGCCCGCATCCTCGACGGCGAACTGCGGATGCTGGAACGCGAACCCGACCGCGACCGGGTGGCCGCGCGCCTCCCCGACCTCGCCGAGCGCACCCACCGCGTCGCGCACTCCGCGGACACCCTGCGCTGGGCGGCCCAGGACCGCGCCCGCCACTTCGCCGACGACGAGCTCGCCGCGCTCGGCCGTGACATCGCCCTGGAAGCCGGGGCCCTGCGCCACTGGGAGGAGCCCGAGAGCAAGCCCGGGTGGGGACGCGCCCGGCTGGGCACGACCGGGGAGTGAGCGGGACGGGGGCGGGTGACGGGCTGTGCGGGGGAGGGGCCGCGATGCGTGGTGGCCGCGGGTTGTGCAGCGGAGTGCCCGCGGTGGGCGGCGGTCACGGGGCGTGCGGCGGAGTGCCGGTGATGCGTGGTGGCCGCGGGTCGTGCTGCGGAGTGCCCGCGGTGGGCGGCGGTCACGGGGCGTGCGGCGGAGTGCCCGCGACAGGCGGTGGCCGGGGCCCGGCGGCGCCCGGTGGCGGAGCCAAACTGTCCTCCTGTGCGGCACCCCGGTAATCTCCGCACATGCCCCCGCACGTCGCCATCGTCACGGACTCCACCGCCTACCTGGGCCAGGAGGCGCTGACGCGGCACGGCATCTCGGTGGTCCCGCTCACGGTGGTGATCGGCGACGAGGCCTTCGAGGAGGGCACCGAGATCTCCGCCCCGGCCGTCGCCCGGGCCCTGCAGCGGCGCCACCCCGTCACCACTTCGCGGCCCTCGCCCGCCGAGTTCGCCACGACCTACGAGGCCGTGGCCGCCACGGGCGCCGACGCCATCGTCTCGCTGCACCTGTCCGCCGACGTCTCGGGGACCTACGACGCGGCGCGGGTCGCCGCGAAGGACGCGCCGGTGCCGGTGCGGGTGGTCGACACCGGCATGGTCGCGATGGCGCTGGGCTTCACGGTGCTGGCCGCGGCCGAGGCGGCCGAGGCCGGTGCGACGCCGGACGAAGTGGTGGCCGCGGCTGAGAAGCGGGCCGCCGACACCTCCGCCTACTTCTACGTCGACACCCTCGACTATCTGCGGCGCGGCGGCCGGATCGGTGCGGCACAGGCGCTGCTGGGTTCCGCGCTCGCCGTCAAACCCCTGCTGCGGCTGGCGGACGGCCGGATCGAGCTGCTGGAGAAGGTGCGGACGGCCTCCAAGGCGATCAGCCGGCTGGAGGAGATCGTCGTCGAGCGGGCCGGCAGCCGTCGGGTGGCGCTGGCCGTCCACCACCTCGCGGCGGGGGACCGGGCCGCGACGCTCGCGGACCGGCTGCGCGAGCGGGTGCCGGGCCTGGATGACCTGGTGGTCAGCGAGGTGGGCGCGGTGATCGGCGCGCACGCGGGGCCGGGGTTGCTGGGGGTTGTGGTCTCGCCGCGGTGACGGGGGGCCCGTGCGGGCGGCTGAGTGGGGGCCGGGCGGGCGGCGGGCGGGTCGCGATGAGGAGCGGGCCGGCCTGCGCGTGGGTCGCCCACACGAGTGGCGGAGTTTTCCACAAGTGGGGGTTCGTCCACAGAAAACGAGCAAGATCATCTTTGGGTGGCGGTTCGGTTCAGCATCAGGTGCATGAACCGACAGAACGTCATCGACGCCCGTGACAAGACGATTTCAGGGCCGCCGGTACCTGATCCCGCCACGATGACGCGGGAGCGGGCGGCGGCGATGTTCGCCCGGCCGGGCGGGCGCAAGCCCGACCCGGTCGGCAGCTCCGGGGCTGCCCAACTTCGTCCGGATGGGCAGGACTTCGGGCTCGGCGGGCACGAGCCGCGGCTGGCCGAGCCGCTGCCGGGTGTGCCGGTCTTCGGGGAAGGGCCGGTCGGCCGGCTGCGTGCGTGGCTCTTCGTGCGGTGCGGGCTGGAGTTCAGAACGGTGCTGGCTCTGGCGGTGGTGCTGCTGGTGGCCCTCGGGCTGGCCGTCCAGCACTACTGGGCCGGGCGCCCGCATGCCGTGGGGGTCCCGCCTCCGGCCGCGGCGGCGGCCGCCCTTCCGCGGGTGCAGAGCGTCCGCCCGGCCGCCGCGCCGCCGAAGCTAACGGTCGATGTCGCCGGGAAGGTCGCCCGGCCGGGACTGCGGCAACTGCCCAAGGGGGCACGCGTGGCTGACGCGCTGGCCGCCGCGGGCGGCCCGCTGCCCGGTGCCGACACCACCGCTCTCAACCTGGCCCGGCCCCTGAGCGACGGCGAACAGATCCTGGTCGGGCTCCCCGCGCCACCCGCCGCGGCCTCCTCTCCGGGCGACGCGACCGCGACCGCCCCCCTCAGCCTCAACTCCGCCACCCCCGCGCAGCTCGACGCACTCCCGGGCGTGGGCCCGGTCCTCGCCCAGCACATCATCGACTTCCGCACCCAGCACGGCGGCTTCACCTCCCTCCAGCAGCTCCGCCAGATCCCCGGCATCGGCCCCCGCAAATTCACCACCCTCCAGCCCCTGGTCCACCCATGAACCGCCCCAAGCCAGCCCGGGTGCGCGATGAGACGGCTGCGGGCGCGGGGACTGGCGCAGGCGGCCGTGGTGGCGGGTCGGTTCGTCCCCGGGCGGGAGAGCGCGGCCACGCGGTGGCAGCCAAGTCAGCCCGGGTGTTCGGGCAGGGCGCGGGCTATGCAGGGGCCGGGCCCGTCGGGGGCGCGGGGAACGGCGCGAGAGGCCACGGTGGCGGGTCGGTTCGTCCCCGGGTGGAAGGGGCAGGCGGGGGCGGGCGCGGCCACGCGGAGGCGGCCAAGTCAGCCCCGGTGTTCGGGCAGGGCGCGGGCCACGCGGTGGAGGTCGAGGCCATTGAAGGCGGGGGGCACGGCAACGACGGCGGGGCAGCCCGTCACCGGGCGGAAGGGGCACCAGGGGACGGCGACGGGCATGGGGGCGGCGGTCACGGTGCGGGCCAGGGCGCCTCGCGGGGAGAGCGAGCGGCGGTTCACGCCGCGGCGGCTTCACCGTTGGGTGCGGCGGAGCCGCGGCAGGAAGGGCCGCCGGACCTGCGGATGGTGGGGCCGGCACTCGCGGCCTGGGGCGCCGCCGCCCTCGCCCCGGCGGCCGGCGTGGGGTGGACCCTGGCCGCCGTCATCGCCGCGCCGGCCGCCTGCGTGGGCCTCGGCCTGGCCCTCCGCGCACGCCACCGCAGGGCCCCCCTGGCGATGGCCGCCCTCGCCTGCGCCCTCTGCGCCACCGCCGCGATCGTCACCTCCGCCCTGTCCGCGGCCGACCGCCACCGCGGCCCGATCCCCGCCCTGGCCAAGGCCCGGGCCACCGCCGAGGTGACCGTGCGGGTGACGGGTGACCCCTTCGTGCCCAAGGCCGCCCTGGCGACCTCGGCCCGCGGCGCCCCGCCCTTCGTGGTCGTCCCGGCGGTCGCCGAGGAGGTCGCCGGCACCCGGATCCGCACACCGGTCGTGGTGATGGCCGGCGGCTCGGCCGGACCCTGGCTGCGGCTGATCCCGTCCACCCGGATCACCGTGACGGCTCGGCTCGCCCCGCCGGACGTGCTCCGCGCGCACGGGCCGCCGCGCATCGTCAGCGGGCCCAGCACGCCGCAGCGCGTCGCCGCCTCGCTGCGCGCCGGGCTGCGCGAGGCCGCCGCGCCGCTGCCCGGGGACGTCCGGGCCCTGCTGCCCGGGCTGGTGGTGGGGGACACCTCGGGGATCTCGCCGGAGCTGGCCGAGGCGTTCAAGGCCACGGACCTCGCGCATCTCACCGCCGTCTCGGGCGCCAACCTGACCATCGTGCTGTGCCTGCTGATCGGCCCGCCGGGTGTCGCGATCCGGGCCGAACGGCGTGGCGCGGCGGCCAGACTCGGGCTTCCGCTGCGCTGGACGGCCGGGGTGGGTGCCGCCCTCACGCTGGCCTTCGTGCTGGTGTGCCGGCCGAGCCCGAGCGTGCTGCGCGCGGCGGTCTGCGGGCTGATCACGTTGCTCGCCATCGGCACCGGCCGCCGCCGTTCCCTGCTGCCCGCGCTGGCCACCGCGGTTCTGCTGCTCGTGCTCTACGACCCGGACCTCGCCCGGTCCTACGGCTTCGTCCTGTCCGTGCTGGCGACCGGTTCGCTGCTGACGCTGGCGCCGCGGTGGACGTCGGCACTGCGGACCCACGGAGTGCCGCCGCGTCCGGCCGCGGCCCTCGGCGCGGCCGGTGCCGCCCAGGCGGTGTGCGGGCCGGTACTGGTACTGCTCACCAGTCATGTGAGCCTGGTGGCCGTCCCCTGCAACCTGCTCGCCGAGCCGGCGGTGGGCGCCGCGACCGTCCTCGGGTTCGCCGCGCTCGCCATCCATCCGCTCGCGCCGTCCGCGGCCGTGGCGGTGGCCTGGCTCGCGGGGTGGCCGACCCGCTGGATCGTCGCGGTCGCCCGGTACGCCGCGGCGCTTCCGGGCGCGGAGATCGCCTGGCCCGAGGGGATGACGGGAGCGGCGCTGCTCGCGGTGGTCACGGTCGCCGCCGTCTACTGCGGCCGCCCGCTGCTGCGGCGCCCCTGGCTGTGCGCGGCGGGCGCACTCCTGCTGCTGGGTGCCCTGCTGCGCCCGGTTCCGCTGCCCGGGCAGGTCGCCGCGTGGCCGCCGGCCGACTGGCGGTTCGCGATGTGCGACGTGGGACAGGGCGACGCGCTGGCGCTGGCCGCGGGCCCGGGCAGCGCGGTCGTCGTCGACACCGGCCCCGACCCGGCACTGGCCGACCGGTGCCTGCGCGCGCTGCGGGTCACCACGATCCCGCTGCTGATCCTCACGCACTTCCACGCCGACCACGTCGACGGCCTGCCCGGGGTGCTGCGCGGGCGGCGGGTCGGCGCGATCGAGACGAGCATGCTGGACGCCCCCGCCGGGCAGGCCGCCCGGGTGCGCCGGGAGGCGGCCGCCGCGCATGTGCGGGAGGTCCGGGCGGAGGCGGGGGAGGAGCAGCGCCTCGGTCCGCTGGAGTGGCGGGTGCTGTGGCCGCCGCCCGTGGCCGCGGACCTGCCGGACGACAACCCGAACGACGCCAGCGTGGCCCTGCTGGTGCGCACCGCCGGACTGACGCTGCTGCTCATGGGCGACCTGGAGCCGTCCGCGCAGGAGGAGCTGCTGACGGAGACGCCGGACCTGCCGCGGGTCGACGTGCTGAAGGTCGCGCACCACGGGTCGGCGTACCAGGATCCGGCGCTGTTCACCCGGGTGCGGCCGCGGCTGGCGCTGATCTCGGTCGGCGCGGGCAATCCCTACGGCCATCCGAGCGTCCGCACGGTCACCGTGCTGCGGGCCCTCGGCGCGGTGGTGCTGCGCACGGACACCGACGGGCCGGTGGCGGTGAGCGGTGACGGCCCGGCGGACCTGCGAGTCGTCACGGGAAGGGGTAGCTGACAGCCTGAAGATCAAGGCTTCTTTCTAAAGAAATGCTTGTAAGCACTTCTTTAGAAAGATACCTTGATGAGCATGGCGGAGAAAAAGCAGAGCCGGTCCAAGGTCGAGCTCACCGATCCCCGGGCGCTGCGCGCCTACGCCCACCCCACCCGGATGACGCTGGCCGGGCTGCTGCGCCGCGAAGGCCCGCTCACCGCGACCCGCGCCGCCGAACTCACCGGCGAATCGGTCGCGAGCTGCTCGTACCACCTGCGGATCCTGGCCAAGTACGGGCTGGTGGAGGAGGACGACCCGGGCGGCCCGGGGCGCGAGAAGCCGTGGCGGGCCACCGCCGAGTACACGGGCTGGCCCGGCTACTCCGAGGACCCGGCCGTCGCCGAGGCCGCCAACGCGCTGACGCTCGCCGTCGCCGAGAACCACTTCCACCGCATGACCCGCGCGCTGGAGGCGCGCCGGGAGCTGCCCCCGGAGTGGCAGGAGGCGGAGCGGTTCACCGACGTCACGCTCTATCTCACCCCGCAGGAACTCACCGAGCTGGGGGAGCGGATCGACGCCCTGGTGGCCCGGTACGCCGACCGCGGGAGCGACCCGTCGCTGCGGCCGGAGGGGGCCCGCCGCGTGCCCTACCTGCAGATCGCGTACGTCGCCCCCGAACCCGAACCGCCCGCCCGGGAGGAGGAGCCGTGATGAGCGCCGCCACCGCTGTACGGGGCCTCGGCCGCCGGGTTCCGGCGCTGCTGCACGACCGGCCGTTCCGCCGCTACTGGACCGGGCAGACCGTCTCGTTCCTGGGTGACGAGATCACCTTCCTCGCCCTCCCGCTGGCCGCCGTGCTCGTCCTCCACGCCGACCCCGCCCAGATGGGCTGGCTGTCGATGGCCGGGCTGCTGCCCGCGCTGCTCTTCTCGATGGCGGCCGGAGCCTGGGCGGACCGCCGGGGGCGGCGGCGCGCGGTGATGATCGCCGCGGACCTCGGCCGGGCGGCGCTGATGGTCTCGGTCCCGGTCGCGTACGCGCTCGGCGTGCTCGGGCTGCCGCAGCTCTACGTGGTGGCCTTCGCGGTGGGCGTGCTGGCCGTGGTCTTCGACGTCTGCAACGCCACGCTGTTCGTGTCGCTGGTGAAACCCGAGCAGTACGTCGAGGGGAACGCGCTGGGCAACGGCAGCAGGGCGTTCTCGTTCGTGGCCGGGCCGAGCGCCGGCGGGCTGCTCGTCCAGGTGCTCGCCGCGCCCCTGGCGCTGCTCGCCGACGCCGTGTCCTACCTGGTCTCGGCGGTCACCCTGAGCCGGATCGCGCCCGACGAGCCGCCCCCGGCCACCCCGGTCAAGGGCCACTTCTCCGCCGGGCTCCGCTTCATCTTCCGCAGCCCCGTGCTGCGGGCCCTGGTGACGTCCGCGGCCACGGTGAACTTCTTCAACTTCATCTTCCACACCCTGGTCGTCCTCTACGCCGTCGACCGGCTCGGGCTGAGCGCCGGCACGCTGGGCGTGGTGGTCGGCGCGGGAGCGGTCGGCGGTCTGGCGGGCGCCGTGCTGACCGGCCGGATCGTGCGCCGGGTCGGCATCGGGCCGACGATCGTCCTCGGCTGCGTCGGCTTCCCCGCGCCGCTGATGCTGGTGCCGCTGGCCGGCGGGCCCGAGCCCGCCGTGCTGGCGCTGCTGTTCACCTCGGAGTTCCTGTCCGGGATCGGCCTGATGCTGCTCGACATCGGCAGCGGCTCACTCCAGGCCGCGGTCATACCTGACGCGTTGCGGTCGCGGGTCTCGGGCGCGTTCCGCACGGTCAACTACGGCATGCGCCCGCTCGGCGCGCTGGTCGGCGGCCTGCTGGGCAGCACCCTCGGCGTGCGGCCGACGCTGTGGATCGCCACGGCGGGCGGCGTGCTCTGCGTGCTGTGGCTGCTCCCGTCCCCGGTGCCGGGGTTGCGCGAGCTGCCCGAGAAGGCCGTCCTGGCCGACGCCGGCCCGGACTCCGTCACCACCCCGGCCGCAGACTCCGCCGGGGCCGGGGCCGGGGCCGGGGCCGGGGCCGGGGCCGGGGCACCGCGGGCAGCCGAGGCGTCCCGGGCGGAGGCGACGCGGCGGTAGCCGCTACTCCAGCCAGCCCTCGAACTCCTCGGCCAGGGAGTCCAGTTCGGCGGTGTCCAGCGCTCCCGCCGGGTCCTCGACCACGACCAGCCACTGGGCGTCCTCCGCGTCGTCCTCCCCGGCGAGCGCGTCCCGGACCAGGCGCGGCTCCGCGGACAGCGCGAAGCGGGAGGTCAGCAGCTCCGCCACCTCCTCGGCGGCGTCGCGGTCGGGCAGCACGAGAACGTGCGGGCCGTGCGGGCCGTCTGGGTCGTGGGGGCCGTCGGGGCCGCGGTGGTCGGGGGTCTCAGCGCTCACCCCGGTATTGTCCCCGGGCCCGGTTGTCGGCGGGCCGTGGGATGCTGGTCGGCGATGGCCAGGAAGACCGCACCCGACGACGTCCTCGCTCCGCTCACCCTCGCCGTGGGCCAGGAGGACCTGCTGCTCGACCGCGCCGTGCGCGAGGTGGTGACGGCCGCCCGCGCCGCCGATCCGGACACCGACGTGCGCGACCTGACGTCCGACGCCCTGCAGCCCGGGACGCTCGCCGAGCTGACCAGCCCGTCGCTGTTCGCCGAGCGCAAGGTCATCGTCGTCAGGAACGCCCAGGACCTCTCGGCCGACAGCGTCAAGGAGGTCAGGGCCTACATCGGCGCGCCCGTCGAGGAGGTCGTGCTGGTGCTGCTGCACGCCGGCGGCGCCAAGGGCAAGGCGCTGCTCGACGCCGCGCGCAAGGCCGGCGCCCGCGAGGTGGCCTGCCCGAAGATGACCAAGCCCGCCGACCGGCTGGCGTTCGTCCGCGGCGAGTTCCGCACCCTGGGCCGTTCCGCGACGCCCGAGGCCGCCCAGGCGCTGGTCGACGCCCTGGGCAGCGACCTGCGCGAGCTCGCCAGCGCCTGCGCCCAGCTGGTGGCCGACACCGACGGCACGGTGGACGTCGCGGTGGTCGCCCGGTACTACACCGGCCGCGCGGAGGCGACCGGCTTCGAGGTCGCCGACCTCGCGGTCACCGGCCGGACCGCCGAGGCGCTGGAGCGCCTGCGCTGGGCGGTGTCCGTCGGCCAGCCGCTGCCCGGCATCACCTTCGCCCTGGCCTCCGGCGTGCGCGCCATCGGCAAGCTCGCCTCCGCCCCCCGCGGGGCCAACCCCGGCCAGCTCGCCCGTGATCTGGGCATGCCGCCGTGGAAGATCGACCGCGTCCGGCAGCAGATGCGCAGCTGGAGCGCGGACGGTGTCTCGGTCGCGCTGCGCGCGGTCGCCGAGGCCGACGCCGCCGTCAAGGGCGGGGGTGCCGACCCCGCCTACGCGCTGGAGAAGGCAGTCGTCACCATCGCCCGCGCCGCCCGCTCCCGCGGCTAGCGGCACCCGGCGCTCACACCTCGCGGCTCACCAGCGCCTCACACCTCTCGCTCCACCGGTGTGACCGAGTGACCGATGCCCTCCGACGGCCTGACCCGACAGCACCCGCCGCACACGACAGCACCGCCCGCCCGGGAAGTCCGGGCGGGCGGTGCTGTGTGCTTCCGATCGGGTGCGATCAGGCTTCCGCGCCCAGCACCGCAGCAACGTGGCGAACGTCCGAGTGCGGTGCGATGGTCCGAGCGATGCGGGTCCGGGCGGTAGAGGGGCCGCTGGTTCCGGTTGTCCGCGGTGCCGTGGACCGCTGGGTCGTCGGAAGCCGGTGATCAGCCCTCGAGCGCGGAGACCGACTGAGCCAGCGCCGACTTCTTGTTGGCGGCCTGGTTCTTGTGGATGACGCCCTTGCTGACGGCCTTGTCGAGCTTGCGGGCGGCGGAGCGCGCGGCCTCGTTGGCCTTCTCCGCGTCACCGGCGGCCACGGCCTCGCGGGTACGGCGGATCGCGGTCTTCAGCTCGGACTTGACGGCCTTGTTGCGCTGGCGCGCCTTCTCGTTGGTCTTGTTGCGCTTGATCTGGGACTTGATGTTCGCCACGAAAGAGCCTTCTCAGGTTCGTACTGCTCGGGTACCTACTGGTGAGCGCCTCGGGTAGAGGGCACGAGGCGCAGCGCCCCAGATTAACAGCAGCCCGCTCCGGCTCCCAAACCGGAGCAGGGCCCGGCTCATGGGACTATGGACAGCAACGTACAGGTAGCAACGTGCCGCGTCTCAAGAAAATGGACCCTGCGTGCCCGCCATCCCTTCCCATGTGCCGCACAACGTGCCGGAGCCCAGCCGTACCGATCCGGCGCTGATCCGCAATTTCTGCATCATCGCCCACATCGACCACGGCAAGTCGACGCTGGCCGACCGGATGCTGCAGCTCACCGGCGTCGTCGACCAGCGGCAGATGCGCGCCCAGTACCTCGACCGCATGGACATCGAGCGTGAGCGGGGCATCACGATCAAGTCCCAGGCGGTCCGGCTGCCGTGGGCGCCGACCGCCGGGGAGCAGGCGGGCCGGACCCACATCCTCAACATGATCGACACCCCGGGCCACGTGGACTTCACCTACGAGGTCTCCCGCTCGCTGGCCGCCTGCGAGGGCACGGTCCTGCTGGTGGACGCCGCACAGGGCATCGAGGCGCAGACGCTGGCCAACCTCTACCTGGCGATGGAGAACGACCTCACCATCGTGCCGGTGCTGAACAAGATCGACCTGCCGGCCGCCCAGCCGGAGAAGTTCGCCGAGGAGCTGGCCAACCTCATCGGCTGCGACCCCGACGACGTGCTGCGGGTGTCGGCCAAGACCGGCGTCGGCGTGGACGCGCTGCTGGACCGCGTGGTGCGGGACGTGCCGGCCCCGGTGGGCGTCAAGGACGCCCCCGCCCGCGCGATGATCTTCGACTCGGTCTACGACTCCTACCGGGGCGTCGTCACCTACGTCCGGGTCGTCGACGGCCAGCTCAACAAGCGCGAGCGGATCCGGATGATGTCCACCGGCGCCACGCACGAGCTGCTGGAGATCGGCACCAACTCGCCCGAGATGCTCCCGGCCGACGGTCTGGGCGTCGGCGAGGTGGGCTACCTGATCACCGGTGTGAAGGACGTCCGGCAGTCCAAGGTCGGTGACACCATCACCAGCCAGAGCGCCGGCGCCACCGTGCCGCTGGGCGGCTACAAGGACCCCAAGCCGATGGTGTTCTCCGGCCTGTACCCGCTGGACGGCTCGGACTACCCGGAGCTGCGCGAGGCCCTGGACAAGCTGCAGCTCAACGACGCGGCGCTGGTCTACGAGCCGGAGACGTCCGCCGCGCTCGGCTTCGGCTTCCGCGTCGGCTTCCTGGGCCTGCTGCACCTGGACGTGATCCGGGAGCGCCTGGAGCGCGAGTTCGGCCTCGACCTGATCGCGACCGCGCCCAACGTGGTCTACCGGGTGATCATGGAGGACGGCTCGGAGCACGTCGTCACCAACCCCAGCGAGTTCCCCGAGGGCAAGCTCGCCGAGGTGTACGAGCCGGTGGTGCGCGCCACCGTCCTGGCGCCCACCGAGTTCATCGGCGCGATCATGGAACTCTGCCAGAACCGGCGCGGCTCGCTGCTCGGCATGGACTACCTGTCCGAGGACCGGGTCGAGATCCGCTACACCCTGCCGCTGGCCGAGATCGTCTTCGACTTCTTCGACCAGCTGAAGTCCAAGACCCGCGGCTACGCCTCGCTGGACTACGAGCCCACCGGCGAGCAGAGCGCCGACCTGGTCAAGGTCGACATCCTGCTGCACGGCGACAAGGTCGACGCGTTCTCCGCGATCACCCACAAGGAGAAGGCGTACGCCTACGGCGTGCGGCTGGTGGCCAAGCTCCGGGAGCTCATCCCGCGGCAGAACTTCGAGGTGCCCATCCAGGCGGCCATCGGCTCGCGGGTCATCGCCCGTGAGACGGTGCGCGCCATCCGCAAGGACGTGCTCGCCAAGTGCTATGGCGGAGACATCTCCCGTAAGCGCAAGCTGCTGGAGAAGCAGAAGGAAGGCAAGAAGCGGATGAAGATGGTGGGCAGCGTGGAGGTCCCGCAGGAGGCGTTCATCGCGGTGCTGTCCACCGACTCGGACGGGGACGGCAAAGCGAAGAAGTGAAGAGAGCTTCACGATTACAAGCCGACGGCCTTTTCCCCTTACGCGCAGGCCGTCGGCGCTCTACCCTGATCCGACCGACTAGGTTACTGGTGAGTTAACAAGGCCCGGAACGGCCCGGAGGTAGTAGTCGTGACCGACACCCAGACGTTGCTCGAGACTCGGCCGCCCTCCGTGGCCACGCTCTTCCTGGAGCGGGTCGCCGCCACCCCGGACGCCGAGGCCTACCGCTACCCCGTTCCCCCGGACAGCGGACAGGGCCCCGACGGATGGAAGTCACTCACCTGGAGCCAGGCCGCGACGCGGGTGTACGCGATCGCGGCCGGCCTCATGGACCTCGGGGTGCGGGCCGAGGAACGGGTCGCGATCGCCGCCAACACCAGCGTCGACTGGATCCTCTCGGACCTCGGCGTGCTCTGTGCGGGCGCGGCCACCACCACGGTCTATCCGAGCACCAACGCCGACGAGACCGCCTTCATCCTCGCCGACTCCGGCAGCCGGGTGCTGATCGCCGAGGACGCCGGGCAGCTCGCCAAGGCCCGTGCCCGCAGGGCCGAGCTGCCCGACCTCGCCCACGTCGTGGTGATCGACCCGGCCGGCGCCACCGACACCGAGGGCGACGGCTGGGTGCTGTCCCTCGAACAGCTGGAGAAGCGCGGCGCCGCCTACCTGGAGGCGCACCCCGCGGCGGTCACCGACGCGATCGCCCGCATCACCAGCGACCAGCTCGCCACGCTCATCTACACCTCCGGCACCACCGGCCGCCCCAAGGGCGTGCGGCTGCCGCACGACGCCTGGGCGTACATGGCCCGGGCCATCCAGTCGATCGGCCTGCTCGACGAGAACGACGTGCAGTACCTGTGGCTGCCGCTCGCCCACGTCTTCGGCAAGGTGCTCACCGCCGGGCACATCACCGTCGGGCACGTCACCGCCGTCGACGGACGGGTCGACAAGATCATCGAGAACCTGCCGGTCGTCCAGCCCACCTACATGGCGGCCGTCCCGCGCATCTTCGAGAAGGTCTACAACGGCGTCGCGGCCAAGGCCCGGGCGGGCGGCCCCGCGAAGTACAAGATCTTCCAGTGGGCCGCCGAGGTCGCCCGCGAGTACGCCAGGACGACCCAGGACAACCTGCGGCTGACCGGCACGCCGAGCGCCCCGGTGGGCCTGCGGGCCAAGCACGCGCTGGCCGACAAGCTCGTGTACGCCAAGCTGCGCGAGGCGTTCGGCGGCCGGCTGCGGGCCTGTGTGTCCGGCTCGGCCGCACTCGCCCCCGACATCGGCTACTTCTTCTCCGGGGCCGGCATCCACATCCTGGAGGGCTACGGCCTCACCGAGTCCAGCGCCGCCAGCTTCGTCAACCCCGGCGAGTCCTACCGCACCGGCACCGTCGGCAAGGCGCTGCCCGGGCTCGAGGTCCGGATCGCCGAGGACGGCGAGATCCTGCTGCGCGGCCCCGGCATCATGCAGGGCTACCACGGCCTGCCGGAGAAGACCTCCGAGGTGCTGGAGCCCGACGGCTGGTTCCACACCGGGGACATCGGCGAGCTCTCGCCCGACGGCTTCCTCAAGATCACCGACCGCAAGAAGGACCTGATCAAGACCTCCGGCGGCAAGTACATCGCGCCCGCCGAGGTCGAGGGCCAGTTCAAGGCGGTCTGCCCCTACGTCAGCAACGTCCTCGTCGTCGGCGGCGGCCGCAACTTCTGCACCGCGCTGCTCGCCCTCGACGAGCCGACCATCCTCGACTGGGCCAAGGAGAACGGCCTGGAGGGCCGCGGCTACGCCGAGGTGGTCGGCAGCGACCAGGTCCGCGAACTGATCCAGGGCTACGTGGACCAGCTCAACGACGGGCTGCAGCGCTGGCAGCAGATCCGCAAGTTCCGCCTGCTGCCGCGCGACCTCGACGTCGAGCACGGCGACCTCACCCCGAGCCTGAAGCTGAAGCGGCCCGTGGTGGAGCGGGAGTTCGCGCCGCTCATCGAGGAGATGTACGCCGGGGCCCGCGAGTCCTGAGGGGCGCCGGCCGGCTGGAGACGGCGGGCTGGAGTCGGCGGGCTGGAGTCGGCGGGCTGGAGACGGCGGGCTGGAGTCGGCGGGCTGGAGACGGTCGGGCGGCGGGCGGTCGCGCGGAGGGTAGTCGATGACACGCCCCCGCACGGGCGAATGCGCGTCAACGGCGCACGAAGGAGGGAGACGGCCCCGGCTTCGGGGACCTGACCCCCTTCCGGTGCCAGGCTGAGCGCGTGAGCCCCACCGCAGCGGTGGCCCGAGCGCACGGCCGGGCCACCGGCACCAGCCTCCCGGGCAACGAGCTCGCCGCAGGCGCGGCCCGCAGATTCCTGCGCGCCGCGCTCGCGGAGTGGGCCGACCCGTTCTTCGCCGACCGCGTCGTGGACGACGGCACCCTCCTGGTCAGCGAGCTGGTCACGAACGCCGTGGTCCACGCCGGAACCGCCGTGGAGCTCGTCTGCCGGCTCGATCCGGCCGAGTCCGCGCTCGTCCTGGAGGTCACCGACCACCACCCCGCCCGCGCGCTGCGGGCCGACGCCGACCACGCGGAGCCCGGTCGCGGGAACGAGCGTGCCGAGGCAATCCGCGCCGGCGCCGACCGGTCCGAGGCGGGCCGCGGGCTCCACCTCGTCGCGGCGCTCTCCGACACCTGGGGCGTCACCTACCGCCGCGACCGCAAGACCGTCTGGTGCGCCATCGCCCTGACGGCCCCGCCCGAGCCGGCCGTGCGCATCCCCGCGCAGCTTCTCGCGCCCAGCCTGCCGGCCCAGCCGCGGCGGACCGAGCCGGGCTGGAGCGACCACGGTTCGCTGTCGTTCCTGGCCGAGGCGTCGGACCTGCTCGCCGGGCAGCTCGACGAGGACAACGTCGCCTCGCTCGCCGGGCAGCTGCTGGTGCCGCGGCTCGCTGACTGGTGCGCGGTCTGGCTCTACCCCGGCGGCGCCGCCCCCCGCCTCGCGCACGTCTGGCACAGCGCGGAGCAGCGCATCGACGGCCTGCGGGAGGTCCTGGAGCGGACCCCGGTCCCGCCCGGCGACCGGCCCGGCGCCAGGGTCCACCCCTGGCCCGGAGGCGACGCCACCCCCTGCGGCCCCGGCACCGCGCTCGCCGTCCCGCTGATCGCCGCCGGCCGCTGCCACGGCACCCTGCTGCTGGGCTCCGCCGCCCCGCGGGGCCTGCCCGACGGCGGGCTCGGCCTGGTCGAGGACTTCGCCCGCCGGGTCGCCCTCGCCCTCGGCACCGCCCGGCAGTACGCCCGCCAGGCGATGATCAGCACCGTGCTGCAGCGGGGCCTGCTGCCGCCGGCCTCCGGACGCATCCCCGGCGTCGACCACGCCGTCGTCTACGAGCCGACGGCCGGCGACTGGGTCGGCGGGGACTTCTACGACCTGTTCCCGGCCGGTGACGGCCGCTGGTGCTTCGCACTGGGCGACGTGTGCGGGAGCGGCCCGGAGGCCGCGTCGCTGGCCGGGATCGCCCGGCCGGTGCTGCGGCTGCTGGCGCGCGAGGGGTGCGGGGTCGCGGACGTCCTCGACCGCCTCAACAGGGCGCTCGCCGACGAGGCCGCGACGGCGCTGCTCGCGGAGAACACCGCGTGGGACGGGCACGCGCGGTTCCTCTCCCTGCTGTACGGGGAGATCCGGCCGGGCCGGCCGGGGCGCGGCGCCCGGGTGAACCTGGCCTCGGCCGGCCACCCGCTGCCGCTGGTGCTCGCGCCCGACGGCACGGTGCGGCCCGCGGCCACCCCGCAGATGCTGCTGGGGATCTCGGACGACGCCCGCTACACCGGGGAGAGCTTCGAGCTGGCGCCCGGTGACACCCTGCTGTGCGTGACGGACGGGGTGACCGAGCGGCGGCACGGGGACCGCCAGTTCGACGACGAGGACGGCCTGGCGGCCGCGCTCAGCCGCTGCACGGGGTTGCCTGCGGCAGGCGTGGCGGAGCGGCTGCGCAAGGCCGTCCACGAGTACGACGAGACGCCGCCCGCGGACGACCTCGCCCTCCTCGTCCTCCAAGCCCTCTGACCTCCGGCCCGGTCGCCCGTCCCCGCTCGGGCAGCACTAAGCCCTGCGCGGGCCGCGGTCCGCCTGGGAACGGTGTGCGGTAAGCCCTGCGCGGGCCGCGGTTCGCCTACGAACGGTGTGCGCCAAGCCCTGCGCGGGCTGCGGTCCGCCTGGGAACGGTGTGCGTTGGGCCCCGACAGGGGCGCGGGGAACTGCGCGGTCAGCCACGACGCGTGCCGCAGTCCGTCACCGTCCTGGAGGGGCTGTTCGGTCCGTTCCGGACCACCGGCCGGCGGCCGGTTGCCCTGCGCGGGCTGGGTCCGCCTGCGTACGGTGTGCGGTAAGCCCTGCGCGGGCCGCGGTCCGCCTGGGAACGGTGTGCGTTGGGCCCCGGCAGGGGCGCGGGGAACTGCGCGACCGGCCACGACGCGTGCCGCAGTCCGTCACCGTCCTGGAGGGGCTGTTCGGTCCGTTCCGGACCACCGGCCGGCGGCCGGTTGCTCGCGCTGGGGGCGCCTCCCGGGCGAAGAATGGGGGACCTCGCACCCCCTGATGGTTGCCGTTCGCCCGCACAGGGCGAGCCGCTCTCCTCGCGCGGGAGAGACCCCTTGCCCGGGAGAGGGCGAACCCGGGTCAGGGCGGGCCCTGGAGTGGGGCGAGGTGGGGGGCGCGGGCCGCACAGGGCGCGTACCGTGCAGGCGGGGGATACTGGAGGGCATGCCTTCCGTACTCCCCGAGGGGGAACCCGTGCCGGCGGACGGCGCCCTACCGCGCCACGCCCTGGACGGGGCCGCCACCCGCCCCCTCGGCTTCTACCTGCACGTGCCCTACTGCGCGACCCGCTGCGGCTACTGCGACTTCAACACCTACACCGCCTCCGAGCTTCGCGGCTCCGGCGGCGCCCTGGCCTCCCGCGAGAACTACGCGGACGTGCTGATCGAGGAGGTCCGCCGGGCCCGCAAGGTGCTGGGCGACGACCCGCGCCAGGTCGAGACCGTCTTCGTGGGGGGCGGCACCCCCACCCTGCTGCCCGCCGCCGACCTCGGCCGGATGCTCGCCGCGATCCGCGACGAGTTCGGCCTCGCGCCGGGCGCGGAGGTGACCACCGAGGCCAACCCCGAGTCCGTCGACCCGGCCTACCTGGCCGGACTGCGGGAGAGCGGCTTCACCCGGATGTCGTTCGGGATGCAGAGCGCCCGGCAGCACGTCCTGAAGGTGCTCGACCGCACCCACACCCCCGGCCGGCCCGAGGCCTGCGTGGCCGAGGCCCGCGCGGCCGGGTTCGACCACGTCAACCTCGACCTGATCTACGGCACCCCGGGCGAGACCGACGCGGACTGGCTGGCCTCCCTGGACGCGGCGATCGGCGCCGGCCCCGACCACGTCTCGGCCTACGCCCTGATCGTGGAGGAGGGCACCCAGCTCGCCCGGCGGATCCGCCGCGGCGAGGTGCCGATGACCGACGACGACGTGCACGCCGACCGCTACCTGCTGGCCGAGGAGCGCCTCGCCGCGGCCGGTTTCTCCTGGTACGAGGTCTCCAACTGGGCGACCACCGAGGCCGGGCGCTGCCGGCACAACGAGCTGTACTGGACGGGTGCGGACTGGTGGGGCGCGGGCCCGGGGGCGCACAGCCACGTCGGCGGCGTGCGCTGGTGGAACGTCAAGCACCCCGGCGCGTACGCGCAGGCTCTGGCGGAGGGCCGTACGCCCGGCGCGGGGCGCGAGGTGCTGAGCGACGAGGACCGGCGGGTCGAGCGGATCCTGCTGGAACTGCGGCTGTCGCAGGGCTGCCCGCTGGACCTGCTCGCCGAGCGGGGCGCGGCCGCGGCGGCCCGTGCCGTTACGGACGGCCTCCTGGAGCCCGGCCCCTACGGCGACGGCCGGGCCGTCCTCACTCTGCGCGGCCGGCTGCTGGCCGACGCCGTCGTCCGGGACCTGGTCGACTGAGGAAGGCGCCCCCCGTCCGGCGGACTGCCCTCCCGGCGGACCGACCGCCGGGTCGGCGCCCCACGTCAGGCGTCCGGCCCGGCCGGCTCCGTCACGAAGTCGATGAGGTGCTCGACGGAGCCGAGGAGCTCCGGCTGCAGGTCGCGGTAGGAGGAGACGGACGCCAGGATCCGCTGCCACGCCTCGCCCGTCGTCATCCGCCACCCGAGGGCCCGGCACACGCCCGTCTTCCAGTCCTCGCCGCGCGGCACCCGCGGCCACCCCGGGATGCCCACCGAGGACGGCTTCACGGCCTCCCAGACGTCGATGAAGGGGTGGCCGACGACCAGCACGTCCGAGCCGGTCACGGACGCGGCGATCCGCGACTCCTTCGAGCCGGGCACCAGGTGGTCGACCAGCACGCCGAGCCGTGCGCCGGGAGCGGGGGAGAAGGCCGCGACGATGGCGGGAAGGTCGTCCACGCCCTCCAGGTACTCCACGGCCACGCCCTCGACCCGCAGGTCGTGGCCCCACACCCGTTCCACCAGCTCGGCGTCGTGGCGGCCCTCGACGTAGATCCGGCCCGCCCTGGCCACCCGCGCCTTCGCCCCGGTGACCGCGATCGAGCCGGACGCCGAGAGCAGCGGGCCGCGGGGCCGGGGCGCGGCCTGCGGCCGGACCAGGGTGACGGGACGGCCGTCGATCAGGAAGCCGCCCGGCGTCATGGGGAAGACCCGGTGCTTGCCGAACCGGTCCTCCAGGGTGACGGTCAGGCCCTCCGCGGTCTTCTCCACGCGCACCACCGCGCCGCAGAAGCCCGTCGCGGGGTCCTCGACGACCAGGTCCGGCTCCGCCGGGACCTCCGGCGGCGGCGCGGACTTCTTCCACGGCGGCGTCAGATCGGGGTCGTAACTCCTGCTGCGCATGCAGGAGATCGTAGCCACGCCGCCTGCCGGCGGCGGCGAACCGGGCCGCCGCGCCCCCGGCGGACCGTGCTCACGCCTCCGCGGCGGACCGTGCTCACGCCTCCGCGGCGAACCGTTCGGCCAGGGCGTCCCGCTGGGCCCGCACGAAGCGCGCGTCGACCACCGCGCCGTGCCCCGGCACGTACCGCGCCGTCTCGCCGCCGAGCGCGAGCAGCGCGTCCAGGGTGTCCGCCCACTTCGCGGTGACCGCGTCGTCGCCGGCCTGCGGCTCGCCGGACTCCTCGACGAGATCGCCGCAGAACACCACCGCCGGGTCGCTGGCCGTCGAGCCGGGCACCAGCACCACCAGGTCGTGCCCGGTGTGTCCCGGGCCCAGGTGCACCAGCCGCACCGGGCGCTCCCCGAGGTCGAGCGCCAGCTCGCCCAGCACCGGCCGGTCGGGGTGCACCAGGAACCGTACGGCCTCCGCCGTCTCCAGCCGGTCCGCGCCGTGCTCCGCCGCGACGATCGGCATCCGCAGCTGCTCACGGCGCAGGTAGGCGCCCAGCGACTGCTCGCCGTACACCTCGGCGCCCGGGAACTCGCCGGTGCCCAGGACGTGGTCGAAGTGGCCGTGGGTGAGGACGACGTGCGTGACCTCCCGCCCGGTCAGCGCCTCGACCTGCTCGCGCAGCTCGGCGCCCTCGCGCAGACTGGAACCGGTGTCGACCAGCAGCACCCCCTCGGCGCCCACCACCAGGCCGATCGTCACGTCCAGGAAGGGCAGCCGGCGCCGCGCCACTCCTGGCGCGAGCTGCTCCCACACCGAAGCTCCGGTGTCCGGCTCCTCCGCGTTCCGCTCAGAATCCACAGGGCGACGCTATCGCCGCGACCCGCTCCGCGCGCATCCGCGGGGCGTTCACGGCCAGTCGTTCGGCTGCCGGTCTTGCAGAGCCCTTGTGGCCTCGCCGTACACTGGCTGCGGGAAAGCTGGCACTCGAAACAGCGGAGTGCCAGGCAGGACGGGTCAGACCCCGGGGCTGGAGGTGCGCGATGCTGAGCGAACGCCGACTCGAAGTGCTGCGTGCCATCGTTCAGGACTACGTCGGCACCGAGGAGCCGGTCGGGTCCAAGGCGCTCACCGAGCGCCACCGGCTCGGCGTGTCCCCCGCCACGGTGCGCAACGACATGGCCGTGCTGGAGGAGGAGGGCTACATCGCCCAGCCCCATACCAGCGCGGGCCGGATCCCGACCGACAAGGGCTACCGGCTCTTCGTCGACAAGCTGGCGGGCGTCAAGCCGCTGTCGGTGGCCGAGCGCCGCGCGATCCAGAACTTCCTCGACGGCGCCGTCGACCTCGACGACGTGGTCGGCCGCACGGTACGGCTGCTCGCG
The DNA here is from genome assembly GCF_019890725.1 of Actinacidiphila acidipaludis. GTDB lineage: Bacteria > Actinomycetota > Actinomycetes > Streptomycetales > Streptomycetaceae > Actinacidiphila > Actinacidiphila acidipaludis. The sequence continues at coordinate 65,441 of NZ_JAINZZ010000007.1, forward strand.
CAGCTCACCCGGCAGGTCGCCGTCGTGCAGTACCCGTCGCTGACCCGGTCCTCGGTCCGGCACGTGGAACTGCTGTCGCTGGCGCCGGCCCGCATCATGCTGGTGCTGATCACCGACACCGGCCGGGTCGAGCAGCGGCTGATCGACTGCGTGGCGCCGGTCGGCGAGACGGTGCTGGCCGACCTGCGCGCGCGGCTCAACAGCCGCGTCGTCGGCCGCCGCTTCACCGACGTGCCGCCGCTGGTGCAGGACCTGCCGGAGAGCTTCGAGGCCGACGACCGCCCGGCCGTCGCCGGTGTGCTCGCCACACTCCTCGAAACCCTCGTCGAGGAGAAGGAAGAGCGCATCATGCTGGGCGGGGCCGCGAACCTCACCCGCTTCAACCACGACTTCCCGCTGACGATCCGCCCGGTCCTGGAGGCCCTGGAGGAGCAGATGGTGCTCCTGAAGCTCCTCGGCGAGGCCACGGACTCGACCATGACGGTCCGGATCGGGCATGAGAATTTTCACGAGGGCCTCAATTCCACCTCCGTGGTGGCGGTCGGCTACGGTTCGGGCGACGAGGCAGTCGCCAAACTCGGCGTGGTCGGACCGACCCGCATGGACTACCCCGGAACGATGGGAGCGGTACGCGCAGTGGCACGTTACGTCGGACAGATCCTGGCGGAGTCGTAAGTGGCCACGGACTACTACGCCGTACTGGGCGTACGCCGCGACGCAGGGCCGGACGAGATCAAGAAGGCGTTCCGCCGCCTCGCCCGTGAACTGCACCCGGACGTCAATCCGGACCCCAAGACGCAGGAGCGGTTCAAGGAGATCAACGCCGCCTACGAGGTGCTCTCCGACCCGCAGAAGAAGCAGGTCTACGACCTCGGCGGCGACCCGCTGTCCGCGGCCGGCGGGGCCGGCGGCGCGGGCGGCTTCGGCGCGGGCTTCGGCAACTTCAGCGACATCATGGACGCGTTCTTCGGGCAGTCGTCGCAGCGCGGGCCGCGCTCGCGCACGCGCCGCGGCCAGGACGCCATGATCCGCCTGGAGGTCGAGCTCGACGAGGCGGCCTTCGGCACCACCAAGGACATCCAGGTCGACACCGCGGTCACCTGCGGGACCTGCAACGGCGAGGGGGCGGCGCCGGGCACCTCGGCGCAGACCTGCGACATGTGCCGCGGCCGCGGCGAGGTGTCCCAGGTCACCCGGTCCTTCCTCGGCCAGGTCATGACGTCCCGGCCGTGCCCGCAGTGCCAGGGGTTCGGCACGGTCGTGCCCACGCCGTGCCCGGAGTGCGCGGGTGACGGACGCGTACGGTCGCGCCGCACGCTGACGGTGAAGATCCCGGCGGGCGTCGACAACGGCACGCGGATCCAGCTCGCCGGCGAGGGCGAGGTCGGGCCCGGCGGCGGGCCGGCCGGCGACCTGTACGTGGAGATCCGCGAGGTTCCGCACCCGGTGTTCCAGCGGCGCGGGGACGACCTGCACTGCACGGTCACCATCCCCATGACGGCGGCCGCGCTCGGTACGAAGTGCCCGCTGGAGACGCTGGACGGGCTGGAGGAGGTCGACATCCGGCCCGGCACCCAGTCCGGGCAGTCGATCCCGCTGCACCAGCGGGGCGTCACGCACCTGCGCGGCGGGGGGCGCGGGGACCTGATCGTCCACGTCGAGGTGGTCACCCCGAACAAGCTCGACCCCGACCAGGAGGAGCTGCTGCGGCGGCTCGCCAAGCTCCGCGGTGAGGAGCGGCCCACCGGGCAGTTCGCGCCGGGGCAGCAGGGGTTGTTCTCGCGGCTCAAGGATGCCTTCAACGGCCGCTAGAGCGGCCTCCTCCGTCCTCAGCGAGTACCCGCGCTCGGGTGGGGCCCTCCCCCCAGCGCGACAAGCCACAGCGAACCGGTGGACGGCGACGGCGGCCCGGGGGCAGCCCCGGAGGGGGGCGGGTATGGCCGAGGGGTGGGGGCAGGGGGACGCCCCTTACGGGGGTGAACTGTGAGGGGCATGGCACCATGACGGCATGCCCGTGACCGACCTCTCCTCCTTCTCGGCGTTCCCGATCATCCAGGCGCCGATGGCCGGGGGCGCCTCCAACCCCCGGCTCGCCGCTGCGGTCGCCGCGGCCGGCGGCCTCGGGTTCCTCGCGGCCGGGTACAAGACCTCGGAGGCGATGTACGAGGAGATCCGCCAGCTCCGGGATCTGACCTCGCAGCCCTTCGGTGTCAACCTGTTCATGCCCCAGCCCGCCACCGCGGACCGCTCCGCCGTCGCCGTGTACGCCGAGCAGCTCGCCGGCGAGGCGGCCTGGTACGGCACGGAGCTGGGCGACCCGGACAGCGGCGGTGACGACGCGTACGACGCGAAGGTCGCGGTGCTGCTGGAGGACCCCGTGCCGATGGTGAGCTTCACCTTCGGCTGCCCGGAGCGCGCGGTGCTGGACGCCTTCGCGAAGGCCGGCACGTACACCGTGGTCACCGTCACCTCCGCGGCCGAGGCGCTGACCGCCCAGTGGGCCGGCGCGGACGCGGTGTGCGTGCAGGGTGTGGAGGCGGGCGGCCACCAGGGCACGCACCGCGACGACCCGCAGCTCGACCACGCCGGCCTCGGCCTGCTCTCGCTGATCCCGCAGGTGCGCGAGGCCGTGCAGCTCCCGCTGATCGCCGCCGGGGGCCTGATGCGCGGCAGCCAGATCGCCGCGGCGATGACGGCGGGGGCGGACGCGGCGGCGCTGGGCACGGCGTTCCTGCTCTGCCCGGAGTCCGGCGCCAGCCCCGTGCACAAGCGCGCGGTCACCGACCCCGTCTTCGCCCGCACCGAGCTGACCCGGGCGTTCTCCGGGCGCCCGGCCCGCGGCCTGGTCAACCGCTTCATGCGCGAGCATGGCGCGTACGCCCCGCCCGGCTACCCGCAGGTCCACTACCTGACCTCGCCGCTGCGCAAGGCGGCGGCGGACGCGGGCGACGCCCAGGGGATGGCGCTGTGGGCGGGACAGGGCCACCGGCTGGCCCGCGAGCTGTCGGCGGGCGCCCTCGTGGAGATCCTCGCCGCCGAGCTGCAGGCCGCCCGGGGGGTGCGGGTATGACCGCGCCGGTCTTCCTCGTCGAGCCGGCCGTCCTCGACGGCGCACCGTCCCGGCTGACCCTGGACGGCCCGGAGGGGCGGCACGCGGTGTCGGTGCGTCGGCTGACCGCGGGTGAGGAGGTCGTGCTCACCGACGGCGAGGGCCGCGGGGCGTTCGGCACGGTGGCCGCGGCCGAGGGCAAGGACCTGCTGCACGTCGACGTCACCGAGGTGCGGACCGAGACCGCGCCGGCCGCCCGGATCACCGTGGTCCAGGCGCTGCCCAAGGGCGACCGCGGCGAGCTGGCCGTGGAGACGATGACGGAGGCCGGCGTCGACGTCGTGGTGCCGTGGGCGGCGTCGCGCTGCGTCACCCAGTGGCGCGGCGAGCGGGGCGCGAAGTCGCTGGCGAAGTGGCGTTCCACCGCGCGGGAGGCGGCCAAGCAGTCGCGCCGGCTGCGGTTCCCCACCGTGACCGATCTGATGACGACCCGTCAGGTCGCCGCGCTGCTGGGCGAGGCCGCGTTCGCGGGCGTCCTGCACGAGGAGGGCTCGGCGCCGCTGGCCGCCGTCCCGCTGCCCGCCGAGGGCTCGCTGGTGCTCGTGGTCGGCCCGGAGGGTGGTGTCTCGCCGGAGGAGATCGGGCTGTTCCGCGAGGCGGGCGCGCCGCCGTACCGGCTGGGCCCGACGGTGCTGCGCACCTCCACCGCGGGGGTGGCGGCGACGGCGCTGCTGCTGACCCGTACCGGCCGCTGGTCGTGACCGGCGGTCCGCGGGCCGGCGACGCGTCGGGCTCGATGACCGTGCTCGTCGCGGCGGTGATCGTGCACGACACGGCGCGGGACCGCATCGTGCTGCTGCGGCGCGGTGCGGGCAGTCCGTTCGGGCACGGGCTGTGGGATCTGCCGGCCGGCAAGTGCGAGCCGGCGGAGCCGGTCACGCACGCCGCGGTGCGCGAACTCCGCGAGGAGACCGGCCTGGTGGTGGACCCGCAGGCACTCACCTTGGCGCACGTCCTGCACGCGGGCACCGGCGTCGGCGCGCCGAACGGCTACCTCACCGTGGCGTTCGCCGCCCGCGCCTGGTCCGGTGAGCCGGAGAACCGGGAGCCCGGCAAGCACGACCACGTGGGCTGGGTACGACTCGACGCGCTGCCGCGGGAGTTGGTGCCGAGCGCGGACAAGGTGCTGCGGGGCTGGCGGGCCGGCCTGCCCGGCCCCACCCTGCACCGCTGGGACTGACGCCCGCGCCGCAGCACCGATGCCGACGCCGGCTCGGACGCCGATCGTTCCCCGCGCCCGCGCGTCAGACCCGTAGGGGCAGCGTCGACCCTGCGGGGGATGGACCGGTCCCAACGCGCGGAGGAGCGTGGGGGGATGGGACGCAAGGGGAAGGTCTGGCCGGCCGTTGCCGTGTGCGCGGTCGCCGTCGCCGTGGTCAGCGGGTGCGATCCCGCGGACGGCCTGGGGGCGAGCGCCGTGTCCGCCACCACCGACCAACTGGCCACGCACGCGCTGAAACACGACCACGTCAAGGTGCAGTGGCTCTCGTGCAGCGCCTCCACCGGCGCGAGGTCGGCGAAGGTGGACTGCCTGGGACGCACCGACGACCAGCAGAAGATCACCGTGAAGGGCACCGTCACCGAGCAGTTGGACGACACCTGCGTGCGCGGGAGGCTGGTCGCCGTCGTGGGCGGCCGGACCGTCTTCGACGTGCGGGGACTCGGCGACTGTGACCGGCCCAGCCCGGTGCGGAGTTGATCGAAGTTAGGGTGGCCCGGTGAGCAACCAGCCGACGCAGCCCGCGCAGCCATCGCAGCCGCAGCAGGCGGCCCTGCCGCCGTCGTATCTCAGGAACCCGCACCCGCACGGTGACCTGATCGCCTTCACCGCCGAGGACGACGTCTGGCTGGCGCCTCTCGACGGCGGCCGGGCGTGGCGGGTCAGCGCCGACAACGTGCCTGTCGGCCGGCCCCGGATCAGTCCGGACGGCGAGCTGATCGCCTGGACGTCCACCCGCGACGGCGCCCCCGAGGTGCACCTGGCGCCGCTCGGCGGCGGGCCGTCCGCCCGCCTGACGTACTGGGGCAACGCCCGTACGGCCGTGCGGACCTGGACCCCGGACGGCGAGCTCGTGGTGATCAGCGCGCACGGCCAGGCGTCGCCGCGCCGCACCTGGGCGCGGCGGCTGCCGCTGGACGGCGGGCCGGCCGCGCGGCTGCCCTACGGGCCGGTCGGCGACGTGGCCCACGGGCCCGGCGGCGCGGTGCTGCTGCAGACCGTGACGATGGGCCGGGAGGCCGCGTACTGGAAGGGCTACCGCGGCGGGACCGCCGGCAAGCTGTGGCTGGACCCGGACGGCGGCGGCGCGTTCCACCGGGTGCACGAGGGGATCGACGGCAACATCGAGTGCCCGCTGTGGATCGGCGGCCGGATCGCGTTCCTCTCCGACCACGAGGGCGAGGGCGCGCTGTACTCCAGCCTCCCCGACGGCGGCGACCTGCGCCGCCACACCCCGCTGGGCACCGGCTTCTACGCCCGGCACGCCGCGACCGACGGCACCCGGATCGCCTACGTCAGCGCGGGCCGCATCCACCTGCTGGACGATCTGGAGGCCGAGCCGCGCCCGCTGGACGTCCGTCTCGGCGGCCAGCGCACCGACCTGCAGCCGCGCCCGGTGCGGGCCGCCCAGCACCTCGGCGACGCCCGTCCCGACCACACCGGCCGCGGCAGCGCGGTCGAGATCCGCGGCACCACCCACTGGGTGACGCACCGCGGCGGTCCGGCCCGGGCCCTGGCCGCGCGGCCGGGCGTGCGTACCCGCCACCCGCGGGTGTTCCAGCAGGGCACCGACCAGCACGTGGTGTGGGTCACCGACGCGGAGGGCGACGACGCGCTGGAGATCGCGCCCGCCACCGGCCTGCCCGCCGGGACCGCGCCGCGCCGGCTGGCCGCCGGACGGCTGGGCCGGGTCCACGAGATCGAGGTCTCACCCGACGGCCACCGCATCGCCGTCGCCGCCCACGACGGCCGGGTGCTGCTGGTCGAGGCACAGACCGGCGAGGTCCGCGAGGTGATCGCGGGCGACGCCGGCGACGCCACCGACCTGGCCTTCTCGCCCGACTCCGGATGGCTGGCGTGGTCCCACCCCGGCCCCGGCTCGCTGCGGCAGATCAAGCTCGCCGCCACCGCGGACCTGACCGTCCTCGACGCGACGCCGCTGCGCTTCCAGGACTTCGCGCCCGCCTTCACCGCCGACGGCCGCCACCTGGCCTTCCTGTCCGAGCGGGCCTTCGACCCGGTCTACGACGCGCACGTCTTCGACCTGTCGTTCCCCAACGCCTGCCGCCCCTACCTGCTCACCCTCGCCGCCGCCACGCCGTCGCCGTTCGGCCCGCAGCGCCACGGCCGCCCGTACGACGACGCCGACGACGGCCACGACGACACCCACGGTGACGGCGACGGCGCCGGCCGCCCCGCCGACGACGCCGACCAGGGCGACGGGGACACCGGCTCCGGCGGGGACCGGCCGCGTCCGACCGTGGTCGACGCCGAGGGGCTGGCCGACCGCATCGTGCCCTTCCCCGTCGAGGCCGGACGCTACTCCGGGCTGCGGGCCGCCAAGGGCGGTGTGCTGTGGCTGCGGCACCCGTTGCTCGGCGCGCTCGGCTCGGCCCTGGCCACACCGGAGGCGCAGCCGCCCGGCACCCTGCTGGAGCGCTACGACCTGACGCGCCTGCACCTGGACGAGATCACCGACGACGCCGACGACTTCGCGGTCACCGGCGACGGCAGCAAGGTCCTGGTCGCCTCCGGCGGGCGCCTGCGGATCACACCCGCCGACAGCAAGGCCGACTCCTCCGACGACTCCGACAGCAGCGCCACCGTCGACCTCAGCCGGGTGCGGGTGACCGTCCGCCCGGCGGACGAGTGGCGGCAGATGTTCGACGAGACGCACCGGCTGATGCGGGACAACTTCTGGCGGGCCGACATGGACGGCCGGGACTGGGACGCCGGCGCCGCCCGGTACCGGCCGCTGCTGGCGGGGGTGGCCACCCACGACGATTTGGTGGACCTGCTGTGGGAGCTGCACGGCGACCTGCGCACCTCGCACGCCTACGTCAGCCCGCCCGGCGGCTACCGCGACCCGCTGCGCCGCCAGGGACTGCTCGGCGCGGACCTCTCCCGTGCCGAGGACGGCAGCTGGCGGGTCGACCGGGTGCTGCCCGGCGAGTCCTCCGACCCGCACGCGCGCTCGCCGCTGGCGGCGCCGGGTGTCGGGGTCCGCGCGGGCGACACGCTGCTCGCGGTGGACGGCCACCCGGTGGACCCGGCGGCCGGGCCCGGTCCGCTGCTGGTCGGCACCGCGGGCAAGCCCGTGGAGCTGACCGTGGCCCCGGCCGGCGGCGGCCCGGTCCGGCACGTGGTGGCCGTGCCGCTCGCCGACGAGGAGGCGCTGCGGTACCACGACTGGGTGGCCGGGCGGCGCGCCCACGTGCACGCGGCCTCCGGCGGCCGGCTCGGCTACCTGCACGTGCCCGACATGGTCGGCAGCGGCTGGGCGCAGCTCCACCGCGACCTGCGGGTGGAGGTGGCCCGCGAGGGCCTGGTGGTGGACGTGCGGGAGAACCGCGGCGGCCACACCTCGCAGCTCGTCGTGGAGAAGCTGGCCCGCCGCATCATCGGCTGGGACGTGCCGCGCCACGGCCACCCGTTCAGCTACCCGCAGGACGCGCCGCGCGGCCCGGTCGTCGCGGTCGCCAACGAGTTCTCCGGCTCGGACGGCGACATCGTGACCGCGGCACTGAAGGCGCTGGGGATCGGGCCGGTGGTCGGCACCCGCACCTGGGGCGGCGTCATCGGGATCGACAGCCGCTACCAGCTCGTCGACGGGACGGGGGTCACCCAGCCGAAGTACGCGATCTGGCTGGAGGGTTACGGATGGGGGCTGGAGAACCACGGCGCCGACCCCGACGTCGAGGTCGTCCCCACGCCGCAGGACTGGGCCGAGGACCGGGACCCCCAGCTCGACAAGGCCGTCGCCCTGGCCCTTGCCGCCCTGGAGGCCGCCCCCGCCAAACTGCCGCCGTCCCTTCCCTGACCAGGGCGCGCGCCCGGCCGGTGGCGGCCGGGCGCGGGTACGGGGGCGGGAGGCCGCCAGCCGGTAGCATCGGCGCAGCCGAAGCGTCACGAGAACCCGAGGGGGAGCCGACATGGCGGGAGAACCTCAGCCCGACTGCCTGTTCTGCAAGATCGTCACGGGCGAGATCCCGGCCACCGTCGTCCGCGAGACCGACACCACCGTCGCGTTCCGGGACATCCACCCGCAGGCCCCGACGCACGTCCTCGTCATCCCGCGCGTGCACTACCCGGACGCCGCCTCCCTCGCCGCGGGCGACCCGGCCGCGACCGCGGACGTGCTGCGCGAGGCCGGCCAGGTCGCCGCGCAGGAGAAGGTCGACGGCACGGGCTACCGCATCGTCTTCAACACCGGCGAGGGCGCGGGCCAGACCGTCTTCCACGCGCACGCGCACGTTCTCGGCGGCCGCGACCTGCACCGGCTGATCTGACCGCCGGGCCCCGCACACGTGTCCGCCCGCGAACTCGTCGTCCTCGGCACCGCCAGTCAGGTCCCCACCCGGCAGCGCAACCACAACGGCTACGTGCTGCGCTGGGACGACGAGGGCATCCTCTTCGACCCGGGAGAGGGCAGCCAGCGCCAGATGCTGTACGCCGGGGTGTCCGCGCACGACCTGACGCGGATCTGCGTGACCCACTTCCACGGCGACCACGCGCTGGGCCTGGCCGGGGTGATCCAGCGGATCAACCTGGACCGGGTGCCGCACCCGGTCACCGCGCACTACCCGGCCGGCGGACAGGGCTACTTCGACCGCCTGCGGTACGCGTCCGCGTACTACGAGACCGCGGACCTGCGGGAGCAACCCGTCGCCGGGGACGGGGACCTGGCCGTCACCCCGGCGTTCACCCTGTCGGCGGCGCGCCTGTCGCACCCCGTCGAGTCGTTCGGCTACCGGCTGACCGAGCCGGACGGACGCCGGCTGCTGCCCGAGCGGCTGGCCGCGCACGGCATCACCGGCCCGGACATCGGGCGCCTGCAACGCGAGGGCACCCTCGGCGGGGTGAGCCTGGACGAGGTCAGCGCCACACGGCGCGGCCAGCGGTTCGCGTTCGTGATGGACACCCGGCTGTGCGACGCCGTCCACGAACTCGCCGCGGACTGTGACCTGCTGGTGGTGGAGTCCACGTTCCTCGACGAGGACGCCCGGCTGGCCGCCGAGCACGGCCATCTGACCGCGGGCCAGGCCGGGGCGGTCGCCCGCGACGGCGGGGTGCGGCACCTGGTGCTCACGCACTTCTCGCAGCGCTACACCGACCCGGACCTGTTCGCCGCGGAGGCCCGGGCGGCCGGGTTCACCGGTGAACTGACCGTCGCCGAGGACCTGATGCGCATCCCGGTCCCCAAGCGCCGCTGACGCCGGCGTCACGACCGCGTACGCGGCCGCGGCGCCGGCGGGCGCCCGGGGACCCGGAACGCGCCGCGCCTTACGGCAGGTAGTACATCGGGTTGGGGAGCTTGTAGGACTTCAGCGCGTGGCCGCCCGACAGGTCGCTGTACTGGTCGCCGAAGTTGGCGACGATGGTGTAGCCCAGCGACTCGATGTGCGCGCGGGTCCCGGACTTGTAGTCGATCGTCGTGCAGGTCGACCCGCACGGCAGGTACGCGGGCGGGTTCGCCGAGTTCTTCAGGTACAGGTGCGCTGTGTCGACGGGCGCGGTGTAGCCGACGGCCGTCAGGTTGCGGACGGTGTCCGCGCGCTGGGCCTCGGGCCGGCCGGTGATCCAGAACACCGTGTAGCCGTGGTCCGCGGCCCAGTTGGCCAGGGTGTCCATGCCGAAGACCGGCTCCATGTTCTTGTTGTCCAGGTACGCCTGGTTGCTCGCCGGGGTGTAGTTGAAGCCCACCTCCAGCTCGTAGTTGTAGGTGAGCAGGGAGGTGTCGTCGACGTCGAGCACGATGGCCGGCTTCGCGCTGTGCCGTCCGGCGTGCGCGAGGTAGGACTCGGCCTTGGCCTCGATGCCCTTGAGCTGCTCGGCGTAGTTGCTGGTGGCCGAGGCGTGGTGCTCGCCCGCGGCGTCCACCGTGTCGCCGTAGTAGGCCTTGATGTCGGAGACCACGTTGGTGAGGTTGGGGATCTCCTTGTCGCTGCGCGGCACGGAGTTGTCCGCGCTGGCCGCGCCCACGCCGTAGAAGGTGGCGCCCAGCGTGACCGCTGCGGCGGTCACGGCCAGGGAGCGGCGGACGGACAGACGTGCACGGGGCATGGCGGTGCTCCTTCAACGCTCGTTGGTGCGGCGAAACTTAGACCCCGTGATCTGGGCAGGTCAAGGAGTGTCTACGCGCGTTGGGGATCGCTGACGTACCGTCAGTGTTCGGGACCTGTTAATCCGCTGTTCAGAGTGGGTTCACCAGCCGGCCGCCGTGAGAATCCGGTCGGCGACCGCCGCCGAGTCCACCAGCGGGTGGACGGCCAGCGCCCGCAGTGCCGCGGTCCGCGACCCCGTGGTGGCCGCCTCGATCGCCGCGCGCTCCACCGCCTTCAGCGCCAGCATCAGCCCCGCCTGGTGCTCGTCCGGCGGTGCCACCGGCAGCGGCCGGGCCCCGAACGCGCCCACCGAGCACGGCACTTCGACCACCGCGTCGGCGTCGAGCAGCGGCACGGTGCCGCCGCCGGGGACGTTGAGGACCAGCGTGGTCCGCTCGTCGCGTGCCACGGCCCGCATCAGGGCCAGCGCCACCCGGTCGTAACCGCCGCCGTCGAGGTCGTGCGGATCGCGTTCCCAGCCGCCGGTCGCCGCCCGGTTCTCCGCCATGTAGGTCTCCTCGCGCTCCCGCCGGGCCGCCTCCCACAGCGCGTACGCCGAGCCGGGCGTCCCGTCGGCCGCGGCCAGGAACGCCTCCTGCCGGCCGTCCAGGAACTCCCCCCGGGTCGCGGCGGCCGACCGCACCGCCTCCAGCGCCTCCCGCGCGAAGTAGTAGTAGTGCAGGTACTCGTTGGGCAGCGAACCCAGCGCGGACAGCCACGTGGGGCCGAACAGCCGGCCCTCCTCGAAGCCGCCGAGCGCCTCCGGGTCGGCCAGCAGGCCCGGCAGCAGGTCGGGGCCGTCCGGCGTGGCCGACATCCGCCGCAGCCAGCCGAGATGGTTCAGCCCCAGGTAGTCATAGGTGAAGCCCGGCGCGTCCGGGTCCGCGCGCGCCGCCCGCGCCGCCCGCCGCACCAGGCCCACCGGCGAGTCGCAGATCCCGATCACCCGGGGTCCCAGCACCCGGGACATCGCCTCGGTGACCATGCCCGCCGGGTTGGTGAAGTTGATCACCCAGGCCGACGGCGCCACCGCCCGCACCCGCTCGGCGATCCGCAGCGCCACCGGCAGCGTCCGCAGCCCGTACAGCACCCCGCCCGCGCCGACGGTCTCCTGCCCCAGCACGCCCTCGGCCAGCGGGATCCGCTCGTCCCGCACCCGGCCGGCGGTGCCGCCCACCCGGATCGCCGAGAAGACGAAGTCCGCGCCGCGCAGCGCGTCGTCCAGGTCGCCGGTCAGCCGCACCGCGGGTCCAGGACCGTCCGGCAGCGGCATCGACGCCAGCACCGCGGCCACCACCCGCAGCCGCCGCGCGTCGGTGTCGTACAGGACCACCTCGCTCACGTCCGTGCCGCCGGCCTCCCCGGTGCCGCCGGCACCGCCGGCGCCCGCCAGCGCCCGGTAGACCAGCGGCACGCGGAAACCGCCGCCGCCCAGAACCGTGAGCCTCATCCCACTCCGTCCCCGAGCTTCCTGGGCACTGTCCGTGCCGTCAGGCACAGTGTGAACCATGGACGACCAGCCCGTTCTCGACCCACTGGGGGCGCTGCGCGCCCCCGGGGACCCGGCGGCCGACGTCTACCTGACCGGCACCGTGTTCCTCGACATCATCTTCACCGGCCTGGACAGCGCCCCTGTGCGCGGCACCGAGTCCTGGGCCCGCGGCATGGGCTCCAGCCCCGGCGGCGTCGCCAACATGGCCACCGCGCTGGCCCGGCTCGGCCTGCGCACCACGCTCGCCGCCGCCTTCGGGGACGACGTCTACGGCGACTACTGCTGGGACAGCCTGGAGAGCGGCGAGGGCATCGACCTCGGCCCGTCCCGCCGCGTCTCCGGCTGGCACTCCCCGGTCACCGTGTCCATGGCGTACGAGGGCGAGCGCACCATGGTCAGCCACGGCCACCGGGCGCCGCCGCCCGAGGACGCCGTGCCCGTCTGCCCGGTGCCGGCCCGCGCCGCCGTGGCCTCCCTCGGGCACGGCGGCGAGGCCGGGGAGAGCGACGAGGCGTGGATCGGCCGCGCCGCCGCCTCCGGCACCCGGATCTTCGCCGACGTCGGCTGGGACGACACCGGCCGCTGGGACCCCGCCGACCTGGAGGGCCTGCGGCACTGCGCGGCGTTCCTGCCGAACGCCGAGGAGGCCATGCGCTACACCCGCACCACCTGCCCGCGCGAGGCCGCCCGGCGGCTCGCCGACCTCGTGCCGCTCGCGGTCGTCACCATGGGGTCCGAGGGCGCCTGCGCCGTGGACTCGGCGACGGGCCGGACCGCCGAGGTACCGGCCCTGCTCGTCGAGGCGCTGGACCCCACCGGCGCCGGCGACGTGTTCGTGGCCGGCTTCGTCACCGGCACCCTGGCCGGCTGGCCGCTCGCCGACCGGCTCGCCTTCGCGTCGCTGTCCGCGGCCCTGTCGGTCCAGGAGTTCGGCGGCTCGCTGTCCGCCCCCGGCTGGATCGAGATCGCCGCGTGGTGGGAGCAGGTGAAGGCGCTGGCCGGCCAGGCCCGCGCCGACGACGAGGCGCTGCGCCGCTACGCCTTCCTCGACGGCCTCCTGCCGCCCGGCCTGCGCCGCGGCCCGCTGCGCCGGGCCGTCCCCACCATCGGCTTCCGCCCGGCCTGAGGCGGGCCGCGGCCGTGTGGGTGGCGGGCGGCGGCGGGGCGGCGGCCGTGCCGCGGATTCGGCCGGACGGTGCACGCGGCCCGACCGGACGGCCGGTCAGGGGGAGCGGGCTAAACCTCTCGGCGGCGGACCGCTCTCGTCGTACCCTTGGAACCCTCAGGGCCCCCTGGGAACCCTCGAACAGCAGAAGGCGGGATGAGCAGGCCCTAGAGCCGGCCCATGACTCAGACACCGACAAAGCACCAGTCGCAGCCGCCGCAGCAGGCGCGCGCCCACTTCGTCGTTCCGGCCAAGCACCCCATGGTCACCGTCCTGGGGTCGGGAGACTCGCTCCTCCGCGTGATCGAGCAGGCGTTCCCGGACGTCGACATCCATGTGCGGGGCAACGAGATCAGCGCCGTCGGCGACGCTCCCGAGGTGGCACTGGTCCAGCGGCTGTTCGACGAGATGATGCTGGTCCTGCGGACAGGGCAGCCGATGACCGAGGACGCCGTGGAGCGCTCCATCGCGATGCTGCGGGCCAACGGCACCGCCGCCGCGGAGGGCGCCGAGACCCCCGCGCAGGTCCTCACCCAGAACATCCTGTCCAGCCGCGGGCGCACCATCCGCCCGAAGACGCTCAACCAGAAGCGGTACGTCGACGCGATCGACAAGCACACCATCGTCTTCGGCATCGGCCCGGCCGGTACCGGCAAGACCTACCTGGCGATGGCCAAGGCGGTGCAGGCCCTGCAGTCCAAGCAGGTCAACCGGATCATCCTGACCCGGCCCGCGGTCGAGGCCGGCGAGCGGCTCGGCTTCCTGCCCGGCACCCTGTACGAGAAGATCGACCCGTACCTGCGGCCGCTGTACGACGCCCTGCACGACATGATCGACCCGGACTCGATCCCGCGGCTGATGGCGGCCGGCACCATCGAGGTCGCCCCGCTGGCCTACATGCGGGGCCGCACCCTCAACGACGCCTTCATCATCCTCGACGAGGCGCAGAACACCAGCGCCGAGCAGATGAAGATGTTCCTCACCCGGCTGGGCTTCGACTCCAAGATCGTCGTCACCGGCGACATCACCCAGGTCGACCTGCCGGGCGGTACCAAGAGCGGGCTGCGCCAGGTCCAGGACATCCTGCAGGGTGTGGAGGACGTCCACTTCTCCCGGCTCACCAGCACCGACGTCGTACGCCATAAGCTGGTCGGACGCATCGTGGACGCCTATGAGCGGTTCGACAACGCCAACGGCTCCGCACCGGGACCCCACGGAAAGTAACCGAACGACCACCATGGCGATCGACGTCAACAACGAGTCCGGCTGGGACATCGACGAGGAGGCCGTCCTCGACGCCGCCCGCCATGCCCTGCACCGCATGCGGATCCACCCGCTCTCCGAGCTCTCGGTGATCGTGGTGGACGCCGCGGCGATGGAGCAGCTCCACCTGCAGTGGATGGACCTGCCGGGGCCGACGGACGTGATGTCCTTCCCGATGGACGAGCTGCGTCCCGGCAAGGAGGACGACGAGTCCCCGCAGGGCCTGCTCGGGGACATCGTGCTGTGCCCGGAAGTGGCCAAGAAGCAGGGTGAGGAGGCGCCGACGAAGCACTCCATGGACGAGGAGCTGCAGCTGCTCACCGTCCACGGCGTCCTCCACCTGCTCGGCTACGACCACGAGGAGCCGGACGAGAAGGCCGAGATGTTCGGCCTGCAGAAGGCGATCCTGGACGACTGGCGGGCCGAGCGCGGACTGCAGGGGCCCTCGCCCGCCCCCACCACCCACTGAGCGGCGGCGGGGTCGGGAAGCCAGGGGAGCGGTACCTCTAATGATCGTTTCTGCTGTCCTGCTGGTCATCGTCGCGTGGCTGGCCGCCTGCGCCGAGGCCGGCATCGCCAGGATCTCCCGGTTCCGGGCCGAGGACGCGGTGCGCTCGGGCCGCCGCGGCGCGGCGAACCTGCTGGCCGTGGCCTCCGACCCGACGCGCTATCTCAACGTGGCGCTGCTGGTCCGGGTGGGCTGCGAGACCGCGGCCGCGGTGCTCATCACCGTCGTCTGCGACCGGCACTTCGAGCAGACCTGGCAGGTGCTGGCGGTCGCCATCGGCGTGATGGTGCTGGTGTCGTACGTGGCCGTGGGCGTCTCGCCGCGCACCATCGGCCGCCAGCACCCGATGAACACCGCCACGGTCGCCTCGTACGTGCTGCTGCCGCTGGCCCGCGTCATGGGCCCGGTGCCGGGCCTGCTGATCCTGCTGGGCAACGCGCTCACCCCCGGCAAGGGCTTCAAACGCGGCCCGTTCGCGAGTGAGGCGGAGCTGCGGGCCATGGTGGACCTGGCCGAGTCGGAGTCGCTGATCGAGGACGAGGAGCGCCGCATGGTGCACTCGGTCTTCGCGCTGGGCGACACGATCGTGCGCGAGGTGATGGTGCCGCGCACCGAGCTGATCATGATCGAACGGTTCAAGACCGTCCGCCAGGCGATGACGCTGGCGCTGCGCAGCGGGTTCTCCAGGATCCCGGTCACCGGGGAGAGCGAGGACGACGTGGTCGGCTTCGTCTACCTCAAGGACCTCGCGCGCCGGGTGCACATCAACCGCGACGCGGAGTCGGACCTGGTCACGTCGGTCATGCGGCCGGCGGCGTTCGTGCCCGACACCAAGAACGCGGGCGACCTGCTGCGGGAGATGCAGCAGCAGCGCAACCACGTGGCCGTGGTCATCGACGAGTACGGCGGCACCGCGGGCATCGTGACCATCGAGGACATCCTCGAGGAGATCGTCGGCGAGATCACCGACGAGTACGACCGGGAGACCCCGCCCGTCGAGGAGTTGGGCGAGGGCCGCTACCGGGTCACGGCGCGGCTGGACATCGGTGATCTCGGGGAGCTGTACGGGGTGCTGCTGGACGACGACGACGTGGAGACGGTCGGCGGCCTGCTGGCGAAGTCGCTGGGGCGGGTGCCGATCCCCGGGGCGACGGCTCTGGTGCCGCTGCCCGAGGACGCGTCCGGGGAGCGCGAGGCGCTGGCGCTGCGGCTCACCGCGGAGACGCAGGCGGGCCGGCGCAACCGCATCGGCACGATCCTGGTCGAGCCGGTGGGGGAGCCGGCGCCCTCCTGATCCGGTGATGCGGCCGGGGCCGGCCGGCCCGGCCGCCGGAGCCGCACCGGTCCGTCGGGCTAGTTGCTGCGGATCGCGAAGATCACCCCGATGATGAAGATCACCGCGATGATGCAGTACCAGATGATGTCCTGCTGCGCGTCCTCGGTCAGAGCGAGCTGCACGAAATCGCTGCGCACGGGGCAACTCCTCTCGCGGGGCGTGGCGTCCTCTCACCGTTCTACCCGCGAGGGGCCTGCTCACTCGGGCCTGATCGGGTGACGCCGTCCGCGGCGAGGAAGGCCCGGGCGTGGCGGGTGAAGGCGCGGGCGGCGGGCGCGGCGGGAGCCGTGCGCCAGGCCAGGACCAGCCGGGACCGCAGCGCCGGGCGGGTGAGGGCGACCACTGCCAGCCGGGGACGGGACTCCGCGAGACCGGCCGGCAGCAGGGCCACCCCGAGCCCCTGCTCGGCGAGCAGCGCCAGCACCTCGGGGTTGCCCGCCTCAAAGGCGATCCGCGGCCGGATCCCCGCCGCCGCGCACCCCGCGTCGACCGCCGCCCGCAGGCCCGTGCCGTGCGGCAGCACGATCAGCGGCCGGTCGGCCAGGGCCCGCACGGGTACGGACCTGCGCCGCGCCAGCGGGTCGCCGGGGGCGACCGCGGCCACCAGCGCGCTGTCGACGACGGTCTGGGTGCCGATCCCCGGCGGCGCCGCGCCCGCCAGCCCGGCGAACGCCAGGTCGTAGCGCCCGTCCAGCACCCCCTGCAGCAGCCGGTCCGAGGTGTCCTCGGTCAGGGTGATCTCCACGCCGGGGTGCTCGGTGTGGAACGCGGCCAGCAGGCCCGGCACGTTCATGTCGCTGCCCAGCGAGGTGACCGTGCCGATCGCCACCCGCCCGCGCAGCAGCCCGGTCAGCTCCTGGACCGCCAGCCGCGCGCCGGCCACCGCCTCCAGGGCGGCCCGCGCGTACGGCAGCACGGCCTCGCCCGCCTCGGTGAGCCGCACGGCCCGCGCCGACCGGTCGAACAGCGGCTGCCCCAGCTCCCGTTCGAGCTGTCTGATCTGGGCGCTGACCCCCGGCTGCGCGACGTGCAGCGCGGTCGCGGCGCGGGTGAAGCCGCCCTCGTCGGCGACGGCGACCAGGTACTCCAGCTGGCGCAGTTCCATAACCGTTCATGCTAGTCCGCAGAAGATCCAGATCTTGGACTTATGGGACGCGCGCCACCATCCTGGAAAGCGGAAGGAACGCGAGAACGAGGAGGCCGACATGACGGAGAACCGCGAGCGCGCGCTGCATCCCGAGGACGTCGCCCGGCTGTTCGTGGCCCGGGTCAACTCCGGTGATCTGGAGGGCATTCTGGAGCTCTTCGAGCCGGACGCGGTGGTGGCCTACCCCGTCGACCGGCCGTCGCAGGGCACGGCTGCCCTGCGGGAGCTGTACGCGGGACTGCTGGCCGCCAAGCCGGTCTTCCCGGTGGAGGAGCCCCTGCCCACCCTGATCTGCGGCGAGTTGGCGCTGACGTCCACCAGGCCGCAGGACGGCACCGGCGGCCGGGTGCAGGTCTGCCGCCGCCAACCGGACGGCAGTTGGCGGCGGGTCATCGACCGTCCGGAGTCCTGACGGAGCGTCGGCAACGCTGGCCGGGTGGTCCCCTGGCCGTCCCGTCAGAGCGTGAACTGGCCGAGCATGCCGAGGAGGTTGGCGCTCGCCGAGTGGATCGACCCGGACAGACTCGTGTCCGACAGGTAGAAGCCGAAGGCTCCGCAGGCCAGCGCGTGGCTGACCTTGAGGGCGCCCTTGCGGCTGAGGAAGAAGGTGATCAGCGCGAGCGCGACCACCAGGGGCATGTGCAGCAGCATGTCGCATCACCTCAAAAAGGGACATTGCTCACCTCAGGCTAGGGTGAGTTGGCTCTCCGCGCATCTTCGATCGCACAGCGTGACGCACGCGGGACGAGCGTCCGGCGGCGGCCCGTATGATCACGCCTATGAGCGACGAGAACCCCGAAGACCGCAAGCTCATCACGCTGGCCAGGTCGGCCCGCGCCCGCAACGGTGTGCCCGAGGGCGCGGCCGTGCGCGACGAGACCGGCCGCACCTACGTCGCCGGAACCGTGGCCCTGGAGTCTTTGCGGCTCACCGCTCTGCAGACGGCCGTCGCCATGGCCGTCGCCAGCGGCGCCCGCTCGCTGGAGGCCGCGGCGGTCGTCACGGTGGCCGAGACCCCCGTCGAGGCGGACCGCGCGGCCGTGCGCGACCTCGGCGGCCCGGAGACCCCGGTGATCCTCGCCGCCCCGGACGGCACGGTCGTCACCACCGTCAGCGCGGGCTGACCAACGGGCCGGCGCCCGTCGCGGGGGTGGAAGCATGTCGGGCCCCTGTTCGGGCCCCACTCAGGCCCCGCTCAGACCCGGCGTTCAGGCCCTGGTCCGGGCCGGCGTCCGGGCCGGCGTTCGGGAACAGGCCTTCAGACCGCGTCGGGGCCGCGCTCCCCGGTGCGGACCCGCACCGCGGTGTCCACCGGCACCGCCCACACCTTGCCGTCGCCGATCTTCCCGGTCCGGGCGGCGGCCACCACCGCGTCGATGACGGCGTCGGCCTCGGCGTCCTCGACCAGCACCTCGATGCGGGCCTTCGGCACCAGGTCGACGCGGTACTCCGCGCCCCGGTAGACCTCGGTGTGCCCGCGCTGCCGTCCGTACCCGCTCGCCTCGGTGACGGTCAGGCCCTGCACGCCCATCTCCTGCAGAGCCGTCTTCACGTCATCCAGCTTGTACGGCTTGATGACGGCGGTGACCAGCTTCATCCCTGGGGGCTCCTGTCATGGGCGGGCGCGGTGAACGGCGAGGCCGCCGCCGCTCCCGAGTGCAGCAGGCCGTGCGACGTGCCGTGCGTGAGTACGCCGTGATCGTAGGCGGTCTCGGCGTGCACGGTCAGATCCAGGCCGGTCCTTTCCTCGTCCTCGCTCGCCCGGAAGCCCATCAGGCGGTCGATGCCCTTGCCGAGGCCGTACGTGACCGCGAACGCGTACGTCCCCACGGCGGCCACCGCCACCGCCTGCCGGCCGAGCTGCCCCAGGCCGCCGCCGTAGAACAGTCCCTCGGGGCCGCCGGTCATCGTGGCCGTCGCCAGCAGGCCGATCAGCAGCGTGCCGACGATCCCGCCCATCAGGTGCACGCCGACGACGTCCAGGGAGTCGTCCACGCCCCAGCGGAACTTCCAGCTCACCGCATACGAGCACAGCACCCCCGCGGCCAGGCCCACCACGACCGCGCCCAGCAGGTCGACGCTGCCGCACGACGGAGTGATCGCCACCAGGCCGGCGACCGAGCCCGAGGCGGCGCCCAGCGTCGTCGCGTGCCCGTCCCTGCGCTTCTCCACCACCAGCCAGCCCAGCAGGCCCGCGCACCCCGCCGCCTGGGTGTTGAGGAAGGCCGCCGCGGCCAGCCCGTTCGCGCCGAGGGCGGAACCCGCGTTGAAACCGAACCAGCCGAACCACAGCAGGCCCGCGCCCAGCAGCACCAGCGGCAGGTTGTGCGGACGCATGGCGTCCTTGCGGAAGCCCAGCCGCGGGCCCAGCACGATCGCCAGGGCCAGCCCGGAGGCGCCCGAGCAGACCTCGACGACCGTGCCGCCGGCGAAGTCCAGCGCGTGCAGCTTGGCGGTGATCCAGCCGCCCGTTCCGAACACCCAGTGCGCCACCGGGACGTATACGGCCAGCGTCCACATCAGCACGAACACCACCCAGGCCCCGAACCGCGCCCGGTCGGCCACCGCGCCGCTGATCAGGGCGGCCGTGATGATCGCGAAGGAGAGCTGGAACGCGGCGAAGAGCAGCGTCGGCACGTGCCCGGTGACCGCGGTCGGCCCGATGCCGTGCATCCCCACGTGCGACAGATTGCCGATCAGCCCCAGGCCGCCCGCGTCGTGGCCGAACGCCAGCGCGTACCCGGCGACCAGCCACACGACGGTGACCAGGGCGATCGACACGAAGCTCATCATGAACATGTTGAGGACGCTCTTGCTGCGCACCATGCCGCCGTAGAACAGCGCCAGGCCGGGGGTCATCAGGAGGACGAGCGCGGTGGCGGCGAGCAGCCACGCGGTGTCGCCCGCGTCGACGGCGGACGGGCCGGCGGACAGCAGCACGAGGGGATCCCTTCGGTCGGCGGCGCGGGCGGGCGGTGTGCCGGGCGGGCCGGTCCGAACGAGCCCGCCGCGGCGACGGGCGGACCGGTCCGAACCAGCACGCCGGTGTGACGAGCGTCGGGCGTGCGCGTTACCGGACGTGGGCGGGCGTGTTTCCGCCGTGTTTCACGTTGCGCCGGCGTTTCCGGCGGCTCACCTGGTGTGACGGCGACCACGTGACGGGCGGTCCGGCGGGCTCCGACGGGCTCCGGCGGGGATCGGCGCGGGGAACGGGGTGCCGGTCACGCGCGGACGCGTCCGCGGGCGCCTCCCGCGTCAGGGAGAATGAAGCACATGAGCGCTCGCACCCCCTCCACCGCCGGGTCCCCGGCCCACCGGTCCGGATTCGCCTGCTTCGTCGGCCGGCCCAACGCCGGCAAGTCGACCCTGACGAACGCTCTGGTCGGCCAGAAGGTGGCGATCACCTCCAACCGGCCGCAGACCACCCGGCACACCGTGCGCGGCATCGTCCACCGGCCCGAGGCCCAACTGGTCCTCGTCGACACCCCCGGGCTGCACAAGCCCCGCACCCTGCTCGGCGAGCGCCTCAACGACGTGGTCCGCACCACCTGGGCCGAGGTCGACGTGATCGGCTTCTGCCTGCCCGCCGACCAGAAGCTCGGCCCCGGCGACACCTACATCGCGCGCGAGCTGGCCGGGATCAAGAAGACGCCGAAGGTCGCCATCGTCACCAAGACCGACCTGGTGGACGCCCGGCAGCTCGCCGCACAGCTCATCGCGGTCGACAAGCTCGGCCGGGACCTGGGCCTGGAGTGGGCCGAGATCGTGCCGGTCTCCGCGGTCGGCGGCAAGCAGGTGGAGCTGCTGGCCGACCTGCTGGTCCCGCTGCTCCCCGAGGGCCCGCAGCTGTACGCCGAGGGCGACCTCACGGACGAGCCCGAGCAGGTCATGGTCGCCGAACTGATCCGCGAGGCCGCGCTGGAGGGCGTGCGGGACGAACTGCCGCACTCCATCGCGGTCGTCGTCGAGGAGATGAACCCGCGGCCGAACCGGCCGGCCGACAAGCCGCTGCTCGACGTGCACGCCAACCTCTACATCGAGCGGCCGAGCCAGAAGGGCATCATCATCGGCCCCAAGGGCGCCCGCCTGAAGGAGGTCGGCACCAAGTCCCGCCAGCAGATCGAGGCGCTGCTGGGCACGCCGGTCTTCCTCGACCTGCACGTGAAGGTGGCCAAGGACTGGCAGCGCGACCCCAAGCAGCTGCGCAGGCTCGGCTTCTGACCCGGAGACCGCGGGCGGCCGCGTGGACCGGTCGCTGATCGCGCCGTCCCCGTTCAGGAGGGCGAGCGGGTGCGCCGCGGGTCGTAGAGCGGGCCGGGCCCCTTGAGCATCCGGTGCACCGGAGCCGTCTCCGTCCTGCGGATACCGGGGAGCCGCGCGACCGGCCCGGTCAGGTAGCGGTAGAGCGCGGCGGGATTGCGGCAGTTGATCGCGGCGTAGATGTTCGCCGAGCCCGTCGTGGCCGAGGCGAAGGCCACCTCCTCGTGCTGGGCCAGTGCCTCGCCGACCTCGGCGAGCCGTGCGGGTTCGACCTCCAGCCAGAGGGCCGAGCGCATAGCCGTGTCGTGGGTGTCGCCGTCGAAGGCCAGGTCGTAGTAGAGCGCGCCGGCCGCGCGCAGCTCCGACATCCGGCGCCGCACCGTGGACTGCGACCAGCCGGTGGCGGCGGCCAGTTCGGCCACCGGGGCCCGGCCGTCCTCCGCCAGCACGTCCAGCAGCCGCCGGTCCGCCGGGCCGAGCAGGAACGGGTCGGTCACCGCCACCGCCGGGCGTTCCGGCGCGTCGGCCGGGGACAGGGCCGCCACCTGCGCCGCGTCGAGCGGGCCGCTGCGGCTGACCGGACTCAGGTCCTGGCCGAAGAACACGTGCACCAGGGCGTGCGCGACCACCTCCAGCACCCGCGGGGTGCGCGGCAGCTTCTGCAGCAGCAGCTCGTCGTGGCCGGGCCCGGCCGGCTGAACCAGACAGAAGATCTCGGTGCCGCCGGAGATCAGCGAGACCCAGCGGGTGTCCAGGCGCCGGGCCAGCGCCTCGCCCACCGAGGCCGCCGCGTCCGGGGTGCAGCGCACCCGGACGAACCACGGAGTGACCCCGATCCGCAGCGGGTCCACCAGCCCCAGCACCCGCAGCGTCCCCGAGCCGCGCAGCCGCCCGTAGCGCCGGGCGACCGTCTGGTCCGAGACGCCCAGCACCTCGGCGATCCTGCTGAACGCGGCCCGGCCGTCGATCTGCAGCGCGTGCACGATCCCCCGGTCCAGCTCGTCGAGGTCGCTCAGCGGCACCCACGCGGTGTCGGATTTCATCTCGCCAACGTAACCGATGTCGGATTCCGCCAGGAGGGACGCTGTGGCTGGGAGCGTGGCGCTCCCGCACCCGATCGTGGAGTCACCGGCGCCCGCCGGACAGCCCGGCGGTCCTCCGCGGGGCATCTCGGCGGACCCCCGCCGGACAGCCCGGCGGCATCCGTCGCCGCCCACCCCGGCGGCACCTCCGCCGCGCACCTCGCCGGCACCGTCGCCGGCCACCTCACCGAATCGGGGAAACGGAGTTCCACCCATGCGCAAGTGGCTGCCCCTCGTGGCGATCTGCCTGGGCGCCTTCATCCTGCTGGTCGACGTCACCATCGTGAACGTCGCCCTGCCGCGGATGGCCGACGACCTGCACGCCTCGTTCACCTCACTGCAGTGGGTCATCGACGTCTACGCCCTGGCGCTGGCGGCCCTGCTGATGGTCACCGGGTCGCTCGCCGACCTCTTCGGCCACCGCCGGCTCTACGCGGCCGGCCTCACCGTCTTCGCGCTGGCCTCGCTGGCCTGCGCCCTCGCGCCGAACGCGGCGGTGCTCATCACCGCGCGCGGCGTCCAGGGCGCGGGCGGCGCCGCGATGTTCGCGACCTCGGCCGCCCTGGTGTCGATGACCTACCACGGCCGGGACCGCGGCATCGCGTTCGGCGTGTGGGGAGCGGTCAACGGCGCCGCGGCCGCGGCCGGACCCATCCTGGGCGGCCTGCTCACCGAGGGCTTCGGCTGGCAGGCGATCTTCCTGGTGAACCTGCCGATCGCGGTCGCCGCGGTGGCCCTGACCCTGCGGGTGCTGCCGGCCGGACGGCGCGGCGCGGGCCGCCTCGACGTGCCCGGCGCCCTGGTCTTCACCCTCGCCGCCGCCTCGCTGACGTACGCGCTGATCCGCGGCGGCGAACACGGCTGGAGCGACGGCCTGACGGTGGCGGCGTTCGTCGTCGCCGGGGCCGCCGCGGTGGCCTTCGTCCCGGTCGAACTGCGCTCGCCGCACCCGATGCTGGACATGGCCCTGCTGCGCCGCCCGGCCTTCGCGGGGCTGCTGACCGGCGCGCTGCTCTACCAGATGGCGGCGTTCAGCGGCCTGGTCTTCGTCTCGCTGTGGCTGCAGAACGTCCTGGGGCTCAGCCCGGTGCGCAGCGGCCTGGCGCTGATGCCGCTGGCCGGCACGTCCTTCGTGGTGGCGGCGGCAGCCGGCCGCCACATGCACAAGCTGGCGCCGCGCATCCCGATCGGCGTGGGGCTGCTCGTCATCGCGGCCGGCTCGCTGCTGCTGTGGGGCTCGGTGCACACCGGGTCCGGGCAGTCCGCGCTCTTCGCGGGCCTCGCGATCACGGGCGCCGGGGTCGGGCTCGCCACGCCCGTGCTGGTCTCCGCCGCCGTCGACGCCGTCCCGGCCGCGCGGGCGGGCATGGCGGGCGCGGCCGTCAACACCTTCAGGCAGCTGGGCCTGACGCTGGGGATCGCGTTGTTCGGCGCGGTGTTCACGGCACGGCTGCGGTCGGCCCCCTCCGTCCGGGCGGGCTACGCGTCGGGCATCGACCGCATCTCGCTGCTGGCCGCGGCGGCCGCGCTGGCCGGCGGCGTCGCCGTCCTGCTGGCCGTGCGCCCGTCCCACCCTCACGCCCAGGCCGACACCCCCACCGCGTCGTCGGCCCCCCGGACCCCGACGGTGACGCGCTGACCGGTTTGAGCCTGAGCCTTCCGCGGGGGTCTGCGACTCCGCCCGAGCCCGAACCCGGGCGCCGGGGAGGGGGCCTGGGGGCGGGCGGGCGGAGGTCAGGCGTCGGGGATGTCCTGCTTCGCCGCGGCGAGCATGTCCCCCGGGATGACGGCGAGCCGCTCGTCCGGGCCGAGCCGGACGCTCTCCGGAAGGCGCCCGGCGTAGCCGGCCGTGAGGTCCCGTCCGATCACGGCGATGTCGCCGTTGCTCAACTCCCAGATGTCCGGGCACTTGTTGTCGTCGTCGGAGTGGCCGGGTCCGGCGGCGGACTTTCCGAGCCGGCGCGCGAAGCCGGCCGACGGATCAGGGCTCCAGGCGCGCGTCACGACTGACTCCCGGCGGCGAGGACGTTGCGGACCGTGCCCGTCGATGCTACTCAGGGTCGCACCGGGCCCAAGGGCCCGGGACCGGCCATTGCCGTGCGGCGGGAGACGGACACGAGCGGGTGGTCGGGGTGCGCCCGGAGGGCGGCCCTCGGCGATGCGACGGGGTTGTCGGACCCCCGCAGTAGCGTGGGGGCGATGAGCGGGAACGGGCAGCAGGGGCAGGCCGGGCGGAGGGAGACGGGCGCGGGGTGGCGGGCCGGGGGGATGGGGTGGCGGGACGGCGAGGCGGTCATGGAGTGGGTCACCGACGGTCGCGTGCGGCGGTCGCGGGCGAGCGGCCTGCTCCTCGGCGCCGAGCCGGCCTTCCGGGTCGGCGAGGACCGGCGCTGCCTCGGCGTGTGGCGGGCCGGGCGGCGCGTCCGGTGCGTCCAGGGCGCCGTGCTGCCGCCGCAGGCCCGGTCCGGCCAGTGCGCGGAGTGCGCCGTGCTCGACCGCTCGAACTCGATCGCCGCGGACACCCGGCCTGACGACCCGCGCACGTTCGCCGTGTACCTGGCCCACCACGGCAGTGCCGTGAAGGTCGGCATCACGGGGGCGGGACGCGGCAGCACCCGCCTTCTCGAACAGGGCGCGCTGGCCTCGCTGTTCCTGTCCTCCGGCACCCTGATGTCCGCCCGCCGCAGCGAACACGTGCTGGGCGCCGCGCTCGGTCTTCCGGACCGGGTCGCCACCGAGCGCAAACGGGACGCCCGTCGCCGGCCCGGCACCGCGGACGGCCGCGCCGCCGAACTGCGGTCGCTCGCCGCACGCGTCCGGGCCCTCTCCGACTGGCCCCCGGCCGGCCAGCAGCCCCGCGACCCGCAGGTCACCGATCACGCGGCCGCGTACGGCCTGCCCGGCGACGGCCTGCACCCGCGCGCCGCCGTCGCACCGCTGAGCCCGGGCGCCGTCGTCGCGGGCCGGATCGCCTGCCGGATCGGCACCGACCTCTACCTGGAGGACGCGGGCGACGCCCCAGGGCTCGTCCTGCTCGACACCCGCAGGCTCACCGGCTGGTCCCTGGAGCCGTCCCCGCCCGGCGCCCGCCGCACCGCGCGACTCGACGCCCTGCCCAACCGCCCGCAGCACGACGCCGAGCCGCTCTTCTGACCCGGGCGCGGGCCCGGGGCTCAGCGCTCTCCGGACCCGCCGTGCGGCTCCAGCCGGCGGAGCACCGAGGTCATCGCCCGCCGCAGGGCGGCCCGTGTCCCGTCGGTGTGGTCGAGCGTCTCGAACCCGTGACGGGCGTCCGGCACGTCGACGACCTCGACGTCGGCGGCGCACTCCTTCGCGGCGGTCAGGAACTCCTCGACGGTGGCGGCGATCTCGGGGAGCTCCTGCCCCACCCTGGTGAGTACGACGGGCAGGGAGCCCGCGCCGCGCAGGGCTTCCGCGGGGCGGAACCGGTCGGCGGCCAGCCCCCAGTTCGGCAGCGGTGCGAGGACGGGGTACGTCAGTGCCACGCAGCGCAGCCACTTCGGCGGCGCCGCGAGCCACTCCGCCGACAGCACGCCGCCGCCCGACAGGAACCACAGGGCGACGCGGTCGGCGTCGACCCGCGGATGCCCGCGGACGAGGTCGACGGCCGCCGCGACGTCCTCGGCCGCCCGCTCGAATCCGGACAGGTCGTGCAGCCGGTGGTCCAGTGTCACGCCGACCGCGCCCAGCGACGCCGCGTACCGGGCGTAGCCGAGGAAGGTCGACGAGTCCCGGGGCGTCGGCCGGCCGTCCGCCGGAACGGGTCCGCCGTGCACGAACACCACGGCGGGGACGGGCTGTTCGTCCTCCGGCAGATGCAGGTCCACGCGGCCGTGCCGCTCCCGCGGGCGTTCGGCAACGTCCAGCGGGAACGTACCGGGCGGCGCGGCGGCCCCTTCCGCGCGCGGCGTCAGGCGCTGCCCGCCACCCTCGGCCGCCTCCAGCAGCACGGCGGCGAGTTCGGCGGGACGGGAGAGCATCGGCCAGTGCCCGGTGGCGAGTTCGAAGAACCGGACGCGGCGGTCGACCAGTGGCAGCACCCGCGGATCGCCCATGCCGACCAGCAGTTCGACCAGCGCGATGCTGGTCCCGTTCGCCGTGCAGAGCACTCCGGTCGAGGGCACGCCCGCCGCCGCGCCGGTCAGCCGCAGCGGCTGGGTGAGCGTGGCCGTGGGCTGCGGGACGGCCCGGCTGGTCAGCAGGGCCAGCGCGTCCGCCGGGACGCCGTCGAGACTGCCCCACCGCTGCAGGTCACCGGCCGCGGGCGGCGGTAGGTGGGGGCCGGTCAGCCGCTCGCGCAGCGTCTGGTCGGCGCCGAGGGCGAGGGGCGGGTCGCCGTCCTGCGGACTGCCGGTGTCCAGATGGACGATCCGGGCCACGCGGCCGGGACGGCGGTCGGCCGCACCGAGGGCCGGGTGGATGCCGTAGCCGTGCCCGACCAGGACGAGGTACTGGTCCGGGCCGGCCGCGTCCCCGTCGCCGGGCGGGGTGAGGGCGTCGACGGCCGCGAGCACGTCGGCGATGTGGGTTTCCAGGTCCACAGGGGTGGTGGCGGCTGCGTCGGCAGTCCGGGTGCTGCCTGCGACGAACGTGCTGCCCGCATCGCCATCCGCGGCTCCCGTCCCGCTGAGCTCGACCGCCCACACCCCCGCCCCCGACTCGCGAAGCCGGACGGCCAGTTCGTCCCACACCCAGGCGCCGGTGTGGATCTCCGGGACCAGCACGAACACCGTCGGGGCTGCGCTGCCCCGGGCACCAGCCGCAGCCCCGGCCCGGTCACCAGCCGCTGTCCCGGCCCGGCCTTCTGCCGCTGCCCCTGTCGACGACGTCATCAGCGTCTCCTCGCACCTCGTGGCTCCGCGGGACGGCACGTCCGCCGCCCGCGCTCGCCGGTACGGTAGGAACTCCCCCTGAGGGAGGTTCAAGCCGTGACCGCTGACCGCTCGTGGAGCATCGGGGAGCTCGCCGCGCTGGCGGGCGTCACCGTCAAGACGGTCCGTTTCTACTCGGACCTGGGACTGCTGCCGGAGGCGTCACGCAGTGCGGGCGGCCACCGGCGGTACGGGCCCGAGGCGCTGGACCGGCTGAGGATGATCCGCTCGCTGCGCGCGCTGGACCTGCCGGTCCCCGAGGTGCGCCGGGTCCTGGACCGCGAGGACGGGCTGGACGGCGCTCTGGAGGACGCCGTGGTGCGGCAGTTGGGTGAGGTGGGGTCCCAACTGGCCGCCCTGCGGTGGCGGGAGGCCGCGCTGCAGCTGCTCACCGAGTGCACGCCGGCCCAACGGGCGGAGAGGCTGAGGCTGGTGGGCGCGGTGCCGACGCCGCCCAGCACGGCGGTGATCGCGCGGTTCTGGCGGCGGTGGCTGCCGGCGCGGCTGCCCGCCGAGGTCGTCTCGCTGGTGGTGGAACGGTCGGTGCCGCCGATCCCCGACGACCCGACGCCCGGCCAGGTGCTGGCCTTCGCCCGGCTGCACGCCATGACGCAGGGGGAGTGCCGGGACGCCGACCGCGGGCAGCCCGCGGCGCACCGGACCGACCGGGGGTTCCGGCCGGCCGTGCTGTACCACGGGCTCGACGAGGCGTACGCGCTGGCGGCGCCGCACGTGCGGGCGGGCCGGGCGCCGGAGGCCGGCGAGGCGCTGGACTGCTTCGTCGCGGCGTACGCGTTGGCGGGCGGGTCGCGGGACACGGCGGACTTCCGGCGGCGGCTCGGGCCGGTCCTCGCGTCGGACCCGCGGATCGATCGCTACTGGTCGCTGGTGGCCGAGTTGGCCGGCCCGGCCCACACGACGCCGGGCGCGGCGCACGCCTGGCTGCTCTCGGCCCTCCACGCGCCGCCCGCCGCCTGACGGCCGGAGCTCCTGCGCGACGACGACCCCGGGCGGAGCGGTGAGCCATGCGGCCGGGTGTGTCTCCGGGCGGACTGGTGGGCGGCGACATGAGCGGGCCTCCCGGGGTGGGGGTCGCGCCCATCGTGCCGCAGGGTGGGCGGGCCTACCGTGCTCAGAGTCCTGCGAGGACCGGCGATGCGGAGGCTGCGATGAACGTGCCGTCAGCGAGATCCCCCAAGACGAGGTTCCGGACCGCGGCCCTGGCGCTCGCCGCCGCGGCCTTCCTGCTACCGGCGACCGCCCAGGCCGCGCCCGTCCCCGCGGCACCAGCGGCGGCGACTCCTGCGGCCACCCCGACGCTGTACACCGTGCCGCCCACCGCCGGCGGGCTGAGCCGGCACACCGTCTCCGGGGTGTACGTCGCCGGCGTCTCGTCCGGCGGGTACATGGCCGGGCAGCTCCAGGTGGCCTACTCCCGTACGGTCAAGGGCACCGCGGTGTTCGGCGCTGGGCCCTACTACTGCGCGCAGAACAACGCCGCGCAGGCCCTCTACGGCTGCGGCGACGACGTGTACCCGGACCACCTCGGCACGCTGGAGGCCGACGCGTCGCTGTGGTCGTCGTACGGCTGGACCGACCCCGTTTCCAGCCTGTCCGGGCGCCCGGTGTACGTCTTCCACGGCGGCAACGACACCACGGTCAAGGCGCCGGTCAGCGACGACGGCGTGGCGTTCTACCGGCACTTCGGCGCGAACGTCACCTACGACAGCGGCTCCACCGCCGGCCACGGCTGGGTCACGCCCTACGGCACCCTGGGCTGCACGGCGACCGCCTCGCCGTACCTCGACAACTGCGGCACCGACCCGCAGAACACGCTCCTGCGCACCCTGTTCGGCTCGGTGACCGCGCCCAACACCGGCCCGCTCACCGGAACGCTGGTCGCGTTCAGCCAGGACGACTACGCCGTGAACGGCCTGGCCGGCGGCCTGAGCATGGACTCCACCGGCTTCGCCTACGTGCCCGCCGCCTGCACGCCAGGCCAGAGCTGCCGGCTGATGGTGGCGCTGCACGGCTGCGCGCAGGACCACAGCGACGTCGGCACCGCGTTCGTCGACCGCGCCAACCTCGACCAGTACGCGGACACCAACCATATGATCGTCCTGTATCCGCAGGCGATCCCGACCGGCGCCAACCCGTACGGCTGCTGGGACTGGTGGGGGTACCTGGGCGCGACCAACTACCCGATCAAGGGCGGCGCCCAGATCGAGACCATCATGAACATGGTCCGGGCGCTGGGCGGCTGACGCCGGGCAGCACCGGCACGTCCGGCAACCCGGGCACCCCGGCCGCCGGGTGATGCGGCGGCGGTGCGGTCAGGCGCCCTCGCCCAGCACCAGGCTGATCAACTCCCGCTGGGCGTCGCTGAGATGGGGATCCCGGCAGTGCACCGTGCGGGAGTCGACGGTGATGTCGTAGCCGAAGCTGTCGGGGTTCACCGCCTGCGGCATCCCGGGGGCGAGGGCGGCCTCGGCCAGAGCGTGGAGGTGGCCCGCGTCCGGGCGGCCTGTGGTGTCGAGCGCGGCGTGGCGGCGGATGCCGGCCAGGCCGCCGGAGCGGACCACCTCGATGCGCATGGGCTGCTCACGCCTCCTGGGTCTGCTCGCCGGGCTGCTGGCGGGGGACCGCCGATCCGGCGGCCGCCTGGACGACGCCGACCTCCTGCCAGGCCGCGGTGACCGCTCGGGACTGCTCCCCTTCACCGTAGCGCGCGATGGCCGACGCGACCGTGGCCGCCGCGAAGTCGGCGAACTGGGCGTGCGAGGAGAGCGAGCCGCCGGTCAGCGTGTCGTACCAGATCTGGCCGGCCTGCTCCCAGGCGTGGCCGCCGAGCGCGGCCGCGGCCAGGTAGAAGGCCCGGTTGGGGATGCCGGAGTTGATGTGGACGCCGCCGTTGTCCTCGGAGGTGGAGACGTAGCCGCTCATCGATCCGGGCTGCGGGTCCCTGCCGAGGTTCGGGTCGTCGTAGGCGGTGCCGGGCTCCTTCATCGAGCGCAGGGCGTGGCCGTGCACGGCGGGGGCGAGCAGCCCGGCGCCGATCAGCCAGTCGGCCTGGTCGGCGGTCTGCCCGAGGGCGTACTGCTTGATCAGGCTGCCGAAGACGTCCGAGACCGACTCGTTGAGGGCGCCGGACTGCCCGTAGTAGTCGAGGTTGGCGCTGTACTGGGTGACGCCGTGGGTCAGTTCGTGGCCGATGACGTCCAGCGGGATGGTGAAGTCCAGGAAGATCCGGCCGTCCCCGTCGCCGAACACCATCTGCTCGCCGTTCCAGAACGCGTTGTTGTAGTCCTGCAGGTAGTGGACGCTGGCCACCAGCGGTAGCCCGCGCCCGTCGATGGAGTGGCGGCCGTACGCCTTGAGGTAGGTCTCGAAGGTCGCCCCCAGGGCGTCGTACGCACGGTTGACACTGCCGTCCTTCGACGGCTTCGCGCCCTCGGCGCGGACGGTTCTCCCGGGCAGCCTGTCCTTGTGCCGGGCGTCGTGGACGGTGCGCTGCGGCTCCCCGGAGAGGCCGGTCGCCGGCCCGCCGGAGGCCGCATCCGTGGCGCCGGCGGCGCCGATCACGGTGTTCAGCCGCCGCCGGGTGCGCTCGCGTGCGTCGTGCTCCAGGGTGCGGCGCGCGGTGCCGGACAGCGCGGCGTCGTCGGAGCGGGCGAGGGCGTCGAGGACGTGCGGCGGCACGATCGTGCAGAAAACTCCCATGTGCGCAATGTGGCACTTTCCCTACGTACTGTCACGAGTCGCGGTCATGATCCACGAAAAGGAGGGAATGATCACCCTTTCCCTGGACGCGTCCCTCCGTCTTGCATACTGAGAGGACACCCGCATCGGCTGTGTGATCCCGCGGCGAGCGGCTATGGTCGACCCATCATGTGTTTCGGGCTGCTTCTCCTTAGCTGCCGCGGCGAGGGCCTGTAGTCGTAGGCCGACCCCCTCCCCGCGGAGTTCGGCGTTTCCAGCCGTCGGCCGTCCCCAGCGGACCTCCGAGGAGCCAGAGCCCCCATGACCACACCGAACCGCGTCGGCCGCGCCACGCCCATCACCGCCGCCTCCGTGCGCCAGCGTCCCACCGCGATGCCGATCCACAAGTACGGCCGGTACGAGCAGGTGGACATCCCCGACCGCACCTGGCCGGACGCCCGGATCACCAAGGCCCCGCGGTGGCTGTCCACCGACCTGCGGGACGGCAACCAGGCGCTGATCGACCCGATGTCCCCGGCACGCAAGCGGGAGATGTTCGACCTGCTGGTGCGGATGGGCTACAAGGAGATCGAGGTCGGCTTCCCGTCGTCCGGCCAGACCGACTTCGACTTCGTCCGCTCCATCATCGAGCAGGACGCGATCCCCGAGGACGTGACGATCTCCGTCCTGACGCAGGCCCGCGAGGAACTGATCGAGCGGACCGTCGAGTCGCTGCGCGGCGCGCGCCAGGCCACCGTGCACCTGTACAACGCCACCGCGCCGGTGTTCCGCCGGGTCGTCTTCCGGGGCAGCCGTGAGCAGGTCCGGCAGATCGCGGTGGACGGCACCCGGCTGGTGATGGAGTACGCGGACAAGATCCTCGGCGACGAGACGGTCTTCGGCTACCAGTACAGTCCGGAGATCTTCACCGACACCGAGCTGGACTTCGCGCTGGAGGTCTGCGAGGGCGTGATGGACGTCTGGCAGCCCGAGGAGGGCCGCGAGATCATCCTCAACCTGCCCGCCACGGTGGAGCGTTCGACGCCGTCGACGCACGCCGACCGGTTCGAGTGGATGTCCCGCAACCTGTCCCGCCGCGAGCACGTGTGCCTGTCGGTCCACCCGCACAACGACCGGGGCACCGCGGTGGCCGCCGCCGAGCTGGCGATCATGGCCGGCGCGGACCGCATCGAGGGCTGCCTGTTCGGCCAGGGCGAGCGGACCGGCAACGTCGACCTGGTGACCCTGGGCATGAACCTGTTCAGCCAGGGCGTGGACCCGCAGATCGACTTCTCGGAGATCGACGAGATCCGCCGCACCGCCGAGTACTGCAACCAGATGGAGGTCCACCCGCGCCACCCCTACGCGGGCGACCTCGTCTACACCGCCTTCTCCGGCTCCCACCAGGACGCCATCAAGAAGGGCTTCGAGGCGATGGAGGCCGACGCGGCCGCCGCCGGCCGGACCGTCGACGAGATCACCTGGGCCGTGCCGTACCTGCCCATCGACCCCAAGGACGTGGGCCGCTCCTACGAGGCGGTCATCCGCGTCAACTCGCAGTCCGGCAAGGGCGGTATCGCCTACGTGCTGAAGAACGACCACAAGCTGGACCTGCCGCGCCGGATGCAGATCGAGTTCTCCCGGATCATCCAGGCCAAGACCGACAGCGAGGGCGGCGAGGTCACCCCCGCGCAGATCTGGTCGACGTTCCAGGACGAGTACCTGCCCACCCCGGACAACCCGTGGGGCCGGATCACGCTGCGCTCCGCCCAGGCCTCGACCTCCAGCGACGGCACCGACGCGCTCACCGTCGAGGCCGTGGTGGACGGCGCGGAGACGACGCTGACCGGTACCGGCAACGGCCCGATCTCCGCGTTCTTCGACGCGCTGGCGGCGGTAGGCGTCGACGCCCGGCTGCTGGACTACTCCGAGCACACCCTGAGCGAGGGCGCGTCCGCGCAGGCCGCCTCCTACATCGAGTGCGCCATCGACGGACGCGTGCTGTGGGGGATCGGCATCGACCCCAACACCACGCGCGCCTCGCTGAAGGCGGTCGTCTCCGCCGTCAACCGCGCGTTCCGCTGATCGCCCGGGCCTTTCGCGGGGCGCACACCGCCCCGCGAAAGGCCCGTCGTGCCCCCGCGCGCCGCGCCGGCGCGCCCCGGCGGCAGCGCGTCCGGGTACCCGTCCGGTGAATTGCCCCCGTACGCGGTACTGACCGGGCGCCGGATGTGTGGCTAACATCACGGCAGTACGGCACCGTTGCCGGGGGCGCTTCGCGCGTGTGCGGCCGCAGCAGGGGTGCGTACCGGGACGAAGCCGGCCGGAGGGTGCAGCGACATGAAGCTGGGGCTGTGTATCTGGGGTGTGCGTACGGCATGGCGCACCGAGGACGACGGTGAGTTCTACTGCCCCGACTGCGGCGGCGACCGCGCCTACCACCGCAGATCCGGCACCCGCAGGCTGACCGTGCTCAACGTCCCGCTGCTCGCCCGCGGCCCGGCCGGCACCGTCATCGAGTGCACCGCCTGCCACCGGCAGTTCGGCGCCGAGGTGCTGCTGCGGCCCACCACCACCCGCTTCTCGGCGATGCTCAGGGACGCCGTCCACACCATCGCGCTCGCCGTGCTCACCGCCGGCGGCGCGTCCGGCCGGGCGTCCCGCGAGGCCGCGGTCGGCGCGGTGCGGGCCGCCGGGTTCAGCGACTGCACCGAGGACCAGCTCCTCGGCCTGCTCGCCGCGATCGTCGCCGACGAGGGCCGCTTCCGCCGCTCCGAGGAACTCGGCCCCGACTCCTTCGCCGAGGCCGTCGACGGCTGCGGGAGCTGGCTGTCCATCGAACTGCACGAGGCCCTGGAGCCGCTCGCCGACCACCTGCTCCCGCAGGGCCGCGAACGCGTCCTGCTCCAGGGCGCGCACATCGCCCTCGCCGACGGCCCCTACCTGCCCGCCGAACGCGAGGTGCTGGAGGCCATCGGCCGCTGCCTGTCGCTGCACACCGACGAGATCGAGCGGCTGCTGACGGCCGCCGCTGCGACCGCCTCCTGACCCGGGGCGCCCGGACGCCTCGGAGACCCGGCCGCCGCCGGTCCTGCGGCCTCCCGCTACTCCCCGGGGAGTACCGCGCCCCCGGTGAGCCGGGCGGAGTACCACGCTTCTCGGCCGTCCGCGCGACGCGAACACCCCGCATCCGCGGGGACGCTGGTGCACGTCTCACCAGCCGATCCCGAGGAGCCCTGCGATGCGGGCCGAGCCGACTTCCCCGCCCTCCCCACCCACCCGGCCGTCCCCGGCGCCGGCCGCCGCCCGCACCCGGCGGCGCGCCCTGCCCTGGGCGGTCATCGCCCTGTGGATCGCCGTCCTCGCCGTCGCCGGAGTGTTCGCCGGCAGGCTCGGCGGGGTCAAGCACGACGAGAACATCGACTACCTGCCCGCGAGCGCCCAGTCCACCCAGGTCGCCCGGATCCAGCAGACGATGCCGGGCGGCGGCGCCACCGACCTCGTCCTGGTCTACCGGCGCGCCGGCGGGCTGACCGCCGCCGACCTGACCGCGGTCCAGCGGCAGACCGCCGCACTGGCCGCCGCGTACCCCGTCGCCGGCGCCGCACCGCACACCGTCACCGCGAAGGACGGCCGCACCGCGATGGTGCCGGTGGCCATCGCGCAGGGCGCGGGCAAGCCGGAGGACGTGGTCGAGCGGGTCCGCGCCCGGCTCGCCGACGGACGGCCGGCGGGGCTGACCGTGCTGGTCGGCGGCCCGGGAGGGGCCGACGCCGACGCCAAGGGGGTGTTCGCCAGCATCGACGGCACCCTGCTGCTCTCCACCGCCGCGGTCGTCGCCCTGCTGCTGATCCTGACCTACCGCAGCCCGTTCCTGTGGCTGGTGCCGCTGGCCGTCGTGGGTGTCGCCGCGGGCACCGCG
This sequence comes from Actinacidiphila acidipaludis, assembly GCF_019890725.1. Lineage (GTDB taxonomy): Bacteria > Actinomycetota > Actinomycetes > Streptomycetales > Streptomycetaceae > Actinacidiphila > Actinacidiphila acidipaludis. Next base: position 100,639 of record NZ_JAINZZ010000007.1, read on the forward strand.
ATGGCCATCACCTACGGCCTGGTCGAGGGCTTCGGGCTGACCGTCTCCAGCATGAGCTCCTCGGTGATGACCGTGCTGATCTTCGGCGCCGGTACCGACTACGCCCTGCTGCTGATCTCCCGTTACCGCGACGAACTGCGGCGCACCGCCGAGCCGTACGCGGCGATGGCGGCGGCGCTGCGGAAGGTCGGACCCGCCGTGCTCACCTCGGCCGCGACCGTCGTCGCCGGGCTGCTGTGCCTGCTGGCCGCCGACCTCAACAGCAGCCGCGGACTCGGGCCGGTCGGCGCGGTCGGCATCCTGTGCTCTCTCGCCGCGATGACGACGCTGCTGCCCGCGGTGCTCGTGCTGCTCGGTCGGCGGGTGTTCTGGCCGCTGATCCCCGCGTACGGGAGCCCGTCGCGAACCGGGCGCGGGCTGTACCACCGGATCGGCGCGGTCGTCACCCGGCGGCCGGTGGCCGTACTGGCCGCGTCCCTCGCGGCGGTCGGCGCCCTCGCCCTGGGCCTCGGCAACCTCCCGGGCGCGCTCGGGCAGGACGACGCCTTCACCACCACGCCCGACTCGGTCGCCGCCGACCGGATCCTGCACGACGCCTTCCCCGGGCGCAGCACCCAGGCGGTGACGGTCGTCATCCCCACCGCGAAGGCCGCGGCGGCCACCGACGCGGTACGGACGACGGCCGGCGTCGCCGGCACCGCGCCCGGACGCAGCGCGGGCGGCTGGACGGAGATCGCCGTCTACCCCTCCGCCATCCCCGACAGCGCGGCCGAACACGGGACCATCCGGCGACTGCGGGCGGTCACCGCGGCCGACCACGGACTCGTCGGCGGGGCCAGCGCGCAGCGGATGGACACCGCGTCCACGTCGTCGCGGGACCGCGCACTCGTCGTCCCGCTGGTGCTGGGCGCGGTGTTCCTGCTGCTGGCCGGGTTGCTGCGCAGCCTCGTCGCGCCCCTGCTGCTGACCGCGGCGATGGTCGCGGTGTGGGCCGCCGCGCTCGGCATCGGCGGCCTGCTGTTCGGGCCCGTGCTGGGCCTGCACGGCATGGACCCCGGGCTGCCGCTGCTCAGCTTCGTCTTCCTGGTCGCCCTCGGCGTGGACTACGGCATCTTCCTGATGCACCGCATGCGGGAGGAGAGGCTCGGGGGCGCGGAGCCGCGCCGCGCGACGGTCACCGCGCTGGAGGCCACCGGCGGGGTGATCGCGTCCGCGGGCATCGTGCTGGCCGCGACCTTCACGGTGCTGGCGTCGCTGCCGCTGGTGATGATGGTGGAGATGGGGGTGGTGATCGCGCTCGGCGTGCTGCTCGACACGTTCGTGGTACGCACGCTGGTGGTGCCCGCCGCGGCGGTCCTCCTCGGGCCCCGCCTCTGGTGGCCCAACCGCCCCGAGTAATGGGCTGCCCCCGGCTTCCCCTGTTCGGCTCCCGGGGTGCCCCGCGGGGGTGCGTTCCGGGCCTCCGCCCGGTGGTGGGTTGCTCGCGCTGGGGGCACCTCCCGGACGAAGTCTGGGGGACCCCGCGCCCCTTTCGGGGCTCGTCCTGCCCCTTGCGGTGCGTTGCCGTCTACTGCGCCGTCGTGGCTGTTCGCGCAGTTCCCCGCGCCCCTGAATCACGTGCCGTTCGTCCACTTGCCGGGGGCAGTCCGGAAGCGTCTCCTCGGACTTGTGCGTGACCGTTCTTTTGTCCGGCTGGGCGGGTGGGTGCACAAGTCCTTGCGGGGAGCGCTTCCTCCCCACCCCCTTGGTGGTCCATGGGACCGCCTGGGCAGGACCGGGGTACCCCGGTAACACCCCCTGCGGCCACTTTCACTGCCAGGGGGTGGGGAGGAAGCGCTCCCCGCAGGAATGTGCATCCGCCCGGGTCAAGGTGTGGAAGAACCCGTCATGCACAGTCCGAGGAGACGCTTCCGGACTGCCCCCAACAGACGAACGAACGGCAAGCGATAACAGGGGCGCGGGGAACTGCGCGACAAGCCACGACGGCGCAGCAGTCGGCAACGCACCGCAAGGGGCAGGGCAAGCCCCGAGTGCCCGAGCCCAGCGGCAGGCGGGAACGCACCGCAAGGGGCAGGGCGTGGCCCGGGTAGGTTCGGGGCAGCCCGGAGGCGGGGGAAGGGCGAGCCGTCGCCCGGGGAGGGAGGGAAAGGGTGAACGTGGTGGTGCGCCAGGGCGCAGCCCGACCCGTTGGGATGCGCGACGCAACAATCGCCGGAACCGTCTTCCTCGCCGAGGCGGCCCAAGCCCTGCTCCTGCCGGAGGGCGACGTCAGCCACCGCCCGGACGCCCTCGGCTGGCTCCTGCTGGCCGGCAGCGCCGCCGTCCTGCTGTGGCGGCGCCGCGCACCGATGTGGTGCCTGCTGGGCATGGTCGCGTGCGTCGCGCCGTACCACTACCTGCAGTACGTCCAGCAGGCGCCGATCCTCTCCAGCATGGTCGCCCTGTACGCGCTGGCCGTCGCGGGGCCGCCGCGCCGCACGTTCCTGGTCGTCCCGACCGTCGTCCTCGCGATGGCCTCGGTGATGCTGGCCATCGGCAAGCCCGACGCCGGAACGGAGATGCTGCAGAGCGCCGGCTGGATCGTGGCCGTCGCGGTCGCGGGGGAGGTCGTCCGCATCCACCGCAACTACGTGGCGGCCATCACGGAACGCGCCGAGCGGGCGGAACGCACCCGGGAGGAGGAGGCGGCGCGGCGGGTCGCGGAGGAGCGGCTGCGGATCGCCCGCGACCTGCACGACCTGCTCGCCCACAGCATCACGCTGATCGGTGTGCAGACCTCCGTCGCCGCACACATCCTGGTCGCCGACCCGGAACGCCTGGACCGCGCCGCCGTCGCCTCCGCGCTGGACGCCATCGCGGACACCTGCCGCGAGGCCCGCGCCGAACTGCGTACGACGCTGCGGGTGCTGCGCGCCGACGGCGACGGGCCGCTGCCGGATCTCGCGGGTCTGCCGTCCCTGGCCCGGGCGGCGGAGGCGGCCGGCGCACAGGTCGCGCTGACGGTGGACACCGGCACCCAACCGGTGCCGCCCGCGGTCGGCGCGGCCGCCTACCGGATCGTCCAGGAGTCCCTCACCAACGCCGTGCGGCACGCCGGACCGGCCGACCCGCACGTGACCGTCACCATCGGCGTGAGCGGGGAGGGCGGCGGCCTGCGCCTGGAGATCACCGACGACGGCGGCCGGCCCCCGCGCGTCCCCGCCCAGCGCCCCCAGCAGGTGCCGGGCGCCGCCCCGCACGAGACCTCCGCGGGCATCAGCTCCGGAGCCGGCCCGCGCGGCGACCGGGCGGAGCCCGAGCCCGTTCCCAGCGGTCCGGAGGACTCCGAGCGGCCCCCGGCCGGCGGGCGGCCCGCGGGATACGGCATCGCGGGGATGCGCGAGCGGGCCCGCAGCGTCGGCGGCAGCCTCACCGCCGGGCCGCGGGCGGACGCGCCGGGCTTCGCCGTGACCGCGGACCTGCCGTTCACCACCGACACCCACGGAGAACCGCGATGACCTCGCCGCAGCCCATCCGGGTGCTGCTCGCCGACGACCAGACGCTGGTGCGGGCCGCGTTCGCGATGCTCGTGGAGTCCGCCCGCGACATGGAGGTCGTCGGGCAGGCCGCCAACGGCCTGGAGGCCATCGACCTGGCCCGCAGCGAGCGCGCCGACGTGATCGTCATGGACATCCGGATGCCCGAGCTCGACGGCATCGCGGCCACCCGGCGGATCGCCGCGGACGACGACCTCGCCGGGGTCCGCATCCTGGTGCTCACCACCTACGACGACGACGCGAACGTGCTGGCGGCGCTGCGCGCGGGCGCGTCCGGCTTCCTGGTCAAGGACACCCGGCCCGCGGACCTGCTGGACGCCATCCGCACGGTCGCGGCGGGCGACGCGCTGCTGTCGCCGGGGCCCACCGCCCGGCTGATCGCCCGGGTGCTGCGGCTGCCCGACCGCCCCCCGGCCGCGGCCCCGGCGCCGGCCGCGCTGGCCTGCCTGTCGGAGCGGGAGCGCCAGGTGTTGACGCTGGTCGCCCGTGGCCTGAACAACGCCGAGACCGGTGAGGCGCTCGGGCTGAGCCCGCTCACCGCCAAGACCCACGTCAGCCGGATCATGGGCAAGCTCGGCGCCCGCGACCGGGCCCAACTGGTCATCGTCGCCTACGAGTCGGGCCTGGTGGCGCCGGGCACGGACCGCTGAGCGCGACGCCGCGGTCGCACGTGGCGGCGGGCGGGCCGCCCGGAGCCGGACCCGTTCTCCGGGCCCGGCCCCCATCGCTCCCGCCGTACGGGAGAATGGGCGCATGAGTCTGTTCCGCGACGACGGCATCGTGCTGCGCACCCAGAAGCTGGGCGAGGCGGACCGGATCATCACGCTGCTCACCCGGCGCAACGGCCGGGTGCGGGCGGTCGCGCGGGGCGTGCGCCGCACCAAGTCGAAGTTCGGGGCGCGGCTGGAGCCGTTCAGCCACGTCGACGTGCAGTTCTTCGCCCGCGGCGGGGAGCTGATCGGCCGCGGCCTGCCGCTGTGCACCCAGGGCGAGACGATCGCCCCGTACGGCAGCGCCATCGTCAGCGACTACGAGCGGTACACCGCGGGCACCGCGATGCTGGAGACCGCCGAGCGCTTCACCGACCACGAGGGCGAGCCGGCGGTGCAGCAGTACCTGCTGCTGGTCGGCGGCCTGCGCACGCTCGCCGCGGGTGAGCACGACCCGCGGCTGGTGCTGGACGCCTTCCTGCTGCGCTCGCTGGCCGTCAACGGTTACGCGCCCAGCTTCGACGACTGTGCGAAGTGCGGCATGACCGGGCCGAACCGGTTCTTTTCGGTCGGCGCGGGAGGAGTCGTCTGCGGCGACTGCCGGGTGCCGGGAAGCGTCGTACCCTCCAGGGAGTCACTGGAACTGCTCGGCGCGCTGCTGGGCGGCGACTGGGAGACCGCGGACGCCTGCGAGCCGCGCCACTGCCGTGAGGGCAGCGGGCTGGTCGCGGCCTACCTGCAGTGGCACCTGGAGCGCGGACTGCGGTCGCTGCGGTTCGTGGAGAAGTAGCTCATACCCGTCAGGAGAAGCACGACCATGGCACGTCGCGGGATTCTGGCCCGTTCCCGACCCTCGTACCGGACGCCCGACCCGCACCCCTCCGGCGCGCAGCCGCCGAAGATCCCCGGTGAGCTGGTGCCCAAGCACGTCGCGGTCGTGATGGACGGCAACGGCCGCTGGGCCAAGGAGCGCGGGCTGCCCCGCACCGAGGGCCACAAGGTCGGCGAGGGCGTCGTTCTGGACGTGCTCAAGGGCTGCCTGGAGATCGGCGTGAAGAACCTGTCGCTGTACGCGTTCTCCACCGAGAACTGGAAGCGCTCGCCGGAGGAGGTGCGCTTCCTGATGAACTTCAACCGGGACGTGATCCGCCGCCGCCGCGACGAGATGGACGAACTGGGCATCCGCATCCGCTGGGTCGGCCGGATGCCGAAGATGTGGAAGTCCGTCGTCCAGGAGCTCCAGGTCGCCCAGGAGCAGACGGTCGGCAACGACGCGATGACCCTGTACTTCTGCGTGAACTACGGCGGCCGGGCGGAGATCGCGGACGCCGCCCAGGCCATCGCGCGGGACGTCGCCGAGGGCCGGCTGGATCCGTCCAAGGTCAACGAGAAGACCTTCGCGAAGTACCTGTACTACCCGGACATGCCGGACGTGGACCTGTTCCTGCGCCCGAGCGGCGAGCAGCGCACCTCGAACTACCTGATCTGGCAGAGCAGCTACGCCGAGATGGTGTTCCAGGACGTGCTGTGGCCTGACTTCGACCGGCGCGACCTGTGGCGGGCCTGCCTGGAGTACGCGCGCCGCGACCGCCGGTTCGGCGGGGCGCTGCCCAACGGCGGCCGGGACGGGGAGCCCGGGGACGGCGCCGGGGCCGCTGCCGAGGGCACGGCGTAGGCGGCTGAGGGGCAGGGCGTTCGGCGGCCCGGCCGGGGGCGGGGGCTACGTCCCCGCCGGAGTCGCCGCGGCCGTCGAGCACTCCGCGCAGGTCCCGAAGATCTCCAGGGTGTGCGCCACGTCGACGAAGCCGTGCTCGGCGGCCACCGCGCCGGCCCAGTTCTCGACCGCGGGCCCGGCCACCTCGACGGCCTTGCCGCACGACCGGCAGACCAGGTGGTGGTGGTGCCCGCCGCCCGAGCAGCGCCGGTAGACCGACTCGCCGTCGCCGGTGCGCAGCACGTCGATCTCGCCCGCGTCGGCCAGCGACTGCAGGGTGCGGTAGACCGTCGTCAGCCCGACGGAGTCACCGCGGTGCTTGAGGATGTCGTGCAGGTCCTGGGCGCTGCGGAACTCGTCCACCTCGTCGAGGGCGGCCGCCACCGCGGCCCGCTGCCGCGTCGAACGGCCGGGCACGGTGTGCTTGGTGGTGCTCACCGGGTTCTCCTCTCGTCCGGGCGAACGGGCCGCAGGCATCGCGGTTCCGGGCGCGTCCGGCGACGGGGGTCGCGCAGGTGTCCGGGTGCCTGTCATTGTGCCAGGTGCGCGGCGCCGCGGGGCGGACGCCCCGAGCCCTGTTGTATATGATAGTCGTTTTCATTTCGTGTCGCGTCCTTGCTGGTGGAGGATTGGATTTGATACGCGCCCCGCACCCGCCGGTAATCTGGGACAACTGACCGCTTCGTCGTACTGAAGAGAGCACCGTGGCCGCCGACAAGATCGACACCATCGTCAGCCTGAGCAAGCGCCGTGGCTTCGTTTTCCCGAGCAGCGAGATCTACGGCGGCTCCAAGGCCGCCTGGGACTACGGACCGCTCGGCGTCGAGCTCAAGGAGAACATCAAGCGCCAGTGGTGGCGTGCCATGGTCACCTCGCGCGACGACGTGGTGGGCATCGACTCGTCGGTGATCCTCGCCCCCGAGGTGTGGGTGGCCTCCGGTCACGTCGCGACCTTCTCCGACCCGCTGACCGAGTGCACCTCCTGCCACAAGCGCTACCGCGCGGACCACCTGGAGGAGGCGTACGAGGCCAAGCACGGCAAGCTTCCGGCGAACGGCCTGGCGGACGTCAACTGCCCCAACTGCGGCACCAAGGGCGCCTTCACCGAGCCCAAGCAGTTCTCCGGCATGCTGTCGACCCACCTCGGCCCGACGCAGGACGCCGGCTCGCTGGCCTACCTGCGGCCGGAGACCGCGCAGGGCATCTTCGTGAGCTTCGCCCAGGTGCAGATCACCTCGCGCAAGAAGCCGCCGTTCGGCATCGCCCAGATGGGCAAGTCGTTCCGCAACGAGATCACGCCCGGCAACTTCATCTTCCGCACCCGTGAGTTCGAGCAGATGGAGATGGAGTTCTTCGTCAAGCCGGGCGAGGACGAGAAGTGGCACGAGTACTGGATGCAGGAGCGCTGGAACTGGTACACCGACTTGGGCCTGCGTGAGGAGAACATCCGCTGGTACGAGCACCCGGCGGAGAAGCGCTCGCACTACTCCAAGCGCACCGTCGACATCGAGTACCGCTTCAAGTTCGGCGGCCAGGAGTTCAGCGAGCTCGAGGGTCTCGCCAACCGCACCGACTACGACCTGTCCGCGCACTCCAAGGCGTCCGGCCAGGACCTGTCGTACTTCGACCAGGAGGCGGGCGAGAAGTGGTTCCCGTACGTGATCGAGCCGGCCGCGGGCGTCAACCGCGCCATGCTGGCCTTCATGCTCGACGCGTACAGCGAGGATGAGGCGCCGAACGCCAAGGGCGTGATGGAGAAGCGCACGGTCATGCGGCTCGACCCGCGGCTGGCGCCGGTCAAGGTGGCCGTGCTGCCGCTGTCCCGCAACCCCGAGCTGTCCCCGAAGGCCAGGGGTCTGGCCGCCGCGCTGCGCAAGCACTGGAACATCGAGTTCGACGACGCGGGCGCCATCGGCCGCCGCTACCGCCGCCAGGACGAGATCGGCACGCCGTTCTGCGTCACGGTGGACTTCGACACCCTCGAGGACAACGCGGTCACCGTGCGCGAGCGCGACTCGATGAAGCAGGAGCGGGTCTCGCTCGACCAGGTCGAGAGCTACCTCGGCTCCCGTCTGCTCGGCTGCTAGGGCCGGCTCCGCAGGACGTCCGGAGCCCGGTGGGAACGCTCTCCCACCGGGCTCCGTGCCGTCTCAGCGCCGGTCGCCGGCGCGTTCCTCCACCGCGGTGGCCCCGGAGACCCGGGCCACCGAGGTCGAGGAACGGACGGCGAGCAGGGCGCAGACGGCGGCCAGCGGAAGTTCGGCGGTGCCGGCCATGATCAGGGCGACCGTCAGGTCGCCGCCCGTGGAGGTTGCGACGTCGAACCACGCGTCGACCACCAGCAGCATCGCGGTGGCGGCCGCGGCCACCACCCGCAGCGGGTGCCGCCGCAGCGTCAGCACGCCGGTGGTGACCAGCCCGGCCGCCTCCATCGTGTCCAGCCCGACCCAGGCCGCCATCCAGTGCGGCGCGGTCGCCGTCGCCGGCAGCGTGGTGGCCAGTACCACCAGCCACGGCACCAGGGCGATGCCGCAGGCCACCAGCACGTAGGCGGGCCAGCGCGGGCAGGGCCGCTCAGGCCGCTCCTGGGCGGGGCTCGTGCCGGCCGGCACGCGGGGCGCGGGGAGCGAGACGGGCGGGGCGGGTGCGGCGTGCGCGCCATGGGCCACAGGCAGCTCGATCACGTCCGCCGTCCCCGGCGTGGACACTTCGCTCACCGACATCGTCCGACTCCTTCCAGCCCCCGCCACGAGGCGACAACAGCGACGCCCCCCATGAGTCTTCCTTCGCCCCGATGTGACCGCAGTAACGTCCCACTTGCCACAGCCTCCGCACGGCCCCCGACAAGTGGACGAACGGCAAGCGATACCAGGGGCGCGGGGGCCGCCAGGCTTCGCCCGGCAGGTGCCCGCAGCGCGAGCGACCCGCCACCGGGCGGCGGACGGCGACGGCGGGCCGGGGCAGCCCGGAAGCCGATGGGGGACGGGGAGCCCCGGGGCCTGAAGCGTGTGCGGGTGCCGCTGGGGAGGGGCGAACCCTAGCGGGAGGCGGACCGTTCACTGTCGAGGTGCGCCATCTGCCCCGCGTCGTACCGCGTCCCGGCCACCGCCCCGGCGGGCACCGCCTGCCCGATCGCCGCCAAGTCCTCCTCGGAGAGGGTGACGTCCAGCGCCCCGAGCGACTCCGCGAGCCGGTCCCTGCGGCGGGCGCCAATCAGCGGCACGATGTCCTCGCCCCGCGACAGCACCCAGGCGATGGCGGCCTGCGCGACCGTCACGCCCTGGCCCTCGGCCACCGCCCGCAGTGCCTCGACCAGCACGAGGTTGCGGTCCAGGTTCTCCCCGGAGAACCGCGGGCTGCGACTGCGGAAGTCGTCCGCCCCGGTGCTGCGTTCCCGGCTCCAGTGCCCGCTGAGCAGCCCGCGCGACAGCACCCCGTACGCCGTGATGCCGATGCCCAGCTCCCGCGCGGTCGGCAGGATCTCGTCCTCGATGCCGCGGGAGAACAGGCTGTACTCGATCTGCAGGTCGCTGATCGGCGCGGTGGACGCGGCCCGCCGCAGCGTCTCCGCGCCGACCTCGGACAGGCCGATGTGCCGGACCCGTCCCGCCTGCACCTCCTCGGCGATCGCGCCGACCGTCTCCTCGATCGGCACGGCCGGGTCGACCCGGGCGATCCGGTAGACGTCGACGTGGTCGGTGCCGAGCCGGTTCAGGGAGTACGCGAGGAAGTTCTTCACCGCGCCGGGCCGGCCGTCGTACCCGTGCCAGGCCCCGTCCGCGTCCCGCAGCGCCCCGAACTTGACGCTGATCAGCGCCTGTTCGCGACTGCCGGGCCGGGCGCCCAGGGCGTCGCGGATGAGCAGCTCGTTCAGGCCCATGGCGTAGAAGTCGCCGGTGTCCAGCAGGGTGACGCCCGCGTCCAGGGCGGCGTGGATGGTCGCGATCGACTCGGCGTCGTCGGCCTCGCCGTACACGGCCGACATGCCCATGCAGCCGAGCCCGATCGCCGAGACGGCCGGTCCGGTGGTGCCGAGAGTGCGGGTACGCATGCGGGTCCATACCTTTCTTCGTGGGGATGCTCTGGTCGTTCGTAGGATCGGAGCACCCAGGGGTGCTGGGTGTGGCTGACATGCGGGAGCCGTTGAGATGGCTCAAGGAGATTGGCCGCCCAGCACCCGCGACGACTCGACCGCTCATTGGGATACGCGAACTGAATCTCCTTCAGGCGGTCGTACGGGAGTGGGGCCGGGAGAACGTGCGGGCCGGACGGCGGGTGCGGGCCGGGCCGCCCCAGGAGCCACCCTGGCACACGGCCCGGCGCTTCCCCCGCCCCGGCGCCCGGCCCGCCGGGTACGTGTCCCGGCCGGGGCCCGACACCCGGGCGAAGGTGCGGCCCCGTGCCCGGGTGGAGCGACCTGCCCCGGGCCCCGAGTGGAGCCTCACTTCACGGTGCGCGGCAGCCGATACGTCATCGCCGTGGTGAGGACGACCGCTCCGACCTGGGCCAGCAGGGCCCACACCAGGGCGTCCCGGACGCCGATCGACGAGGACAGCGTCAGGAACAGCGTGCCGAGGGTGGCGACGCCCAGCGCGAGGCTGGACTGCTGGGTGGTGGCCATCGCGCCGCCGCCGACACCGGCCTGGGCCGGCGGGATCTCGCTGAGCACGATCCGGAAGATCACCGGGAGGACGAAGCCCTGGCCGAAGCCGGCGAGCGCCATGCCCGGTGCGAGCGCCCAGATGCCCAGGTGCGGCCAGCCCCAGAAGAAGGTGCCGGCGAGGACCAGCAGGCCGATGCCCTGGATGACCGAGCCGCCGGTCACCGTCAGGCGGCCGAAGCGCGCCACGGCCCGCGGGCCGAGCAGCGAGGCGGCGAAGAACGCCGCGCACAGCGGGACCAGCGCCGCGCCCGCGGCCAGCGCCCCGAAGTGCAGGCCGTTCTGCATGGCCACGGCGAGGACGAACATGAAGCCGCCGAAGCCGAGGCAGAACGGGACGATGAGCAGCAGGCCGCTGCGGACGCTGTGCAGCCGTACCAGGGAGGGCGGCAGCAGCGGGTTGCCGCCGGTGCGTTCGCCGCGCATCTCGACCGCGGTGAACGCGGCGGCCAGCAGCGGCGACAGGGCCAGCAGCACCCAGGACCACAGCGGCCAGCCGGCCGCGCGGCCCTCGGTGAGCGGGAGCAGCAGGGTGATCAGGGTCGCGCCGAGCAGCACCGTGCCCGGGCGGTCGATGCGGGCCGGGTGCTGCGAGCGCGTCTCGGGCACCGCCTTGAGGGCCAGCACCAGCGCGACCGCCGCGACCGGCACGTTCACCAGGAAGATCGCGCGCCAGCCGCTGCCCGCGATGTCCGCGGAGACGAGCACACCGCCCAGCACCTGGCCGACGACGCTGGCCACGCCCGCGGTCGCACCGTAGTAGCTGAGCGCCTTGCCGCGCCGGCTGCCGGAGGTGGCGGCCTGGATGGTGGCCAGGGCCTGGGGCAGCAGCAGCGCGGAGGCCGCGCCCTGGGCCACGCGGGCACCCACCAGGGTCCAGGCGTTGGGCGCGATGCCGCAGGCCAGCGAGGTCAGGGCGAAGGTCGCCAGGCCCCACAGGAAGAGGGTCCGGCGGCCGAACATGTCACCGAGCCGGCCACCGAGCACCAGCAGCACGGCGTAGGCGACGCCGTACCCGGCCACCACCATCTCCAGCACGGCGGGGCCGGCGTTCAGGTCGCGGTCGATGGTCGGCAGGGCGACGTTGACGATGAAGAAGTCCACCATCGGCAGCGCGGCGCCCAGCAGGATCGTCAGCAGGCCCAGGGTGCTGAGCGCCGGGGCCGGGGGGTGCGCGGCGGCGGACGGGGTTGTTCCGGCGGGGGCTCCGATGCGGGTCACGCGGGGCAGCACCTGAGCCCGGGACGTCATGGTCTGTTCCATTCGGTCGTTCACGTGATCCACACTGGACCCCATCTCAGGGGGGTACCAGAGACCGTTTATCCAGGTATAGAGACCACCTGGCAACCGGCTGCCCGATGCCGCACCCTGGGAACATGAGCGGGAACACGAGTGTTTTGCCCCCCACGGCCGGAGCCGCCCCCGCCCCGGCCGCGGACGTCCCGGTGGCCGCGGCCGCCGAGAGCCGCCGCCGTGAACTGGCGTCGTTCCTGCGCAGCAGGCGCGAGCGGATCGCGCCGGAGCAGGTGGGGCTGCCGCCCGGGCGCCGGCGCCGCACACCGGGGCTGCGCCGCGAGGAGGTCGCGCAGCTCGCCGCGGTGGGGGTGACCTGGTACACGTGGCTGGAGCAGGCCCGCGACATCCAGGTGTCCGGGCAGGTCGCCGACGCGATCGCCCGGGCGCTGATGCTCGACAACACCGAGCGCCGGCACCTGTTCACCCTGGCCGGGGCCCCGGACCCGCATCCGCACCAGGACTGCCCGGGTATGTCGTCCGCGGTGCGGTTGATGCTGGACCGGCTCGAGCCGCTGCCGTCCGCGGTGGTCAACGGGCGGTACGACGTCGTCGCGTACAACCGCACGTACGGGCGGCTGGTCACCGACCTGGACGCGCTGCCGCCGGAGGACCGGAACCTGATGTGGCTGGCCTTCACCGACCCGCTGTGGCGGGAGCGGATGGTCGACCGGGAGGAGAACATCCGGCTGATGGCCGCGAAGTTCCGCGCGTCGATGGCGCAGCACCTGGCCGAACCGGCGTGGAAGGCGCTGCTCAAGCGGCTGCAGCAGGGGTCGCCGGACTTCTGCGAGATGTGGGAGCGGCACGAGGTGCTGCAGCCGGACAGCCACATCAAGCGCTACCTCAACCCCGAAGTGGGTCTGCTGGCGTTCGACTTCACCCACCTGTGGCTGGGGCCGGGCCCCGGCCCGCGGCTGGTCACCTACACCCCGGCGGACGACACCACGCGGGAGCGTCTCGACCGGCTGCACGCCCTGGTGACGGCCGGCGCCCCGGCGCCCGTTCCGTCGTCCCGGTGACGCCCCCAGCGCCCCCGGTCGCCCCCGGGGCCGTCAGCCCTCGCCGGAGGCCGTCAGCGCCGCGGTGATGCGGTCCAGGGCCGCGAGGTCGTCGGCGGCCAGGTCCCGCAGCACCGGCGGCGGGGTGCCCAGGATCGCGTCGGCCCGCGCGGCGGCCGCCGCGCCCTCCGGCGTGGCCGTGACGATCTTGCAGCGGCGGTCGGTGGGGTGCGGGTGGCGCTCGACGAGCCCGCGCTTGGCCAGGTCGTCGACGACGACCGTCAGGTACGGGCGGTCGCTGCCGAGCTCGGCGGCCAGCTCGCTCATCCGGGAGGGCCGGGCGGCGATCCGCCGCAGCGCCTTCACGCGGAAGAAGCTCATGCCGAGCGCGTCGGCGGTCTCCTTGCGGCGCTCGTTCTGCTCCAGCACCAGGGTCCGCAGCCTGCGCCACACCCGCTCGGCGGTCTCACCGGCGGTGCCCGTCTGCCCGGTCCCCGCGACCGCGCCCGTGGCGTCGGTCCTCGTGGCGTCCGTCTCGGTCGTCATGATGCGCCCACGGTAGCGCGGGATTCCGCGGCCCGGTCGGCCTCGGGCGTCATCAGCGCCGCCGCCGTGCGCTCGGCCGTGCCGCGCGCCCAGCGGCCGGTGGTCAGCAGGCCGAGCACCAGCACGGACAGGCCGCAGCCGGTGATGATCCACCACGCGCCCTCGTGCAGACCCGCGGCCAGCGCGGCGCCCAGCACCGCGACGCCCAGCGACTGGCCGACCTGGCGGCTGGTGGAGGCGACCGCGGCCGCCACACCGGCCTGGGCCCGCGGCATGCCGGAGACCGCGGTGTTGGTGATCGGCGCGTTCACCAGGCCGAAGCCGATGCCGAACAGCACGTACGAGGTGAACAGCAGGGCGTCGGAGGACTGGGCGTCCAGCGCCGCGAAGAGCACACCGCTGGCCGTCATGGCGGCGCCGGCCAGCGCCAGCGACAGCCGCGGGCCGCGGCTGCCGACGATGCGCCCGGACAGCGGCGCGAAGGTCAGGCACATCAGGGCCATCGGCACCATGTACAGGCCGGCGTCCAGGGCGGACAGGCCGCGCTGGTCCTGGAGGTACAGGGTGTTGAGGAAGAGGAAGCCGCCGAGCGCGGCGAAGGCGCTCACCGCGATGACCGTCGCGCCGCTGAAGGGCGCGCTGGCGAAGAACCGGGTGTCGATCAGCGGGTCCTTGCGCCGCGGCTCATAGACCGCGAGGGCGGCCACGGCCAGCGCTGCGACGACGAAGCAGCCGATGATCAGCGGCGACGTCCAGCCGGCGTCGGCGCCCTCGATGATGCCGTAGGTCAGGGTGCCGAGCAGGGCGATGACCAGCAGTTGGCCGACCGGGTCCACCCGGCGGGCGCGCGGCGCGCGGGACTCGGGGACGAAACGGGCGGTGAGCAGCAGCGCGGCCAGGCCCACCGGCAGGTTGATCCAGAAGATGGAGCGCCAGCCGACGGACTCCACCAGCGCGCCGCCGACGATCGGCCCGGCCGCCATGCTGATGCCGACGACGCCGCCCCACACGCCGATGGCGCGGGCCCGCTCACGCGGGTCGGAGAAGGTGTTGGTGATGATCGACATGGCCACCGGGTTGAGCATCGAGCCGCCCACCGCCTGGACCATGCGGAAGGCGATCAGCCAGCCGAGGCTCGGCGCGAGGCTGCACAGCAGCGAACCGACGGTGAAGACGACGAGCCCGCTCTGGAAGACGCGCTTGCGCCCGATCCGGTCGGCGGTCGACCCGGACAGCAGCAGCAGGGAGGCGATCACCACCAGGTAGGCGTCGATCGTCCACTGCAGCCCGGAGACGCCGGAGTGGAAGTCCCTCTGCAGCGACGGCAGAGCCACGTTCAGGATCGTGTTGTCCAGGCTCACGATCAGCAGGCTCATGCAGCAGATCCCCAGGACGAGAAGGCGCTGCCGGTAGGTCAGGTCGGGCATGGGGCGCGGTTCCTCGGAGTTCCTCAGATTGTTTGTACGCGTGTAATCATTACTACCGTACAACCGACTGACGGGCTGCCGTGCCCGGTACGCGACAATGGTCGGCATGACCGTTGACGCCACCTTGAGCCGCCCTGCCGCGGGCACCCTGGAGATCGGCCCGCACACCGTGTCGCCGCCGGTGGTGCTCGCGCCCATGGCGGGCATCACCAACGCGCCCTTCCGCACGCTGTGCCGCGAGTTCTCCGGCGGCAAGGGCCTGTTCGTCAGCGAGATGATCACCACCCGCGCGCTGGTCGAGCGCAACGAGAAGACCATGCAGCTGATCCACTTCGACGCGACGGAGACCCCGCGCTCGATCCAGCTCTACGGCGTCGACCCGGTCACCGTCGGCAAGGCCGTCCGGATGATCGTGGACGAGGACCTCGCCGACCACATCGACCTCAACTTCGGCTGCCCGGTGCCCAAGGTCACCCGCAAGGGCGGCGGTTCCGCGCTGCCGTTCAAGCGCAACCTGCTGCGGGCGATCCTGCGCGAGGCGGTCGGCAACGCGGGCCGGCTGCCGGTCACCATCAAGATGCGCAAGGGCATCGACGACGACCATCTGACGTATCTGGACGCGGGCCGGATCGCCGTGGACGAGGGCGTCACGGCGATGGCCCTGCACGGCCGCACGGCCGCCCAGCACTACGGCGGCACCGCCGACTGGGACGCCATCGCGCGGCTGAAGGAGCACGTCCCGGAGATCCCGGTGCTCGGCAACGGCGACATCTGGTGCGCCGAGGACGCGGTGCGGATGATGCGCCGGACCGGCTGCGACGGCGTGGTCGTCGGACGCGGCTGCCTGGGGCGGCCGTGGCTGTTCGGCGACCTCGTGGCGGCCTTCGAGAAGGGACCGGACGGCACGCCGGTGTCCGGCCCGGCGGCCCCGCACTTCGGCCAGGTCGCGGTCGTGATGCGGCGGCACGCGGAACTGCTCGGCCAGTGGCTGGGCGACGAGTCGCGCGGCGTCGTCGACTTCCGCAAGCACGTGCCCTGGTACACCAAGGGCTTCTCGGTCGGCTCCGAGCTGCGCCGGTCGCTGGCCACCGCCTCGTCACTGGCCGAACTGGACGACCTGCTGGGGCAGCTCGACCACGAGCAGCCGTGGCCCGCCCACGCCGACGGCCCGCGCGGCCGTACCGCCCCCGGCAAGCGCGTGGTGCTGCCGGACGGCTGGCTGGACGACCCGTACGCGTGCGCGGTGCTGGGCGAGGACGCGGAGGCGGACACCTCCGGCGGCTGATCCGCCCCGGCGGTCCGCCGCCCCGGCCCGCTCCTGCGGGTGATCTGCGTAGGTTCGCTACGTCCGCGATATGAGACGCGCTGTCCAGGCGGCACGTGATTCGCGCCACGCCTGATCATGCATTCGCTCAGATGAGCGCACATGTGAGCCGTCCATCTCTCGAATGCCGAGCCCTCCCGCGGTGACCGCTGTCTCCATCCGGCAGCGGTCATCGTCACTCAGCGTGTGCAGATGCCGCTCGCGATCTCGCTCAGCGCCGCAATGCGTTCGAGTTGTGAACGCGCGCTAACCACGGTCGGGTGACTCGCCGACTTTCGATCTGTCGGCAGACGGGCGGTTACACCCGTGTGTCGTGGTGATGGACGTACTTCAGAGCCTTCGAGATGGGTACGCTCCCCGCCGTCAGGGCATCCAGCACGCGAGGAGTCGAGGCCCGTGCCGTCGCGACCGAAGCAGCAGAAGTTCGTCTACGACTTCACTGAGGGCAACAAGGACCTGAAGGACCTGCTCGGCGGGAAAGGTGCGAACCTCGCCGAGATGACCAACCTCGGTCTGCCCGTTCCTCCCGGGTTCACCATCACCACCGAGGCCTGCAAGGAGTACCTGGAGTCGGGACGCGAGCCGGCCGGCCTGCGCGACGAGGTGAGTGCGCACCTCGACGCCCTGGAGCAGCGGATGGGCAAGAAGCTCGGCCAGGCCGACGACCCGCTGCTGGTGTCGGTGCGCTCGGGCGCGAAGTTCTCCATGCCCGGCATGATGGACACCGTCCTCAACATCGGCCTGTCCGACGCCTCCGTGGCCGGTCTGGCCGCGCAACTGGGTGACGAGCGCTTCGCCTGGGACTCCTACCGCCGCCTGGTCCAGATGTTCGGCAAGACCGTGCTGGGCGTGGACGGCGACCTGTTCGAGGAGGCCCTGGAGAACGCCAAGCGCGCCAAGGGCGCCGACAGCGACCTCGGCCTGGACGCCGCCGACCTGCGGCAGCTCGTCGACGACTTCAAGGCGATCGTCGCCAAGGAGGCCGGCCGGGAGTTCCCGCAGGAGCCGCGCGAGCAGATGGACCTCGCGGTCTGCGCGGTCTTCGACTCCTGGAACACCGAACGCGCCAAGCTCTACCGCCGCCAGGAGCGCATCCCCGGCGACCTGGGCACCGCCGTCAACATCTGCTCGATGGTCTTCGGCAACCTCGGCCCCGACTCCGGCACCGGCGTCGCCTTCACCCGCGACCCGGCCAGCGGCCAGCAGGGCGTCTACGGCGACTACCTGCAGAACGCCCAGGGCGAGGACGTCGTCGCCGGCATCCGCAACACCGTGCCGCTCGCGGAGCTGGAGACCATCGACAAGACGTCGTACGACCAGCTCATGCGGATCATGGAGACCCTCGAGACGCACTACAAGGACCTGTGCGACATCGAGTTCACCATCGAGCGCGGGCACCTGTGGATGCTGCAGACCCGGGTGGGCAAGCGCACGGCGGCCGCCGCGTTCCGGATCGCCACGCAGCTCGTCGACCAGGGCCTGATCGACGAGGCGGAGGCGCTGCGCCGGGTCAACGGCGCGCAGCTCGCCCAGCTGATGTTCCCCCGGTTCGACCACGAGGCCACCGACAGCGGGCAGATCAAGCGCATCGGCTGGGGCATCGCCGCCTCGCCCGGCGCGGCCGTCGGCAAGGCGGTCTTCGACTCCTACACGGCGGTCAAGTGGTCGCGCTCGGGGGAGAAGGTCATCCTGATCCGCCGCGAGACCAACCCCGACGACCTCAACGGCATGATCGCCGCCGAGGGCATCCTCACCTCCCGCGGCGGCAAGACCTCGCACGCCGCCGTCGTCGCCCGCGGCATGGGCAAGACCTGCGTGTGCGGCGCGGAGGAACTGGAGGTCGACACCAAGCGGCGCCGGCTGACCGCCACCGGCCCCGACGGCAAGCCCGTGGTGATAGAGGAGGGCGACCTGGTCTCCATCGACGGCTCCTCCGGCAAGGTGTACCTCGGCGAGGTCCCCGTGGTGCCGTCGCCGGTCGTGGAGTACTTCGAGGGCCGCATGCACGCGGGCGCCGACGAGGCCGACGAACTCGTGCGGGCCGTGCACCGGATCATGGCCTACGCCGACCGGGTCCGCCGGCTGCGGGTGCGGGCCAACGCCGACAACGCCGAGGACGCCTCGCGGGCCCGGCGCTTCGGGGCCCAGGGCATCGGACTGTGCCGCACCGAGCACATGTTCCTCGGCGAGCGCCGGGAGATGGTCGAGCGGCTCATCCTCGCCGACACCGACACCGAGCGCGACCAGGCGCTCGGCGCCCTCCTGCCGCTGCAGCGCGACGACTTCGTCGAGCTCTTCGAGGCGATGGACGGACTGCCGGTCACCGTACGGCTGCTGGACCCGCCGCTGCACGAGTTCCTGCCCGACATCACCGAGTTGTCGGTGCGGGTGGCGCTCGCCGAGTCCCGCAAGGACGCCAACGAGAACGACCTGCGGCTGCTGCAGGCGGTGCACAAGCTGCACGAGGCCAACCCGATGCTGGGCCTGCGCGGGGTGCGCCTCGGCCTGGTGATCCCCGGGCTGTTCGCCATGCAGGTCCGGGCGATCGCGGAGGCGGCCGCGCACCGGATGGCGGCCAAGGGCGACCCGCGGGCGGAGATCATGATCCCGCTGGTCGGCACCGTGCAGGAGCTGGAGATCGTGCGGGACGAGGCCGACCAGGTCATCGCCGAGGTGGAGGCCGCGACGGGAACGCGGCTGCGGCTGGCCATCGGCACGATGATCGAGCTGCCCAGGGCGGCGCTGACCGCCGGGCAGATCGCGGAGGCCGCGGAGTTCTTCTCCTTCGGCACCAACGACCTGACCCAGACGGTGTGGGGCTTCTCGCGCGACGACGTGGAGGCGTCCTTCTTCACCGCGTACCTGGAGAAGGGGATTTTCGGGGTTTCGCCCTTCGAGACCATCGACAAGGACGGCGTGGGCTCACTGGTCCGCGCTGCTGCCGCAGACGGCCGGGCGACCCGACCCGACCTGAAGCTCGGCGTCTGCGGCGAGCACGGCGGTGACCCGGAGTCGGTGCACTTCTTCCACGAAGTGGGCCTGGACTACGTGTCCTGCTCCCCGTTCCGCATCCCGGTCGCCCGCCTGGAGGCCGGGCGGGCGGCGGCGAAGTCCGCACCGGCGGACACCCGTTGACCATCTGACCGGGCCGGGCCCGGACCGCCGGCGGAGGCCCTTGCCCTGGGGCCGACCCTCACCGGCCGGCGGCCAGGGACCCGGCCCTCCACCGCCGGGGGCGGCGTTTCGTGCGGAGACGCCGCCCCCGGCTCCTCGTGCCCGGACCTTGCCGGCCGGGCGCGATGCGGTCAGGCGGGGAGGACGTGGCCGCCGACGTCGACGGTGGCGTCCGGGCCGGGGCGGGTCAGGATGCGGGACGCGGCGCCCTGGTGGATGGTCAGGGGGCGGCCGAGGAGGGCGGTGAGGACCGTGGCGGCGGCCCCCGTCGCCTCGTCCTCCACGATGGCGTCCCCGCGCCGCGGGAAGGCGCGGGCGCGCACCGCACCGGCGGCCTCGTCGGACCACGCCCAGGCGTAGAGCCAGCCCTCGCCGGGCGGCGGCGCGGGCAGGGCGTCCACGGCGGCGGGGGAGTCGTACCGCTCCATCAGGCGCCCGGGGGCCCAGGCGGCGCGGCCACGGATCCACACCACACCGTCGGCGCCGGTCCAGGTGGGCACCTCGCCGGCCGGCGGCCGCAGCACGCTCACGCCGAGCAGCGAGGCGACGCCCACCAGCGGGTGCCCGGCGAACGGCAGTTCCACGCTGGGGGTGAAGATCCGCACACGCCCCTGTCCCGGATCGTCGACGAACACCGTCTCGCTGTAGCCGAGCTCGGCCGCCAGGGCCTGCCGGTCCGCGGGCGGCACCGAGGCGCCGTCGCGCACGACGCCCAGCAGGTTGCCCCCGGCTCCGCCGGGACCGGTGAACACGCGCAACACCTCGACGTCGGTCATGGCGGCATTCAACCACCCGCTCCGTGTTGACTCTCGGTCGCGAATGTTTCGCTCAGGTTGCCGAATGGTAGAAAGTCGCTGATGGACACCCTCCGGGCCTTACCGGCATCGGACAGAACCCGCCGCTGCGGCTACGATCGCAGGCATGAGTGCCCCCAGCGTGCAGCAGCCCCGCGATGACCAGCCGGAAATCCCGACCGATGGCACGGCCACGCTTGCCGAGATCGCCCGGGCCGCCGGCGTCTCGGCACCGACTGTTTCGAAGGTCCTCAACGGCCGCGGCGACGTCGCCCCCGCGACCCGCAGCCGGGTCGAGGAGCTGCTCCGCGCCCACGGCTACCAGCGGCGACGCGGCAGCGTGCAGCCTGCGCCCCTGCTCGACCTGGTCTTCCACGAGCTGGAGAGCTCCTGGGCGATGGAGGTCATCCGCGGTGTGGAGAACGTGGCCCGGCAGGAGGGCCTGAGCGTGGTGCTCTCGGAGTCCGCGGGCCGGCTGAGCCCCGGCCAGACCTGGGTGGACGGCGTGCTGGCCCGCAGGCCGACCGGCGTGATCCTCGTGCTGTCCGGCCTCGACCCGGCCCAGCGCGCCCAACTCACCAGCCGGGACATCCCGTTCGTGGTGCTCGACCCCGCGGGCGACCCCGGCGAGGACGTGCCCGCGATCGGCGCCACCAACTGGCAGGGCGGTCTCGCCGCCACCCGGCACCTGCTCGAACTCGGGCACCGCAGGATCGGCGTCATCGGCGGCCCGGCCGGCATCATGTGCAGCCGCGCCCGCATCGACGGCTACCGCGCCGCCCTGGAGACCGCGGGCGTCGCCTACGACCCCGCACTGGTCAAGGCCGGCGACTTCCACCACGAGGCCGGCTACACCAAGGGCCTGGAACTGCTGCGGATGCCGGACCGCCCCACCGCCGTCTTCACGGGCAACGACCTCCAGGCCCTCGGCCTGTACGAGGCGGCCCGCGAACTCGGCCTGCGCATTCCGCGCGACCTGAGCGTGGTCGGCTTCGACGACCTGCCGCTGGCCCGCTGGATCAGCCCGCCGCTGACCACGGTGCGCCAGCCGCTGACGGAAATGGCCGAGGCCGCCGCCCAGCTCGTGCTCGACCTCAGCCGTGGCCACCAGCCGAGCACGCTGCGGGTGGACCTGGCGACCCGGCTCGTGGAGCGGGCCAGCAGCGCGGCGCCCCGGCAGGACGGCTGACCTACCCCTTCCGGCCCGGCCCGGCCCGGCCCGCACGCGGACCCGGACCGCGTCTGGTCCGTGTCCGGTCCGTGTCCGGTCCGCCCGGTTCATGGGAGCGCTCCCGCGCCCTGGCCTGCACTGTCTGTCGAAACTGTTGACGCTCGGGAGGGGTGACACTAGGGTCTCGCCGCTGATCGGAACGACCCGCGAAACGTTCGACGACCGCTCCCCGGTGGCGCCCCTCCGGCCCCGCGGGCCGGCCCGCTCGCCCCCGCATCTCCCGCTCGGCCGAACTGCCCGATCCAATCCCCCACTTGGAGAGAGGTACTTCCCGATGTTCTCGAAGCGCACCCTGAGATCCGCCCTCGGCGGGTCCGGCGTCGCCCTGCTGGCCGCCGCGGCCGCGGTCGTGTCGCTGACCATCCCCTCCGCGCAGGCGGCGGGCACCCCGCTGCGGGACCTGGCCGCCGCCAAGGGCGTCTACATGGGCACGGCCCTGATGCAGAACGAACTCACCGGCACCTCGGGGTCCATCGCCGCCGCCCAGTTCGACTCGGTCACCCCCGGCAACGAGATGAAGTGGGAGTCGGTCGAGCCGACCCGCGGCACCTACAACTGGGGACCGGCCGACCAGATCGTCGCCTTCGCCCAGGCCCACGACATGCAGGTCCGCGGCCACAACCTGGTGTGGCACAGCCAGCTGCCCAACTGGCTGACCTCGGGCAGCTTC
This sequence comes from Actinacidiphila acidipaludis, assembly GCF_019890725.1. Classification (GTDB taxonomy): domain Bacteria; phylum Actinomycetota; class Actinomycetes; order Streptomycetales; family Streptomycetaceae; genus Actinacidiphila; species Actinacidiphila acidipaludis. Next base: position 122,719 of record NZ_JAINZZ010000007.1, read on the forward strand.
AGCAACGGCGACCTGCACGCCATCATGATCAAGCACGTGACCGACGAGGTCACGCACTTCAAGGGCGAGGTCGTCCACTGGGACGTCGTCAACGAGCCGTTCAACGAGGACGGCACCTTCCGCTCCGACCTCTGGTACAACCAGCTCGGTTCGTCGTACATCGCCGACGCCCTCACCGCCGCGCACGCCGCCGACCCGGGCGCCAAGCTCTACATCAACGACTACAACATCGAGGGCCAGAACGCGAAGAGCAACGCGATGTACAACCTGGTCAAGTCGCTGAAGGCGCAGGGCGTGCCGATCGACGGCGTGGGCTTCCAGGCGCACTTCATCCTCGGCCAGGTGCCGTCCGACTTCAAGGCGAACCTGCAGCGCTTCGCCGACCTCGGCGTGGACGTCGCGGTCACCGAGCTCGACGTGCGGATGCAGCTGCCGTCCGACGCGACCAAGCTCCAGCAGCAGGCGGCCGACTACACCACGGTGATGAACGACTGCCTGGGCGTCTCCCGCTGCAAGGGCGTCACGGTCTGGGGCTTCACCGACGCCACCTCCTGGGTGCCCAGCACCTTCCCCGGGCAGGGCGCGGCCACCCCGTACGACGAGAACTACCAGCCGAAGCCGGCGTACACCGCGATCCAGACGGCGCTCGGCGGCACCACCACGACGCCTCCGACCACACCTCCCACCACGCCTCCGACCACACCGCCCACCACGCCGCCCGGCGGTTCCGGCTGCGCGGTGACCTACGGCGTCAACCAGTGGAACACCGGCTTCACCGCGAACATCACCGTCAGGAACGGCGGTTCGGCCGCGGTCGACGGCTGGACCCTGAAGTGGACGCAGTCCTCGGGCACCCAGACCGTGACCCAGGCGTGGAACGCGACGGTGACCAGGTCCGGCACCGGCTACACGGCGACAAACCTCTCCTACAACGCCGCCATCCCGGCGGGCGGTTCGACGAGCTTCGGGTTCAACGCCGACTGGTCGGGAGCCAATCCCGCTCCGGCCGGTTTCACGCTGAACGGGGCCGCCTGCAGCGTCAGTTGATCCGGCGGCCCGCCCCCGACGCGCCTGCCGGGACATCGGAGGGGATGTCCCGGCAGGCGCCCCCGCAGCGGTGGGCGGCCCGCGACGGGGGCGGTGCCGTCTCAGCGGACCCGCAGCGGATAGCTGGCGACGGTCACCTCGTCGTCGTCCAGGCACCGCCCGTCCGCCAGCGCGAACCGCTGCTTGAGCAGCGGCGAGGCGACGTACGGCTCCCCGCCCGCCGAACCCGTCAGGCCGTGGCACAGGACGCCCGCGCCGGTGAACGGGTCCACGTTGCCGATCGCGTACAGCCGTCCGGTGCTGTCCTTGAAGACCGCGGCCTGCGCGCCACCGGGCAGCAGCGCGGCCACCCCGTGCCCGGGTTGCAGGGCATCGGTCCCGCACACCGCGAACCAGCCTGCGGGCGTGAGGAGTTCGACCGTCCCGGCGCGGGTCTCGGGAGCGGTCCGCGCGGCGACCGGAGAGGCGGGCGCGAGGTCAGTGATGGCGGTCATGCGGTCACCGTTTCTGTGCGGGCCGGCAGCGGCTCCGGCCGGATCTGGTCACGTTCGGGAACGAAGCGGACGGTGGGGTCGGGGGTGCCGGGCGCGTTGACGAAGGACACGAAGCGGCTCAGCCGCTCGGGGTCGCCGAGGGTGTCCGCCCACTCGTCGCGGTAGCCGGCGACGTGCGCGGCCATCAGGGCCTCCAGCTCGTCGCAGATGCCCAGGCTGTCGTGCACGACCACGTCCCGGACGTGCTCCAGGCCGCCCGCGATCCGCTCCAGCCACACGCTGGTGCGCTCCAGCCGGTCGGCGGTGCGGATGTAGAACATCAGGAACCGGTCGATCAGCCGCACCAGTTCGGCGTCCGAGAGGTCCTTGGCCAGCAGGTCGCCGTGGCGCGGCGTGGCCCCGCCGTTGCCGCCGACGTACAGGTTCCAGCCGCTCGCGGTCGCGATCACCCCGAAGTCCTTGCTCTGCGCCTCGGCGCACTCCCGGGCGCAGCCGGAGACCGCCGACTTCAGCTTGTGCGGCGCGCGCAGGCCCCGGTAGCGCAGCTCCAGGTCGATGGCCATCCGCACGCTGTCCTGCACGCCGAACCGGCACCAGGTCGACCCCACACAGGACTTCACGGTCCGCAGCGCCTTGCCGTAGGCGTGCCCGGACTCGAAGCCGGCGTCGACCAGCCGGGCCCAGATCACCGGGAGCTGTTCCACCCGCGCGCCGAACAGGTCGATCCGCTGCCCGCCGGTGATCTTCGTGTAGAGGCCGAAGTCACGGGCCACCTCGCCGATCACGATGAGCTTCTCCGGGGTGATCTCCCCGCCGGGGATCCGCGGCACGATCGAATAGGAGCCGTTCTTCTGCATGTTGGCGAGGAAACGGTCGTTGGTGTCCTGCAGCGCGGCCTGTTCGCCGTCCAGCACGTGCACGCTGCCGCCGATCGCCGGGGCCAGCGACGCCAGGATCGAGGCCACCGCGGGCTTGCACACCTCGCAGCCCTCGCCGCCGCGGGCTTCGGGCCGCCCGTGGGCGTCCAGCAGTTCACGGTAGGACGTCAGCCGCAGCGCCAGCACGATCTCGTAGAGCTCCGCGCGGGTCTGCGCGAAGCAGGCGCACAGTCCCTTGTCGACCGCGACGCCACCGGCCTCCAGCTCCGCGTCCACGAGCTGCCCCAGCACCTTCAGGCAACTGCCGCAGCCCGTCCCGGCCTTGGTGCACTTCTTCACCTCGGCCACGCCGGTGCACGCGTGGTCGGTGACCGCGCCGCGGATCGCGCCCTTGGTGACGTTGTGGCAGCTGCAGATCACCGCGTCGTCCGGCAGCGCGGTGGGGCCCAGGGAGACCGGCGCGCCCGCGCCGGCCGGCAGCACCAGGTGCTCGGGCGCGACCGGGGGCACCGTGCCGGTCAGCGGGCGCAGCACCCCGTACGACTCGACGTCGCCGACCAGCACACCGCCCAGCAGCGTGCCGTCCGCGCCCACCACCAGCTTGCGGTACACGCCCGAGCGCGAGTCGGAGTACAGCACGTCCAGGGCGCCGTCGGCGGTGCCGTGGGCGTCGCCGAAGCTGGCCACGTCCACACCCAGCAGCTTCAGCTTCGTGGAGGTGTCGGCGCCGGTGAAGCCGCCGTCCTGGCCGCCGGGGCCCGCGATGGTCCGCGCGGCGGTCTCGGCCATCTCGTTGCCCGGCGCCACGAGGCCGTACACCCGGCCGTCGGCGGCCAGCGCGCACTCGCCGATCGCGAAGACCGCGGGGTCGGAGGTGCGGCAGGACGCGTCGACCACGATGCCGCCGCGCTCGCCGACGTCCAGGCCGCAGGCCCTTGCCAGGTCGTCCCGGGGCCGGACGCCCGCCGAGAACACCACCATGCCGGCGGGCAGGTGCGAGCCGTCCGACAGCGCCATGCCGTCGACCCGGCCGGCGCCGTCGGTGGTGATCTCCTGCGTCCCGACGCCGGTGTGCACGGTGACGCCCAGGCCCTCGACGCTGCGCCGCAGCGCCGCGCCGCCGCCCTCGTCGACCTGCACCGGCATCAGCCGGGGCGCGAACTCCACGACGTGCGTGTCGAGTCCGAGGCCCCGGAGCGCACCGGCCGCCTCCAGCCCGAGCAGCCCGCCGCCGACCACCGCGCCGGTGCCGACGCCCCGGGCGTACCTCTCGATCGCCAGCACGTCCTCGATCGTGCGGTAGACGAAGCAGCCCTCGGCGTCCTTGCCGGGCACCGGCGGCACGAACGGGTAGGAGCCGGTGGCCAGCACCAGGACGTCGTACCGGACGCTCAGGCCCGAACGGGCTGTCACCGTGCGGGAGTCGCGGTCCACCGCCACGGCCGGGTCGCCGACGTGCAGCTCGACGCCGTGCCGCGCCATGAAGCCGTCCCCGACCAGCGACAGCGACTCGGGGCTCGCGCCCTCCGAGAAGTACGAGGTCAGGTGCACCCGGTCGTACGCGGGCCGCGGTTCCTCGCACAGGACGACGACCCGGGCCCGTTCGGTCACCCCGTGCTCGGCCAGCGCCTCCAGGAAGCGCTGGCCGACCATGCCGTGGCCGACGAGCACGATCACCGGGCGCGGGACGGCCGGGTGATCGGCCGGGCACAGGACCGGCCCGGGCTGGGGCTGCTCGGCGGTCAGGTCGAAGGCACTGGTACTGGCGGGGGTTGGCGTCGTCATGCTCAGAGACCTCCGTCGTTGGTGAGCAGATGGATCAGGGGGGCGGCGGGCAGCGCCTCGTCGCCCTCCCAGGTGCGGGCGACCGCGCCGACGGCGGCGAGGTCGCCGAGCAGGATGCCGCCGACCAGCCGGTCGCCGCGGACCACGACCTTGCGGTACGCGCCCCGGGTGGCGTCGGCGAGTTGCAGCACGTCGTCGCCGGCGGCCGGGACGGGATCGCCGAAGGCCGCCAGGTCGAAGGGCCCGCGCGGCCCGGCGCCCGGGGCGGCCCGCCCGCCGTGCAGGGTCAGCCGGGTCAGCGCCCGGGTGCCGTCGTAGCGTGGCGGCTCGTCCGCCGGGGCGCCGGCGGCCTCGGCGGCGAGCACCCGTGCCAGGACGTCCGCCTGGTCGCGGGCCGCGCCCGCCAGGCCGTGCACCACGCCGTCGTGCTGCGCGCAGTCGCCGATCGCGAAGACGGCCGGGTCGCCGGTGCGCAGCCGGTCGTCGACGACGATCCCGCGGTCCACGGTGAGCCCCGCGGCCAGCGCCAGGCCGACACGGGGACGCACGCCGCAGGCCAGCACCACCAGATCGGCCTCCAGGCGGTAGCCGTCGGCCAGTTCCACCGCCCGCACGCGTCGGCCCGCGGTTCCGTCGTCCGGCTGCGTGCGTATCCCGCGCACCCGGCACGCGGTGTGCACCTCCACGCCCTGGCTCTCCAGATGCTGGTGCAGCAACCGCGCGGCCGCCGCGTCGAGATGGCGTTCCATGAGGTGCTCGGCCTGCTGGGCGAGCACCACCTGGCTGCCGCGTGCCGCCAGCGCCTGCGCCGCGGACACCCCGAGCAGGCCGCCGCCGACGACCACGGCACGCGTGCCGGGACCCGCCGCCGCTGCCAGAGCCAGGCAGTCGTCCATCGTGCGGAACGCGTGCACGCCGGTGGGCAGTTCGCCGGACTCCACGGTGAACAGGCCGCGCAGCGGCGGCAGGACGGGGTTGGAGCCGGTTGCCAGGACCAGCCGGTCGTACGCCGTCTCGTGCCCGTCGTCGCAGACGACCCGCCGCCGCGCCCGGTCCAGCCGCACCGCCCGGCGGGGCGGTCCCGGCACGGCGCCGCCGCCCGGCAGGGCGATCAGCTCGGGCCCGTACCGCCCGGCCAGCACCTCGGCGAGCAGCACGCGGTTGTACGGCGCGTGGCTCTCCTCGCCGATCACGGTGACCCGCACGGCGTCGCAGGGCGCGAGCTGCTGGGCCAGGCGCGTCCCCGCCATCCCGCCGCCGATCACCACGATGTCCATGCCCACGAGGGTGCGCGGCCGCTGTTACCCGGCCGGATCACCGCCGTTTCCCGCGGGCAACGCTGCGCTCATCACCGCACAGCGCGCGCTGTGAGCGCGTGCGGGCTCCCGCCGTGCGGTCGCCTGGTCGGTGACCGGATCGTTCCGCTGCCGGGCACGATCATGTCTACCCTGGGCGGGTGCCGCCCAGCCAGGATCGGACCATGACCTCACCGCAGCAGACGGCCGAACGGGCCGACGGACAGACCCCCGAGCAGACCGCCGCGACCCACGCCGCACCCGCCGCCCAGGCCGGGCCGGGCGACCCCGCAGCGGGAACGGACACCGCGCTCGTCGTCATCGACGTCCAGGAGTCGTTCCGGCAGCGGGAGAGCTGGCAGGCCGCGTCCGACCCCGAGGTGGCCGTCCAGGTCGCGCGGCTCGTGGACCACGCCCGCGCCCACGGCCACCTCGTGGTGTGGGTCCTGCACGCCGAGCCCGGCAGCGGCACCGTCTTCGACCCGGCGGGCGGCCACGTCCGCTACATCGCGCCGCTCGCCCCCGCCGACGGGGAGCCGCAGCTCACCAAGACCTCGCACAACGCCTTCACCACCACGAACCTGCAGCAGATCCTCACCGAACGCGGCATCCGCTCCCTCATCACCTGCGGCATCCGCACCGAGCAGTGCGTGGAGACCACCACCCGGCTCGCCTCCGACCTCGGCTACCGCGTCACCTTCGTCGAGGACGCCACGGCGACCGAGCCCATCGCGCACCCCGACGCCCCGGCCGGCCGGCCGCTCGCCGAGGTCCTCGCCGACCCCGCCACCCTGATGCCCGCCGACATCATCGCCCGCACCCGGTACGCGCTCGCCGGGCGCTTCGCCACCGTCACCACCGTCAAGGAGCTGACCGGATCGTGACCCACGTCGTCTTCCTGCTCGTCCCGCGCCTGCACCTGCTCGACCTCGCTGGCCCCGCCCAGGTGTTCTCCACCGCGGAGGACCAGGGCCTCGGCTACACGCTGTCGTACGTGGCCGAGCAGGAGGACGTGCCCACCGCCCAGGGCCTGCCGCTGCGGGCCGGGGCCGAGTGGCCCCGGCTCACCCGCGACGACCTCGTCGTCGTGCCGGGCTGGCGGTCCCCGACCCTGGCGGGCACCGGGCCGCTCACCGACGCCACCCTGGAACGCCTGCGGGCACACCACGCTGCGGGCGGCACCGTCGCCAGCGTCTGCGCGGGGGCCGACGCCCTGGGCCGGGCCGGCCTGCTCGACGGACGGCGCTGCACCACCCACCACGACGTCCAGGACGAACTCGCCCGCCGCTACCCGCGGGCCGCCGTCGTCCGGGACGTGCTCTACGTGGTCGACGGCCCGGTGATCACCTCCGCGGGCATCGCCAGCGGCATCGACCTCGCCCTGCACCTGGTGGCCGTGCGCCACGGGCCGGGCGCCGCGGCACGCGTCGCCCGGCAGATGGTGGTGTACGCGCGGCGCAACGGGGACGAGCGGCAGGCGAGCGCGATGATGCGGCACCGCGGGCACGTCAGCGACGCGGTGCACCGCGCCCAGGACGTCATCGACGCGCGCTTCACCGACCGCCTCGCCCTGGCCGAACTGGCCGCCGGCGCCGGGCTCAGCGAGCGGACGCTGACCCGGCGCTTCGCCGCCGCGACGGGGCTGACGCCGCTGCGCTACCAGCAGGAGCTGCGCACCGAGCGGGCCGAGCATCTGATCGCCCAGGGCGTGACGGTCGAGTCCGCGGCCCGCGCGGTGGGGTTCCAGGACGCGCGCATGCTGCGTCGCCTCCGCTCGCGCGCGGGCTCCCTCTCTTCCTAGGCGCCTCCCGGGCGAAGCCTGGGGGACCCCGCGCCCCTGATCAGTGGGGGTCGGGCGGGGTCAGGGGGTGGGGAGGGTGGAGGCGGTGACGGCGACGTCGACGGTCTGCCAGCCCACGCTGCCGTCGGGGCCCTCCGCCTTGATCCGGTAGAAGCCGGGACGGCTGAAGGTCGTGGTGAAGGAGGCCCAGCCGCCGGTGAGGGTGACCGTGCCGGGGAAGTTCGCCGGCACCGCGACGCCCTTCGGGGGGATCATCGTCAGGGTCACCGGCCCCTGGGCGGCCGCGTCCAGGGTGAGCCCGCTCCCGTTCGCCTCCAGGTAGAAGGTCGCCGGCGCGTTCTGCTTGGGGATGGGGGCGTGCGAGGTGTCCATGCCGCCGCGGAAGGCGAGGGTGTCCTTCGGTGCGACCGGCATCCGCGGCGCGGGCAGCGGCGCCTGGCCGAAGTCGAACGCGTCGCCGAGGTCGTTCTGCTGGGCGTTGAGGTGGTTCAGCGGCGGCAGGCCCCACTGCTTCTGCATGAACGACAGGATCGACATGTTCGTCGTCTCCTGGTGGAAGACGCCCGGGCGCACGTACGGGGAGACGATCAGCGTGGGGGTGCGCTCGCCGTAGCCGAACGGGTGGACCGGCCGCGGCGGGACGTGGTCCCAGAAGCCGCCGCCCTCGTCGTAGGTGACGAACACCGCCGTGGAGTCCCAGTACGGGCTCTTGGCCACCGCGTCCACGATCTGCCCGATCCACGCGTCGGGGTTGCCGAGGTCCTCCTCCGGCTCGCCGCTGTAGTCGACGCCGGGGCGCACGAACGAGAAGTCCGGCAGGCTGCCCGACGCGACGTCGCCGAAGAACCGGTCAGCGGTGGACAGGTCGTTCAGGTCCGGCGGGACGATCTTCTCCCAGATGGTGCCCGTCAGGTGGGACCGCGGCACGCCGTAGTACACCTTGCCGGTGCGGCCGTGGTCGGCGAGTTCGTCGAAGATCGAGTTCCAGGGCCGGGTGTCGTCCGGGTCGAGGTTGTTGTACATCCAGCCGTGCGCGTCGGCGTTGAGCGCGTACATCACGTTGGGCTGGGTCGGCGCGACGGCCGGCTGGAAGTTGTGGTCCTCCAGCGCGTAGTTCCCGGCGAGGTACTGCTGGTTCGGGGTGAACTGCGGCCCGAACTCGGTGATGGACGCCATGCCGTTGGCCGGGACCATCGTGTAGTGGTCCATGAGGTAGCCCTGGTGGGGCGCGTAATCCATGGACATCTGCACGGCGGCACGGCTGTTGTCGATGCCCGCGTAGACGTCGCCCTCGTTCGGCGAGGCCCAGACCGGGCTGACGCCGGGGGCGGAGTCGTACGTGGCCTTGGGGTTCTGCAGCGTGGTGCCGGCCGGGATGCCGTCGGCCCCCGGGAAGGAGCCGAAGAGGTTGTCGAACGAGTGGTTCTCCAGCATGACTTCGACGACGTGCTTGATCTTCGACGGGCCGCCGTGGGCGGCGGCCGCCGGCGCGCCGGCCGGTGGCGGCGCGGCGGCGATCTGCGTGGTCAGGCCGACGAGCGCGGCGATCGTCCCGGCGGCCGTCACGAGCCGGGTGCGGGTGAGAGGCAGGCGCATCCACTTCTCCCTGGAACATCGGGGTGCGGGGCCCTGACTCCGTCCGGCCCCGGCGCGAACCGGCCCAGGCTCCACCCTCGACGCGAACAGGGCCAGGCCGCGGTCCGGCGAAGCCGGGGAGGCTTCGTGAACCGGATCGTCGCCAGTGGCCCGACCTCTGCCGCCGCGCCCTCGTGAATGCCGATGTTCCCTGCCAGGGCGGGAGTCGGGGGCGCGGGTGGCGGTCAGCCCTCGGCGACGGTCACCGTGGGCTCGTGCTCCACCGGGAAGTTGACGGAGTTCGCGATGAAGCAGAGGTGGTGGGCCTCGGCGTGGAGGGTGCGGGCCTTGTCGGCCATGTCGGGGGAGGCGACCTCGACATGGGGGTGCAGGAGCGCGCGGGTGAAGTGGCCGGCGCCGCCGCCCGTCTCCTCCATCGTGCCGGTCGCGCGGTCGGTGTAGGCGGTCACCACGACGCCGTTGACCGCGCACACGTGCAGGTACGACAGCATGTGGCACTGGGAGAGCGCGGCCAGCAGCAGCTGTTCGGGGTTCCAGCGGTCGGCGTCCCCGCGGAAGTGCGGGTCGGCCGAGCCGGCGATCGCGGGCAGCCCGGCCGCCGCGACGTCGTGGGTCCTGCGGTAGGACCGGTAGGAGTCGGTGCCGGTGCCGAGGTTGCCGGTCCAGACGACCTCGGTCTCGTACGTGTGCTGCCGGGCGGAGGGCATCTCAGTCGCTTCCTTCCCCGAGGGTGTCCATGACGTGGGCGCGGGCCGTCGCGGCGGCGTCGGCCGCCCGGCCCTCGCGGATGGCGGCCAGCAGTTCGCGGTGCTGGGCGTTGACGTGCGCCGGGCGGTGCGGCGGCTCCAGGGACGCGCGGGTGGAGACCACGATCTGGTCCCACAGGCGGTCCAGCGCGGCCGAGGCGACCGGGTTGGCGGCGAGCTCCGCTATCCGCGTGTGGAACCGGCGGTTGTGGCCGACGGCCCGCTCGAACTCGCCGGCCAGCGTCGCCGACTCGGCCTCCTCGGCGTCACCGACCAGCGCGGCCAGGTCGGCCGGCGCAATGCGGCCCTGGGCCTGGCGGACGGCGGCGAGCTCCGCGGTGAGCGCCTCCAGTGCCGCCCGCACCTGATAGGCGTCCCGCAGCGCCGCGGCGTCCAGCGCCACGACCTGCACGCCGCGCCCGGCGGACCGCACCAGCCCGTCGGAGACCAGCGCGCGGAACGCCTCCCGCACGGGCGTACGGCTCATCTCCAATGACTCGGCGACCTCGGTCTCGGTCAGCCGCTGGCCGGGCGCGTAGGCGCCCGCGACGATCAGGTTCCGCAGGCGCGCGCGGGCGGAGTCGGTGTGTGAGTCGGTCTGCCGCACACCGCCAGCCTACGTCGCCGTATGCATTGCATGCAATGTATGCAGAGTGCGGAACCGCGGCCGCCCTCAGCTGGGGTCGTCCCGGGCCCCGTCCCCGACTTCGGCCCCGACTTCGGCCCCGACTTCGGCCCCCACTTCGCCTGAGGCGGCGCTCCCCTCCGCCTCGACCCGCACCGCGCACACCTTGAACTCCGGCATCCGCGACGCCGGATCCAGCGCGGGATTGGTCAGCGTGTTCGCCCGCCCCTCGCCCGGCCAGTGGAACGGCATGAACACGGTGTCCTGCCGGATCGCCGCCGAGATCCGGGCCGGCGCCACCGCCCGCCCGCGCCTGCTGGTCACCGCCAGCAGTTCGCCGTCCGCGACTCCCAGGCGGGCCGCGAGCCGCGGGTGGAGCTGGACGAACGGCCCCGGCTCCGCCGCGTTCAGCTCCCGCACCCGCCGGGTCTGCGCCCCGGACTGGTACTGCGCGAGGACGCGGCCGGTCGTCAGGTAGTACGGGTACTCCGGCGACGGTTCCTCCGCGGACGGCCGATGCTGGACCGGGGTGAACCGGGCCCGCCCGTCGGGCGTCGCGAACCGGTCGAGGAAGAGCCGCGGCGTCCCCGGCGCGTCCTCGGCGGGACACGGCCAGAACACCCCGTCCTCGGCGGCGATCCGCGCGTAGGAGATCCCGGCGTAGTCGGCGGGGCCGGCCGCCGAGGCGCGCCGCAGCTCGGCGAACACCTCTTCCGGATCGGTGGGGAAGCCGTCGTCCCGGCCCAACCGCCGGGCGAGCTCCGCCAGCACCTCCAGGTCCGACCGCACACCGGGCGGCGGGTCGACGGCCCTGCGCCGCAGGATCACCCGCCCCTCCAGATTCGTCGTCGTGCCCGTCTCCTCGGCCCACTGCGTCACCGGCAGCACCACGTCGGCCAGCGCCGCGGTCTCCGACAGCACGACGTCGCACACCGCCAGGAAGTCCAGCGCCCGCAGGCGTTCGGTCACATGGGCTGCGCGCGGCGCGGAGACCACCGGATTGGAGCCCATCAGCAGCAGAGCGCGGACGTCCCGGCCGAGCGCGTCCAGCAGTTCGTACGCGCTGCGGCCCGGCCCCGGCAGGTCGTCCGGGCCGACGCCCCACACCGCGGCGACGTGGGCGCGGGCCGCCGGGTCGTCGAGCTTGCGGTAACCGGGCAACTGGTCGGCCTTCTGGCCGTGTTCGCGGCCGCCCTGCCCGTTTCCCTGCCCGGTCAGGCAACCGTAGCCGGACCGGGGACGGCCCGAACGGCCGGTCGCCAGGCACAGGTTGATCCAGGCGCTGACGGTGTCCGTGCCCTTCGCCTGCTGCTCGGGTCCCCGCGCTGTCAGCACCATGGAGTCGGCCGCGTCGCAGAACATCGCGACGGCTTCCCGCAGTTGGGGCACGGGTACGCCGGTGATCCGCTCGACCAGCTCCGGCCAGTGCGCCATCACCCCGGGCAGGGTTCGCTGCCAGCCCGAGGTGCGGGACGCGATGAACTCCTCGTCCAGTCGCCCCTCGGCCACCACCAGGTGCAGCAGGCCCAGGGCCAGCGCCAGGTCGGTGCCCGGACGCGGCTGCAGGTGCAGGTCGGCCTGCTCGGCGGTGCGGGTCCTGCGCGGGTCGACCACGATCAACCGGCCGCCGTTCTCCCGCAGTTCGGTCAGATAGCGCAGGGCCGGCGGCATGGTGTCTGCCAGGTTCGAGCCGACGAGGATCACGCAGCCCGTGCGGGCCACGTCCTCCAGCGGGAACGGCAGCCCGCGGTCCAGCCCGAACGCGCGCTGGTGCGCGACGGCCGCCGACGCCATGCAGAACCGGCCGTTGTAGTCGATCTGCGAGGTCCGCAGCACCACCCGGGCGAACTTGCCCAGCGCGTACGCCTTTTCGTTGGTCAGGCCGCCGCCGCCGAAGACGCCGACCGCGTCCCGGCCGTACGCCGCGCCGGCCCGCAGCAGACCGTCGGCCACCCGGTCCAGCGCCTCGGACCACTCGGCGGGACGCAGCACGCCGTCCGTGCCCCGCACCAGGGGAGAGGTGAGCCGCGCGGCGGGCGACAGCACCTCGGCGGCGGTGCGGCCCTTTCCGCACAACGCCCCCTGGTTCACCGGGAAGTCCGGGCGCTCCAGCACCTCGGCGGGGGCGCCGGCGCCGCCCGGGCGGACACGCATCCCGCACTGCAGGGAGCAGTACGGGCAGTGGGTGTCCACGGCCTGGCGGCGGGCCGGACCGGCCGGTTCGCCGGGGGCCGCGGGACTCGTGGAGGGGCCGGTGGCCGGGGGCGCGCTCATGCGCCCAGCCTGCGGGGACGGTGTTTCGCTCCGCCCTCCCGCCGGTTACACCGCGGGCACGCGGGCCTCAGCGCCGTCCGTCGGGCGTTGTGAGGGCCCGCGCCACGCCGTTCTCGTGCGGCCCGAGGAACCGGGGGTCGGGCCTGACGGTCATGTCCAGCACCGCCTTGCCGTCGGCCAGCATCTCCCGCGCGCCGCCGGCCAGCCAGGTCACGTCGTGCGGCTCGTCGACGCCGACGCCGTACGCGTCGATCCCGGCGGCCGCGCACAGCGCCAGGGCCCGGCGGATGTGGAAGCCCTGGCTGACCAGGACCGCACGGTCCACGCCGAAGACGCGCCGCGCCCTGCTGCACGAGTCCCAGGTGTCGAACCCGGCGTCGTCCACCACGATCCGGTCGCGCGGGACCCCGTGCGCCGTGAGGTAGGCGCGCATGGCGCCCGGTTCGTCGTACGACGTGCGGCTGTTGTCGCCGGTGACGAGCAGCACGCGGACCTTGCCCGCCGCGTACAGCCGGGCCGCGGCGTCCAGGCGGTGCGCCAGGTAGGGGGACGGCCGCCCCTGCCACAGACCCGCGCCGAACACCACGGCCACCGGCTCGGCCGGCACGTCCGCCTCCGACCGCACGCGCGGATCGCCTGCCAGCCGCACCCAGGTCGCGGGCAGCAGCGCGAGCACCGCGGCGGCGACCAGCAGCCGCACCGCCCGGCGCCGCCCGGCCCGGGTCCGGGGAAGACGCACGCGGGACCGCAGCCGGGCGGCCGCCGCGGAGAGCCAGTCCGTACGGGGACGTCGCACGGGTCCGCCTTTCGCCGGGGACGCGGGTGTCACGATGATCGACGCGGGGGCGCGGGCCGTGGTTGCGGGGCGCTCGCGCGCGGCGAGTCCGGGTGGGCGACCTGGGGGCGTCCCCGGGCCCGCGGGCCTGGTACGGCAGCAATCCCGCCGGGCGGACGGCGCCCGGCACCCCGGCGGTACTCCCGGACGTTGCCAAGTGGGCCACTGGCGGCTGCCGTTCACCTGGTCTCGGCGGGCCGCCGATGGTGCCGGCGGTGGATTCCCGGCCGGTTGCGGCGAGGTTCCGACGGCAACGGCGGCGGGGCCGCGGTTCTGTTGCGGGTGGACGCGCCGACTGGGGCGGTGCGCCGCCGCACGAGAGCAAGACGGCGGAAGCCCGCCTCGGCCGAAGGACGTCGCCCGCGGGGCCGCCCCAGGACGGGACCCTCTGGCGGGTGCCGTCCGCCTGGTTGAGGCGGGCAGCCGATGGTGCCGGCGGCAGCGCCTCAGCATGCCGCCGGCAGGCACACGTGCGGAGCGGGTCCCGCGCCGCCCCCTCCGCGGCGCGCGACCCAGCGGTGGATCACAGTAGGGGGGACCTCTGACAACGCCCCGACCCCGCACCCGGAGGCCCGAGTGACCGAACGCCACCTGCCGTTCTTCGTGTACGGCACCCTGCGCGCCGGTGAGCGCAACCACGCGCTGCTGGCCGGCAGGACCGCGTCCTGGACGCCCGCCACGCTGCCGGGCACGCTGCTCTTCGAAGGGCCCGGCTATCCCTTCGCCGTCGCCGATCCGGCCGGGGCGGCCGTGGTGCACGGGGACGTCGTGGACATCCCGCCGGAACACTTCGCCCGGGTGCTCGCGGACCTGGACCGCCTGGAGTCGTACGCGCCGGACGACCCCGGCAGCCTCTACCTCCGCGTGGTCCGCGACGTCCACACCGCCCGGGGCCCGCGTGCCGCCTGGCTCTACCTGGCCGGTCCCTCCCTCGCCGCCGACCTCCTCGACTCCGCGCACCCCATCCCGACCGGCACCTGGCCCCTCCCCGGGTAGGGCGCCCTCCGCCCCGACCGGGCCTCACCGGCGCGGGACCCTGGAGGTGATTTGGGTGAAAGCCGTGCTTACCCGGGGGCAATCGGGGGGTAACACGGGGGCCGCAGCATAGGGGGATGGCGGAAGCGACAGCGCCCCTCGACGCAGGGGGAGGACCCGGCGGCCCGGCCGACCTGGTGGGCCAGGTCTCCCGGCAGCTCACCCGCGGCCTCGCCCGCCTCGCACAGTCCGCACGGCTCCCGGCGGGAGGCCGCCCGCCCCGGCCGGTCCTCGTCGCCGTCGCCCACGGCAGCCGCGACCCGCGCGCGGTGACGACGGTGCGCGCCCTGCTGGAGCGGGTCCGGGCCCTCCGCCCGGACCTCGACGTGCGCCTCGGCCACATCGAGCTGAACGAGCCGCTGCTCTCCGGCACCCTCGACGCCCTCGCCACCCTGACCGACCGGCAGCACCCCACCGCCCACGCCGTCCTCGTCCCGCTGCTCCTCAGCCGCGGCCACCACGTCAAGCACGACCTGCCCGCCGCGCTCGCGGCGGCGCCCCACGTCCGCGGCGCCGTCGCCGGCTCGCTCGGCCCGCATCCGCTGCTCGCTGAGGCCCTGCACACCCGGCTCACGGAGGCCGGCTGGGACCGCCCGGGGTCCGGCAGCGCCGGAGGCCCCGGTAAGGCGGTCGTTCTGGCCGCGGCCGGGTCCCGCGATCCCGACGCGGCCGTCGACACCGCCCGTACCGCCGCCCTGCTGTCCGCCCGGCTCGGCGGCGTCCCGGTCGTACCGGCCTTCGCGTCCGTCGCCGCGCCGACCGTGGCCGAGGCCGTCGCCGCGCTCACCGTGCGCGGCCTGCGGCGGGTCGCCGTCGCCGCCTGCTTCACCGCGCCGGGACGGTTCGCCACGCAGACCGCGGCCGCCGCGCCCTGGATCGCCGCGGCACCGCTCGGCGCGCAGGACGCCATGGCACGGCTGGTCGTCCACCGCTACGAGCAGGCCGCCGCCGGGCTCGCCGCCGGTTGGCAGGGACCGCTCGCGGCCGCCACCCCGCGCTGAGCCGCACCCCGCCGGACACCGCTCGCGGCCGCCACCCCGCGCTGAGCCGTACGCCGCCCAGCACCGCTACGTACGCCACCCCGCACTGACACGTACGCCGCCGCGCCACCGCACCGTCGGTACGTCCGGTTACCGTCGTGCCTATGGACCCGAACGAGGCGGTGGACCGGTATCCGCACGTGGAGCCGTACGACGGGTACGGCCCGTACTCCGGGGCGGACCTGGAGCGGTACGTGCCCGAGCCGGACAAGCGGCCGGGGCGCACCGCGTTCCAGCGGGACCGCGCGCGGGTGCTGCACTCCGCGGCGCTGCGCCGGCTGGCCGGCAAGACCCAGGTCGTCGATCCCGGAGGCCCCGGCAACGCGGTGACGGACACCAGCCCGCGGACCCGGCTCACGCACTCGCTGGAGTGCGCCCAGGTCGGGCGGGAGCTGGGCGCGGCGCTGGGCTGCGACCCCGACCTGGTCGAGACGGCATGCCTCGCGCACGATCTCGGGCACCCGCCGTTCGGCCACAACGGCGAGCTGGTGCTGGCGGAGTTCGCCGCCGACTGCGGGGGCTTCGAGGGCAACGCGCAGAGCCTGCGCCTGCTGACCCGGATCGAGCCCAAACGCTTCGCCTCGCCGGAGGTGAGCGTCGGGCTCAATCTGACCAGGGCCGCGCTGGACGCCGCCACCAAGTACCCCTGGCCGCGCGGCGGCCACCCGGACGACCCGGACAGCCCGAAGTTCGGGGTGTACCAGGACGACCTGCCGGTGTTCCGCTGGCTGCGGGCGGGCGCCCCGCTGGGCCGCCGCTGCTTCGAGGCGCAGGTCATGGACTGGTCGGACGACGTCGCGTACTCGGTGCACGACGTCGAGGACGGGCTGCAGGCCGGGCACATCGACCCCCGGGTGCTGCTGTCCGGGCCGGAGCGCGCGGAGGTCTTCGCCTGCGCGGCGGCCCGGTACGCGCCGGAGGGCGCCGGTCCCGACGAGCTCGGCGAGGCGCTGGACCGGCTGCTGGCCCAGCCGTGGTGGCCGCGGCGGTACGACGGCTCGGCGCTGGACCAGGCCTGTCTGAAGGACGCCGCCTCCCAGCTCATCGGCCGGTTCTGCCTGGCCGCGGAGGGGGCGACGCGGGAGCGGTACGGCAGCGCGCGGCTGACCCGGTACGCGGCGGAACTGGTCGTGCCGCGGGAGCAGCGGATGGAGTGCGCGGTGCTGAAGGCGGTGGCGGACTGCTACGTGATGCAGCGGGACGCGCAGGCGCGGCGGCGGGCCGAGCAGCGAGTGGTCGTCGGGGAGCTGGCGCAGACGCTGCTGGAGCGGGCTCCCGAGGGCCTCGACCCGCAGTTCCGCGCGGTGTTCGAGGCGGCGCGGGACGAGGCGGGACGGCGGCGGGCGATCGTGGACCAGATCGCCTCCCTGACGGACGCCGCGGCCACCGCCCTGCACGCCCGTCTCGCCCCCGCCTGACCGGATGACGGCGGTACGTCCGGCTCGTCGCCGATCGGCGGGATCGGGGCCCCGCGCCCGCCTCGCCCCCGGCTGACCGGACTGCGCCGGTGGACCCCCGCGGCCTGGGAGGGGAAACGGCGCGGCGCTCTTCCGGTGGCGCGCGCCGTGCGGGACGCTCGTGGCAAGCCCGGCCGCGGGCACCGGACGACCCGCCGGGGAGGCACACTGTGGTGGACGCGCACCAGACCTTCGTGATCGTCGGAGCTGGGCTGGCGGGGGCGAAAGCCGCCGAGACGCTCCGTTCCGAGGGTTTCACCGGCCGGGTGATACTGATCGGCGACGAGCGCGACCACCCCTACGAACGTCCACCCCTGTCCAAGGGCTTCCTGATCGGCAGCGCCGAGCGCGACTCGGTCTTCGTGCAGCGGACCGCCTGGTACGCCGAGCACGACATCGAGCTGCACCTCGGCCAGCCGGTCGTCCACCTGGACCGGGTGGCCCGCACCGTGCGCCTGGGCGACGGCACCACCCTGCAGTACGACAAGCTGCTGCTGGCCACCGGCTCCGAGCCGCGCCGGCTCGATATCCCCGGCACCGAGCTGGTCGGCGTGCACCACCTGCGCCGGCTCGCGCACGCCGAACGCCTCAAGAACGTGCTGGCCGGGCTCGGCCGGGAGAACGGGCACCTGGTGATCGCCGGCGCCGGCTGGATCGGCCTCGAGGTGGCGGCCGCGGCCCGCGGCTACGGCGCCGAGGTGACCGTGGTGGAGCCGGAACCGACGCCGCTGCACGGCGTGCTCGGCCCCGAACTGGGCGCCGTCTTCACCGACCTGCACTCCGAGCACGGCGTGCGGTTCCGCTTCGGCACCCGGCTCACCGAGATCACCGGCCAGGACGGCGTGGTGCTCTCGGTGATGACCGACGACGGCGAGGAGCACCCCGCCCACGCCGTGCTCGCCGCGATCGGCGCGGCGCCGCGCACCGCCCTGGCCGAGACCGCCGGGCTGACGACGGCCGGGCGCGAACAGGGCGGCGGCGTGGCGGTGGACGCCGCGCTGCGCACCTCGGACCCGGACATCTTCGCGGCCGGCGACGTCGCCAACGCCGAACACCCGCTGATGGGCGGCCGGTTGCGGACGGAGCACTGGGCGAACGCGCTGAACGGCGGCCCGGCGGCAGCCCGTTCGATGCTCGGCCGCCCGGTGTCGTACGACCGGATCCCGTACTTCTTCTCCGACCAGTACGACCTGGGCATGGAGTTCTCCGGCCATGCCGCACCGGGCAGCTACGACCAGGTGGTGGCCCGCGGGGACGTCGGCAAGCGGCAGTTCATCGCCTTCTGGCTGCGGGAGGGGCGGGTGCTGGCGGGGATGAACGTCAACGTCTGGGACGTCACCGACCCCGTCCAGCAGCTGATCCGCTCGGGCCGGGAGGTGGACCCGGAGGCGCTGTCCGACCCGAGCGTGCCGCTGGGCTCCTTCCTGGAGTGAGGGCCATCGGCGGGAGGGGGGGACCCGCCGCGGTCAGCGGGACAGGAAGAAGGCCAGCAGGCCCGACGCGTCCATGTCCAGGGCGGGTTCTGAACTCTGCCAGGACCGGACGTCGTCGGTGTAGCGGCTGCCGTGGCCGGTGAAGGCGGCGTACGGGTCACCGCTCGCCGGGCAGTGCCGCATGCCGTCGAGGTAGTCGCCGAGGCCGCCGTCGAACTGCCCGGATCCGTTCGGCCCGTTGACGATCGCGCCGATCTCCAGCGGGGCCGAGCCGTCGAGGCTGCCCGCGAGGTTGCCGAGCTGACCCGCCGTGCACTCGGGGAAGCTCGCCCCCTCGCCGACCATGAACGAGGTGCCCCAGGCGTTGGCGCCGAGCAGCCAGTCGAGCTGCTGGACGCCGAACCGGTCGGCGCCGGTGTCGCCGGTGACCGTGCGGTAGAGGCGGACGGTCGCCGCGAGCCCCAGCGTGTGGGAGTCCGCGTCGAAGTCGTCGTAGACCGCGCCCGCGTGGAAGGGATCGGCCTCGGCGCGGGCCCGGCCGGTGGCGATCTGGGCCTTCACATAGCCGATCAGGCCGTCGTAGCCGACCGCGAGCCCCGACGGGCCGCCGGCCGCCCTGATCGCGCGGGCGAGGTCCAGGTCGGCGAGCGCGCTGGTGTCGTACATGTTGAGGGTGTCGGCGTCCGCCTCGCTCTGGTGGCCCTTGGCCCAGGCCGCGGCCTGCGACAGCCACCCGGCGGCCCGTCCGTCGCCCAGTCTCTGCGCGGCCAGGGCCAGTTCGGCGCCGCCGAAGGCCAGGTCGTCCTTCCAGGTGGTCTCGGGGTAGTACGCGTAGGGCACGGTGGTGACGAGGGTGCCGGGGCTGGTGTCGGCCAGGGCGTAGATCTGGGCCGCGGTGTTCAGGTACGACCTCGCCCGGGCGGTGTCGCTCGCCGCGTACCGCTGGGCGACGAGGGCGAAGTCGGCGGCGAGCCGGCCGGCCTGGTTGGGGCTGATCCGGGAACCCGGAGCGGCGGCACGGAAGACCGGGCGGTTCTTCAGGAAGGGGTGGGCGGTGTCGGTGTCGTCCTTCTCCGGCAGCCGCCACACGTCGTGGTCGCCGACGACGCTGCCGCTGTCGGTGCCCGAGCCGAGGCCGACCTGGATGTAGAGGGTCCTGGTGGAGCCGTCCCACATCTTGCCCAGCCAGTCCAGGCCGTGCTGGGCCTCCGCGCCGAGCGCGGAGTGGGGACTCGCGCCCTTCTCCCGGGCGGCGATCTCCAGGGCGGCGACGGCGTAGGAGGTGGTCTCGGTGAACTTCAGGTAGTCGCCGGCGTCGAACCAGCCGCCGGAGACGTCGACCTGGCCGCCGATCTTGCGGGGCGCGGCCGCGATGGTGTCGCCGTCGTCGGAGGTGAAGGCCGGCCAGTCGTAGACCGCCGCCCTGGCGTCGTCGAGATGCGCGGGCTTGCGGCCGAGCTGTCCGGGGACGGTCGCGGCGCCGTCGCGCTGGGCCTGGAAGAAGGCCGTGGCGTCGTCGGCGGGCTTGGCGAACACCGCGGACGCGCTGCCGATGGTGAAGGCGGGGGAGCTGCCGGTGGCGGCGCCGCCGACCACGAGGTGGTAGCGGCCGGCGGCCTTCACGGCGGTGAAGTCGATGAGGTACACGGCCGGATAGGCGGTGTTCCAGCGGCCCAGGCTGGTCCGGGTGGTGCCGGACGCGGCCGTCCTGCCGGAGGCGTCCAGGAGCTGCCAGGTCGCGCCCTTGACGGCCGACTCGGTGAGCAGGAACGCCTCCTTGGCCCCGGAGCCGGCGTATCCCACCTGGTTGACCCGGACCAGTCCGGCCGTGGCGGCGGCCTGCGCGGTGCCCGCGCCGCCGGCCAGGGCAGCGGCGGCGAGCAGGGCGGTGGCGGTCATCCCGGTGGCGGCGGTCGTGGCGACGCGGCGGACGCGGGACGGGCGCGTGTCGGTGGAGGGCATGCGGCGGCTTCTCCTCACATCAACGACGGGAACGGAATCCCCGCGCATCGACGACGGGATCGGAATCCCGACGACGGGACAGCGATAGGAAAGGTTCCTAACGAATCCCGCACGCTAGTCCCGTGATCATGCTCCGGTCAATGTCCCGGACACCCCCGGACCGCGCCGTAGAATTCCCCCGTGGCCGGCAGGATCAGGGACGAGGACGTGAAAGCGGTGCGGGACGCCGTCCCGATCGACGCCGTCGTCTCCGAGTACCTGCAGCTCCGCAACGCCGGCGGCGGCAATCTCAAGGGACTCTGCCCCTTCCACGACGAGAAGTCGCCCTCCTTCCAGGTCAGCCCCTCCAAGGGCCTCTTCCACTGCTTCGGCTGCGGTGAGGGCGGCGACACCCTCGCGTTCGTAATGAAGGTCGACCACCTGTCCTTCACCGAGGCGGTGGAGCGGCTCGCCGGGCAGGCCGGCATCACCCTCCGGTACGAGGAGGGCAGCCACGTCCCCGGCCGGCAGCAGGGCGAGCGCATCCGGCTGGTCGAGGCGCACCGGGCGGCCGCTCAGTTCTACGTCGAGCAACTCGGCGGCGCCGAGGCGGAGATCGGCCGGGTCTTCCTGGCCCGCCGCGGGTTCGACCAGGCCGCGGCCGAGCACTTCGGCGTCGGGTACGCGCCGGCCGGCTGGGACCACCTGGTCCGCTACCTGCGCGGCAAGGGCTTCTCCGACAAGGAGCTGATCCTCGCCGGACTGGCCTCCGAGAGCCGCCGCGGCGGCGCCATCGACCGCTTCCGCGGGCGGCTGATCTGGCCGATCCGGGACATCACCGGCGAGGTGATCGGGTTCGGCGCGCGCAAGCTGCGCGACGACGACCAGGGCCCGAAGTACCTCAACACCGCCGAGACGCCGCTGTACCGCAAGTCCCAGGTGCTGTACGGCATCGACCTGGCGAAGAAGGAGATCGCCAGGACCGGCCGCGCGGTCGTCGTCGAGGGCTACACCGACGTCATGGCCTGCCACCTGGCCGGGGTGACCACCGCGATCGCCACCTGCGGCACCTCCTTCGGCGGCGACCACATCAAGATCCTTCGCCGGCTGCTGATGGACAACTCCACCGCCGAGGTGGTGTTCACCTTCGACGGCGACGAGGCCGGGCAGAAGGCCGCGCTGCGGGCCTTCGAGGACGACCAGAAGTTCGCCGCCGAGACCTCGATCGCCATCACGCCCGGCGGCATGGACCCCTGCGAACTGCGGCTGGCCGAGGGCGACGCGGCCGTGCAGCGGCTGATCGACGGCCGCACGCCGCTGTTCGCGTTCGCACTGCGCTCGATCGTGAGCCGCTACAACCTGGACACCGACGAGGGCCGGGTCGCAGCGGTGGACGCCGCCGTACCGGTGGTCGCGGCGATCAAGAACCAGGCGCTGCGCGACCGTTACGCGATCCGGCTGGTCGGCATGGCGGGCATCGCCTCGCAGGCCGAGGAGCAGTCGATGATCCGCCGGGTGCGGGCGATGGCCCGCGCCCGGGCGGCCGGGGCCCCGGCGCCCCCTGAGCGCGGGCGGCAGGACCGGTCCGCGTACGCCCAGGCCGCCGCGCCGCAGGCGCAGCAGCGCGGGCCCCGGCTGGACCTGCGCAGCCCCGCCCACCGGGTGGAGCGCGAGCTGCTGAAGCTGGCCCTGCAGCACCCCAGGCTGGTCGCGCCGGCCTTCGACGCCTACGGCGAGGACGAGTTCACCGCGCCGCCCTACGTCGCGGTGCGCCGCGCGATCGCGGAGGCCGGCGGCGTGGAGGCGGCCGGCGAGGACTACCTCGCGCGGGTGCGCGACATCGCGCCCGACGACACCGTGCGGATGATGGTCACCGAACTCGCCGTGGAACCGGTGATGCACAAGGTCCCGGAGATCTACGCGGGCGAGGTGCTGGTCCGGGTCAGGATGAACGCGGTGGAGCGGCGGGTGGCCCAGGTGCTCGCCGCCCAGGCCAGGCTCGCCGCTCAGGGAGTGCCGTCGGGGGCCGCCGAAATGACGTCCGTGCAGGGCGAGTTGTGGGCGCTTCAGCAGTACGGCCAGCGGCTGCGGGTCCAGGGCGCGGCGGGGCTGTAGCCGGCCCCGGCGGTAGCGCGGCGAACGCGAAGCGTCACGGAAAGCGAAAAAGCCGCCGCACGACCCTCGTAGCGGAGGTGTGTCGTGGGCCACACTGGGTGACGGCCCCGGGGGCCGTCAGGAGCCCTCTCAGAGCCCACCGTCGCGCTCACCGCGGAGGTCACTTCCGTGCAGACGCAAACCCAGTCCGAGATCCTGCCCGAACTTCCGCCGTTGCCCGGGGCGTCCGAGGTGCCTGGCGCGGCCGCCGAGGCCGCGTTCGACCAGGAGCCGCCGGAATCGGGGCTGCCACCCCGGGTGCCGGAGCAGCGCAGGGACGGCCCCGACGACCTGCCACGCACGGTGCCCGACGAGACCGCGTTCGACCGGGAGCCGCCGGAACCGGGCGCGGTGCCGGAGCCGGAGCCGGACCCGCGGCCGCTGCGCGAGGACGCGGCCGGGCCGTCCGCCGACCTGTTCCGGCAGTACCTGCGCGAGATCGGCCGGATCCCGCTGCTGACCGCGGCCGAGGAGGTGGACCTGGCGCGCAAGGTCGAGGCCGGCCTGTTCGCGGAGGAGAAGCTCGCCGCGTTCCCCGACGTGGACTCCCAGCTCGCCTCGGACCTGGACCGGCTGGTCGTCATCGGCCGGACGGCCAAGCGCCGGCTCATCGAGGCCAACCTGCGGCTGGTGGTCTCGGTGGCGAAACGGTACATCGGCCGCGGCCTGACGATGCTCGACCTGGTGCAGGAGGGCAACCTCGGGCTGATCCGCGCGGTCGAGAAGTTCGACTACGCCCGCGGCTACAAGTTCTCCACCTACGCGACCTGGTGGATCCGCCAGGCGATGTCGCGGGCGCTGGCCGACCAGGCCCGCACCATCCGGGTGCCGGTGCACGTCGTCGAGCTGATCAACCGGGTGGTCCGGGTGCAGCGGCGGCTGCTGCAGGAACGCGGCTGCGAACCCGGCATCGAGGAGGTCGCCGCGCAGCTCGACCTGACCGAGGACCGGGTCAGCGAGGTGCTGCGGCTGGCGCAGGAGCCGGTGTCGCTGCACGCCCCGGTCGGCGAGGAGGAGGACGTCGCGCTCGGCGACCTCATCGAGGACGGCGACGCCACCTCGCCGGTGGAGTCCGCGGCGTTCCTGCTGCTGCGCGAGCACCTGGAAGCCGTGCTGTCCACGCTCGGCGAGCGCGAACGCAAGGTCGTGCAGCTCCGCTACGGCCTGGTCGACGGCCGCCCGCGCACCCTGGAGGACATCGGCCGGATCTTCGGGGTCACCCGCGAGCGCATCCGCCAGATCGAGTCCAAGACCCTCGGCAAGCTCCGCGACCACGCCTTCGCCGACCAGTTGCGCGGCTATCTGGACTGACGCCGGCGCGGCCCGGGGAACACCGCGGCCGCGCCGGCCCGGCTACTCCCTGGCCGACCAGCGGTAGCAGAGTTCGGGCCGTCCCACCTGGCCGTACTGCGGAGTGCGCACCGCGCGGCCGGTGTCGACCAGGTGCTCCAGGTAGCGGCGGGCGGTGATCCGGGAGACACCCGCGTCCCGGGCCGCCGCCGTCGCGGTGAGCCCGTCGTCCGCCGCGCCGCGCAGGGCGGCCGTCACCGCCGCCAGCGTCGGCGCGCTCAGGCCCTTGGGCAGCGCCGCCGCGTTCTCCGGGCTGCGCAGCGCCGACAGCGCGCGGTCCACCTCGTCCTGACCCGACGCCTGGCCGCCGGACAGCTCGCTGCGGTAGCGGGACCAGCGCTCCAGCCGGTCGCGCAGCGCGGGGAAGGTGAACGGCTTCAGCAGGTACTGCACCACGCCCATCGACACCGCGTGCCGCACCACCTCCAGATCGCGGGCCGAGGTCACCGCGATGACGTCCGCGGTGACCCCGGCCGCCCGCATCCGCCCCACCAGACGCAGCCC
Source organism: Actinacidiphila acidipaludis (assembly GCF_019890725.1). Taxonomy (GTDB): domain Bacteria; phylum Actinomycetota; class Actinomycetes; order Streptomycetales; family Streptomycetaceae; genus Actinacidiphila; species Actinacidiphila acidipaludis. The sequence continues at coordinate 147,009 of NZ_JAINZZ010000007.1, forward strand.
GTGGCCGTCGGGCAGGTGCAGGTCCAGCAGCACCAGGTCCACCCCGGCGCGGTCGCGCCGCTCCAGCAGCCGCAGGGCGGCGGTGCCGGTGTGGACCACGCCGGCCACCTCGAAACCCGGCATCCGCTCGACGTACAGGCGGTGCGCGTCGGCCGCCACCGGGTCGTCCTCGACCACCAGCACCCTGATCACGCGTGCGCCTCCTGCCCGGCGGGCCGCAGCGGCAGCCGCACCGTGAACTCGGCGCCGCCGCCGTCGGCCCGGCGCAGTCCCACCGTGCCGCCGCCGCGCCGGGCCGCCTGCTCGACCAGGGCCAGGCCCAGACCCCGGCCCTGGCTCTTGGTGGTCCAGCCGCGCCGGAAGACCTCGCTGATGGTCGCCGGATCCACGCCCGGCCCCGAGTCCGTGACCCGCAGCAGCAGTTCGCCGTCCAGGGCGCGGGCCGTCACGGTCACCGCCGGACGCGCCCCGCCGGGGCCGGCGCCCTCGATCGCCGCGTCGACGGCGTTGTCCAGCAGGTTGCCGAGCACCGTCACCAGGTCGCGGGCGGCCAGTTCCGGCGGCAGCACGCCGTCGTCGATCCGGCTGTCCTCGGTCACCGTCAGCTCCACGCCGCGCTCGTGCGCCTCGGCCGCCTTGCCCAGCAGCAGGGCGGCCAGCACCGGTTCGCCCACGGCCGTGACGACCCGGTCGGTCAGCGCCTGAGCAAGGCGCAGTTCGGAGGTGGCGAAGTCCACCGCCTCCTCGGTGCGGCCCAGTTCGATCAGCGACACCACGGTGTGCAGCCGGTTGGACGCCTCGTGCGCCTGCGAGCGCAGCGCCTCCGCGAAGCCGCGCACCGAGTCCAGCTCCCCGGTGAGGGCCTGCAGGTCGGTGTGGTCCCGCAGGGTCACCACCGTGCCGCGGTGCTCCGCGCCGCGCACCGGCGAGGTGTTGACGACGACCACCCGCTCGGCGGTCAGGTGCACCTCGTCGACGCGCGGCTCCGCGGACAGCAGCGCGCCGGTGAGCGAGGGCGGCAGCCCCAGTTCCGCGCAGGACCGGCCGACCACCTCGCCCCGCAGGCCCAGGAGTTCGCGGGCCGCGTCGTTGCACAGCACCACCCGGCGGGCGGAGTCCAGCAGCACCAGGCCCTCGCGCAGCGCGTGCAGCGTCGCCTGGTGGTAGTCGTACATGCCGCTCAGCCCGGCGGCGGTCATCCCGTGGGTGTGCCGGCGCAGCCGCCGGTTGACCACGTACGTGCCGAGGCCGCCGAGGGCCAGCGCGGCGGAGGCGACGGCGAGCAGCACGCTGAGCTGGCCGCGGACCTGCCGGCTGATCCGGTCGACCTCGATGCCGACGCTGACCAGCCCGACGATCCGCGTCCCGTCCCGGATCGGGGTCACCACCCGTACCGAGGGGCCCAGGGTGCCGGTGTAGGTCTCGGTGAACGTCCGCCCCTCCAGAGCCGGCGCGATGTGCCCGAGGAAGGGCTTGCCGATCAGGCTCGGGTCGACGTGCGTCCAGCGGATGCCGTGCGGGTCCATGATCGTCACGAAGTCCACGCCGGCGTCCCCGACCACCCGCTGGGCGTAGGGCTGGAGGGCCGCCGTCGGGTCGGTGGAGACCGCGGCCCGCACGACGGCGGGGGAGTCCGCGATCGCGCCGGCCGTCGAGACGACCCGGTTGCGGGCCGCGGCCTCGGCCCGGTCGCGGGCGTTGACATAGGCGAGCACCGCGCCCCCGGCGACCACGACGGCCACGATCACGACCTGCATCGCGAACAGCTGACCGGCCAGGCTGCGCGGGCGCGACGGGGTGCGGGGGCCTCGTATCGCGCTGAGCATGCCCACCAGTGTGCACGCCGTCCAGGGACGCGCCCCCGCCCCGGCCTGCCGCGAACTCAATGAACGCAAACGTGACCTGGCTCACGCCGCACGCGCATAGTCACCGGGACCCGTCCGCGTGCGGGCGCCCGGGACGGCGCCCGCGGACCCGGAGCCCGAACAACCGAGGGAGCCGCATGCCCGCCCAGCCAGCCCCGTCCGTCCAGCCGGCCACCGGTGCCGGCGGCGGCGACGGTGCGCGCCGCCGCCGTGAAGCCACCCACTACCTGTATCTGGCCGTGATCGTGGCCGCCGTCGCCGGCGCGGTCCTGGGACTCGTCGCGCCCGGCACGGCCACCAGCCTCAAACCGCTCGGCACCGGATTCGTCAACCTGATCAAGATGATGATCTCGCCGGTCATCTTCTGCACCCTGGTGCTGGGCATCGGCTCGGTCCGCAAGGCCGCGAAGGTCGGCAAGGTCGGCGGCCTGGCGCTGGGCTACTTCGTGGTGATGTCGTTCGTGGCGCTCGCCATCGGCCTGCTGGTCGGCAACATCCTGCATCCCGGCAGCGGACTGCACCTGACGAAGGCGCTGGCCGGCGCCGGCCACGCGCAGGCGGCCAACGCCCCTGCCGAGGGCGTGGACTTCGTCCTGGGCATCATCCCCACCACCTTCGTGTCGGCCTTCACGGAGGGCCAGGTGCTCCAGACGCTGCTGATCGCGCTGCTCACCGGCTTCGCGCTGCAGGCCCTCGGCCCGGTCGGCGCCCCGGTGCTGCGCGGCATCGGGCACCTGCAGAAGCTGCTGTTCAAGGTGCTGTCCATGATCATGTGGGCGGCGCCGCTGGGCGCGTTCGGCGCGCTCGCCGCGGTCGTCGGCTCGGCCGGGGTGGACGCGCTGAAGGCGCTGGCCACGATCATGCTCGGCTTCTACGCGTCCTGCCTGCTCTTCGTGGTCGTGGTGCTCGGCCTGCTGCTGCGGCTGTGCACCGGCGTGAACCTGTTCGCGCTGCTGCGGTACCTGGCGCGGGAGTTCCTGCTGATCGTCTCCACCTCGTCGTCGGAGTCCGCGCTGCCGCTGCTGATGGCGAAGATGGAGCACCTCGGCGTCAGCCGGCCGGTCGTCGGCATCACCGTGCCGACCGGCTACTCCTTCAACCTCGACGGCACGATGATCTATCTGACGATGGCCTCGCTGTTCATCGCCGACGCGATGAACACCCCGCTGGGCTTCGGCGAGCAGGTCTCGCTGCTGCTGTTCATGATGGTCGCCTCCAAGGGCGCCGCCGGGGTGTCCGGTTCGGGCCTTGCCTCGCTGGCCACCGGACTGCAGTCGCACAAGCCCGCGCTGGTCGACGGCATCGGGCTGATCGTGGGCATCGACCGCTTCATGAGCGAGGCCCGCGCGGTCACCAACTTCGCCGGCAACGCGGTCGCGACGGTCCTGGTCGGCACCTGGACCGGCGAGTTCGACCGGGCCCGCGCCGCCCTCGTCCTCTCCGGCGAGCTGCCGTTCGACGCCGTGGCGCTCGCCGACGCCGACGCGGCGGGGGACGACGAGCACGAGCCGTCCGCTAGGCCGGGGAGCGCAGCCGGGACCGAGAGCAAAACCGAGACCGGTACGGGGACCGGGAGTGAAGCCGGGACCGGGACCGGGACGTCGGCCGAGCCGGCCCCCGCGCCCTCGTCCGTCCCGGCTCAGCCCGCCGCCGGCTGACCGCCCGGGAGGGGCCGCGGCCTACCCGGCCGCGGCCCCTTCCTCACGCCCCGCGGCGCAGCCGCGCCAGCGGCCTGGGCGTGACGATGAAGCCCTCGGCGCGGGCGCTGGCCAGACCGATGCGCGGCAGATGCGCGCTCTTGGCGAAGAGCAGGAACCGCGGCTCCCAGATCGGGCGGTACTTGGCGTTCGCGCGGTACAGCGACTCCAGCTGCCACCAGCGCGAGAAGAACATCAGCGCGGACCGCCACATCCGCAGCACCGGCCCGGCGCCGAGCCGGGCCCCGCCCTCGAACACCGAGCGGAACATCGCGAAGTTCAGTGACAGTCGCTCCACACCGACCTCGCGGGACCGCTCGATCAGGTCCAGGACCATGAACTCGACCAGACCGTTCTCGCCGTCCCGGTCACGTCGCATCAGGTCCAGCGACAGCCCCTCGTCGCCCCACGGCACGAAGCTCAGCAGGGCCCGCAGCTCGCCGTCCGCGTCGTGGCACTCGATCATCACGCAGCCGCCGTCGGCGGGGTCGCCGAGGCGCCCGAGCGCCATGGAGAAGCCGCGTTCGGTCTGCCCGTCCCGCCACCGGTCGGCGGCGTCGACCAGCGCGGCCATCTCCGCGGCGGGGATGTCGCGGTGGCGGCGGATCCGGGTGGTGTAGCCGGCCCGCCGGACCCGGTTGTAGGCCTGCCGCACGCCGCGCATCGCCCGGCCGTCGAGGCTGAACTCGTCGGTCTCCACGATCGCCTCGTCGCCCAGCTCCAGCGCGTCCAGGCCGTGCCGGGCGTACACCGTGCCGCCCTCCTCGCTGGCGCCCATCACCGCGGGGATCCACGCGTGGTCGCGGGCCGTCACCAACCAGGCGTCGATCGCGCCGGGCCACGCCTCGACGTCGCCGATCGGGTCGCCCGCGGCCAGCGCCACGCCGCCCACCACCCGGTAGGCGATCGCGGCCTTGCCGCTGGGGGAGAAGACCACGGACTTGTCGCGGCGCAGCGCGAAGTAGCCCAGCGAGTCGCGGCGGCCGTGCCGGTCCAGCAGGGCGCGCAGCCGGTCCTCGTCGTCCCGGCTCTGCGCCTCCTGCCCGCGCGGCGAGCGGAACAGCGCGTACAGCACGGCCAGCAGCAGGACCAGCCCGGCCAGGTTGATGCCCGCGTTGACCAGCGGGTTGACGTGCAGGTTCGGCGCGATGTCGTCGTCCCGGCTGAGGGTCGCCAGCCGCAGCGCGACGTACCAGACGCGGTCGCCGACGCTCGCCCCGTCCGGGCCGACCGCGGTCACCAGGGTGGTGCCGACCAGCACCGACAGCAGGGCGCCGACGCCGAGGACGGCGAGCGCGAGCTGCGGGTTGGTCCGGTCGCCCTTGCCGAAGAACTCGCGGCGGCCCAGTACGGCGAAGGCCAGTACCGCCAGCGTCAGGGCGGTGGAGACCCAGTTGAACGGGTGCCGGCGGAAGTCGGAGTACACCAGGCCCCACACCGACAGCGCCGCGTAGCCGCCGCACAGGGTGACGAACACCAGCCACGCCATGCGCTTGTGGCGGGCCAGCATCATGCCCATGAAGCCGGCGGCCGCGGCCGAGCCGAAGCCCGCGAAGAGCATGAACGGCGTGAACAGCTCACCGGTGTTGTGCTCGGCGACCTCCTGCCGGACGGTCAGCGACACCGCCGTCGCCAGGTTCAGCAGCGCGATCACCCGCAGGTACCAGATGGGCACCAGGGCACTGCGCCGCGACAGCGCGCTCCCGCCCCGCGGGCAGCGCCCGCCGGTCGTCTGCGGATGCGGTGACGGCGACGGGGTGACGGTGCCTCGTGGTGGTGCGGTCCGCGTACCGGCGCGCGGAGGCGCGCTGACGGCACTGCTCATGATGTTCGCCTCCCGGGCGACAGCCCTGAATCGTTCCCGGGGCCCTGACCGCCCGAACGGGAACGAGGGCACAGGCTACCAACGCCGTGTGCCCTCGCAACCCCTTGCGTACGGGTGTTCACCCACGCTTTGCGGTTTCAGTCGACCTCGGCCACCGCCTGCGCGAACTGGGCGGCGTACAGGCGGGCGTAGGCGCCCTCGGCGGCCAGCAGTTCGTCGTGCGTGCCCTGCTCGACGATGGACCCGGACTCCATGACCAGGATGACGTCCGCGTCGCGGATCGTGGACAGCCGGTGCGCGATGACGAAGCTGGTGCGGCCGTGGCTGAGCTTGGCCATCGCGCGCTGGATCAGCACCTCGGTGCGGGTGTCGACCGAGCTGGTGGCCTCGTCCAGCACCAGGATCACCGGGTCGGACAGGAACGCCCGGGCGATGGTGATGAGCTGCTTCTCGCCCGCGCTGACGCCGGTGCCCTCGTCGTCGATGACCGTGTCGTAGCCGTCGGGCAGCGTGCGGATGAAGCGGTCGGCGTGCGCGGCCCTGGCCGCCGCCTCGATCTGCTCCCGGGTGGCCTTCGCGCTGCCGTACCCGATGTTGTCGGCGATGGTCCCGCCGAACAGCCAGGTGTCCTGGAGCACCATGCCGATCGCCGCGCGCAGTTCCTCACGGGACATCGCCGCGACATCGACGCCGTCCAGGGTGATCCGGCCGCCGTCGACCTCGTAGAACCGCATCAGCAGGTTCACCAGCGTGGTCTTGCCCGCGCCGGTCGGGCCGACGATCGCCACCGTGTTGCCCGGCTCGACGGTCAGCGACAGGCCGTCGATGAGCGGCTTCTCCGGCTGGTAGCGGAAGCTGACGTCCTCCAGGGCCACCCGGCCGCGCAGCTCCAGCGGGCGGACCGGCTCGGCCGGGTCCGCCGACTGCTCGTCGGCGTCGAGGAGTTCGAAGACCCGCTCGGCCGAGGCGACCCCGGACTGGATCAGGTTCGACATGCTCGCGACCTGCGTCAGCGGCTGGCTGAACTGCCGCGAGTACTGGATGAACGCCTGCACGTCGCCGATCGACAGCGCGCCCGACGCCACCCGCAGTCCGCCGACCACCGCGACCAGCACGTAGTTGAGGTTGCCGATGAACATCATCAGCGGCTGGATCGTGCCGGAGATGAACTGGGCACGGAATCCCGAGCGGAACAGCTCCTCGTTCTCCCGCTCGAAGGTCTCCGCGGACTCCTTGGCCCGGCCGAAGACCTTCACCAGCGAGTGCCCGGTGTACATCTCCTCGATGTGCGCGTTGAGCGTGCCGGTGGTCTTCCACTGCTTCACGAACTGCGGTTGCGCCCGCTTGCCGACGCGGGTGGCCACCAGCAGCGTCACCGGCACGGTGATCAGCGCCACCAGGGCCAGCAGCCAGGAGATCCAGAACATCATGGCCAGCACACCGACGATGGTCAGCACCGAGTTGATGAGCTGACCCATGGTCTGCTGCATCGTCTGGCCGATGTTGTCGATGTCGTTGGTGGCGCGGCTGAGCACCTCGCCGCGCGGCTGCTGGTCGAAGTACGACAGCGGCAGCCGGGCCAGCTTGTGCTCGACCTCCCGGCGCAGCCGGTAGACCGCCCGGTTGATGACCTTCGTCGCGGTCCGCATCTGCAGCACGCTGAGCAGCGCGGCGACCACGTACACGGCGAGCGCCAGCAGCAGCACGTCGCCGATCGCGCCGAAGTCCATGCCCTTGCCCGGCGTGAAGTCGATACCCGAGAGCATGTCGGCGACGCCGCCCTTGCCGTGCGCCCGCAGGTAGTCCAGGGCCTCCTGCTTGGAGCCGCCGTGGACCTGCCGGCCGATGACGCCGGCGAAGATCAGGTCGGTGGCGTGGCCCAGGATCCGCGGGCCGGTCACCGTCAGCGCCACGCTCAGCGTGCCCAGCGCCAGGACCGTGCAGAGGAAGTAGCGGTCGGGCCGCATCAGGCCGACGAGCCGCTTGAGCGACCCCTTGAAGTCCATCGACCGCTCGATGGGTCCGCCGCTCATGAAGCGGGCCGGGCCCGCCATCGGCCCAGGCCCGCGGCGCACCGCGGGCTTCTTCGGGTCTCCGCCGCTCATGCCGCCGCCTCCTCTTCGGTGAGCTGCGACAACACGATCTCCCGGTAGGTCTTGTCGTCCGCCATCAGTTCCGCGTGGGTTCCGGTGCCGACGACCCGGCCCTCGTCGAGGACCACGATCCGGTCGGCCTCACGGATGGTGGAGACGCGCTGGGCGACGATCACCACCGTGGCGTCGGCCGTCTCCTGCGACAGCGCGCGGCGCAGCGCCGCGTCCGTGGCGTAGTCCAGCGCGGAGAAGGAGTCGTCGAACAGGTAGATCTCCGGGCGGCGGACCAGCACCCGGGCGATGGCCAGGCGCTGCCGCTGGCCGCCGGAGACGTTGCTGCCGCCCTGCGCGATCGGCGCGTCCAGGCCGCCGTCCAGCTTCTCGACGAAGTCCTTGGCCTGCGCCACCTCCAGCGCGTGCCACAGCTCCTCGTCGGTCGCGTCCGGCTTGCCGTAGCGCAGGTTCGAGGCCACCGTGCCGGAGAACAGGTAGGGCTTCTGCGGGACCAGGCCGACCGTCTCGGAGAGCAGCGCCGGGTCGATGGTCGCGACGTCCTCGCCGTCGATCAGCACCTGGCCGCCGGTCGCGTCGTACAGGCGGGGGATCAGGCCGAGCAGGGTGGACTTGCCGCTGCCGGTCGAACCGATCACCGCGGTGGTCTCGCCCGGCCGGGCCACCAGGTCGATGCCGCGCAGCACCGCCGCCTCGGCGCCCGGGTAGGCGAAGTCGACGTCGAACAGCTCGAGTTCGCCGTGCCGCCGCAGCGAGGTGACCGGCGCGACGGGATGGACGACACTGGACTCGGTGCCCAGCACCTCCTCGATGCGCTCGGCGCAGACCTCGGCGCGCGGCACCATCATGAACATGAAGGTGGCCATCATCACCGACATCAGGATCTGCATCAGATAGCTGAGGAACGCGGTCAGCGCGCCGACCTGCATGCCGCCGCTGTCGATCCGGTGGGCGCCGAACCACAGCACGGCCACGCTGGAGGTGTTCACGATCGCCATGACCGTCGGGAACATCAGCGCCATCAGCCGGCCGGTGGCCAGCGAGACCGCCGTCACCTCGTCGTTGGCCACGCCGAAACGTTGCTGCTCGTAGCCGTCCTTGACGAAGGCCCGGATCACCCGGATGCCGGTGATCTGCTCACGCAGCACGCGGTTGACGGTGTCCACCCGCTTCTGCATGGTCCGGAACAGCGGGCGCATCCTCCGCACGATCAGGCTCACCGCGATGCCCAGCACCGGCACCACGGCCAGCAGCAGCGAGGACAGCGGCACGTCCTGGCCGAGCGCCATGATGATGCCGCCGAAGCACATGATCGGCGCGGAGACCATCAGCGTGAAGGTCATCAGCACCAGCATCTGGACCTGCTGGACGTCGTTGGTGGTGCGGGTGATCAGCGAAGGGGCGCCGAACTGGCCGACCTCGCGGGCGGAGAAGCTCTGCACCTTGTCGAAGACCGACTTGCGGATGTCACGGCCCACGGACATGGCCGTCCTGGCGCCGAAGTAGACGGCGCCGATCGAGCACACCACCTGGGCGAGGGTCACGGCGATCATGGTGCCGCCCATCCCCAGGATGTAGCCGCTGTCGCCCTTGACCACGCCGTTGTCGATGATGTCGGCGTTGAGGGTGGGCAGGAAGAGGGCTGCGATCGTCGACACGAGCTGCAGCACCACGAGCAGCCCGATGGGGCGCTTGTACGGTCCGAGATGGGACCGCAGGAGTCGGATCAGCACACTGGTTACCTCGGTGTCGGGCGAAGAGCCAGATCGGGGGTGGACGCCGGCATCCCGGAAGGACGCATGGGCCCCCTGGAGGGTTGAGCGGGGCGCCCGCCGTTCGGCCGGCGGGCAACCCTATCTTCCGGCATCCCTGCGACGCATGGGATTTACCCGGGCGGAGGCCCGGCGTACCCGGGTGAACGGGGGAGTGCCCCGGGGAGCCGCGCGCTGTCCCGGGGGAACCGAAGGGCCGTCACCCGGGGCGAGGGAGCGGAGGGGCCGTCACCCCGGGGAACGGGAACGGAGGGCGCGTCAGGAGTGCAGGATGTCGAACGCCCCCGGATGGGTGTTCTCGCGCACCGCCCGGTACTGCTGCCGCACCGCGGAGCCGACCGCGGCCTCGTCGCCCGGGTCGAGCAGCCGGGCCTGGGCGGTCTGCCACTGCGGCGGCTCGTGCTGCGGCTGGGAGCCCATCACCGCGCCCAGCGACCAGGCCGCCTGCCGGGCCGCGCCCAGCGCCGCGTACTCCGCGGCGGGCGGGACGACCACCAGCGCACCGAACAGCGCGGGGGCGATCGCCTGCACCGCGGGCAGCTCGGCCGCCGCGCCCAGCAGGAACACCCGGTGCACCTGCACGCCCTTGGTGCGCAGCACGTCGAGCGCGTCCACCAGCCCGCACAGCATGCCCTCGAACGCGGCCCTGGCCAGGTGCTCCGGCTTCATCGACTCGCGGCGCAGCCCGGTCAGCGTGCCGGCGGTGTGCGGCAGGTCCGGCGTCCGCTCGCCCTCCAGATAGGGGAGCATCACCAGTCCGTACGAGCCCGGCGTGGACGTCAGCGCCAGCTCGGAGAGCCCGGCGAGATCGGTGCCGAGCAGATCGGCGGTGCCGCGCAGCGTGCGCACCGCGTTCCGCACCTGCACCAGCGGCAGATGGCGACCGGTCGCGTCGGCGTAGCCGGTGACCGTGCCGGTCGGGTCCTTGACCGCCTCGTGGTGCACGACGAAGACGGTGCCGGCCGCGCCCAGCGAGACCACCGCGTCCCCCGGCCGCAGGCCCAGCCCGAGCGCCGCGGCCATCGTGTCGCCGGTGCCGGCCGAGATCAGCAGGCCCTCCGGGGTCTGCCCGGCGGGCTCGGCGGGGGCCAGCACCTCGGGGAGCTGGACCTGGTGGCCCAGCGCCAGCTCCAGCAGATCCGTGCGGTAGGCGCCGGTGGCCGCGGACCAGTAGCCGGTGCCGGAGGCGTCGCCGCGGTCGGTGGTGCGCCGCGGGGGCTGTCCCAGGAGCTGCCAGACCAACCAGTCGTGGGGGAGGAGCACCTGGGCGACGCGTTTGGCGGCGGCCGGTTCGTGCTGCGCGAGCCAGCGCAGCTTGGCGACCGGGTGGGCGGCCTGCGGGACGGCGCCCACCGCCTCCGCCCAGCCGCCGGGGCCGCCGAGTTCCTCGGTGAGGTCGGCGGCCTGGACCTGGGCCCGCAGGTCGCCGCGGAGCAGCGCCGGGCGGACGGTGACCCCGCCGGCGTCCAGCGCCAGCAGGCCGTGCTGCTGCCCGGAGATGCCGATGGCCTGGACGCCCTCCAGGACGCCGCCGGTGGCGGCTTCGCCCAGCGAGAGCAGCCAGGCCTGCGGATCGATCTCGGTCGGCTTCTCGCCGTCCTCCAGCGGATGCGGGGCATGCCCCTGCCGGAGCACCTCCCCGGTGTCGCTGTCGCAGACGACGATGGTGGTGCCTGTGGTCGAGCTGTCTATGCCCGCGACTTTCCCCATGCCGCCGATGATGCCGCACCGGAGCGGTGCGGCGGCGCACTGCGGTGGATCAGCCGGGGATCTGCGGTGATCTGCCGCGGATCAGGTGTTGGAGGTGCCCCAGTCGTCCTCGGGCGCGTTGCCGTTGTGCAGCGCCCGCACCTTCTGCGCCAGGGAGTCGGGGAGGTGGTCCCCGACCGTCGAGGTGACCTTGCCCGCGGTCTTCGAGGCCGCCTGGCGGCCCTGCAGCACCGCCGCCTCGGCCGTGTTGCGCACGGCGGGATTCTGGGCGAGCTTCTGCGCCTGGGCGCGCAGCTGCTCGTACCGCTCGCGGCCGGCGCGCGTGCCGAGCACGTACCCGACCAGGGCTCCGGTGATGAACGTCAGCCGGTACCGCATGGCTCCACCCTTCTTCGTACCCTCGGGGCTGTTCGGCGCCTACCCTGCGCACCCGGGCGGCAACCCCGGCGCAAGCGGTTGGCGGAGCACCCCCCCACTTGCGCTAATGTATGTGTCGCACCGAGTGCGCGCCCTCCGGGACCATCCCGGCGGGTGCATTCGGCGCACGCAGAGCGATCCTCCGTAGCTCAATTGGCAGAGCAGCCGGCTGTTAACCGGCAGGTTACTGGTTCGAGTCCAGTCGGGGGAGCTCGGTCCTCCGTAGCTCAATTGGCAGAGCAGCCGGCTGTTAACCGGCAGGTTACTGGTTCGAGTCCAGTCGGGGGAGCGCTTGGATCAGGACCCCCTCCGGGGTCCTTTTTCGTGGGTTTCCCGCTCCTGAGGAACCGGGCGTCCGCGGCCGCGAGTCCACCTGGTGATGTGTGTGTGACCCGTGCGGGCGACACATCGTATGAGCAGCTATGCTGCGGCAGACGATGCGCGCGGCGCACCGTACGGGGCGGTAGCTCAGCCGGTTAGAGCAGCGGACTCATAATCCGCCGGTCGTGGGTTCGAGTCCCACCCGCCCCACCCTGCACTCCTGTGCGAAGCGTCGGGCGCCACCTCGCCGATGGTCCTCCGAATGGACCGCAGCAAGGCAGCGCCCTTCGCGCACGGCACCCGGCACGGCCGGGGGCGGCGGTTCAGCCGATGACGGGCCCGGTGACGGGCAGCACCACCTGACAGGGCACCGGCCGCGGATGCGCCGGATCCAGCGCGTTCAGGACGTCCGTCAGCGCGATCGGGTCGTAGGCGATCTCCAGGTGGTCACTGGCGTCCAGCGGGCACTGGTCCTGCACCGTGATGTCGGTGACGTTCGGCGCCGCCGGCAGGAAGGCGCTGGTGTACGGGGTGACCACCTCGTCGCCGGTCGTCGTGATGACGGTGTAGCCGACACCGGGCACCGTCTCGCCGCCCGCGTTGAGCCCGGTCAGGAAGTCCGAGCCGACCTCCTGCTCCACGCACGCCGCGCAGGCCGGCCCGACCAGGAACCGGTTCGCCGGTTCCAGCAGGCCCAGTTGGCGGGCGAACTCGGTGAGGCCGTCGAGCGTCGTGCCGTTGTTGCTCGGGGACAGCGCCACGAGCCGGTCGGTCCTGGCCGCGCCGCCCAGGTACTTCAGGTAGTAGCGCGGCATCATGCCGCCCTGGGAGTGGCCGACCAGGTCGACCTTGGAGCTCCCGGTGGCGGCCAGCACCTGGTCGACGAACGACGACAGCCGGGCCGCGCCCGCCTCGACCGACCCGGTGCCCTGGATCGGCGAACCGGCGGACGGCCCGCCGTAGTCGAAGGCGAAGACGCAGTAGCCGTTGTCCGCCAGCAGCGGCGAGGCGCCGCCCCAGTTGTCGTTCATGTTCTCGAACGTGCCGTGCACCAGCACCACCGGATAGGGGTGCGCGGCGCTCGGCCGGCACGACCCGTCGCCGGCGCCCGGCGGCGGGGTCTGCGGCTGCAGGAAGCCGGCCACGAAGCCGCTGCCGAAGTGGTAGTTCACCGGCAGCGGCCAGGACGCGGCGGACGCGCCCCGGCCGCCGGCGAGGGCGAGGCCGAACGCCGCCACGGCAGCCGCGGCGACGCTGAGAAAGGTCCGTTTCATACTCCGGTACCGTCCCTTGCTCGGGAATGGGGGGGGAGAATTCCAGGCAGTGAGTGGCGCGATGCTAGGAACCGCGCACAGGGCGGTCAACGGCGGTCACGGCGCCGCGGAAAAGCCCGTCGGAAGATGCCAGGAACCGCCTTCCGCGCAATCCGGGAACTGTCACCGGCGGCACAGGAATCCGGCGGACCACCCGGTCCCGGCCTCGGCGGGACCGGGCGCCGGCACTGCCCCGCCGGTCACGGCGGCGGCGTCAACTCCCCTGTCCCATCTATTGACTCACCAGTAACATCGCCGCATACTCGCGGCGTGGAGGGTCCCTGGTCGCGAATGCCGCCGCGATTCGCCGCGGAAGTGAGAAAGGAACGGTCCTCACTCGCGGCGGAGATCATCACCGAGATACGGCGTCATGTCCCGGATTTCTCCCGGCCGCTCGCCGGGCAATTCGGCGCGGGAATCCAGCAGGGTGTGGAGACCGCGCTGGAGCAATTCGCCGATCTGCTGGAGGGGACCGGCGAGAGCGCCGCGGGCGAGGAGCGGCTGCGGGTCCACCGGGCGCTGGGTCGCGGTGAGTTCGCCGAGGGCCGCAGCCTCGACGCGCTCCAGGCCGCCTACCGCGTCGGCGCCCGCGTGGCCTGGCGGCGCTACGCCCGGGTCGCCCGCGGCACCGGTCTGGGCGCCGACCGCATGGTGCTGCTGGCCGAGGCGATCTTCGCGCACATCGACGAACTGGCCGCCGCGGCCGTCGCCGGATACGCCTCCGCCCGCGCCGACGAGGCCGGCACCTTCGGCCGCCGGCGCCACCGGCTGCTGGAACTGATGGTCTCCGGAGCCGCGCCTGGGGCCGTCCGCGACGCCGCCGGACCGGCCGACTGGCCGCTGCCCGCGACCGTCGCCTGTGTGGCCCTGGGTCCGGCCGCCCCGGGCGACGCCCCCCGCGCCCTCACCCTGCGGATGCCCGACCTGGTGCTGGCCGACCTCGACGGGGCGGAGCCGTGCCTGCTCGTGCCCGAGCCCGCCCTCTATCTGAGGGACGGCCAGGTGCAGCGCGTCATGCAGGGCAGGGGAGCGGTGATCGGCCCCACCGTGCCACCGGACGCGGCCGCGCACTCGCTGCGCTGGGCGCGGGCGATCCGCGCCTGCCTGCCCGGCCCGCACGAGGCCCGCGCCCCGGTGGACTGCGAACGCTGCCTGCCCGAACTGCTGCTGCTCGGCGACCCCGCGCTGGTGGAGCTCATCGCCGGCCGCCGGCTCAGCCCGCTCGCCGGCCTCACGCCCAAGCGGGGCGAGCGGCTGGCCGCGACCCTGCTGGCGTGGCTGCAGACCAACCGCGGCAGCGCACCCGACGTCGCCGCCCGGCTCGGCATCCACCCGCAGACCGCCCGGCAGCGCCTGCACCAGGTGCAACGGCTGTTCGGGCCCGCGCTGGCCGATCCGGACGCGCGGTTCGAACTGGAGGTGGCGCTGCGCAGCCGTCTGATGGCCAGTGCCTTCGGAGCGCCGCCGCGTCTCGGAGTGTGAGATCCGTCCCACCCGCCCGTCCTGCCCGGAATGACCCCGCCGGGGGGATGAAGATTAGGTACGCCTAAGCTAAGTTGTCGCCCGCAGTGCAACCGCGCACAGCCGACCACCGGGGCGGGCCCGGGGAGGAAGAGAACCCATGTGGGACGACGCGTTTCCGAGCTTCCTGATCGGGCTCAGGGAAGGCCTTGAGGCGGGACTGATCGTCTCGATCCTCGTCGCCACGCTGGTCCGTGCCGAGGCCAAGTCGCGGCTGCCGCAGGTCTGGACGGGTGTCCTGGCCGCGACAGCCCTGTCGATGAGCTTCGGCGCCGTCCTCACCTTCACCGCGGCCAACCTCTCCGCGACGGCCCAGGAGGCCTTTGGCGGCACCCTGAGCGTCGTCGCCGTCGCGTTCGTCACCGCGATGGTCTTCTGGATGCGCCGCTCGGCCCGGCACCTCTCCGGCGAGATCAAGCAGAAGGTCACCGCCGCGCTCGCGATGGGCGGCGGGATGCTGGTGCTCACCTCCTTCCTCGCCGTCGGCCGCGAGGGCCTGGAGACCGCGCTCTTCCTGTGGACCACCGGGCGGGCCGCGGGCGAGTCCGCGGGCCCGCTGGCCGGCGCCGCGATCGGGCTGGTCCTCGCGTCGGGCCTGTGCTGGGGCCTGTACAAACGGGTGCTGAAGATCAACCTCACCCGGTTCTTCACCGTCACCGGCATCGTCCTGATCGTCATCGCCTCCGGAGTCCTCGGCTACGGCCTGCGGGACCTCCAGGAGGGCGGCGTGCTGCCGGGCAACACCGCGTACGCCTTCGACCTGAGCGCGCACATCGACGCCGGCTCCTGGTACGCGGCGCTGCTGCAGGGCGTCTTCAACCTCCCCCCCGCCATGACCTGGCTGCAGGTGGCCGCGTACGTCGTCTACCTCGTGACCGTCATGACGCTGTTCGTGCACGGCGTCCGCAAGCCGGCCGCCGCACCGCGGGCGGCAGCTCCCGCGCCCGCCCCCGCCAAGACTGCGGAGCCCGCAGCCGTCCAAGCTGCGTCCGCGGCGGCGCAGTCCGCGCCCGCCCGGACGGAATCCGCGCCCGCCACGAAGGACCCCGCCCCGGCCGGGCCCGCCGCGACGGCGCCCGCCCCCGCGGCCCCGTCCGGCACGGACGGTCCGTCGGATCCGTCGGGCGAGCGGCGCGGGCCCTCCCGGCTCCGGCCCGTCTGGCTGGTGCCCGCCGCGGTCGTGGCGGTGCCCGCCGTCATCGCCGGGCTGGTCGTCGCCTTCAGCGACGCCAAGCCCGCCGCCGGGCAGACGGTCGCCGTCTCCGAGACGGACTGCGGCAAGGGCTTCAAGGCCCCGCAGCCCGGCCGCCAGACCTTCCAGATGCACAACACCGGCAACAAGGCGTCCGAGGTCTACCTCATCGACCCGGCGAGCAACGCCGTGTACGGCGAGATCGAGGGACTGGCCCCCGGCACCACCCGGGACCTGGTCGCCACCGTCGGCAGCGGCGAGTACGCCTGGCGCTGCGTGCCCACCGGCGGCAAGGCCGTCACCTCGGCGTCGGTGCGGGTCAGCGGCGGCGGCTCGGCCAAGGCCGTGCTGCCCCTCGCCGAGTCCGAACTCCAGGCGCCGCTGACCGCGTACAAGGCCTACGTCGACGCCGGGCTCGCCAAGCTGCAGCCGCAGACCGCGAAGCTGCAGGCGGACCTGAGGGCCGGCGACCTGAACGCGGCCCGCGCCGACTGGCTGACCGCGCACCTGACCTACTCCTCGCTCGGCGCGGCCTACGGCACCTTCGCCGACTTCGACGCGAAGATCAACGGCCGCAAGGACGGACTGCCCGGCGGCGTGGACGACCCGGCCTTCACCGGCTTCCACCGGATCGAGTACGGGCTGTGGCACCAGCGGTCCGCGTCGTCGCTGCTGCCCTACGCGGACCGCCTGGCGTCCGACGTGACGGGGTTGCGCACGGCGTTCCCCACCCAGGACTTCGACCCCTCGGACCTGCCGCTGCGCACCCACGAGATCCTGGAGAACACGCTGCAGTTCGAGCTGACCGGCGACACCGACCAGGGCAGCGGCACCAACCTGGCGACCGCCGACGCCAACCTGGCCGGCACCCGGGAACTGCTGGGCGTGCTGCGGCCGCTGATCGTCCGCCGCGCCCCCCAGCAGCTCGCCGTCATCGACGCCGACATCGCGCGTCTGCAGGGCCTGCTGGACGCCGCGCACCACGGCGCCGCCTGGACGCCGGTCGGCCGGCTCGACGCCGCGGCGCGCCAGAAGATCGACGGCGCGACCGGTCAGCTCCTGGAGGACCTGGCCCCGGTCCCGGACCTGCTCGAGATCCGGAAGTCCGCCTGATGGGCGCCCACGTCCCCGATGCCGCCGGTCCGCAGCGCCCGGACCGCCCGCACCGCCCCGACCGCCCGCACCGCACCCCGCACTCCGAAGGGAACCCGCCGATGTCCGCCGACTCCCCCCGTCCCGAGGGCCACGAGGGACTCCAGGGCACCTGCCCGATGGGCGCAGGACGCCGGTCCTTCGTGAAGACCGCGCTCGGCGCCGGCGCGGGAGCCGCCGCACTCGCCGGCGGCGGCTTCGCCCTGACCTCGGCGGCCGGCGGCAGCACCGCGCACGCCTCGGACTCCGCCGAGCCGGGCCGGGCCCCCGCCGTGCCCTTCCACGGCGCGCACCAGGCGGGCATCACCACCCCGGCGCCTTCCGCGGCCACCTTCGTGTCGCTGAACGTCGTCGCCGACACCAAGGCCGAACTCGCCGACCTGCTGAGGACCATCACCGAGCGGGCCCGCTTCCTGACGGCCGGCGGCACCCCCGTCGACCTCGGCGTCGGCGCCCCGCCGTCGGACAACGGCATCCTCGGCCCGACGGTGCCCGCCGACGCGCTCACCGTCACCGTCGGCGTCGGCGCGTCGCTCTTCGACGACCGGTACGGGCTGGCCGCCGCCAAGCCGCGCCGGCTGGCGCCGATGCGGGTCTTCCCCAACGACAACCTCCAGGACGCGCAGTGCCACGGCGACCTGTCCCTGCAGATCTGCGGGGGCAGCACCGACACCGTGCTGCACGCGCTGCGCGACATCGCCCGGCACACGCGCGGCGGGATGCAGATCAAGTGGCGCGTCGACGGCTTCCAGAACGCGCCGCGCCCGGCCGGCGCGCAGCGCAACCTGCTCGGCTTCAAGGACGGCATCGTCAACCCCGACGTGTCCTCCTCGCGGGAGATGGACCGGCTGGTGTGGGTCACCGACAGCCTCGGGGAGCCCTCCTGGGCCACCGGCGGCAGCTACCAGGTGATCCGGGTCATCCGCATGCTCGTGGAGTTCTGGGACCGCGTCTCGCTGACCGAGCAGGAGAAGATGTTCGGCCGCCGCAAGGACACCGGCGCCCCGCTGGACGGCGCCAAGGAGACCGACGCCCCGAACTACGCCAAGGACCCGCAGGGCAACGCGATCCCGCTGGACGCCCACATCCGGATGGCGAACCCGCGGACCGCGAAGACCGAGGACTCCCGCATCCTGCGCCGCGGCTTCAACTTCGACCGCGGCATCGACGACGTCGGCAACCTCGACATGGGCCTGGTGTTCTGCTGCTACCAGCAGGACGTGGTGCGGCAGTTCGAGGCGACCCAGACCCGGCTGATCGACGAACCGCTCGTCGACTACATCTCCCCGGTCGGCGGCGGCTACTTCTTCGTCCTGCCGGGCGTGCGCGACGCGCGCGACTGGCTCGGACGGAGCCTGCTCTCCGCCTAGGGCCTGCCCGGGACCGCCTGCAGGAACGGCGGGTGACGGAACCTCCGAAACGGTCTCTACCTGCAAGAACCCGGACTCCGGGCGTTTGCGGGCAAAGCCGTGGGAAGCGGGGTGCGGGGGTTCCGTTCCGCCACAGCGGTCCCATAGGGTCCCTTCCGCCATGGATTACTGCTACGCGTGCCGTCGCCACCTCAACGGCGCGTACTCCTGCCCGGGATGCGGCACCCCCGCCGACCGGCTCACGCTGCCCCCGGTCGCCGACACCGCGACCCTGCCACCCGTCCGTGACGACGACGAGACCGAGCCGTTCGGCGGCCGCGCCGCCCGGCGGGCCGAACGGCGGCGCGGCGCCACCCGCGGCACCCGGCTCGGAGGCCGGCGCGCGGCCGTCTACGGAGTGGGCGCGGTCGCGGTGGTCGGCGCTCTGGCCATGTTCTCGATGGCCGCGCTCTCCGGCGGTTCGGGGGGCGCCGGAAGCCCCGGCACCGGCATCAGCCCGATGCTGCCCGGCGCCGCCAGCGGGAACGCCTCGCCCGACGACGCGGGTCTGTTCCCCTCGTCACCCGGCACGTCGCCGGGGCACCGCACGACGGCGCCGACGTCGTCCTCCGCGTCGCCGACCGGGTCCAAGAGCGCCACGCCCACCACGAGCGCGCCGCACACCACCGCTCCGCCGACCGGGTCCGAGAGTGCTCCGCCGCCCACCACCCCGGCCACCGGCAGTCCGACGCCGAGCCCGACCAAGACGCATCCCGGCGGCAAGCCGACGCCGACCAGGACACCCTGCAAGCGGGTGCTGTGGTGGTGCCAGTAGGACCGGGCGTGCCGCAGCTTCTGACGGCTGTATCCGGCCGGTGAGCGGGCAGGGCCCGCCGGTTGAACGCCCAGGGCTCCGCCGGGATGTCAGCCGGCCGGGCGCGCGTCCCGCTGAGAGCCCGTGTTCGGGTCCGCGGTGAGCGCTCCCGCCGCCTCCTCGCCCAGCATCCGCTGGAGCAGGTCCCGCAGGGTCGTGCGCTCGGCGACGGAGAGCGCGCCGAGCGGCTCGCGGGCGAAGTCCAGCGAGGAGCGCAGGCGTTCCGCGGTGTCCCGTCCCCGGTCCGTGGCGGCGGCCAGCTTGACCCGTCGGTCGGCGGGGTCCGCGCGCCGCTCGGCGAGCCCCTGCGCCTCCAGGCGGTCGACGATGCCCGTGACGTTGGACGGCTCGCACTTCAGCCGCTGGGCGATCTGCCGCATGGGCATCGGCCCGGTGGACAGCAGCGCCAGCACGCGGGCCTGCGCGCCCGTCAGACGGTGCTCGGCGGCGGCCGCGTCGTACTCCTGGTAGTAGCGCGCCACGATCGTGCCGATCAGGTCGACGACCTCGGCTGTCAGGGGGTCCATGCGGCGTGTCATGGGTCCAGGATATCCATGTGCTTGACAAGCTGAAACATCAAGGTCCAAAGTTAATTAAGAACCTCAATCTTTGTCGTGGTGAACTGCCTCGCCGGGGTCGTCGTACCCCGTCCCATGCCGGGCGGCGGGGCGGCCCGGGCGGAGGCGGGACGCCGTGGCGGAAGGAGTCCCGTCCCATGCCCACGAGCCGCGAATGGCACCTGGTCGCCCGTCCCCAGGGCTGGCCGGAGCCCGCAGACTTCGCCCTGGTCGAGACCGAGGTGCCCGAGCCGGGCCCGGGTCAGATCCTGGTCCGCAACAGCTTCCTGTCGGTGGATCCTTATATGCGCGGCCGCATGAACGATGTGAAGTCCTACGCGCCGCCGTACGAGCTGGGCAAGCCGATGCTCGGCGGCGCGGTGGGCCGGGTGGTGGCCTCCGCCGCAGACGGGATCGCGGTCGGCGACCACGTCCTGCACGGGCTCGCCTGGCGCGAGTACGCGCTGCTGGACGCCGCCCACGCGGTCGTGGTGGACCCGGAGGCCGCCCCGCTGCCGGCCTACCTCGGCGTGCTCGGCATGACCGGCCTGACCGCCTACGCGGGACTGCTGCGGGTGGCGCGCTTCGCCGAGGGCGAGACGGTGTTCGTCTCCGGCGCCGCCGGGGCGGTCGGCAGCCAGGTGGGGCAGATCGCCCGGCTGAAGGGCGCCGCGCGCGTCGTCGGCAGCGCCGGCTCCGACGAGAAGGCCGCCCTGCTGGTCGACGAGTACGGCTTCGACGCCGCCTTCAACTACAAGAAGGCCCCGGTCGCCGAGCAGTTGCGCGCGGCGGCGCCGGACGGCATCGACGTGTACTTCGACAACGTCGGGGGCGAGCACCTGGAGGCGGCCATCGGCGCGCTGCGGGTGCACGGGCGGGCCGCGCTGTGCGGGGCCATCGCGCAGTACAACGCCACCGAGCCGCCGCCCGGGCCGCGCAACCTCGGCCTGCTCATCGGCAAGCGGCTCACCCTCGCCGGCTTCCTGGTCACCGACCACCAGGACCTGCAGCCGGAGTTCGTCCGCGAGGTGGGCGGCTGGCTGCGGGAGGGCAGGCTGCGCTACCGCGAGACCGTGGTCACGGGAATCGAGCACACGCTGGACGCGTTCCTGGGACTGCTGCGCGGTGAGAACACCGGGAAGATGGTCGTCGCCCTCCCGGAGTGACGGCCGTGCGGGGCCGGCGCCGGCCCCGCGTTTCAACAAGATGTCGCACGCGCGACGTTCACGTCCCTCAGGAGGACCTGCTCATGACCATCCAGTCCGTAGACGTCCTGTACACCGCTGTCGCCACGGCGGAGAACGGCCGCGACGGCCGGGTCGCCAGCGACGACGGCAAGCTGGACGTCGTCGTCAACCCGCCCAAGGAGCTGGGCGGGAGCGGCGCGGGCACCAACCCGGAGCAGCTCTTCGCGGCCGGCTACAGCGCCTGCTTCCAGAGCGCGCTCGGCGTGGTCGCGCGGCGGTCCGGCGCCGACATCACCGGCTCCCGGGTGACCGCGCGCGTCGGCCTGGGCAAGACCGCCGAGGGCGGCTTCGGCCTCACCGTCGAACTCGCCGTGTCCATACCCGCGGTGGACGCCGCCACGGCCCAGGACCTGGTGGAGAAGGCCCACCAGGTCTGCCCCTACTCCAACGCCACGCGGGGCAACATCGCGGTCGAGCTGACCGTCGTCTGAGGCGCGGTCCCGTCGCGCGTAAGGGCCGCACTCCCAAGGGGCGCGGTCCTTACGCGTGTTCGGCCCGCGTCCCGGCCTCCGGTGGCGCTTCCGCGCCTGTTTCGGTGTCCCCGCCCGCCTCCGCGGGCTTAAGCGGCGGGGGTGCCAGCAGGGCCAGGAAGTCGCGGAAGGCGGCCGGCATGTCGACCGCCGCCGGGTCGAGGAGCCACTGCACCTGCAGTCCGTCGACCACCGCGGCCAGCAGCGTGGCCGCCCGCTCCGGCGACAGGCCGCCGGGCAGCCGGTCGCCGTACGCGGCCCGCAGCGCCTCCGCCCCGCCGTCGCGCACGCCCGCGTACCGGGCCCTGAACCAGTCCTGCGCCGGGTGGCCCTCGGTGACGCTGTCGCCGGCCAGCACGGTGAACGCCTGCACGATGCCGGGCCGGGTGGCGTTGTACTCGACGAGGTTCGCCACCACCTCCAGCGGCCACGCGCGGCCGTGCAGCGCCGCCGAGGCCATGTCCCACTGGTCGCGGGCCTCCAGCACGGCCACCAGGAGTGCCTCCTTGGTGGGGAAGTAGTGCATCAGGCCCTGCTGGGTGAGCCCGACGCGCTCCGCGACCGCGGCCATCGTCGCGCCCCGGTAGCCGCGTTCGGCGATCACCTCGGTCGCGGCCTGGATGATCTCCGCGCGCCGTGCCCCGCGTTCTGCTCTGCCTCGGCTCACCGCCATCAGCCCCTTCCCCTGCGCCGACCCTACAAGATCACGGAATGGTAACCATCCCTACCGGGCGACAGGCAACCCGCCCGCGCGCGGGCCAGGATGACGGCCATGACACCCGAGACGGCGCAGACACCGCCGGGCACCGCGCGGCGCCCGGAAGAGGAACGGGAACGGGCCGTCGAGGCGGCGCTGGCGGCCCTCGACCTCGACGCGAAGACCCGGCTGCTGGCCGGCCAGGACATGTGGACGCTGCCCGCGCTCGGCGAGATCGCGCTCGGCTCGCTGGTGATGTCCGACGGCCCGGTCGGCGTCCGCGGCCGCCACTGGACCGACGTCGACCCCTCCGTCGCCCTGCCCAGTCCGACCGCGCTCGCCGCCACCTGGGACCCGGTCCTGGCCCGCCGGGCCGGCCGGCTGCTCGCGCAGGAGGCGCACCGCAAGGGCGTCCACGTCCTGCTGGCCCCCACCGTCAACCTGCACCGCAGCCCGCTGGGCGGACGGCACTTCGAGGCGTACAGCGAGGACCCGTACCTGACGGGCGCGATCGGCACCGGGTACGTGCTCGGCGTCCAGGACGGCGGCGTCGGCGTCACCGTCAAGCACTTCGTCGGCAACGACGCGGAGACCGACCGCTTCACCGTCGACAACCGCATCCCCGAACGGGCACTGCGCGAGCTGTACCTGGCGCCGTTCGAGGCGATCGTCGCCGACGCCCGGCCGTGGGGCGTGATGGCCGCCTACAACGCCGTCAACGGCGCGACGATGACCGAGCACGCCGCGCTGGTGAACGGCGTACTGCGCGGCGAGTGGGGCTTCGACGGCGTGGTGGTCTCCGACTGGTTCGCGGCCCGCGGCACCGCGGCCGCGCTCCGCGGCGGCCTGGACCTGGCCATGCCGGGTCCGGTGACCGTCTACGGCCCCGCGCTGGCCGCCGCGGTACGGGCGGGCGAGGTCGAGGAGACGCTGGTCGACGCGGCGGTGCGGAGGGTGCTGCGGCTCGCCGCGCGGGCCGGGCTGCTGGCCGGCACCCCGGCCGCGGTGGCGGTCGCCGACCGCCCGCCGGGCGTCGACGGCGAGGCGCTGGCCCGGGAGATCGCCGCCACCGCCTGCGTGCTGCTGCGCAACGAGGTGCGCGGGCAGGCGCCGGTCCTGCCGCTGGACCCGGCCGCGCCGGTCGCGGGCGAGCCGGGCGCGGGGACGGCGGCGGGGGAGCCGCGCGGTGTCGCGCTGATCGGGACCGCGGCCCGCCACGCGCGGATCCTGGGCGGCGGCTCGGCGCAGGTCTTCCCCGACCACGTCGTCACGCCGCTCGACGGACTGCGTGCCGCCCTGCCGCCGGAGATCCCGCTGACCTGGGCGGCAGGCGCCGATCCGAACGAGGAACTGGCCGCCGCCGGGACCGGGTTCACCCTGCGGGCGGTCGCCCGCGACGCGGCGGGCCGGGAGCTGGGCGGGGAGCCGCTCGCGAGCGGGCAGGTGCTGTGGCTCGGCGACCTGCCCGAGGGCGTCGCCCACGAGGACGTCCACACCGTGGAGGTGTGCGGCGCGTTCGTCCCGTCGACCGGCGGCGCGCACCGCTTCGGCAC
Source organism: Actinacidiphila acidipaludis (assembly GCF_019890725.1). GTDB lineage: Bacteria > Actinomycetota > Actinomycetes > Streptomycetales > Streptomycetaceae > Actinacidiphila > Actinacidiphila acidipaludis. The sequence continues at coordinate 170,646 of NZ_JAINZZ010000007.1, forward strand.
CCGGGGCCTCGGCGGTTTCCGCCTCACCGTCGGCGGCACCGTGCTCTTCGACGGCCTCCAGGCCGACGAGAACAGCGACCCCTTCGAGGCGTTCTTCGGCGTCCCGACCGAACGCGGGACCGTGGACCTGACCGAGGGCAGGGCGGTCGAGGTCAGCCTGGTGCACACCCTGCCCGGGGACCTGGGACTGCCCGTGGCGGCCGTCGGGTTCGCCCTGCTGCACGGTGAACCGGAGCGGGACCCGGAGGAGTTGCTCGACGAGGCGGTGGCGGCCGCCCGGGCCGCGCACACGGCGGTGGTGGTGGTCGCCACCACCGAACGCGTCGAGTCCGAGGGCTTCGACCGCACGAGCCTGCGACTGCCCGGACGGCAGGACGACCTGGTCGCCCGGGTCGCGGCGGTCAACCCCCGCACGGTGGTGGTGGTCAACGCCGGGGCGCCGGTGGAGATGCCGTGGCGCGAGGAGGTGGCCGCCGTGCTGCTCGCCTGGTTCCCCGGGCAGGAGGGCGGCGCGGCCCTCGCGGACGTGCTGTTCGGGGTCCGCGAGCCCGGCGGACGGCTGCCCACCACCTGGCCCGCCCGCCTCGCGGACGCGCCGGTCTCCCGCGTCACGCCCGAGGACGGCCGGCTGGTCTACGACGAGGGCCTGTTCATCGGCTACCGGGCCTGGGACCGGGGAACGGCGGAACCGGCGTACCCCTTCGGGCACGGCCTCGGCTACACCGACTGGGCCTACGAGTCGCTCGTCGTGGAGCCGGCGCCGGGCCGCGACGACACGCTCGCCGCCGTCCGGGTGGAGCTGCGGAACACCGGCGCGCGGCACGGCCGGGAGGTCGTGCAGCTCTACCTGCGGCCCGCGGAGCCGGGCCCGCTGGAGCGGCCGCGCCGCCGGCTCGCCGGGTTCGCGGTGGTCGAGGCGGCGCCCGGCGAGACGGTGGAGGCCCGGATGGCGCTCCCGGTCCGGGCGGCCCAGTGCTGGGACCCGGAGCGGTCCGGCTGGCGCCTGCTGCCGGGCGGCTACGCGGTGGACGCGGCCCACTCGCTGGCCGACGTCCGGCTCAGCGCGTCCCTGACCGTCGAGGGCTGAGCCGCCCCGGTGCCGGCCCCCTGCTCCGTCCCCGTCCCGGACCCCGCGCTCGTTCCGGCCCCGGCCCCGGCCCCGTCCCCGGCCCGGTCGCCGTTCCTGGCCGGGGACGGGGCCTCACAGGCTCGCGGCGGCGGCGACGCCGGCGAGGATCCTCGCGAGCTGGGCCTGCCCGTTCTGGTTGGGGTGGAACCAGTCCCACTTGCTGAGCTCGCCGGTGCCGAACGGGTAGCGGAAGACCGCGCCCCCGTCGAACCGGCAGCGGTCGTAGTGCTGGCACACCTGGGCGAGCGCGGTGTTGTAGGCGATGACCCGGTTGCGCACCTCGGTCCGCCGGGCCTTGGCGGCCGCGGTCTGCGCGGTGGGGTCCTCGAGCATGCTCGGGCACAGACCGAGCCGCCACACCTCCCGGCCGATCGCGTTGGTGTGGCCGACCGACCACAGGCGCTCCAGGTCGGGGATGCTCGCCACCAGGACCTGGGTGGCCGGCAGCACCCGGTGCAGATAGGCCAGGGTCCCGTTGAAGGCGGTGCGGAAGTCCGCCACCGCGGTCATCTGCCCGGTGCTCGCCGTGCAGGCGTCGTTGGCGCCGATCAGCACGGTGACCATCGCCGGGCGGTGGGCGGCCGCCGCGCGTGCCTGCGCGGGCAGGTCGGCGACCCGCGCGCCGGACCGGGCGAGGTTCCAGCTGCTCGGCCCGGCGGCCAGGCGGGAGCTCAGGCTGTTCACCGCGGCCCTGGTGCCGGTGGCCCAGGACACCTCGGGGCAGTCCGAGAACGGGTCGCAGGCGTCGAACCCGCGGGTGATGGAGTCGCCGAGCGACGCCACCGAGGCCGGTCGGGTGTTCCACGGCCGCTGCGGGTCCGGCGCGGCCTTCGGCCCGCTGCCCGGCGCGTCCTCACGCTCCGTGCCCGTGGAATGCGAGATCTGTGCGGTGGGTGTCACCCTCGCGGTGGCGCCGTGGCCGGCCGCCGGCCGGCCGGTGCTGCATCCACCCAGCAGAAGCGCGGCGACGGCCAAGGCCAGGCCGCCGCGCGGCAGCGTACGCATCCGGTTGCTCCCCTCCGACGAGTGGGTGACATCTGGTATCAGCCCGACCGTACGTGACGCTCTCCAGGACGCCGCACGGTAGCTTTTTCCCTGACACCCGCAGGAACTGACGGGAGATCGGAGCTTATCGGGTGTCAGAAGGGCTTCTTGTCCTGATTGTGATGAATAGTGCACAATGTTGTAGAACGTCTCATGGTGTCCCGGTTTCATCCGGTTCGGGTGTGAGGCCGCTGGGGAAGGCGAACCTCGTCCCACACTGGAGGTACCGGTGACGACACGTGGTGTTCTGTACGTGCACGCCGCACCGCGCGCGCTGTGCCCGCACGTCGAGTGGGCCGTCGCGGGCGTCCTCGGCGTGCGCGTGAGCCTCGACTGGATCCGGCAGCCGGCCGCTCCAGGGACCTGGCGTGCCGAGTTCTCCTGGCAGGGCGAGCCCGGTACCGCCTCGAAGCTCGCCTCCGCGCTGCGCGGCTGGCACATGCTGCGCTTCGAGGTGACCGCGGAACCCTGCTCCACCGCCGAGGGCGAGCGCTACAGCGCCACCCCCGAGCTGGGCATCTTCCACGCCGTCATCGGCATGCACGGCGACATCCTGATCCCCGAGGACCGGCTGCGCGCCGCCATGCTGCGGGCCGGCCGCGGTGAGACCGACCTGGAGGCCGAACTCTGCCGTCTGCTGGGCAAGCCCTGGGACGACGAGCTGGAGCCGTTCCGCTACGCCGGTGAGGGCGCGCCCGTCCGTTGGCTCCATCAGGTGGTCTGAGCGGCACCAGGGTGACGCCGCGTCAGACACGCCGCTGACACCCGTTCAGTCCATTGTCCGCACCGGCGGGTTGTGCCCCCGGCGCGCTCCGCGGCCGCCCGGGCATAGCCTGCTGGTATGTCCAGTGACTTCTCCGGATCCTCCGGTCCCCTGTCCGTCGCGGTCCTCGGCACCGGCATCATGGGTGCCGGCATGGCCCGCAACCTCGCCGCCGCCGGGCACGAGGTCCGCGCCTGGAACCGCACCGTCGACCGCGCCCGGCCGCTGGCCGACGACGGGGTGCGGGTCCTCGCCGACCCCGAGGCCGCCGTCCGCGGCGCCGACGCGGTGATCACCATGCTGCTCGACGGCTCCGCCGTGCTCGACGTGATGCACCGGGCGGCCGACGGCCTCAAGGAGGGCGCCGTCTGGGTGCAGAGCAGCACCGTCGGCCCGACCGCCCAGGGCGAACTCGCCGCGCTGGCCCGCGAGCACGGTCTGCTCTTCCTCGACGCGCCGGTGCTCGGCACCCGGCAGGTCGCCGACTCCGGGCAGCTCACCGTGCTCGCGGCCGGCCCCGATGCCGCCCGTCCGGTCGCCGAGCGCGTCTTCCAGGCCATCGGCAGCCGGACCATCTGGCTGGGCCAGGACGGCACCGAGGGCGCCGCGAGCAGCCTCAAGCTGGTGCTCAACAGCTGGGTGCTGGCGGTCACCGGCGCGGCCGCGGAGACCATGGCCCTCGCCGAGGCCCTGGGCGTCGACCCGGACCGCTTCTTCGAGGCGATCGACGGCGGGGCGCTCGACATGCCGTACCTGCGGGCCAAGGCCGCCGCCATCCGATCCGGCGACTACGCGCCCAACTTCACCGTCGAGGGCGCGTGGAAGGACCTGCGGCTGATCGTGGCCGCGGGGGAGCGCAACGGCGCCCGGATGGACATCGCGCAGGCCGGCGCGGAGCGGTTCCGCCGGGCCTCCGAGCAGGGCCACGGCGGCGAGGACATGGCGGCCTCGTACTTCGCCAGTTTCGACAAGGGCGCCGGCACGGCCCCATCCGAGCCGGACGGCACGCCCGCCGACGGGCCGCGGCAGGACTGAACCGCGGGGCCCCCGGGCCGCCCCGGGCCGTCCTCGCGGCCGCTGCGGCCCGTGCTCAGCCCAGCAGCCGGGCGACCGCGCGGCGGGTGCGGTCGGGGGCCGTGGGGTCCCCGAAGAGCTGCACGGCGTGGTTGAGGCTCAGGAACGCCCCGTTCAGCTCGAACACCAGCTGCTCCGGGTCGGTGGCGGCGGGCAGCTCGCCCGCCGCCACCGCCGTCCTGATGTCGGCGAGCAGCCGGTGCCGCCAGGTCCGGTGCAGCCGCGCCACGGCGTCGCGCACCGGCCCCGGCTCGCGCGCGTCGAACTCCACCGCCGACGTGGTGAACAGGCAGCCGCCCGGGAAGGTGTCCCGCTCGCGGTCCAGGTAGGTCGTCCACGCCTCGCACACCGCGCGGAGCCGGGTGAGCCCGGCCGGCAGGTCGCGGGCGGGCTCCCAGACGGCCCGTGAGAACACCGCGGACGCCCGGCGCAGGGCGGCGAGCTGCAGCTCCTCCTTGGTGCCGAAGTGGCCGAGCAGGCCGGACTTGCTCATGCCCAGCTCCCCGGCCAGACGGCCGATGGTGAGCCCCTCCAGGCCCTCCACGGAGGCCATCGCCACGCTGCGCTCGATGATCCGCTCGCGGGTGCGGCGCGCCTCCGCGGCGGACTTCCTGGGGCTCATGGCGCCCATGGTAGCGGCCACGGCTCTTTAGAGTCCGACCGTTCGGTCGCTATAGTCGCGGCACGACCCTCTCGACCAAGGAGACCGCCGTGCCCGACACCCGTATCGCCGCCCTCGGCCACTACCAGCCCGAGCGCGTCCTCACCAACGACGACCTGGCCGCGCTGGTCGACACCAGCGACGCGTGGATCCGGCAGCGCACCGGCATCGCCACCCGCAGGATCGCCGCGGACGACGAGACGGTGACCGACATGGCGGCCGCGGCCGGCGGCAAGGCGCTGGCCGCCGCGGGACTGCGGCCCGCGGAGATCGGCCTGCTGATCGTGGCGACGTCCAGCGCGATGGACCGCTGCCCGAGCATCGCCGCGCAGACCGCCGCCCGGCTGGGCATACCCGCGCCCGCCGCCTTCGACCTCAACAACGCCTGCGCCGGCTTCACCACCGCGCTGGCCGTCGCCGACCACTCGGTGCGGGCCGGGGCCGCCGGGCACGCCCTGGTCGTCGGCGCGGAGAAGATGTCCGACGTCACGGACTGGACCGACCGCACCACCTGTGTGCTGCTCGGGGACGGCGCGGGCGCCGCAGTGGTCTCGCCGTCCGGACGCCCCGGCATCGGACCGGTGGCGTGGGGCTCGGACCCGGCGCGGGCCGACGCGGTGCGGCTCGCGGGGGCGTGGCAGCCGAGGTTCGCCCAGGAGGGGCAGACGGTCTTCCGCTGGGCGACCACGATGCTGGCGCCGCTGGCCGAGGAGGCGTGCCGCAGGGCCGGGATCGCGCCCGCCGAGCTCGGCGGGATCGTCACCCACCAGGCCAACCTGCGGATCATCGAGGCCGTGGTGGCGCGGCTGGGCGCCGAGCGGGCGGTCGTGGCCCGCGACGTCGTGGAGTCCGGCAACACCTCGGCGGCCAGCGTGCCGCTCGCCTTCTCCAAGCTCGTCGAACGCGGCGAGCTGCCCTCCGGGGAGCCGGTCCTGCTGCTCGGCTTCGGCGGCGGCATGTCCTGGGCCGCCCAGGTCGTCACCTGCCCGTGAGCGGACACGCCGAAGGGGCGCGGGAGGTGTCCCGCGCCCCTTCGGGGGCCGTTCTCCGGCGCGCCCGGTGCGGGCGGCCGGAGGCGGCGGAGTCGGACCGGCGCCGGGCGCCGTCAGACCGAGGTGGTGCGCAGCGCCAGCACCACGTTGTGGCCGCCGAAGCCGAACGAGTTGTTCAGCGCGGCGATCGTGCCGGCCGGCAGCGGCCGCGGCTCGCCGTGGACGATGTCCGCGACGACCTCGGGGTCCTGGTGGTCCAGGTTGATCGTCGGCGGGGCGAGCCGGTTGTACAGCGCCAGCACCGTCGCCACCGTCTCGATGCCGCCCGCGCCGCCCAGCAGGTGGCCGGTCATGGACTTGGTGGCGGACACCGCCATGTGGTCCACGTCGTCGCCGAAGATGTTCCGCAGCGCCTTGATCTCCGCCACGTCACCCTGCGGGGTGGACGTCGCGTGCGCGTTGACGTGCACGATCTCGGCCGGCTTGAGGTCGGTCCCGTCCAGCAGGTTCTGCAGCGCGGCCGCGATGCCGCGGCCCGTGGGCTCGGGCTGGGTGATGTGGTGCGCGTCCGCCGAGATGCCCTGGCCGACGACCTCCACGTACACCCGCGCGCCGCGCGCCGCCGCGTGCTCCGCGGACTCCAGGACGACCACGCCGGCGCCCTCGCCCAGCACGAAGCCGTTGCGGTCCGCGTCGTAGGGGCGGGAGGCGCCCTGCGGGTCGTCGTTGTTCTTCGACATGGCCATCATGTTGCCGAAGGCCACGATCGGCAGCGGGTGGATCGCCGCCTCGGTGCCGCCCGCAACCACCACGTCGGCCCGGCCGGTGCGGATCATCTCGACCGCGTAGCCGATGGCCTCGGCGCCGGACGCACAGGCGCTGACCGGGGTGTGGACGCCGGCCCGGGCGTTGACGTCGATGCCGACGTTCGCCGCGGGGCTGTTGGGCATGAGCATGGGCACGGTGTGCGGGGACACCTTGCGCACGCCCTGGTTCTTCAGAACGTCGTACTGGTCGAGCAGCGTCGTCACGCCACCGATGCCGGAGGCGACGACCGCGCCCAGACGGTCGGGGTCGACCGCCGGGTCCTCGCCGGCCTTGGCGGTGAAGCCGGCGTCGGCCCACGCCTCACGGGCGGCGATCAGCGCGAACTGCGCGCTGCGGTCCAGCTTGCGGGCGAGCGGGCGGGGCAGCACTTCGCCGGGCTCGACCGCGATCTGCGCGGCGATGCGTACCGGCAGCTCGGCTGCCCACTCCTGCTCGAGCGTCCGCACGCCGGAACGTCCGGCGAGCAGTGCCTCCCAGGTCGACGCGCTGTCGCCACCCAGCGGTGTGGTTGCTCCGATACCGGTGACGACCACAGTGCGATTGGTCGGGCTCACAGGAATTGTCTCTCCACGTCTAGAAGGGCGGGCGACAGGCGCGTCGTCCGGAGGTCGGTCCCGGTGCGGGACCGGAGGTCACGGCTGCGGCCTGCTCAGCCCTGGGCCTTGAGGATGTAGTCGACCGCGTCGCCGACCGTCTTGAGGTTCTTCACGTCGTCGTCCGGGATCTTGACGCCGAACTGCTCCTCGGCGGCCACGACCACCTCGACCATGGACAGCGAGTCGACGTCCAGGTCGTCGGTGAAGGACTTGTCCAGCTGGACGTCCTCGGTCGGGATACCGGCGATCTCGTTCACGATGTCGGCGAGACCGGCGACGATCTCTTCCTTGGTGGCCATGACGGCGCTCCTTGATGTGTACCGATGGTGCGGCGGGCGGGACTGCGGCGCCGCGGTGGATATGCCTAGGGGAGAGTAACGACAGTCGCCGCGTAGACGAGACCCGCCCCGAACCCGATGACCAGGGCGGTGTCGCCGCTCTTGGCCGCGCCGGTGGCGAGCAGCCGCTCCATCGCCAGCGGAATGGAGGCGGCGGAGGTGTTGCCGGTGGTCTCGATGTCGCGGGCGACCGCGACGTGCTCGGGGAGCTTCAGTGCCTTGATCATCGAGTCGATGATCCGCATGTTCGCCTGGTGCGGGATGAACGCGTCGAGCTGGTCGGCGGTGATCCCGGCGGCGTCGAGCGCCTGCTGGGCCACCTTGGCCATCTCGAAAACGGCCCAGCGGAAGACGGCCTGGCCCTCCTGGGTGATCGCAGGGAACTTGACGTTGCCCTGCGAGTCGAGCGGAAGCCCGGTGACGTCGCCGCTCCGGAACCGGTCCCAGGGGACCGTCTGCTTGATCGTTTCCGCCTTGTCACCCTCGGAGCCCCACACCGTCGGGCCTATGGCCGGGACCTGCGAGGGGCCGACGATGACCGCGCCGGCGCCGTCGCCGAACAGGAAGGCCGTGGCGCGGTCCTCCTTGTCGGTGAGGTCGCTCAGCCGCTCCACGCCGATCACCAGCACGTGGTTCGCGCTGCCGTCGGTGATCATGCTCTTGGCGAGCGTCAGGCCGTAGGTGAAGCCCGCGCAGCCCGCTGAGATGTCGAAAGCCGGCGGCTTGCCCGCGCCGATCCGGTGGGCGATGTCGGTGGCGATGGCGGGGGTCTGCGCGAAGTGCGAGACGGTCGCGACGATCACCGCGTCGATGTCGGACGCGGAGATCCCGGCGTCGGCGATGGCCTTGCCACCGGCCGCCAGCGACATCTCCGCCACGGTCTCCTCGGGCCCGGCCCAGTGCCGGCTGGCGATGCCGGACCGGGACCTGATCCACTCGTCGCTGGACTCGATGTGCTCCAGGATCACCTCGTTGGGCACCACGCGGCTCGGGCGGTAGCCGCCCACGCCCATGATCCGCGCGTAGGGCGCGCCCTTGCTGGGGTTGATCTTCGCTGTCATCTCTGCGAGGACTCCTCTTCGGCTTCAGGCCCCCGCCGAGCCGCCGAGTTCGGCGATCAGCGTGCGAGCCGCGTCCAGGTCGTCGGGCTTCTTCAGCGCGAGCGTGCGGACCCCGGGCAGAGCCCGCTTGGCCAGGCCGACCAGTGTTCCGCCCGGCGACACCTCGATGATGCCGGTGACCCCGCGCTCCTTGAACGTCTCCATGCACAGGTCCCAGCGGACCGGGTTGGACACCTGGGCGACCAGCCGGCGCACGACCTCGGCGCCGTCGGCCACCTGCTGCCCGTCGGTGTTGGACACGTAGGGGAGCTTCGGGTCGGACACGGCCAGGGAGGGGGCCAGTGCTTCCAGTGTGGCCACCGCGGGCGCCATGTGCGTGGTGTGGAACGCGCCGGCCACCTTCAGCGGCATCACGCGGGCGCCCTCGGGACGGTTCTCCGCCAGCGCGGCGAGCTGGGCGGCCGTGCCGGCGGCCACGATCTGGCCGGCGCCGTTGATGTTCGCCGGGGTCAGGCCCAGGGCGGTCAGGTGAGCCACGACCGCCTCCGGGTCGCCGCCGAGCACGGCGGACATGCCGGTCTCGGTGACGGCGGCGGCCTCCGCCATGGCGCGGCCGCGGGCGGCCACGAAGGTCATCGCGTCGGAGTCGGGCAGCACGCCGGCCAGCACGGCCGCGGTGATCTCGCCGACGCTGTGGCCGGCGACCGCGTCGGGCGTGACGTCCAGGGCGGCCGCGGACAGCAGTCCGGCGGCGACCAGCAGCGGCTGGGCGACCTTGGTGTCGCGGATCTCGTCCGCGTCCGCCTGGGTGCCGAGGCGGGCCAGGTCGAGGCCGGCCGTTTCGGACCAGGCGGCCAACCGCTCAGCGGCGCCGGGCAGTTCGAGCCAGGGGGCGAGGAAGCCGGGCGTCTGGGCGCCCTGGCCGGGAGCTACGAGTACGAGCACCCTCACACTCTCTCTCGCGAGCGGGCCCGACCGCCCGTGAGGACAGGGACCAAGAAGTCCCGGGCGATTTGTGGGTGTCGGACAAAAACTCAGAGTGAGCGGTCGGAATCGGACAGCCTGCCCAGGATCAGGGCGATGCGGAGGGTGAAGGCGGAACGCACGTCGCTGGGTGACCACCCGGTGACATCAGTCACACGTCGGAGCCGGTAGCGGACGGTGTTGGGGTGGACGAAGAGCATCCTGGCGGCCCCTTCGAGGGACGAGGCCTGCTCCAGGTAGACACTCAGCGTCTCCAGCAGCGCCGAGCCCGCTTCCTCCAGCGGCCTGTAGATCTCCTCCACCAGCTGGTCGCGGGCGAAGCGGTCGCCGGCCATCGCGCGCTCGGGCAGCAGATCGTCGGAGAGCACGGGGCGCGGGGCGTCCGGCCAGGCCGCGCAGGCCTTCAGCCCGGCCGCGGCGGCCTGGGCCGACCGCGTCGCGCTCAGCAGGTCGCCGACCACCGGCCCGGCCACCACCGGCCCCGGCGCGAACGGCCCGATCAGCGCCTTCGCCACCCGGATCGGGTCGTCGTCGCCGCCGGCGACCACCACCAGCCGCTCACCGAGCACCCCGGTCAGCACCTGGAGCTTGGCGTGCCGCGAGGCCCGGCGGATCGCCTCCACGGTCAGCTCGCTGTCGCCGTTGGGCGCGGTGCCCAGCACCACGACGATCTTGTCGGGGGAGTTCCAGCCCAGCGCGGCGGCCCGCGACAGCACGCCCTCGTCGGCCTCGCCGGAGAGCACCGCGTTGACCACCAGCGACTCCAGGCGCGCGTCCCAGGCGCCGCGGGCCTCGGCCGCCTGGGCGTACACCTGGGCGGTGGCGAACGCGATCTCCCGCGCGTAGACCAGCAGGGCCTCGCGCAGCACCGCCTCGTCGCCGGGGGCGGCGACGTCGTCGATCGCGGCCTCCATGACCTCGATCGTGGTGCGGACCATCTCGACGGTCTGGCGCAGCGAGATCGCCCGGGTCAGCTCGCGCGGGGCGGTGCCGAACACGTCGGTGCTGATCGCCTGCGGCGCCTCGGGCTGCCGGAACCACTCGGTGAACGCGGCGATGCCGGCCTGCGCGACCAGGCCGATCCACGAGCGGTTCTCGGGCGGCATCGCCCGGTACCACGGCAGCTGCTCGTCCATCCGCGCGATGGCGTGCGCGGCCAGCCGGCCCGCCGACTTCTCCAGCCGCTTCAGCGTGGCGGAGTGGTCCCCCCGGGCGGTCTCTGCGGGGGCCTGCGGCGTTTGCGAAGGTTCTGGCACGTACCCAAGCCTGCCTTATCGCTCCCGGGGCGTGTCCCCGGGTGTCCCATTCCCGCCCCACCGGCTTTGCCCCCGGGTCGCGGCCGCCGCGCGCCCGTTCCGGCCGGTCGGCGCCGGTCAGCGCCCGTCAGGGGGCGAGCCGTGACGGAAGCTCCGGGCGGAGGGCCTAGGTTGGGAGGCGTGATGGAGGTATGGGCCGGGGAGGGGCGGTACCGCGGCGGGGACCCGGACGCCGGGGTCACGACGCTGCACGCCTTCTCGTTCGGATCGCACTACGACCCGGACAACGTCGGGTTCGGGCTGCTCATGGCGTGCAACGAGGAACTCCTCGCGCCGGGCGCCGGATTCGGCGAACACCCGCACCGGGACACCGAGATCGTCACCTGGGTGCTGGAGGGCACCCTGGAGCACCGCGACGACCAGGGCAGGACCGCCCGGCTGGGCGCGGGCGACCTCCAGCTGCTCAGCGCGGGCACCGGCGTCCGCCACGTCGAGCGCAACGGCGGCACGCATCCGCTGCGGTTCCTGCAGATGTGGCTGCGCCCCGACCCGTTCGGCGGGCCGCCGCAGTACACCGCGGTCACCGCGCCGGTGCCGCCCGGGCCGGGGCTGCGCCTGCTCGCCGCGGGCGCGCCGGACGCCTGCCCGCCGGTGCTGCTGCGGCAGCCCGCCGCGGCGCTGTGGGCGGCCCGGCCCGCCGGGCACGACAGCAGCACGCTGCCGGCCGCCGCCTACCGCTATGTGCACGTGGTGCGCGGCACCGTGCACCTGAACGGCACGACCCGGCTCTGCCCCGGCGACGCGGCCCGGATCACCGGCCGGGAACCCGTCGAGGCGCGGACCGACGGCCCGGCGGAGTACCTGGTCTGGGCGATGGACCCGAGGCCGTAGGGGCGCCGGGCGCCCGGTGGCCCGGCGGCCTCGCCCCGAACGCCGTGCTCAGCCCGCGAGTTCGGCCAGCACCGCGTCCGTCAGAGCGGGCCACAGCGGCAGTGCCCACTCGCCGAAGTCCCGGTCGGTGAGCACCACGCAGGCGGCGCCGACGGCCGGGTCGACCCACAGGAACGTGCCCGACTGGCCGAAGTGCCCGAACGTGGCCGGCGAGGAGTGCGAACCGGTCCAGTGCGGGGACTTGCCGTCGCGGATCTCGAAACCGAGGCCCCAGTCGTTGGGGTTCTGGAGACCGTAGCCCGGCAGTACGCCCTTGAGCCCCGGGAACGCCACGGAGGTCGCGGCGGCCACCGTCGAGGGGTGCAGCAGCCGGGGCGCCTGGAGCTCCGCGGCGAACCGCGCCAGGTCGGCCGCGGTCGAGACGCCGCCCGCCGCCGGCGACCCGGGCAGCGACGTGCCGGTCATGCCGAGCGGCTCCAGCACCGCCTGCCGCAGGTACTCGGCGAACGGCATCCCCGCCGCCTTCGCCAGGGTCTCGCCCAGCACCTCGAACCCGGCGTTGGAGTACAGCCGGCGGGTGCCGGGAGGGGACGTCACCCGGTGCTCGTCGAAGGCGAGCCCGGAGGTGTGCGCCAGCAGGTGCCGGACGGTGGAGCCCTCGGGGCCCGCCGGGTCGTCCAGTTCGAAGACGCCCTCCTCGTAGGCCACCAGCACGGCGTAGGCGGCCAGCGGCTTGGTCACCGACGCCAACGGGAACTCCCGGTCCACCGGCCCCGTCGTGCCGGCCACCGTGCCGTCCTGCCGCACCACCGCGGCAGCGGCGTTCGGCACCGGCCACCGCGCGATCATCCCCAGGCTCTCCATGCAGGCGAGCCTAGAGGCGACGGCGACCGTGGCGCGCAACGGCCCCCGCTGTGCCGTTCGTGCTTGCCTGGAGTGCACTCCAAGGTCTTAGCGTGGACGCCATGACGGTCGTGCAGGTGGCGAAGAGCAGTCGGCGGGTCGGATCGGCGGGCGTGGCGGCCTGCGAGGCGGAGGACGGGCACCTGCGGCCCGACGGGCAGGACCAGTACACGATCAGCGAGGTCGCGGGCTTCACCGGCCTCAGCGCGCACACGCTGCGCTGGTACGAGCGGATCGGGCTGATGCCGCACGTGGACCGCTCGCACACCGGCCAGCGCCGGTTCAGCAACCGGGACCTGGACTGGCTGGCCTTCGTCGGCAAGCTGCGGCTGACCGGGATGCCGGTCGCCGACATGGTCACCTACGCCGAGCTCGTGCGCGAGGGCGACCACACCTTCGCGCAACGGCGGGCGATGCTGGAGTCCACCCGGTGCGACGTCCTGCAGCGCATCGCCGAACTCCAGGACACCCTGACGATCCTCGACCACAAGATCAGTACCTACGCGGGTGCGCAGTGCGCCCCGGAGAGGACCGCCTGATGACCTCCCAGAACCGCATCGGAACCGCCCGGCTGGGCGAGAACGGCCCGCTGGTCGGCGTCCAGGGCCTGGGCTGCATGGGCATGAGCGACTTCTACGGCGCCACCGACGAGGCGGCGGCGCGCGAGACCCTGGAGACCGCGCTGGACTCCGGCGTCACCCTGTTCGACACCGCCGACATGTACGGCATGGGCGCCAACGAGGAGTTCCTGGCGCCGTTCCTGAAGGCGCACCGCGACGAGGTCGTGCTCGCCACCAAGTTCGCCATCCACCGGACGCCGGACGGCGGCCGGGAGATCCGCAACGACGCCGCCTGGATCAAGGAGGCGGTGGAGGGCAGCCTGCGGCGGCTGGGCATCGACACCATCGACCTGTACTACATGCACCGCCGCGACCCGCGGGTCCCGCTGAGCGAGTCGGTCGGCGCGATGGCCGAGCTGGTCGCCGAGGGCAAGGTGCGGCAGCTCGGGCTCTCCGAGGTGACCGGCGCCGAGCTGCGCGAGGCGCACGCCGTCCACCCGATCGCCGCCGTGCAGTCCGAGTGGTCGCTGTTCAGCCGGGACGTGGAGATCTCGGTGGTCGGCGCGGCGGCCGAGCTCGGCGTGACGTTCGTGCCGTACTCGCCGCTGGGCCGCGGCTTCCTCACCGGCGCCTTCCAGGACGCCTCGGCCGAGCTGAGCGAGGGCGACTTCCGCCGCAGCCAGCCGCGGTTCACCGGTGACAACGCCCGGCACAACGCCAATCTGCTGGACCCGGTCCGCAAGGCGGCCAAGGCGCACGACGCCACGCTCGGCCAGATCGCCCTGGCCTGGGTGCACCAGCGCGCCGAGGTGCACGGCCTGCCGGTGGTCCCGATCCCGGGCACCCGCAAGCCCTCCCGGGTGCTGGAGAACGTCGCGGCCTCGCACATCACGCTGGACGAGGTCGAGCTGGAGTGGCTGGAGCCGATCGCCGGTGCCGTGGTGGGCGACCGCTACGCGGACATGGCCGGCACCTCGGCCGCGCGCGAGTAGTCCGGATCGGTCCGCGCGAGTAGTCCGGATCGGTCCGCGCGCGAGCAGGCCGGCTCAGGACCGCGCGGGCAGCCCGGGTCCGGGCCGCGCGAGTAGCCCGGATCAGGCGCGGGCGCGGGCCGCGCGGATCGCCGCCAGCACCGCCGCGGCGAACGGCAGCGACTCGTGGACCGGCCCGTAGCCCAGGCCGAAGACCACGGCGGCCGGGTCCTGGTCCGCCTCCCCCGGGGGCGTCCCGGCGCCCGGCCCGCCCCCCGGGCCGCCGGGGGAGGCGTCCCGGCGCAGCAGCCGCAGATGGCCGTGGAGCAGTTCGGGGGAGCGCCAGTCGAGCCCGCTCAGCTCCTCGACCGGGAACACCTGGTCGCCGGCCTTCCACTTGGCGGACGACGCGCCGGTCCAGAACCAGCGGAAGGCCACGGTCCGGCCGTCGAAGAACGCCTTCGCGTCGTAGGCCTTGAAGGAGCGGGGCGCTGGGGGCGGCTCCACCAGGAACCGGGCGGGCGGCTCCAGCCCGTCGTGGCCGGCGATCGCGGCCCGCAGCTCGTCGCGGTAGTACTCGGCGAGCGTGCGGTTCTGGTCGGGCAGCACCAGCCGGTACGGGTCGGCGGCCTCCTTGAGCTGGCCGCCGGCGGCCTCGATCAGCGGGTCGGCGCCGTGCCGGGGCACCGCCCGCAGCACGGCCGTCCCGCGCCGGCCGTCGAGCAGTTCCACGCTCTCCAGGGCGGCGTGCGGGATCCGCCGTTCGGCGAGTGCCTGGAGCAGCCGCGAGCCACGCACGCCCCGGCTGTACCGGATCACCACAGCGTCGGGCTCGAACTCCCACACGGCGTTGTTCCCGGTCAGCACATCACCCATAAGGGTCAGCCTATGACCGGGCCCGCACAACGGTCCCCGCGTGCGCTACGCGCGTCGCTTCCCTTTCGGCCCGTCGGCCACCTGCGTCCCACCCGCCCCGTCGAAGGCCTTCACCGCGCGTTTCGGCGCCGTTCGCCGCCAGGCCTCGGTGAGGAGTTCGGCGAGTTCCCCGGCGTCGGCGCGGGCCAGCGCGACCCGCACCCAGCCGAACCGGCCGACGTACGGCGCGGACGAGAAGGTCTCCGGGTCCGCGGCCATCAGCTCGCTCTGGTCCTCCAGGGACGCCTTGAGTGAGACGTGCGCGGACTCCGGGGCCCCCATCGCGAAGATCTTCTCGCCCACCCGGAAGGTGTGCTCGCTGCCCCAGGTGATCCGCTCGTGCGCCTGCGGCAGCGCCAGCGCGAGCCCCGCGAACTCCTCGAAGGTCACCATGCGGTCAGCCTAGGCCGCGGGTCCGACAGCCCGCCGTCCGCCGGCGGCCGTTTTCGGCCGGGAACCCGCTGTCCGCCGGAGGTGCGCTGTCCGCCGGAGGCCCGCTGTCCTCAGAGGCCCGAGGTGCAGCCGGTGCTGCCGTCCTTGCAGGCCACCGCCTGGTAGTCGCCCAGCGCGATCTCCGCGAAGTTGGCCAGGCTGGTGGTGCCGGGGGCGAAGTAGCCCGGATGGCCGCTGGCGCCGGCCGCGCTGATCACCCGGGCGCCGAACGAGGCCGAGACGGGGTCGGCGCCGTGGCCGAGCCCGGCGAACTCCACGTGCGGCACGTCGCTGATCCAGTCGCTGCCGTCCCGGGCCGCCCACACGTGCGCGGTGGTGCGCAGGTCGGCCGCGCGCCGCACGCGCATGCCGGGGCTGCCGAAGACGGTGATGTCGTCGATCCGGCCGTGCGGCAGGTCCGGCGCGGCCACCCCGCACAGCACCGAGCCGTACGAGTGGCAGAACAGCGAGACGTCGGCCTGCCGCGGCAGCGCGCCGACCAGGCCCTCCAGCCGGACCGCGCCGCGCTCGGCGAGGGCGCCGGTGGAGGCGTCCAGGCCGACGCCGGACGGCGTGGTGTAGTCGGCCCAGGCGATGACCGCGGTGCGCGCGCCCGGCACGTCCTTCTGCTCGGCGTCGTACAGGGCGCCGGCCATGCCGACCGGGGCCGCGTAGGGCTTGACGGTGCGCTCGAAGGTGAGCATGTCCGTGTCGACGCCCGGCACCACGACGGCGATCCGGCGGGCGGTCGTGAGGTCGCCGAAGACCTCGGCGACCCGGCCGTCGCCGGTCGGGTCGAAGGAGAGGATCTGGCGCTTGTCCGCGAGCAGTGAGGCGTACCGCTGCGAGAGGCGGCCGGCGACCTTGCGGCCGGCGGGTGTGAGCTTGTCGCTGACCGAGCGGGCCGCCTCACTGGCGCGGAAGCGGGCCAGCGACAGCCGGTTGGCGCGGTAGCGCAGGGCCGGCGGGGCGCCGTTGAGGTTGCCGACCACCAGCGAGTAGCGGCGGGTCAGCAGCAGGCTCTGGGCGCCGCTCAGCGAGGCGAAGAAGCGGGCGATGGTGCCGGGGGCCGCGTTCGGGTCCGGCAGCTTGCGGTGGCCGATGGTGCCGTGCATCCACGCCGTCAGGGCGACGGCCCGCGCGCTGGTCGCGGTATGGGGGCGGATCGCCGTCCAGCCGGTGGTGCCCAGCATGACGAAGACGACCGCCAGGGCCAGCAGGGCGCGGACGGTGGTGGGGCTCAGTCGTGCGTAGAGAAGGGTCAAATCGCTGCTGCCTCGCGAATACGCCCCGCGGAGCGGGACGGCGGCCGGGTGGGGATCCGGAGCGGACCGGGGGCAGGGACCGCCGTCGGGGACGGCCGTTCCTGGCCCCAGCGTAGACAGTCAGCAGGCCCGCTCGGTTGCAGGCGTGACCCGGATCACGTTTCGCAAAGGAATATTCCGGCAAAGAGATGACGCCCCGTCGGGCATGGCGACGGGGGCCCCGGACGTGTCCGGGACCCCCGTTCGAGGGTGCGTCAGGCGTCGCCGCCGGCCGCTCCCGGGTCGGCCGCGGCCACGTCGAGCAGCTGGTAGCGGTCCACCGCCTGCTTCAGCGCCGAGCGGTCGATCTTGCCGTCACGCGCCAGCTCGGTGAGCACCGCGAGCACGATCGACTGCGCGTCGATGTGGAAGAACCGGCGCGCCGCCCCGCGCGTGTCGGCGAAGCCGAAGCCGTCCGCGCCGAGCGAGGTGTAGCGGCCCGGCACCCAGCGGGCGATCTGGTCCGGCACCGACCGCATCCAGTCGGAGACGGCCACGAACGGGCCCTCCGCGCCGGAGAGCTTGCGCGTCACCCACGGGACGCCCTGCTCCTCCTCCGGGTGCAGCAGGTTGTGCTCCTCGACGGCCACGGCCTCGCGGCGCAGCTCGTTCCAGGAGGTCGCGGACCACACGTCAGCCTTGACGCCCCAGTCCTCGGCGAGGATGCGCTGGGCCTCCATCGCCCACGGCACTGCGACACCGGACGCCATGATCTGCGCCGGGACGGTGCCCGCCTGGGCCGGGCTGATCCGGTGGACGCCTTTGAGGATGCCCTCCACGTCCACGTCCGCCGGCTCGGCCGGGTGCTGGATCGGCTCGTTGTAGACGGTCAGGTAGTAGAAGACGTCCTCGCCCGGCTTGCCGTCGGCGGTCTCGCCGTACATCCGGCGCAGGCCGTCCTGGACGATGTACGCGATCTCGTACGCGTACGCCGGGTCGTAGGCCACACAGGCCGGGTTGCTGGACGCCAGGAGCTGCGAGTGGCCGTCGGCGTGCTGCAGGCCCTCACCGGTCAGCGTGGTGCGGCCCGCGGTGGCGCCGAGCACGAAGCCGCGCGAGAGCTGGTCGGCCATCTGCCAGAACTGGTCGCCGGTGCGCTGGAACCCGAACATCGAGTAGAAGACGTACACCGGGATGAGCGGCTCGTTGTGCGTGGCGTACGCCGAGCCCGCGGCGATCAGCGAGGCGGTGCAGCCCGCCTCGGAGATGCCGTCGTGCAGCATCTGGCCGGTCGGCGACTCCTTGTAGGCCAGGAGCAGCTCGCGGTCCACCGACTCGTACTGCTGGCCGAGCGGGTTGTAGATCTTCGCGCTCGGGAAGAACGCGTCCATGCCGAAGGTGCGGTACTCGTCGGGGGCGATCAGCACGAACCGCTTGCCGATCTCCTTGTCCCGCATCAGGTCCTTCAGGACGCGGACGAACGCCATGGTCGTGGCGATCGACTGCGCGCCCGAGCCCTTCTTGGCCGCCGCGTAGGCGTTGTCGCCCGGCAGCGGCAGCGGCTTGGCACGGACCAGCCGGGTCGGCACGTAGCCACCGCAGGCGATGCGGTGGTCGTGCATGTACTGGATCTCCTCGGAGTTCCGGCCCGGGTGGTAGTACGGCGGCAGGCCCTGGTCGAGCTGCGCGTCGGTGATCGGCAGGTGCAGCCGGTCGCGGAAGCGCTTGAGGTCGTCGACCGTCAGCTTCTTCATCTGGTGGGTCGCGTTGCGGCCCTCGAAGTTCGGGCCCAGCGTCCAGCCCTTGATGGTCTGGGCGAGGATGACCGTCGGCTGGCCCTTGTGCGCCAGCGCGGCGGTGTAGGCCGCGAAGATCTTGCGGTGGTCGTGGCCGCCGCGCCCGAGGTGCAGGATCTGCTCGTCGGTGAGGTTCTCGACCATCTTGCGCAGGCGCTGGTCGTCGCCGAAGAAGTGGTCGCGGATGTACGCGCCCGTCTCGGTGGCGTACGTCTGGAACTGGCCGTCCGGCGTGGTGTTCAGCTTGTTGACCAGCACGCCGTCGCGGTCCTGGGCCAGCAGCGGGTCCCAGGTGCGGTCCCAGATCAGCTTGATGACGTTCCAGCCCGCGCCGCGGAACTGCGACTCGAGCTCCTGGATGATCTTGCCGTTGCCGCGCACCGGGCCGTCGAGCCGCTGCAGGTTGCAGTTGACGACGAAGGTCAGGTTGTCCAGGCCCTCACGGGCGGCGATGGAGAGCTGGCCGAGCGACTCGGGCTCGTCCATCTCGCCGTCGCCGAGGAACGCCCACACGTGCGACTTGGAGGTGTCGGCGATGCCGCGCGCCTCCATGTAGCGGTTCATCCGGGCCTGGTAGATCGCGCCCAGCGGGCCGAGGCCCATGGAGACGGTCGGGAACTCCCAGAAGTCGGGCATCGACCGCGGGTGCGGGTAGCTCGACAGGCCGTTCGGCGCCTTGGAGTGCTCCTGGCGGAAGCCGTCGAGCTGCGCCTCGGAGAGCCGGTCGAGCAGGAAGGCGCGGGCGTAGATGCCCGGCGAGGCGTGGCCCTGGAAGAAGACCTGGTCGCCGCCGAGGCCGTCGTCCTTGCCCCGGAAGAAGTGGTTGAAGCCCACGTCGTAGAGCGAGGCGGAGGAGGCGAAGGTGGCGATGTGGCCGCCGACGCCGATGCCGGGACGCTGTGCGCGGGACACCATCACCGCGGCATTCCACCGGGTGGCGTTGAGGACGCGCCGCTCGATCTCCTCGTTGCCGGGGAAGAACGGCTCGTCCTTGGTCGCGATGGTGTTGACGTAGTCGCTGCTGCGCATCTCGGGCACCGCGACACGCTTCTCGCGGGCGCGCTCGATGAGGCGGAGCATCAGGTAACGGGCCCGCTCCCGGCCGCGCTCGTCGATGGCCGCGTCGAGCGAGTCGAGCCATTCCGCCGTCTCCTCGGGATCGAAATCCGGGACCTGGCTGGGAAGGCCGCCAATGATGATCGGGTTGCGATCGGATCCGGAAGCCACGCTGTTCCTTCACTGCTCGTTGAGTTTTCGGTGCTCTGCTGGGGTCGCGCCGCCTCCATCGTGTACCGCGTGGTTGGATACGTCATCTCTACCGAGCGGTAACCACGGGGTCGGCGGGACGCGTGCCACCTGGGCGCGCGGGGGCCGGCGGGCCAAACCCGAACTCTACGCCCAGTCGGACGTACGACCGACTCGTGCCGCCAATCACGCACAACACCGGCAAACCGGCGTGATGTGCGTCACCATGGAGGGTGCGGGTTGCGACGATGACGGTCGAATCATCACCGTTTCGGCGGTCTCGTACGCCGGGTACTTGCGCGATCCGCCGCGCCCGTGTGGACTACCGCCAATAAGCCCGCACCGGAGCGGGCACACAGAGCACAGGACAGTCCCCATGACAGGAGGCAAAGCGTGAGCGCGACCGCGGACCACGCGGAGGAGCGGACCAACCCGGCGAGCCGGCTTGGTTTCGAGCCCGGACAGGTGGTCCAGGAGCTCGGGTACGACGAGGATTGCGACCAGGAGCTCCGTGAGGGTATCGAGGAGCTCACGGGCGAGGAGCTCGCCGACGAGGAGTACGACGACGTGCCCGACGCCGTCCTGCTGTGGTTCCGCGAGGATGACGGCGACCTCACCGACGCGCTCGTCGACGCCACGTCGACGATCGATCCGGGCGCCCCGATCTGGCTCATGACCCCGAAGACCGGGCGCGACGGCCACGTCGAGCCCAGTGAGATCGGCGAGGCGGCCCAGACCGCGGGTCTGGCCCAGACCAGCAGCGTCAACGCGGCGAAGGACTGGACGGGCAGCCGTCTGGTCACGCCCAAGGCCGTCCGCGCCGGCAAGCGGTAACGCCGCCCGCCCGCGGGCCCGCCCCGGGTCCTCCCGGGCACGCCGTCGTGCGGCCGGCCGCCGCACGGGTCGCGCAGCGTTCCCGGCCGCCCCTGCCACGGGCTGGGCGCGGCCGGGTGACGGCTGCCGCCCCGCGGTGGGCCGGCGGTGCGGCGGGCCGCCGTACCGAACGAGCTGAGAGCTGCCATGCCCCTCCCCGAAGGCGCCCCCGCGAAGGACTTCGCCCTGCCCGACCAGCACGGCCGGACGGTGCGGCTCGCCGACTTCGCCGGGGCCAAGCACGTCGTCCTGATGTTCTTCCCGTTCGCCTTCACCAGTGTCTGCACCGGTGAACTGCAGGCCGTGCAGGCCGAGTTGCCGTCCTTCCAGAACGACGACGTCCAGCTGCTCGCGGTCTCCTGCGACTCCATGCACGCCCTGCGGGCCTTCTCCGACGCCCAGGGCCTGGACTTCCCCCTGCTGTCGGACTTCTGGCCGCATGGAACCGCCTCGCGGGCCTACGGAGTCTTCGCCGAGGACAAGGGTTGCGCGGTGCGCGGCACCTTCGTCATCGACAAGCACGGCACGATCCGCTGGACCGTCGTCAACGGCCTGCCCGACGCCCGGGACCTGCAGGACTACGCAAAGGCCCTCCAGGCCCTGTAGTCCGCGGGAACCGGTCACTAAGCTCGGCACGTTGATCCATCGGACGGCGTGCCGCGCACGTCGGACGGACCGCTTGACACCGCTGGACACAGCTCGATCGGACGGAGGACTCGTGGGAGTCAGCCTCAGCAAGGGTGGCAACGTCTCGCTGACCAAGGAGGCGCCGAACCTCACGGCGGTCGTCGTGGGGCTGGGCTGGGACGCCCGGACCACCACGGGAGCGGACTTCGACCTGGACGCGAGCGCGCTGCTCACGAACGACCAGGGCAAGGTCCTCTCCGACCAGCACTTCGTGTTCTTCAACAACCTCCGCAGCCCCGACGGCTCCGTGGAGCACACCGGCGACAACCTCACCGGTGAGGGTGAGGGCGACGACGAGGTGATCAACGTCAACCTGGCCGGGGTGCCGGCCGACGTCTCCAAGATCGTCTTCCCGGTCTCGATCTACGACGCCGAGAGCCGCCAGCAGAGCTTCGGCCAGGTGCGCAACGCCTACATCCGGGTGGTCAACGCGGCGGACAGCCGCGAGCTGGCCCGCTACGACCTGACCGAGGACGCCTCGACGGAGACCGCGATGGTCTTCGGCGAGCTCTACCGGCACGGCGGGGAGTGGAAGTTCCGTGCCATCGGCCAGGGCTACGCGTCGGGTCTGCGCGGCATCGCGCAGGACTTCGGCGTCAACGTCTGACCCGATCCAGGGCAGCCCAGAACCGCGATACGGGGAGGAACGAACCACGATGGGCGTCACGCTCGCCAAGGGAGGCAATGTCTCCCTTTCCAAGGCCGCGCCGAATCTCACCCAGGTGCAGATCGGCCTGGGCTGGAGGGCCCGCTCGACCACCGGCGCCGATTTCGACCTGGACGCCAGCGCCCTGCTGTGCGCCAACGGCCGGGTGCTGGGGGACGAGTACTTCGTCTTCTACAACAACCTCACGAGCCCGGAGGGCTCCGTCGAACACACCGGCGACGAGCTGGTCGGCGGCAGCGGCGGTGACGACGAGACCATCCTGGTCGACCTGTCCAAGGTCCCGGTCGCCGTCGACAAGATCGTCTTCCCGGTCTCGATCTACGACGCCGACTCCCGCGTCCAGACCTTCGGGCAGGTCAGCGACGCGTACATCCGCGTGCTGAACCAGTCCGACGGCAGCGAGCTGGCCCGCTACGACCTGACCGAGGACGCCTCGACCGAGACCGCGATGATCTTCGGCGAGCTGTACCGCTACGGCGGCGAATGGAAGTTCCGGGCCGTGGGTCAGGGGTACGCGTCCGGTCTTCGCGGGATCGCCCTAGACTTCGGGGTCAACGTTTCGTAAAGCCGCGTACCGCGCGGGGGACCTCGTGGTCACAGGTCACAAGGATTGGGTGGGAAGCACGTGCTCCTCAGAACATTCGGCTGGTCGCTCGGCATCACGGTCGCCGGCCTCGCCCTCGCCTTCAGCGTCTGGGGGGTGAAGGGACTCGCGATCGTCGCGATCCTGTCCGTCCTTGAGATCTCGCTGTCGTTCGACAACGCCGTGATCAACGCGGGCATCCTGCGGAAGATGAACGCCTTCTGGCAGAAGATGTTCCTCACCGTGGGCGTGCTGATCGCGGTCTTCGGCATGCGGCTGATCTTCCCGGTGATCATCGTCGCGATCACCGCGAAGCTCAGCCCGTGGGAAGCGGTCAACGTCGCGATCAACGACCACAACCGCTACGAGACGCTGGTCACCAACGCCCACCCGGCGATCGCCGCCTTCGGTGGCATGTTCCTGCTGATGATCTTCCTCGACTTCATCTTCGAGGAGCGGGAGATCACCTGGCTGAGCTGGCTGGAGAAGCCGCTGGCCAAGCTCGGCAAGCTGGACATGCTCTCCGTGGTGATCGCCATGGTCACCCTGGTCGTCTTCGCCACCACGGTGGCCACCGGCGTCCCGGTCCACGGCGGCCACGGCACCATCGACAAGGGCGAGACCGTCCTGCTGGCCGGCGTCGGCGGCCTGATCACCTACCTGGTGGTCGGCGGCATCTCCGGCTACTTCGAGGAGCGCCTGGAGGACGACGAGGACGGCGACGAGGACGAGGACGAGGGGGCGGCCGGCGACGGCGCGGAGCCGAAGGCCGCCGCGCGCGGCAACGGCGCGAGCGTGGCCCGGGTCGCCGGTCTGGCCGGCAAGGCCGCGTTCTTCATGTTCCTCTACCTGGAGGTCATCGACGCGTCGTTCTCCTTCGACGGTGTCGTCGGCGCCTTCGCCATCAGCAACGACATCTTCCAGATCGCCCTGGGCCTGGGCATCGGCGCCATGTACATCCGGTCGCTGACCGTCTTCCTGGTCCGCAAGGGCACCCTGGACGACTACGTCTACCTGGAGCACGGCGCCCACTACGCGATCGGCGCGCTGGCGTTCATCCTGCTGTTCACGATCAAGTACGACGTGAGCGAACTCGTCACGGGTCTGGTCGGCGTTGTCCTGATCGCGGCGTCCTACTGGTCGTCGGTGGTACGCAACCGCAGGCTCGGGGAAGAATCCGAGCAGTCGGACGACGACAAGGCAGAAGTGACGTCCGGGGTCTGACCCCGGCCGCACAGCTATGGCTGCCCCCGCCGTCCGGCGGGGGCAGCCGCATGTCAGGACCGGTCACGTGGGGACATCGGGAAAGGGTGGAGGGGCACATGGCCTGGTGGAGCTTTCTGCGGCCCAGCGGGGCCCAGCAGTTCGACGTCGCGAACGCGCACTCCGTGGAGCTCACCCGGCGGCGTCCCGAGCTGTCGCTGACCAAACAGGGCGCCGCGGTCGGCAACATGCGGGTCAACCTCTCCTGGCAGATGCGGGCGTCGGACACCGGCGGCTGGAACGCCGACCGCGGCAGCTTCCTCCGCCGCCAGCTGGAGATCTTCAAGCCGCGGGTGGTGCAGGCGGCAGGACCGGCCATGGTCAACGTCGACCTGGATCTGGCCTGCATGTACGAACTGGCCGACGGCACCAAGGGCGTGGTCCAGCCGCTCGGCAACTTCCTCGGCGACCTCGACGGGCCGCCGTGGATCCAGATGAGCGGCGACGACCGGTTCGGCGGCACCTCCGGTGAGACGCTCTACATCAACTTCGACAAGCGGGACGAGTTCAAGCGGCTGCTGGTCTTCGTCTACATCTACGACGGCACGCCCGCGTTCGACCGCACCCACGCCAAGGTCGAGATCTTCCCCGGCTCCGGCCCCCGCATCGAGATCCCGCTCAGCGAGCGGGAGCCGCAGGCGCGTTCATGCGCGGTGGTGCTGATCGAGAACCGCAAGGGCGAGCTGATCGTGCGCCGCGAGGTGAAGTACGTCTACGGCTTCCAGGCCGAGATCGACCGCCTCTACGGCTGGGGACTCCAGTGGGGGCGCGGCTACAAGACCAAGGTCTGACGTCCCGCGGCGGCCGCGAGAGCGAGCCGGGGGCGTGGGGCGTTCCCGGCCGTCCTACCGGCCGGGCTGGAACTGCGGGCCCTGCGGGGGCAGCGTGAAGCCGCCGTCGCCGTGCGCGCCGTTCGGCGACGCCGCGGGCGGGACGGCCGGCGGCGCTGCGGGCGGCGGGGGCGCGGCCGCCGCGGCGACCGGCTGCGGGTAGCCGTAGGAGGGGTAGCCCTGCTGGGGCTGCTGGTGGACCTGCGGGGACGCGGGCGGCGGCGCCGACGCGCCGGCCGGCTGCGGGTAGCCGTAGGCGGGCTGCGCCGGCACGTGCGCGGGTGAGGGCGCCTGCAGCGGGTAGCCGTAGGCGCTGGCGCCCTCGGGGTCCCGCGTGGGCGGGGTCGGGGAGGCGTTGAGCGGGGTGGTGGGCACCGACGCGGGCCGGCCGGGCGTGGCGGGCCCCTGCGCGGCGGCGGCCCCGGGCTCGCCGTCGTCCACGGCGATGCCGTACTCGGTGGCCAGGCCCACCAGGCCGGAGGCGTACCCCTGGGCCAGCGCGCGGAACTTCCAGCCCGGCCCCTTGCGGTAGACCTCGCCGCAGATCAGCGCCATCTCGTGGCCGGTGTCGGGGACGATCTCGAAGCTGACGACGGGCGCGGCGTGCTGCGGGCCCGCGGTGTCGTAGAGCGTGAGGCTGAGGTCGCGGACGGTGCGGAACGGCCCGCCGTCGCAGGACGCGGCGATCACCACGCGGTCCACGGTGGCGTCCAGCGCCGTGAGGTCGACCTCGACGGTGTCGGTCAGGCCCTCGGGGACCCGTTTCTTGGGCAGGTGGCGGGCGAGGCCGGAGGGATGACGCGGCTCGTTGTAGAAGACGAAGTCGGCGTCGGACCGGACCCGGCCGTCGGGGCCCAGCAGCAGCACGGAGGCGTCCACGTCGGGCGCGCCGGGCCCGGGCGTCCAGCGCAGCACCGCCCGCACCCCGGTGACGTCCAGCGGGGTGTTCGAGCCCTTCACCATCACGTGCGTCATACCGGTCATCCTGCCCTTCCGGCGGGGCGTGCCACAACGCCGGGGGCGCCCGTCGGGACGGTCACCGGGTGGACCCGCTGCGGTTACCTGCTTTTCACACACGAAGGGAACGGGTACCCCATGCTCACACGTACGATAATCGGCCAGATGTTGTCAGGTTCTTCATCCTGAAAGGGGGCGTATGCGACACTTCGGACACCTCTCCGGTGATCTCAGGAGTGAACTGTTTCACCGTGAGCCACAGGAATTCACTGCTGATTCGCCGGCCCGCACGCTCGCGGTCGCCCTCGGGGCCACCCTGTACAGCCCCGCCACCCGCCCCCGGCTCGCCGACGACATCGTCAAGCAGGCCGAGCGGGGCGTGGTCTCCATGGTGCTGTGCCTGGAGGACTCCATCGACGACCGGGACGTCGTCGCAGGTGAGGCCAACCTGGTCCGCCAGTTCGCCGAGCTGGCCGGCCGGCCGGAGCGCGCCCACGAGCTGCCGCTGCTCTTCATCCGGGTCCGCACGCCCGGCCAGATCACCGACCTCGTGGCGCGGCTCGGCGCCACCGTCGCCCTGCTGTCCGGATTCGTGCTGCCCAAGTTCACCGAGGAGAGCGGCGTCCCCTTCCTGGAGGCGCTGGCACAGGCCGAGGCCGCGAGCGGGCGGCGGCTGTTCGCCATGCCCGTCCTCGAGTCGCCGCAACTGCTGCACCTCGAGAGCCGGGTGGAGACGCTGACCGGCATATCCCGGGCCGTGGACAAGTACCGCGACCGCGTGCTCGCCCTGCGCCTGGGCGTGACCGACTTCTGCTCCTCCTACGGGCTGCGCCGGGCCCCCGAGATGACCGCCTACGACGTGCAGATCGTCGCCGCGGTCATCGCCGACGTGGTCAACGTCTTCGGCCGCGCGGACGGCAGCGGCTTCACCGTCACCGGACCCGTCTGGGAGTACTTCCGCCACCACGAGCGGATGTTCAAGCCCCAGCTGCGGCTCAGCCCCTTCCGGCCCGAGGCCGAGGACCTGCGCGACGCGCTGATCGAGCGGGACATGGACGGGCTGCTGCGCGAGATCGAACTCGACCGCGCCAACGGCCTCCAGGGCAAGACCTGCATCCACCCCACCCACGTGCCGGTGGTGCACGCGCTGAACGTCGTCACCCACGAGGAGTTCTGCGACGCCGCCGACATCCTCCACGAGGACCGCAGCGGCGGCGGGGTGCTGCGCAGCGCCTACACGAACAAGATGAACGAGGTGAAGCCGCACCGCGCCTGGGCGGAGCGGACCCTGCGCCGCGCCGAGGTCTTCGGCGTCGCCCGCGAGGACATCGGGTTCGTCGAACTGCTCGCGGCCAGCCTGCCGCAGTCCTGACCGGCCGCCCCCGCGGAACCCTCGCCGGCACGAGGCACCACGAGGCACCACTCTGAAGGAATCACCGCTGATGGCAACGAACACGCCCTGGACCGGCCAGTGGGTCGCCGACCGGCTGGGCGTCGCGCTCCACGGCGAGGGCGTCACCGACCTGCTCGGCCTGGCCCTGCGCCGTAACCCCAAGCGGGCGCACCTGCTGGTCTCCCACGTGCTGGGCAAGCACGTGCCGCAGCGGCCGCACGTCGTCTACGGGCACGCCTTCGCCCTCGGGCAGCGCGTCCGCGCCCTGCTCGGGGACGGCCCGGACGGGGCCGCCGGCGCCGTCGTCCTCGGCTACGCCGAGACCGCCACCGGACTCGGCCACGCCGTCGCCGACGGCATCGGCGGCGTGCCCTACCTGCACTCCACCCGGCGGGCGGTGCCCGGGGTCACCCCCGGCGGCGGCTTCGAGGAGGAGCACAGCCACGCCACCGGCCACCTGCTGCTCCCCGAGGACCCGGCCCTGCTCGGGGGCCACGGCCCGCTGGTGCTCGTCGACGACGAGTTCTCCACCGGCCGGACGATCCTCAACACCATCGGCGACCTGCACGCCCGCAACCCGCGGCCGCGCTACGTCGTCGTGGCGCTGACCGACATGCGCGGGCCGGCCGACCGGGCCGCCCTGGCGGAATTCGCCGCCCGCCTCGGCGTCACCGTCGACGTCGTCGCGCTCGCCGAGGGCACGGTGACGCTGCCGGACGGCGTGCTGGAGAAGGGGCAGGCGCTCGTCGCGGAGCACGAGGGCGCCGGACCGTCGGGACGGTCGGGGGCAGCGGGCGGTGCCGCCGGCGGCGTCGGGAGCCTCGTTCGGCGCGTCGGGCTGGGCTGGCCCGCGGGGCTGCCGGACGGCGGCCGGCACGGCTTCCTGCCCGAGCACGGCGACCGGCTGGCCGCCGCACTGCCCGCCATGGGACGGCGGCTGGCCGACGCGCTGCCGCCCGGCGCCGCCCGCGTCCTCGTCCTCGGCAACGAGGAGCTGATGTACGCCCCGCTGCGGCTCGCCCAGGCGCTGGAGGACACCCTCGCCGCCGACGCGCGGGAGGCCGCGCAGACGGGCGCCGAGGCGCCTGCGGCGGCCGCCGCGGACCCCGTGCGCACCGCCGCCCCGGAGGTCCGGTACTCGACCACCACGCGCTCGCCCGTGCTTGCCGTGGACGACCCCGGGTACGCGATCCGCAGCCGGATCGTGTTCGACGCGCACGACGACCCGGACGACGGCGGACCGGCCGACCGCTACGCCTACAACGTCGCGGGCGCCGGCTTCGACGCCGTGGTGTGCGTCGTGGACTCGGCCGGCGACACGCCCGTCCTGCACCAGGACGGCGGGCTGCTCGCCCAGCTCGCCCTGCACACGCCGGCCGTTCTGCTCGCCGTCGTACCCACCTACCGACCCGACCCAGAGGGGCACCCCCCGAGCATGAGCGAGCCGCTGCGCGGACCCGACTTCTCCTCCTACCAGCCGCAGGAGGTGGGCTGGCTGCTGAAGGACCTCTCGGACGTGGAGCTGGAGGCGCCCACCGAGGAGCGCGAGGAGGCCATCCAGAGCGGCGGGGCGCACTACGCCGAGTCACTGCCCGTGGAGTACCAGCCCACCGAGGCGTACCAGGAGCTCTTCCGCTCGGCCCTGGCCGACAGCGCGCCGCGGATCGCGCGCGCGGTCGGCGCCGTCACCGAACTCGTCCTCGCCGAGCGCGGCCGGAACGTGGTGCTGGCCTCGCTGGCCCGGGCCGGCACCCCCGTCGGCGTGCTGATGCGCCGCTGGGCCGAGCACGCCCACGGCCTCGAACTGCCGCACTACGCCGTGTCGATCGTCCGCGGCCGCGGCATCGACCGCAACGCGCTGCGCTGGCTCGCCGACCACCACGATCCGGCCGACGTCGTGTTCGTCGACGGCTGGACCGGCAAGGGCGCGATCACCCGTGAACTCGCCGAAGCCGTCAAGGACTTCGGCGGCTTCAACCCGGACATCGCGGTCCTCGCCGACCCCGGCGGCTGCGTGTCCACCTACGGCACCCGCGACGACTTCCTCATCCCGTCGGCGTGCCTCAACTCCACCGTCTCCGGCCTGATCTCGCGGACGGTGCTGCGCGACGGCCTGATCGGGCCGGACGACTTCCACGGCGCCAAGTTCTACCGCGAGTTGCAGGGCGCGGACGTCTCCGGGCTGTTCCTGGACACCGTGACCGACGCCTTCCCCCAGGTCCGCTCGGCCACGGTCGCCGCGGACCTGGCGGCCCTGCGGTCCCAGGACCGCGCGCCGACCTGGGTGGGCTGGGCGGCGGTCGAGCGGATCAGCGAGGAGTACGGCATCGGCGACGTCAACCTGGTCAAGCCCGGCGTCGGCGAGACCACCCGGGTGCTGCTGCGCCGCGTGCCGTGGCGCATCCTCGCGCGGCGCGGCGCGGGCGCCGACCTGGACCACGTGCGCCTGCTCGCCGACCAGCGCGGCGTGCCGGTCGAGGAGGTCGGTGACCTGCCGTACTCGTGCGTCGGCCTGATCCACCCGCGCTTCACCCGCGGCGCGACCGGCACCGACGGCCGGGCGGTGCAGAACTGATGAGCCGTCACGCGTTCCCGCCCAACACCCGCGCGCTGGTCGCCAGCGACCTGGACCGCACCCTGATCTACTCCACGGCCGCCCTCGCGCTGTCGATGGCCGACGAGCACGCGCCCCGGCTGCTGTGCGTCGAGGTGCACGAGTCCAAGCCGCTGTCGTACATGACGGAGTCCGCGAGCCGGCTGCTGACCGAACTCGCCGACACCGTGCGGTTCGTGCCCACCACCACCCGCACCCGCAAGCAGTACCGGCGGATCAGCCTGCCCGGCCGGCCGCCGCGGTACGCGATCTGCGCCAACGGCGGTCACCTGCTGGTCGACGGACGCACCGACCACGACTGGAACCACGAGATGCGGCGCCGCCTGTCCGACGGCTGCGCGCCGCTGGAGGAGGTGGTCGCGCACCTGGCGGCCACCTCCGACCCGGACTGGCTGCGCAAGGAGCGGATCGCCGAGGACCTGTTCGCGTACCTGGTGGTGGACCGCGAGCGGCTGCCCTCGGGCTGGGTCAAGGAACTCGGCGAGTGGGCCGAGCCGCGCGGCTGGACGGTGTCCCTGCAGGGCCGCAAGATCTACGCGGTGCCCAAGCCGCTGAGCAAGAGCGCCGCGCTCGCCGAGGTGGTCCGCCGCACCGGCGTGGACCAGGTGCTGGCCGCCGGGGACTCGCTGCTCGACGTGGACCTGCTGATGGCCGCGGACACCGGCTGGACGCCCGGCCACGGCGAACTCGCCGACAGCGGCTGGAGCGCCCCGCACGTCACCGCGCTCGGCACGGTCGGCGTCGCGGCCGGCGAGGAGATCCTGCGGCGGATGCTGGTGCGGGTCACGGGGGAGGGCATCACGCGGTAGGACCGCTGGAGCAAGGCCGCTGGAACGGGCGGTTGCGGGGGCAGGCGGGGCAGGCGGGGCAGGCGGCGCAGGCCCGGTGGGCAGGGCCGCCGGACACGGCCGGGACACGCCGGGCGCTCAGCTGTGGCGTCCGGGCACCACGGTCCGGGTCGCGCGTTCCCGGCCGCGCTCCACCCGGCGGGCGTTGGGCCGTTCGCTGGCCGCTATGAAGGCCCGCGCCTCGGACTCGGTCCGCCCGCCGCGCACATGCCGGCGCAGCAACCGCCGCTCCCGCAGCGACCGGGGCGTGTCGACGTACCACAACTCGTCGAGCAGACCGCGGACCTGCTCCCAGCCGGGGCCGTCGTCCGCCAGGTAGTTGCCCTCCGTCACGACCAGCAGGGCCTGCGGCGGCACCACCAGCCCGGCCGCCACCGGCTCCTCCAGCCGGCGGTCGAAGTCCGGTGCGTACACGGGCCGATCCAGCGTCTCGCGCACCCGCCGCAGCAGATGGACGTAGCCGTCGACGTCGAACGTCTCCGGTGCGCCCTTGCGCCCGCGCAGCCCCAGCCGGTCCAACTGGGCGTTGGACAGGTGGAATCCGTCCATCGGCAGATACGCGGCGGTGCCCGCGCCCAGCCGGTCGTCGACGCCGGTGACCAGCCGCCTGGCCAGCGTGGACTTGCCCGCCGCCGGGGCGCCCGCCAGGCCCAGGACGGCACGGCGGCCTGGAATGCTGGGCACGAGGGCGACCGCGTCATCGACGAGCATCTCGTCAGCCTAGGCCAGGCCGCCGCCACGAACCACGGGAGCCAACGGTGCACGAAACGAAGAACCCCCAGCTCACGCCCGAGCTGTACCAGTACGTCCTCGACCACAACCCGCCGCTGGACCCCGTGCAGCGCGACCTGGTGACGGCCACCCACGAGCGGTTCGCCGACGTCGCGGGCCTGCAGACCGCCCACGAGCAGGCACCGCTGCTGTCCTTCCTGGTCACCCTCACCGGCGCCCGCGAGATCGTGGAGGTCGGCACGTTCACCGGCTTCTCCACGCTGGCCCTGGCCAGGGCGCTGCCCGACGGCGGCCGGGTGATCGCCTGCGACATCTCCGAGGAGTGGACGTCGCTGGGCCGCCAGGCCTGGGCGAAGGCCGGCGTCGCGGACCGGATCGACCTGCGCATCGCGCCCGCCCTCGACACCCTGCGCTCCCTGCCCGCCGAGCCGTGGATCGACCTGGCGTTCCTGGACGCCGACAAGGGCGGCTACCTCGGCTACTGGGAGGAACTGGTCCCGCGGCTGCGCCCCGGCGGGCTGCTGGTGGTCGACAACACCCTGTTCCACGGCGACGTCGTGGACCCCGAGGCCTCCGGCGGCGCCGCGGCCATCCGGGAGTTCAACGACCGGGTGGCCGCCGACGACCGCGTCGACCATGTGCTGCTCACCGTCGCGGACGGCCTGACACTGGCCCGCAAGCGCTGATCGCCGCCGCGGGGGGCGTCGACTAACCTGAGTCCATGCCTCGCTACGAGTACCGCTGCCGGACCTGCGGCGCGACCTTCGAACTCCGCCGTCCGATGTCGCAGGCCAACGCCCCGACGCCCTGCCCGCAGGGGCACGACGACACGGTGAAGCTGCTCTCCACGGTGTCCGTCGGCGGCGCCGCGTCCGCCGCGCCGGCCCCCGCGGCCGGTGGCGGTGGCGGCGGCTGCTGCGGTGGCGGCTGCTGCGGCTGACGGCTCACGGCTGACCGCTCACGGCTGACCGCTCACGGCGGGGCGCGCCCGGTCTCGCGGGTCCCGCGGGCCGGGTCCCCGCCTGGCGTGTGGCCAGCGGGTCACTCCCGGACGCGTGCTCAGCGGTGCTGGGCGCGCTCCTCACGGATGTTCGCCACCACGCGGTTCGCGGTCTCGCGGACCGCGGCCGTCTCCGTCAGGAACGCCCAGTAGTCCGGGTGGCGGCCCTCCAGCGCGGCCAGCGCCCGGTCCAGCCGGGCCACCGCCTCGTCCAGCGGCCGGGCGTGCCGCGGCTCCGGCGTGCTCCTGCCCTGCATCGCCAGACGCTGGGCGTCCCGGATCACGAAGCGGGTCTTCTCGACCTCGGCCTTCGGGTCCTTGCTGACCTCGTTGAGGCGGCGCAGCCGGTCGCCGGCCGCACCCACCGCGCCGTCCACGTCGTCCATCAGCGCCCGGACCGTGGCCAGCCGGGCCTGTGCGTCCGCCCACCGCTGGTCCGCGCGCGCCTGCCGGGCCTCGGTGAGCGCCGCCTCGGCCTGCCGGACCGCCTGCTGGGCCTGCTCGGGCACGTGCTGGAGGTCCTGCCAGCACGCGGCGGAGAAACGGCGCCGCAGCTCGCTCAGCACCGGCGCCACGCCCTCCGCCCGGGTCCCGAGCGCCTGCACCCTCGTCCGCAGCGACACCAGCCGGGTGTCGATCTCCTGGGCGAGCTGCGGCAGCCGCTCGGCCTCCGCCCGCACCGCCTCCGCGGTCCTGCGCATCTCGTCGGCCCGCTGGACCGTCTCCTGCACGCCGTGCTTGGAGGCGCCCTCGTTGAGCTTGGTCAGCTCGGGGGAGAGGGCCGCCAGCCGGGCGGCGAGATCGTCCGCCCGCAGACCGGCCGCCCGGACCGCGTCCAGCGCATTGCCGGCGGCCACCAGGGACTGCTTGGCGCGCTCGCGGGCCGGGGCGAGCCGGGCGAGCTGCGTCTCGGCCTTGCCCAGCAGCGGTCCGAGGCCCGACTGGAACCGCTCCAGCTCCGCCCGCACGTTGACCAGCTCGTCCTTGGAGCGGGTCAGCTCGGCGCGGGCCCGCGAGGCGGCCGCGTGGTCCAGCTCGTCGCGGTCGATGTCATGCGCGTCGACGGTGGCGATGTAGGCGCCGCTGACCTGGTCGATCCGCTCGCCCAGGGCCCGGAACGCGGCCAGCGCGCGGCGCGCCTCCGGGGAGTCGTCCACCGCGGAGATCGTCTCGATGGAGATCTCGAGGTCGCGCTGGGCGGTGTCGAGCTCGTAGAACGCCTGGGCGGCGGCGTCCTTGGCCGCCTGCGCCTCCGCACGCTGATTGTCGCCGCGCCGCCACCACGAACGTGCCGTCGTCACAGTGACTCTCTCTCCCCGCGCTCGCGCCGTCTGTCCCGTCCATCCTCCCACCCCCACGACGGTTGCTGACCAGCCCCCGCGGCAAGGTAACCTGTGTCGTCGCATGGCCTGGGCGTGTAGCTCAGCGGTAGAGCGCCGCCCTTACAAGGCGGATGTCGGCGGTTCGAAACCGTCCACGCCCACACCGGTCAGAGCCCCGTCCGCGCAGCGCGCCGATGGGGCTCTCGCACGTTCCGGGACGCGTTCACGGGGAGTCGCCGCGGGCCCCGGGCGGCCTCCGTGCCGTCGCCCGCCGCGCCGCGTACCCTTCGGGCATGCCGCAGCCTCCCGGACCGGTCCCCGCGCCCCTCGACGGGCCCGGCGTGGACGTCACCGACGCGCGCGAGCTCCTGGTCGGCTATCTGGCGTGGTACCGCGCGGCGCTGCTGCGGAAGATCGCCGGGCTGTCCGACGAGCGGCTCCGCGCTCCCGTCGAACCGCTCGGCTGGTCGCCGCTCGGCCTGGTCCAGCACCTGGGGTGGGTCGAACGCCGCTGGATGCGGTGGGGCTTCGCGGGCGAACAGCTCGTCGCCTACCCGGAGGGCGGGGACGCGGAGGAGTGGGGCATCCCCGCCGCACGCTCGACCGAGGAGGTCATGGCCGCCTACCGCGTCGAGGTGGCCGCGGCGGACGCCCTGGTGGCGGCCGCCGGCCTGGACGACCGGGCGCGCACCGGCGGCCGCTTCCCGTCGCCCGACCAGGCCCCTTCTCTCGGGCGGATCCTCTTCCACCTGCTGCAGGAGTACGCGCGCCACGTCGGCCAGCTCGACGTCGCCCGGGAGCTGATCGACGGGACCACGGGCGAGTAGCCGCCGCCAGCGGTCGGCAACGGGGCCTCGGGGTGCAGGAGTTGAGGCGGCCGATGTGTCAGGCCGCCCGTATCGGACAGGTTGTCCCTGAATGCCGCGAGGGGGAGCCATGCGTACACGCCTCACCGTGACCGCCGCCGAGCTCGCCGCCGCCCTGCTGCTGCCCGCCAGGCCACCCGGACGGCGTCGGCGCCGGCGGGCTCCAGCGCGTCGCCGGGGAAGGTGCCCTCGGTCGTCGGCAAGGGGGGGAGCAGAGCGCCCAGGGCGCCGCC
This sequence comes from Actinacidiphila acidipaludis, assembly GCF_019890725.1. Classification (GTDB taxonomy): domain Bacteria; phylum Actinomycetota; class Actinomycetes; order Streptomycetales; family Streptomycetaceae; genus Actinacidiphila; species Actinacidiphila acidipaludis. The sequence continues at coordinate 205,197 of NZ_JAINZZ010000007.1, forward strand.
GAGGCCGCGGGGTTCCACCACCTCACGTCGCACGACTCCGCCGGGCGTGAGCGCCACCAACTCCTCGACCGGGGCTGGAAGGTGTGCTCGCAGACGCCGCGGGCCGGTGCCGTCGTCCCCGCGGCACCACGCTCGACTTCGGGGCGGTGAAGCTCGCCGAGACCTGTCCCTCCGCGGACGTCGAACCCCCGCCGAAGACGGGGAGGACGATGCCGGACTTCGTGGGCAAGGGCCTCGCCGCCGCCCGCGACAGCCTGCCGCGGGACGCGTCCGTGACGAACAAGGACGCGTCCGGCCGGGGACGGATCGTCATCCTGGAGTCCGACTGGACCGTCTGCGCCCAGACCCCGCGCCCGGGTGCGGCGTACCACGGGCAGCCGGTGACCTTCAGCGCGGTCAAGATCGGGGAGCGGTGCCCCTGAGGCTCCTGCTCGAACTGATGGAGATGGTGGGGTTTAGCGTACGAATCCCCCAATAGGGGGAACGCCCGGCTTCGTTCGGGCGCGTCGCGCGGGGGCTCCTGACGATGATCAGGTGAGCACTTCGTGGGGGAAGCGCGGCCTGTTATGGGCCGCGCTTGTCATCGTCATCGTCATGGCGGGAAGTTGGGGGCTCGCGGGACCGGCCTCGGCCGACCCCGGCGGGGCACACGGCGGGCACCCCGCCGGCCCCGGCTCCGCGCGGGAGCAGGCCCCCGACCAGGGGCATGCCCCGGAGCCCGCCCTCAGTCCCGGGCGCAGCCCGGGCCGCCATCCGTCCCAGAATCCGCCAACCGACACCGGCCAGGACCACGTGTCCGGCCAGAGCCGCCACCCGGCTCCCGACCCCGACCCCGACCGGGGCAAGAGCCCCGGCCACCAGCACGACCCCGTATCCGGCCCCGGCCACGGGCGGAAGCCCGGCCATGGGCATCAGCCGGCACCGGACCCGGGCCACGGGCGACAACCCGGCCGGGGCCACGATCCGGGCCCGGGCGCAGGCGGCGGGCAGAGCCCGAGCCCGACGCCCGACCCCGGGCACGGACAGAGCCCGGGCCCAGGACGCGGCTCTCATCAGGGCCGCGACCCCGGCCATGACCCCGGCCATGACCCCGGTCAGGGACAGAGCCCCAGCCCGAGCGTGAACCCGAGCCCGGGTCCGGGCGTGAGTCCGAGTCCGGCCCCTGACCCGGCGCCCGATCCCGGGCAGGGACAGAGCCCAGGCCCGGGCCAGGGCACTCAGCAGGGCCAGGACCCCGGCCACGACCCCGGGCACAGTCACGACCCCGGGCGCGATCCAGGTAACGACCCCGACCCCGGCCACGGGCACGATCCCGGACGCGGGCACAGTCACGACCCCGGGCACGACCACGGCCACGACCCGGGCCACGGCCACGACCCGGGCCCCGTCAGCGGCTGCCACTGGGGGTGGGAGCCATGGGCCCCGTGGGCTCCGTGGTCGCCCTGGGGTCCGTGGTGGGGGACCTGCCACCACCACCATCACCACCATCACCGGTGTCCGCCGACCAGCCCGCCGCCGCCGACGCACACGCCCGTTCCCTCGCCGCCGGCGCCCAGCCCGCGGCCGACTCCGTCACCCGCGCCCAAACCCGTACCGACACCCGTACCGACACCCGCGCCCAGGCCGGCCCCCAGGCCGCAGCCCGCGCCGATCCCCGTCCGCATCCCGCCGCCCGCCCCGACGCCCCGGCCGCCCGCGCCGAGTCCTCGGCCGAGTCCGACCGTCACTCCGACATCACCCGCACCCGTACCCGCCGCCGTGCGCTGGCCCGCGCGCAGGCCCGCGCCCGTCGCGGCGCCGCACCCGCACAAGCGGCCGCTCATGATCACGATGATGCTGACCACCGTGCCGGCCCTGCTCGCCGTGGCGGTGCTGCGGCCGGGCTCCGGGACGTACCGCAGGAACCGTTAGCGAACGAGGGGGAGTTGGCAATGACGCAATGGGTTGTCCTGCTGATCGCGATGATCGCCGTGTGCGCCGTCGTGCTCAGCGTCGTCGTCCTGCGGCAGCGCAGGATCGGCGACGACGACGATCCGACGGAGACTCCGGACGTCATCGAGTACATGGTCATGATGATCGGCGTGGTCTACGCGATCGTCCTCGGGCTGGCGATCGCCGGCGTCTGGGAGGCGCGCGGGAGCGCCCAGGCCGACGTGCTGGCCGAGGCGCAGGCCCTGCACGAGGTGAAGGCCCGGGTGCAGGTCTACCCGGCGGACGTGCGCGACAAGGTGCGCGCGGACGTCGACGGCTACGCCCGGTTCGTCGCCGAGAAGGAGTGGCCGTACATGCGGGACCACGGCGCGCTGTCCCCACAGGGCACCACGCTGCTCGACCGGATCCGCACCGACGTCACGCAGTTCGACCCCAAGTCCGACCTGGGCGCACAGGCGTACCAGCCGGTCGTGGACGAGGTGGCGGCGGTGGACCAGGCGCGTACGGCCCGCGGGCAGAGCGCGGGCGCGACCATGCCGGGCATGGTGTGGTTCGGCCTGATCGGCGGCGGGCTGGTCACCGTGGGGCTGATCTTCACCCTGCAGATCCGGCGGTCGGCACGGGAGTTGCTGCTGGCCGGCCTGTTCAGCGCGCTGATCGCGTTCCTGCTGTTCCTCATCTGGGACCTGGACGCGCCCTTCGGCAGCGGGATGTCGGTCTCGGCCGACGTCTTCCGCTCGCTGCTGTAGGGGCCGGCCACGACCGCGGCCGTCGCCGCGGTCGTGGCCGTCACGCACGAGGAGGCGGCCCCCCTGCCCGGCCGGGCAGGGGGGCCGCCTCCTCGTACTCGCTTGTACCCGCTCCTCACCGCCAGTTGGACACGTTCACGTTCTCCAGCACGCCGAGCGCGTCGGGGACCAGGACCGCCGCGGAGAAGTACGTGCTGACCAGGTAGTTGATGACGGCCTTGTCGTCGATGCCCATGAAGCGGACGTTGAGCCCCGGCTCGTACTCGTCGGGCAGGCCGGTCTGGTTGAGGCCGATCACGCCCTGGTTGTCCTCGCCGGTACGCACGGCGATGATCGAGCTGGTGCGCTCCGGGCTGACCGGGATCTTGTTGCAGCTCAGGATGGGCACGCCGCGCCAGGCCGGGACGCTGGAGCCCATCACCTCCACCGGGTCCGGGTAGATGCCGGCCCGGCTCCACTCGCGGCCGATCGCCGCGATGGTCTTGGGGTGCGCGAACAGGAAGCGGGTGCCCCGGCGGCGGCTGATCAGCTCGTCGAGGTCGTCCGGCAGCGGCGGACCGGCGTGCGGCTGGATGCGCTGGTCGTACTCGGCGTTGTTGAGCAGCCCGAAGTCCGGGTTGTTGATCAGCTCGTGCTCCTGGCGTTCCCGCAACGCCTCGACCGTGAGCTTGAGTTGCTCCTCGGTCTGGTTCATCGGCTCGTTGTAGAGGTCGGCCACCCGGCTGTGCACGCGCAGAACGGTCTGCGCGACGCTCAGTTCGTACTCGCGCGGCTTGACCTCGTAGTCGACGAACGTGGCCGGCAGCGCGGCCTCGCCCTTGTGGCCCGAGGCGAGTTCGATGTCGGCCTCGCCCTTCCTGTTGGACCGCTGCCTGGGCAGTGACCGGTGGGCCTCCAGGTGTTCGCGCAGCGGGTCGGAGACCCCGAGCAGCGACGTCAGGGCCGAGCGCGGCAGTGCCAGCACGGTGGTGGCGGTCGCGGCCTTGGCGGTGAACTGCCAGGTCCCGTCGTCGCTCAGCAGGGCCTGCTCGCCGAAGTGGTCGCCGTCGGCCAGGACCCCGAGCCGGGTCTGCTCGCCGTACGAGCCCTCGCCGAGTTTCTCGATCTTGCCGTGGGCGACGAGATAGACCGTGTCGGCAGGCCGCCCGGCCTCGGCGATGACCTCGCCGGGCTCGAACTCGCGCTGGACGAAGCGGTCGGCCAGCGCCGTGAGCGCGCCTTCGTCGCCGAAGGTGCGCAGGGCGGCGATCTCGCCGAGCTCCTGCGGGATGACCCGGACCTCCGACCCCGTCTTCACGAAGGTGACCCGGCCGTCACCCACCGCGTAGCTGAGCCGCCGGTTGACCCGGTAGGTGCCGGCGGTGACCTGTACCCAGGGCAGTACGCGCAGCAGCCAGCGGGACGAGATGCCCGCCATCTGCGGTGCGGACTTGGTGGTGGTCGCCAGATTCCGGGCTGCGGCGGTGTCGAGACTCGTTCGGGGCTGGGCGTTGTCCGGAGTGCCGTGTGCGGTGTCCTGGCCCGCATCAACCGACATGGGCTGTCCTTCCCGTAAGGGGGTGATACGGCCCTGATTCTGTCCGTGACATTGAGTGATTGCTATTGCCGGATCGAGTGAGAATACTTCCCGTACTTCCGGGTCACCGGACGGCGGGGGAGTGCGCGCGTACCCGGCGGCCGAGCGGGGCGGCGCCGGAGCGGCAGGTCAGAGGGCTTCGACGACCGAGCCGCGGTCGGGCGACGTGCCCTGGCTGGGCAGTGCCAGCTCCACCGCCGCATATGCCGCTGCCACGGCCAGTCGGCGCTCGCGGCGGAAGACGTACGCCGCGAACGCGCCGGCGCCCACGAGCGCGCCGAAGGACATCGCGGTGCCGAACCAGCTCGAGCCCAGCCACTTGCCGCCGACCCAGCCGAGACCGACGCTGTAGGTCGCCCAGCACACGCCGGCCAGGGCCGACCAGGGCAGGAACTCCTTGGGGCGGCGGCGGGCCGCGCCGGCGCCCAGGCTCACCACGCTGCGGCCGGCCGGCGCGAAGCGGGCCAGCACGACCAGGGCGCCGCCGCCGCCGGTCAGCACCTGCCCGAGGCGCTCGTGAGCGGTGGCCAGGCGTCGGGAGTTGGCCATCCTGCGGTGGAACCAGTCGCCGCCGCGGAAGGCCAGCCGGTAGGCCAGCAGGTCGCCGAGGCAGGAGGCCGCGGCCGCGCAGGCCAGCAGGGCCAGGATGTCGAGGACGCCGTCACCGGCGCTGGAGGAGCCCGCGGTGGCCGCGCTGATCACCAGCACGCCGCTGGGCAGCACCGGCAGGAAGACGTCGAGGAGCACCGACAGCGACACGAGCGCGTAGATCCACGGCCAGTCGAAGAGCGAGCCCACGCCATGCAGCACGTTCGCCTCCTCGTCCTCTCCGGTTCCGGCCCGGGTCGTGTCCTGGTCCTGCGAATACGGTGGTGCGGTGGTGCTGTGTGCCGGGCGGATCGTCCGCCCTGTCTGTCGTGTGCGGGTGCCTAACGGATCTTCATGCACCGTCAGCCGTACAGCGTACGCCAGTACCGCCGTCCGGTTCCGCCGGGATCACGTGACGTACTCCACCATCACGGCGTCATCACTTGAGGAATACATTCCCACGCCGTGTAGTAGGCACTCGGCCGCGCGCCCTCCGGTCGCCCTAGAGTGACGCCGTGATCCCCGCGACCGCACCGCCCGGCCCGCCGACCGCGCCGCCACCCACCGGACCCTGGCGGATCGCGTCCTCGTCGCTGCTGCCGGTGGACCGCACCCTCGGGGTGGTCCTCGTGGTGCTGCTCGTCGCGGCCACGGGTATCGCGGCGTACGCCCGGCTCGCGGACGAGGACGAGAAGTACTCCCGCGGCATCGCGACCGCCGGGGTGCGCGCCGCCGTCCAGCTCGCCGCGGTCTCCTTCCTCATCGGCTGGGTGGTCAAGCACCAGGCGGCGCTGCTGGCGTTCGTGGCCCTGATGTACGGCGTGGCGTCCCGGACCGCGGGGCGGCGCATCACCCGGAACGCGACCTGGCGCTGGGCGGCGGTGCCGGTCGGCGCGGGCGCGCTGCCGGTGGTGGTCCTGCTGGTCCTCACCGGACTGCTGCCGCTGAACGGCATCGCGCTGATCCCGGTCGCGGGCATCCTCATCGGCGGCGGCCTGACCGCGACGGTGCTGGGCGGCCGGCGGGCGCTGGAGGAGCTGGCCGTGCGGGCCGGTGAGGTGGAGGCCGCGCTGGCCCTGGGCTTCACCGACCGGGAGGCCCGGATGGAGATCGCCCGGCCCGCGGCCTCCGGCGCCCTGGTGCCCGGTCTCGACCAGACCAGGACGGTGGGCCTGGTGACGCTGCCCGGCGCCTTCGTGGGTGTGCTGCTCGGCGGCGCGAGCCCGGTGACGGCGGGCGCGGTGCAGCTCTTCGTGCTGATCGCGCTGATGGCGGTGCAGGCCATGTCGGTCGCCGTCGTGCTGGAGCTCGTCGCCCGCGGGGTGATCACCCGCACGGTCCCGGCCGGGACCGTGTCGTAGACTGGCGGGCAGCAGAAGGGGAGTAGCTCTTCGCCGGACCGTCGACACACTGCCGGAACCGTTCGCCCAGCGGACGCGCCCGGCCGGCGCCCGGAGGCGGCACACCGCGCGTGTGCCCGCCAGCGAGACCTTCGGCCGCAGTGTTCCCGCTGCCGTGCCGAAGCGACCCCGAAATCCCCGAGGTTCTCCGGCGCGACAGCCCGACCGAACGAGGACCCGCCTCCGTGCTCAGCTTCACCGTCATCGCCGTCGTGTTCGGCGTGATCTTCCTTGCCGAACTGCCCGACAAGACAGCGCTCGCCTCGCTGATGCTGGGCACCCGCTACCGCGCGTCGTACGTCTTCGCCGGGGTCGCGGCCGCCTTCGTCGTCCACGTCGCCCTCGCCATCGCCGCGGGCAGCCTGCTCACCCTCCTCCCGCACCGCCTGGTGCAGGGCGTGGTGGGCCTGCTCTTCCTGGGCGGCGCGGCGATGCTGCTGCTCTCCAAGGGCGAGGAGGAGGAGGACGTCAAGCCGCCCGCCGACCAGAGCTTCTGGAAGGTCGCCGGGGCCGGCTTCACGCTCATCCTGGTGGCAGAGTTCGGCGATCTGACCCAGATCATGACCGCCAACCTCGCGGCCCGGTACAGCGATCCGGTGTCGGTGGCCATCGGCGCCGTGCTGGGGCTGTGGGCCGTCGCGGCGCTCGGGATCTTCGGCGGGCAGCTGCTGATGAAGCGGGTGCCGCTGCACCTCATCACCCGGGTCGCCGCGGGCGTGATGATCGTCCTCGCCGGGTTCAGCCTCTACGAGGCCATCGCCGGCTGATCCGGCGCGGCCCGGCGGACGCCGGGCCGCGACCCGCCACGCACGACGAAGACGACGAAGACGCCCGGTGCGTCCGGGCGGCTTCGTCGTCTTCGTCGTCTTCGTCCTGCGCGGGGTGGCTTCCGTGGCGGGCCCGGCTCAGTCGATGGTCACGACGAGGCCGCCGTCCGGGGCCGCCTCGACGCGGACCGCCTCCAGCGTGGCCGCGTGCGCGGTCGGGGCGTGCGCGGCGGCACGCGGGCCCACGCCCACCACGCGCATCCCGGCGGTCCTGGCGGCCGCGATGCCGACCTCGGCGTCTTCGAACACCAGGCAGTCCGCCGGGGCGAACCCCAGCTCGGCGGCGCCTTTGAGGAAGCCCTCGGGGTCGGGCTTGCTGGCGCTGACGCGCTCGGCGGTGACCATGACCGGCGGGAGCGTCAGCCCGGCCGCGCGCATGCGGGTCGTGGCCAGCTCCTCGGTCGCGGACGTCACCAGGGCGTGCGGCCGGTTCGCGAGTGCGGCGAGGAACGCGGGAGCGCCCGCGACCGGCACGACGCCGTCGGTGTCGGCGGTCTCCTCGGCGAGCATCACCGCGTTCTCGGCGTGGTTCTGGGCCATCGGCCGGTCGGGGAGCAGGGCCGCCATGGTCGCGTGCCCCTGCCGGCCGTGCACGACCTTCAGCACCGACTCGGGATCCAGGCCGTGGCGCACCGCCCACCGGCGCCAGCACCGTTCGACGACGGCGTCGCTGTTCACCAGGGTGCCGTCCATGTCGAGCAGGAGGGCGCGGGCGTGCAAGGAGGTTGCCATGGGGCTCCCTGTTTCATCTGTGTGCGGGGTACTCAGTGGCTCCGCCCGCCGGTCAGGGGGTGCGGGCGGAACCACTTTGTTCCCTCACGGTACAAAAGAATCCCGCGGTCCGCCAGTTCGCCCAGCCTGCTGCGGCGTCACGTACTGCAGGAGACCCCAGGTGAAATGCGCCGTGAACGCCTCGCCGCTCGCCGGATCGGCCAGTCCCACGCGGGCCCGCGAGGGCGCGTCCCCGACCAGCGGGACGGCCGACGGGTAGCCGCGCAGCACCTCCTCGACCGTGCAGCCCCACACGGGAAGGTCCGCCACCGCGCCGAGCCGCGGTCCCGGATCGCCCGGCGCCCGGACCAGCCACTCGTTCCACACCGCGCCGCCGGGCGCCATGAGGATCTCGAACCGCAGCGTCGGCCACAGGGGCACCGGCCACAGCAGGGCCCGGCACGCCAGGTCGCCCACCTGGCGCGCCAGCTCCGCCTCCGGGCGCCCGAGGGCCGTCAGATAGCGCCGCGCCCCGCCGGGAAAGCTGCGCGAGTGGACGCGCGCCTGCCACCGCTTGTGCGCCTCCCGAAGCTGGGTGTGCGTGGCGCCCAGCGTGCGCAGCGCGTCGTCGACCAGCTCCGGCCGGTGGTCGGCCATCCGCCGCAGCAGGACCAGCTGGAAGTCGTCGATGCCGAACCGTTCCGCGATGCTCAGATCCCCGATGTCTGCCGTTCCAGTGCGGCCCGGGTGTTCGGGCCGTAGACACCATCATGGCTGCCGTCCGGCTCGTCGCTCACCTGGTACCAGAGCTGGAAGGTGGCGACGGCCCGCCGCACCTGCTGGTCGAAGATCCCGTCGACGGGTCCGTGGTAGATCCACATCTGGGCCAGCCGGTGCTGCAGGTCCTCCACGGCGGGGCCGGAGTCGCCCATCTGCAGGACCTGCGCGGCCGGTGTGACGGCGGGGGTGCCGGGCGGCTGCGGCGAGGAGGAGACCGGCGGCGCGGACGGCGTCTGCGGGGTGCCGCTCGCGGGCGTCCCGGTGGCCGGCGTGCCCGGCGCGGTGGTGCCCGCCGACGGCGCCGGCGTCGTGGAGGCCGGGGCGGAGGGCGTGGGCCGCGTCGGGGTGCCGGCACGGCCGCTCTCCTGGGTCAGGGGCGCCGCGGCCTTGGCGGCGGCGGGCGAGGCGTCCGGCGGCAGCGTCACGTCGGGGACGGAGGAGGAGCCGAGATCGGGCAGGGCCTGACCGTTCGCTCCGTGCTCGTCACTCATGACCTGGCCGGTCACCGCCACGGCCCCGGCGGCGAGCGCGGAGGCGGCGACGGCCGCGGCCGCGACCACGAGTCTGCGTCTGCGTCTGCGATGCCGGCCGCGGCGGGCGGCGGCGTACGCCGCCGCCTCCTCGCGGCTGAGCCCGGCCCCGGCCGCGAGGCCCTCGTGGTCTGCGAGGTCTGCGGCGTCTTCGAGGTCTCCCAGGTCGTCGAGGTCGTCGGCGGGGTACTCCAGGCCGGAGTAGATCTCGCGTGACATCCCCGGCGGGCTCCCGGCGGACGCGTCGTGCGCGGTCTCGGTGAACAGCCCCAGGTCCGCGGCGTCCGGGCCCCCGGCCTCGCCCTCGGCGTGCAGCAGACGGCGGACGGTGCTCTCGCCCTGCTCGGCGCCCGGCTCCGCCACGTAGGGGCGCAGGCGCAGCGGGTGGAAGCCCTCGGTCGCGGCGACATCCGCCGCGCGTGCGGCGGAACGTTCCGTCGCGCGCTCCTCGCCGCCGTCCTGGACGGCGGTCTCCGGCTCCTGGCCGGGCGCACAGGACGGCGTGTCCGGCTCGTCCCGGTGTTGCGGTGCCACTGGGTCCCCTCCCCGCCCCCGTGCACAAGTTCGGCGGTGTTCGCCGGATCAGGGTGATTATGCCGATCCCGTTTGCCCCGCGCAGCCGCACCCCACACGTGCCGGTTCGTACCGCAGGCCATACCTGGACAAAGGGTGGGAACATGGAGAGTCGATTGTCGACAACGGACCGAGCCGGCCGTCGGGGGAAGACGGGAGGAGCCGTTCCATGGCCCAGGACACCAGCACCGCCGCCGGACCCGCGGCGGCCGCGCCGGGCGGGGGGCAGGACCGGCGATCGGTCCGCATCGCGATCGGCGCGCTGGCGCTGGGGCTGCTGCTGGCGGCCCTGGACCAGACCATCGTGTCCACCGCGCTGCCCACCATCGTCAGCGAACTCGGCGGCATCGACCACCTGTCGTGGGTCGTGACGGCCTACCTGCTGGCGTCCACCGCGGCCACACCGCTGTGGGGCAAACTCGGCGACATGTACGGCCGCAAACGGCTGTACCAGGCGGTCATCGTCCTCTTCCTGATCGGCTCGGTGCTGTGCGGGATCGCCCAGAACATGGGCGAGTTGATCGCCTTCCGGGCGCTGCAGGGCCTGGGCGGCGGCGGGTTGATCGTGCTGTCCATGGCGATCGTCGGCGACATCGTGCCGCCGCGCGAACGCGGCCGCTACCAGGGCGTGTTCGGCGCGGTGTTCGGCGCGGCGAGCGTACTCGGGCCGCTGCTGGGCGGGGTGTTCACCGAACAGCTCTCCTGGCGCTGGGTGTTCTACATCAACCTGCCGATCGGGGTGATCGCGCTCGCGGTCATCGCCGCGGTGCTGCACATCCCGGCGCGCCGCACCGAACACCGCATCGACTACGTGGGCATGGCGATCGTCGCGGCCGCCGCGACCTGCCTGGTGCTGGTCACCTCGCTCGGCGGCACGACCTGGGCGTGGAGCTCGCCCGGCATCATCGGCCTCGCGGTGGCCGGCGTGCTGCTCATCGCGCTGTTCGTCCGCATCGAGCGGCGGGCGGAGGAACCGGTGCTGCCGCCGGGGCTGTTCCGCAACCGCACCTTCGTGCTGTGCTCGGTGATCTCCTTCGTCATCGGGTTCGCGATGTTCGGCGCGATGACGTTCCTGCCGACGTTCCTGCAGGTGGTGCACGGCTACTCGCCGACGCTGTCCGGCGTGCACATGATCCCGATGGTGATCGGGATGCTGGTGTCCTCCACCGGCTCGGGCCAGATCGTCAGCCGTACCGGGCACTACCGGATCTTCCCGATCCTGGGCACCGCGGTCACCGCGGTCGGGCTGGTCCTGCTGCACCAGCTCGGGCCGTCCACCTCGACCTGGGTGATGAGCCTGTACTTCCTGATCTTCGGGCTCGGACTCGGCCTGGTCATGCAGGTGCTGGTGCTGGCCGTGCAGAACGCGGTGGACTACCGGAACCTGGGCTCCGCGACGTCCGGGGCGACCTTCTTCCGCTCGATCGGCGCGTCCTTCGGCGTGTCCGTCTTCGGCACGGTCTTCGCCAACCAGCTCCAGGGCAAGCTCAGCGCCGCCCTGCGCGGAGTGCCGCTGCCGCCCGGCTTCGCCCCCGGGCAGCTCCAGGCCGATCCCACGGCCGTCGGCCGCCTGCCGTCCGGGGTCAAGGTGCCCGTGCTGAACGCCTACTCGGACGCCATCACGACGGTGTTCCTGTGGGCGGTACCGGTGGCCGGCGCCGCCTTCGTCGTCTCCTGGTTCCTGAAGGAGCAGCCGCTGCGGGGCACGGTCACGGTGCCCGACGGCAGCGAGACCGTCGGCACCAACCCGGTCGAGCGGTCCTCGCTCGACGAGATCGCCCGCTGCCTGTCGGTGCTCGGCAGCCGCGAGGCCCGCCGCGACCTCTACACCCGGATCACCCGGATCTCCGGTGAGGACATCCATCCGGCCACGAGCTGGCTGGTGCTCAAGCTGTCCCACGAGGGGGAGGACGACCCGGTCGAGCTGGCCCGCCGCACCACCGTGCCCTCCGCGGTCATCGAGCAGGCCGCGGTGGAGGCCGAGAGCCGCGGCTACGCGGTCCGGGACGGCAACCCGCTGACCCTGACCGACTCCGGCCGGACCCTCGCGGTGCGGCTGACCCAGGCCCGGCGCACGGTCCTGTCCGACCTGCTCGGTGACTACGACCCCGCCCGGCACGCCGAACTGGCCGCGCTGGTCAACCGGCTGAGCACGGAACTGTGCGGCGGCGACCACGACCGTCCCGAGGAACGCCACCGCGGGAACGGCACCGGCTCCACCGCCCACGACCGCGCCTCGGCCTGAGGGGTGAGGGGTGAGGGGTGAGGGGCGAGGCGTGAGGCCTCGGCCCCACTCGGCCGCCCGTCAGGAGGGGCGGTCGTCCCCGGGCGGGGCGAACGCGGCCGGGGCGGCGAACGCCGCGCGGCGGGTGGCGCGGCGCAGGGCGCGGAGGATCGGCGGGCCGAGGGTGAAGGCGAGCACGGCCGTGAGCACGGCCCGCGGCAGGTCCCAGCCCATGGACGTGGTGAGGCAGTAGGCGGCGAACCGGGCCAGGTCGGTGGCGAGCGGGGCGTGCGGGTCGTAGGCGATGTCCGAGGCCAGGCCGCCGATGTAGGGCCAGCCCTGGAGGTTCATCACGGTGCCGTAGGCCACCGCCGACACGGCCCCGTACACCGCGAGCAGCGCGAGTTCGGCGCGTCCGCGCAGGGTCCGCGCGCCCGGCAGCAGGCCGGCGCCCATGGTCACCCAGCCCATCGCCAGCATCTGGAACGGCATCCACGGACCGACGCCGCCGGTGAGCAGCGCCGACGCGAACATGGTCAGCGAGCCCAGGGTGAAGCCGAAGCCGGGGCCGAGCACCCGCCCGGACAGCACCATGAGGAAGAACATCGGCTCGATGCCCGCCGTGCCCGCGCCGAGCGGGCGCAGGGCCGCCCCGGCCGCGGCCAGCATGCCGAGCATCGCGACGGCCTTGGCGTCCATGCCGGTGTCCGCGATGGTCGCGATGACGACGGCGACCAGCAGCGGCAGCAGCGCGGCGAACAGCCAGGGCGCGTCGGTGCTGTGCGCGGCCACCGACGAGCCGTGCGCCGCCAGCAGCGGCCAGCAGAAGGCGCCCACGCCGATCAGTGAGACGAGGGCCAGCGCCGCCACCGAGCGCGGCCCCAGCCGCACCGGCGCCGCGACGTCCCGCGGCCCGGCCGCTGCCGTGCCCGGGGCGGCGGCGGGCCCGCCGTCCCGGCTCATGACGCCGGCTCCAGGGCCTTCGCCACCTGGCTCACGGTCAGCCAGGGGGCCGGCGCGAGGATCTTCGCCACCTGCGGGGCGAACGCGGGGGAGGAGACCACGACTTCGGTCGCCGGGCCGTCGGCCACCACCTCGCCGTCGGCCAGGATGACGACACGGTGGGCGAGTTCGGCGGCCAGCTCGACGTCGTGCGTGGCCAGCACGATGGCGTGCCCGTCCGCGGCCAGCTCCCGCAACTGCGTCACCAGGCGGGACTTGGCCGCGTAGTCCAGACCGCGGGTGGGCTCGTCGAGGAGCAGCACGGGCGGCCGGGCGGTCAGCACGACCGCCAGGGCCAGGGCGAGCCGCTGGCCCTCGGACAGGTCGCGGGGGTGCGCGTCGTCCGGAACGCCGGGCAGCAGCCCGGCCACCAGGGCCCGGCAGGTGCCCGGCGCGGCGCCCGCGTCGCCGTCGGCGGCCGCGCACTCGGCGGTGACGGTGTCGGCGTAGAGCAGGTCCCGCGGCTCCTGCGGGACCAGGCCCACGCGGCGCACCAGTTCGGCCGGCCGGGTGCGGTGCGGGACCGCGCCGCCGGTCTCGACGGTGCCGCCCGATGGGTTATGGAGGCCCACCAGCGTCGACAGCAGTGTGGACTTGCCCGCGCCGTTGCGGCCCATCAGCGCGACGGTCTCCCCGGCACGCACCGTCAGGTCCACCCCGCGCAGCACCTCCGCGCGGCCGCGGCGCACCACCAGCCGCTGGGCGCGGACGAGGGGCTCGGGGTCGGGCGCGGCGGCGGGCGGTGGCGGCGCGCACGCCGCGAGCCGCTCGCGCAGCGCGCCCGCGCGGCGGCGGGCGTCGCGCACCGACAGCGGCAGCGGCGACCAGCCCGCGAGCCGGCCGAGGCCGACCACCGGCGGGTGGACCGGCGAGACGGCCATCATCTCCGCGGGTGTCCCGGTGACCGGGGGGACGCCGGGCGCGGCCATGAGCACGACCTGGTCGGCGTACTGCACCACCCGCTCCAGGCGGTGCTCGGCCATCAGCACGGTGGTGCCGAGGTCGTGGACGAGCCGCTGGAGGACCGCCAGCACCTCCTCGGCGGCGCCCGGGTCCAGCGCGGAGGTCGGTTCGTCCAGCACCAGCACCCGGGGGTGCACGGTCAGCACCGAGCCGATCGCGACCCGCTGCTGCTGACCGCCGGACAGCGAGGCGGTGGGTCGGTCCCGCAGCTCGGTCAGGCCCAGCAGGTCCAGGGTCTCCTCGACCCGGCGGCGCATCGTCTCCGGCGGCACCCCGAGCGACTCCATGCCGTAGGCGAGTTCGTCCTCGACGGTGTCGGTGACGAAGTGCGACAGCGGGTCCTGGCCCACCGTGCCGACCACGTCGGCGAGTTCGCGGGGCCGGTGGGTGCGGGTGTCGCGTCCGGCCACGGTGACGCGGCCGCGCAGCAGGCCGCCGGTGAAGTGCGGGACCAGGCCGCTCACCGCGCCCAGCAGCGTCGACTTGCCCACCCCGGAGGGGCCGACCACCAGGCACAACTCGCCTTCGGGGATGTCGAGTCCGACGCCCCGGACGGCGGGCTCGGCGGCGCCCTCGTAGGTCACCGACACGTCCTCGAAGCGGATCACCGCACGTCCTCCTTCGCGGGGGCCCGGCCCACCGCGGGCGCCGGGGCCACGAACGCCGGGAGCAGGCCCAGCAGCAGGCTCGCGGCCGGCCACAGCGGGAGCGTGGGCGCGGTCAGCGGGAAGGCGGGCGGGTCGAGAGCCGCCGGGTCGTACCCGGTGGCCGCGATCATCAGCGCCGCGACAGCCGCACCCGACCCGGCGACCAGCCACGCGCGGGCGCCCCAGCGGTCGGGACGGTACCGGGTGCGCACCGAACGGCGGCCGCCGAGCCGCAGCCCGGCCATCGCGGCGGCCAGCCCGATCAGCAGCACGGGCAGGCCGTAGCGGCCGCCGCTCGCCGACAGCAGCGCGTAGGTCCCGGCGCACACGCCCAGCAGGCCGCCCAGGGTGAGGGCGGCGGTGGCCCGCCGCACACCGGCCGGCACCGCCGCGGTGCGGCCGTAGCCCCGGGCGTCCATGGCGGCGGCCAGCGCCACCGACCGTTCCAGCGCGCCCTCCAGCACCGGCAGCCCGACCTGCAGCAGGGCGCGCACCCCGCGGTCCTCGCGGCCCCGCAGCCGCCGCGCGGCCCGCAACCGGGCGACGTCGGCGACGAGATGGGGCGCGAACGTCATCGCGACGACGACGGCGACCCCGGCCTCGTACAGGGCGCCGGGCAGCGACTTGAGCAGCCGCGCCGGGTTGGCGAGGGCGTTGGCCGCGCCCACGCAGACCAGCAGCGTCGCCAGTTTCATCCCGTCGCGCAGCGCGAACACCAGCCCCTCCGCGGTCACCCGGCCGCCGATCCGCACTCCCTGCGCCCAGTGCGGCAGCGGCACCTGCGGCAGCGTCACGACCACGTGCGTACCCGGGATCGGGGAGCCGAGCAGCACGGCGAACACCAGGCGGATGACGAGCACGGCCAGTCCCAGGCGCAGGAACGCTCCGTAGGAGCGGGCCCAGGGCGCGTCCGTGCGGCGCGCGGCCACCACGTAGCCGGCGACCGCCACGACGAGGGCCAGCAGCAGCATGTTCGTGGTCCGGGAGGCCGCGGTCGCCAGGCCGAGCGCCCACACCCACCACGCCCCGGCGTGCACGGCGTTGGCGCGTCCGGCTTGCGGTGCCCGCCACCAGGCGCGTGCCCGGCCGGGCGCCGCGGGAGCGCCCGCCGTACCGGGGAGGCCGGCCGCCGCGTCCGCCGTGCGGCGGGCCGCGGTCGGGTCCGCCCGGCCGGAGGTGCGGGGGGTGCGCCGGGGGAAGGGGAGGGCGGTCATGGCCGGCCGCGGCGGCGCCGGGCCTGCCAGACGGCGGCGCCCCCGAGGACGGCGACGGCGGCGATGCCCGCGTACAGGCCGGCGGACGGGCCGCCGCCGTGGTGGGCGGCGGGCCGGGGCGCCGCGCCGGACGCCACCGTCTCGCCGCACCCGGTGCTCGGATAGCCGGCGATGGCGCAGAGGATGCCGGCCGAGTCGTAGCGCAGCGGGCGGGCGACGGCGGCGACGGCGTCCGCGGAGGACGCGTCCGCGGGAATGCGGGCGCAGGCGGTGCGCTGCCGCGGCGGCGTCGCCCCGCCGGGGGCGTCGGAGGCGGTGCCCGGGTCGAGCACCAGGGCCACCCGCTTGCTGCCCTTCACCGCCGGGGTGCCCGCGCAGATGGCCGCGAATCCGGCCGCGCCGCGCGGCTGGACGGCCTTGTCCGCGGCGTCGCGGCTGACGGCGAAGCGCCAGCCCTCGACGTCGCCGTCGGCGGGTATGTGCATCGCGGGACCGGTCTGGGCGTACGTCCAACTGCCGTGCGAGCGCAGCCAGTACGACCAGTAGCGGTATCCGGTGGCCTGCGCGGGCGCGGCCGCGGCCAGCAGCACGCCGAGTGCGGCGACCGCCGCGGCGAGCGCCGGGACCGTGGTGCGCCGGCGCATCAGAGCTGCCGCCGCTTCCGGGTGCTGAGCAGGATGCCGAAGCCGACGCTGGCGACGAAGACCACGGCGACGATGATCCAGGTGGTCGCACCCGAACCGCCGCTCTTGTGGTGGTCCTTCGGGGCGGTGGAGGACGACGGCGTCGCCGGGGCCGACGCGGCGGCCGGGGCGGGGCCGAGGTTGGTGAGCTGCTGCACCAGGTCCGCGCCGCCCGCGTGCCGCGGGTCGGCGCCGGTGGCGTGGGCGGCGAGGACGAGCTGCGCGAGGGCCGCGGGGTTGCCGTGCGCCCAGGCCGCGGAGTTGGCGGCCAGCCACGTCCAGGTGGCCTTGGCGGCGGACTGCTGCCCGCCGGCCGCGAGGGCGACGACCGCGTCGGCGGTGGTGCCGTAGTCGGGGGTCGGCTTGTCCGCGCCGGGGGTGACCGCGGTGAGGTGGTGGCCGCCCGCGGTGAGCTGGGCGGTCAGCCACGCGGCACCGGCCGTGCCGGACGCTTTGGGCGTCAGCGCGGTGTACGGGTCGGCGCCCGAGCCGGAGCAGGCGGGCGCGGTGGCGGGGGCGTCGGCACCGGGGGCGGCCACCACGAAGGAGGCGCCCTGCGAGGCGCGCACGGCGTCGGCGGTGGCCTTGGCGTTGACCGCCCGCTTGCCGTTCATCGGGTAGGTGAACGCGCCGCGGTCGGCGGTCTTCGCCGAGCAGCCCGACTGGAAGCCGTGCAGGGCGTCGTAGGGGGTCTTGCCGCTCGCCGCGCGGACGGACCGCGGGTCGGTGCCCGCGGCGGCGAACGCGCCGAGCACGACGGCCGTGGAGTCCGGGTCGGAGGCGCCCTTGGGGTTGTACGACCAGCCGCCGTCGCTGTTCTGCACCTGCTTCAGCCACGCGGTGGCCTTGCCGACCACGGCGCTCTGTCCGCCGAGCGCGGTGAGCGCCTGCACGGCTATGCCGGTCGCGTTGGTGTCCTCCGTCGCGGGCGCGCAGCTCTTGGCGGTGTCGGCCCGGTAGGAGGCGAAGCCGCCGTCCGCGCACTGCTGGCCGGCCAGCCAGGTGACGGCGCTCGCGGCCGGGGTGACGCCCTCGGTGTGCAGGGCCAGCAGCGCGTAGGACTGCCGCCACACGCCGTCGTACGTCGGGTCTCCGGAGCCGTACAGCCCGGCCGGGGGCGCGGTGGCGAGCGCCGCGGGCGCCGTCAGGGCGGTGAGGGCGGTGGCGGCGGCCAGGACGGTCGCGGCGCGGCGGCGCAGGGGCATGAGGGTGCGGGCCTTTCCGGGTTGGGGGAAGGGCCTCACCTTAACGTGCGGGGCGGACCGCCCATCAGGGGCCGGGCGTGCCGGGGCCGGCCGCCCCGACCTTGATGACCTGCAGGAAGCGGGCCAGGTCCTGGCGGGTTGTCGTCAAAATCACCGTGGGGTTGTCGCTCTCCCGCATGAGGACCGCGCCCCCGTTTGCGGTCAGCTCGACGCACTCGCCCTGCTCCTGCGAGTACGTGGACTTCTGCCAAATCAGGGGCGCGGTCATGGCCAGTGCCTTTCAGAGGTCTCGGGAGATGGTGTGGATGAAGTCGCGCGACCGGGCGCGATCGAGGGCCACCGCCGCGAGGGTGTCGTACAGGATGCGGTAGTTGGCCAGGTGCGGGGCCGCGTGCAGGAAGCTGATGCCGTGGGCGGAGTCGATCTGCACCGTGTCGAGCGCCTGCACCGGGCCGCTGGCGTAGAGCATCGCGTGTCCCGACCCTATGTGGCCGTCGGCCGCGAACGGGATGACGCGGACGCTGATGTGCGGCAGGTGGCTGAGCTCCTGGATGTGCTCGAGCTGGGCGCGCGCCACCTTGCCGCCGCCGAACCGCATGCGCAGCGCGGCCTCGTGGACGAGCGCCTCGTAGGGCGGAGCGGCGTCGCGGTAGAGGACGCCGGAGCGTTCCAGGCGCTGTGCCACCCGGGCCTCCAGCTCGTTCTCCGGCAGCGGCGGGATGGCGTAGCCGAAGACCGTCCGGGTGTAGTCCTCGGTCTGGAAGACGCCCGGGATGTGGGTGATCTGGATCGTCCGCAGGTGGACGGCGTGGTGTTCCAGCTCGGCCACGTCGAGCAGGGCCGCGGGGACCACTCCCCGGTAGGCCTCCCACCAGCCTTTGCGGCCCTGCCCGTTGGCCATGGCCACGAGCGCGTCGATGAGCGCGGTGTCCCCGCATTCGTAGAACGCCGCGAGGCGCCGTAACCGCTCCTCGCTGACGCCGAGGCGGCCCGCCTCGATGTGACTCACCTTCGCGGGATCGGTGCCGAGCAGCCGCGCGGTGTCGCGGGCGGTGGTGCCGGCGGCTTCCCGCATTTTCCGCAGCTCCGCACCGAGGCGCTCCTGGCGGGCGGTTGCGGTGCTCCTGAGCGGCATGGTGTCCCTTCTTGATGCTGTTCCGAGTGTGCCGTTCCGCATCCGCGGGGTCCAGATCGTTTCTGGAAAATTCGGCGACAAGGTTGCAGAGGTGCAGTATTGCCCCATAACGGATTCCGGTCAGTGCGTTGTGGCACAGTCAACTCCCTTGCACAGTACGGGTGTTGACTGGGTCCGGGTGCCACCCGCCGCGGGCGTGTGCGATGGGGCGGGGGAGGGTCTGTGAGCGTTTGTGTGATGAATGGGGCGGCCGGAAGCGATCAGTGCCGCCCAGGAACGGTCGAGCCCGGGCGGATTCCGGTGACCCCCGGGAGCCGTTCGGGAGCCGTTCGGGAGCCGTCCGGGATCCGTCGGGGGGCGGTTCGCACCCCCTTCCGCTCAGCGGTCGAGCAGCCCGCACACCGTACGGATGTCCTCGGTGACCTGCCCGACCGTGGCGCGGCCGGACAGCCAGGTCACGAGCGCCGCGTGCCAGGTGTGTTCGATCACCCGGACGGCCGATTCCCGGTTGCCGGTCTCCGCGCCCGGGCCCATCGCGTCGACGATGATCGTCGTGGTCAGCCGGGAGACGGCGTCCACCTCGGCGCTCACCGAGCGGTCGGCGAAGATCACCGCGCGGACCATCGCGTCGGCCAGCAGCGGTTCGCGCTGCAGTGCCCGGAACGCCCGCAGCAGCGTCTCGGCGACCCGCTCCGAGGGTGCGGTGGCGGCCGGCGGGCGCTTGCGCAGCGCCTCGTGCAACTGGCCGAGCTGGTCCTGCATGGTGGCCGCCAGCAGGTGGATCTTGGAGGGGAAGTAGCGGTACAGGGTGCCCAGGGCCACGCCCGAGGACTCCGCGACCTCGCGCATCTGCACCGCGTCGAAGCCGCCGCCGCAGGCCAGCCGGGTGCTGGCGTCCAGGATCCGGCGCCGGCGCGCCTCCTGCCGCTCGGTCAGCGGAAGGGGCGACGGCTTGGGGTCCGTGCTCATGTGTCCCATCGGGTGCCGTCCGTCCGCCGTCGTTCGCCGTTCACCGGGTGTGCGGCGTGCGGCCGCCCGCCGCGCGCCCCCCGGCCCGCCCTGCGTGCATGATGGCAGGCGGGCGCCGTGGTGCGAATCACCCGGTGCGCGGCTCCGGTGCCGCGCGTGGCCGGGTAGATTCACGGCCTGTACCCTCAAGTCTGAAACTTGTTCTAGATTAGCGCGACCGGTTACGCTCCGGCTCAATCGCAGGGAGAAGGGGGCCGGAGTGACCTCTCAGGCCAGGCCGCTACGGATCGCGCTGCTCACCTACAAGGGCAACCCCTTCTGCGGCGGCCAGGGCGTGTACGTCCGGCACCTGTCCCGGGAGCTGGCCGCGCTCGGCCACCGCGTCGAGGTGATCGGCGCCCAGCCCTACCCCGTACTGGACTCCGTCGGCGAGGGCGTCACCCTCACCGAACTGCCGAGCCTGGACCTCTACCGCCAGCCGGACCCCTTCCGCACCCCCGGCCGCGGCGAGTACCGCGACTGGGTCGACCTCCTGGAGGTCGGCACGATGTGGACCGGCGGCTTCCCCGAGCCGCTCACCTTCAGCCTGCGGGCCCGGCGCCATCTGGCCGCCCGCCGAGCCGAGTTCGACGTCGTCCACGACAACCAGACCCTCGGCTACGGCCTGCTCGGCCTGGGCGTGCCGCTGGTCACCACCATCCACCACCCGATCACGGTGGACCGCCGCCTGGAACTGGCCGCGGCGCAGGACTGGCGGCGCCGGCTGTCGGTCCGCCGCTGGTACGGCTTCACCCGCATGCAGAAGCGGGTCGCCCGGCGGCTGCCGTCGGTGCTCACCGTCTCCGGCTCCTCCAAGGCCGAGATCGTCGAGGACCTGGGCGTGCGGCCGGGACGCGTCCACACCGTGCCGATCGGCGCCGACACCCGGCTGTTCGCGCCGGACCCGGCCGTGCCCGAGGTGCCCGGACGGATCGTCACCACCTCCAGCGCCGACGTCCCGCTCAAGGGCCTGGTCTTCCTCGTCGAGGCGCTGGCCAAGCTCCGCGCCGGACGGCCCGAGGCGCACCTGGTGGTGGTCGGCAAACGCCCGCAGAAGGGGCCGGTGGCCGAGGCCGTCGCCGCCCTCGGGCTCGGCGACGCCGTCGAGTTCGTCAAGGGCATCTCCGACGAGGAACTCGTCGACCTGCTGCGCGGCGCCGAAGTGGCCTGCGTGCCCTCGCTCTACGAGGGCTTCTCGCTGCCCGCCGCCGAGGCCATGGCCACCGGCACCGCGCTCGTCGCCACCACCGGCGGCGCCATCCCGGAGGTCGCGGGACCCGACGGCGAGACCTGTCTGGCGGTCCCGCCGGGCGACGCGGACGCCCTGTGCCAGGCCCTGGACCGGATGCTCGGCGACCGTGAACTGCGCCGCCGGCTGGCTGCGGCCGGCCGGGCCCGCGTGCTCGCCCGGTTCACCTGGAGCCGGGCCGCCGAGGCCACGGCCGAGCAGTACCGCGCCGCGATCCGCGCCCAGGCCCGCCGCGGTCCCGGACTCGGCGACGCCGCGGGCCGGCAGCCGTCCGCGGGCTCCGGCACGTCCGCCGGCCGCCCCGGCGGCGCGGGCGAGGTCCCGGTCGGCGCCGGGCGGGGCGCTGCGCCCGGCGGCGCGGCCGGGGCCGACCAGACCGTTGAGGCACCCGGCGCAGCCGGAACCGTGGGGAGCAATCGCTGATGCTGACCGTCGACTTCACCCGCTTCCCGCTGGCCGCGGGCGACCGCGTGCTGGACCTCGGCTGCGGGGCCGGCCGGCACGCCTTCGAGTGCTACCGGCGCGGCGCGCGCGTCGTCGCGCTCGACCGCAACGCCGAGGAGATCCGCGAGGTCGCCAAGTGGTTCGCCGCCATGAAGGAGGCGGGGGAGGCGCCCGCCGGCTCGTCCGCCGTCGCCATGGAGGGCGACGCGCTCCAACTGCCCTTCCCCGACGAGAGCTTCGACGTCGTCATCATCTCCGAGGTGATGGAGCACATCCCCGACGACAAGGGCGTGCTCGCCGAGATGGTCCGGGTGCTGCGGCCGGGCGGGCGGATCGCGGTGACCGTGCCCCGCTACGGCCCGGAGAAGGTCTGCTGGGCGCTCTCCGACGCCTACCACGAGGTCGAGGGCGGCCACATCCGCATCTACAAGGCGGACGAACTCCTCGGCCGGATGCGGGAGGCGGGCCTCAAGCCGTACGGCACGCACCACGCGCACGGCCTGCACGCGCCCTACTGGTGGCTCAAGTGCGCGGTCGGCGTGGACAACGACGCCGCGCTGCCGGTGAAGCTGTACCACAAGCTGCTGGTCTGGGACATCATGAAGAAGCCGCTGGCCACCCGGCTCGCCGAGCAGGCGCTCAACCCGCTGATCGGCAAGAGCTTCGTGGCGTACGCGACCAAGCCGCACCTGCCCGGCGACCCGCTCGACGGCCGGACCGCGGACGCCGCCGCGTGACGTCACCCGGCCGCGGCCAGGACAGCACCGAGCGGCTGGTGCTGCCCGGCGTGCTCACCGTGGAGCAGGCCGCCGCGACGGCCGCCGGGATCGCCGCGATCCAGCGGCCGGACGGCGCGATCCCCTGGTTCCCCGGCCACCACCTGGACCCGTGGGACCACGTCGAGGCCGCGATGGCCCTGGACGCGGCCGGTGAGCACGACCGCGCCGAGGCCGCCTACGCCTGGCTGGCCCGCCACCAGAACCCCGACGGATCCTGGTATGCCGCATACCAGGACGGCGACCCGCAGCGGCCGACCGACCTGGGCCGCGAGTCCAACTTCTGCGCCTACGTGGCCGTCGGCGTCTGGCACCACTATCTGTCCACCGGCGACGACGCGTTCATCGAGCGGATGTGGACCTGCGTGAGCGCGGCCGTGGAGTTCGTGCTCGCCCTGCAGCAGCCCGGCGGGCAGATCGGCTGGAAGCGCGAGGCCGACGGAAGGGCGGTGGCGGACGCGCTGCTCACCGGCTCGGCCTCGGTGCACCAGGCGCTGCGCTGCGCCCTGGCGATCGCCGAGCACCGCGAAGAGCCGCAGCCCGACTGGGAGTTGGCCACCGGGTCGCTCGGCCACGCGATCCGCCGGCACCCCGAGCGGTTCCTCGACAAGAGCCGCTACTCCATGGACTGGTACTACCCGGTGCTGTCCGGCACGCTGCGCGGCCCGCGCGCCACCGCCCGCATCGAGGAGGGCTGGGACCGGTTCGTGGTACCCGGGCTGGGGGTGCGCTGCGTGGTGCCCAACCCCTGGGTCACCGGCGGCGAGAGCGCCGAACTCGCCCTGGCCCTCTGGGCGGTGGGCGAGTCCGACCGTGCGGTGCGGATCCTGGCCGACATCCAGCACCTGAGGGCGGAGGACGGCCTGTACTGGACCGGGTACGTCTTCGACGACGACGCGGTCTGGCCGGCCGAGCGCACCGCGTGGACCGCGGGTGCGCTGCTGCTGGCGGTGGCCGCACTCGGGGGGGACGAGGCGACCACCGCCGTCTTCGGGGCCGAGCGGCTGCCGGCCGGACTCGCTCCGGCCTGCTGCGGCGCCCGGCCCGCGCAGTGACCCGGCAGCGGGGCGAGGGGAACGGGGAGCTGCCGGGCCGTCGGGGGCCGGGCGGTCAGGCCCGGTTCACGCGTCCTGCCACCGCGTGCGCGATGAGCAGGTAGACCACTGCGGGCAGACCGTAGTTCAGCACGGTCCGCCACTTGGCGTTGTCCGGTGTGAACAGGTCCCTGGACCATCCGGCGAGCCAGTTGGCCGAGTGGTGGACCCAGTCGACGAGGTCGTTCGCCCGATTGGCGTCCAGGCAGAAGAACAGGATCCACAGGATCAGGATCAGTGCAGCGATGTCTGCGGCGATGAGGATGATCACCGCGGCGGGGTTGCCGCCATACCGTCTGGCCATGCCCATCGCCTTGCCCGGCTCGGGTGGTTGAAACTTCCCGGACGTCGTACACTGCGCGCCCCGCTGCCGGTGTCTCCCGGCGGGCCGTGATCAGGTCGAATGGCGGGGCTGGACCACCAGGGTGATCCTGTTGGGGATGTGTTCCCTGTGAACTTTTCCGTCCATCGCTCAGCGTCATGCGTTCCCTATGCGAACCGGAGGTGCGATGTGACCACCGGAATCCCGATCCGCAGGGCCTGTGTCGTCCTGCTGCTCGCCGTCGCCCTGCTGGTGGTGCCGCTCAACGCCGGCCACGCCGCCGCGGCGCCGTCGTCGGGCGCGCCGAACCCCAGCCCGACCAGCACGGTCGAGAAGCAGAAACTCGCCAAGACCCGCTTCGTGGCGAACGCCGGCCTGGCGGCCGGGGCCACGTACCAGTGGATCGTGAAACCGGCGAAGGCCGGGAAGTTCAAGAAGGGAGCGCACGGCCGGACGGTCACGTTCATCAAGGCGGGACTGGCCGGCGCCTTCGCCTACAACCGGCTCAAGGCGGCCTCGGACAACGCCAAGGGCGATCCGACGCTGAGCAAGCTGATGGCGCCCGTCAACGCGAGCATCGCCTCGCTCAAGGCCCTGCCCGCCAAACTGCGCAGCGGTGACGGCGCCGACGCGGCCGCCAAGAGCTACGACGACGTCATCAACAAGGTGAAGGACGCCGGCAAGAGCGCGGGCGCCGACGTCACGAACAAGGTGCCCTCACTGTCCGAGCTCAAGTCCGGTGCGGGCAGCGGCCCGTGACCGCCCCGCGGATCGTCCGCCGTCCGGGCCCGTGACGGCGGCCCGCACGCCGAACGGCCGGCGCCCCCGCTGAGGAACGGGGAACGCCGGCCGTCCGGCCGTGCTCGTGTGCGGCAACCGCCCGCGGGAGAACCGCGGTCGGCGCGCGATGTCAGCCGCGCTGAATGCCGCTGCTGTCCTGCAGGACGCCGCGACGGCCGTCCTGCGTCTGCGCGATGAGCGACTGGCCGCGCTGCTCGACGGCCAGGTACCAGGTGCCGGGCGTGAGTTCGGCGATCTGGCCGCCGGCGCCGTCCTCGGAGTACAGCGGACGCGGCACCGGCACCGCGAACCAGAACGCGGTGAAGTCCGCGGCCGGGGCCGCCGCCTGCTGCGGCGCGGCGCCACCGTACGGGGCGGCCTGGTGGGCGCCCTGGCCGAACGACGGGTCGACGGACTGCGCGCCGCCCGGGTAGCCGTAACCCGCCTGCGGCGGCGTGACGCCGTACGGCTGGCCCGCCGCAGCGGCGCCGTAGGGCTGCGCCGGCTTCGGTGCGCCCAGCAGCGGCGCCTGCAGCGCCGGGACACGGTCGCCCAGTACGGCCACGACCGCCATCGCCAGACCGAAGATCAGCGTCAGCCAAGCCCCCGCGCCCTTGCTGACACCGTCGTTGGCGCCGCCCTGGCCGACGTCCGGGATGGCGGTGGAGAACATCGACCACAGCGCCGACCAGCCGACGAGGACCGCCAGCGCGGTGCTCCACTGCTGCAGGGTCAGCCCGATCAGCTTCTTCTCCGCGGGCTGGTTGCGCGCCACCGCCGCGGCCGCGGCGGACGCCAGCGCGCCGAGCGTCACGGTCGGCAGCAGCGGGAACAGGGCCGGGCTCCACGAGCTGACCGACTTGTGGACCTCGTCGATGGAGAAGAACGGCAGGAACGAGGCGATCAGCAGCAGCACCGCTGCTCCGATCACCGCGCCGTCTCCTCGGGTCAGGGAGCGGATATTCACGTCAGGTCCTGTCCTTAGTCAGTTCGGTTCGTTCGTATCGGACGTTGCACGTTCATCGGGCGGTTCCCAACGGGTGCCCCATGGTACGGGGCGGCCCAGGTCTCAGGTGGCGTGCTCCAGGAAGGCGGTCAGGCCGTCGGCGATGCCCTGTGCGGCCCGCTGGCGCCACGCCGGATCCGTCAGTTCCCCGGCGTCGTGGGCGTTGCGCATGTTGCCGCACTCGATGAACACCTTCGGCACGGTCGACAGGTTGAGCCCGCCGAGGTCGCTGCGGACCGTCAACCCGGTGCCGCCGGCGAGGTAGTCGGCGTAGTGCTCCTTGGTCGCGGCGGCGAACGCGCCGCGCAGCGTGGTCGCCAGCCGGTACGAGGGCGCCGCGATGGCGCGGGTGTCGGCGATGCCGGCGTGCAGCGACTTCGGCGCGATCACGTGGAAGCCGGAACCCGTCGCGGGCCCGCCGTCGGCGTGGATGGAGATCGCCGCGTCGGCGTGCGCCGCGTTGCCGATCCTGGCCCGCTCGTCGACGCAGGGGCCGTAGGAACGGTCGCCGTCGTAGGTGAGCACCACCTTGGCACCACGGGCCTGGAGCAGGGCGCGCACCCGGTGGGACACGTCGAGGGTGTAGGACGCCTCGGGATAGCCGGCGTTGGTCGCCGTCCCCGTGGTGTCGCACGCCTTGCGCCCGTTCCCGATGTCCACCAGCCGGTTGATCTCGGTGGTGTGGTGGGCGTTGCCCAGGTTGTGGCCCGGGTCGAGCACGACGACCATGCCCTTGAGCGGCTGGGTGACGGCGGTCGGCCTGGTGTAGCCGCGCGGGGTCGTGGTCCGGCCCGCACCGCCCGACGGAAGCTGCCGGGTCGCGGTGGAGGTCGCCGAGGGCGTCCCGTCCAGACCGGCCCGCGCCGTGTCGTCCCCGGTGCCGCCCGCGCGCATCCAGCGGAACCCCGCCAGGCCGGCGACACACACCGCCACGGCCACCACGACCGCGATCAGCAGCGGCCCGCCCCGGCCGCCCCCGCGTGACTCGTTGCTGAACACGCCCGCGACTCTAGCGGCCCCCTGCGCCGCCTCGCACGGTCATGGTCCGGTTCGTCCCGGTGCGCGGCCCGACCGCGGCCGTACGGCCGCCCGATCGCTACCGCGCGGCCCCGGGCCGCTACAGCACGAGGTCGCCCGGCTCCCGCCGCAGCACCCGCAGCGAGCCGGTGACGGACACCTCGGTGAACACCCCGGACGCCAGCGCGCGCCGGTAGACGCGGTAGGGCGCCTGGCCGCCGTCGGCGGGGTCGGGGAAGACGTCGTGCACGACCAGCAGGCCGCCCTCGGCGATCAGCGGCGCCCAGCCCTCGTAGTCCGCGCTCGCGTGCTCGTCGGTGTGGCCGCCGTCGACGAAGACCAGCGCGAGCGGCTGCCGCCACAGGCGCGCCACCTGCGGAGACCGGCCGACGACGGCGACGACGTGCTCCTCCAGACCGGCCGCATGCAGCGTCCTGCGGAACTCCGGCAGGGTGTCCATCAGGCCGGTGACCGGGTCGACCAGCGACGGGTCGTGGTACTCCCAGCCGGGCTGCTGCTCCTCGCTGCCGCGGTGGTGGTCCACGGTGACGACGACCGTCCCGGCGCTCCTGGCGGCGTCCGCCAGCAGGATCGTGGAGCGCCCGCAGTACGTGCCGACCTCCAGCAGCGGCAGTCCGGGCGTCGCGGGGCCCGCGGTGGCCTCCTTCGCCGCGGCGTGCAGCGCCAGACCCTCGTCGAGCGGCATGAATCCCCTGGCGGCCTCGAACGCCGCGAGCACGTCGGTCATGCGCCCACCTTAGGGCAGGCCCGCGGAGCGGCCCGAGCGGGTACGCACCGTCCCCGACCTGGGGGGACAGGCTTGGGCGGGTCCGGAGACGGAGGCCCGCGGGCCGAGCGGCGTAGGCCGAAATCCCGATGCCGGGCGGCGCCGGTGACGGCAGCATGGGGGGCATGAGCGGACTCGTCGATCAGCGCGCAGGAACCGGAGCCGGCGGAAGAGTACGGCCGCCGGCGTGGGCGGTGCTGCTGGTGGTGTGCGCCGGGCAGTTCCTGGTCGTCCTCGACGTGTCCGTGGTCAACGTGGCGCTGCCGTCGATGCGCACCGACCTGGGCATGGGCCAGACCGGCCAGCAGTGGGTGGTCAACGCCTACGCGCTGACGTTCGCCGGATTCCTGCTGCTCGGCGGGCGCGCGGCCGACCTGTTCGGGCGCAAGCGGGTCTTCCTGACCGGGCTCGGCCTGTTCACCCTGGCCAGCCTGGCCGGCGGCCTCGCCCGGGACCCCTGGATGCTCATCACCGCCCGGGCCGTGCAGGGCCTGGGCTCGGCGGTGCTGGCCCCCACCACCCTGTCGATCCTCACCACGTCCTTCCCCGAGGGCCCCGAACGGACCCGGGCGATCGGCACCTGGACCGCGGTCGGCGCCGGCGGCGGCGCCGCGGGCGGCCTGATCGGCGGCGTGCTCACCGACTACCTGTCCTGGCGCTGGGTGCTGCTGGTGAACGTGCCGATCGGCGCGGTCGTGCTGGCCGGCGCCGTCTGGTACCTCACCGAGAGCCGCGGCAGCGCTGGCCGGCGGCTGGACGTGCCGGGCGCGGTCCTGGTGACCGGCGGTGTGGCGGCCCTGGCCTACGGCATCGCCGAGAGCGAGTCGCACAGCTGGTCCTCGGCGTACTCCGCGCTGCCGCTGGCCGCGGGCGCGGTGCTGCTGGCGGTCTTCGTCGCCGTCGAGGCCCGCACGGCCCAACCGCTCATGCCGCTGCGGCTGTTCCGGATCCGCTCGGTCTCGGCGGCCAACACCGTGCTGCTGGCCAGCGGTTCCGCGATGTTCGCCACCTGGTACTTCCTGTCCCTCTACATGCAGAACGTGCTGCGCTACAGCCCGGTGCAGGCCGGTGTGGCCTTCCTGCCGCACACCGCCGCCATCGTGGTGGGCTCCAAGCTGGCGCCGCGGCTGATGAGCCGCGTCGACGCCCGCCTGGTCGGCGGCGCGGGCGGCGTGATGGCCGCGGCGGGACTGGCCTGGCAGAGCCATCTCGGCGTGCACAGCGGCTATGTGACCACCATCGCGCTGCCCGGCGCGCTCACCATGCTCGGCGCCGGACTGCTGATGACGCCCATCGCCGCGGCCGCCACCTCGGGCGTCGCGATGAGCGAGCAGGGCGTGGTGTCCGGGCTGCTCAACACCTCACGGCAGTTGGGCGGCGCGCTCGGCCTGACGATCCTGGCGACCGCGGCGGTGGACCGCACCACCTCGCGGGCGGCGGCCGGCGAGTCGGCGGCGCGGGCGCTGACGTCCGGTTACTCGCTGGCGTTCCTGCTCGGCGCGGCCTTCATCGGGGCAGGCTCGGTGCTCATCGCGCTGCTGCCCAAGCCTGCCCCGCGGCCCGCGGCCGCCCCCGCCGGCGAACGTCCGGCCGCCAAGTCGCTGCGCTAGGGCCGATCTGACGGATAGCGCCGTCCGCCCGGAGGGCGGGGCCCACGGTGTCCGGTGCGCGCGATCGCAAGGCGGAGGGTGGGGAGACCCCCAGCCACCAGGCAGGGGGGAGAGCGCAGCGGGTTGCGCTGACGACCGACAACGCAGCGAGCGTGCGTGCCAGGCGCCGCGGATCAGGCGGGATTCGTCAGACAGGCCCAGCGTTGGAGCCGGCCGGGAGTTCCGGGGGAGTGCGGGCTCACAGCCAGCCGTTCTGCCGGGCCGCCCGCACCGCCTCCATGCGATTGCGGGTCCCCGTCTTGCCGATCGCCGACGACAGGTAGTTGCGGACGGTGGACTCCGACAGGAACACCCGGCCGGCGATGTCCGCCACCGTCGCGCCGTCCGCGGCCGCGTTCAGCACGTCCTGCTCGCGCTGGGTCAGCGGGCTCGGCCCGGCGCTGAGCGCCGCCGCGGCCAGCGCCGGGTCGATCACCCGCTCGCCGCGCAGCACCCTGCGGATCGCGACCGCCAGGTCCTCGACCGGGCCGTCCTTGACCAGGAACCCGGCCGCACCCGCCTCCATCGCCCGGCGCAGATACCCGGGCCGGCCGAAGGTGGTCAGGATCAGCACCCGGCACGACGGCAGCCGGGTGCGCAGTTCCGCCGCCGCGTCCAGGCCGCTGCGGCCGGGCAGTTCGATGTCCAGCAGCGCGATGTCCGGCCGCACGGCCACCGCCTCGGCCACGATCCGGTCGCCCGCCGCCACCTGGGCCACGACCTCGATGTCGTCCTCCAGGCCGAGCAGCAGGGCGAGCGCGCCGCGCATCATCCCCTGGTCCTCGGCCAGCAGCACGCGGATCCGCCGCGTCTCCTCCGCGCCGGGCCGCGTCTGCTCCACGCCCGGCCGCGTCCCCTCCGCCTCCCCGCCGGATGCGCCGCCCCGCGCGGCGTCCGTCCCCGCCCGGCCGCCCGGACCACCCGGCACCCCGGAGGAGGACGTCGTGGACGGTCCGGCCTGGTCGGGGTGCGCGTCACTCATGGCCACAGGTTAGTTCCCGTCCCCCTCACGCGGGCGCCCCTTCCCCGGCGGCCACATCGGCGGCCACCTCGGCGGGCGCCTCCTCCTCGACCGGCAGCGCCGCCGTGACGCGGAACCCGCCGCTCGCCTCGGGCCCGTACTCCAGGCTGCCGCCCGCCGCGGCCAGCCGCTCGGTCAGCCCGCGCAGCCCGGTGCCGACCCTGGTCTGCACCGCCGTCCCCCCGGCGGCCGCCGCGCGTCGGGCCGGGGAGCCGTTGTCGGAGATGACCAGCCGGGCCCGACCGCCGCTGGTCGCCAGTTCGATGCCCGCCTGCGTGGCCCCGCTGTGCCGCACCACGTTGGTGACGCCCTCCCGCACCACCCAGCCCAGCAGCGCTTCGGTGTGCGGGGGCAGCGGCGGCCCGGACTCCTTCACCACGACCTCGATGTCGGCCGCGGTCAGCGCCGACCTGGCCCGGTCCAGCTCCGTCGACAGGCTGCCCTCGCGATAGCCCGTCACCGCCTCGCGGATCTCGGTGAGCGCCTGCCGCCCGACACCCTCGATGTCGGCGACCTGGACGAGCGCCGCGTCCATGTCGCGCGGCGCGAGCCGGCGGGCCGCCTCCGCCTTCACCACGATCACCGACAGGGTGTGCCCGAGCAGGTCGTGCAGGTCGCGGGAGAACCGCAGCCGCTCCTGCGCCACCGCCGAGCGGGCCAGCTCCTGCCGGGTCGCCTTGAGCTGCGCCACCGCGTGGAACAGCGTGATGAT
The DNA here is from genome assembly GCF_019890725.1 of Actinacidiphila acidipaludis. GTDB lineage: Bacteria > Actinomycetota > Actinomycetes > Streptomycetales > Streptomycetaceae > Actinacidiphila > Actinacidiphila acidipaludis. Next base: position 235,801 of record NZ_JAINZZ010000007.1, read on the forward strand.
CACGGACACCACGAGCCCCGACAGGAACGTGCCGTAGGCCAGGCTCGCGGTCCCCCAGAAGCCGTCGTGGTGCAGCGACGCGATGACGCCGGCGGACGCGCTCAGCGGCATCAGCATCAGCCCGAGGTGACGGCGGCTGCGGGCGACGCTGCCCACGCCCAGCGAGACCAGGACGAACAGCAGCAGGAAGTTGCCGCCGAAGCCGATGGCCAGTGCCAGCGTGACCGCGGCCAGGGCGGCCAGCAGCCGCGCCGGGACGAGGCCGGTGCGCCACCGGTCGTGGAAGGCGGTGCGGATGGTGGCGACGTACAGCACGCAGAAGACCGCGAGACCGGCGCCCGCCACCCACGGATGGCCGACCTGGCCCTTGAGGATGTCGGTGCCCGGGCCGATGGCCATCAGCAGCCAGGGGACGAGCGCCCCGCCGTCCGGGCCCTTGAGGTGCTCGATCTCCTCCTCGAAGGTCCTGTCCTTCCGCCACCAGGCTCTGCGGGCGCAGGCGTCGGCGCGGCCGGTGTCGTGGTCCTTGGTGTCGTGCAGCGGCATCGCGGTCGTCCCCGTCCCCGTGGTGTGCTCCGCCGTCCCGTACGGCGCAGCGGTCGGCGCCGGCGCGGTCGTGCGGTCACGCGGCCACGAGGTCATGCGGTGCGTGCCCCCCGCCGGTACGCGACGACAGCGTAACCGGCGAAGACCAGCAGCCAACCCCCCAGGACGACGACCGTTCCCAGCCCGGGACCCCGGTGGTCCAGCACGCTCCACCCGAGGTCGCCGAAGCGGCGGGTCGGGGTCCAGCGGGAGACCGCGGCGAGCCAGCGGGGGAAGACCTGCGGCGGGATCCACAGCCCGCCGATCACCGACAGCCCCATCATCGAGGCCATGCTGACCACGCCGGTGGCCTGGGCGCTCAGCGCGTAGCCGTTGCCGAGCCCGAGCAGGGTGAACGGGACGGTGCCCACCCAGAGCAGGCCCGCGACCGCCACCCACTGCCAGGCCGCCAGCCGCACGCCGTTGACCGCCGCGCCCGCGCCCAGCACCGTCACCAGCGCGGGCAGCACCACCACCGACGCGGTCAGCGCACGCCCCGCCACCACCTGCAGCGGGGTCAGCGGGGTGACGCGGAGCTGCCGCAGCCAGCCGCGGCCCTTGTCCTCGGCGACGCCGGTCCCGATGCCCAGCGCCGCGCCCAGCGCGCCGTAAGCGGCCATGCCGATCATCGCGTAGCGCGCGTAGTCGGCCTTGTCGGCGGCGTCGTCGCCCGCACCGAGGTTGGTGAACAGCAGGTACATCGCCAGCGGCACCGCGACGGAGGTGATCACGTACCCCGCGTCCCGCAGGGTGCGGCGCACTTCGAGCCGGGCGTAGCGCAGGACGGGGGTGAGGCGTCGGTTCATCGGACGGCTCCCCTGGCGATGACGTTCGCGGTGGTGTTCGCGGTGGTGTTCGCGGTGGCGTTCCCTGTGACGTCCGCCGTGCACTGCCCCGTGCGGTCCCGGTCCTCCGCGGCAAGCGGTGCGGTCAGCGAGAGGAACGCGTCCTCCAGCCGGGCCGGGGTCACCTCCAGACGGCGCACGCGGCCGGCCGCGGCCAGCGCGACCACCGTCGCGTCGGAGTCGCCGGTCCGCAGCAGGGCACGGTCGCCGCGGACCTCGACGCCGGTCACGCCGGGCAGGGAGCGCAGGCCCTCGGTGCCGCGGCCGGCGAGGTCGAAGGAGACCAGCGTCCCGCCGACCGCCCGCTTGATCTGCTCGCCGCTGCCGTCGGCGACCGTCCTGCCCCGGTCGAGGACCAGGATCCGGTCGGCGTTCTCGTCCGCCTCCTCCAGGTAGTGCGTGGAGAACAGCACGGTGTTGCCGCGGGCGGCGTAGGCGCGCATCGAGTGCCAGAACGCGCGGCGCGCCTCCACGTCCAGTGCCGCGGTCGGCTCGTCCAGCACGATCAGCCACGGATTGCCCGCCACGGCCAGCGCGAACCGCAGGCGCTGGGCCTGCCCGCCGGACAGCCGGTCCACCCGGCGGGCCGCCAGCTCCTCGATCCCGGCGAGCGCGAGGGCCTCCCCGGTGGCCATCGGGTGCGGGTACGTGGCGGCGACGAACGCCACCAGCTCCCGGACGGTCACCCGCGGGATGGGGTGGCCGTCCTGCAGCATCGCCCCCACCTGCCCGGCCCGCACCGCCCGCGCCGGGTCCGCACCGAACAACTCCACCCGCCCGCCGTCCGGTTGGTCCAGCCCCAGCAGCAGGCTGATGGTCGTCGACTTGCCGGCGCCGTTGCGGCCCAGCAGCGCGAGGGTCTCGCCCCGGGCGATCTCCAGGTCCACCCCGGCGACGGCCTCGACCGCGCCGAACCTCTTGTGCACCGCCGTGAACCGTACGGCGGGAGCCATGGTCGTCATGCTTCGACGCTAGGTGCGGGGGCGGGCCGCCGGTCAGAGGGGAAAGTCCCCGGTCCCGCGGGACAAATGTCACGGGCGGCCGGGCGGCCGTGTCACCCGGGCGGCCGGCCCGGCCCGGTCGTGCGATCCGCCAGTCCTCAGGCGCCGCCGCCGGCACCGCCGTTGGCGCGCGGAGGGCGGCACCGCAGGCGCCGCGCCCGCACCCGGTCCGGCCTTCCGACCAGGCTCCCGTCACCCTCCGTTGGCCCGGTGGATCGCCGCGGCACCGCCAAGGGTCATCTGCCGCTCCCCGTGCGGCCATCTCCGCGTCGCCGAACGGGTGTCGGGTGGAGCGGATGCCGGCCCTCCCGCCGGCACCCGAGACACAAGGACGCTCAATGAGACTCAGCGGTAAGAGAGTTGCGGGGGCGGCCGGACGCCGCACCGCGATGGTCACCGCACTGGCGCTGGCGCTGACGGGGGTGGCCGCCGGAGCGGCCACCGCCTCGGGCGCGGCCCACGACACCCCCGCCGCCGCGGACCACGCGGGCCGTCCGCCGGCCGGCAGCTGGCTGCCGAGCACGCCGCAGAACTGGCCCCTCGTGGTGGACTACACCCGCACCCCCGCGGAGACCGTCACCCACGGCCTGCAGCACTACAGCGAGACCTACGACACCGTCGGCGGACGCCAGCACATCCAGGTGCTCACCGCCGACCTCGGCGACCCCAACCTGCGGGTCGGCACGGTCGAGGCCGGCGACACCCTGACGAACCCGGCCGACGAGACCCCGTCCTCGATGGCCCACCGCACCCACGCGGTGGCCGGCGTCAACGGCGACTACTTCGAGATCCACGCCAGCGGCCGCCCGCTCGGCGGCATCATGACCGACGGGCACCTGCTGAAGAGCCCCCAGCCGAACTTCGCCTCGGTGCTCGCCGTCAGGCCCGACGGCTCGATGGTGATGGGCCCGCAGACGTTCTCCGGCACCGTCACCGACGGCTCCGCGACCCGTGCGCTCACCTCGCTGAACACCGTCAACGACGCGGCGGCCGGCGGCATCACCGAGGTCACGCCCGACCTCGGCCAGGCCGACGGTCTGGCCAAGGCGTCCACGCTGGTCCTCGGCCACACCGCCGCGGGCGGCTTCGTGGTGGACACCGTGCAGACCGGCGTGACCTCCGTGCCGAAGCTCGCCGCCGGCACGCTGGGCCTGCTCGGCGCGGGCGACGGCGGCCAGTGGCTGAGCGCCACCGTGCACACCGGCGACACCGTGGGCCTGGCGTCCCGGCTGTCTCCTGATAACGATGTCAGCCAGCTGATCAGCGGCGTCGACACGCTGGTGAAGGACGGTCAGGTCTACCAGGATCCGACCGGCACCCCGCCCAGCGGCACCAACCCGGAGACCGCGGTCGGCATCACCAAGGACGGCCGCCACGCCATCGTCGTCGCCATCGACGGCCACGGCGGCGCGGAGACGGCCTTCGGCGTCACCGCTCAGCAGGCCGCGGGCTACCTGGTCGCCCACGGCGCCTGGACCGCGATGCTCTTCGACGGCGGCGGCTCCACCGGCATGGTCAGCCGCGCCCCGGGCGCCGACCAGGCCGAGGTCGTCAACACGCCCTCCGACCTGCCCGGCAACACCGAGCGCCCGGTCGCGAACGGGATCTTCTTCTACTCCACGGCCAAGGTCGCCGGACCGGCCGTCAAGGTCGCGGTGAACGGCGGCAAGCCCGTCACCACCGTGACCGGCGGCGCCGTCCCGGTGCCGGTGTACGGCGTGGACAAGGACGCCAACCCCGCCGCCGGCACCCTGCGCGTGCGCGTCGAACCGGCCTCGCTCGCGACCTGGGCCGACGGGAAGCTGACGCCCCTGCGCACCGGCACCGGCCGGATCATCGCCTCCGACGGCCGCGCCGTGACGTCCCAGAAGCTGACCGTCGCCGACCGGCTCGACACGCTCGGCGTCTCCCCGGACACGGCGGACCTCGGCAACGGCGCCACCCAGCAGCTCACGCTGTCCGGCACCGTCAAGGGCGGCGGCCAGGTGCAGATCCCGGCCGAGGCGGCCACCTGGAAGGTCACGCCCGCCGGTCTCGGCACGGTCGACGCCCACGGCCTGTTCACCGCGGACGCCGCCCAGGGCGGTCTCGCCGACGTCACCGCGACCGTGGCCGGCGCCACCGCCCACACCTCCGTCGCGGTCGGCAGCGTCAGCAGGACGATCGACCCGATGAGCAGCCTGGACAACTGGCGGCTCAGCACCAACTCCACCGGCAAGCCCGCCACGCTGAGCGCCGACCCCGGCGTCGTGGCGCCCGGCTCCACCGCCTCCGGGTCGCTGCGGCTGGACTACTCGATGCCCGCCGGCGCCGGCGTCAAGCAGCTCGTGCTCGCCCCCAAGGTCACCCTGACCACCGACACCGACAACGGGCAGGTCCCCACCGGCATCGGCGTGTGGATCAAGGGCGACGGCAACGGCATCGAGCTCGCCGAGCGCTACATCGGCGTCAACGGCACGTCCACCACGCTCTACCCGACGTACGTCACCTGGAACGGCTGGCACCTCGCGGTCGCCCAGCTCCCGGCCGGGATGCAGTTCCCGCTGACCATCGGGTTCGTGGACTTCCTCGCGATCAGCCCGAGCACGTCCTACAGCGGTTCGCTCGACGTCGGCGGCCTGCAGGCCCTGTACTCGCCGCGGCCGGTCACCACCCCCGCGTACCAGGCGATCCCGCAGAACCCCTCCTGGCTGTCCTACGAGGAGGACTCCGCGGACTTCGCCAAGGGCGGCAGCACACTGCTCGCCGGTGACGACGCGCACATGCTCGCGAGCGACCCCGGGTCGGTCAGCGGCAACGTGGTGGACTCCATCGCCAAGCGGCTGCCCACCCTGACCCCGCAGGCCCGCCCGGACGCCGCGCAGTTCCTCGGCGACATGGCCGACGACGGCAAGCTGCCCGACCTGCGGTACGCCAAGGCGAAGATGGACTCCCTCGGCATCCCCGAGAAGGACATCGTCGGCAACCACGAGATCACCCAGGGCGCCGACGCCGAGAACGGCAACTACAGCGCGACGTTCGGCGCCACGCACTACGCGTACCCGTTCGGCGGGGCGCAGGTCGTCGTCACCGACAACTCGCACGGCAGCCTGCAGTCCTCCGACCCCTTCCAGGACCCGACGGGCGAGCAGTACCCGTGGCTGGTCCAGCAGTTGACCGCGGCCACCGCCAAGGACGTGCTGGTCGTCACGCACATGCCCGCCTACGACCCGCACCCGGCGGCCAACAGCCAGTTCACCGACCGCTGGGAGGCGCGGATGTACCTGCGCCTGGTGCAGCGCTTCCAGCAGACGCACCCGGGGCAGCACGTGGTCATGATGTACGGCCACGCCCGCGGCTTCGCCGAGCAGATCCTCGACCCCGAGGGCAACAGCGTGACCACCGCCGAGGGCGGCATCCCGCAGTTCACCTTCGCCGACCTGGGCATGCCGGCCTACGCGCCCGCGGACCAGGGCGGGTTCTACCACTTCGGCCTGCTGCACGTGGGGACGAACGGGTCCCTGCAGTTCACGGTCGAGCCGGCCCTGTCGTCCATCACCGTGACGGCGCCCGCGTCCCCGCTGGCCCCCGGCGCCCAGGCCGTGCTCACGGCCACCGGCGCCCAGGTCGGCGGCGACAACATCGCCCCGCTGACGATCCCGATCGCGGACCCGGCGTCCCACGTCTGGTCCTCGTCCGACCCCCGGGTCGCCTCGGTGGACCCGGCGACGGGACGCGTCACGGCCCGCCACGCGGGCACGGCGACGGTGTCGGTCACGTCCGGTGGCGTGACGGCGTCGGCGCAGGTCACCGTGCGGTGACGCTTGCCGGCCGCGGCTGGACGGTCGCCGCGGGGTGATTCGGGCGGTCCGCTGGATGCTCGCCGCGCGGTGACGTTTTCCGGCCGCGGCTGGACGGTCGCCGTGCGGTGACGCGGGCGGCGGCCGTACGAACGCCGACGGGGTGCCCCCTGCCTTCGGGGGCACCCCGCCGGTGCCGTCTGCCGTGGTGCCCGGCCGGTGGGCCGGGCGGTGGTGCTGCGGGCCGGCGGCGTTCCGGACCCTCGGACCGTCGGTGTGTCTAGTCGTCCTGCGGACGGCGGTGACGGCCGTGCGGGGCCTGACTCGTGTCGGACCGGTCGGCCTCGTCGGAGGAGGCGGACCCACGGTGGCGGCCCACCGCCTCGTGCGCGTGGTCGGTCGGCTTGGCGTCGGACATGTGTGGTGTTCTCCCCGTAATCCCCGGTGAACTGCGCACCGTTGTGCGCCGGAAGCGCGCGAAAAGGGTGAAACCGCCCTCAGGAGGCGCCAGTTGGCGACCGTCACGGGCGGTACCCGGGTGCACGACTTCGGGTGAGTTTACTGAGGAGGTTGACGGCTCGATCAACCGGGCGTCCCGGCGTGTCGCGGGCAGCCCGAGCGGCCGCCGGGGCGGTCGGGCCTGCGGGACGGGGGTGATGACCCGCAGGACGACGCCCGCGGGAGTGGTCCGCGGATCGGACGGCGACACCCGCGGCGGCACCGAGTGCGGCAGGTTCACGCCGGACTCCCCGCAACCCCGGACAGCGGCGCCTGCTGCAACGGCACGACCGCCGCCCATCTCCGCACGACCTTCGCCCGCCCGGTCTCCCGCACCAGGCGGGCCGCCGCGGCGACCGGGTTGGCGGTGGGTGCGGCGCCGGGATCCGGGGCCTGTTCCGCGGACGGAGACTGCGGGGCCGCCGGACGCGCCGGGTCCGCGGGCTGCGCGCAGCCGGGGTGTTCGTCTGGCTGCCGGTCCTCAAGCTCCTTATTCATAGCGGGAGTTGAGGTGTGGAGGAGCCGGTTCGTGTGCGGCGGGGCCGTGGCATCCCCGGGGAGTGCGGGCTGTCCGGGCGCGGGATGCGCCGCGCGGGCCGGGTTCGCGAGTGCCGCCAGCGCGACGACCTCCGGGGGCGGTGGCACGGGTGCCGCGCGTCCCGCGGTGCCGGTGCCGGGGCCCCTGCCGGTCGCTTCGGTCGCTTCGGCTCCTTCGGCCGCCTCGGCCGCGAAGGAGGCGGAATCGGGGAGGGCGTGCCCCGCCGGATCCGCGGTTTCCTGGGGGGCCGGGCCGCCGGGACCCGGCAGCGCGGTCACCACCCGCAGGACCGGTCTCCCCGGACCCGCCTGAGTGGGGGCGCCGGGTCCGGCGGGAGGCGGGGAGGCGGCCGGGTCGTGCGGTTCCGGGGGCGGCGTGTCGTAGCGCATCAGGGCCGGTTCGGGCGCGGCGTAGGGGAGACGCAGGTCCGTGCCGGGGAGCCAGAGGGCCGCCCCCGAAAGCCAGCCCGCGGGCGCTGCCCGCCAGTGCACATGCCGCTCGCCCGGACGCCACAGCGCCACCGACTCCGCCCCGCCGGGCATTTCGGCGCGCAGCGCGACCACGACCGACTCGGGCGAGAGGATCTGCCCGGGCTGCGCCGCCACCGGGCTGAGCTGCAGCCCCGGCACGCACAGCGCGTCGGGGAACCGCACCGGCCGCGTGCTGCCCAGCAGGCCCCAGCCCAGCCGGCTGCCGCCCGCCGCGTCGCTGCGCAGCACCAGCAGCCCGCTGTCGGGCTCGGCCAGCACGAGCCGGTCGTCACTGTCGTCGGTCAGCTGCAGCAGCGGACTGGTGGTGCCGTTGTGCAGATCCGCGGCGATCGCCTTGGCCCGGCCGTCCAGTTCGCGGTCGAGCGCCAGCAGGCGTCCCTCCCGGTCCAGCCACACCCCGCCGGTGCAGCGGCCGCGGATCGTCGTCACGGCCATGGGCGCCGCGTCCCGCGTGCCGAGCACCTGGAACACCGTGCTCACGTCGTCCGTGCAGGCCAGCACGAACGCCGTGCCCGGCACCGGGGACGGCGGCAGCAGCCGCACCTCGGCGCCGGTGAGCGAGCCCAGCGCCAGCTCGCCGGTGCCGGGACCGGTGGGGTGCAGCAGCACGGGGTCGTAGCGGTCGCCGACCCGGCGCAGCACCAGCACCCGGCCGTCGGGGAGCGGTGCGACGGGCGTCCCCGGCTCCTCCGGCTGGGCGCCGGGCAGCGGGACGGCGTACGTCTCGGGGCCGCCCAACGTCCAGCGCTCGGCGAACCAGCCGCCGTCCGCCTCCGCGAGGCAGGCCCCGTAGGAACCGTCCCGGGTGACCGTGAACCCGCTCCTGCGCCGCACGGCCCGCGTGGCCGCCGGCACTCCCGCCGCACTGTCCGTCCCGGCCGTTGCCGAACCGTTCCGCCCGAGCACGATGGTGGTCACCGGCAGCGACAACTTCCCGGACCCGCCCGCCCCGGTCACGGGCCCCAGGCCGCTCGTCGTGGTGAAGTCGGCCCCGCCCAAGGCCCACGGACTGCTTGTCGCGGTGGGGCTGCTGACCCCTGCGGCGTCTGCGCCGGCTGGTGTGGCGTCGACGACGACCCGCGGTGCCGGGGCCTGTCCGCTGATTGCGCTGAGGCTGGGACCCGGCGCACAGCCTGCGTCGAACGTCTCGTCGGCGTCGGCTAGAGGTGCCGGAACCTGGTCGCTGACTGGGCTGGAGCTGATTTCCGGTGCGGTGCTTCGGCTGGCCGCTCTGGTGGCACTGGCCCGTGCTGCCGCAATCGGGTCGTTCATTGCACGGAGACTGCTCATCGTGGTCGCGCCTGTGGTGGCCGTCGCGACCGCGCCGGCCTGCGGCGCCGCAGCCTGGTCGGTGACTGGGCTGGGGCTGGTTTCTGTCACGGGGCTTGCGTCGGCCATCTGGTCGGCGTTGGCCTGTGGTGCCGGAACCTGGCCGCCTGATCCGCGGGGGCTGTTCTCCGTCGCAGGTCCTGCGTTTGCCGTCGCGCCGGCCCCGGTCTGCGTTGCCGAAGTCGGTCCGCTCATCGCGCTGGAGTTGCTTGTCATGGCGGCTTCTCCGTTGCCTACCCGCGTGGCGCTGGCCTGCGGGGTCGGGCCCTGACCGCTCACTGCACCGGGGCCGCTTGGCGCCGTGCCTCCTGGGCTGGCCGCTCCGGGGGCCTCGGTCTGAGATGCCGAGTCCTGGCCGCTCCCTGCGCTGGGACTGCTTTCCGTCGCGCGACCTGGGCCGGCTGTGCCCGCGGCCTCGGTCTGCGGTGCCGGGGCCTGGCCGCTCATTGCGTTGAGGCTCGGGCCCGGGTCGGCGTCCCTACCTACTGCCCCGGCGGCACCGTTCTGCGGTACCGGACCCCGCCGGTTGGTCGTACCGGGACCGCTCTCCGGCGGAGTGCCTTCGCCGACCGCCCCCGACGGGCCCACTTCCGTCAGGAGATCCGCACCGCTCGTCCCGTCAGAGGCGGCTTCCGTCACTCCCTCCGGGGCACCAGGCCGGTCAGGGCCAGCCACCCCTGCGGCGGACGCCGCACCCATGCCCGCGGTGTCCGACGCACTGGTCAGTACGGGCACGTCCGACACCGCGGCCCCCGACGCACCCGCCTCTCCGGGCACTGCGGCATCCGAGGTGACCGTCCCCGTATCGCCGGGGCCCGGCGTACCGACCTGCGGTGGCTCAGCGGCGCCCGCCGCACCCACCTCCGGGTCACCCGGCGAGTCAGGGCCGACTACCCCTGCCGCGTCCGACGCACTGACCTGTGCGGGCTCCGTGGCGCCCGCCGCACCCGCCCCCGGCGCGCTCGCCTGGCTCACCGTCCCGGCGGCCGGGCCGCCCGAACCCGTCGCGGCGGCCGCATGGCCGACCGTTTCGGCACCCGAACCGCTCGTGGTGCCCGACGTACCCGCCCCCGCCCCGCCGGGGTCCGACCCGCCGACCTGTGCGGGCTCAGCGGCGCCCGCCCGGCCCCCTGCCCCGGCGCCCGAGCCGCCCGCACCCGAGCCGCCCGCACCCGAGCCGCCCGCGCCGCCCGCACCGGAGCCGCCCCCGCCCTGGCCGGATTCCTCCGCGGCGGCCCCACGGCCGGAGGCCCGGGTGCGCCGCGCCCCCCGCGCCCCGCGGGCAACCTGCGCACCACGTGCCCCCCACGCCTCACCCACCGTGCCCGGCGTCTCCTGGGACGGCGCGCCCGCGCCCTCCGTGCCGGCGGCTCCCGCGGTCTTCGCTCTGGCAGTCATGGCAGTCGTCCACCTCCGGCACGGAACGGTAGTTTTCGTACTTCCGGACGATCAACGCGAAGGCGGGCGGTTCACACGTAAGGGTGTCGGTTGCGGTGATTCCGTGACGTCAACGGGACGGTTGTGCTGCTCTGTGCCGCGTGCGACGAGCCGCTCCGAACGGCCTCGCGGCCCCTCACGGCGGCGGTCCCGTCCGCGCTTTCCGGCGCCCCCGGCGAGCCAGGTAACCTTCCTTCCGTGCCCACTGTCTCCGACGTCATCGCTGCTCTCGACGCCCTGTGGCCCGCGGAGCTCGCCGAGTCCTGGGACGCCGTGGGCCTGGTCTGCGGCGATCCGGCGGCCGAGGTGTCCCGCGTCCTGTTCGCCGTCGACCCCGTTCCCGAGGTCGCCGACGAGGCCGTCCGCATCGGCGCGGACCTGCTGGTCACCCACCACCCCCTGTACCTGCGCGGGACCACGACCGTCGCGCCGCTGGGCCCGGCCGGGTTCAAGGGCCGGGTCGTGCACGACCTGATCCGCAACGGCGTCGCCCTGCTCGTCGCGCACACCAACGCCGACCGCGCCGACCCGGGCGTCTCGGACGCCCTGGCAGCCGCCGTCGACCTGCGTGTCACCGGCCCGCTGGTGCCCGACCCTTCGGACCCGGCCGGCCGCCGCGGCCTCGGCCGGATCTGCGAGCTGGACGCCCCCCTGACCCTCGCCGAGTTCGCGGCCCGCGCGGCCCACGGCCTGCCGGCGACCGCCACCGGCCTGCGGGTCGCCGGCGACCCGGACGCCGAGGTGCGCACCGTCGCGGTCTGCGGCGGCTCGGGCGACAGCCTCTTCGACGAGGTGCGCGCGGCCGGGGTCGACGTGTTCCTGACCGCCGACCTGCGGCACCACCCGGCCTCCGAGGCCCGGCTGGCGGGCCGCCCCGCCCTGGTCGACGCCGCCCACTGGGCCACCGAGTGGCCCTGGTGCGAGCAGGCCGCCGGCCAGCTCGACGAGATCTCCGACCGGCACGGGTGGGCCCTGCGCACCCATGTCTCGCACACGGTCACCGACCCGTGGACCGTGCACGCCCCCTCCACGTCGCCGGCCGGCCGTCCCACGCCCGCCGGCACTCCCACACCCGGCGCCCCGAGCGCCTCTTCCTCCGACAGCCCAGGAGCCCCCCGCTGAACGCCGATCCCGCCGACCAGATCCGGCTTCTCGAAGTCCAGGCCCTCGACTCGCGCATCGCGCAGCTGGACCACAAGCGCAAGAACCTGCCCGAGCACGCCGAACTGGAGCGGCTCGGCGCCGACCTGGCCCAGCTCCGCGACCTGCTGGTCGCCGCCCGGACCCAGGACGGCGACACCGCGCGCGAGCAGACCAAGGCCGAGCAGGACGTCGACCAGGTGCGCCAGCGCGCGACCCGCGACCAGCAGCGCCTGGACTCCGGCGTGGTCACCTCGCCGAAGGACCTGGAGAACCTGCAGCGCGAGATCGCCTCGCTCGCCAAGCGCCAGTCCGACCTGGAGGACGTCGTCCTGGAGGTCATGGAGCGGCGTGAGGCCGCCCAGCAGCGTGCCGCGGAACTCGCCGAGCGCGTCGCCTCGGTGGAGGCCAAGGTGGCCGAGGCCGAGCAGCGCAAGACGGCCGAGCTGGAGGGCATCGACGCCGAGGGCTTCAACGTCGCCAAGGACCGGGAGACGCTGGCCGCCGACGTTCCGGCCGACCTTCTCGGCCTCTACGACAAGCTGCGCGCGCAGCAGGGCGGCGTCGGCGCGGCCCGGCTGTACCAGAAGCGCTGCGAGGGCTGCCGCCTCGAACTGAACATCACCGAGCTCAACGAGGTGCGCGCGGCGCCCGCCAACGAGGTCGTGCGGTGCGAGAACTGCCGCAGGATCCTGGTGCGGACGGCCGACTCCGGCCTGTGAGCGACGGCCGGCCGGTGAGCGGATCACCCGCGGGCGCCCCGGCGCCCGCGGCCGGACCCGGGGCCAGCTGTGGGTAATCGGCACTGC